>NZ_JBHZBB010000007.1:0-459919 GCF_042754585.1 Streptomyces sp. NPDC059201
ATCAATCTCGCCACCGACCTCGACGACCGTACGGTCGCCGCCAGCTCCGGGCACAGTGCGAGTCGACAGGGACAGGTCCACGGATCCTCCAGCACCTTGCTATCGGGCGTTCGCCCCCTCGGATCTCCCGGGCGGAGTCGGAGAACGAATCGCCAGCCGCGATGGCATTCAATCACTTACCTACAGCCATGCACGACGCCTTGGAAGCATTGTCCGTCACGCCGGTGACACACTCGGTGCCGATGGCCAAGAATCACCACACCGCTCGACCCGCCGGGGACACGGGCAGCCGCCCCTCCCCGCACCGGGTCCTCGAACGGCTCACCTCCGGCGAGAGCCGGGCCGCGCGCATCACTCATATGGAGCACATGCCCGCCCGGACGGGCCGCCATGCCGTCTGGCCGGACCGCATCCGGTCCGAGGTGATCGCCGCCGTCCAGGAGGCCGGGATCGAGCACCCGTGGGCCCACCAGGCCGAGGCCGCCGAGCACGCCCTCGACGGCGAGTCCGTGGTGATCGCCACAGGAACCGCCTCGGGCAAGTCGCTCGCCTACCTCGCCCCCGTGCTCTCCACCCTCCTCGACGGCGCGGAGGCCGCGAACGGGCGCGGCGCGACCGCCCTCTACCTCTCCCCCACCAAGGCCCTCGCCGCCGACCAGCGCCGCGCCGTCCGGGAGCTCGCCGCCCCGCTCGGCAACCGGATCCGGCCCGCCGTCTACGACGGCGACACCCCGGTCGAGGAGCGCGAGTGGGTCCGCCAGTACGCGAACTACGTCCTCACCAACCCCGACATGCTGCACCGGGGCATCCTCCCCGCCCACCCCAGGTGGTCCTCCTTCCTGCGCTCCCTGCGCTACGTCGTCATCGACGAGTGCCACACCTACCGGGGCGTCTTCGGCTCCCACGTCGCCCAGGTCCTGCGCCGGCTGCGCCGGGTCTGTGCCCGGTACGGCTCCGATCCGGTCTTCCTCCTCGCCTCCGCCACCTCCGCCGACCCGGCCCGTGCCGCCGGGCGCCTCACCGGCCTGCCCGTCACCGAGGTCTCCGACGACGCCTCCCCGCGCGGCGAACTGGTCTTCGCCCTGTGGGAGCCGCCCCTCACCGAACTCCACGGCGAGCGCGGCGCGCCGGTCCGCCGCACCGCCACCGCCGAGACCGCCGACCTCCTCACCGACCTCACCCGGCAGGGCGTCCGCACGGTCGCCTTCGTCCGCTCCCGGCGCGGCGCCGAGCTGATCTCGGTGATCGCCCAGGAACGGCTCGCCGAGACCGACCGGGCCCTCGCCCGGCGGGTCGCCGCCTACCGGGGCGGCTATCTGCCCGAGGAGCGGCGCGCCCTGGAGCGGGCCCTGCACTCCGGCGAACTCCTCGGCCTCGCCGCCACCACCGCCCTGGAGCTGGGCGTCGACGTCTCCGGCCTCGACGCCGTCCTCATCGCCGGCTACCCCGGCACCCGGGCCTCGCTGTGGCAGCAGGCCGGCCGGGCAGGCCGCTCCGGCGAGGGCGCCCTCGCCGTCCTGATCGCCCGCGACGACCCGCTGGACACCTTCCTCGTCCACCACCCCGAGGCGATCTTCGACCAGCCGGTCGAGTCGACCGTCCTGGACCCCGACAACCCCTACGTCCTCGCCCCCCATCTCTGCGCCGCCGCCTCCGAGCTCCCGCTCACCGAGACCGACCTCGCCCTCTTTGGCCCCGCCGCGCCCGGCCTCATGCCCCAGCTGGAGGCGGCCGGGCTGCTGCGCCGGCGCACCGGCGGCTGGTACTGGACCCGTCGCGAGCGGGCCGCCGACCTCACCGACATCCGGGGCGGCGGCGGCAGCCCGGTCCGGATCGTCGAGGAGGGCACCGGCCGCCTCCTCGGCACGGTCGACGAGGCCGCCTCCCACACCGCCGTCCACCAGGGCGCCGTCCACCTCCACCAGGGCCGCACCTACCTGGTGCGGAAGCTGGACCTGGAGGACTCCGTCGCCCTCGTCGAGGAGGCCGTCCCGCCCTACTCGACCGTCGCCCGCGACACCACCTCCATCCGCGTCCTGGAGACCGACACCGAGATCCCCTGGGGCTCGGGCCGCCTCTGCTACGGCTCCGTCGAGGTCACCAACCAGGTCGTCTCCTTCCTGCGCCGCCGGCTGATCACGGGCGAGGTGCTGGGCGAGACCAAGCTCGACCTGCCGCCCCGCACCCTGCGCACCCGGGCCGTGTGGTGGACGGTCACCGAGGACCAGCTCGACGCCGCCCGGATCACCCCGGAGATCCTCGGCGGCGCCCTGCACGCCGCCGAGCACGCCTCCATCGGCATGCTGCCGCTCTTCGCCACCTGCGACCGCTGGGACATCGGCGGCGTCTCCGTCCCGCTCCACCCGGACACCCTGCTGCCGACCGTCTTCGTGTACGACGGGCACCCGGGCGGCGCCGGGTTCGCCGAGCGCGCCTTCCACACCGCCCGGACCTGGCTCACCGCCACCCGCGAGGCCATCGCCGCCTGCGAGTGCGAGGCCGGCTGCCCCTCCTGCATCCAGTCCCCCAAGTGCGGCAACGGCAACGACCCCCTCCACAAACGAGGCGCCGTCCGCCTCCTCACGGAGCTCCTGCGGGAGGCCCCCCAGGAGGCCGGGCCGGAGGAGGCAGAGGAGCCGGAGGGGGACCGGGCGGGAGGCGCCCAGCCGGGAGGGGAGCCGGCGGGGCGGGTCCCGCCCGGGAGCTGACCGTCGGGGCCCAGGGCCCCCGGACCACCCGGGCCGTCACCTCCGCCTCCGCGCCGGCCACCCCGCAGCGGACCAGTTCGGCGCCCTGCGCGGCGGCGACCCGGGCGGCCGCCGCGCACGCCGCCGCCTCGCCCCACGGGGCCCGGTCGGCCGCGGCGAGGACGGCGAGATCGGCGGCGCCGCCCGCCCGATGCCGGGCGGTCATGGCCTGTCCGAGCGCCAGCACCGCCCCGAAGACCACGCACAGGGCGCAGGCCGCGAAGGCCGTCCACACACTCGCGACGCCCCGGTCGCCCCGCCCGCGCCTCACACCGGCCCACCTCCCCCGACCGTGTCCTCGGCGAGGGCCGCGGCCCCGGCCCGCAGGGTCACGCCCAGGCCGCCCGGCCCGGGCGCGGCGGACTCCACCGTCACCCGCCACAGGTCGCCCTCCCGCGCCACCGCCACCCTGGCCCCCTCGGGCGCGGCGGCCCGGGCGGCGGCCGCCACGGCCTCGGCGGGCTCCGACCTGGCCGCCGCCCGCGCCCCGGCCCTGGCCGCGTCCACGCACCGGATCTGCGCGGCGGACGCGGCCAGCGCCCACACCAGCGCCATCGCGAAGAGCGCCAGCGCCGGCAGCACGACCGCCGCCTCGACGGTCACGGAACCCCGATCGCCCGCGCCCGGCCCCCGCGCGCCGCCCCGTCGCCAAGCCCTGCCCCGAACCCAGCGCCTGTCAGAACGGCGCATCGAGGGCCCTCGTGACCAGTGCCTCCAGGGCGCCCGAGACGGACCCGCCCGTCATGACCTTGTAGAGCACGGCGGCCACGGCGGCCGCCGTCAGCGTGCCCATCGCGTACTCGACGGTGCTCATCCCGCCGTCGGTCCGCAGCGCGGCCCGACGGGCCACCCAGAACGCCCGCAGCGCCTTCCGCGCCCGGCTGTACGTCTTTCCCGACTTCTTTCCCGACAGCTTTCCCAACGTCTTTCCCATCTCCCGTTTCCTTCCAGTCGTCGTACGCATGCGTGTCTCTCAGGGGCCGAGCAGGCCCTTCGCCAGGCCGATCACCACCGGGACCACCCCGACCACGAGGAACGCGGGCAGGAAGCAGAGCCCCACGGGCGCGCTGATCAGCACCTGGGCCCGGCGGGCCCGCGCGACGGCGGTGCGGGCGTCGGCAGCCCGCAGGACCGCCGCGTGGCGGGCCACCGCGTCCGCCGCGGGCGCCCCGGAGGCGCCGGCCCGCTCCATGCAGCGGGCGAGCCCCTCGGCCCCCGGTATCGCGCCGAACCTCCCCCACACCTCCGCTGGTTCGCCGCCGAGCCGCAGCTCGGCGGCGGTCCGCAGCAGCCGCTCCCCGAGCGGGCCGCCCATCGACCGCCCGACGGCCTCCGCCGCCTCGGCCGGCCCGGCCCCGGCCGAGGCACAGGCCGCCAACAGATCGGCCGCCGCCGGGAGTTGCCGTACCGCCTCCCGTTCCACGGCCGCCGCCCGGGAGTCCCCGGCCCGCCTCAGCCACCACCGGGCGCCGAGCACACCGCCCACGCCCGCCAGAAGCGCCGCCACCGCACCGAGGAACACCCCCGCGCAGCACACGCCTCCGACGACCGCGGCCCGCACCGAAACCGGCACCTCCCGCACCCCGTCCGCCAACCGCGCCCCGACCCGCCGCACCCCTCGCCCAGCGGGCGCCCTCCCAAGAGCCCCAGCACCCAGCAGGCCGCCGAGCCGCCGCCGGGCACCCAGCTCCCGCCGCCGCCTCCCCACCAGGCCGAGCGGGATCCGGCCAAGCAGTCGGCAGCCCAGGAGGAGTAACAGCAAGGCTGCCCACAGCAGTTCACTCCGCATCGCCGCTCCCTCCCCGCACGATTCGCGCGGCCCACCACAGTCCGGCGGCTTCCAGCACGCCTCCGAGGAGGAGGCAGGCGCCGCCGGCGGGGGTGTGGAGCATGACCCTCAGGGGTTCGGCACCGAGGGCCGCGCCCATGCCGATCCCGGCCACGGGGAGGGCCGCGAGCACCGCCACCGTGGCCCAGGCCCCGGACAGTTCGGCCCGCAGCGCCTCGCGCCGTTCGTGCTGTTCACGGAGGGCCGCGTCCAGCCGGTCGAGGCCGGCGGCCAGTCCGGCGCCGCTGTCGACGGCCACCTGCCAGCAGGCCGCCAGTCCGGCGAGCCCTTCGGCGCCCTCTCTGCGGGCTGCCTTCCGCAGCGCCTCCGGCACGTCGCCGCCGAAGCCGACGGCGGCGAGCACCCGGGCCGCCTCCGGGCCGAGGGCGTCGCTGCGGCGGGCCGCGTAGGCGAGGGCCTGGCCGGGCTGCCGGCCCGCCCTCAGCTCGCCGCCGGCAGCCTCGCACAGCGCCACCACCCGCCCGGCCAGCGCCTCGCGCGCCTTGCGCCGGGCGGCCGCCTTCAGCCGTCGCCGCACGAGCGGGACGGCCAGGGCCCCGGCGGCCAGCGGCAGCGGCGACTCCCCCAGCAGGGCGATCAGCCCGGCGGCGGGCAGGCACAGCCACTCGGGCCGCGCCCGGGCCGCCGCCCACCGGCGCGCCAGGGCCTCCCGGCCGGCGGCGCCCGTCCCGTACGCGGCTCCCTCCCGGGGGAGCAGGGCCCGTGCCCGCCGGACCGCCCTGCGGTGCCCGGCCGCCTGCCACAGGGCGGGCAGGGCGCCCAGGAGGAGGCAGAGCCCGGTGTACCGGGCGGCCGTCACGGGGCACCTCCGACGAGCGAGCGGAGCCGGGTCCAGCCGCGCTCCCGCTCGAAGCCGGCCGGGTCCCAGCGGAGCGCGGGCACCGTCCGCACCAGCCCGTCCCGGTCCCGCTCCAGGACGTGGACCTCGGCGATCCGGCGCCGCCCGTCGGAGTCCCGCACGAGGTGCAGCACGGCGGACAGGCCGGCGCCCAACTGGCTGTGCAGGGCGGCCCGGTCGAGCCCCGCGGCCGTGCCGAGCGCTTCGAGCCGGGCGGGAACGTCGGAGGCCGTGTTGGCGTGGAGCGTGCCCGAGCCGCCCTCGTGTCCTGTGTTGAGGGCCGCCAGGAGGTCGACGGCCTCGCCGCCGCGGACCTCGCCGACCACCAGCCGGTCGGGCCGCATCCGCAGGGCCTGGCGGACCAGGTCCCGGAGGGTGACGAGTCCGGCGCCCTCCTGGTTCGGCGGGCGGGCCTCCAGGCGCACCACATGGGGGTGGTCCGGGCGCAGCTCGGCCGAGTCCTCGGCGAGGACGATCCGCTCCCGCTCGCCGACCAGGCCGAGCAGGGCGGCGAGGAGTGTCGTCTTGCCCGTGCCGGTGCCTCCGCTGACCAGGTACGACACCCGGGCCTCGATCAGCGCGCGCAGGATCTGGTCGCCGCCGGGCGGCACCGTGCCCGCGGCGGTCAGCTCCTCCAGGGTGAAGGCCCGGGGGCGCAGTACCCGCAGGGAGAGGCAGGTGGAGCCGACGGCGACCGGTGGGAGGACGGCGTGCATGCGGGTGCCGTCGGGCAGCCGCGCGTCCACCCAGGGCCGGGCGTCGTCGAGGCGGCGCCCGGCGACCGCGGCGAGCCGCTGGGCGAGCCTCCGCACGGCGGCGGCGTCGGCGAAGACGACGGGCGCCCGCTCCAGTCCGGCGCCCCGGTCGACCCACACCCGGTCGGGCGCCGAGACCAGGACATCGGTGACGTCGGGGTCGGCCAGCAGGCTCTCCAGAGGCCCTGCGCCGGTCAGTTCGCACCGCAGCTCCTCTGCGGCTCCCAGCACCTCGGCGTCCCCGAGGAGGCGCCCCTGGGCGCGCAGGGCGGCCGCCACGCGGGCCGGGGTCGGCTCGGCGCCGCTCGCCGCGAGCCGCTGCCGGACGGCGTCGAGCAGTCCGGCTCCGCCCGCCCTGGTGGCCGGGCCGCCGTCGCGCGGGGCGGTCGCCGCCCCGGTGTCCACCGTGCCCGTCCCGGTCATGCGGCACCCCCGGCCGGCAGCGCGTGCTGCCAGAAGGCGGCGCAGAAGCGGCCGAGCGGGCCCCGGGGCTCGGCGCCCGGTGGGGTACCCGCGTCCTGGTCCGTCACGATGCCGGGGTCGTAGGGGAGTTCGCCGGCGAGCGGCAGTCGCAGGGCGTCGGCGACCCAGCGCTCGTCGAGCCCCGCCGCGTACGGCCCCCGGACCACGGCCCGCAGGTCGCGGACGACCATGGAGAGGATGCCGGTGATCCGGTGGGCGGCCGCGACCGCCCGCAGTTCGCCGGGGACGACGAGGAGTCCGAGGTCGAGCTGGGCCAGGGCCTCGGCCCCGGCCTCGTCGACGGCGCGCGGCAGGTCGACCACGACGACCCCGCCCCTACGGCGGGCCGCGGCGAGCACGGAGCGGACCGCGTCGGGCGGCACTGTGCCGGTGGGCTCCCGGCCCCAGCTGAGCACCCGCACGCCCCGGGCGGCGGGCAGCGACTCCTCCAGGGCTCCGCCGGCCAGCCGCCCCTTGGAGGCGGCGAAGTCGCCCCACCGCCTGCCCTGTTCCCGCTCGGCGCCGAGGAGGACGTCGAGCCCTCCGCCGAGCGGGTCGGCGTCGACGAGCAGGGTCCGCCGTCCGGTGCGGGCGGCGGCGAGCGCGAGCCCGCAGGCGAGGGTGGAGGCCCCGGCCCCGCCGCGCCCGCCGACGACGCCGACGGTCAGCGCGGTCCGGCCGACCCCTTCGGCGGCGTCGGCGATCCGCTCGACGAGCAGGGACTCGGCGCCCGGCAGCCGGAGCACGCTGTCCGCGCCGAGTTCGACGGCGAGCCGCCACACGTCCGGATCGTCCTGGGAGCGCCCGACGAGGACGACCCCGGGCCGGCGCACGGCGCCCCGGCAGCGGGCCGCCGCGTCCTCCCCGACCAGGACGAGCGGGGGATCGCTCCAGCTCCCCCTGCGCTCGGGCACCCGGTGGTGCACCTCCGGCTCGACGCCGGCCGCGGCGCAGAGCCGCAGCAGGTCGTCGAGGAGGACGAGGTCCTCGGTGACGATCAGCGGGCCGGGCCCGCGCGCTCCTTCCCCGCCCCGTGCCGCGTCCTCGTGGTCCGATCCCCCCGTGCGGGAAGCCGTCGGCTCCTGCATGGCGCACACCCCTCTCGTGATTCCCGTCGGCCGCGAACTTCGCGCCGGGAATCACCGTGAGGCCGTACGGGAAATCGTGCCAAGCCCACCGAAAAACTGTGGACAATCCACCGCCTGTGAATAACTCGACCACCCTCGCGAGGGCTGCCCGGAACGCAGTCCGCCGGTTACGCTGGGTGACGAATCGAGGGATCGCCGTGCCGGAGGCAGCCGGACGAGCGGCGACACGAGAGAGGGGAGCGAGCGATGGCTCAGCGCGCGAAAACGGCTCCGGACATGCGACGACCCCCGCCGGGGGGGAGAGCGGGGGTCGTCTCTCCGGCCGACTCGGGGGGGGGGAGGAGCCGGACCGGGTTAGCACGGTCGCGAACGATCCGTGACTTCCATGGTGTACCCGAGAGCCTTCTCAAGCAAACCCACGCGCCCGAGCGTACGCCGAATGGCGGGCACCTATGCTCAGCGTTGTGGAAAACCACTCCTTGCCGCGCACAGCCGCCTTCTTTGACCTGGACAAGACGGTCATTGCGAAGTCCTCGACGCTGACCTTCAGCAAGTCCTTCTACCGGGGCGGGCTGATCAGCCGCCGCGCCGCCCTGCGGACGGCCTACATCCAGTTCGTGTTCCTCGTCGGCGGTGCCGATCACGACCAGATGGAGCGGATGCGCGAATACCTTTCCGCGCTCTGCAAAGGCTGGAACGTGGCCCAGGTCAGGGAACTCGTCGCCGAGACCCTGCACGACCTGATCGACCCGATCATCTACGACGAGGCCGCCTCGCTCATCGAGGAGCACCACGCCGCCGGCCGCGACGTCGTGATCGTGTCCACCTCCGGTGCCGAGGTGGTCGAGCCGATCGGGGAGATGCTCGGGGCGGACCGAGTCGTCGCCACCCGGATGGTGGTCGGCGAGGACGGGTGCTTCACCGGGGAGGTGGAGTACTACGCCTACGGCCCGACGAAGGCCGAGGCGGTCCGCGAGCTGGCGAAGTCGGAGGGGTACGACCTCTCCCGCTGCTACGCCTACAGCGACTCGGCGACCGACATCCCCATGCTGGAGGCGGTCGGGCACCCGTACGCGGTCAACCCGGACCGGACGCTGCGCCGCGAGGCGGTCGCCCGGGAGTGGCCGGTGCTGGTGTTCGACCGGCCGGTGCGGCTCAAGCAGCGGCTGCCGGCGTTCCGGATGCCTCCCCGTCCGACGCTCATGGCCGCGGCGGCCGTGGGCGCGGCGGCGGCCACCGCCGGGCTGGTCTGGTACGCCACCCGCCGGCGGCACCGGGCCGCCGCGGCGGCCGTCCTCGCCGGGCACTGACGACTCGTCCCGGTTTCAGCCGATCCGGAAAGAGCGCAAAGAAGCGGAGCCACCACTTTCGCTTACCGGCTGACAGGAGTAGAAAGGAATCAGGCCCGCGAGACCTGGGACATCCGAGAGGATCACCTGTTGAGCATCAAGGCCCCACGGACCTGACGCACAAAAACCTGGCACCCACGCGACGTCGACCCGTCGATTACGGGCCAGCCGCACCAGGCGAAGGGCAAAGCAACCCCGCCTGATGGGCACATATCGAGGACGCTTGGTAACTGGGTGGACGTGCCAGCGGCGGTACCGATCATTGGTACCGCCGCAACCCATGTAGGGGGGTGTCCTCAGGCCGCGCCGCGCTGGAGCGCCTCGCAGACCGCCGTCGACTCCCGGACACCGAGTTCCACCGAGCGCCCGCAGTGCGCGATCCACGCGCCGACGCCCTCCGGGGTGCCGGTGAGGTACCCCTCGAAGGCGGCCAGGTAGGCGGCCCGCCCCTGCTCCGCGTGGCCGACCTCGGCCGGGCAGACGCCCTTCGGGTCGAGACCGCTCCCCTCCAGCACGATCCGCTCCGCGGCCCGGGCGACCAGGCCGTTGCGCGAGGTGAAGGGGCGCAGGGCGAGCAGTTCGGCGTGGACCACCGCGGAGACGACCAGCGCGGGGGCCTCGCTGCCCGCGACGACCAGGTCGGCGAGGCCGTCGAGGCGGGCGGCGACCTCGTCGGGGCTCGGCAGCGGGGCCTCGATCAGCGGCTCGGCCACGGTTTCGCCGGCCTGGCGCGGGCGGCCCACCGAGTCCTCCTGCTCGCCCGCGGCGACCAGGTGCAGCCGGGCCAGGACCCGGAGCGGCGACTGGCGCCAGATGGAGAGCAGCTCGCCCGCCTCGGCGCTCAGGCGCAGGGCGGCGCCGACGGTGCGGGCCTCCGGGTCGGCGCTGAAGTCGGTCCGGCGGCGGACCTCCTCCAGGGCCCAGTCGGCACCGGCCAGCGCGGCCGAGCCGCGGGCGCCGCGGAGTGCGGCCTCGTGGGCGATCTCGTTGCTGCGGCGGCGCATCACACGGTGGCCGTAGACCCGGTCGACGGCCTTGCGTACGGAGTCCACCGCGTCGGCGACGCCCGGCAGGGTGGCGAGGGCGGCCAAGGGGTCAGAGGCGTGCGTACTCATAGGTAAGGAGGCTACGCGCCCCACGGACCCGCCCCACGAAGGAGTGGTCTTCTTCATAGACCTTGACCACGGGGCGCGTTCATACCACTACGCTAGGTGAACATGAAGATCGCTTTCGTTGGGAAGGGCGGCAGCGGCAAGACGACGCTGTCCTCGCTCTTCGTCCGTCACCTCGCCGCCACCGAGTCGCCGGTCGTCGCCGTCGACGCGGACATCAACCAGCACCTGGGGCCCGCGCTCGGCCTCACCGAGGCGGAGGCCGCCGCGCTGCCCGCGATGGGGGCACAGCTGCCCCTCATCAAGGAGTACCTGCGCGGCAGCAATCCGCGGATCGTCTCGGCCGAGACGATGATCAAGACGACACCGCCCGGGGAGGGTTCGCGGCTGCTGCGCGTCCGCGAGGAGAACCCGGTGTACGAGGCGTGCGCCCGGCCGGTCCGGCTCGATCCCGGCGAGGTGCGGCTGATGGCGACCGGCCCGTTCACCGAGTCGGACCTCGGCGTGGCCTGCTACCACTCGAAGGTCGGCGCGGTGGAGCTGTGCCTGAACCACCTGGTGGACGGGGCAGGCGAGTACGTGGTCGTCGACATGACGGCGGGCTCGGACTCCTTCGCCTCCGGCATGTTCACCCGCTTCGACATGACCTTCCTGGTCGCCGAGCCCACCCGCAAGGGCGTGTCGGTGTACCGCCAGTACAAGGAGTACGCGCGGGACTTCGGCGTCGCCCTGAAGGTCGTGGGCAACAAGGTGCAGGGCCCGGACGACCTGGACTTCCTGCGCCAGGAGGTCGGCGAGGACCTGCTGGTCAGCGTCGGCCACTCGGACTGGGTCCGCGCGATGGAGAAGGGCCGCCCGCCGCGCTTCGAGCAGCTGGAGCCGGAGAACCTGGGCGCGCTGCGGACCCTGCGGAAGGCGGCGGACGCCGCGTACGCCCGGCGCGACTGGCAGCGCTACACGAGCCAGATGGTCCACTTCCACCTGCGCAACGCGGAGAGCTGGGGGAACGCGAAGACCGGGGCCGACCTGGCGGCGCAGGTCGACCCCGACTTCGTCCTCGGCGAGCCCGCCGCCGCGGTGCGCTAGCCGGCGAACCCGCACGCCCCCGGGACGGCCGGTCCCCGGGGACGACGCGCCCTCGGGGGGCGGGTCGTCCCCGGGTGCCCGCGGCCCGGCGGGGCCGTCAGCTCTGGGCGGCAGGCTTGGGCGCCGCGGCGCCGGGCGCGAGGGCCGGCTGGGGGGCGAGGAACGCGGACCAGCCGCCGGCGGGGGCCTCACCGACCTGGAGGGTGCGCATCTTGGCGATGACGGCGGGGTCCTGGGCGTCGAGCCAGTCCGCGAGCTGGCGGAAGGAGACGCACTTGACGTCCTTCTGGACACAGACGGTGGCGATGGTCTCCTCGATGGCGCGCATGTAGGTGCCGCCGTTCCAGGACTCGAAGTGGTTGCCGATGACGACCGGCGCCCGGTTGCCCTTGTAGGAGCGTTCGAATGCCTGGACGAGGCCGTCGCGCATCTGGTCGCCCCAGTAGCGGTGCATGTTCGGGTCGCCCTGGGTCGTGCCGGGCGACTGGTTGACCATGAAGTTGTAGTCCATGGACAGCGTCTGGAAGGCGCGGCCGGGGACCGGGACCAGGTGCATGGACAGGTCCCAGAGGCCCTGGTCCTTCTTCGGCCAGATCTGGTCGTTGACGCCGCTGGTGTCGTAGCGGAAGCCCAGCTCGGAGGCGGCCTTCACGAAGTTCTCGCGCCCCTCAAGGCAGGGCGTGCGGGCGCCGACGAGCTCCTTGTCGTAGTCGAACGGGAGCGGCTGCTCGGCGCGCAGGCCGGCGTTGGTCTTCCAGTTCTTGACGAAGGACTTGGCCTGCCGGATCTCGCTCTTCCACTCCTCCACGGACCAGGTGCCGACGCCGCCCTCGGCGCCGCAGAAGTGCCCGTTGAAGTGGGTGCCGATCTCGTTGCCCTCCAGCCACGCGCCGCGCAGTTCGCGGACGGTGTCACGGATGCCCTCGGTGTCGTTGAAGCCGATGTCGGAGCGGCCGGCGGAGTGCTGGGGCGGGTCGTACATGGTCCGCTTCTCCTCCGGCAGGAGGTACACCCCGCTGAGGAAGTACGTCATGGTCGCGTCGTACTTCTGGCCGACCTTCCGGAAGTGCGAGAACAGCTTCTGGCTGTCCTCGCCGGCGCCGTCCCAGGAGAAGACCACGAACTGCGGCGGGGCCTCGCCGGGCGCGAGCTTCTTCCAGGTCGGCTGGTGCGGCTGGGCGCCGGTGAAGGCGGTGGAGCCGTCGCCGATCAGCCGGACGGCGCTCTCCGGAGCGGCGGCGGGCCCCTTCTTCTTCGCGGCGCCGGCCCCGGCTCCCGGCGCGCCCTCGGCCGCCGGGCCGGACGGCTCCGAACAGCCCGCCAGCCCGCCGATCAGGGCGACGGCCAGGGCAGCGGCGGCCAGCGCCTTCCTCCGGAACGTACTTCCTCGCGCGGCGGCTGACATCCGCCCACCTCTCTTCTCCGGCTTCCCCGAGTACGGACACGGGCTCTACGACCCGAGCGGCGTCAACCTCGCACCGCGACCGCCGGAGCGATGAAACGACAAGCGGCAAGACGCCATCCATTCACTGGAACCGGTGAACCATTGCCCTGTTTGCCCCGAAAATAATGCCGGAGACTTTACTCTCCATTACGATTCGTTTACTCAGAGTTGAGGTACCCGTTCGGCCCCGGAGGAGACCGGATGACCCTCTGCACCCCCGCCCCCACGCCCAACCGACCACGCGTCCAGCGGCCCCACAGCCCGCCCGGAGGCCGCCGTTTCCGCCTCGCCGGCGCGGACGTCTCCGCGTCGATCGCCGTGTTCCTGATCGCGCTGCCGCTCTCGCTCGGCATCGCCCTCGCCACCGGAGCCCCGCTCCAGGCCGGACTTGTCGCCGCCGCCGTCGGCGGTCTGGTCGCCGGCCGTCTCGGCGGCTCCCCGCTCCAGGTGAGCGGACCCGCCGCCGGCCTCACCGTCGTCACCGCCGAGCTGATCCAGCGGTACGGCTGGCGCACCACCTGCGCCATCACGGTCCTCGCCGGACTCGCCCAACTCGCGCTGTCCGCCCTGCGGGTGGCCCGCTCGGCGCTCATGGTCTCGCCCGCCATCGTGCACGGCATGGTGGCCGGCATCGGCGTCACCATCGCCCTGGCCCAGCTCCACATCGTCCTCGGCGGCATCCCGCAGAGCTCCGCCGTGGCCAACGTCCTCGGCCTGCCCGCCCAGTTGGCGGACGCCGGACCCGCCTCGCTGCTCATCAGCGGTCTGACCGTCGCCGTGCTGCTCGGCTGGCCCCGGCTGCCGGGCCGCGTCGGCGCGTGGGCCCGCAAGGCGCCCGCCGCGCTGGTCGGCGTCGGCGGCGCGACCCTGCTCGCGGTGGCCGCCGGGCTCACCGTGCCCCGCGTCGACCTCCCGTCCTGGAGCAGCCACGCGCTGCCGGGGCTGCCCGACGGGCCGGTGCTCGGCATCGCCGCGGGCGTGCTGACGATCACCCTGGTCACCAGCGTGCAGTCGCTGCTCTCGGCCGTCGCCGTCGACAAGCTCGTCGCCGCCCGCCCGGACCGGGGCCGGGGCATCCCGCGCACCGCCCTCGACCGCGAACTGGCCGGGCAGGGCGCGGCCAACATGGTCTCCGGGGCGCTCGGCGGCCTCCCGGTCGCCGGGGTCGCGGTCCGCAGCGTCGCCAACGTCTCGGCGGGCGCGGTCAGCCGCGCCTCGACCATGCTGCACGGGCTGTGGATCGTGCTGGCCGCGCTGCTGCTGGTGCCCGCCATCGACCTGATCCCGCTGGCCGCGCTGGCCGCGCTCGTCATGGTCGTCGGCATCCAGATGGTGAGCATCACCCACATCCGTACGGTCACCCGCCACCGCGAGGTCGTGGTGTACGCGGTGACCGTGGCCGGGGTCGTGCTGGTCGGCGTCCTGGAGGGCGTCGCCCTCGGCATCGCCGTCGCGGTCGCGGTCGCGATGTCCCGGCTGGCCCGCACCCGGATCACCCGGGAGGACCGCGACGGACGCCAGCTGCTGCGCGTACGCGGGCAGTTGACCTTCCTCGCGGTGCCCCGGCTGAGCCGGGCGCTGCACCAGATCCCCACGGGCTCGGAGGTGACCGTGGAGCTGGACGGCTCGTTCATGGACCACGCCGCGTACGAGGCGCTGAACGACTGGACGTCCAGCCACCGGGCCCATGGCGGCACGGTCGAACTGACCGGCCCCACCGGAGGCCGTATCACCGGCTCCCCCGCCTCCCAGGACCCCGCGGCCCACCCCGGGGCGGGCCCCGCGCCGGACCTCGCCCCGGAGACCTCGCCGCACGCCTGCTGCCGCCCCTGGACCCCCTGGCACAACCACCAGTGCGTCGAGAAGCCCGCACCACCGGTCGCTCCGGCCGAGGAGCCTCCCGTCCGGACGGGGCATCAGCTGGCGAACGGCATCGGCAAGTTCCAGCGGAACACCGCCCCGCTGGTCCGTGACGAGCTGGCCCGGCTCGCCCGGGACGGGCAGACGCCCTCGCAGCTCTTCCTCACCTGCGCCGACTCCCGGCTGGTCACCAGCATGATCACGTCCAGCGGCCCCGGCGACCTCTTCACCGTGCGCAACGTCGGCAATCTCGTGCCACTGCCCGGCGAGGAGAGCGGGGACGACTCGGTGGCGGCGGCGATCGAGTACGCGGTGGACGTGCTGCGCGTGCAGTCGATCACCGTGTGCGGCCACTCCGGCTGCGGCGCCATGCAGGCCCTGCTCGGCGCCGGACCGGACGAGCCGGCGACCCCGCTCCGCCGCTGGCTGCGGCACGGCAGACCGAGCCTGGAGCGGATGGCCAGCCGGCGTCACGCCTGGGCGCGGATCTCCGGACGGCTGCCGGCGGACGCGGTCGAGCAGCTGTGCCTCACCAACGTGGTGCAGCAGCTGGAGCACCTGCGGGCGTACGAGTCGGTGGCGCGGCGGCTCGCGGACGGCAGCCTCACCCTCCACGGGATGTACTTCCACGTGGGCGAGGCGCAGGCGTACCTGCTCTCCGGGGACGAGGTGCGCGGCTACGACGACGTCTTCGACAGCGTCCCGCCCGCGATCCTGGCGGCGGCCAGAGCCTCCTGACCCGGCCGGACCCCCTCCCGGCCGGGCCACGCCCCGGGTCCCACCCCGCGCGTCCTGAACCTTTCCCGGCGCGCGTCCGTGAGAGTGTGTGGCCCCTTCTCCCTCCGCTCGGGACGAAGGGGCCCCCGCCCGTCAAGCCATCGGCAGGCCACCGGCACGCCACTCACAGCACCTCGGACCACCTCACAGGTCTAAACCAATTCCCCGGAGACTCTTGTCACCCGGGGCCTTGGGCTGATGAGCTATGACCCGGGACACATACGCACAGAGGACGCCCTGGGAAAGGGAGATGTCGTGAGCAACGAGAGCCTGGCCAATCTGCTCCGGGAAGAGCGGCGATTCGCGCCGCCCGCCGAGCTGGCCGCGCACGCCAACGTGACGGCGGAGGCGTACGAGCAGGCCGAGACGGACAGGCTGGGCTTCTGGGCCGAGCAGGCCAAGCGCCTGACCTGGGCCACCGAGCCGACCGAGACCCTCGACTGGTCGAACCCGCCGTTCGCCAAGTGGTTCGCCGACGGCGAGCTCAACGTGGCGTACAACTGCGTCGACCGGCACGTCGAGGCCGGCCACGGCGACCGCGTCGCCATCCACTTCGAGGGCGAGCCGGGCGACAGCCGCGCGATCACCTACGCCGAGCTCAAGGACGAGGTCTCCAAGGCCGCCAACGCCCTGACCGAGCTGGGCGTCCAGAAGGGCGACCGGGTCGCGGTCTACCTGCCGATGATCCCCGAGGCCGCGATCACGATGCTGGCCTGCGCCCGCGTCGGCGCCGCCCACTCGGTCGTCTTCGGCGGCTTCTCCGCCGACGCCGTGGCCTCCCGCATCCAGGACGCCGACGCCAAGGTGGTCGTGACCGCCGACGGCGGCTACCGCCGCGGCAAGCCGTCCGCGCTCAAGCCGGCCATCGACGAGGCCGTCGCCAAGTGCCCGACGGTCGAGCACGTCCTGGTGGTCCGCCGCACCGGTCAGGACACCGCCTTCACCGAGGGCCGGGACGTGTGGTGGCACGACGTCGTCGAGCGCCAGTCCGCCGAGCACACCCCCGAGGCGTTCCCGGCCGAGCAGCCGCTCTTCATCCTGTACACGTCGGGCACGACGGGTAAGCCGAAGGGCATCCTGCACACCTCCGGCGGCTACCTCACCCAGGCCGCGTACACCCACCACGCCGTTTTCGACCTCAAGCCGGAGACCGACGTCTACTGGTGCACGGCCGACATCGGCTGGGTGACCGGCCACTCGTACATCGTCTACGGCCCGCTGGCCAACGGCGCGACGCAGGTCATGTACGAGGGCACCCCGGACACCCCCCACCAGGGCCGGGTCTTCGAGATCGTGCAGAAGTACGGCGTCACCATCCTCTACACGGCGCCGACGCTGATCCGCACGTTCATGAAGTGGGGCGACGACATCCCCGCCAAGTTCGACCTGACCAGCCTGCGCGTACTGGGCTCGGTCGGCGAGCCGATCAACCCCGAGGCGTGGATCTGGTACCGCAAGCACATCGGCGCCGACAAGTGCCCCATCGTGGACACCTGGTGGCAGACCGAGACCGGCGCCATGATGATCTCACCGCTCCCCGGCGTCACCGAGACCAAGCCGGGCTCCGCCCAGCGCCCGCTGCCGGGCATCTCCGCCACCGTCGTCGACGACGAGGCGCACGAGGTGCCGAACGGCGGCGGTGGCTACCTGGTGCTCACCGAGCCGTGGCCGTCGATGCTCCGCACCATCTGGGGCGACGACCAGCGCTTCATCGACACCTACTGGTCCCGCTTCGAGGGCCAGTACTTCGCCGGTGACGGCGCCAAGAAGGACGACGACGGCGACATCTGGCTGCTCGGCCGGGTCGACGACGTCATGCTCGTCTCCGGCCACAACATCTCGACCACCGAGGTCGAGTCGGCGCTCGTCTCCCACCCGTCGGTGGCCGAGGCGGCCGTCGTCGGCGCCGCCGACGAGACCACCGGCCAGGCGATCGTCGCCTTCGTGATCCTGCGCGGCACGGCGAGCGAGGACGAGTCCCTCGTCGCCGACCTGCGCAACCACGTGGGCGCCACGCTCGGCCCGATCGCCAAGCCCAAGCGGATCCTCCCGGTGGCCGAGCTGCCGAAGACCCGCTCCGGCAAGATCATGCGCCGCCTGCTGCGGGACGTGGCGGAGAACCGGGAGCTGGGTGACGTCACCACCCTGACCGATTCGTCTGTTATGTCGCTCATCCAGACGCAGCTGCCGGCCGCCTCCAGCGAGGACTGACAGCACCGGTCGACACGGAAAGGCCCGCCCCGAGGCCCTGGGGCGGGCCTTTCCGCGCGCCCGCCCACACGCCCACTCCCGCGCGACGAAAGCCCCATACCTCCATAAAATGATCCTCGCCGGACACGCCTCCGCACACCTCGGGCTCGTTAGGTAAAGTAAAGACCGCGTCAGGAACGCGACAGAAAGACCTAGGTGCGCCGGGAAGTCTGGTCGGCATGTGCTGTGTGCTGCCCGCCCGACCGGAGGCTTCCTCGTGTCCACCGACCGCAAGTTCCTCGGACGGCTCTCCCTCCCGGAGCGCCGCTACCTCACCGACGCCCTGCGCACCGAGACCGTCGGCGGTGTCCTGCTGCTCATCGCCGCCGTCACCGCGCTCGTCTGGGCCAACACCGCGCACGGCAGCTACGAGGCGGTCGCCGGCTTCCACATAGGCCCCGCCTCGCTCGGCCTGGACCTCTCGATCGCGCACTGGGCCGCCGACGGCCTCCTGGCGATCTTCTTCTTCGTCGCCGGCATCGAGCTCAAGCGCGAACTCGTCGCCGGCGAGCTGCGCGACCCCCGGGCCGCCGCCCTCCCCGTCATCGCGGCGATCTGCGGCATGGCCGTCCCGGCCCTCGTCTACGTCCTGGTCAACGCCGTCGGCGGCGGCTCCATGGACGGCTGGGCCGTGCCCACGGCCACCGACATCGCCTTCGCGCTCGCCGTCCTCGCCGTCATCGGCACCTCGCTGCCCTCCTCGCTGCGCGCCTTCCTCCTCACCCTCGCCGTCGTCGACGACCTCTTCGCGATCCTGATCATCGCGGTCTTCTTCACCAGCGACCTGAACTTCGTGGCCCTCGGCGGCGCCTTCGCGGGCCTCGCCCTCTTCTGGTTCCTGCTCCGCAAGGAGGTCCGCGGCTGGTACGTGTACGTCCCGCTGGCCCTGGTCGTCTGGGCGCTGATGTACAACAGCGGCGTCCACGCCACCATCGCCGGCGTCGCCATGGGCCTCATGCTCCGCTGCACCGCCCGCGAGGGCGAGGAGCACTCCCCCGGCGAGCACATCGAGCACCTGGTCCGGCCGCTCTCCGCCGGACTCGCCGTCCCCCTCTTCGCGCTCTTCTCGGCCGGCGTGGCGATGACCAGCGAGGCGCTCCGCGAGGTCTTCACCCAGCCCGTCACCCTCGGCATCGTCCTCGGCCTGGTCGTCGGCAAGGCGCTCGGCATCTTCGGCGGCACCTGGCTCGCCGCCCGCTTCACGAGGGCGGAGCTCAACCCCGAGCTGTCCTGGCCGGACGTCTTCGCCGTCGCCTCCCTCGCCGGGATCGGCTTCACCGTCTCCCTCCTCATCGGCGAACTCGCCTTCGAGGGGGACGCTGACCTCACCGCCGAGGTGAAGGCCGCCGTCCTCATGGGCTCGCTCATCGCCGCCGCGTGCGCCACCCTCCTGCTCAAGCTGCGCGTCCGGAAGTACCAGCTCCTGGTCGCCGAGGAGGACCGCGACGAGGACCAGGACGGCATCCCGGACGTGTACGAGGAGGGCACCGAGGCGTACCACCTCCGGATGGCGGAGATCCTGGAGCGGAAGGCCGCGGAACACAGGGAGCGCGCCCGACTGGCGGGGGCATCGCGCGACGGGGCCGACCGTCCGGCATGATCTGACTGGACCGTACAAGAGGAGAGGGAGAGCGATGAGCGACCCGTTCGACGGAACCGAGCGCAGCCTCGGCCAGCTGGTCGCCTCGGCGACCGCCGAGATGTCCGCACTGGTGCACGACGAGATCGCCCTGGCCAAGGCCGAGCTCCGGCAGGACGTGAAGCGCGGGGCGATCGGCGGCGGCGCCGGCATCGCCGCCATCGTGGTGCTGCTGTTCTCGCTGCCGATGCTGAGCTTCGCGCTCGCGTACGCCATCAACACCTGGACCGGCGGGCACAACGGCAACGGCGGCTGGAACCTCGTCTGGTGCTTCCTGCTGTCCTTCGCCTTCAACGTGCTGGTCGCGGGCCTCCTCGGCTTCATCGCGGTCCAGAAGTTCAAGAAGGTCAAGCCGCCGGAGAAGTCCATCGCCTCGGCCAAGCAGACGGCTGCCGTCATCCAGAACGTGAAGCCGCACCCCCGTCCGGAGGGTGTCCCCGCCGCTGAGGTGACGATGGCGAAGGCCCAGTCTGTGGCACGCTCGTCCGTATGACCCTCCCCGAGAGCAGCACCCCCGGCGGCGGGCCCGTACGCCTCGACGGTCCGTGGACCCACCGTGACGTCGCGGCCAACGGCGCCCGCTTCCACATCGCCGAGATGGGCGACGGCCCCCTCGTGCTGCTGCTGCACGGCTTCCCGCAGTTCTGGTGGACCTGGCGCCACCAGCTGCCGGCGCTCGCCGACGCGGGCTTCCGGGCCGTCGCGATGGACCTGCGCGGGGTCGGCGGCAGCGACCGCACCCCCCGGGGTTACGACCCCGCCAACCTGGCCCTCGACATCACCGGCGTGATCCGCTCGCTCGGCGAGCCGGACGCCGCGCTCGTCGGCCACGACCTGGGCGGCTACCTCGCCTGGACCGCCGCGGTCATGCGCCCCAAGCTGGTCCGCCGGCTCGTGGTCTCCTCGATGCCGCACCCGCGCCGCTGGCGCTCGGCGATGCTCTCCGACTTCGCCCAGTCCCGGGCCGGCTCGCACATCTGGGGCTTCCAGCGGCCGTGGCTGCCGGAGCGTCAGCTGGTCGCGGACGACGCCGAGCTGGTGGGGCGTCTGATCCAGGAGTGGTCGGGCCCGCGCCCCGCGGACGACGAGGCGGTCGAGGTGTACCGGCGGGCGATGCTCGTCCCGTCCACGGCGCACTGCTCGATCGAGCCGTACCGCTGGCTGGTCCGCTCGCTGGCCCGCCCCGACGGCATCCAGTTCAACCGGCGCATGAAGCGGCCGGTCCGGGTGCCGACGCTGCATCTGCACGGCTCGATGGACCCGGTGATGCGGACCCGCAGCGCCGCCGGATCGGGCGAGTACGTGGAGGCGCCGTACCGCTGGCGGCTCTTCGACGGCCTCGGGCACTTCCCGCACGAGGAGGACCCGGCCGTCTTCACGACGGAACTCGTCAACTGGCTGAAGGACCCCGAGCCCGACCGCTGATGCCGTTACGGGCTCCGCCCGCACGGGTTTGCGTCGAACGGCCATGTGCCCCGCGCATACTCCGATTGGCGGGCCCCGGAACGGTTACCGAGCCCGGACCCCGGGCACACGTCCCCGTATGGGCTGGACGCACGACTACGGTGACACGGCACGCGACCGCCGCTCCGCCTCCGGGCCGGGCTCCCGTGAGCGGGGAGGCCCGCCGGACCAGGGACGCGCTCCCGGCGGCGGCCAGGTCGGGATCTCACGCATCCTCAGGCGGCGCGCCCGCTGGGTCTCGGCCCGGCTCCGCCACCCGCGCGACACGCCCTAGGCGCCCCTCCCCGGACGGGGCCCCTCTCAAGGACGGGGCTCTCCCCGGACGGGGTCAGAGGGCGCAGCCGTCGGTGTCCACCTGCTGGTTGGCGGTGCGGCCGAGTTCGATGTCCTCGCGGATCTCCTCGACCGTCAGCGCGTACCCCGTGTTGGCGTCGTCGCGGGAGCGGGCGAAGATCACGCCCGAGACCGTGCCGTCCTCGGTGAGCAGCGGGCCGCCGGAGTTGCCCTGGCGGACCGTCGTGTACAGCGAGTAGACCTCCCTGCGCACCTCGCCCCGGCGGTAGATGTCGGGCCCGTCGGCGCTGATCCGGCCGCGGACGCGGGCGGAGCGGACGTCGTACGAGCCGTTCTCGGGGAAGCCGGCGACGATCGCGTCGTCGCCGCTGCGGGCCTCCCGCTCGGTGAAGCGCAGCGGGGTGGCCTGGAGGTCGGGCACGTCGAGGACGGCGATGTCGCGGCGCCAGTCGTAGAGCACGACCTTGGCGTCGTACAGCCGGCCCTCGCCGCCGATCTGCACGGTGGGTTCGTCGACGCCGCCGACGACGTGCGCGTTGGTCATCACCCGGCGTTCGGAGAAGACGAAGCCGGTGCCCTCCAGGACCTTGCCGCAGCTCGGGGCCGTACCGACGACCTTGACGATGGAGCGCTGGGCGAGGGTGGCGACGGGGCTGCCGGCGAGCGCCGGGTCGGGCGGCAGGACCTCGGTGATGGGCTCGTTGGCGAAGGGGCTGAAGACCTGCGGGAAGCCGCTGCGGGCGAGGGTGGAGCTGAAGTCGGCGAACCAGACGCCGACCTGATCGGGCATCACCCGGGAGACGCCCTGGAGCACCTTGGAGCCGCGTACCTCCTTGCCCAGGGTGGGCATCGAGGTGCCGCCGAGCGCCGAGCCGATCAGCCAGGCGACGAGGAGCATGGCGACCACGTTGACCAGCGCGCCGCCGGTGGCGTCGAGGGCGCGGACCGGGGACCGGACGATATGGCGGCGGAGCTTGTTGCCGAGGTGGGTGGTGAACGCCTGGCCGATCGAGGCGCAGACGATGACCGCCATCACGAAGATCACGGTGACCGTGGTGGAGACCTCGCTCTTGTCGGTGAGCTGGTCCCACAGGATCGGCAGCAGCCACATGGCGGCGAGCCCGCCGCCGAGGAAGCCGATCACCGAGAGGATGCCGACCACGAAGCCCTGGCGGTAACCGATGATCGCGAACCACACGGCCGCGAGCAGCAGCAGGATGTCCAGCACGTTCACGGTCGTCAGCCTCGCAGATTCGGTTCCGGTCGCCGATTCGTCTCCGGTCGCCCGGGGGGTCAGCCTGTCATGACCGCCAGTCGAGCGGGACCTGTCGCGAGGCGTCCCAGGGGCGCTCCCAGCCCGCGAAATGCATCAGTCTGTCGATCACTCCGGCGGTGAAACCCCAGACCAGAGCGGATGCGACGAGGAACGCGGGGCCCGCGTGGCCCGCCGGATGGACGGCGGTGGCGCGATTGGCCGGGTCCGTGAGATCCGCCACGGGGACCGTGAAGACCCGGGCGGTCTCGGCGGGGTCGACGGCGCCGACCGGGCTGGGCTCGCGCCACCAGCCGAGCACGGGCGTGACGACGAAGCCGCTGACCGGGATGTAGAGCCGCGGCAGCACGCCGAAGAGCTGGACGCCGGCCGGGTCGAGGCCGGTCTCCTCCTCGGCCTCGCGCAGGGCGGCGCGCAGCAGCCCCCCGTCGGCCGGGTCGCCGTCCTCGGGGTCGAGGGCGCCGCCGGGGAAGGAGGGCTGTCCGGCGTGCGAGCGGAGGCTGCCGGCCCGCTCCATGAGGAGCAGCTCGGGTCCGCGCTCGCCCTCGCCGAAGAGGACGAGCACGGCGGACTGGCGTCCGGCGCCGCTCTCGGGCGGCAGGAAGCGGCTCAGCTGCTCGGGCGCGACGGTGCGCGCGGCGTGGTCGACCGGCGCGAGCCAGCCGGGCAGGCCGTCCCGGTCCAGCAGGCCGCCGGTGCCGGGGCCGTAGATCTCTTCGTCCGTGCGCGTCATGGGCACCCCCGTGTCGTCCAACGCCGTCGCCGTGTCCCTTCGTTCCCGAGTTCCCGAGCGGGACCTGCCGCGCTCACTGGGCCCCTGAGGGCCGCTGTACGGCCCCGGGGGCCACGCCGGGCGCGGGCGGGGCCGGGCGGCCGGGGTAGTCGGCGGGTGGGTTGAGCCGCTGGCCGGGGAAGCCCCCCTTCTCGTACTTGAGCAGCTTCCGGGCCTTCTCCGGGTCGGTCTCGCCCTCGCCGTAGGCGGGGCAGAGGTGGGTGATGGGGCAGGCGCCGCAGGCGGGCTTGCGGGCGTGGCAGATGCGGCGGCCGTGGAAGATCACCCGGTGCGAGAGCATCGTCCAGTCGCTCTTCGGGAAGATCTCCGCGATCTCGGCCTCGATCTTGACCGGGTCGTCGGACCCGGTCCACTGGAAGCGGCGGGCGAGGCGCATGAAGTGGGTGTCGACGGTGATGCCGGGGACGCCGAAGGCGTTGCCGAGGACGACGAAGGCGGTCTTGCGGCCGACGCCGGGGAGTTTGACCAGGTCCTCCAGGCGGCCGGGGACCTCGCCGCCGTGCTCGTCCCTGAGGGCGGCGGCCAGGCCCATGATCGACTTGGTCTTGGCGCGGAAGAAGCCGGTGGGGCGGATCAGCTCCTCGACCTCCTCGGGGACGGCCGCGGCCAGGTCCTCGGGGGTCGGGTACTGGGCGAAGAGCGCGGGGGTCGTCTGGTTCACCCGCAGGTCGGTGGTCTGCGCGGAGAGAACCGTGGCGACCAGCAGCTCGAACGGGTTGCGGAAGTCGAGCTCAGGATGGGCGTACGGGTACACCTCCGCCAGCTCCCGATTGATCCTCCGAGCCCGCCGCACCATCCCAAGCCGCGACTCGGCCTTACCGGCGGGGAGCTGGGCGGGACCGGGCTTGGCGGGAGCGGCCTTCTTGGGCGCGGCCGACTTCGAGGCTGCGGGCTTCGCGGCAGCGGGCTTCGAGGCTGCGGGCTTGGTGGCTGCCTTCTTGGGCGCGGCCGACTTCGAGGCTGCGGGCTTCGAGGCTGCGGGCGTTGCGGCAGCCCGCTTCGCGGTGGCCGACTTCGTGGCTGCCTGCTGCGCGGCAGCGGGCCTCGCGGCGGCACTCTTCTGGGCAACCTGCTTCGAAGCGGCGGGCTTCGCGGCCGTCTGCTTCGCGGCTGCCTGCTTCGCGGCGGTGGGCTTCGCGGCGGTGGGCTTCGGGGCGGGCTTCTTCGAAGCGGCGGGCTTCGCGGCTGTCTGCTTCGGCGCAGCCGACCTCGCGGGGGTCGGCTTCGACGCCTCCTGCGCCGGAGGCGGATTGTTCCGATTCGCGGCTTTCGAGTGCTTCGACACGCCGTGTTCGCCCACGGCGGAATTACCTTCGGCCGACACTCTTCCAGCCCCCTTGGCCTGCGTTCTCACCGGTGAGTTGGACACCCGGCCAGCCTAGGGGCCGGGGGCGACATCCGCCCCGCCCACCGCCGATCGGGCCCCGATCGGGCCCCTGACGTTCGGCAAAGGCGTCCGGTGCGTCAAACTTGTTGTGATTGATCGCACTGTTTGGCACGTCCGGCATCATGGGAGCCAGGTTCCCGTGAGCAGGTCGACAGTAGGAGTGAACTCGTGGACGACGTTCTGCGGCGCGCCCCGCTCTTCGCGGCGCTCGATGACGAGCAGGCCGCCGAGCTGCGCGCCTCGATGAGTGAGGTGACGCTCGCCCGTGGCGACGCGCTCTTCCACGAGGGCGACCCCGGCGACCGCCTGTACGTGGTCACCGAGGGCAAGGTGAAGCTGCACCGCACCTCCCCCGACGGGCGGGAGAACATGCTGGCGGTCCTCGGCCCCGGCGAGCTCATCGGCGAGCTGTCCCTCTTCGACCCGGGCCCGCGCACCGCGACCGCGACGGCGCTGACCGAGGTCAAGCTGCTCGGTCTCGGTCACGGCGACCTCCAGCCCTGGCTGAACGCCCGGCCCGAGGTGGCCGGCGCCCTGCTGCGGGCCGTCGCCCGCCGGCTGCGCAAGACCAACGACCAGATGTCCGACCTGGTCTTCTCCGACGTGCCGGGCCGTGTCGCCCGCGCGCTCCTCGACCTGTCGCGCCGCTTCGGCGTGCAGTCGGAGGAGGGCATCCACGTCGTCCACGACCTCACCCAGGAGGAGCTGGCCCAGCTGGTCGGCGCCTCCCGCGAGACCGTGAACAAGGCGCTCGCCGACTTCGCCCAGCGCGGCTGGCTGCGCCTGGAGGCCCGCGCCGTGATCCTGCTGGACGTGGAGCGCCTCGCGAAGCGTTCGCGGTAACCACGCGCGCGTACCCACGCGGACGCGTACGTACGGCGAAGGGGGCCGCCCGGTCGAACCGGGCGGCCCCCTTCCGTACGGGTCGCGTCAGCGCTTGGAGCCGTCCACGATGACCGGCGTCGAGCCGCCGCCGGAGGCGCAGGGCACCGCGTAGACCGGATTCTTGGCCGCCGCCTCCTTGAAGGCGTCGATGCACTGGTTCGCCAGGACCTTGTCGGTCAGCGAGTCGTTGAGGATCTTGTTGGCGCGGGCGATGCCCTCCGCCTCGATCCGGCGGCGGTCGGAGTCCGCCTTGGCCGTACGAGCCGCCTCCAGGGCCCGCTCCGTGGCCTGCTGCTGCTGGATCTTGCGGTCGATCTGGCCCTGGAGCGCGTCCGAGGGCTTCACGTTGCGCAGGTTGACCGTGGTGACGACGATGCCGCGCGGCTCCAGGCGCTCCGTGATGAGCCGGGCGATCTCGGCGTTGATCTTCTCGCGGTCGGAGGCATACCCCTGCTCGCTGCTGTAGCGGGCGAAGACGTTCCGGACGATCTCCCGGCTGTCCGGGTAGACCAGCCGCTGCTGGATCGCGTCCTCGCTGCCCGCGAGCTTGTACAGCTCGACGGCCTTCGACGGGACCACGGCCCACTTCACCGTGACCTCGGCGTACATGACACCGCCCTGCGAGGAGCGGACCTCGACCACGTCCTTGTCGGAGAGGTTGAGGTCGACCGGGCGGGTGGAGAAGGTGGTGACGTCGGTGAACGGCGACTTCACGTGCATGCCGGAGGTCATCGGCGTCCCGACCTTGCCGAACGCGACCGGCACGCCGACCTCGTACGCGCTGATCACGTACGTCATGCTCACGATCAGCGAGAAGACGCCGGCCACCAGCGCGCCGCCGGAGCCCAGCTTCCAGCCGGTCGAGTCCTGCGACCGGCCGACGAACCAGAGCACCACCGCGGCGATGACCAGCAAAATGGCTATGACGAACATGGGCATTCCCCCGAGAGCTACGGCCTGATGTAGGCGGAGCGTAAGACATCGGGGGGCGCTCTCGGGTTCCCGGGGTGCCCGGGTCAGATCAGGCCGCGCTCCCTCAGGTACTCCAGCTGCGCCCGTACGGAGAGCTCCGCCGCCGGCCACAGCGAGCGGTGCACGTCCGCGTACACGTGCGCCACGACCTCGGGGGCCGTACGGTGCCCCGCCTCGACCGCCGCCTCCACCTGCGCCAGCCGGCCCGCCCGGTGGGCCAGGTAGAAGTCCACGGCCCCCTGCGCGTCCTCCAGGACCGGCCCGTGGCCCGGCAGGACGGTGTGCACGCCGTCGTCGACGGTCAGCGAGCGCAGCCGCCGCAGCGAGTCCAGGTAGTCGCCGAGGCGCCCGTCGGGGTGCGCCACCATCGTCGTGCCGCGCCCCAGGATCGTGTCGCCGGTGAGCACCGCGCGGTCGGCGGGGAGGTGGAAGGAGAGCGAGTCGGAGGTGTGGCCGGGCGTCGGCACCACCCGCAGCTCCAGTCCGCCGACGGTGAGCACGTCGCCCTCCCCCAGGCCCTCGTCGCCGAGGCGGAGCGCCGGGTCGAGCGCGCGGACGGACGTCCCGGTGAGCTCGGCGAAGCGGCCCGCGCCCTCGGCGTGGTCCGGGTGACCGTGCGTCAGCAGGGTGAGCGCGATCCGCTTGCCCAGCTTCCCGGCCGTGTCGATCACGTGCCGGAGGTGGCCCTCGTCGAGCGGGCCCGGGTCGACGGCGACGGCCAGGTCGGAGCCGGGCTCGGAGAGCAGCCAGGTGTTGGTGCCGTCCAGGGTCATCGCGGACGGGTTGGGCGCGAGCACGTTCACGGCCCGCTCGGTCGCGGGCCCGGAGGTGACGAGCCCGCGCGGCTGGCCCGGCAGGGCGGCGGCGTCGGTCACGAGGTGCCTCCCCCGACCCGCTTGGTGAACTCGTCGTGGCCGGGCCAGGTCAGCACCAGCTGATCGCCCTCCACGCGCGCGTGGGCAAGCACCGGGGTCATGGACTGCTTCCCGGCCGCCGCGAGGGCCTCCGCGGCCGTGGAGCAGGGCTGGAGGGACCGCAGGGTCGCGATGGTCGGCGGCATCATCGTCAGCTCGCCCCGGTCGTAGCCGTCGGCGGCCTCGGCCGGGCTGGTCCACACGGTGCGGTCGGCCTCGCCGGAGACGTCCCGGGTGCGCTGCCCGGCCGGCAGGACGGCCACGAAGAACCAGGTGTCGTACCGGCGCTGCTCGAACTCGGGGGTGATCCAGCGGGCCCACGCGCCGAGCAGGTCGGAGCGGAGCGCGAGGCCCCGCCGGTCCAGGAAGTCGGCGAAGGACAGCTCGTGGGCGACCAGCGCCGCCCGGTCGCGCTCCCAGTCCTCGCCGGTGGTGTCGCCGACGACGGTGTCCGCGGTCTCGCCGGCGAGCAGCACGCCCGCCTCCTCGAAGGTCTCGCGGACGGCCGCGCAGACCACGGCCTGGGCCTGCGCGGGGTCGTCGAGCCCGAGCCGGTCCGCCCACTCCTCCAGGGAGGGCCCGGCCCAGCGCACCGGGTGCTCGTCGCGCGGGTCGACACCGCCGCCGGGGTAGGCGTACGCGCCTCCGGCGAAGGCCATGGAGGTGCGGCGGCGCAGCATGTGGACCTCGGGCCCGCCGTCGGCGTCCCGCAGCAGGAGCACGGTGGCGGCGCGCCTGGGCGTCACCGGCACCAGCTCGCCGGCGGCGAGGGCGCGGATGCGGTCGGGCCATTCCGGCGGGTACCACTGACCATTCGACATGGCCGGATGCTATGCGCAACGAACGGAATGCACGAGGGCCGGTGGAGCGCGCGAGGGCCGCCGGAACGCGCGGGAGCCGGCCGCCCCGGGAAGGGGGCGGCCGGCTCTCGGTACGGGCTACGCGCGCGCGTGGCGGGCGGGATCAGGCTTCGGTGAGCTCGACCTGGACCTCGACCTCGACGGGGGCGTCGAGCGGGAGGACGGCGACGCCGACGGCGCTGCGGGCGTGCACGCCCTTGTCGCCGAGGATCTCGCCGAGCAGCTCGCTGGCGCCGTTGATGACGCCGGGCTGGCCGGTGAAGTCCGCGGCGGAGGCGACGAAGCCGACGACCTTCACGACGCGCTTGACGCGGTCGAGGTCACCGGCGACCGACTTCACGGCCGCGAGGGCGTTCAGCGCGCAGGTGGCGGCGAGCTCCTTGGCCTCCTCGGCGGTCACCTCGGCGCCGACCTTGCCGGTCACCGGAAGCTTGCCCTCCACCATCGGGAGCTGGCCCGAGGTGTAGACGTACACGCCGGACTGCACGGCCGGCTGGTAGGCGGCGAGCGGCGGGACGACCTCGGGCAGCTTCAGGCCCAGCTCGGCGATCCGTGCCTCGACGGCCCCGCTCACGACTGCGGCCGCTTCATGTAGGCCACGAGCTGCTCCGGGTTGGGCCCGGGCACGACCTGGACGAGCTCCCAGCCGTCCTGGCCCCAGTTGTCGAGAATCTGCTTGGTCGCGTGCACCAGAAGCGGCACCGTGACGTACTCCCACTTGGTCATGGAGGCGACTGTAGCCGCTGCGGCGGGGTGCTCCGCCGAGGCTCCCCCTAGGGTCCGGGCTCCGGGGCTTCTCCGGGGCGGTCCGCTGATTGCGCGGGCCCGCCAGTGGTTAGGCTCGACAGCGTGAGCAGGCTCCAGGTCGTCAGCGGCAAGGGCGGTACCGGTAAGACGACGGTCGCCGCCGCCCTCGCCCTCGCCCTCGCGACGGAGGGGAAGCGCACACTCCTCGTCGAGGTCGAAGGCAGACAGGGCATCGCACAGCTCTTCGAGACGGAGGCGCTTCCCTACGAGGAGCGCAAGATCGCCGTGGCTCCGGGCGGCGGCGAGGTGTACGCGCTGGCGATCGACGCCGAGCGCGCCCTCCTCGACTACCTCCAGATGTTCTACAAACTGGGCGGCGCGGGCCGGGCCCTGAAGAAGCTCGGGGCGATCGACTTCGCGACGACGATAGCGCCGGGGGTGCGGGACGTCCTGCTCACCGGCAAGGCGTGCGAGGCGGTCCGCCGGCGGGAGAAGGACGGCCGCCCGGTCTACGACCACGTGGTGATGGACGCGCCGCCGACCGGCCGCATCACCCGCTTCCTCAATGTGAACGACGAGGTGGCGGGGCTGGCCAGGATCGGCCCGATACACAACCAGGCGCAGGCGGTGATGAAGGTCCTCAAGTCCCCCGACACGGCGGTGCACTTGGTGACCCTCCTGGAGGAGATGCCGGTCCAGGAGACGGCGGACGGCGTCGCCGAGCTGCGCGCGGCGGGGCTTCCGGTGGGCCGGGTGGTGGTGAACATGGTCCGCCCGCACGTGCTGGACGAGGCGGCGGTACGGGCCGCCTCCGGCGACCACCGCGAGGCGATCGCGCGGTCGCTGGCCTCCGCCGGGGTGGCGGGCGGCGCCGCGCTGGTGGAGCCGCTGCTCGACCAGGCGGCCGAGCACGCGCGCCGGGTGGAGCTGGAGCGGGACCAGCGGGAGGTCCTGGACGGCCTCGGCCTGCCCGCGTACGAGCTGCCGTACCTGGGCGACGGGGCGGACATCGCGGGCCTCTACCGCCTGGCGAAGGAACTGCGGAAGCAAGGGGTGGGTGCGGCGTGACGGAGAAGACCCCGACGACCGCCACGGGCGGGCTGGACGCCGTGCCCGCCTTGGCGATCGACCCGATCCTCGACGACCGGGGCACCCGGATCATCGTCTGCTGCGGCGCGGGCGGCGTCGGCAAGACGACCACGGCGGCGGCGCTGGGCGTGCGGGCGGCGGAGCGGGGGCGGCGGGTGGTCGTCCTCACCATCGACCCGGCGCGCCGGCTCGCGCAGTCGATGGGGATCGACGCGCTGGACAACACGCCTCGCAAGGTGGACGGGATCAAGGGGTCCGACGGCGGCGAACTGCACGCGATGATGCTGGACATGAAGCGGACCTTCGACGAGATCGTCGAGGCGCACGCCGATCCGGCGCGGGCGCGGGCGATCCTGGAGAACCCCTTCTACCAGTCCCTGTCGGCCGGTTTCGCCGGTACGCAGGAGTACATGGCGATGGAGAAGCTGGGCCAGCTCCGGGCCCGGGACGAGTGGGACCTGATCGTCGTCGACACCCCGCCGTCCCGGTCGGCGCTGGACTTCCTGGACGCGCCGAAGCGGCTGGGGTCCTTCCTGGACGGGAAGTTCATCAAGCTGCTGATGGCGCCGGCGAAGGTGGGCGGCCGGGCCGGGATGAAGTTCCTCAACGTCGGCATGTCGATGATGTCGGGGACGCTGGGGAAGCTGCTCGGCGGTCAGTTCCTGGGGGACGTGCAGACCTTCGTCGCCGCGATGGACACGATGTTCGGCGGCTTCCGGACGCGGGCGGACGCCACGTACCGGCTGCTCCAGGCTCCGGGCACGGCCTTCCTGGTCGTCGCGGCCCCGGAGCGGGACGCGCTGCGGGAGGCGGCGTACTTCGTGGAGCGGCTGGCCGCGGAGGGCATGCCGCTGGCCGGTCTCGTCCTCAACCGGGTCCACGGCAGCGGTGCGGCGCGGCTCTCGGCGGAGCGGGCGCGGGCGGCCGCGGAAAATCTTGACGAGGGCCGCATTGTGGATCAGGGGCCCGGGAAGACTGGACTGCGTGGCGCCCCGGCCACGTCGTCCGAGCCGTCGCACCCCGCCACCGCCGCCGACTCCCCCGTACGCCCTCCTGCCGCACCCGAGGCTGCCCCCACAGCCGACGTGCCCGAAGAGCACCGCAGCACGGACACCGATCCCGGGTCCGATCCGGACATCGCGCGGCTCACCGCGGGTCTGCTCCGGCTCCACGCCGAGCGGATGCGGGTACTCGCGCGCGAGCAGCGCACGCGGGACCGCTTCACGGCCCTCCACCCGGAGGTGGCGGTGACCGAGGTGGCCGCCCTGCCCGGCGATGTGCACGACCTCGCCGGGCTGCGGGCCATCGGTGAGCGCCTCTCCTCCCCGCGCGACCGGTCCTGACGGGACCTCACGGGGCGGGCGGGGACTAGCCGACCGCGGCGTACTCCTCGTACGTCGCGTCGTCCTCCATGGCCACGGGCAGCAGGCCCGCGCCGCGCTCGTACTCGGTGCGGGCGGTCTCCAGGAGCCGCCGCCACGAGGTGACCGTGGGGCGCCGGCGCAGCAGGGCACGGCGCTCGCGCTCCGTCATGCCGCCCCACACGCCGAACTCCACACGGTTGTCCAGGGCGTCGGCGAGGCACTCGGTGCGCACCGGGCAGCCGGTGCACACCGCCTTTGCCCTGTTCTGTGCCGCTCCCTGCACGAAAAGTTCATCCGGATCGGTAGTGCGGCAGGCCGCCTGCGCACTCCAGTCAGCTACCCAGCCCATACCGGCGCCGTCCTCTCCCGAATCGAGGCTCCCCCACGGCGGCAGCGGCATATTCACCGCTGCCAGTTGGGACGTTACGGAAGGCGGGCACAGCGCAACACCCCCTTCGGGCCCAATCTTGAATGGCCCGAACGGACTATGCGTGCGCGTCAGATCACCCAGGGGAGTGAGCGAAGGACATGCGTGTGTTATAGGACACCCCCCGGCACACACCCCGAAATCGGGCGGCGCACGCACCTGAACCGGGCACACGATGACCCGCGTATTCGGGGACGCGGGAACTCGTGCCGGAAATCAGGCGGATGTCACGCACGGGGGTTGATGCCTGACCGCACTCCTGTGACAGTTGTGAGCAGCTTAGGCCAAGGCATATACGTGTGTCCGGCGATTGAGAACGTAGGCTGCCCCCATGGCAAAGAAGCGCTCGGGCGGTGGTCTGACCGGGACCCAGCAGGCCGCCAAGTTCCTCGGTGTCAGTGTGCTCTCCGGAGCCGTGCTGGCGGGCATCGCCCTGCCCGCGGCCGGCGCACTGGGTCTGGCGGCGAAGGGCACGGTGGAGGGGTTCGACGAGATCCCCTCCAATCTGAAGACCCCGCCCCTCAGCCAGCGCACCACCATCCTGGACTCCAAGGGCGGGCTGATCGCCACCGTCTACTCCCGGGACCGCAAGGTGGTGCCGCTGGAGAAGATCTCCCCCTACATGCAGAAGGCGATCGTCGCGATCGAGGACTCGCGCTTCTACGAGCACGGCGCGATCGACCTCAAGGGCGTGCTCCGCGCGATCAACAAGAACGCGCAGTCGGGCGGGGTCTCGGAGGGCGCCTCCACGCTCACCCAGCAGTACGTGAAGAACGTCTTCGTCGAGGAGGCCGGTGACGACCCGGAGAAGGTCGCGCAGGCCACCCAGCAGACGATCGGCCGCAAGGTCCGCGAGCTGAAGTACGCGATCCAGGTCGAGGAGGAGCTGGGCAAGAAGAAGATCCTGGAGAACTACCTCAACATCACGTTCTTCGGGCAGCAGGCGTACGGCATCGAGGCCGCCTCGCAGCGCTACTTCTCCAAGCCCGCGGCCAAGCTGGAGCTGGGCGAGGCCGCGATGATGGCCGGCCTGGTGCAGTCGCCGAGCCGCTTCGACCCGATCAACGACCTCCAGGAAGCGACCAAGCGGCGCAACATCGTCCTCCAGCGGATGGCGGACGTCGGCGACATCACCCAGGCCGAGTTCGAGAAGGCCAAGGCCGCGCCGATCAAGCTGAAGGTGAAGACGCCGAGGAACGGCTGCATCACCGCCGTCGACGGCGCCGGCTTCTTCTGCGACTACGTCCGCAAGACCATCCTCAGCGACCCGGTCTTCGGCAAGACCTCCGAGGACCGGCAGAAGCTGTGGAACCTGGGCGGCCTGACCGTCCGGACCACGCTCGACCCGAAGGCGCAGGCGGCGGCGAACGAGGCCGCCGTGGCCAAGATCAACAAGGACGACGGGGTCGCGACCGCCGTCGTCCAGGTCCAGCCCGGCACCGGCAAGGTCCTGTCGATGAGCCAGTCCCGTCCGTACGGCCTGGACCAGAAGCAGCACCAGACGACGCTCAACCTCGCCGTCGGCAGCAAGATGGGCGGCACCACGTACGGCTTCCCGGTCGGCTCGACCTTCAAGCCGATCACGGCCGCCGCCGCCCTGGAGAAGGGTCTGAGCCCGGCGCAGAGCTTCGACACGCCGTGGAAGATCACGCTGAAGGAGAGCGACTACACGCGCTGCGACGGCAAGCCGTCCGGCTACGCGGACTGGTCGGTCCAGAACGAGCTCAAGTCCGAGAAGGGGGCGTACGACATGACCAGCGCCCTCGGCAAGTCCATCAACACCTACTTCGCCAAGCTGGAGCAGATGGCCGGCCTCTGCGAGACGCTGACGATGGCGAAGAAGGTCGGCTACGAGCGCGAGCTGGGCAAGCCGATCCGGCAGAGCCCGTCCGCCACCCTCGGCTCCCTGGAGAGCACCCCGCTCGACATGGCGAACGTCTACGCGACCTTCGCCAACCGCGGCATCTACTGCGCGCCGGTGGTCATCGACTCCATCAAGGCCGCCAACGGCGACAAGCTGAACGTGCCGCAGACCAAGTGCACGCGGGCGATGTCCGACCGCACCGCCGACACGATCAACCAGATGCTCAAGGGCGTCGTCGAGGACGGCACCGGTACGCGGGCCGGTCTGAGCGACCGGGACAACGCGGGCAAGACCGGTACCACCGACGGCCGCAAGGACGCCTGGTTCGTCGGCTACACCCCGAACCTGTCCACCGCCGTCTGGGTCGGCGACGACGTCGGCAAGCGCGACGAGATGTTCGACCTCACCATCGGTGGCGTCTACTACGAGAAGGTCTGCGGTGGCTGCCTCCCGGGCCCGATCTGGCGGATCGCGATGACCGGCGCGCTCGACGACGAGAGGCCCACCTTCGTCGGCATCAAGGTCCCCCGGGCCGAGAAGCCGAAGGAGAAGAAGCCGGAGGACGGCAAGCCGGGCGACAAGAAGCCGGGCGCCCGGCCGGACAACCGCCTCCCGAACATCCCGCTCCCGGGCCTGGGCCGGGGCGGCGACGGCCGCGGCGACCGCTGACCGTCGAGTGAACGACGAAGGGCTCCCTCTCCGCATCGGATGCGGCGAGGGAGCCCTTTTCTCGTAGGCGTACGCCACGTACGCCCACCGCTCAGCCGGCGAGCAGCTTCTTCACCGAGGCGGCGACGCGGCCGCCCTCGGCCTGGCCCGCGACCTTCGGGTTCACGATCTTCATGACGGCGCCCATCGCGCGCGGGCCCTCGGCTCCGGCGGCCTTCGCCTCCTCGACCGCGGCGGCCACGATGCCGTCCAGCTCCTCGTCGGAGAGCTGCTTCGGGAGGTACGCGTCGAGGAGGACGCCCTCCGCCCGCTCGCGCTCGGCCGACTCGGCACGACCGCCCTGCTCGAAGGCGTCCGCGGCCTCGCGGCGCTTCTTCGCCTCCTTGGCGATCACCTTCTGCACCTCGTCCTCGGAGAGCTCGCGCTTGGTCTTGCCCGCGACCTCCTCCTTGGTGATCGCGGCGATGGTCAGCCGCAGGGTCGAGGAGCGCAGTTCGTCGCGGTCCTTGATCGCGGCGTTGAGGTCGTCCTTCAGTCGTGCCTTGAGCGTGGTCATGGCCCAAGTGTGGCAGGTGCTCCCGGCACACCGCCCGTCCATTTCCACCCCGCGGGTCTGGAACGATGGGGGGATGCGCGCACGGTACGGGATCCCCCTGAAGATCACGGCAGGCGTCGCGGCCACGGCCGCGGCCGGACTCGTCTACGCGGCGGGCTTCGAGGCCCGCTCCTTCCGGCTCCGCCGGATCACCGTCCCCGTCCTGCCGCCGGGCATGGACGACCTGCGGGTCCTCCAGGTCTCCGACGTGCACATGGTGTGCGGCCAGGACAAGAAGCGGGCCTGGTTGCAGAAGCTCGCCGGACTCCGCCCCGACTTCGTCGTGAACACCGGCGACAACCTCTCCGACACCGAGGCCGTGCCGGAGCTGCTCGACGCGCTCGGCCCGCTGATGCAGTTCCCCGGCGTGTACGTCTTCGGCTCCAACGACTACTACGGCCCCCGGCTGCGCAACCCCGCCCTCTACCTCCTGGAGAAGGCGCAGGGCCGGCACGGGCTCAACGGCAACAAGCCGGTCGTCGGGGCCGTGCACAACCCGTGGGAGGGGATCAAGGACGCCTTCGACGCGGCCGGATGGGTGGACCTCACCAACACCCGCGGCGGGCTCAAGCTGCCCCAGGGCGACCTGGGCTTCACCGGTCTGGACGACCCGCACATCAAGCGGGACCGGTACGAGCGGGTGGCCGGCGGCCCCGAGGCGTCGGCGGACTTCTCCCTGGGCATCGTCCACGCCCCGTACCTGCGCGCCCTCGACGCCTTCACCGCCGACGGCTACGAGCTGATCCTCGCCGGGCACACCCACGGCGGACAGCTGTGCGTCCCCTTCTACGGCGCCCTCGTCACCAACTGCGACCTCGACACCGGCCGGGTGAAGGGCCTCTCCACCCACACCGCCGGCGGCCACACCTCCTACCTGCACGTCTCGGCGGGCTGCGGCACCAACCGGTTCACCCCGGTCCGCTTCGCCTGCCCGCCCGAGGCGACCCTGCTCACCCTGACGGCGCGCCCCTGAACTCCGTACGGGGACACGCCCGTCCCCGTACCGTTCACCCCATGCCGAACCGTTTCACCGCCGTCGTCCGCGCGCTGATCGCCCTGGCCGCGGCGACCGGCATCCTGATCGAATGCGCCGAGGGCGACCCCCTGGTCGTCTTCAGCTTCTTCACGATCTGGACCAACACCGCCGTCGCCTTCGTCCTCGGCCTGGGCGCCACCCGCGCCTGGACCGGACGCCCGCCGCTGCCCGCCGTCTGGACCGGCGGGGTGCTGCTCTGCATCACGATCGTCGGGCTCGTCTTCCACCTGGTCCTCGACAACCCGTCGAGCTCCTTCAACCAGGCCGCCGACATCGCCCGCCTCACCGGCGCCCGCGCCCTCGCCAACCAGCTCCTGCACACCGTCACCCCGCTCGGCGTCGTCCTGGAGTGGCTGCTCCTCACCCCGCCCGGCGCGCTCCGCCCCCGCCACGCCGTGCTGTGGCTCGCCGCGCCCGGCGCCTACCTGGCCTTCGCCCTCGTCCGCGGCGCGCTGCTCCCGGCCGGCGCCCGGACCCGCTACACGTACCCCTTCCTCGACGTCGCCGCCCACGGCTACGCCGGAGTCCTGGTCAACGCCCTCGCCCTGGGTCTCGCCTTCTGCGCCCTCGGCCTGCTCCTCGTCACGGCGGACCGCTTCCGACCTGCGGTGGCGGGGCGCCGTAACCGGATTTCGTCTCTGGGCGCGGGTGGGCTAAAGTAATCGATGTCGCCGCGACGTGAAGAACAGAACAGCGACATCGGGGTGTAGCGCAGCTTGGCAGCGCGCTTCGTTCGGGACGAAGAGGTCGTGGGTTCAAATCCCGCCACCCCGACAGCCAAAGGTTCAGGGCCTGATCCGCGCAAGCGGGTCGGGCCCTGAGTCGTTTCCCGGGGGGATCTCGCAGAGGGAAGGGCCGTGACGGAGCAGAGGGTGTACGAGGGGTACGGGGCGTATCTCGACTGGTATGCCGGGATTCTGGCTGGGGTGTGTGCCACCGGGCGGCGGCTGAGCCGTGAGGAGCTGGAGGGGCTGCGGGAGCGGGGGGAGCGGGCGGCCGAGGCCGGGATCGGGTTGCGGGCGCTCGTGCGGGCCCATCTCGCCGCCGCGCGGGCCGTGCGGGGCGAGCTGCCCCGGGGGACCGATCCAGATCTCCTGCTGGGCGTGGTGGAGCAGGCCGTCGACGCCTTCGCCGAGGGGCACGAGCGGGCGCAGAAGCTGGCGGTCCGGCAGGAGGAGGCCGCGCGGCGGGAGTTCGTCGACGACCTGCTGTACGGCGGCAGCGACCTGGGGCGGCTGGCCGAGCGGGCCGAGCGGTTCGGGCTGCTGCTCTCGCACGCCCACGCGGTGGCGGTGGCGCAGGCGCCCGAGCCGTTCGGGGACGGGTATCCCGTCTCGCGGAGCGTCGAGTCCTCGCTGCTGGCCCGCTTCGGCACCCGGCGGATCCTGCTCACCACCAAGGACGGGCGGCTGATCTGCATCGCCCCGGCCGACGAGCCCGAGGTCCTCGCCCACTTCGCCAAGCAGACGTACGCGACCGCCGACGGCAGTCTGGTCGCGATCGGGCGGCCGCACCCGGGCGCCGGCGGCGTCGTCCACTCGTACGAGGAGGCGCTCGGCGCCCTCGACCTGGCCGGGCGCATCGGGCTGGACGGGCCCGTGCTGTACGCCGCCGACCTGCTCGTCTACCCCGTCCTCGGGCGGGACCGGCAGGCCATGGCCGACCTCGTCGGGACGGTGCTCGGGCCGCTCACCACCGCCCGGGGCGGGGCGGTGCCGCTCCTCGACACCCTGCACGCCTACTTCGACGCGGGCTGCGTCACCACCGAGGCGGCCCGGCGGCTCGCGCTGAGCGTGCGGGCCGTCACGTACCGGCTCGACCGGATCCACCGGCTCACCGGCTGCGACCCCGGCGACCCGACCCAGCGGTACACGCTCCAGACCGCGGCGATCGGGGCGCGGCTGCTCGGCTGGCCGGGCGAGGAGCTGTGACGCGTACGGCATTCCGTCCGTTTCGGGACGGCATCAAGGAAGCGTAAAGATTGCCGGGCACCGGCAGTGCGGGTGAAGCCTGTGTGATGAAACGATCCTCTGGACGGCGGGCAGGACACGACGACCGGAGGAGCGGGGACATGGTCTGGTTTCTCGGTCTCGGCATCGGCGGTCTGCTGCTGCTCGTCCTGAGCCTGGTCTTCGACGGGGTCCTGGAAGGACTCTTCGACGGCCTCGGCGGGCTGGACGGACTCCTTTCGCTGCCGGTGGTCGCCGGATTCCTCTCGGCCCTCGGCTTCACGGGGGCGCTCGTGCTCGGCACGACCGGCGCGGGCGCGGGGGTCGCCACCGGCGCGGGCGCGGTCGCCGGCCTCGGCGTCGGCTGGCTGACCTGGAAGTTCAGCCGGGCCCTGCTGCGCGACACCACCGCGGCCGCCCCGCGCGGCGAGGACCTGACCGGCAGCTCCGGCTCCGTGGTCACCGCCGTCCCGGCGGACGGCTACGGCGAGGTGCTGCTCTATCTGAACGGCCAGCCCGTGAAGTACGCGGCCAGGGCCTCCCGGGCCGTCCCGCGCGGCGCCGAGGTGTGGGTCGAGTCGGTCCTCTCCGCCACCTCCGTCCACGTGCGCCCCGTCGAACGCTGACCGCCGTCCTCTCCGCCGTACCCGATCGAAGGGGGTTTCGTCATGAGCCCTGTCCTCACCGCCGTGGTGGGCATCGTCGTCCTCGTCGTCCTGCTCGCCCTCGCCGTCGTCACCCGCTACAAGGTCGCGGGACCGAGCGAGGCGTTCATCATCACCGGCCGCCGCGGCCAGAAGGCCACCGATCCGACGACCGGCCGCGTCTACACGGACAACAGCGGCCAGAAGGTCGTCGTCGGCGGCGGGGTCTTCGTCGTGCCGTTCGTGCAGCAGAAGTTCACCCTGGACCTCTCCAGCCGGCACATCCCGATCTCCGTCCGCGGCGCCGTCACCCTGCGCGGTGTGAAGGCCAACCTGGAGGGCGTCGCCATCGTCAAGGTCGGCGGCACCGAGGACTCCATCCGCGCCGCCGCCCAGCGCTTCCTGATGCAGCAGGACGGCATCGTCGGCTTCACCCAGGAGGTGCTCTCCGGCGCGCTGCGGTCCATCGTCGGCCGGATGTCCGTCGAGGACATCATCCGCGACCGGGCCGCCTTCGCCGGGCAGGTCGCCGAGGAGGCCGAGGCGAGCCTCTCCGGGCAGGGCCTCGTCCTCGACGCCTTCCAGATCCAGGACATCACCACCGAGGGCTCCTACCTGGAGGACCTCGGCCGGCCCGAGGCCGCCCGCGCCAAGCAGGAGGCCGACATCGCCGAGGCCGAGGCCCGGCGCGCCGCCGAGCAGGCCCGGCTGAAGGCCGAGGAGGAGATCGCGGTCGCCCAGCGGACGCTGTACCTGAAGCAGGCCGAGATCAAGGCGCAGACCGACGAGGCCGCCGCCCAGGCCAACGCCGCGGGCCCGCTCGCCGAGGCCGCCCGCCAGCAGGACATCCTCGCCGAGCAGGAGAAGGTCGCCGCCCGGCAGGCCGCGCTGACCGACCGCCAGCTCGACACCCAGGTCCGCAAGCCCGCCGACGCCAAGCGCTACGAGGCCGAGCAGCAGGCGGAGGCGCAGCGCACCGCCCGCGTGAAGCAGGCCGAGGCCGAGCGGATGGCCGCCATCGCGGCGGCCGAGGCCGAGGCCGAGCGGGCCCGGCTCACCGGTGAGGGCGAGAAGCAGCGCCGCCAGGCCCTGGCGGAGGCCGAGGCCATCGAGGGCGCCAAGCGCGGTGAGGCCGAGCGGGCCCGTCGTGCCGCCATCGCGGAGGCCGTCCGGCTGGAGGGCGACGCGGACGCCGGTGCCATCGCGGCGAAGGGCGCCGCGGAGGCGGAGGCCATGCACAAGCGGGCCGACGCGTTCGAGCGGTACGGCGACGCGGCCGTGCTCCAGATGCTGGTGGAGGCGCTGCCGCAGGTGGTCGCCAAGGCCGCGGAGCCCCTGTCGGCCATCGACAAGATGACCGTCATCTCCACGGACGGCGCCGCCAAGCTGCCCCGGACGGTCGCCGACAACGTCGCCCAGGGCATGGAACTCCTCAGCTCCACCACGGGAGTCGACCTGGCCGCGCTCCTCCAGGGCTTCACCGCCAAGGCGGTTCCGCCGGCGCAGGCGGCCCCGCAGGCGAGCGTGGTCCCGCAGGTGAACGGGAAGGTCGAGATCACCGACTAGGCACCCTGTACCGCGCTGGCCCCGTCCCTGCCGTGATAGGCAGGGGCGGGGTCAAGTCGTTGCGAGGGGTGGAGGGTTGGTGTGGACGGTCTGCTGCTGATACACGGCGCCGGAGGAACCGTCGACGGGCACTTCGGGTGGCTGCGGCGACGGCTCGGGGACCGGTTCCCCACCGTACGGGGGGAGTTGCCCGCGCGGGACGGACTCGGGGTCGACGCGGTGGTGGACGGGTACGTGGCCGCCGCCGACGCCGCCGGGCTCGGGACCTTCGCCGTCTGCGGGTACTCGCTCGGCGCCCCGCTGGCCGTACGGCTCGCGGCCCGGCACCCGGAGCGGGTCGCCGCCCTGGTGCTGACCGCGCCGTTCGCGTACGCCGACCACCGGATACGCCTGGGCCTCGCCGTCTGGCGGGGGCTGTACGAGAGCGGGCGGCACCGGCTGCTCGCCGAGCACCTGGCGCTGACGGGGCTCGGCGGGACCTTCCTGGACGCGACCGACCCGGGCAGGCTGCGGGCCATGCTGATGCTCGCGCCCGCCCCGCCGGCCGGGACCCCGGCCCATCTGGAGCTCGCCGAGCGGATCGACGTACGGGAGGAGCTGGGGCGGCTCGCGGTGCCGGCGCTCGTCGTCGTCACCGCCGAGGACCCGCTCGTCTCCCCCGCCCGCCAGCGGGCGCTCGCCGCGGCGGTCCCGGGCGCGGCGACCGCCGAACTCGCCACCGGGCACCTGCCGTTCTGGGAGGACCCGGAGGGGTGGGGGGACGCGGTGGAGAAGTTCCTGACGGCTGGCGTCGGTTGAACAGACGCGGCAGATGACCGGCGGGCGTCAGATGATCGGCGGGCGGCCCAGCTTCGTCATGCGGAGCACCGTGGACCAGCGCATCGGGCGGCGCTGCCCTGCCGGGGCCCGCAGGCCCTCCGCGAAGCCGGCGAACCAGGAGCGCAGGCCCCGGACCGAGCGGGTGCGGGCGACCGTCAGGAGGACCCAGACCACCAGGTAGAGCGGGACCAGCGGGGCCGGGAGGTTCCGCTTCGCCAGCCACACGCGGTTGCGGGCGGTCATCCGGTAGTAGACGTCGTGCCGGGCCGGGCTGGTCTTCGGGTGCTGGAGGAGCAGCTCGGGCGCGTACCGGATCCGCCAGCCCGCGTCGAGCGCCCGCCAGGCGAGGTCGGTCTCCTCGTGCGCGAAGAAGAAGTCCTCCGGCCAGCCGCCGATCCGGTCGAGCATCGGCATCGACAGGCCGTGGCCGCCGCCGAGGAAGGTGGTGACCTCGCCGCCGCGCATCGGGTCCTTCGCGCCGAGCCGGGGGATGTGGCGGCGCTGGGTCTCGCCCGTCTCGTCGGCGATCCGGAAGGAGACGACGCCCAGCTTCGGCTCGGTCTCGTAGAGGTCGACGAGGCGGCGGAAGACGTCCGTGTCGACCAGCAGGCCGTCGTCGTCGAGGTCGACCAGGACGTCCACGTCGCCGAAGGAGCGGAGGGTGTCGATGGCCACGTTCCGGCCGCCGGTGACCCCGCGGTTCTCGGCCAGCTCCACGCCGGTCACGCCGTCCGGGAGCGCGGGCAGCGAACCCGTGCCGTTGCCGACCACGACGACCCGGGCGGCGGGCTCGTCCTGCCTCGCCACCGAGTCGAGCAGCGCGCCCAGCTCGGCGGGGCGGGTGCCCATCGTCAGTACCGCCACGCCCACTCGCGGTCGCGCCACGGTCCACTCCGTTTCCAGGTCGGGGTCGGGTCTCGTGTACGGGCCGGCCGGGCCGGCCCCACGGCACCCATTGTTCACCCTCCGGGAACCCTGAAGGAACCCGGAAGGAACCCGGGGCGGCCGGACCGCCGTCGCCGGAACCCCGGAGGGCCTCCCGGACGTCCGTGCGTACGACGGTGGTTCCTCCTCGGTTCCGCTTCGGGGGGAGCGCGGCGAGAGAGCGCGGGCTGCGGCTCTACCCTGGTGCTCTGCCGTCAAGTGATCGATTGTCGAAAGGGCGTCTCCTGGTGCTGGTCGCGGACCGATATCGGCTTCACGGGTGTATCGGCCGTGGCGGCATGGGCGAGGTGTGGCAGGCCACCGACGAGGTCCTCGGCCGGCCCGTCGCCGTGAAGCTGATGCTGGCGCAGTCCACCGACCCGTCGGGCGCCGACCGCTTCCGGCTGGAGGCGCAGACCGCGGCCCGGCTCAGCCACCCGCACGTCGTCGGCGTCTTCGACTTCGGCACCTGGGACGGCAAGCTCTTCCTGGTGATGGAGCTGGTGGAGGGCGACAGCCTCGGCTCCTCCCCCTCCCACCCCCTGGTCCTGCCCGCCGAGCGGGTCGCCGTGGTCGCCGCGCACGCCGCCGCCGGCCTCGCCGCCGCCCACCGGCAGGGCGTGGTCCACCGCGACATCAAGCCCGGCAACCTGCTGATGGACACCGAGGGCACGGTCAAGCTGGCCGACTTCGGCATCGCCCGCTTCGTCGACGACCCCTCGGCCGGGCTGACCACGACCGGGCAGATCGTCGGCACCGGCCTCTACCTGGCGCCGGAGCGGGCCCTCGGCAAGCCTGCCTCGCCCGCCTCGGACGTCTACTCGCTGGGCTGCGTCCTCTACCAGCTGCTCACCGGGCACCCGCCGTTCCGCGCGGACACCGCGACCGCCCTGCTGTACCAGCACATCGACAGCGCCCCGACCCCGCCGAGCCGGCTCGGCGTGGTCCTCACGCCCGCCTTCGAGGCGTACCTGCTGAGCCTGCTGGCCAAGCAGCCCGAGCAGCGCCCGCCGGCGCAGGCCATCGCCGACTGGTTCGGCTCCGGCGCCTGGCGGGAGTACGCCCCCCGGCCCGCGGCGGCCGCCCTGCCCGGAGCCGTCCACACGCCTCCGGCCCACCATCCCCCGGCGCACAACCCGCCCGTGCACGCCCCGCCCGCGCGGGCCGCGGGCACCGCGCCCGGACCGGCCGCCATGCCCGCCTCGCGCGGCCCCTCCGGCCCCTCCGGCCGCTCCCCCGGCCCCGCGTCCGTGCCCACGTCCGTGTCCGCCCCGGCGGGGGGCGGGTCCCGGCGGCGGGCGCCCGAGCGGTCCGGGAGCTCCGGCTCCGCCGGGGGCGCGCTCGCCGAGCTGTCCCGCCGCAGACCCCGCAAGACGGCCGCCGTCGCCGGGATCGTCGCCTTCGTCGTCTTCCTCTTCATCGGCATGGCCTGGCTCTCCTGACCCGGCCACGCCGCCCGTCCCGCCTCAGTACAGCCGCGGCGCCATGACGTGCGGATCCGCGTCGTCCTCCGCGAGGAGGAGACAGCGGGGCACGCCCGGCCCCGGGGTGGCGCGCACGGTCGCCGGCGTCGGCGGGTCCGTGGGCAGCTCGATCGGGACGGCCACCGGGCGGTCGTCCCGGGTCGTCGCGTACCCGGTCTCCTTGCCGTCGACGAGGACCTCGACCACCGCCCGCAGGCCGGTCTCCACGGTCGCCGAGACCGAATGGCCCCGGTAGTCGATGTGGAAGTGGTGGCGTCGCCTCATGGGGTCACCTCCGCGGAGCGGTCCGGGCACCTCGACCGGCACCCGCGGACACCTCCGTCCCTCCAGCGTAGGTCCTGTCCCCCGGACCGGCCCCGAGAGCGCCCGGACCCGGGTTGCCCGGCCCGTCACCCCGTGGCCACGAGCCCCAGGCAGCCGATGGCCACCAGGAACGCGCAGACCGACAGGTTGACCTTCCGGTACTCCAGGAAGACGGCGGCGAACTCGCGGATGGTGGCGCTCGGCCAGAAGTACGCGGCGGTCGGGGAGCCGACCACCTGACCGTCCACGCCCGCCTTGCGGGCCATCAGCGCGGCCCGGAAGGCGTGGAAGTTGTTGGTCACGATCACGCAGCCCGCGCCGGGGCGCTCCGCCTCCATCAGCTCCTTGCTGAACAGCAGGTTCTCCTCGGTGCTGCGGGAGCGGTCCTCGCGGACGATCCGGTCCTCGGGGAAGCCCCGCTTCACCAGGTAGTCGGCCATGGCGTGGGACTCCGGCAGCTCCTCGTCCGGGCCCTGGCCGCCGGAGGTGACGAGGAGCGGCGGCCCGTCCCCGCCGCGCGCGGCCAGCCGCTCGTACACCTCCCGGCCCCGGTCGAGGCGGCTCGCGAGGAGCGGCGGCACCCGCCGGCCGCCGATCAGGCCGGAGCCGAGGACCACCACGAAGCCGGCGTCCCTGCGCAGTCCGGTCCGGCCGTACAGGAACGCGTACCCGACGAAGCAGAGGAAGAGGAAGGAGACGTATCCGAGGACGAGGAGCAGGGTGACGGCGACGACGCCGAGCACTCTGGAGCGGGTGAGGACCGCGCCCGCCATCAGCCCGAACACCCCGAGGATGCCGAGGCCGGCGAGGAGGGAGAGCAGGTTGGCCGGGCGTCTGCCCTCCTTGCGGACCATCTTGACGCCGTTGGCGCAGAGCAGGCCCGCGAGGACCACCGGGCCCAGGCAGAGGACCAGCAGGAGCAGGACGAGGACCGTCTCCGTCAGGCCGTGCGGCAGGTCGTCGACGGCCGAGAGCAGGCCGAGGCCGAGGAAGGTGACGGCGAGACCGAGGTACACCGCGTTCCCGAAGCGGCGGCGGTCGCGCAGCACACCGACCCCGAAAAGGAGGAGGAACAGGGCGGACACCGCGAAAGCGATCATGCCGTCATCGTAGGCACCGCGCCCGACGCGGGAGCGGATCGCGCACGAAACTGTGGACAACTCCCCGCCGCCCCGCCCGTCCCCACCCCGTACGGGTGGCGCGCCTCACCACGCGCCCACCGCGCACGTCACCTCTCCCGGGAAAGCGCGAACAGCCCCCTCCGCGCGCCCTCTTCGTACGCCTTCCGCAGCTCCGGGTCGTCGAGCAGCGCCCGCAGGGCGTCGTCGCTGCGGGCCCGCGCCACCGTGCAGTAACGGCCGGGCCGGTAGGCGGTGTCGAAGACGGAGGTGCGCAACAGGTCGACGGCGCCGAGGAGATGGGCCGCCCGGTCGGGGTGCCCGTCGAGCAGCCGCATCTGCGCGAGGAGTTCGGCCGCGCAGGCGGCGCCGACGGCGGAGCCGAGCCGCAGGTGCTCGCGGAGCGCCCGCCGGGCGTGCTCGGCGGCCCGGGTCCGCTCCCCGTCCCAGGCGAGGAGTTCGGCACGGGCGTGGTGGGCCCAGGCATCGGCGAAGAGGTCGCGGCCGGCCCAGGTCCGCCGCCCCGCCCCGTCCAGCTCCAGCTGGTCCAGCGCCTCCTGTGCGGCCTCCGGGTCGGTGCGGCTCCAGCAGAGCGCGAGCGACGCCCAGCACGCCTCCCGGGTCGGTCCAAACTCGGGTACGTCCCCGATCTGCTCCAGCGCGTCCCGGAACTCGCCCGCCGCCGCCCGCGTGCGGCCCTGGTAGAGGGCGATGGCGCCCCGCAGATGGGCCAGCAGCCCCAGACAGCGCCCGTCCCCGTCCCGTACCGCGCTCGCCCACGCCAGGACGAGCAGCGGGTCGGCGTCCTCGGGGCGGCCCGACTCCAGCTCCAGGAAGGCGCCCAGCCACAGCGCGCGGGCGGACGGAGGGCCCTCGTGCAGCGACAGCACGTGCCGCAGCCGCGTCCGCCCCTCGGTGACCCGCCCGCAGGCCACCCACAGGAACCACAGCGAGACCACGATCTCCAGCGCCGCACCGGCCTCCTCGCCGGGCGACAGCGGCGCCGTCGTCGGGTCCATCGCGGCGGCCAGGTCCGGGAGTTCGCGCAGCGCCAGGTCGCGGGCGTCCAGCTGCCGGCCCCGCTGCCACCACTCGGCGGCCCGCCGGGCGACCTTCACGCACCACCTCCGGTGGTGCAGGACGACCAGCCCGCGGTCGCCCCGGGCGGTGAGCCGCCGGGCGCCGACGGCCCGCATCGCGTGCGGCATCCAGTGGCGCGGCCCGCCGTCCTCCCCGTCGAACAGGTCGTCCACCGGCAGCAGCGCCAGCGGCGCCAGCCGGTCGAGGACCGCCCCGACATCGGTGGCGGCCAGCGCCCCGTATCCGCAGACCTCCTCCACCGCCCGCCGGTCGAAGGCGCCCTCGAAGACCGAGAGCCGCTCCCACAGCAGCCGCTCGGCGGGGCCGGCGGCCGCGTATCCCTCCTCGGCGGCGGCGAGTTGGCCGGATCCGACCGGCTCGCCCCACAGCACCTCGAACTCGGGAGGTTCTCCCGCCACTCGCCCCATGGTCCTCATCCCCCTTGCGTGTCCCCGTTCGTCCGGATTCGGCCCGGTGCCGGATGTCGCCGCTGTGACTTCTGATCGATTGCGTGGCCTTCGAGCGTCGGGGCGGCTTGAATGCATATGCCCCGGTCCACATCCTGGGGTGCTCGCGGAGCCACGACCAAGGTTTTCCGGGGATCGGCCAAGGAGGAAAATGCGTACCGGGGAATCCGTCCTGGGGGAGGCGGACATGTCGCTGATCCACGCTCTCCAGATCCTGCCACGGGCGAGCTGGACCCAGCTCTCCACCGTCCTCGGCGCCGGGCCCGACACCCTCGCGCGCCGGTGGGAACACCTCAGCGCCGGCGGCTACGCCTGGGCCTCGCTGCTCATCGGCCGGCGCGGGGGCGAGTCCGCGCTGTACGCCTGGGTCGAGCTGGAGTGCGCCGCCGACACCAGCGAGGCGACCGCGATCGAGCTGGCCGGCGACCCCGGCACCCTCGGCGTGCACGCGGTGACCGGCGGCGCCGACCTGATCCTGCTGCTGATCGCGCCGGACCTGCCCGCCCTCGACGCGTACGTCACCGGCCGGGTGCGCCGGCTGCACGGGGTGCTCCGGGCCCACACCCAGGTCGTCACCCGCCTGCACAACCGCCCCTACCGCTCCCGGATCGAGCACCTCACCCCCACGCAGGCCCGGCTCCTCGCCGACGTCACCGCCCTGGAGCGGCGGGACGGGCCACGCGCGCGCGTGGCGCCCCAGGTGACGGACCTGGACCGGCGGATCGTCGCGGAGCTGGCCGGCGACGCCCGCCGGAGCGCCGCCGAGCTGGCCCGCCAGTGCGGCACGAGCGAGTCGACGGTACGCCGCAGGCTGGACGTCCTGTCGGCGGGCGGCGCGCTCCACCACCACTGTCAGCCGGCGCCGCGCTTCTCCGGGCGCCCGGTGTGGGTCATGGTGACGGCGCAGGTGGCGCCGCTGGACGAGGCGGGGACGGTGGCGGCGCTGACCCGGGTGCGCCGCACCCAGGTCATCACCTCGGTGACCGGGCCGCACAACCTGGCGCTGGCGATGTGGCTGGGCTCGGTCGAGGAGCTGCACGAGGTCACGGCGGGGCTCGTCCGGGCCGCCCCGGCGCTGCGGATCACCGGGACGGCGGTCAGCCTGCGCACGTACAAGATCGGGGCGCAGGTGCTCGACACGGACGGCCGCCGGATGCACCACATACGCCCGGAGGCGTAGGCCCGGGAGCTGGCCCTCCCGCACCCCACGCCCTCCGTCCGTCCCTTCCGGCGGGGCGGGTCGGCGTGGTCTTCTGGGGCGCATGGGGTTCGCCGTGTTCGTGACGCTGCCGGGTCTGGTCATCCTGCTGACCGTGATCGCCTTCGCCGACCAGTTCCTGCGCATGACCGGCCGAGGGAAGCGCCGGGGCACGGTTTCGTCGACCGGCTTCGAGCAGCTGCACGCCACCTTCTCGCCGGGCAAGCAGAGCGAGCTGAAGGAGCGGCAGAGCGCCCTGCTGATGCGCGACGACGAGGAGGACGGCGCGCCGCCGCGCCGGACCACGGTGGACCTGACCTCCGGGCGCGCGGTGATCCGGCTCCGGCGGGACACCGTCTAGGGCGGGCGTTCGGGTGCCCTCCTGGAAGGGCCGCGGGCCCGCCCCCGTACCGTGGGGGGCGTGTACCGGTTCCTGAGGACCCCCCGCTGGTGGGGGATCAATCTCTTCGTCGTGCTGGCCATCCCGTTCTGCGTCTTCATGGGGACCTGGCAGCTGGGCAAGTTCGAGGATCGCGTCGACTCCCACCAGGAGGCCGAGCGCAAGCCCGACGCGAGCACGCAGCGGGCCGAGCCGCTGGCGTCGCTGCTGCCGGTGGACAAGGAGACCTCCGGCCGCGTCGCCGAGGCCACCGGCCGGTACGGGGAGCAGTTCCTGGTCCCGGACCGCGTGCTGGACGGGAGGTCCGGCGCGTACGTGCTGACGCTGCTGCGGACGGACGAGGGCCGGTCGCTGCCGGTCGTCCGGGGCTGGCTGCCGGCGGGCGCGGAGGTCCCGGCCCCGCCGTCCGGCGAGGTCACGGCCGTGGGGGCGCTCCAGGCGTCCGAGAACCAGGGCACGAAGGGCGTACGGACGGCCGGCGGGCTGCCCGAGGGGCAGCTGGGCATGATCAGCGCGGCCTCGCTGGTGAACGTGGTCGACGACGACGTGTACGACGCCTGGGTCACCCTCACCGACTCGCCCGCCGGTCTCACGCCGGTGCCGGCGGCCGCGGCGGCGGGCACGGGGCTGGACGCGAAGGCGTTCCAGAACCTCGGCTACACCGCCGAGTGGTTCGTCTTCGGCGGCTTCGTCGTCTTCATGTGGTTCCGGCTGGTGCGCCGCGAGGCGGAGGCCGCCCGCGACGAGGCGCTGGGCCTGGCGGCCGAGCACTGACGGGGTCGCGTACGGAACGGCACACAGCTCACGGCATCGCACGGTGGTGCGGTGCCGTGAGCTGTTCCGTACCTGTACAGGCGCTCAGCCGGTGAGCAGGCCCGTCCGGTAGACCGTGCCCGCGCAGGCGTCGGTGAGGACGGTGGTGACGGTCGGGTCGCCGGGCTCCGCGGTGTGGCTGACGGAGACGCTGCCCTGCGCCGGTTCGGCGCGCAGGAGCTGGGTGGAGACGTTCGACTCGGTCCCGGTGCCGGTCTCGGTCCCGGTGCCCGTGCCGCCGCCGGGGCCGGTGCCCGTACCGCCCGCGTCGGCCCCGCCCGGGTCGGTGCCCTCGCCGCCCCCGGTGGGGGTGGCCGTCACCTCGCTCGGGGTGGGCGTCGGCTCGGTGGGCGTCGGCGTCGGCTCGCTCGGGGTGGGCGGCGTCGGCTCGGTCGGCGTCGGGGTGACCTCGCCGCCCTCGGTGGTGGTGGGACAGGTCTCGCTCGGCACCCAGGCGAACTTCACCTGGTACGAGCCGCCGGGCTCCAGCAGCACCGAGGCGACCTCCGACGACGGCGAGGGCAGGCCGCTCGCGGGGTCGCCGTCGCTGTGCCGGACGACGGCGACGCGGCCCGGGTCGGCGGAGCCGCTGGTCGAGACGCCGACAAGGCCGTCGCCCTCGACCAGGCAGGCGCTGCCGGAGGCGTTGACGACGGTGAAGCCGCCGTAGACGACGCCGGTGGCGTCGGGGCCGCTGTTGTAGGCGCCCGCGGACTGGAGCGTGCCGCGTTCGCAGCGCCGCGCCGAGGACAGGCCGCCGGTGGGGCCCGACTCGGTCCTGCCGGCCTTGGGGTCGGGGCGGTGTTCGCCCTTGTCGGTGGCGCCCTGGGTGGGGCCGGTGGTGGGCGAGACCTTGACGGAGGGCGCCTTGGTGGCGGCCGGGTCGTCGGTCTCGGCCTCGGAGCCGGTGCCGCCCTGGGCCTGCTCGCCGTGGCCGGCGAGGGCCGGGTTGGCGGCGGTGAGCCCCGGGGAGCCGGCGACGTGGACGAGGGCGGGGACGGCGGTGCCGGCGAGGACCACGGCGGCGGCGGCGCCGACGAGGGCCTGCCGCTTGCGGGCGCGGCGGGCGGGGACGGCGCGGCGCAGGTGGTCGAGGGCCGCGGTGGACGGTTCGAGGCCCGAGACGGCGCCGTGGAGCAACTGCCGCAGCGCGAGCTCGTCCTCGCCGTCGTCCTCGCCGCGGCCGGGCTCGAAGTCCATCATCAGTCGTCCACTCAGCTCGTCACGTCCGACGCGTCCCTGCTCCGCGCCGCGTCCGCCGCGTTCGTCGGGGTCGTGGCGCTCCTCGCCCGCCCTCTCCTCGCCCTCGGCACGCTCGTCCCGCTCCTCGCCCTCGGCCCGCTCCCGGCTCATGCCTTCGCCTCCATGACGACGCGCAGGGCCGCGATGCCCCGGGAACCGTACGCCTTCACCGAGCCGAGCGAGATCCCGAGGGTCTCGGCGACCTGGGCCTCCGTCATGTCGGCGAAGTAGCGCAGGACGAGGACCTCGCGCTGGCGGCGCTGGAGGCCCTTCATCGCCTTGATGAGGGCGTCGCGCTCCAGCTGGTCGTACGCCCCCTCCTCGGCGCTGGCCATGTCCGGCATCGGCTTGGACAGCAGCTTGAGGCCGAGTATGCGGCGGCGCAGCGCGGACCGGGAGAGGTTGACCACGGTCTGGCGCAGGTAGGCCAGGGTCTTCTCGGGGTCGCGGACGCGCCGGCGGGCCGAGTGGACGCGGATGAACGCCTCCTGGACGACGTCCTCGCAGGAGGCCGTGTCGTCGAGGAGGAGGGCGGCGAGGCCGAGCAGCGACCGGTAGTGGGCGCGGTAGGTCTCGGTGAGGTGGCCGACGGTGGTGCCGGCGCCCGCGGCCGTGGCCGCGCCGTCGGCGGCCTTGCGGGGCGCGGGGATGCCGCTGACGCCGCTCGCGCGGGATTCGGTGGGCACGGCGGTGGTCACCGGAGGGCCGTCGAAGGAGCGCGGACGTCCGAGCGGACGGGCCGCGGCGCCCCGTCCGGGCACGGCGACGGCACCGGGGCTCCGCAGGGGGAGCACGGCCGTGCGTACCCCGCGGAGCGGGGAGAGCGCGGGGATGTCGAGTACGTCTGCCACGCGTGTTGGACTCGTGTTCCCCCGGAATGGTTGTACGCGGACACCGCCGTTCTCAGCGGTGAGCTGATCGTCCTCATGCGTACCCGTTCTCCCCCATTGCCCCGTTCCCATCGCGTCCTCCGCGCCACGTTCGTGGGTGAACGCGGAGACGCGCCCCGCCCAACTACTAGTTGCAGCAAGGGGGAAGAGCATCGTCCGACACTGCATCACCGCAGTTCAAGGGGGTTCCGCCGCCGATTTGCTCACAGGATGTTCACAGATCCTCCGAAGCCACCACAATCGGATACGACGACCGCGCCCGGCCGCTGGGAAGCGGCCGGGCGCGGTCGGTGCGACGGGTCGGGCGGGGGCGGGTCAGCGCCCGGTGCCGCCGTAGACGACGGCCTCGTCCGAGTCGCTGTCCAGGCCGAAGGCGCTGTGGACGGCGCGGACGGCCTCGTTGACGTCGTCGGCGCGGGTGACGACCGAGATGCGGATCTCGGAGGTCGAGATGAGCTCGATGTTGACGCCCGCGTCGGACAGGGCGCGGAAGAAGTCCGCGGTCACGCCCGGGTTGGTCTTCATGCCGGCGCCGACGAGGGAGATCTTGCCGATCTGGTCGTCGTAGCGGAGCGAGTCGAAGCCGATCGCGCCCTTCGCCTTCTCCAGGGCGTCGATGGCCTTGCGGCCCTCGGCCTTGGGGAGGGTGAAGGAGATGTCGGTGAGACCGGTGGAGGCCGCCGACACGTTCTGCACGATCATGTCGATGTTGATCTCGGCGTCCGCGACGGCCCGGAAGATGGCCGCGGCCTCGCCCGGCTTGTCCGGCACGCCGACCACGGTGATCTTCGCCTCGGAGGTGTCGTGGGCGACACCGGAGATGATGGCCTGCTCCACCTTGTTCCCTGTCGGTTCGTTGCTGACCCACGTGCCCTGGAGTCCGGAGAAGGACGAGCGGACGTGGATCGGGATGTTGTAGCGGCGTGCGTACTCGACGCAGCGGTGCAGCAGCACCTTGGAGCCGGAGGCGGCGAGCTCCAGCATGTCCTCGAAGGAGATCCAGTCGATCTTCTTCGCCTTCTTCACCACGCGCGGGTCGGCGGTGAAGACGCCGTCCACGTCGGTGTAGATCTCGCACACCTCGGCGTCGAGCGCGGCGGCGAGCGCCACGGCCGTGGTGTCCGAGCCGCCGCGGCCCAGGGTGGTGATGTCCTTCTTGTCCTGGGACACGCCCTGGAAGCCGGCGACGATGGCGATGTTGCCCTCGTCGAGTGCGGTGCGGATCCGGCCCGGCGTGACATCGATGATGCGCGCTTTGTTGTGGACCGAGTCGGTGATGACACCCGCCTGGCTGCCGGTGAACGACTGGGCCTCGTGGCCCAGGTTTTTGATCGCCATCGCCAGCAGGGCCATGGAGATCCGCTCTCCGGCGGTCAGCAGCATGTCGAACTCACGCCCGGCAGGGATCGGGGATACCTGCTCGGCGAGATCGATCAGCTCGTCCGTCGTGTCGCCCATCGCGGAAACCACGACGACCACCTGGTGGCCGTTCTTCTTGGCGTCCACGATCCGCTGGGCGACGCGCTTGATGCCCTCGGCATCGGCAACGGAGGAGCCTCCGTACTTCTGCACGACAAGGCCCACGTGCGCTCCTCGCTCGGTCGGTGCCACAGCCTGTCGCTGCGGTCGGCTCAGTCTAACGAGCGACCGAAAAACACCCGCCCGCTATCACATCCTGAGACACCGTGCTCAAGAAGTGATCACATCGCCGTCTAGAGCGCCTTCATCCCCAGCGGACCCGCGATCTCCTGGACCATCACCCGGCCCGCCTCCTCGGCCAGGTCGTCCTCGGTCAGGTCCTCGTCGGTGTCGAGCCCGTCCAGCGCGGCGAGCGGCTGGTCGAGGCGGACGTGGGCGACCAGGGACTGGAGGGCGCGCAGGGTGGCCGAGGCGGTGGGACCCCAGTTGGAGAAGTAGGAGAACTGCCACCACCACAGCGCCTCGGAGGTGCGCCCGGCGCGGTAGTGGGCGAGACCGTGCCGCAGGTCCGCGACGATGTCCGCCAGGTTGTCCGAGATACGGGCCGGGACCGGCGCCTTGCGGGGCTCGTACGGGTCGAAGACCTCGGAGAAGACGTCCACCGGGTCCAGCATGGCCGCGAACCGCTCCCGCAGCTCGTCCACGTCCGGCTCCGGGCCCGTGTCCGGCTCGTACCGCTCGTCCGGGAGGATGTCCTCGTGCGCCCCGAGCCGGCCGCCCGCGAGCAGCAGCTGGGAGATCTCCAGGAGCAGGAAGGGCACCGCGCTGTCCGGCTCGTCGCCCTTGGCGACCTCGGTCGTGGCGACGATGAAGCTCTCGACGGAGTCGGCGATCTGGACCGCGAAGTCGTCGGGACTCTGCGTGATGGAGTGGAGCGTGGGGTCAGACATCGAGGAGCCTCCCTGAGAGCTCACCGGCACCGGCCCGGTCCTCCCGCGCCCGGTCGTCATACATCTAGCAGCCTCCGCCCCTCGAAGGCACGGCCGAGCGTGACCTCGTCGGCGTACTCCAGGTCGCCGCCGACGGGAAGTCCGCTCGCGAGCCGGGTGACCTTCAGCCCCATGGGCTTGATCATCCGGGCCAGGTACGTGGCGGTGGCCTCGCCCTCCAGATTGGGGTCGGTCGCCAGGATCAGCTCGGTGACCGCGCCGTCCGCCAGGCGGGAGAGCAGCTCCCGGATCCGCAGGTCGTCAGGACCGACGCCCTCGATCGGGCTGATCGCGCCGCCGAGGACGTGGTACCGCCCCCGGAACTCGCGGGTCCGCTCGATCGCGACGACGTCCTTCGGCTCCTCGACCACACAGATCACCGTCTGGTCCCGGCGCGGGTCGCGGCAGATGTTGCACAGCTCCTGCTGCGCCACGTTCCCGCAGACCGCGCAGAACCGGACCTTGTCCTTGACCTCCAGGAGAGCGTGCGCGAGCCGGCGCACGTCCGTCGGCTCGGCCTGGAGGATGTGGAAGGCGATCCGCTGCGCGCTCTTGGGACCGACGCCGGGCAGCCTGCCCAGCTCGTCGATCAGGTCCTGGACCACGCCTTCGTACAACGGAACGCCCTTTCCGGGTGTGCTCTTGCCTTCTTACGGTAGTGGCTGGAAGTGTCCGCTAGAAGCCCAGGCCCGGCATTCCGCCGAGACCCTGCGCCAGCGGGCCCAGCTTGGCCTGCTGGAGCTGCTGCGCGTTGTCGTTCGCGGCCTTCACCGCGGCGACCACCAGGTCCGCCAGGGTCTCCGTGTCCTCCGGGTCGACCGCCTTCGGGTCGATGACCAGGCCGCGCAGCTCGCCGGAGCCGGTCACGGTCGCCTTCACCAGACCGCCGCCCGCCTGGCCCTCGACCTCGGTCGCGGCGAGCTCCTCCTGGGCGCGCGCGAGGTCCTGCTGCATCTTCTGCGCCTGCTGGAGGATCTGCTGCATGTTGGGCTGGCCGCCACCGGGGATCACGGTCACTCCTCGTCTTCGAAGCTCGGCCGGTCACGTCTGGTACCGGTGATCCGAGCCTACGCGGTCACGGACCGCCCTGCCGCGACAACTCTTTCGAGTGAGAAACTGCGGGCTCCTCTACCTGATCAAGACCCTCTTGTGGGCGGAAATCCCGGGATTCCGGGCCCGCCGCCCACCATTCGGCGGTAGGAAGGGCAGGCACCACGTGCACCGCACGTCACAGAAGGACACGAGCGACACGAGCGCTGGGCTGAACAGAGGAGTCCCCCGGTGAGCCACCAGCCGGAGATGCAGCCGCCGGGGCAGCCCGGGGAAGACGTCCACAGAGATCTGACGGGGAAGCCCTTCCCCCTGGGCGACTGGGGCGAGCCCGCGGAGCGCCTCGACGAGCTCTACCGGTGGGTCGAGGCAGGCGCCCTGCGCACCGCCGAGTGGTACCTCTCGGACCGGGTCTGGAAGCGCCGCTGCGCCCGCGCGCTGCGGGTCGGCACCGCGCTCGGCGTGACCGCCGGGGCCGCGCTGCCGCTGCTCGACCTGACCGGGGTCGCCGCGGGCCTGGCCGGCTGGGGCTACCTCTCGCTGCTGCTCGGCGCGGCCTGCATGGCCTGCGACCGGTACTTCGGGCTGACCTCCGGCTGGATAAGGGACGTGGCGACCGCCCAGGCCGTGCAGCGCCGGCTCCAGGCCCTCCAGTTCGACTGGGCCTCGGAGAGCGTGCGGGAGGTCCTCGGGCCCACGGAGGGGACCGCCAGCGAGGCCGCCGAGCGATGTCTCGGGGTGCTGCGCCGCTTCTCGGAGGACGTCACGGAGCTGGTACGGGCGGAGACCGCGGACTGGATGATCGAGTTCCGCTCGGGCCCGGCGCCGCTGGCGCTCCAGTCGGTCGGGGTCGTACCGGCCAGGCCGGAGGCGGCGTACCCGTCCGGCCGCTTCCCGCTGCCGCCGGGCACCCGGCCGAACATGCCGCGCCAGCGGCCCCCGGAGGCCCGCTGAGGGCGCCTCCGGGGCGCCCGCCGAGCCGGCGGGCACCGGGGGGCACCGGGGGGCACGGCGGGCACCGGGGGCTCAGCTGAGCATGATCATCGAGCCCTGGGCGAGGCTTCGGGTCGCCGCCGCGTGCAGCCCCAGCCAGACGTGCCGCTCCCGGGCGAAGGGGCCGTCGTCGTACGGCAGGGAGGCGGCGGGCTCCTCCAGTTCGGTGGGCCGGGCGGGCGGGGCCGGGGCGGCCGGCGGGTTCGCCGGGTCGATGCCGAGGGCCGGGGCGACGAACTCCAGTTCCCGCAGCAGCCCGTACGAGGAGCCGAGCGGGCCGCCGCCCTCCAGGAGCTGGTCGCTGGAGAGCGGGACCGGGAAGTCGACCGGCACGTAGGCGCCCGCGTGGTCGTAGTGCCAGACCAGGTGGGACTGCTGGGCGGTGGCCTCGAACATCTCCAGGAGCTGCTCGTAGTCCCCGCCGAGCTCGCCCACCGGCTCGACCGGCAGCCCGCAGATCGCCAGCAGGTAGGCGCGGCGCAGGAAGTGCAGGGCCTCGTAGTCGAAGCCCGCGACCGGCGCGACGTCGCCGGAGAGCCCCGGCATGTACGCGTACACGGGCACGGTCGGCAGGCCCGAGGCGCTGAGCACGGCGTCGTAGGCGGCGAGGTCTTCGGCGAAGGGGTTGTCGGGGCTGTGGCACAGCACGTCGACGAGGGGGACCAGCCACAGGTCACAGGCCAAGGGAGGCTCGCTCTCCGTCAGTTCCGGGGAGGGCCAGGGTAGTCGGCGGGGCCGACGACGCCCACCCGTGGGAGGGTTGCCCCGGGAATCGGGGCCTCAACCCGGCGGCGGGTCACCGGGTGTTCCGGGCCTCCAGGCGGTCGGCCCATTCCAGGGAGTGCGCGTTGTAGGCCCGTACGACCTCGATCGCGGCCTCGGCGTCGCCGCGGGTGACGGCGTCGATCAGCTCCACGTGTCCGGACCAGAGCCAGCCGTGGAGTTCGCGCTCGGCCCGCAGGTAGGGCACGGAGAAGACCCACGCCTGGACGCGGAGCCGGTACAGGAACTCGGCGATGTGCTCGTTGCGGGCGACGAGCCGGCCCAGCTCGCGCCAGTAGCGCAGGTCGTAGCCGATGAGGACGTCCAGGTCGCCGGCGCGGGCGGCGCGGACGGCGGCCTCGCCCCGGCGGCGTATCGACACCAGGACGACCCCGATGCCGGGGTCCGGCTCGGGGAGCGGGGCCCGCCGGCGCGGGGTCTGGCGGCGGAAGATGCCGTCGACGACGAGCATCCGGGCCTCGACCATGTCCCGGTAGTCGGCCACCGAGAACTGGTGGACCCGGAAGCCGCGGTGCTGGTCGGAGTCGAGCAGCCCCTGGGCGCAGAGGTCGACGAGGGCCTCGCGGACGGGGGTGGCGGAGACGCCGTACTGCTCGGCGATCTGCTTGACGGTGAACTCCTGGCCGGCCTGGAGACGCCCCGCGAGGACTTCGTCACGGAGCGCGTCCGCGATCTGCCGACTGAGAGTGCTACGGGTGACGGCGCTGTTCGCGGACGTGCCGGGCATGGGGGTGGGCCCCTCCGTGAGGTTCCGGAAGACTCTATGACCTGGTCCTCGATTCGCCAAAGGGGAAGCCGCGGACCGCACGCGGCGCGGTGACCGGACTCGCCGGCGTGGTCACGCCGGGTGGGTTTCGGGCTTGGTGTCGCCGATCGAGTGAAGTGCGGGCAGGTGCGGCGCGGCACCACTCCGTGACTCTGTGTAATGGACAGCATGGGCGCGCCGAGGACGCACAGCACGTGCGTCCGACGAACGAAAGGACATGCCCATGCGTGCGCTCACGCGTGCCGCCGCCGTGGCCCTCTGCGCGGCCGGTCTCGCCGTCACCCTCGCGCCCACCGCGCAGGCCGCCGGATGCCGCTACTACTACACGAGCTACTTCACCGGGCCGAACGGCGAGAAGACGGGCAGCGGCAACTACGCCGAGGGCGACCGCGACCCCGAGGGCCGCGTCTGCGAGAACGGCTGGTGGGTGAGCCCGTACGACCAGGATCCGCGGGGCTGACCTGACGCGCGAGACCCCCGGCCGTGTCCGGCCGGGGGTCTCGTCATGCCGCGCGCCCCTGGGGGCGCCGCGTCAGACGGTGTGCTCGTCGGCGACGGTGAGGGCCGCGTCGAGGGCCGCCAGGCCCTGCTTGACCTCGTCGTCGGTGACGTTGCAGGCGGGGACCGCGTGGGTGCGGTTCATGTTGACGAAGGGCCAGAGGCCGTTCTTCTTCGCCGCGGCGCCGAAGGCGGCCATCGGGGCGTTGGCCTCGCCGGCCGCGTTGTACGGGACGAGCGGCTCGCGGGTCTCCTTGTTCTTGACCAGGTCGAGTGCCCAGAAGACGCCCATGCCGCGGACCTCGCCGACGGACGGGTGGCGCTCGGCGAGCTCGCGCAGGCCGGGGCCGAGGACGGTCTCGCCGATGCGGGCGGCGTTCTCGACGACCTTCTCGTCCTCCATCACGTGGATGGTGGCGACGGCCGCGGCGCAGGCCAGCGGGTGGCCGGAGTAGGTGAGGCCGCCCGGGTAGGGGCGGGTCTCGAAGGTGGCGGCGATCTTCTCGCTGATCGCCACGCCGCCCAGGGGCACGTAGCCGGAGTTGACGCCCTTGGCGAAGGTCATCAGGTCGGGCACGACGTCGAAGTGCTCGGCGGCGAACCACTTGCCGGTGCGGCCGAAGCCGGCCATGACCTCGTCGAGGACGAAGACGATGCCGTACTTGTCGCAGATCTCGCGGACACCCGTGAGGTAGCCGGGCGGCGGGGTCATGATGCCGGCGGTGCCGGGGACGGTCTCCAGGATGAGCGCGGCGATGGTGCCCGGGCCCTCGAAGGCGATGGTGTCCTCCAGGTGCGCGAGGGCGCGCTCGCACTCCTGCTGCTCGGTCTCCGCGTAGAACGCCGAGCGGTAGAGGAAGGGCGCCCAGAAGCGCACGACGCCGGCCGAGCCGGTGTCGGAGGCCCAGCGGCGCGGGTCGCCGGTGAGGTTGATCGCGGTGGAGGTGGCGCCGTGGTACGAGCGGAAGGCGGAGAGCACCTTGTGGCGGCCGGTGTGCAGCCGGGCCATCCGGACGGCGTTCTCGACGGCCTCGGCGCCGCCGTTGGTGAAGAAGATCTTGTTCAGGTCGCCGGGGGTGCGCTCGGCGATGAGGCGTGCGGCCTCCGAGCGGACGTCGACGGCGAAGGCGGGCGCGAAGGTCGCGAGCTTCCCGGCCTGCTCCTGGATGGCGGCGACCACCTTGGGGTGCTGGTAGCCGATGTTCGTGTAGACGAGGCCGCTGGTGAAGTCGAGGTAGCGGTTGCCCTCGTAGTCCCAGAAGTACGACCCCTCGGCGCCGGCCACGGCGAGCGGGTCGATCAGGCCCTGGGCGGACCAGGAGTGGAAGACGTGCGCGCGGTCCGCGGCCTTGACGGCGGCGCCGGCCTGGGGGTCGGGTACGACATGAGGGGTCATGCACCGAAGGGTAAGGAACCCCAGGTGGGGCGGCCATCACCATCTTGTCCACCGAGAACGCGCCGGACGCGACATTGTGCTCTGCCGGGGGTGGTTCCGGGGTCTGGCGGGGGTGGTTCCGGGGCCTTTCCGGGGGGCTTTCCGGGTGGGGGGCTGCGGATTTCGTCGTGGTGGCTCACCCGGCTTTCATTGACAGCATGCTGTCGTCATGGCAGTCTGCTGTCATGACCTCCAAGACCGTTCACCTCGCCGTGTACGACACCCTCGCCGACTGGGAGACGGGGCACACCACCGCCTGGCTCGCCCGGGACGGGTTCACCGTGCGGACCGTGGGCGCCGTCGCCGGGAAGCCCGTCACCACGATCGCGGGGATCCGGATCGTGCCCGACCTCGGGCTCGACGAACTGCGGCCCGAGGACAGCGCGCTGCTGATCCTGCCCGGGGCCGAGGCGTACGACGCGGGCGACGAGCTCGCCCCCTTCACCGCCGCCGCCCGCGCCTTCCTGGACGCCGGGGTGCCGGTCGCCGCCATCTGCGGGGCCGTCGCCGGGCTCGCCCGGGAGGGGCTGCTCGACACCCGGGCGCACACCGGCGCGGCCTCCTTCTACCTCGCCGCGACCGGATACGCGGGCGCGGAGCGGTACGTGGAGGCGGACGCCGTCACCGACGGGGACCTCGTCACCGCCGGGCCGACCGAGCCGGTCGCCTTCGCCCGCGAGGTCTTCGCCCGGCTCGGCGCCTACGAGGGCAAGCGGGACGCCTGGTTCCGGCTCTTCCACGACTCCGACCCGGCCGCCTTCGCCGAGCTGAACGGATGAGCCGCGCCCCGCAGGACGCCCTGAGCCGGACCGCCCTCGGCGTCTTCCGGCTCAACGGGCAGTTCCTCGCCGTCTCGGAGAAGCTGGCCGAGCCCGCCGGGCTGACCGCCGCCTGGTGGCAGGTGCTCGGGGCGGTGCTCCCGGAGCCCCTGCCGGTGGCCGGAATCGCTCGGGTCATGGGCATCACCCGGCAGAGCGTCCAGCGGATCGCCGACCTGCTCGTCCGCGACGGCCTCGCCGTCTACGCCCCCAACCCGGCGCACCGCCGCGCCAAGCTGCTCGCCCCCACGGAGGCCGGCCGCGCGGCGATCGCCCGGATCGACCCGGGCCACGCGGAGCTGGCCGCCCGGCTGACCGCCGCACTCGGCGGCCCCGCCGCCTTCGAGGAGACCGTACGGGTGCTGGAGCGGCTGTCGGCGGCGCTGGAGGCGGTCGAGGAGGCGGCCGGGCGGGAGCCGGAGGACGGGTAGCCAGGCAGTTGGGCAGCCGGGCGGCCGGTGGCTTTTCGGACATCCGCGGCGCTTATGCTGCGCGCCATGTACACGTCGGGGGGAAGCGCCGCCACCAGGGTCTGCGGGTGGGGGATGGTCGTCAGCGCGGGCGCCGCGGTGGGGTGTGCGCTGGCCGGGGTCTCGCCGTACCCGCCGCTGCTGGCGGAGCTGGTGCTCGCGGGGGTCGCGGCCGTCTTCGCGGTCGCGTGGGTGGTGGCCTCGTACCGGATCGGGGACCGGGACCTCTTCGAGGAGCCGGCGCGCAAGCCGCGGCGGCCCAACGGCGCGCTGCCGTACGTCTTCGCCGCCGGGATCCCGCTGGCCTCGATGGCCGCCTTCCTCACGGTCTTCACGCCGAGCACCGAGCGCGGGCAGTGGGAGGAGCGGATGGAGCGGGCCGGGTACGGCGCGTACACGGTGTCGGTGGTCCGGCCGGTCGGGAAGCCGACGCTCGTGCCGGAGAGCCCGGACAACGACGCGTACTACCTCACGGACGTCGTCGTGCGCGTGCCCTTCACCGCCGGGCCCCGCGAGGTCGTGGTGGAGCAGATGTTCAGCAGGCCCGAGCCGCTCGCTCCGGGGGCCGAGGTGGAGGTGTACTACGCGCCGGGCTCGCCGGGCGAGCCGGTCACCGAGGACGACCGGATCGACGGAATGGGGATGTTCTACTCGTTCGCCCTGGCGATCTGGGTCTGGCCGTGGCTGATCATCGCCGGGGCGATCATGAAGGGGTACATGGAAACCTCCGACCTGCACCGGCTGCGCCGCTTCTCGCCCGGGATCCATCTGCCCGCGCTCGGCGTCCTGTTCACCGGACTCGTGCTGCTGCTGCCGATGGCGCTGGGCTTCCAGGTGGCGAGCTTCGACCAACTGCCCGCGCTGCTGGCCTCGTTCACGCCGGTGCTCGCCCTGACCTGGGTGGTCAGGGCGAGCTGAACTGCCGGCAGTCAGTAGTCAGCAGGAGAGGTTGGCGCCGGTCGGGACGCCGAGGATCTGGGTGAACTGCTGGTACTTGCTGATGCGGCTCTGGACCTGGGCGGGGTTGCCGCCGTTGCACTCCAGGGCGCCGTTGATGGAGCGGATGGTCTCGCCGAAGCCGGCGCCGTTGACCATGGCGTTGTGGGCGGTCATCGTGCCGGGGCCGTTCTGGGTGTTCCAGTACCAGAGGCCGGTCATCATGGCGATGTCCGGCTCGCGCTCGACCCGCCAGGGGTTGTTCAGGAGGTCGATGCCGAGGGCGTCACCAGCAGCCTTGTAGTTGAAGTTCCAGGAGAGCTGGATGGGGCCGCGGCCGTAGTAGGCGGCCTGGCCGGCGGGGCAGCCGTAGGGCTGGTTCCGGTCGCAGTAGTGGGGGTAGTTGGCGGTGTTCTGCTCGACGATGTAGTAGAGCCCGGCGGTCTCGTGGGAGACGTTCGCGAGGAAGGCCGCGGCCTCCTGCTTCTTCACGGTGTCGCTGCCGGTGCCCGCGAAGGCGGGGTACTTCTTGCTGGCGGCGACCAGACCGGCGTACGTGTAGAAGGGGTTCCGGTTCGGGAACATCTGGTTGAACTGGGCCTCGGTGACCACGAATCCGGACGGGTCGGGGTTGCCGCCGCCGCCCGTGCCGCACGCGCCCTCGTCGCGCCAGACGTCGGCGGCGCCGGGACGCTCGTTCTGCGTCCACCACTTCGCGTACCAGTTGCGGCCGTTGTGCGAGGCGGTCATGCCGCCGGTGTAGACCTGGCCCGAGTTCCAGGCGGTGACGCAGGCGGGGGCCGCGCCGGCGGTGGCGGGGAGCAGGACCGCGAGCCCGAGTGCCGTACACAGGGCGGCGATCAGGGCGAGAAGACGTCGCATGCGCTGTCGTCCTTCCGGTGGGGGGAAGGCCAGCGAAGCGGCAGTGGTCTGTACCTGTCAAGGTCTAGACCAGGACTCGTGACAGAAGAACCCCTCCGGGGTCGACGCGGAGGGGCGGCTCGGAGCGGCCCCGACTCCGGAGATCCGGGGACGGGGCCAGGGCGATCCGAAGTCCGTTGCGGCTAGAGGAGGTTGAAGTCCTTCATGCCGGTGCCCTTGATCTGGACCGGCGCCTTGAACGGGCGCGCCGCGTCACCGGTGCCCGAGTAGCGGAGCAGCTCGCCCGTCGTCTTCCGGGCCAGCAGGTCGACCTTGCCGTCCGCGTCGATGTCGCCGACGGAGAGCAGCCGGTCGTACGCGTTCCACCCGCCGCCGATCCGCTCACGGCCCGCGAACGGCGTCTTGTAGTCGCCCGTGCCCTTGTACAGCCACAGGACGCCGGTCTTGTCGCGGGCGACGATGTCCGCCCTGCCGTCGCCGGTCAGGTCGCCCTGGCCGGCGATCTGGGTGTACGGGCCCCAGCCGCCGCCGACCCGCGTGCGCGGGGCGAGGCGGCCGTCCGCGTAACCCAGGTGGATCCACAGCACGCCGGCGGTGTCGACGCCGATCAGGTCCGCCTCCTTGGCCCCGCCGAGGGTGCCGGTCGAGAGGACCGTGGTGTACGTGTTCCAGCCCCGGCCGACGTTCTTCGCCGGGCGCCACTGGCCGCCGACCCAGCCGGAGAAGTCCAGCCGGCCGTTCTTGTAGAGGGTCCACGTGCCGTCGCCGGAGCCGTTGTTGGTGTTGTCGACGGTGATGCGGTCGGCGAGGTCCGCGTGGTCGAGCCCGTCGGGCCCGTCGGTGAGGAGGTAGGGCCCGTCGCGGTACCACTCCCACAGTTCCTGGGTCTGCTGGTGGACGCCGTACAGGTTGAACGCGGGCGCCACCACCCGCTCGGGAACGGGAGCCGGCGCGGCGGCGGCCGAGCCCGCCCCGGTCGCGGCCGCCACCGCGACGGCGGTGGCGGTGGCGACGAGCGCCCCCCTGAATCCGGCCCTGCGTCGTGCGAACTTCATCGGGTTCCCCCCTGCAACACTTCGGTTTCACCCTTCTGACCAGCGAAGGCCCCCCAGGGTTGCCCGAACCCACCCGCTTTCCCGCCGTCAGATCATCAGCACGATCCGCCCCGGCCGGTGCCCCGCCTCCACGCGCCGGTGCGCCTCCCCCGCCTGCTCCAGCGGCAGCACGTCCGCCACCCGGGTCGCGAGGCCGCCCGTGCCGACCAGCTCCAGGAGTTCCTTCAGGCGGGCCGCGTCCGGGCGGCCGACCACCGCGTCCACGCGGATGCCCCGCTCGCCCTCCGGCACCCGCTCGCTGGAGGCGGAGACGAAGACCCCGCCGTCCTTGAGGAGCGGCAGCAGCGGATCGGCGATCAGGGCCGCGTCGAAGACGCCGTCCACCCCGTCAGGCGCCAGGCCGAGCAGCCCGGTGCTCACCTCCTCCGGCGCCCCGCGCTCCACCACCCCTTCGGCCCCGAGGAGCCGCAGCTCGTGCGCGTCGCCCGCGGCCCCGAGGGCGATGACCCGGTGGCCCGCCCGCGCCGCCAGCTGCACCGCGAACCGGCCCACCACCCCGCTCGCGCCGGTGACCAGCACCGTCGAGCCGTCCGGCAGCACCATCAGGTCCAGCGCCTGCGCGGCGGTCAGCGCGGAGAGCGGCAGCGAGGCAGCCGCCGTGAAGTCCACCTCCTCCGGGACCGGGGCCAGCCACGCGGGCTCCACCAGGACCATCTCCGCGTACGTCCCCGCGCCGGTCTCCTCCGCCACCCAGGGCACGAAACCGGCCACGCGGGTGCCCGCCGGGAGGCCGGGCGCCGGGTCCACCAGGGTCCCGGCGAAGTCGTAGCCGAGCACGAAGGGCGGGGCGAGGGCGCCGAGCGCGGCGGCGAACCGGCCGGAGCGGATCTTGAGGTCCGCCTGGTTGACCCCGGCGGCCTTGAGCCGTACCCGCACCCGGCCCGGGGCGTCCGCGGGGTCCGGCTCCGGGCGGCGCGCGGATCTGAGGACCTCGGGTCCGCCGTAGGCGGTCACTTCGACGACACGCATGGGGTTCCTCCTCCGGAAGGGCCCCCTCACGGCCATTACATCCACGCTCGTCCGACCCGGGCAACCCCGGCCGGGCCACCCGGACGACCCCCGCCCGGGGCCTCTCGGACGCCCCTCGGGCCGGGCTGAACGAGCGGCGAATTCCAGGTGTCGGGCCGCTAGGCCGCCCCCGGCTTCGCACACCCGTCCGTACCGTCCCGGCCATGGAGTCCCGATGGAGTGGATAACCGCCGAGAACGTGGTCGCCGTCGCCACCGCCCTCCTCGGCGTCCTCGTCTCGCTCGGCGCCGTCTGGATCGACCGCTTCAAGCCACAGCGCAAGCGCCTCGGCTACCGCGTGCAGCTGAACACGCCGCTGCACAAGGAGGGCGACGACCGGGACGGCGTGATGACCGTCCGCGACGGCGAGGTGCTGGGCAGCGCCGCCGCGGGCGCGTCCCTCGTCCTGCTCCGCATCGAGAACGACCGCGACCTCGACATCAGCATCGACGACTACGGCGTCGGCCCCGCCGAGCACGCCCTCCGGATCACCTTCGGAACCCCGGCGGTGACCGTCCGGGGCGTCGTCGCCACCGTCCCGCCCGGCTGGAACCCCGTCCGCGACGACCTCGACAGCGCCCCCAAGCTCGGCCGGTCCGGCAACGCCGTCCTCGTCCCCCGGGTGGCCCTCGATCCCGGCCAGTACTTCAAGCTGCTCGTCCAGCTCTCCGGCCCCGTCGCCGACCGCGACATCAAGGTGCACGGCACCGTCGCCGGCGGCTCCATCCGCCGCAACCGCTCCACCACCCCCGACGACCAGACGGGCCGCTTCAGCCCCGCCGCCCGCACCGTCACCGTCGTCCTCACCGCCTGCGTGGTCGCGCTGGCCGCGATCATCGTCCGCGAGCAGACCCCGCCCCCGATCGGCTGCGCCCGCGGCAGCCTCACCGTCACCGGCTCCACCGCCTTCGCGCCGGTCGTCCGGGAGGTGGCGAAGGCGTACGAGAAGGACTGCGCGGGAGCCACCGTCACCGTCGACGCCGACGGCTCCACCTCCGGCGTCCGCGACCTCGCCGAGCTGGGCGCGAAGAGCGAGGGCTCCCCCGCCGTCATCGCCCTCTCCGACGGGCACGGGCCCGGCGGAGACCCGCGGCTGCGCGAGCACATGGTGGCCGTCTCCCTCTTCACCGTCGTCGTCCACGACGCCGTCCCCGTCCGGAACCTCACCCTGGAGCAGATCCGCGCCCTCTACCGGGGCGACGTCGCCCGCTGGAACCGGCTGGAGGGCCCCGGGCTGCCGGCCGCCCTCCCCGACCTGCCCGTCCTCCTCGTCAGCCGGGACGCGGGCTCCGGCACCCGGGAGGTCTTCCAGCGGCGGGTCCTCGGCCGCAACGAGCCCGCCAACTCCTCCCGCGACTGCGCCACCGTCGACGACCCGGAGGCGAGCGTCGTCCGCTGCGAACTCGACTCCACCGACCAGGTCCTGGCCACCGTCGCCCGCCTCCCCGGGGCGATCGGCTACGCGGAACTCGGTGCGGGCTCCACGGCGAAGGGCCTGCACGGCGTCGCCCTCGACGGCCGCGGCCCGGTCCTGGAGGAGCTGGGCGCGTCCCCGTACCCGTACCGGGAGATCGAGTACGCCTACACCTGGGGCGATCCGGCGAGCGACTCCCTCACCGCGAGCTTCCTCGCCTACCTCGCGCGCGGGCGCGGCCAGGACGTCGTGCGCGCCCGGGGGCACCTGCCGTGCGCCACCCCGAAGGGGCTGCGGATCTGCGGGGAGGGCTGACACCGGACCGTGACCCGGAGCGCCCCGGCCGCCGCGCCCGGTCTGGCATCCTCTTGCCACGTGGAGCCATTGAACGCGGAAGACCCGGTCAGCATCGGCCCGTTCCGTATCGTCGGCCGGCTCGGGGTCGGCGGCATGGGCCGGGTGTTCCTCGCGCGTTCGGCCGGCGGGCGGACCGTCGCCGTGAAGGTGGTGCACGCCGAGCTGGCCGCCCAGGAGGAGTTCCGGCGCCGCTTCGCCCGGGAGGTCGAGGCGCTGGAGCGGGTCGGCGGCAGCGGCACCGCGCCCGTCCTCGGGTCCGACACCGACGCCGCCTCGCCGTGGGTGGCCATCGGGTACGTGCCGGGGCCGTCGCTGCGGACGGTCGTCGGCGACGAGTACGGGCCGCTGCCGTCCTCGACGGTACGGTCCCTGGCCGCCGGCCTGGGCCAGGCACTCGACCACATCCACCGGGCCGGGCTCGTCCACCGCGACCTCAAGCCGTCCAACGTGCTGCTGACCGTCGACGGGCCCCGGATCATCGACTTCGGCATCGCCCGCGCCGTCGACACCGTCACCGACGGCGGCCTCACCAGCACCGGCGCGGTCGTCGGCTCGCCCGGCTTCATGTCGCCCGAGCAGGTGCGCGGCGAGAAGCTGGGCCCGGCCTCCGACGTCTTCTGCCTGGGCTCGGTCCTCGCCTACGCGGCGACCGGCCGCTCCCCGTTCGGCACCTCGGACAGCGGCGTCCACGCGCTGATGTTCCGGATCGCCCACGACGAGCCGGACCTGACGGACGTGGCGCCCGCGCTGACCGGGCTGATCCGGGCCTGCCTCGCCAAGGACCCGGCGGCCCGGCCGACGGCGGCCGAGATCGCCGAGACGCTGCCGGTCGCCGACCCGTGGCTGCCCGCCGACGTCCTGGCCCGCCTCGGGCGGCACGCGGCGCGGCTCCTGGAGGCGGAGAGCACCGGCGACGCGACGGCCGCGCCCGGCGCCGGAGGCACGTACGCCCCGGACCGTACGGCGGGCGGCTCGGCGCCCGGCGACCCGACGCCCGGCCCCTCCGCACCCCCCACGGACCCTGCGCCCGAGCCGCCGCGCTCCCGGTCCCGGCGGCGGGTGCTGACGGCCGCGCTGACGACGGCGGCCGTCGCGGCGGCGGCGGGCGTCGGCTACGCCCTCTGGCCGTTCGGCGGGCCGGGCGGCGGCACCCCGGCGGACGGCCGGGGCGGCGGCTCCGGCTCGTCGTCGGTCACGCGGCCCGCCGGGGCCGTGCCGGCCGTCTTCCTCGGCGCGTGGGAGGGCGTCCTGCGGGGCACCGAGGAGCACCCCCGCGAGACCGTCCGCATCGAGCTCGTCCAGGGCGCGGTCGGCACCAAGACCGCCGTCTACACGCACGTCGGCGACGGGCGCCTGTGCATGGGCCGCTCGCGGCTGGTCTCCGCCGACGAGGACAAGGTGGTCCTCGGCGAGTCCGACGTGACGACCAGCGTGCCCGCCCAGCGGTGCATGGCGGCCGCCCACCAGACCCTCACCCTGCGCTCCCCCGAGGTCGTCGAATGGACCTCGGGCGCCGCGGAGGCCACCTTCCGCAAGGCCCGCACCGGCTCGCAGATCCTGCCCGCGAAGTACCTCGGCCGCTGGAAGGCGCGCCCGCTGGTCGAGGGCCCGGCCGCGGACCGCTTCACCGACGAGGTGACGCTCACCCAGGGCCCGGTCGGCGCGGCCGTCTTCCGCTCGCTGAGCGTCTACCCGCGCACCGACGAGGAGGGCAACACCCTCTCCGACTCGGTCAACTGCACCTGGACCGCGATCCTCGCCGGCACCGGCCACCCGCTCGTCCTCGGCCCGCAGACCGCCGCCCCCGGCTCGGACGCGGAGTGCCAGCTGGAGGACGTCGGCAGCTACCTGCTCCTGACCACGTACAAGGGCGAGGAGATCCTCCAGGTCTACCCGATGACGGACACGGAGCCGGGCGAGTACTACCGCCAGGACTGATGGCCCGGTGGGAAGCGCGAAGGGCCCGCACCCGGTCGAACCGGGTGCGGGCCCTTCGTACGGGATCCCGCGGACCGCCTACAGGAAGGAGTTGATCTCGATGGTCTCGGTGCGGCCGGGGCCGACGCCGATGGCGGAGATCGGGGCGCCGGACATCTCCTCCAGCGCCTTCACGTAGTTCTGCGCGTTCTTCGGGAGGTCCGCGAAGGTCTTGGCCTTCGTGATGTCCTCCGACCAGCCGGGCAGGGTCTCGTAGATCGGCTTCGCGTGGTGGAAGTCGGTCTGGGAGTACGGGAGCTCCTCGACGCGCTTGCCGTCGATCTCGTACGCGACGCAGACGGGGATCTCCTCCCAGCCGGTCAGGACGTCCAGCTTGGTGAGGAAGAAGTCCGTCAGGCCGTTCACGCGGGTGGCGTAGCGGGCGATGACCGCGTCGAACCAGCCGCAGCGGCGGTCACGGCCGGTGGTGACGCCCCGCTCGCCGCCGATGCGGCGCAGCGCCTCGCCGTCCGCGTCGAAGAGCTCGGTCGGGAACGGGCCGGCGCCGACGCGGGTCGTGTACGCCTTCAGGATGCCGATGACGCGGCTGATCTTCGTCGGGCCGACGCCCGCGCCGGTGCAGGCACCGCCGGCGGTCGGGTTCGACGAGGTGACGAAGGGGTACGTGCCGTGGTCGACGTCCAGGAGGGTGCCCTGGCCGCCCTCGAAGAGGACGACCTTGCCCTCGTCGATGGCGTTGTTGAGGATCAGCGTCGTGTCGGCGACGTACGGCTTGATCTGCTCCGCGTACTGGAGCATCTCCTCGACGATGCGGCCGGACTCGATGGCGCGGCGGTTGAAGACCTTGGCGAGGAGCTGGTTCTTCTGCTCCAGGGCCGCCTCGACCTTCTGCTCCAGGATGGACTCGTCGTAGAGGTCCTGGACCCGGATGCCGGTGCGGTTGATCTTGTCGGCGTAGGTGGGGCCGATGCCGCGACCGGTGGTACCGATCTTGCGCTTGCCGAGGAACCGTTCCGTCACCTTGTCGAGGGTGACGTTGTACGGGGTGATCAGATGGGCGTTGCCGCTGATCAGGAGCTTCGACGTGTCGACGCCGCGGTCGTTGAGTCCGCTCAGCTCGGAGAGCAGGACCGCAGGGTCGACGACGACACCGTTCCCGATCACCGGGGTGCACCCCGGGGAGAGGATTCCGGAAGGGAGGAGGTGGAGCGCGTACTTCTGGTCGCCTACGACGACCGTGTGGCCGGCATTGTTGCCGCCCTGGTAACGCACCACGTAGTCCACGGATCCACCGAGGAGGTCGGTGGCCTTTCCCTTGCCCTCGTCACCCCACTGAGCACCGAGCAGCACAAGTGCGGGCACAGGCGTACACCCCTTCCGGGTGGGGCATGTCCAAGGTCAGGGGGCATACGCCGCCTCACCGGTGTGCCCCGGAATAGACGAAGCCCCTGGCGCAATAGCGCAAGGGGCTCTTGCACAAAGATGCTACCCGAGGAAGGACCGAGGTGTCGGATCACGACCAGCTGCTGGTCATCGTCGACCCGGTCGCCCGCCGAAGTGACGGCGAGTCCGTGCGGATCGCGAAGGATGTGCTGTCCGCGGGCGCGGAGGCGAAGATCTGCCTGCCGGACTCCCCCGAGGAATTCTCCCGGGCCCTGTCCCGGCGCGGCTCCCGGCGCCCCGTCGTCCTCGGCGACGACCGGGCGCTGCTGCGCGCGGTGGCCCTGCTGCACCGGGACCGGACACCGCTCGCGCTCGTCCCGATCGGCCCGCCGGACGCCCTGGAGGTCGCTTTCGGCTTCGGCGTGCCGCGCGGCGCGGTGGCCGCCGCGCGGACGGTCCTGGACGGGGCGGTGCGGAGCCTGGACCTGCTGGTGGACGACAGCGACGGGGTGGTCCTCGGCGATCTGCGGGTGCCCGCCGTGCCCGTGCCCGCCGCAGGCACCGCCCCCTCCGTCTGGGGCACCTGCCGCTCCCTGGTGCGCACGCTGGTGCGCCCCGCGCCGCCGGTCCCCTCGGTGCTGGTGCACCGGCTGCGGGTGGAGGCGGACGGGGTGCTGCTGGCCGACATGGACGCGCCGGTGACGGCGGTGACGGCCCGCCCGGCGGACAGCGGCGACGGCACGGCGGACGTGACCGTCCACCCGGCCGCCGCCCCACCCCGCCACGCCGCGGCCGCCACCCTCACCGTCTCCGGCCCCGACTTCCGCTACCGGGCCGACGGCCGCGTGGCGGGCCCGGTCCGCCGCCGCACCTGGACGGTCCGCACGGCCGGCTGGGGCCTGACCCTGCCCCGGGAGCCGGCTCCGCGGGCCGGGGGCTGACGCCTCAGCGCGCGGACGGTTCCTGAGGGGCGGCGTTCGCCCTTCGCTCGCGCCAGCGGTCCATGAGGGTGGTCATCTCTTCCTGGAGGAAGGCGAAGAAGTCGGCGGTCTCGGCGGTGCGGGCGCCGGCCGCCGTGTCGGGGCCGAGGGTGCCGGAGCCGTCGCGGAGGACCTTCTCCCAGCGGAGGAGGACCTGGTCGCGGCGGGTGAAGGTCTCGTACCAGATCTCGTTGTGGAGCACGTAGCGCTCGCGCCGGGTGCCCGGTTCGCGTTCGCGGGCGACCATGCCGACCTGGGTGAGGTAGCGGATCGCGCCGGAGACGGCGGCCGGGCTGATCCGGAGCTGCTCGGCGAGCTCCGCCGAGGTGAGCGAGGCGGTCTCGGAGGCGAGCAGGGCGGCGAAGACCCGGGAGGCCATCCGCTGCATGCCGGCCTCGGTCATCTCCGCGGCGAAGCGCTCCACGAAGCGGGAGACGGCGTCCTCCCGGGCGGGGGTGCCCTCGGGTGTGGTCATGGGCCCACTTTATACGGTTCCTTTTTACGGTTCCTTAACTTCACAAGTTTGTGAAATGAGCGTACGTTCCGAAGCATGACGAACGGCATGACGAACGCCCTCAGCGTCGCCGGACTCCACAAGTCCTTCGGCCGCACCCACGCCCTCGACGGACTCGACCTCACCGTCGCCACCGGCGAGGTCCACGGCTTCCTCGGCCCGAACGGAGCCGGGAAGTCCACCGCCATCCGCGTCCTCCTCGGCCTGCTGCGCGCCGACTCCGGCACCGTCCGGCTGCTCGGCGGCGACCCCTGGGCCGACGCCGTCGCCCTCCACCGGCGCCTCGCGTACGTCCCCGGCGACGTCACCCTCTGGCGGAACCTCTCCGGCGGCGAGGTCATCGACCTGTACGGGCGGCTGCGCGGCACTGCCCTCGACCCGGCCCGCCGCGCCGAGCTGATCGAGCGCTTCGAACTCGACCCCACCAAGAAGGGCCGCACCTACTCCAAGGGCAACCGGCAGAAGGTCGCGCTCGTCGCCGCCTTCGCCTCCGACGCCGAACTCCTCGTCCTCGACGAGCCCACCAGCGGCCTCGACCCGCTGATGGAGGAGGTCTTCCAGGACTGCGTCCGCCAGGCCCGCGACCGGGGCCGTACCGTCCTGCTCTCCAGCCACATCCTCAGCGAGGTCGAGACCCTCTGCGACCGGGTCAGCATCGTCCGCAAGGGCCGCACGGTGGAGTCCGGTTCGCTCGCGCAGCTGCGCCACCTCACCCGTACGAGCGTCACCGCCGACCTCGCCGCCGCACCCGAGGGACTCGACCGCCTCGCCGGCGTCCACGACCTGCACGTCGAGGGCCGCAGGGTCCGCCTCCAGGTCGACACCGACAAGCTCGACCCCGTCCTCGCCGCCCTCCTCTCCGCCGGCGTCCGCTCCCTCACCAGCACCCCGCCCACCCTGGAGGAGCTCTTCCTCCGCCACTACGCGGACACCGAGGTGGCCTCATGACCGCGCTCGCCGGCACCGGCACCCTCACCCGGCTCGCGCTCCGCCGCGACCGGCTGACCCTCCCCCTCTGGGCCCTGGTCACCGGCGGCCTCGTCGCCTCCGGCCCCGGCTCCCTGGAAGGGCTGTACGGCACGGCCGCGGCGCGCGCCGAACTGGCGGCCTCCATGACCGCCAACGGCTCCCTGCGCTCCCTCTACGGGCCGGTCTTCTCCGACTCCCTCGGCGGGCTCGTCGCCTGGCGCTTCGGCACCTTCGCCGCCGTCCTCGCGGCCGTCGCGAGCCTGATCGTCGTCGTCCGACACACCCGCGAGGAGGAGGAGACGGGGCGTCAGGAACTGCTCTCCGCCGGGGCCGTGGGCCGCCGCGCGCCGCTCACCTCCGCACTCCTCGCCGCACTCGCCCTCAACGCCGCCTCCGCCCTCCTGATCGTCGCCGGACTCGCCGGACAGGGCCTCGCCGGGGCGCTCGCGCTCGGCCTCGCCGTCGGCGGCACCGGCATGGTCTTCGCGACCGTCGCCGCGCTCGCCGCGCAGCTCACCGAGAGCGCCCGGCTCGCCAAGGGCATCGCCGGCGGCGTCCTCGGCCTCGCGTTCGTGCTGCGCGCGGCGGGCGACTCCGGGGACGCGTCCGGGGGCTCCGTCCTCACCTGGCTCTCGCCCGTCGGCTGGGCCGAGAACGTCCGCGCGTACGGCGGCGAGCGGTGGTGGGTGCTGCTGCTGATCGCCGCCGCGGTGCTCGTCCAGACCGTCCTCGCGTACGCCCTCGCCGCGCGGCGCGACGTCGGCGGGTCCTTCCTCGCCACCCGGCCAGGACCGGCCGCCGGCCGGCTCTCCGGCGCCGGAGCACTCGCGCTGCGGCTCCAGCGCGGCGCGCTCGTCGGCTGGGGGGTCGGCTTCCTCCTCGGCGGGCTCGTCTTCGGCGGCATGGTCGAGGGGGCGTCGGACCTGGTCGGCGACAACGAGAAGGCCCGCGAGATCTTCGAGCGGATGGGCGGGCAGACCGCCCTGACGGACGCCTTCCTCGCCACGATGGTCTCCCTCTTCGGGATGCTCGCCTCGCTGTACGCGGTCGGCGCGGTGCTGCGGGCGCACACCGAGGAGACCTCGGGCCGCGCCGAACCCCTCCTCGCCGCCTCCCTCGGACGGCTGCGCTGGGCCGCCGGGCACCTCCTCCCCGCGTACGCCGGCTCCGCGCTGATCCTCGCGCTGAGCGGGCTCGGTCTCGGCCTGTCGTACGGCCACGACCTCGGCCCGATCCTGGGCGCCTCGCTCGCCCAGCTCCCGGCGGTCTGGACCCTCGCGGGCGTGGCGGTACTGCTCTGGGGCGCCGCCCCGAGGCTCGCGGGCGCGGGATGGGGAGCCGCCGGCCTCTGCCTGGCCCTCGGCTGGATCGGCCCGGCGCTGAACCTCCCCCGGGCGGTCCTGAACGTCTCCCCCTTCGCCCACCTGCCCAAGCTGCCGGGCTCCGAGACGGCCTGGCCCCCGTTCCTCGCCCTCACGGCCCTGGCGGCGGCCCTCACCGCGGCCGGACTGGCGGCGCTGCGCCGCCGCGACCTCCAGGTCTGACCTCCGGGCCGCTCAGACCTCCACGAGGAACGATTCGAAGCCCCGGATGACGTAGCCCGGCGTGCGCACCGGTTCCGCGGCGAGCCGCAGACCGGGCGCCTGCCGGAGCAACTCGCTGAAGACCGCGGTGAGTTCGAGGCGGGCCAGAGGGGCGCCCAGGCAGTAGTGGATACCGGCGCCGAAGGTGACGTGGGGGTTGTCCGCGCGGGTGAGGTCGAGGGTGTCGGCGGTGGGGCCGAAGCGGTTGGGGTCCCGGTTGGCGGAGCCGAAGAGGAGCGCGACCTCCGAGCCGCGCGGGATCACCGTCCCGCCGAGCTCGATGTCGTCGAGGACCCAGCGCTCGAACATCTGGAGCGGTGTGTCGTAGCGGAGAAGTTCATCCACAGCTGTGGACAACTTTTCGGGCTCCGGGGACACGTCGCCCCACCGCCCGTGCCGCAGCAGCGTCCACACCCCGCCCACCGTCGTGTTGACGGTCGCCTCGTGCCCCGCGTTCAGCAGCAGCACGCAGGTGGAGATCATCTCCTGCTCCGTCAGCTCCTCGACCCCGATCAGCGCCGAGATCAGGTCGTCGCCGGGCTCGGACCGCCGCCGCGCGATCAGCTCCCGCAGGTAGGCGGAGAACTCGATCGAGGCGCGGACCGCCCGCCGGGCCGTCTCCTCCGACGGCCTCAGCTCGAACATCCCGCAGATCGCCGCCGACCAGGGCCGCAGCATGGCCCGCTCCTCGTCCTCCTCCGGGACGCCCAGCATCGCGGCGATCACCGCGACCGGCAGAGGTTCGGCGACCGCCGCCTGGAGGTCGCCGCCGCCCGCCGCGACCAGCTCGCCCACCAGACCGGCGGCCAGCTCCCGTACCGTCGGCGCCAGCCGCTCCACCGTCCTCGGGGTGAACGCCTTCGACACCAGCCGCCGGATGCGGGTGTGGTCGGCGCCCTCCAGGTCGAGCAGCCCGTGGTCGTTGAGGGTGTGGAAGGGCTCGTGCAGTGGGTCGGGGGCCGCGCGGCCGAACTCCTCGTGGGTGAAGCGGTGGGTGTACGTGCGCCCCAGGCGCCGGTCCCGCAGCAGCGCCGACACGTCCTCGTGGTGCGGGATCAGCCACTGCCTGGTCGGCCCGTACCAGTGGGCGCGCCCGGCGGCGCGCAGCTCCGCGTACGCCGGGTACGGGTCGGCGACGAACTCAGGGGACCAGGGGTCGAACACTGCGGCGGCGTCCATGCCGTGGACGCTACCGCCCGACCTGCACCAGGCGTGCCTCGTACGCGAAGACCGCCGCCTGCGTCCGGTCGCGCAGGCCCAGTTTCACCAGGATCCGGCTGACGTGCGTCTTGATCGTCGACTCGGCGACGACGAGGTGACCGGCGATCTCCTGGTTGGACAGACCCTGCGCGATGAGGACCAGCACCTCCGTCTCGCGCTCGGTCAGCTCGCCGATCTGCGCGACGGCGGGCGCCCTCGGGACGGTCTCGGCGGACTTCGCGAACTCGGTGATCAGCCGCTTCGTCACGGTCGGCGCGAGCAGCGCCTCCCCCGCCGCGACCACCCGCACGCCCTCCGCGAGCTGCCGGGCGGAGGCGTCCTTGAGGAGGAACCCGGAGGCACCGGCGCGCAGCGCCTGGTAGACGTACTCGTCGAGGTCGAAGGTGGTGAGCACGAGCACCTTCGCGTCCGCGTCGGCGGCGACGATCTCCCGGGTGGCCTCGATGCCGTTCAGCTCGGGCATCCGGATGTCCATGAGGACGACGTCCGGCCGCAGCGCGGCGACCTGCGCGACCGCCTCCCGCCCGTTGACGGCCTCACCGACGACCTCGATGTCCGGCATGGCGCCGAGCAGCACGGAGAAGCCCTCCCGCACCATGATCTGGTCGTCGACGATCAGCACCTTGATCACTGGTCGGTTCCTTCCCGCTGGACGGGGACGAAGACGGCGACCTCGTAGCCGTGGTCGTCGGTCGGCCCGTCGGTCATCTCCCCGCCGAGCATGGTGACACGTTCCCGCATGCCGGTGATGCCGTGGCCGGCGCCGGGGGAAGGCTTCACGAGGCCGCGGGCCGGGCCGTTGGCGATCCTCAGCCCGAGGCCGCCGAGGACGTGGCTGACCTCCACCTTCGCGGCGGCGCCCGGCGCGTGCCGGAGGACATTGGACAGGGCCTCCTGGACGATCCGGTACGCGGACAGCTCCACGCCCTGCGGCAGCTCGCGCACCGCGCCGGTGACCGTCATGGTCACGTCGAGCCCGGCCTCCCGGACGTTGGCGACGAGGCCGTCCAGGTCGGCGAGGGTCGGCTGCGGGGCGTCGGGGGCCTCGTAGTCCTCGGCGCGGACGACACCGAGGATGCGGCGCAGTTCGGTGAGGGCGGCGACGGCGTTCTCCCGGATGGTGAGGAACGCCTGCTCCAGCTCCGGCGGCGGGTTCTCCACCCGGTAGGGCGCGGCCTCCGCCTGGATGGCGACCACCGACATGTGGTGCGCGACGACGTCGTGCAGCTCCCGCGCGATGGTCGTCCGCTCCTCCAGGAGCGTCCGCTTGGACCGCTCGACGGCGGTGACGGTCTGCTGGGCGGTGACCTCGCGGGCCGCCTGCCGGCGGGTCTGGACGAGGGTGACGACGAGCAGGGCGAGGGCCGTGACGAAGAGCAGCGGGAGGGTGTCGGAGCTGCGGCCGCGACCGAGGAACATCTCGGCGAACAGCGCGTATCCGGCGGTCACCATCCACATGCAGGCGGCGGCGCGCGGTCCGGTGCGGGCGGCGGCCACGACGACGACCACGGCGTGCGCCGCGAAGCCGTTCGCGGGCCAGGGCCAGCCGCCGGCGAAGCCGGAGAGGGCCCCCAGGAAGGGAGTGGAGGCGAGGGACGCCCAGAAGGCGGTGACGGGCCGGATCAGGGTGAGGAGGACGATCACCGGCGGCACGACGGTGTAGAGGAAGGCCACCGGCCCGGTGGCGTACGCCATCCGCTCGTAGCCGAGGAAGAAGACGATCCCCGCGAGCACGCAGACGACGGCGTGCGGCAGCAGGCCGGCGTACCGCCGTATCCGGCGCGGCAGGAACCGGGTCGGGCCGCTCTCCACGTCCATGGGCGGCAGCGGGCGGTAGTCGAGCGCGTCGTCGAAGAGTTCCTTCCGCAGCCCGCCGACCAAGGACTGGGCCAGGCGGAACTCGGGGCTGCGGCTCGCCTCGGTGGGCTGTGTCTGGTTCACGCCGACCACGGTACGGAACCGCCCCGGAGGTCCGCGTCCGGCTGGATACGGATCCGGGGGCGTCCCCCTTGAGTACTACGGAGGTCCTAGAAGGCGAGCTGGGCGATCTCCTCCGCGACCACCGCGCACGCGTCGGCCGCCGGGTCGATCAGCGGGAAGTGCCCGATGTCCTCCAGGAGCGTGAGGCCGACCGTCTCGCCCGCCTTCGCCGCCGCGTCCACGAACGCGTCCGCCACCTCCACCGGGACGGTGAGGTCCTCGCGGCCCTGGACGAGGGCCGTGGCGATGCCGGTGGGCAGCAGGCGCGCCGGGTCCGTGGCGTCGGCCCGCTCGTCGTACGCCCCCGGGCCGCCGAGCAGCTGCGTCACCGCGCCGCCGCACACGTCGAGTTCGCGGGCCCGGTCGAAGTGCCCGATCGGGGCGAGGGCGACGACACCGCGCAGGGCGGGCGGGGCGGGCAGCCGCCAGGGGGATCCCGCGGGCAGCACGTGCCGGGCGGCGGCCCACAGGGCGAGCTGGCCGCCGGCCGAGTGCCCGGTGAGGACGGTGCGATGGGGGTCGGCCTGCGGCAGGTGGACGGCGACGAGGTCCGGTACGGCGTCGAGGGCGGCGGCCACGTCGTCGAAGGTCTCCGGCCAGCGGCCCGCGACGGGGTCCGTACCGCCCTGGTGGGGCAGGCCGGGGCCCCGCCGGTACTCGACGCTGGCGACGGCGAAGCCGCGGCGGGCGAGGAAGTCCGCGAAGGGGCTGATGTGGAGCCGGTCGTACGGGGCCCGCCAGGCGCCGCCGTGCAGGACGACGACGAGCGGGGCGCGCCCGGCGCCGCCGGTCCGGGGGGCGTAGAGGTCGATGATCTGGTCGGGGTGCTCGCCGTACGCGGCGGTGGCGTCGGGCGGGACGGCCGGGTGCGAGAAGGCCGACGCCTCTTCGGCGGCGTCGCGCGCGGCGGGGTCCGGCATGGGGGTTCCAACCTCTCGGTGACGGGGCCGAATTGGCCTGACCTGCGGGGACCGTATCAGGGTCCCGACCCCCGCAGATCAGCCGATGATCCGACCTGACGCCCGGTCATCACCCGCCCGAGGGCTACCGCCCGCCGTCCGCCTCGGAGGGAATCCCGGCGAGGACGTCGGCGAGGACGCGGGCCGCGCGTTCGGTGTCCGCGTAGCCGACGTACAGGGGCGTGAAGCCGAAGCGGAGGAGGCCGGGGCGGAGGTCGCCCACGACGCCGCGCTTGATCAGCTCCGGCATGACGGCGGGCGCGTCCGCGCAGGCCAGCGCGACCTGGCTGCCGCGCTCGCCGTGCGGCTCCGGGGTGATCGGGGTGACCCGGCCCTCGGGGACGTACGCCCGGACGCACTCCAGGAAGAAGTCCGTGAGGGCGAGGGACTTGGCGCGGACGGACTCGATCGCGACCCCGTCCCACACGTCGAGCGCCGCCTCCAGGGCCAGTGTGGACAGGATGTCCGGCGTGCCGACGCGGCCCCGGACGGCGCCGTCGGCGGGCCGGTAGCCGGGGGTCATGCCGAAGGGGTCGGCGTGCGAGGTCCAGCCCGGCAGCGGCGAGTCGAAGCGGCCCTGGTGGCGCTCGGCGACGTACAGGTAGGCGGGCGAACCGGGGCCGCCGTTCAGGTACTTGTAGGTGCAGCCGACCGCCAGGTCGACGCCGTGCGCGTCGAGGCCGACGGGCAGGGCGCCGGCGCTGTGGCACAGGTCCCAGACGGCCAGCGCGCCCGCCGCGTGGAGGGCGGCGGTGGTGCCGGGCAGGTCGTGCAGCCGGCCGGTGCGGTAGTCGACGTGGTTGACCAGCGCGAGCGCCGTCCGCCCGTCCGCCGCGGCGGGGATGTCGGCCGGGTCGAGGGGCACGATCCGGTGACCCGTCATCCGGGCGGCGGACTCGGCGATGTACCCGTCCGTGGGAAAGGTCGACGCGTCCACCAGGATCTCGTCGCGTCCCTCTCCCGCGATCCGGGCCGCCGCGACGACCGCCTTGAAGACGTTCACGCTGGTCGAGTCGCCGACGACGATCTGCCCGGGGGCGGCGCCGACGAGCGGGGCGATCCGGTCGCCGATCCGCTCGGGGGCGGTCCACCAGCCCGACTCGTCCCAGGACCGGATCCGCAGCTCGCCCCACTCGCGGCCGATGACGTCGGCCATCCGGGCGGGGACGTGCGCGGGCAGCGCGCCCAGCGAGTTGCCGTCGAGGTAGACGGTCGCGTCGTCGAGCGCGAACTTCGCGCGGTGGCCGGCGAGCGGGTCGGCGGCGTCGAGGCGCTGGGCCTCCCGCGCCAGGTCGGCCGTGTCGAGGCGCATGGCCTCCTGCTCCAGGTCAGACATGGCTGCGGGCCGTCCAGAGCTCGGGGAACACGTTCTTCTGGGCGCGCTTCTCCAGCCAGGCGACGCCCGCGGAGCCGCCGGTGCCGGTCTTGGAGCCCATCGCGCGGCGGGTCGCCACCAGGTGGTCGTTGCGCCAGCGCCACACCAGCTCGGCGACGTCGCTGAGCGCCTCGCCGAGGCGGACCAGCTCGGCGTTGCCCTCGGCCTCGGGCTCCGCGTACAGCGACGCCCAGACGGCCTCGACCTGCGCCGAGGGCTCGTACCGCCGGTCGAGGTCACGGGCGAGGACGGAGGCGGGCACGGGCAGGCCGCGGCGGGCGAGGAAGCCGAGGGTCTCGTCGTACAGGCTCGGCTCGTGCAGCGCCTTCTCCAGCTCGGCGTGCACGCGGGGCGCGCCCCGGTGCGGGACGAGCATGGACGCCGACTTCTCGCCGAGCAGGAACTCCATGCGGCGGTACATCGCCGACTGGAAGCCGGAGCCCTCGCCGAGCGCGCCGCGGTAGGCGTTGAACTGGGCGGGGGTGAGCTGGGCGAGCGGGCGCCAGGAGTGGTTGAGCGCCTCCAGCTCGCGCACCGAGCGCTTCAGCGCGTCGATGGCGACGGGCAGCCGGTCCTCGCGCAGCGCGCGGCTCGCGGTCTCCCACTCGTGGACGATCACCGTGAACCACAGCTCCATGACCTGGGTAGTGACCAGGAAGACCATCTCGCCGGGGTCGTCCGAGCGGAGGTGCTGGAGGTGGGTGAGGACGTCCGCCTGGACGTAGTCCTCGTACGGCGTCGTGCCCGCGAAGTCGAGGTTCGGCGCGTCGGTGACCGCGCCGGCTCCGGAGGCATCGGGAGAACCCTGGTAGGTCGACATTTCTGTCTCCTCGATACGAACTACCGGGTAGCGGTCCGCTCCACCGTGCGCACTCGGCGGTGCGCCACGGGAGCTCCGGTCCCCTCGGGAGGCGTGCTTCGTCGCGCGCGTCCCATGCGCATCATGACACGATCGGACCGGTGATGTAGATCCCGTCTTCGCTATACGGAAAAGCGTTCGAACGACATCCGTTGAGGCCCTTGATCTGCTGCATCATCGCCGGCGCGAGCTGCCCGGGGCCCCCGCAGTCCATGTGCTGCCGGACGCCGATCTCGTGCCCGACCTCGTGGTTGATGATCAGGTGCCGGTACTCCTCCGGCGGCCCCGCGAAGGTCGGCGAGCCCAGCATCCACCGTTTGAGGTTCACCACGACGCCGTCGGCGGTCTCGCAGTTCAGCTCGCCGTGCGTGTCGAAGCCCTGCCGGGCGCAGAGCGCGTCGGCGGTGTCGGGGGTGGCGATCCGGATCACGAAGTCGGCGTTCGACGCGACGAGCTGGAAGCGGCCCCTGCCGTGCGCGGCCCAGCTGCGCGGATGGGCCAGGATCGCCTCGATCTCCTCGGCCGTCTCGCGGCCCGGCAGCCCGGCCCCGTCCTCGATCTGCACCCGGTAGCGGCGCAGCGTGCCGCTCTCGCCGGAGATCTTGCCGGAGGCGGAGACGGAGGTGAAGGTGCCCGGTCCGGACTGCGGCACGGTCGCGGGCTTCTTCGTGGTGGCGGTCGGTTTCGGCTTCCGCGTCTGCGTCGGCCTGGGCTTCGGCTTCTTGCTCGCGGTCGGCTTCGGGGTGGCCTCGCGGGCCCGCTCCGGCGGCGCCGTCGTCGACTCGGGGGCCTCGGGCGCCGCGGACGGCGGGGCGCCGGCGGCGGCGGGGGGCGGGGTGTCCTCCGACCCCCGGAAGTGGGCGAGCGCCACGCCCGCGCCGAGCGAGACGCCCGCCAGGACCAGGGTCGAGAGGACGAGCCGCCCCCGGCGCGTGACACGCGTCCCGCCGCGGCGGCGGCTCCGCCCACTATGTCGGTTCTGTCGGCGCCGGTCGGGCGCCCCCCGCTTGCCCATGACAGTTCCCCCCTGTTCAGGCCGGTCCGGGGATCGTACCGGCCGGGGGTGACGGCCGGGTCAGCCCAGCGTCTCCGCGGCGGTCTCCGAGGAGTCCCGCAGGAAGGTCGTGCAGCGCTCGTACTCGGCCTGCTCGCCGATCTCCCCGGCCGCCCGCGCCAGCGCGTGCAGGGCCCTCAGGAAGCCGCGGTTCGGCTCGTGCTCCCACGGCACCGGGCCGTGCCCCTTCCACCCGTTGCGGCGCAGCGCGTCCAGCGCCCGGTGGTAGCCGGTACGGGCGTAGGCGTACGACTCCACCACGCGGCCGCCCTCGAAGGCGTCGTCCGCGAGCTGCGCCCAGGCGAGCGACGAGGTGGGGTACTTCGCGGCGACGTCGGCGGGCGCGACGCCCTGCGCGAGCAGCTCCCGGGGGCCCGGGTCGTCGGGCAGAAGGGTGGGCGCGGGCCCTCCCAGCAAGTTCTCATGCGTAACCATCCCCCCAGTCTGCCCCACCCGCCGCTCCCTCACCCGGGACCTCCGCGGTCACGCCGGACGGCCGGCGTCACGCCGGACGGGTCACGGGGTGCCCGGGTCCAGCGGCGGGGAGGTCACCGCGCAGTGCGTGCGGCAGCCGGGGTGGCAGCCCGGCGCGCGCGGGGTGCGCATGGTGGTCCAGGCGAGGGCCGCGCCGAGCAGCAGGACCCCCGCGCACATCGGCATCGCCTTCCCGAAGGTCGCGTCGAACTCCTCCGGCGACCGGTACGCCTCAGGCCCCATCCCCGTCAGCAGCGGCAGCGCCGCCACCGCGACCAGTCCGGCCGCCCGCGCCGCCGCGTTGTTGATGCCGCTGGCGAGCCCGGCGCGGGAGACGTCGACGGAGGCGAGGACGGTCGCGGTCAGCGGCGCGACCAGGACCGTCATGCCCAGGCCCAGCACGACCATGGCCGGCAGCACGTCGCGTACGTACGCCGCGTCCGGCCCGACCCGCAGCATCAGCAGCATCCCGGCGGCGCACAGCAGCGGCCCCACGGTCAGCGGAATGCGCGGCCCGATCTTCTCCCCCAGCTCGCCGGACTTCGCGGAGAGCAGCAGCATCAGGACGGTGGTCGGCAGCAGGGCCGTACCGGCGGCGAGCGCGGAGTAGCCGGAGACGACCTGGAGCTGGAGCGCGGCGAGGAAGAAGAAGCCCCCGAAGGCCGCGTACACGCACAGCGTCACCACGTTGACGGCCGTGAAGAGGCGCGACCGGAAGATCGACGGCGGCACCATCGCCCGCTCGCCGCGCCGCCGCTCCACCATCACGAAACCGGCCCCGACCAGCACGCCCACCGCCCCGGTCCACCACACCGCGCCGATCAGCGCGTACGTGACGAGGGCGAGCCCCAGCGCGCCGAGCACCGCCCCGAGCACGTCGAAGCGGCCGTGCGCGGCCTCGTCGCGGGACTCGGGGACGTGCCGCAGCGCGACCGGCACGCAGAGCGCGGCGAGCGGCACGTTCAGGAGGAAGACCCACCGCCAGCCGGGCCCGTCGACCAGCCAGCCGCCGACGAACGGCCCGATCGCCGCCCCGACGCCGCCGAAGCCGGACCACAGCCCGACCGCCCGGGCCCGGTCGTCCGGATGGAAGCTCGCCTGGATCAGCGCGAGCGACCCCGGCGTGAGCAGCGCACCGCCGACGCCCTGGAGGGCGCGGGCGGCGATCAGCACGCCGGCGTTCGGGGCGAGCCCACAGAGGAGGGAGGCGAGCGCGAACCACACCACGCCGACGACGAAGACCCGCCGCCGGCCGTAGCGGTCGCCGAGGGAGCCGCCGAGGAGGATCAGCCCGGCGAGCGTCAGCATGTACGCGTTGACGGTCCACTGGAGCACGGCGAGGTCGGCGCCGAGGTCCTCGCCGATGTGGGGGAGGGCGACGTTGACGACGGTGGAGTCGAGCAGCGCCATCCCGGAGCCGAGCACGGTGGTGAAGAGGATCCACCGCCCGGTGCGGGAGGCCATCCGTACCTCGGGCCCAGCCACACTCATGCCTGCATGGTCCCGCGGACGCCCGCTCCCCGCCTCCCCAGCGCTCAGCGTGTACGCAGCCGGGCCGCCGCCCTGACCAGCGCGTCCACGCCCCGTTCGGCCTTCGCGCGGGGGCAGCCGACGTTGAGCCGGACGAAGCCGGGGGTGCCGTACGTGCCGCCGGGCATGATCGCGACCTTCTCCGTCCGGATCAGCTCCTCCTGGAGCCGCGACTCCTCGATCCCCAGCGGCCGCAGGTCGATCCAGGCGAGGTACCCGGCCTGCGGCGGGCTCCACTCGACCTCCGGCAGCCCCTCCCGCAGCCGCTCCGCGATCATCGCCATCGTCCCGGCGACATAGCCGCGGAGCTCGTCGAGCCAGGGCGCGCCGTGCCGGTAGGCCGCGATGTGCGCGGTGAGCGAGAGGACGGCCGGGGAGGCGAGCCCCTCGCCGGTCTCCATCCGCCGCAGGAACTCCGCGCGCTCGCCGGGGTCGCCGATGATGCCGTACGAGCCGGAGAGCGCCGGGAAGTTGAACGCCTTGGTGCCCGAGGTGATCACGGCCCAGCCGCAGCCGGGGCCGGGCTCCGCGATCCGGCTGAACGGCACGTGCCGGTGCCCGTCGGCGGTCAGGTCGGCGTGGATCTCGTCGCTGACCACGCTCACGCCGTGCCACTCGGCCAGCTCGTGGAAGTCGGTGAGCTCCTTCTCCGTCCACACCCGCCCGGTGGGGTTGTGCGGCGAGCAGAGCAGCAGCATCGTGCTGTCCGGCCGGGCCAGCTCCCGCTCCAGGGCCTCCAGGTCCCCGACCGGCACCCCGCGCAGCTCGCGGCCGAGCCCGGTGACCGCCTTGCGGAAGCCGTCGTAGGTGGGGGTGTGCGTGACGACGCCGTCGCCGGGCCGCGTCCACATCCGCAGCAACTGGGAGACCTGGCTGAGCACGGAGGGCGCGTAGACCAGCGCCTCGGTGTCCACGGCGGTGTCGTAACGGCTCGCGTACCAGTGGCGTATCGCCTCGCGGAAGCCGTCGGGGCCGCCCAGCCGCCAGTCGGTGTAGCCGAAGACGCCGTGGTCGACGCGGGCGTGGAGGGCTTCCAGGACCTCCGGCGGGGAGGCGAAGTCCATGTCGGAGATGGTGAAGGGGAGGAGTTCGGAGACACCGAAGCGGTCCGCGATCCCGTCCCACTGGACCGACCAGGTGCCGGTCCGGTCCCTCGCCTCGTCGAAGTCGTACATCGGTCGGTCCCTCCTCCAGGTACGCGAAGGGCCCGGCACCCTCAGCGGGTGCCGGGCCCCTCGGTCACGGCCTTACTTCAGCTTCTTGCCGGACGAACGCAGCGCCTCGCACGCCTCGGTGACGCGCTTGGCCATGCCCGCCTCGGCGAGCTTGCCCCAGGTGCGCGGGTCGTAGGTCGACTTGGTGCCGACCTCGCCGTCGACCTTCAGGACACCGTCGTAGTTGCGGAACATGTGGTCCACGACCGGACGGGTGAAGGCGTACTGGGTGTCGGTGTCGAGGTTCATCTTCACCACGCCGTTCTCGATGGCGGTGGCGATCTCCTCGGCGGTCGAGCCGGAGCCGCCGTGGAAGACGAAGTCGAACGGGGACGCCTGGCCGAACTTCTCGGCGACACCGGCCTGGAGGTCCTTGAGGAGCTCCGGGCGCAGGACGACGTTGCCCGGCTTGTAGACGCCGTGCACGTTGCCGAAGGAGGCGGCGAGCAGGTAGCGGCCCTTCTCGCCCAGGCCCAGGGCCTCGGCGGTGCGGATCGCGTCGTCGACGGTGGTGTACAGCTCGTCGTTGATCTCGTGGCTGACGCCGTCCTCCTCGCCACCGGTCGGGGTGATCTCGACCTCAAGGATGATCTTGGCGGCGGCGGCCTTCGCGAGCAGCTCCTGGGCGATGGCCAGGTTGTCCGCGAGGGTCTCGGCGGAGCCGTCCCACATGTGGGACTGGAAGAGCGGGTTCTCGCCCTTGGCGACGCGCTCGGCGGAGACCTCGATCAGCGGACGCACGTACGCGTCCAGCTTGTCCTTCGGGCAGTGGTCCGTGTGCAGCGCGACCGTGATGTCGTACTTCGCGGCGACGATGTGGGCGAACTCGGCCAGGGCGACGGCGCCCGTGACCATGTCCTTGCTGTACTGGCCGCCCAGGAACTCGGCGCCACCGGTCGAGATCTGGATGATGCCGTCGCTCTGGGCCTCGGCGAACCCGCGCAGCGCCGCGTGGAGGGTCTGGGAGGAGGTCACGTTGATCGCCGGGTAGGCGAACTTGCCAGCCTTCGCCCGGTCGAGCATCTCGGCGTAGACCTCGGGGGTTGCGATGGGCATTCGTCCGCTCCTTGTGATGTGCGGGTGTGGGCGTTGCTTTATCCCTGACCTAGGGCGACGTCATCGTCGGTGCCATCTTTCCAGACTCTTCTACGGGCTCCCACGAACGCTGCACGCCGAAGGGCGGGGTGTTTCACGTGAAACACCCCGCCCTTGGGGAAAAGCGCAGGTCAGGACCGTATGCGCCGGGGTCCGGGACCTAAGTCACGACTTCGCGGCGGTTACGCCGGGCCTCAGCCCAGACCGAGGTCCGAGAGCTGGTACCCGGTGAGGTACGACAGGCCCGCGCCGGAGATCGCGTCGGCCGCGCCCCGGTCCACGATCGTGGCGACGGCGACGACCTCGCCGCCGGCCTCGCGGACGGCCTCGACGGCCGTCAGCGGGGAGCCGCCGGTGGTCGAGGTGTCCTCGACCACCAGGCAGCGGCGGCCCTTCACGTCGGTGCCCTCGATCCGGCGCTGCATGCCGTGCGCCTTCTGCGCCTTGCGCACGACGAAGGCGTCGAGGCGCTGCCCGCGCGCGGCGGAGGCGTGCAGCATCGAGGTGGCGACGGGGTCGGCGCCCAGGGTGAGGCCGCCGACGCAGTCGAAGTCCAGGTCCCGGGTCAGGTCGAGCATGACCTGGCCCACGAGCGGCGCGGCCTCGCCGTCCAGCGTGATCCGGCGAAGGTCGATGTAGTAGTCGGCTTCCAGACCCGAGGAGAGGGTCACCTTGCCGTGCACCACGGCCTTGTCCTTGATCTGCTGGAGCAGTTCACCACGTACGTCAGTCATGCCCCGAGCTTAAAGCCGCCGCGCTCAGAGCCGCCGCCAGGCCCACACGCTCTCGACCTCCAGGGGGTCGATGGGGGTGACCAGGCGGGGGTGGGTGTTGAGGCCGTTCGGGGGGCCGGACTGGGGCTCGACGCAGACCGCGTCCGCGGGCTCGTCGTAGATCACGACCCACTCGGCGCGGCTGGTCACCCTGAGCTCCAGCTCCTCCGGCCAGGTGAGGGTGACGTCGACGCCGTCGGGCATGCCGAAGCAGTCGTCCCAGGGGCCGGGGAGGGGGGCGATGCGGTGGCCGGTGGGCAGGTGGTTCTCGCCGCGCTCCTCCTGCCACGCAGGCGTGAAGCCGATCCGTACGTCCTCGCCGTCCTGCCCGAGGTTCCGCAGGAACCAGGGGTGCCAGCCGGCCTGCGCCGGGAAGGAGTCGTCGTACGCCTCCACCCCGAACCGCAGCGTCAGCCGGTCGTCGGCCAGTTCGAGGACCTGGGTGACCCTGCCCTTGTACGGCCACGGGTCGTCGAGCTCGCAGGTGAGGACGGCCTCGGTGGCGGAGACCCGGGCCACCGTCCAGGCCCGGTCGCGGACGGTGCCGTGGATGGCGTGCGGGTCCGCGTTGACGGGCAGCGTGTGGGTGGTGGCCCCGTCGCGGAACCGGCCGTTCTCGGTCCGGCCGCACCAGGGCACCATCGGGAAGCTGCCGTAGCGCTCGCCCTGCTTCAGGACCTCGGTGCCGGCGATGCGCAGGCTCTCGATCCGGCCGCCGTGCTCGGGGTTGATGGTCAGCTCGGCGTCGCCCGCCGTCAGTCGCGTCAGGTTGCTCACGCCCCGACCCTAAGTCCTGGGGCCCGCTTGATTGGACCGTTTCAACGCGGACCGGCGTCAGCGCCCGCGGCGGTGCTCGCCTCAGCGCCTGCGGCGCAGGGCGCGGCCGACGATGACCGCAGAGGCGAGGGCGAGGGCGGCGGCGGGGGCGACCCAGCGGAGGGTGGCGCGGGCGCCGCCCTGCTCGGGGGCGGGCACGGGGGCGTACCGCCCGCGCGGCGGCGCGTGGTCGACCTCCTCGGCGCTGCGGCCGATCATCGTCCGGCGGGCGTGGGCGGCCTCGGCGGCGGGCTTCGCGGCGGGGAACTCCGGGGGCGCGGCCGGCTCGGGGAAGACGTCCTGCCCGAAGCCGGAGTCCTCGGCGTCCTCGGCGTTCTCGGTGTCCTTGGCGTCTCGGGCGTCGTGGGCGTCTTCGGCGGCGGGCGCCCCGTCGAAGGCCCCGGTGGCGAAGGAGGTCCGGCCCTCGGGCCCGGCCTCCTCGACGACCTCGCCACGCTCACCGGACCCACCGGCCTCACCGGACTCGGCCGTCTCCGCCGCCAGCGCCGCCGCCGCTTCCACGAAGGCGTCCAGGAGGCGGTCGCGGGCGGCGTCCCTGGCCTCCTCGGGCTCCTCGGCGAGCCGGCCGTCGGCGGTGAGGGCGCCGGTGAAGCTGAGTCCGGTGCCTTCGGCCGCCGGGGTGAGGACGACGGTCAGGGAGACCTCGACGACCCCCTTGCCGCGCGCCTCGGTGCCCTCGCCCTCGTACGTGATGGCACCGTCCCGTTCGACGATCCGCAGACCGCCCCGGTAGGTGATGGTGTGGCCGCCGACCCGGAGCCGGAGCCGCCCGACGAGGTCCTCGCCCGCCTCGGAGGCGTCGCGCTGGAGGCCGGGCACGCAGCGCGCCACCCGCGCCGGGTCGGTGAGGGTGGCCCGCAGGGCCTCGGCCGGGACCGGGACGAACACCTCATGCTCCATGGGAGCCGAGCCTACTCAGCGGGGCGCCCCGCGTCGCCCGTTCGTCCCCGGAGCCACCCCCGGGTTCCCCGCTCAGTGGCCGTACCGGGGGTGGACGAGGGTCGAGGGCGGGAGCCCGGTGAGCCGGGTCCGCTCGGCACGGCGGGCGGCGGCGGCCAGGTCGTGGCGGGCGAGGGAGCGGAGCGGGGGCGCGTCGGCGGCGAGCCCGAGGGCGGGCGGCCGGTCGCCGCGCACGGCGAGCAGGAAGCCCCAGTCGTCGGGCTCGTGCCGCCCGGCGCCCGCCCGCCCGGCGCGGTCGGGTCCGGCGGCGAAGCCGGGGGTGCGGCCCTCGGCGCTGTACGGCCGGGTGGCGTAGCCGGCGGCGCGCAGGGTGGCGTCGGCAGTCCAGTAGGTGCGGGGCCGGTCGGTGGTGGTCCCGGCGTGCACGACGAGCCGCCCGCCGTCGGCGAGGACCCCGGAGGCGAGGCCGTAGAACTCCTGGGCGTACAGCTTGGCGCTGGAGGTGATCCCGGGGTCGGGCAGATCGGAGATCACCACGTCGTACCGTTCCTGCACACGCCCGGCGGCGCCCCTCAGCCAGGTGAACGCGTCGGCGTGGACGACGCCCACGCGCGGGTCGCCGAAGGAGTGCCCGTTGAGCGCGGCGAGGGCGGGGTCGGTGCGGGCCAGCCGGACGACGCCCGGGTCGAGCTCGACGACGGTGAGAGAGCGGACGCCGGGGTAGCGCAGCACCTCGCGGGCGGCGAGGCCGTCGCCGCCGCCGACGATGAGGACGCGCGCGTGCGGCCCGTTCATCGCGGGGTGCACGAGCGCCTCGTGGTAGCGGTACTCGTCCGCGCCGGAGACCCGCAGCCGGCCGTCGAGATAGAGGTCGGGCGGGTCCTCGGGGCCGCCGGTGACCACCACCTCCTGGAGGTCGGTGTGGACGGCGACCCGCACCCGCTCCCCGTACACGGCCCGGCGGGCGGCCTCCTCGAAGTCGTCGACGAGGACGGTCGCGGTGGCGAGCACGCCGAGGACGGCGAGGTTGACGCCGACGACCAGCGCGCGGGTCCGGGCCGTGAGGTCGCGGCGGAAGAACCAGAGCACCAGGACGGCGCCCGCGACCGCGTTGACCGCGCCGGTGACCAGCGCGCCGGTGAGCTGGCCCAGCCAGGGCAGCAGCAGGAACGGAAAGGCGAGGCCGCCGACGAGCGCGCCCACGTAGTCGGCGGCGAAGAGGTCGGCGACCGTGCCCGCCGCGTCGTCGGGGTCGCCGGGCGGGGCGGGCCGCCCCGCCCGGCGCGGCCTGCCGGTGACGGCGGACCGCTCCGGCGCCCGCTGTATGAGCGACATCAGCAGCGGGATCTCCGCGCCGATGAGCACCCCGATGCCGAGCGAGAAGGCCACCAGGACCCAGCGCGACTCGCCGAGCCAGGCGAAGCACGCGTACAGCACCAGCGCCGAGGTCCCGCCGAAGAACGCGAGCGCGCCCTCGACCAGGCCGAAGCCGACGGCGGCACGGCAGCGCAGCCGCTTGGCGAGGAGCGAGCCCAGGCCCATCGCGAAGACCATGACGGACAGCACGACGGACGCCTGGGTGACCGAGTCGCCGACCAGGTACGAGGCGAGGGCGACGAGTTCGAGCTCGTAGACGAGACCGCAGGCGGCGCAGACGAAGACGACGGCGAGGACCGGCCACCGCACCGTGTCGCGCGGCCGCGGGGGCGGTCGGCGCACCCTCGTGGGTGGCAGGGTCACGGTCGGCTCGATCATGCTCGTAACGCTACGTCACGACTCACCCACCCTTTGTCACCCACACGAGTGCACCTGGGGCGGCGGGGAGGCGCATCAGAGCGTGGCGGGCATACGCGCGCCGATCCTGGTACGGGTGACCACCAGCTGCCCCTCCTGCGGATAGGCGTGCCAGGTCCGCCAGCGCACCTGTCCCTCGTGACGCTGCGCCAGCATCGCGGTGAAGGCGTGCGGCGAGCCGGGGAAGGTGCCGGCCAGGCCGTGCGGATGGTCGGCGACCAGCGCGAGCAGCTCCTGCGCCCGGCCCGCGAAGGAGCCCTGCGTGAGCGTCTCGACGCGAGCCGCGAATTCGTACTCCCATTCGCCGACGCGCTTGGAGACGCCGAGCGGCAGCGGAGTGCTGCTGCCCGGCATGCAGGCGACGGTCTCGGAGCAGCTGCGGCCGTCCTCCTCCAGAAGGACCTGGTGGGAGGCGCCCAGCAGTCTCAGCTGGAGTTTCGCGCCGGAGAGGTCGAGGTCGAGCACGGCGAGCGCGGGCAGCGGCTCGCGGCCCAGCGCCCAGGCCAGGTCGGCGGCGCGCGTGTCGGTGTAGGAGGTCTTCAGGGTGGTGAGCATGGATCGGCTCCGCAAACACGGTTTGACGGGTGGGCCGGGGGCGCCCCGGAGAGGGTTTCAACGGGAAGTGGGGGGATCGCCGGCTCGGGTCCACACACGGTCCGAGGGCTGTCTCTGACAGGAGCGAGAGAACCATGGACGCCGGACGACTCGCAGCGTTTTTACCCAACTTGCCGTGGTTTCCATCCCCTTCGGGGACCCCACAGTTCAATTGTTCAAACAGAATCGATCGCCGCGCGACCGACGGCAGCGCGCGGGACGCCCCTTCCGCCCCGCGCGCGGACCCCTGTCCCACGGGCCCCGTCAGTCACCCCCGCCACCACCGCCACAGCCGCCACCACCGCCGCAGCTCGAACCGCACGAGCTCCCGCCGCCGCTCCCGCCGTCGGACCATCCGCGGCGCCGCCTCGACCGGCCGCCGCCGCCCCCTCGGCCGCCCGACGCGACCGCCCCGAGCAGCAGCACGACCACCACCGCGATGACCAGGATCTCCATCACTGTCTCCCCCGTGTCCGGCGGCCTCCCGCCGCCTCTGCACCGGGGATTCCCGCCCCGCGCACCCCCCAAAGCGCACTTGAGCAAGTCCAGAGCTTCGGCCCAGGATGAGCCGCATGACAAGGTCACTGACCGGCGTACACCCGGGTGAGGACGGTGGAGACATGAGCGGCAGGCCGCTGCTGAACCGCAGGCTGGACGGGCTCGGGACGACGATCTTCGCGGAGATGTCGGCCCTGGCGACGGCGACGGGCGCGATCAACCTGGGCCAGGGCTTCCCAGACACGGACGGCCCCGAGGAGATCCGCGAGGCCGCCGTCCGCGCTCTGCGGGAAGGGAAGGGGAACCAGTACCCGCCCGGCCCCGGCGTCCCGGAGCTGCGTGCCGCGATCTCCGACCACCAGCAGCGCTTCTACGGGCTCTCCTTCGACCCCGACACCGAGGTCCTGGTCACCGCAGGTGCCACCGAGGCCATCGCCGCCACCCTGCTCGCGCTGCTGGAGCCCGGTGACGAGGTGATCGCCTTCGAACCCTTCTACGACTCCTACGCCGCCTGCATCGCCATGGCCGGCGCGAAGCGCGTACCGCTCACCCTGCGCGCCCCGTCCTTCCGCCCGGACCTGGACGAACTCCGGTCCAAGATCACCCCCCGGACCCGCCTCCTGCTCCTCAACACCCCGCACAACCCGACCGGGACGGTCCTCACCGCCGACGAGCTGCGCGCCATCGCCGCGCTCGCCGTCGAACACGACCTGCTCGTCGTCACCGACGAGGTGTACGAGCACCTGGCGTTCGACGGAGCCGCGCACCTCCCGATCGCCGCCTTCCCCGGCATGCGCGAGCGCACCGTCTCCATCTCGTCCGCCGGCAAGACCTTCTCCTTCACCGGATGGAAGGTCGGCTGGGTCACGGCGGCCAGCCCGCTCGTCTCCGCCGTGCGGACCGCCAAGCAGTACCTGACGTACGTCAGCGCGGGCCCCTTCCAGTACGCGATCGCCGAAGCCCTGCGCCTGCCGGACGCGTACTTCGACGACTTCCGCGCCGACATGCGACGCAAGCGCGACCTGCTCGGCGACGGCCTGCGGGCGGCCGGATTCGAGGTCTACCAGCCCCAGGGAACGTACTTCATCACCACCGACATCACCCCTCTGGGCGAGAAGGACGCCTACGCGTTCTGCCGCGCCCTCCCCGAGCGCCACGGCGTCGTCGCCATCCCCAACTCCGTCTTCTACGACGACCCCGACGCGGGCCGCAGCCAGGTCCGCTTCGCCTTCTGCAAGAAGGACGACGTCCTCCGGGAGGCCGCCGCCCGCCTCCAGCGGTAGCGCGCCTCCCTTCCCCGCCCGCGCCCCCCTGCCGACACCGCGGTCCACCTGGCGTTTCGTCCGCCCGAGCGGTCACCCGATACGCCCGCAATAGGTGGTTGGTGCACCGCGGAGACGCCACCGATATGTCCCTCCCACAAGCTCGTACCAGCACACAGGGAGGAACGTCCGGCGAGGCGACGAGGCAGGGGGGAAGCAGCACGTGAGCACGTCAGGCAGCGGTCCCGACAGCAATGTGGTGGTCCAGAAGTACGGCGGAAGTTCGCTGGCCACCGCCCAGCAGGTACGCCATGTGGCGGAACGGGTCGGCACGCTCGTCCGGGCCGGCCGGCAGGTGGTCGTCGTGGTCTCCGCCCAGGGAGACACGACCGACCGGCTGATCGCCCGCGCCGACGAGATCAACCCGCGTCCGGGGGGGCGCGAACTCGACCAGTTGCTCGCCACCGGCGAGACCTCCTCCGCCGCGCTCATGGCCATGGCCATCCAGCACACCGGGCTGCGCGCGACCGCTCTGTCCGGTGCCCGGAGCGGGATCCTCGCCACCGGCCCCCACGGCGCGGGCATCATCGTCGCGGTGGACACGGAGGAGGTACGCGCCCTCCTGGAGGCCGGACAGGCCGTGGTGATCGCCGGGTTCCAGGGGGTGACCGCCGAAGGCGACATCATCACGCTGGGCCGCGGCGGTTCGGACACCACCGCGGTGGCGGTGGCCGCCGAACTCGGCTCCCGCGCCTGTGAGATCTACAGCGACGTGCCCGGCGTGCTGACCGCCGACCCCAGGGTCGTACCCACCGCCCGGCTCCTGCCCGAGATCGACGTCGACGTCATGACCGAGATGGCGTTCGCCGGTGCGCGCGTCATGCACTCGCGCGCCGTGGAACTCGCCGCGCTCTACGACGTCGACATCCTCGTGGGCAGCTCCACCGCGACGAGTGCCGGCACCCGGATCCACACACGAGACGGAGACGAGATGCTCGAGAGCAAAGCCGCGGTGATGGCCGTGGTCCACGACACCGACGTGGCGCGCGTCACGCTGCACGCCCCGTCCGCCCCGGAGAACCCTTCCTCCGCCGTCTTCCAGTACCTCGCGCGGAACTCCATCCCGGCCGACATGACCACGGTCGCCCCCACGTCCGGCGGGGGGTTCTCCGTCGGCCTCACCGTGCACCGGTCCCACGCGGTCGGCGTCCGTGAGTCGCTGGCCGGACTCACCGCCCGGGAGCAGGGACACGTCGAGGTCGAGGAGGGTCTCGACAAGGTCTCCATCATCGGCCGGGGCCTGCTCAGCCGCCCCGCGTACGCGTCGCGGATGCTCTCCGCCCTGACCGCGGCGGGCATCTCCGCCGAGTCGCTGTCCGCGTCCCAGTCCCGGGTGTCCGTCATGGTGCCCGCCTCCGACACGCGCCGGGCCGTCGGCCTGCTGCACCACGAGTTCGGCCTCGACGCCGGGGCGGAGGCCGGACGGCGGCGCCTCGCCACCCGTCCCTGACGCGGCCGGCCCACCGCCCCCGCCCCCGTCCCCCGTCCTTTGGCCCCCTCATGAGTGATATCCGTCCCTACCGACAGGACCACTGATGATCAACACGCCGTTCGCCAGGAGCCTGCGCCTGCAGCGGCTCCACCACCACGACCCGGAGCGGCTCTTCCTCGTTCCGCTCGACCACTCCATCACCGACGGCCCCCTGCTCCCGGACGGCCGTCTCGACTCCCTGGTCGGGACCCTCGCCTCGCACCACGTCGACGGTGTGGTGCTCCACAAGGGCTCCCTGCGCCACGTCGACCCCGAGTGGTTCACCCGTACGTCCCTGATCGTGCACCTGAGCGCGAGCACGGTGCACGCGCCCGACCCGAACGCCAAGTACCTGGTGTCCAGCGTCGAGGAGAGCCTGCGGGCGGGGGCGGACGCGGTGAGCGTCCACGTCAACCTCGGCTCCGACGAGGAGCGCCGGCAGATCGCGGACATGGCGGCGGTCGCGGAAGCCTGCGACCGCTGGAACGTGCCGCTGCTCGCCATGATGTACCCGCGCGGACCCAAGATCGAGAACCCGCGCGACCCGGCCCTCGTGGCACACGCCGTCCAGGTCGCCGTCGACCTCGGCGCCGACCTCGTCAAGACGCTGTACGTCGGATCGGTCGACGAGATGTCCGCGATCACGGCGGCGTCCCCCGTCCCGGTCGTCGTGGTCGGCGGACCCCGCAACAGCGACGAGGCGCAGACGCTGGCCTACGTCCAGGAGGCGCTGCGCGGCGGCGCCGCCGGCGTCGCGATGGGACGCAACGTCTTCCAGTCGGTCGACCCCGGGGCGATGGCGGACAAGCTCTCCGACCTGATCCACCAGAGCGGCGGACACGGATCCACCGCGGCGGCCGCGCCGTCGCGCGCCGCCTGAGACCCCGGCCGCACCACGGGCCGGCACCACGAGCCCGCACCACGAGCCCGCGCCGTGCGCACCCGCCTGCGCCGTACGCACGCGCTTCCGCAGTACGCCCTACAGGAATCATCCAGAGGAGTTCTTCCATGTCTTCGAAGCTGACCTGGCTCGACGTCCGTTCCCTCGGCGAGGCGCGGGCCGCGATCCTCCAGGAGGCGCTGCACTACCGGGTCGACGCGGTCGTCACGGACGACGCCGCCGATCTCGCGGACCTGCCGCCGACGGTCACGAAGGTCCTCTTCCCCCAGGGCAAGCCGCTTCCCGACGACTTCGGCACCGCCACCGTCGTCATCGTCGACCCGGCCCGGCACGGGGTGACCCCGGCCGAACTGGCCCTGATCCACCCCGAGATCGAGTTCGGCCGCTTCGTCGAGATCGTCGACGCGCCGACCCTGGAGGACGCCTGCGAGTCCTCGCGCACGGAGAAGTGGTCCCTGCTGCTCTTCCGCGACCCCACCAAGATCCCGCTGGAGATCGTGATCGCGGCGGCGGCGAAGGCCACCGGCTCGATGATCACCATCGCCCAGGACCTGGAGGAGGCCGAGATCCTCTTCGGCGTCCTGGAGCACGGTTCGGACGGCGTGATGATGGCGCCGAAGGGCGTGGGGGACACCGCGGAGCTCAAGCGCATCGCCGAGGCGGGGGTGCCCAACCTCGAACTGACCGAGCTGCGGATCGTCGAGACCAGCCACATCGGCATGGGCGAGCGCGCCTGCGTGGACACCACCACCCACTTCGCGGAGGACGAGGGCATCCTGGTCGGCTCGCACTCCAAGGGCATGATCCTGTGCGTCAGCGAGACCCACCCGCTGCCGTACATGCCCACGCGCCCGTTCCGGGTCAACGCCGGCGCCATCCACTCGTACACGCTGGGCAACGGCGAGCGCACCAACTACCTGAGCGAGCTGAAGACGGGCAGCAAGCTCACCGCCGTGGACGTCAAGGGCAACACCCGCCTGGTGTCCGTCGGCCGGGTGAAGATCGAGACCCGGCCGCTGATCTCCATCGACGCCGAGGCCCCGAACGGCCAGCGCGTCAACCTGATCCTCCAGGACGACTGGCACGTCCGGGTCCTCGGCCCCGGCGGCACCGTGCTCAACAGCACCGAGCTGCGGCCGGGCGACACGGTCCTCGGCTACCTGCCCAGCGAGGACCGCCACGTCGGCTACCCGATCAGCGAGTTCTGCCTGGAGAAGTAGCACCGCCCGAAGAGGTGGCGCCGCCCGGGAGAGCCTCCCCCCTCTCCCGGGTCGCACCGGCCACGTCGCCCGTATCCGATACGGCGGCGTGGCCGGTTTTCCGTGTACGGGAGCCGGCGCGGGCGACGAGCGGGACCGCGGCCACCGCGACGGCGCCGAGCACACCGCCCACCGCGAAGACCGAGAACCCCTGGCGCTCCAGGCCCTGGCTGATCAGGACCCCGCCCAGCCACGGGCTGAACACCGCGCCCAGGCGGCCGACCCCGGTGACCCAGCCGAGGCCCGCCGCGCGGTCCGCGGCCGGATAGAAACGGCCGGTGACGGCGTACACCATGGTGCTCGCGCTGAAGAGCCAGACGCCGGTGAAGGCGACCACCACGTAGGTGGCGGTCAGCGGCAGGCGCGCCGACAGGAGCAGCAGACCGGCCGCGGTGAGGACGAACCAGACCGCCGCGACCGGGACCGCGCCGAAGCGGTCGGCGATCCGCCCCGCGACCAGCATGCCGACGATCCCGCCCAGGTTGACGACCATGAGCAGGCTCACCGAGGTGGACAGGCCGTAGCCCGCGGAACGCATCAGCTGCGGAAGCCAGGTGGAGATGCCGTACACCAGGAGCAGGCCGCAGAAGGACGCCGTCCACAGCAGCAGGGTCGCCCGCCGCCGACCCGGTTCGAACAGGGCGCGCACCGAGGCGAGCCTGCCCGCGACGCCCGCGGGAGAGGCGCTCCTGGCCGTCGGAGGCTCCAGTCCGAACCGTTCGGCCGTCTTCCGTGCCAGTTCGACCCGGCCGCGCGCGTACAGCACCGCGGGTGACTCGGGCAGATACCGCCACAGCAGCGGCACGGCGACCAGCGCCGGCAGCACGCCGACCGCGAAGGGCCAGCGCCAGCCGTGGTCCGGGGCGAGCCAGAGTCCGAGCCCCGTCGAGGCCATGCCGCCCGCGTGGTAGCCGGTCATCAGCACACCGGTGGCCAGCGCGACCCGGCCGGGCCGGGAGAACTCGGTCACCATCGTCAGGCAGATGGGCATCAGCCCGCCGAGGCCGAGACCGGCCAGGAAGCGGCCGGCCCCGAACTGGCCCGGGGTCGCCGCCAGCGCGCAGGCCCCGGACCCGGCGGAGAACAGCAGCACGCACCAGACCAGCACGCTCCGTCTGCCCAGCCAGTCCGTGATGTTCCCCGCGACGAGCGCGCCGAGGAGCATCCCGAACGTCGTCCAGCTGCCGATGGCGCCCGCCGCGGCGGGGTCGAGGCCGAGGTGCGGGTCGTCGAGCAGATACGGCATGACGGCGCCGTAGACCGTGGCGTCGAGGCCGTCGAAGAAGACGACGAGCCAGCACAGGGCGAGAACCGCGTACACGAAGTACCCCCTCCGAGAAGAGAAGAAAGACGTGCGAACACAGCGGTGCCGGGCAGCGGAGAGCTCCGCTGCCCGGCACCGCGGGTGGGCCTAGTTGTCGTACGTGTAGAACCTGGTGTGGTCGATCAGGTCGGCCGGGGTCATGGTGTGCCACGGCCCGAGCGGGGTGTGGAGGTTCGGCACGTCCTGGGTCGGAACCACCGGCAGGTAGTGCGGGACGTCGGGGTGACGCTCCTGCCACAGGGCCCAGCACCGGTCGATCATGCAGTGGTTGAGGAAGAAGACCGGGTCGTTCGGCGAGCCGATGTACATCATGTGGCCGCCGGTCCACACATGGGCGGCGCCGTGCAGCTTGCCGACCGAGGGCTCCCAGGCGAACTTGGTGTAGCCCTCCAGGTGGTTGCGGAAGCTCTCGTACGGAGGCACGCCGCCCGAGGTGTGGTTCCACGGCGGGCAGTCGTACACCGGGAGGTCGAGGGTCTCCTCCAGCTCCTTGGGCGTCGGCAGGTTCGGGGTGAGCGTGCCGAAGTCCCTGACCAGGTAGTCCCGGTCGTCGTGCGTGTAGTGGCCGTTGAGGGCGGGGTGCTCCGGTCCCTCCGGGATCACGCTGATGTTCAGCTTCCAGCCGTTGTCCCGCGCGAAGGGGCCGGTCATCACGCGGCGGTCGCCCTCCCGCCCGTTCCCGCCCATGAAGTTCTCGGCCCACAGCGGCGAGTCCGCGCCGTGGTCGGTGGACCAGTCCCAGTACGGGAGCGTGACCCGCCGGTCGACCTTCTGGAGCTCCTGTTCGAACCGCAGCAGGTACTGGCGGTGCCAGGGGAGGAAGCCCGGGTTGACGTGCCCGAGGCGCGTGCCGGTCTCCTTGTCCAGGTAGTCCGTGGAGTTGACCTTGATGTGGAGCGCGACGAAGCGGTCGTAGATGCCGCGCCTCTTGATCTCCAGGACCGCGTGGACGAAACGTCTCTTCTCCTCGGCCGTCATGTCGAGGTGGTTCTTGCGTACGTGCACCATGGCGAGCTGCCCTCGTTCCGTTCTTCCGTGGCCGAGTCGGTCAGACGTGTGTGACGTGGGTGCCGTGGGAGCTCGGCAGCAGGGCCGCGCCGCGCAGCTCCTCGACGGCACGGCGGGCGGCCTCCAGCGGGCTGGGGGCCATCGCGTAGTGGCACATGGAGCTGAGATAGGCGTCGTCCGCGAACTTCATGAGGTGCAGCGGCTGATCGTCTATGTACACGCCTCCGCCGGCCGCGGCCGTGGCCACGCGTATGGTGCGGCCCTGGTAGCGCTCGGTGTGCTCCTGGTCGGCCGCGCCGGCCGCGTCCGCGGCCCGGTCCGGCTCCTCGCCGGAGGCGCCGGCGGCGCCGGTCACGAACGGCACGCTCGCCGCGGCGGCGACGAACGCCGCGCCCGCGGTGACCATGACCATCTCTCGTCTGTTCAAGGACATGGGGGTCTCCCTCTCTGGCACGGGCGGTCCGGGACGACGGCTGTCACCGCCGTACGACCAGCCCCTTGGGTTCGAGCAGGAACTGGGTGTAGTTGTCGTCGTGCGGGATGCCGGGGACGGCCGTCCAGGGCAGGACGTGACCCCGGGTCACCTTGCGCACGCTCGGCTCCCGCACGGCGGCGTCCACCAGCTCCTCGCGCTCGGTGAGCAGGTTGAGGACGAGCGAGTCGCGCAGCGGCGCGATGCCGTCGGCCTCCGTCCAGGGGGCCACCACCACGAAGGGGAAGGGCAGTTCGGTGCCCACGGCCGGGTGGTCGGCGCGGTCGGCGGAGAGCACCACCGGCCTCGGCAGGAACGATCCGTCCGGCAGTTCCACCACGGTGTCGGCCCGGTCCGCCCGGGCGCTGTGGTCGGTGAGCCCGGCGCGCAGGCGCGCGACCTGGTCCCGCAGGTGCGCGGCCCGGTCGCGGTTCACCACGAGCAGGGTGGCCTCGCTGTCCGTGGCGGGGATCGAGGGCAGCCGGGCGAGCCTCGCCGCGAGCCGGTCGGCGAGGTCCGCCACCGGTCCCGTGGTCAGGACGGCCGACAGGTTGGTGCAGCGCGTGCCGCCGTCGAAGGAGGCGGAGAGCGCCAGGTGGTCGATCAGGGCGTCGTCCACGTCCTGGTCGACGAACGCCTTGGTACGGCCGGGGCCGCGCACCGCCACGGACTCCCTCTGGTGCCAGGTGGCGACCGCCTGGTCACCGCCGTAGATGATGCCGCGGTCCGCCTCCCGGAGCAGGAACTCGCCGACCTCGCGGGAGCAGGGCAGGAAGGCCGTCCTGTCGGCCGGCAGCCCGGCGACCAGCAGGGCCGCGAGCAGCCGGGCCGGGGTGAAGGGGTCCCGGCTGCCCGGCTTGACCAGGACGCTGTACCCGTGGAACAGGGCCTGCACCCAGGAGACGTTCGGTACGGGGTGGTTGCTGGCCATCACCGCGGCGAAGACCCTCCCCCGCGGTACCCACCGGGTGTCGAAGCCGGTGCCGAAGGCCGTGCCCGGGAGCTCGGCGGCGGTGGTGCGGGGCAGCTCCTCGATCTCCTCGACCAGATCGCGTACGGCCTGGTCGACCGCCGCCGCCGTGAGACCGGTGGCGTGGCAGACCCGGCGTACGTACTCCTCCGGGGACTCGCCGTCGAGGGTCGCGGTGGCGAACAGGCGGGCCGCTTCGGCGAAGAGCGCGGCGTCCGGGGCCCTGCCGTCCGCGTGGGACCGGATCTCGTTCAGCGCCGCGAGGGCCAGCAGCCGGGGGGCCAGGCCGATGTCGGCGAGCTCGCCGCCCAGGACGCTGGGCAGGGCGACCCGGTCCGCGCTGGCCGTCCGCCGGCCGCGGACGGAGGGGTCGAGGGTGAGCGACGCGGCGGTGGCGGTGCCCATCAGTAGACCCCCTCGATCACGGTCACGTCGTCGAGGGTGCGGTAGGTCTGGACGTCGGCGAGGCCGTCGACGGGCGAGCCCTTCCTGGGCTCGACGCGTATCGCGGTGTCGCGCTCCAGGATGTTGGGCAGGAACATCTCCTCGGTGACGAGGTGCAGCCGGACGCGTCCCCGCTCGCCGTACGGCACGAGCTCACCGCTCTCGTCCACCAGTTCGAGCCGGGTGGTGTCGGGGAAGGGCTCGAAGACGCAGGGGTGGAGGTCACCGGGCTCCGCCCTGCGCTGCGGGGCGACGCCCATCAGGCTGTTGCCGTAGACGCCGACCACGGCGGCGCGGGGGAAGAACACCTCGGCGAGCTGGCGCCGGCTCTCCGCGCTGATGGAGGTACCGGCCCAGATGATCGCCTGCACCTTCGTGCGCACCAGCTCGTACAGGCGCGGGCGGGCGCAGATCGCCTCCAGGAGGGGCGGGGTGGTGTTGAGCACGGCGACGCTCTGGGACTCCAGGATCGTCTCGGCCTGGTCCAGCAGGTGCTGGACGTACGCGTCGGACTCCTCCGGCCGGCCGGCCGCCAGCAGGCGCTTCACCCAGCGCGGGTCGAGGTCGACGGTGTAGAAGATGCCGCCGCCGAGCGCGGCGTAGCGGGCCGTGTCGAAGCCGATCACGTGCGGGCCGCCGGGGCCGAGGTGGAGCCAGTTGCCGTTCGCGGGGACGCCGCTCTCGATGAGGCGCTCACGCCCCCACGCGATCACGCGGGAGCGGTTGTCCCAGTCGATGATCCGCTTGGGGGACCCGGTCGTGCCTCCGGAGTCGTAGACCCGGAAGGGCTTGTCGGCCAGCCCCTTGGGGATCAGGTCCTGGGCCGGGACGGTCCGCAGTTCGGCGCTGACGTCCGGGAAACGGGTCAGGTCCGCCAGGCTCCGCACCTCGGTGAGCGGGTCGAACCCGAGGGCCGCCCGCTTGTCCAGCCAGAACGGGGAACCCGTGCTCTCGTGGAAGTGCCACGCCATCGACCTGCGTATGTGGGCGTTGAATTCGGAATCGCTGATATCCGTCATGACTGCCTTCTGCTCTCCTGACGACGAGGCGACGGCGGGTACGCGGTCCATCGTGTGGGAGGGCGTCTATCGCCCCCGTATCGCCGGAGTCTCCTCGGCGTACTCCGCGACCCGCCGTGCCCGCCGGCACCTGGTTCCGCCGCCGGACGGGCCCTACGCCCGGCGCTTGAGGGTGAACGCGATCAGCGCGGCGACGAGCGGGAAGACCGCGATGACGCCGAGGGCGGTGCTGAGCGACATGGACTTGGCCAGGGCTCCGGCGAGCGCGCTGCCGACGCCTCCGCCGACGAAGAAGGTGAGGTTGAGCAGACCCATCGCGCCACCGCGCCGGGCCGGCTCGATGTGCGCCGACATCAGGGCGGTGGTGAAGACCTGGGTCACGGAGAAGGCCGCGAAGCCGACGGAGGCGCCGAGGATCAGGAGGAGGACGCCGGGCCCGGCCAGGGCGCAGGCGAGCGCCACGGCGAAGGTGAGGGAGACCACGGCCAGGAGCGAGTGGCCGTTGTCGCCGGCGGTGAGCTTGCCCGCCAGGCGGGAGAGGACCGCGCCGACGACCGCGCCGGGGAGCAGCCAGACGCCGACCGACAGCACGCTCCAGTCGTGCTCGCGGACGAGGAGCTGGGGGACGGCGTACATGGCGGCGAACAGTCCGCCGTACACCCCGATCCCGACGATCGCCGCCCGGACGAAGACACCGTCCTTGACCAGCGCCTTGGGGACGAAGGAGGTCTCCGCCGTACGGATCCGCCAGACGAGGCCGGCCACCGAGAGCACGAGGACGGCGGCGGTCGCGGTGACGACCGTGCCGCTGAGGGCGAGCGCGGAGGACTGGATCAGGATGAGGAACGACATCGCGGTCACGGTGAGCAGTCCGGCGCCCGGCAGGTCCATGGACCTGCCGGAGCCCTTCCGCGCCGGGGCGGCGGCCAGGCAGAGCGGGACGACGAGCAGCGAGAGCGCGGGCAGGACCAGCGCGATCCGCCAGGTCACCCACTCGGTGAAGACGCCGCCGGCGAGGGTCGCGCTGGCGGAGAAGATCGCCATCGTCGCGCCGAATCCGGCGAAGACCTGGGGCCGTTGCTCCGGCGGGGCCGAGGCGGTGAGCGCCATGGCGCAGGCCGCCATGGCGCCCGATCCGGCGGCCTGGACGAAGCGGCCGACGACCAGCACGCCGAGGTTGGGGGCGACGAGGCAGACGGCGGCCCCGACGACCAGGGCGAGCGAGCCGAGCAGCAGCGCGGCGCGCAGTCCCCGGGTGTCGGCGAGGCGTCCGAAGAACGCGGTGCCGACGCCGAGAGCGAGGGCGTGGGCGGTGAGGACCCACGCGGTCGCCGCCGGGGAGGAGTGCAGGGAGGAGGCGACGTCGGGCAGGGCGACGCCCGCGGCGGTGACGCCGAAGACGACGGGGCCGAAGAGGGCTCCGTAGCGCAGTCCCGCCGAGCGGGCGCTGAGGGCGGGCCGGGCGGGGCCGGCGGGCGCGGCGGGCGGGGTGCCGCCGGCCGCGGCGGGTGGGGTCTGCTGGGTGGTCACGAGAACTCCGTTTCCTGACACGAGGAGACAGGGAAGATTTGACGCGTCCCTGTCAATCTCGATTCCATGTCCTGGGCTGCGGCGGCCGCCCCGGTCGGGAGCCCTCGGCTCCACGGCTCCGGGGCGGCGGCCTTCGTCACGCGAGCGGGGCGATGTTGTGGTTGAGGCGGAAGAGGTTCCGCGGGTCGTACAGGGCCTTCACCCGGGTCAGCCGGGCCAGGATCTCCGGCTCGAAGCACTCGGCCGCCGCGTCGGCGGTGTCGGCGCCCGCGAGGAAGTTGAGGTACCGGCGGCCGTTCCCCCACGCCTCCATCGGCCCCAGCACCCGGTCGGGCGAGCCGGGCGGGGAGAGGGTGGACAGCGTGTACGCGCCGTCCCTGACGCCGACCGCGTTGGGCACCTCGGCCGGACGGGACAGGGCGCCGCCCAGGTGGCGGACCTCGACCATCAGGTCGCCGCACTCCGAGCCGGGCCCCGCCACACGGAGCAGCTCCTCCATCGCCTCGGAGCTCAACTCCCGCAGGACGATGTTGCGTTCGTGGTACGGGAGGGGGTGCACCGGGTCCTGGTGGATCTCCGCCACCTCGGTGTACGGCATCTCCCCCACCCCGTCGACGATCGGCGTCCCGGCCGCGCGCAGCGTCCCGACGAGGCGCTCGCCCGCCTCGGCCGTACCGGTGAAGGCGATCCGCACGTGCGCGGCGAGCCGCCCGCGCAGGAACTCCGGGACGTCGGGCACGTCCGGGAGCCGGAGCAGCGCCACGGAGGAGGTCATCTCCTCCGGCACGTGGGCCGTCCACTGACGCCAGGCGTGGAACACCTGGCCCGCCTGCTCCCCCGGGAAGTAGAGCCCGCCGCCGTACAGCCGCCGTACCGGCATCAGCTGGAACCACAGGCCCGTGACGACACCGAAGTTCCCCTTGCCGCCGCGCAGCGCCCAGAACAGGTCGGCGTGCTGGTCACGGGTGACCCTCCGGACCTTCCCGTCCGCCGTGACGACCTCGACGCAGGTGACGTGATCGGCCGCGAAGCCGTACTGCCGTCCGAGCGGGCCGAGCCCGCCGCCGAGCGTGTAGCCGACGACTCCGACCAGCGGGGACGAGCCGTTGAGCGGCGCCAGGCCGTAGCGCGCGGCGCTCGCGATCACCTGGTGCCACTGGGCGCCGGCCTCGACATAGGCGGTACGGGTGACCGGGTCGACCGACACCGCGGTCATCCGGCGCGTGCTGACCAGCACCCCGCCCCGCGCGGGGGCCGCGATGCCGTGGCCCGTGGCCTGGACCGCCACCGGCAGTCCGCTCTCCGCGGCGAAGGACACCGCGGCGGCCACGTCTCCCGAGTCCAGCGCCGCGACGATCACGTCGGGCCGGTGCTCCGCGATCCGGTTGAACCCCGGGAGCTCCTGCTCGTATCCGGGGTAGTCGGGGGTGTACACCTCCCCCTTCAGCCGCGAGAGAAGCCGGTCCATGGCCGCCTCCGTGGTCGCGGGGCGCCCCAACTGCTCGGTCACGATCCGGTCCTTCCTCTGCTGCCCGATGCGCGTTCCACCAGCGCGATGGCGATGAGCAGAAGTGTTCTCGGCCGGGACCGCCCGTCCCATCCCCTACTTAGGGGGGACGCGCCCGCCGCCTCCCCTTCGGTTCGGGATACGGAACGGGGCGGACCGCGGGAATCATGGGTGGCGGAGGTCGGATCCCGCCCCCGCCCTCTCCCGCCGCAGCTCGGCGAGTTCCCGCTCCAGCAGCGCGATGCGGTCCTGGGCCGACGGGGTGGTCACCATCGCGCCGGGGAACGCCTCGGGTGCCGACGCCGGCGCCGGCAGCCCGCTGTACGGGCCGCTCCTGCCCGCGTTCAGGATCATGCGTTCCGTCCGCCGCACCTCCAGACCGGGTTCGAGCCCCAGTTCCCTGGACAGCCTCCGGCGCGTCTCCTGGTACAGCGCCAGCGCCTCCGCGCTGCGCCCCGAGCGGTGCAGGGCCACCATCAACTGGGCGCACAGACGCTCCTGGTACGGGTTCTCCCGGACGTGGAGGGTGAGTTCACCGACGACCTGACGGTGCCGGCCCAGGGCCAGCTCCAGCCGGAAACGGTCCTCGATCGCGGCGAGCCGGTCCTCGTGGATCTTGAGGGTGGCGGTGTCGAGGAGTTCGCTGCCGAGACCGGCCCCCATCTGCCCGTGCCACAGGTCCAGGGCCTCCTCCAGCCGCGCCACCGCGCGCTCCGGCTCCCCCGCCCGTTCCTCCGCGCGCGCCTCCCCGAGGAAATCCTCGAAGGAGGCGAGGTCCAGGGCCGTCCTCGGCATCCGTATCAGATATCCCGAAGGGTGCGTCTCGATGGACACACCGACATGGGCCGCGGAAAGGATTCTCCGCAGCCCCGATATGCAGATCCGTAACTGGCCACGGACCGTGGCCGGTGGTGAGTCGCTCCATATCGCCTCGATGAGCCTCTCGGCGCCGACCACCCGGTTCGCTTCGAGCAGCAGCATGGTCAGCAGGATGCGCTGCCGGTTGCCGCCGAGCCGGACCGGCCCGTTCGTTCCGTGGACGCGAAGGGGGCCGAGAACTGAGAAATGGTGGTGCACAGTCATGAAGAACGCCTTCTTGAGAGTGGACGTCGTGCGCTACCGAAGGTCACCAGCTGGGCAGGAACTTGAAGCCCCAGCTCTCATTGAGCTGGAGCCGTTCGCTCACCTCCCGACCCAGGCGCCCCATTCCCTCGAGGACAGCGGCGTTCTCCAGCCCTCCGGCGTCGAAGGCGCGCATCCCCGAGCGGTCCGCCAGTTCCACGACGGCGACCTTGGCGTACTCGTCGTCGGACGCCACGAACACGTCCACCGCGACGCCGCTCCCGCAGCCGCTCCGCAGCACCCCCGCGTCCGAGGTCGTGAACGCCTTGACCCACCGCACGTCCGGCGCGGCCCGCGCGAGCTGGAGCATCCCGCCGCCCGGCGGGTCCGACCGGTCGGGAACGGTCATGTCGACGACCGCCTTGCCGTCGAACGCGCGGGACCGGCTCAGGACCAGCTCCAGAGCCTCGGGAAAGCGGACGGCGAGGATGATGACCTCCGAGCGCAGCGCCGCGGCCAGCGTGCTCGCGAAGACCACTCCCGGAGCGTCCCTCCCCGCCGCGGTCGCCACTCTCCTGGCCCGTACGGTGCTCCGGTCGGCGAGGAGCACCACCGCGCCGGCCAGCGCGGAGCGACGGGCGATCGCGTGCCCCATCGATCCCGCTCCGATGATCCCTATCCGCATGCTCCGCATGTTCGCGGGCATCGGCGGCCTTTCCCATCCCGCATTCAAGGGGGACCCGGTGGACCCGGCATCCCCCCCGGATGAGGGGTTGGAAGGGGCGGAGGCGTCTGGGAGAGTCGACAAGTGACCAGTACGACGCACTCCCGCATCGCCATCGGCCGGGCAGAGCTGCTCTCCCGGTCCGCCAGAGCCACGGACGCCCTCGGCATGTTCGCCGAGGCATCCGCCCACCTGCGGCGTCTCATGCCGTACGACGCGGCCGTCTGGCGCGTCACCGATCCGGTGACCGGCATGATGACCGCACCGATCCGCGCGGAGAACCTCGACGAGGGCGGCTGCGCGGTCTACTGGGAATCCGAACTCTTCACGGAGAACGTGAACCTGTTCCGCGACCTGGCCCGCGCCTCCGTCCCCGTCGCGGGGCTCCACGAGACCACGGGCGCCCTGCCCGCCCGCAGCACCCTCTACCAGTCCTTCATGAAGCCGCGCGGCCTCCATGACGAGCTGCGCGCCGTGCTGCGGATCGGCGACCGCCCGCAGGGGCACATCAGCCTCTTCCGGGCCAAGGGGCGCCCGGCCTTCGGCGCCGCCGAGACCAAGCTGATCTCCTCGCTGCTCGCCCCGCTCGCCAAGCAGCTCCGCTCGTTCGCGGAACCCGCGCCGCAGGAGCTGGCGGACTCCCCGCACGGCCCCGGGCTGCTGCTGTTCAGCGCGGAGGGGCACCTGATGTCGGCGAACGACGACGCCCTCGGGTATCTCGACAGCCTGCCCCACGGGCCGGCGATCCCCACGCCCCAGGGCATCCGCGTCCCCGCCTGGGTGCTGGCGACCGCGATGAAGGCGCGCGCGGTGGCGCAGGAGCGGGACCGCGGCCAGGCCCGCGCGAGGGTCAGGACCCGGACCGGTCACTGGCTGGTGTGCCACGCCTCGTGCCTGCGCGAGGCGGACGGCCGGCTGGGCGCCTCCGCCGTGGTGCTCGAACCGGCGAAGTCCTCGGAGATCGTCCCGCTCATCGTGGACGCGTACGAGCTCACCGACCGCGAGACCGAGGTGACCCAGTGCATCGCGCGCGGACTGCCCACCGGGGAGATCGCCGCGCAATTGCACCTGTCCCCGCACACGGTCCGCGACCACATCAAGGCGGTCTTCGAGAAAGTCGGCGTCTCCAGCCGGGGCGAGCTGGTCGGCAAATTGTTCACCGAGTACTACTCGCCCCTCGCCGAGAAAGGCATGGTCCGGGTGCACACGGGATGAACCCGTGATGGCCGCCAGCGACATCGATTCCACCCCCTGATCAGACGCGGCTGATCCGATTGAAGGCGATGCCGACCTGGGTGGGATTACCCCTCGCGATCGAACGACTTCATTTCGGCTTACACGCGGAGTGCCCCGCTTCACCCGAATGGATCACCCCGGGAAACGACACCCAGGTCAGTGGCGTGGCTCTCCCCGGCCGGGCGCCGCCGGGGCCGCCCTTTTCCACTCCTCGGAACCGGAAGAATGGCGGAGGATCGATCAGCGGGAATTCGCCAGTAGCGGAGAGTCGGCCACGACCGCCCGCCCGATACGCCGGGAGCCGGGCCCCCGTGTGGGGGACCCGGCTCCTGTGCGCGCGGTCGTGCGCTCTCTCGTGCGCTCGCTCGTGCGCTCGGTCGGCGGTGGGCCTCAGCCCTCTTCGCCGCCCTCGGCCTTCTCCTCCGGGGAGGCCAGGCCGAACTGCTCGACGATCCACTTGTCGAACTCGATCGAGGCGCGGACCCAGCTCACCGTGGAGGACACGAAGTGCTCCAGGGCGACGCCGGTGCCGATCAGCATCTGCGCCTCACCGATGAGGCGGAGGGTGGCGGAGCCGTCCTCCTCCTCGTGCAGGTGGGTGTAGACCTTGGGCCACAGGGTGCGGCGGTTCCAGTCGTCGATCGCGTCGAGGACCTTGGCACGGTCGTCGGCCGAGTGCGGACGGTCGTAGAACGTACGCACCGAGAACACCTGCTGCTCGTTCTCGCCGCGGAACATGAAGTACGTGCGGAATTCCTCCCACGGCGCCGCGAGGTCACCCTCGTCGTCGACGACGTACTTCAGCTCCATCTGCTCCAGGAGCTGCTTCACGAGGTCCTGGTCGGGGACGACGGGGCCCGCCGGTCCTCCCTGGGGCTGGGGCTGTCCCCCGAAATTCGGAATCGAGGACGGGTCGATGCTCACCGTGTATTTCCCTTCGTACGGATGTTGCCATCCTCCCCCATCCCGGCCGGTCCATGGCAAGCCCCGCCGGGGCAGATCCGCTGCGGGCTGACACGAACCGCGCCCACGGGGGACGCGCTCACCGCGCCGCGCCCACGATCAGGCCGTCCTCGAACCGGTCCACGCGGACGGTGTCGCCGTCGCGGACCTCGCCCGCCAGGATCTCCCGGGCGAGCCGGTCGCCGATGGCCGTCTGGATGAGGCGGCGCAGCGGCCGGGCGCCGTACGCCGGGTCGTTGCCCTCCTCGGCCAGCCACTCCAGGGCCGCCGGGGTGACCTCCAGGGTGAGGCGGCGGTCGGCGAGCCGCTTGGCGAGCCGGTCGATCTGGAGGCGCGCGATGCGGCCCAGCTCGGCGCGGTCGAGCGCGGAGAAGACGACGAGGTCGTCGAGGCGGTTCAGGAACTCGGGCTTGAAGCTGGCCCGGACGACCTCCAGGACCCGCTGGTTCTTCTCCTCGTCGCCGGTCAGCGGGTCGACGAGGTACTGGCTGCCGAGGTTCGAGGTGAGGATCAGGATGGTGTTGCGGAAGTCCACCGTCCGGCCCTGCCCGTCGGTGAGCCGGCCGTCGTCGAGGACCTGGAGCAGGATGTCGAAGACCTCCGGGTGCGCCTTCTCCACCTCGTCGAGCAGCACGACGCTGTACGGACGCCGGCGCACCGCCTCGGTGAGCTGGCCGCCTTCCTCGTAGCCGACGTAGCCGGGGGGCGCGCCGACGAGCCGGGCGACGGAGTGCTTCTCGCCGTACTCCGACATGTCGATGCGGACCATGGCCCGCTCGTCGTCGAAGAGGAAGTCGGCGAGGGCCTTCGCCAGCTCGGTCTTGCCGACGCCGGTGGGGCCGAGGAAGAGGAAGGAGCCGGTGGGGCGGTCGGGGTCGGCGATCCCGGCGCGGGTGCGGCGCACGGCGTCGGAGACGGCCCGGACGGCCTCGGACTGGCCGATGAGCCGGCGGCCCAGCTCGTCCTCCATGCGGAGCAGCTTCTGCGTCTCGCCCTCCAGGAGGCGGCCGGCGGGGATGCCGGTCCAGGCGCCGACGACGTCGGCGATGTCGTCGGGGCCGACCTCCTCCTTGACCATGGTGTCCTTCTGGACCTCGCGCTCGGCCTCGGTGGCCTCGGCCAGCTCGCGCTCCAGGGTCGGGATCTCGCCGTAGAGCAGCTTGGAGGCGGTGTCGAAGTCGCCGTCGCGCTGGGCGCGCTCGGCGCGGCCGCGGGTCTCGTCGAGCCGTTCCTTCAGCTCGCCGACCCGGTTGAGGGACTGCTTCTCCTTCTCCCAGCGGGCGGTGAGGCCGCGCAGCTCCTCCTCGCGGTCGGCGAGGTCGCGGCGGAGCTTCTCCAGGCGCTGCACGCTGGCCGGGTCGGTCTCCTTGGCGAGGGCCAGCTCCTCCATGCGGAGCCGGTCGACGGAGCGCTGGAGCTCGTCGATCTCGACCGGGGAGGAGTCGATCTCCATGCGGAGCCGGGAGGCGGCCTCGTCGACGAGGTCGATGGCCTTGTCGGGGAGGAAGCGGGAGGTGATGTACCGGTCGGAGAGGGTCGCGGCGGCCACCAGGGCGGAGTCGTTGATCTGCACCTTGTGGTGGGCCTCGTACCGGCCCTTGAGGCCGCGGAGGATGGCGACGGTGTCCTCGACGGACGGCTCGGCGACGAGGACCTGCTGGAAGCGGCGTTCCAGGGCGGGGTCCTTCTCGATGCGCTCGCGGTACTCGTCGAGGGTGGTGGCGCCGACCATGCGGAGCTCGCCGCGGGCCAGCATGGGCTTGAGCATGTTGCCGGCGTCCATGGCGGAGTCGCCGCCCGCGCCCGCGCCGACGACGGTGTGCAGCTCGTCGATGAAGGTGATGATCTGGCCGTCGCTCTCCTTGATCTCGGAGAGGACGGTCTTCAGCCGCTCCTCGAACTCGCCGCGGTACTTGGCGCCGGCGACCATCGCTCCGAGGTCCAGGGAGACCAGCCGCTTGTTCCGCAGCGACTCGGGGACGTCGCCCTTCACGATCCGCTGGGCGAGGCCCTCGACGACGGCGGTCTTGCCGACGCCGGGCTCGCCGATGAGGACGGGGTTGTTCTTGGTGCGGCGGGACAGCACCTGCACGACGCGCCGGATCTCGTGGTCGCGGCCGATGACCGGGTCGAGCTTGCCCTCGCGGGCGGCGGCGGTGAAGTCCGTACCGAACTTCTCCAGGGCCTTGTACGAGCCCTCCGGGTCGGCGGTGGTCACGCGGCGGCCTCCTCTGGCCTTCTCGAAGGCGTCCTGGAGCCGGCGGGCGGTCGCGCCCTGCTGGTCGAGGAGCCGGCCGGCCTGCCCGCCCTGGGCGGCGAGGCCGATGAGCAGGTGCTCCGTGGACAGGAACTCGTCGCCGAGCCTCTTCGCGCGCTCGGCGGCGTCGGCGATGACGGCGAGCAGCTCGCGGTTGGGCTGCGGCGGCGCGACGGTCGAGCCGGTCACGCTGGGCAGGGCGGCGAGCAGCCGCTCCGCGCCGGCGCGGACGACGGCCTGGTCGGCCTCGACGGCGGCGAGCAGGTCGACGATGTTCTCGTTGTCCTGACCCGCCAGCAGCGCGAGAAGAAGATGGGCCGGGGTCAGATCGGCGTGCCCCTGGGACACGGCGCGGCTGCTCGCCGCGTTCAGCGCGTCCCGGCTCCTGTTGGTCAGTTCGGCGTCCACGTGCGGGGTCTCCTCCTGGGTGTGGTCCTCTGGGTCCTCGTCTGTTCTGACTCAGACAGCGTACATAAAGTTGAGTCTATTCCGCTCAAGGTATCGGAGGGGGGCGCGGCGGAGGTAGTTTCCGGGCATGGCGACTGACCCGCGGAACCCCACGGACTCGTATCTCGGCTTCTGGCGCGAGTACCACATGTGCACCCTGACCACCCCGCGCCCGGACGGCACCCCGCACGTGGTGGCCGTCGGCGTCACGTACGACCCCGGGAACGGGCTGGCGCGGGTCATCACCAACAAGCACAGCCGGAAGGTCGCGAACGTGCTCGCGGCCGGCGTGGAGGGCGCGCGGGTCGCGGTCTGCCAGGTCGACAAGGGGCGCTGGGCCACCCTGGAGGGCGTCGCCCGCGTCCGCACCGAGGCGGACACCGTCGCCGACGCGGTGGCCCGCTACGCGGACCGCTACGGCCGCACCCCGACGCCCAACCCCGACCGCGTCGTCATCGAGATCACCCTCACCCGGGCGATGGGCCGCGCGTAACCACCCCGGAAAAGCACAACGGCGCCATCGCGTTTCAGGTCCGCGATGGCGCCGTTGTGTGGGGGAAGCACCTGAGCGATCTACAACGACGGGGGAATCGCTCAGGCACTGCGGGGGGTGGCGGAGAGGGTCTCGGGCTCGAAGCGCGCCTCGACCGGCTGGTGGTCGCGCTGATCCAAGTTGACGAAGATCATGCCGTACCGGATGGCACAGCGAACGGGCTGTGGGGCGCCGCGCGGGCGGCGGAGGCAGCGATAGGCTCGAATGTCCTCATCGTCTCCACGGACGACCACGATCGGCTCGCCGAAGAGGGTGACCTTCAACGACTCGCCACGGCGCGGCACCGCGGTGACGAGGTCGATGAAGTGCCACCCGGACCGGTAAGCACTCGCCATCTCACGGCGGAAACGAGGGTCTTCGGGAACCGTCATGCCCTCACGGACCCCCATCCAGGGTCGGCCGCCGGCGCCGCGCCCCATCCGGGATCGGCGACCGCCGCCTGCCGCAGACCCCAACCCGGGTCCGCCAGGACGACCTTCGGCTGCGAACCCCACCCCGGGTCCTGGGTCACCGAGACCGCGCCCACAGCTGCAGCAGCCACCAGCGCGACACCGACTACGGTGCGTATGAGCTTCTTGGACATGACCGAGCAACCTCACTCGAAGGTGTGTAACTACCTGCTCCCCCGCAAGTCACGACGATCGCTCACTCCTCCCGTTTCCACCACTCGCCCAATGCATCATGTTCCTGTAATGCAAGAGCCTGGGGGTGTACGTATGCGAATAGAACCTACTAAAAAGGTGCATTCTCACACGCACGCAGACCTGTGCGAACCGGGCACTCGGCTCTACTCGGAAGCCCTCCGAGAAGGCCGGGTCGCCCGTTCCGAGATCTCGTCCGCTCCCTGCCTCATGGAGCTGGACCTGCTGCGCCCGGATCCCGACGACGCCGAATGGCTCCGCCCCGTCGCCCCGGCGGCCGCCCTCGCCCGGCTCCTCGACCCGCTGGAGAAGGAGATCCAGGAGCGCCGGCGGCTGACCCTCACCCTCGCCGACACCTTCGAACCCTTCATGGCCCTCGGCACCCGCGACCCCTCGATGACCCACGCCATCACCGTCCTCGAGGGGATGGAGCGGATCAACGACAGCCTGGACCGCGCCGTGGCCGAATGCTCCTCGGAGCTGCTCACCGTACAGCCCGGCAAGGGCCGCAGCGCCCACACCTTCGGTGAAGCCCTGCGCCGGGTACGGCCGTTGCTCGGCCGCGGCATCAAGATGCGCACGCTCTACCAGCACACCGCGCGCCACCAGCCCATCACCCTGGCGTACTTGGAGCGCATCGGCCCCGAGGTCGAGGTCCGGACCCTTGAGGAGATCATCGACCGGCTCATCATCGTCGACCGCAAGGTCGCCTTCGTCCCGGCCAGCCGCGACCGCACCATCGCCCTCGAACTCCGCCACCAGGGGCTCGTGGAGTACCTCGGCGGGGTCTTCGACCAGTTCTGGCTCCAGGCCACACCGCTGGACGCGCCCGTCACCTACCAGCCGCACCTCAGCGGCATCAGCGGCGTCCAGCGCTCCATAGCCCGCCTCCTCGTCGAAGGCCACGTCGACGAGGCCATCGCGCGCCGGCTCGGGATGAACGTGCGGACCTGTCGGGCGCACATCGCGAAGTTGGCGGCCACGCTGGGGAGTGGGAGCCGGGCGCAGCTCGGGTACCTGATCGCCCGGTCCGGCATTCTCGAACGGGGCGAATGACCATCGTGCACACACCATCTGACACGCCCTCCGACGCGCCTACGGTGCTCATCGCGCTCGACGGACCCGCCGGCACCCTCCGGGTCTCCGGGGACGGGCTGCCCGTCGTGGAGCTCGTACGGGCCCCGGGGACGCCCGCCGACGCCCACACGCCCATCGGCACGCGCAAGGGCGCTCTGCTGACCCTCACCGTCGACGGCGCGCCCGCCGTGATCCGGCCGTCCCGGGGGCGGCTGCTGCGGCGCTCGTACCGGGTGGACGTCCGCACCGGCGGCCTCCGCTACCGGCTCGTGCCCTGCTCGTACGGGGAGAGCCGGCTCAGCCGCGACGGGAAGGCGCTCGGCCTGCTGAGCTCCAGCGGCGACGGGCGGGTGATCGACGAGTGGGAGGCGGACACCGACCCCACCCCGCTCGACCTCGCCCTCGGCACCGCCCTCGCCGCCGCGTTCGGCACCGGCGCCGCGCCCTGGTGGGAGACCCTCGGCGACATCGTCGGCGAACTCATCGCGCCCTGAGCACGGGGGACACGCGAGAGGGCCCCTTCCCGGTCGGGAAGGGGCCCTCTCGGGTGTTCTCGCGCGGGGCTACTCGCCGCCGCGCTTCGGCGCCGGACGCCAGACCACCAGCGCGCTCGCCTGCTGCACGTCGGTGTACGGCACCAGATCGCGCCGGTACGAGGCATGCACCTGCGCCTCCCGCTGCCGCATCGCCGCCGCCGCGCCCTCGACCGCCGACGAGAGCTCGGCGACCCGCGCCTGGAGCGCCGCGACCTGGTTCTCCAGCTCGATGATGCGCTTGATGCCGGCCAGGTTGATGCCCTCGTCCTGCGACAACTGCTGCACCTGACGGAGCAGTTCGATGTCGCGGGCCGAGTAGCGGCGGCCCCGCCCGGCCGTGCGGTCCGGGGAGACCAGGCCCAGGCGGTCGTACTGGCGCAGGGTCTGCGGATGCAGTCCCGACAGCTGTGCCGCCACCGAGATGACGTACACCGGGGTCTCGTCGGTCAGTTCGTACGGATTGCGTCGGCGCCCGTCCACCGCGTCACGCTCCCTTCGCCGCCTCGAACAGCTCCGCCCTGGGGTCCGTCGAGACGGTCGCCTCGCGGTAGGTCTCCAGGGCCTCGCGGGCCTTGTCGTCCAGCTCCTTCGGCACCGCGACCTCCACCGTCACCAGCAGGTCGCCGCGGGTGCCGTCCTTGCGGACCGCGCCCTTGCCGCGGGCGCGCATGGTCCGGCCGTTCGGCGTGCCCGCGGGCAGCTTGAGCGTGACCGCGGGGCCGCCGAGGGTCGGGACCTTGATCTCGCCGCCGAGCGCCGCCTCCGTGAAGGAGACCGGCACGGTCACGGTGAGGTTGTCGTCCTTGCGCCCGAAGACCGGGTGGGAGTCGACGTGCACGACGACGAACAGGTCGCCGTGCGGCCCGCCGCGCTCGCCCGGGGCGCCCTTGCCGCGCAGCCGGATCTTCTGCCCGTCGGAGACGCCCGCCGGGATCCGGACCTGCATGGTCCGCGAGGACTTGGCCCGGCCGGAGCCCTTGCAGACCTCGCAGGGGTGCTCGGCGATCAGGCCGCGGCCCTTGCAGTCCACGCACGGGTCGGTCAGCGAGAAGGACCCGCTGCCGCCGCGCGAGACCTGGCCGGTGCCGACGCAGGTCGGGCACACCCGGGGGGTGCCGTTCTTGTCGCCGGTGCCCGAACAGGCCGTGCAGGGCTGCTGGCTGGACATCCGCAGGGGCACGGTCGCGCCCTCGATGGCCTCGGTGAAGCTGAGCGTCACCTCGGACTCGATGTCCTGGCCGCGCCGGGGCTGGGTGCGGGCACCCGCGCCGCCGCCGCGGTTGAACAGGCCGCCGAAGACGTCCCCGATGCCTCCGCCGCCGCCGAAGCCGCCCGCGCCGCCCTGGGCGCCGCCTCCGAAGAGGTCGCCCAGGTCGAAGTTGAACGAGCCGCCGCCCCCGGGCCCGCCGGCTCTGAAGCCGCCGTTCCCGAAGAGCGCGCGCGCCTCGTCGTACTCCTTGCGCTTCTTGGGGTCACCGAGGACGTCGTTCGCCTCGGAGATCTCCTTGAAGCGCTCCTCGGCCTTGGTGTCGCCCTTGTTGGCGTCCGGATGGTTCTCGCGGGCGAGCTTCCGGTACGCCTTCTTGATCTCGGCCTCGGTGGCGTCCTTGGGGACGCCGAGGACCTTGTAGTAGTCCTTCTCGACGAAGTCCTTCGTGCTCATCGACGTCCCTCCTCCCGCGTACGGGTACGGCTTCTTACTCGCTGTCCTTGTCGGACGGGGCCGACTTGTCAGACTTGCCAGACTTGTCGGACGTGTTGGAGTCCTCCGACTCCTCGGCCTTCGCCGCTCCGCCGGGCTGGGCGCCCGGCTGGGGCTCGGCGACGGCCACGCGGGCGGGCCGGATGGTCCGCTCGCCGATCCGGTACCCCGGCTGGAGGATCGCGACGCAGGTCGTCTCGGTGACGTCCGGCGCGTACGAGTGCATCAGGGCCTCGTGGATCGTCGGGTCGAAGGGCTCGCCCTCCTTGCCGAACTGCTGGAGCCCCATCTTGGCGACGACGGTCTCCAGCGACTCGGCGACCGACTTGAAGCCGCCCACGAGCTCGCCGTGGTCCCGGGCCCGGCCGACGTCGTCGAGGACGGGGAGCAGGTCGGACAGGAGGCTCGCGACGGCGATCTCCTTGACCGTGACCCGGTCCCGCTCGACCCGGCGCCGGTAGTTCTGGTACTCGGCCTGGAGCCGCTGGAGGTCCGCGGTGCGCTCGGTGAGCGCGGCGCGGGCCTGGTCCAGGGCGGCGGTGAGGCCGGCGTCGGCCTCCTGCGTGCTGTTCGCGTCCCCGGCCGGGGCCGCCGTGTCCTCGGTGGACTCGGCGGCCTCGGCGGCGTCGCCGGAGGGGACGTCGGGCTTCTCCTCGAAGCCCGGGGTCTCCTCGCTCACGCCTGGCCGTCCTTCTTGGGCTCGTCGTCGACGATCTCGGCGTCGACCACGTCGTCGTCGGCCTTGGCCTCACCGGCGGGCGCGCCGGCCTGGGCGGCCTGGGCGTCGGCGTAGAGGGCCTGGCCGAGCTTCTGGGAGACGGCCGCGACCTTCTCGGTGGCCGTGCGGATCTCGGCGGTGTCCTCGCCCTTGAGCTTCTCCTTCAGCTCGGCGAGAGCGGCCTCGACCTCGGACTTCACATCGCCCGGGACCTTGTCCTCGTTGTCCTTGAGGAACTTCTCGGTCTGGTAGACGAGCTGCTCGCCCTGGTTGCGGGACTCGGCGGCCTCGCGGCGGCGGTGGTCCTCGTCCGCGTACTGCTCGGCCTCCTGGCGCATCCGGTCGACCTCGTCCTTCGGCAGCGAGGAGCCGCCGGTGACGGTCATCTTCTGCTCCTTGCCCGTGCCCAGGTCCTTCGCGGTCACGTGCATGATGCCGTTGGCGTCGATGTCGAAGGCGACCTCGATCTGCGGGACGCCGCGCGGGGCCGGCGGGAGGCCGGTCAGCTCGAACATGCCGAGCTTCTTGTTGTACGCCGCGATCTCGCGCTCGCCCTGGTAGACCTGGATCTGCACGGACGGCTGGTTGTCCTCGGCCGTCGTGAAGATCTCGGACCGCTTGGTCGGGATCGTGGTGTTGCGCTCGATGAGCTTGGTCATGATGCCGCCCTTGGTCTCGATGCCGAGGGACAGCGGGGTCACGTCGAGGAGCAGGACGTCCTTGACCTCACCCTTGAGGACACCGGCCTGGAGGACGGCGCCGATGGCGACGACCTCGTCCGGGTTGACGCCCTTGTTGGCGTCCTGACCGCCGGTCAGCTCCTTGACGAGCTCGGCGACGGCCGGCATGCGGGTCGAACCACCGACGAGGACGACGTGGTCGATCTCGGAGAGGTTGATGCCCGCGTCCTTGATGACGTTGTGGAACGGCACCTTGCAGCGGTCGAGCAGGTCGGACGTGAGCTGCTGGAACTGGGCGCGCGTGAGCTTCTCGTCCAGGTGCAGCGGGCCCTCGGCGGAGGCCGTGATGTACGGCAGGTTGATCGACGTCTCGGTCGAGGACGACAGCTCGATCTTCGCCTTCTCCGCGGCCTCGCGGAGACGCTGGAGAGCCATCTTGTCCAGGGACAGGTCGACGCCGTGCCCGTTCTTGAACTGGGTCACCAGGTAGTCGACGACGCGCTGGTCCCAGTCGTCGCCACCGAGGTGGTTGTCACCGTTGGTGGCCTTCACCTCGACGACGCCGTCGCCGATCTCCAGGAGGGACACGTCGAAGGTGCCGCCACCGAGGTCGAAGACGAGGATCGTCTGGTCGTCCTTGTCGAGGCCGTACGCCAGGGCGGCGGCGGTCGGCTCGTTGACGATGCGCAGGACGTTGAGGCCCGCGATCTCGCCGGCCTCCTTGGTCGCCTGGCGCTCGGAGTCGTTGAAGTACGCCGGGACGGTGATGACCGCGTCGACGACCTTCTCGCCCAGGTACGCCTCGGCGTCGCGCTTCAGCTTCTGGAGGATGAAGGCGCTCATCTGCTGCGGGTTGAAGGACTTGCCGTCGATGTCGATCTTCCAGTCGGTGCCCATGTGGCGCTTGACCGACCGGATGGTCCTGTCGACGTTGGTGACGGCCTGGCGCTTGGCCACCTCGCCGACGAGCACCTCGCCGTTCTTCGCGAAGGCGACGACGGACGGCGTGGTCCTGGCGCCCTCCGCGTTCGTGATGACGGTGGGCTCGCCGCCTTCCAGAACGCTGACGACGGAGTTAGTCGTGCCCAGGTCGATGCCGACCGCACGTGCCATTTCGATTCCTCCAGCTGACTGACTTGAGTGGAACTGACTCAAGGATGCATGACGGAACGCGGGGCGTCAACAGACTTGAGTCGAGTGGACTCAACTCTTCGCTGGTCCGTTCGCTCAAAGAGACGCAGAGCGCGCGTCGATGCCTGACGCGCGGCGCGAAAGATGGCAGAGTCCTGATGCCCTTTGCCGGGCAAAGCAGGCATATCCCACGAACATCCCATGATCTCAGCCGAAGGGGTCCGGGGCATGACGGCGAACCAACCGAGCGTCGACCTCACGCGCGGCACCGACCTCCAGCGCGGCACCGACCTCCAGCGCGTCACCGGCCCCACACGCGGCTTCGACCCCCACCGCGGCGCCGACCCCACGCGCGGCACCGGCCCCGCGCGCGGCTTCGACCTCAAGCGCGGCTTCGACCTGCTGGCGGGCGCGGCGCTGCTGCTGCTCCTCTCCCCCCTCTTCGGCGCGTCCGCCCTCCTGCTCTCCCTCGCCCAGGAGGGCCCCGCCCTGCGCCGCCGCACGGTGGCGGGGCTGCGCGGCCGCACCTTCACGATGCTGACCTTCCGCACGCGGAGCCCGCTCGCCGCGCTGCCGCTGCTGCTGCACGTCGTCCGGGGCCAGATGTCGCTCGTCGGACCGTGCCCTCTCTCCCCCACCCACCGGGAGTGCACGGGCGAGGCGCGGCGCCGGCTGACCGTCCGCCCGGGGCTGACCGGGCCGTGGCAGATCAGCGACCGCTCCGACCTGCCCTGGGAGGAGCGCGAGCTGCTGGACCTCCACTATGTGGACCACCACTGGCTCGGCATGGATCTGGCCGTTCTGGCGCGTACGCTTCCAGCAGTCCGCCGACGTCGTCTCCGTCGCGCCTCCGCCCGCGCGGCAAGGCTTGCCTGAGCGACACAGATCACCGCGAGGGCCGCTACAAGTGGGGCGCTCCGACCGGTAATCTCAGCACGGACTAATTAAGTTACCGCTTAGTAGGCTCAGGGCGAGGGTGAGGCGAGCACAGGCCGCGCCAGCCGCGCCCCAGGCCCGCCCGAGGAGCCCGTCATGCAACTCGCCGCGATCATCGTGTCGCTGACGCTGACCGTGGTCGGCGTTGCCCTGCTCGCTCGCGCCATCGGCCAGTTCGTCTCGTACTTCAAGCTCGGCCAGCCGGTCCCGGCCGGGACCCGTACCGACAACCCCTACCAGCGCAGCGTCACGCTGGTCCGGGAGTTCCTGGGCCACACCCGGATGAACCGCTGGGGCATCGTCGGCTTCGCGCACTGGTTCGTCGCGATCGGCTTCCTGACCCTGCCGCCGACCATCGTCACGGCGTACGGCCAGCTCTTCCAGGCCGACTGGACGCTGCCGGTCATCGGCGGCTTCGTGCCGTACGAGATGTACATCGAGTTCATCGGCTCGATGACCATCCTCGGCATCGCCACCCTGATGGTCATCCGGCTGCTGAACCTGCCGTCGCGCCCCGGCCGCAAGTCCCGCTTCGCCGGCTCCAAGGCCGGCCAGGCGTACTTCGTCGAGTGGGTCATCCTCACCATCGGCCTGGCGATCTACGTGCTCCGCGGCCTGGAGGGCGCACTGCACCACGTCGAGCACTACGAGGCCGCGTACTTCGCCTCGTACCCGCTCGTCCTGCTCTTCAAGGGCATGTCGGTCGCGACGCTTCAGACGCTCGTCTACTTCTTCGCCATGATCAAGCTGAGCACCACCATGATCTGGATGATCACGGTGTCGCTCAACACCAACATGGGCGTCGCCTGGCACCGCTTCCTCGGCTTCCCGAACATCTGGTTCAAGCGCAACGCCACCGGCGAGACCGCCCTCGGCGCGCTCCAGCCGATGACTACCGGCGGCAAGCCGATCGACTTCGAGGACCCGGGCGAGGACGACGTCTACGGCGTCTCCCAGGTCGAGCAGTTCTCCTGGAAGGGCCTCCTCGACTTCTCCACCTGCACCGAGTGCGGCCGCTGCCAGTCGCAGTGCCCCGCCTGGAACACCGGCAAGCCCCTCTCCCCCAAGCTCCTCATCATGTCGCTGCGCGACCACGCGCACGCCAAGGCGCCGTACCTGCTCGCGGGCGGCGGCAAGGACATGGAGGGCAACGAGAAGGCGTCCGAGGAGCAGCTCAAGGACGTCCCCGCGTCCGCTCTGGCGGAGGCCGAGCGCCCGCTGATCGGCACCGCCGAGGAGAACGGCGTCATCGACCCGGACGTCCTGTGGTCCTGCACCACCTGCGGCGCCTGCGTCGAGCAGTGCCCGGTCGACATCGAGCACATCGACCACATCGTCGACATGCGCCGCTACCAGGTGATGATCGAGTCCGCCTTCCCGTCGGAGGCCGGCACGATGCTGAAGAACCTGGAGAAGAAGGGCAACCCCTGGGGTCTGGCCAAGAAGCAGCGCGTCGAGTGGACCAAGGAGGTCGACTTCGAGGTCCCGATCGTCGGCAAGGACATCGAGGACCTCTCCGAGGTCGACTACCTCTACTGGGTCGGCTGCGCCGGCGCCCTGGAGGACCGCGCCAAGAAGACCACCAAGGCGTTCGCGGAGCTGCTGCACATCGCGGGCGTCAAGTTCGCGATCATGGGCGGCGACGAGAAGTGCACGGGTGACTCCCCGCGCCGCCTGGGCAACGAGCCGCTGTTCCAGCAGCTCGGCCAGGAGAACGTCGCGATGCTGAACATGGCGTTCGGCGAGGACGACGAGGACGAGTCGACGAAGAAGCCGAAGTCGGCGAAGAAGATCGTCTCGACCTGCCCGCACTGCTTCAACACCATCGCCAACGAGTACCCGCAGCTCGGCGGCGAGTACGAGGTCATCCACCACACGCAGCTGCTCCAGCACCTCATCGACGAGGGCAAGCTGATCCCGGTGACCCCGGTCGACGGCCTCATCACCTACCACGACCCGTGCTACCTGGGCCGCCACAACAAGGTCTACACGCCCCCGCGCGAGATCATGTCGGCCGTCCCCGGCCTGCGCCAGCAGGAGATGCACCGCCACAAGGAGCGCGGCTTCTGCTGCGGCGCCGGCGGCGCGCGGATGTGGATGGAGGAGCGGATCGGCAAGCGCATCAACACCGAGCGCGTCGACGAGGCCCTGTCCCTCAACCCGGACATCGTCTCGACCGCCTGCCCGTTCTGCCTCGTCATGCTCACGGACTCCGTGAACGGCAAGAAGAACGAGGGCAAGGCGAAGGAGAGCCTCCAGGTCGTCGACGTGGCCCAGCTGCTGCTGGACTCCGTGAAGACCCCGGTGGACCCGGAGCCGGAGGAGACGGCGGACCAGCCGGAGCCGGTCGCGTAACCGCCTGTCGTACGTGAGGAAGGGCCGCCCCGCGGAGAGCGGGACGGCCCTTCGTCATACCCGAGGGGCTTCGCTGAGACGATATGTCTGCTTTGTAGCGGCGACCGCGCGGCCGTCCGGCGCCCCTGTGACCCCCTAGGGGATGTCACAGCTCGGCACCGAAGGAGCGGGGGTGCGGCGGAAACGGGTACGTTCAATGACGTGGCTGGATTCAGGAACGGACGCGGCCGGGACAACCGCCCCCCGCAGCAACAGCATCGACCGCAGCAGGCGCCGTACGGGTACGACGCGCCCCCGCAGGCGTACCCGCAGCAGCAGTGGCGGCAACAGCCGCCGCAGCAGCAGTACGGCGAGCCGGAGTACTTCGGCGACCCGCACGCGCAGCACCAGCACGCGACGACGGCGAACAACCCGGGCCACACCCAGATGTTCAGCGTCGACGACCCCTACGCCCAGCAGGGCGGCTACCAGGCGCCCCCGGCCCCCGTCGGCCCCCGCCTCGGCTGGAAGGCCCTGCTGAGCGGCATCGTGCTGCGCCCGGCGGACACCTTCCTCCGGATGCGCGACCACGCGGTCTGGGGCCCGGCGCTGGTCGTCACCTTCCTCTACGGCCTGCTGGCGATCTTCGGCTTCGACCAGGCCCGCGAGGAGGTGCTGAACGCGACGCTGTCCAGCACGATCCCGTACGTCCTGATGACGGGCGTCGGCTTCGTCCTCGGCGGCCTGATCCTGGGCGCGGTCACCCACACCCTGGCCCGCCAGCTGGGCGGCGACGGCGCCTGGCAGCCCACGGTCGGCCTCTCCATGCTGATCATGTCCCTCACGGACGCCCCCCGCCTCCTCTTCGCCCTCTTCCTGGGCGGCGAGAACGGCCTGGTCCAGGTCATCGGCTGGCTCACCTGGCTCGCCGCCGGCGCCCTCTTCACCCTCATGATCAGCCGCTCCCACGACCTCCCCTGGCCCAAGGCCCTCGGCGCCTCCGCCATCCAGCTGGCAGCCCTCCTGAGCCTGATCAAGCTGGGCACGCTGTAGGACGGAGCACGACAGACGCCAAAAAGGAGCCCCGGAAGGGGGCTCCTTTCGCGTCTGCGAGGGGGCGGCTCAGGCGTCGAGGACCTGGCCCTCGCGCTTGACGACGGGGGGCTCGACCGACCAGGGGAAGTTGATCCACTCGTCGGTCTTCTTCCACACGTACTCGCACTTCACGAGGGAGTGGGACTTCTCGTAGATGACGGCGGAGCGGACCTCGGCGACGTGGTCGACGCAGAAGTCGTGGACGAGCTTGAGGGTCTTGCCGGTGTCGGCGACGTCGTCGGTGATCAGGACCTTCTTGTCGGAGAAGTCGATCGCGTCCGGGACGGGCGCCAGCATGACCGGCATCTCCAGCGTGGTCCCCACGCCGGTGTAGAACTCCACGTTCACGAGGTGGATGTTCTTGCAGTCCAGGGCGTAGGCCAGACCGCCGGCGACGAAGACGCCGCCGCGGGCGATGGAGAGGACGATGTCGGGCTCGTAACCGTCGTCGGCGATGGTCTGCGCCAGCTCGCGGACGGCGCGGCCGAAGCCCTCGTACGTCAGGTTCTCGCGTACTTCACTCATGTCCGGCTACCGCCTCACACCTGGGTCCGATGGAAGTTCATGAAGGAGCGGGAGGCCGTCGGGCCCCGCTGGCCCTGGTACCGGGAGCCGTACCGCTCGCTGCCGTACGGGAACTCGGCGGGCGAGCTCAGCCGGAACATGCACAGCTGCCCGATCTTCATCCCCGGCCACAGCTTGATGGGGAGCGTCGCGAGGTTCGACAGCTCCAGCGTCACGTGCCCCGAGAACCCGGGGTCGATGAAGCCGGCGGTGGAGTGCGTGACGAGCCCGAGCCGCCCGAGGGAGCTCTTGCCCTCCAGGCGGGACGCGATGTCGTCCGGCAGGCTGATGACCTCGTAGGTCGAGGCGAGCACGAACTCGCCCGGGTGCAGGATGAACGCCTCGTCGCCCTCCGGCTCCACCTCGCGCGTCAGATCGAGCTGCTCGATCGCGGGGTCGATGTGGGGGTACCGGTGGTTCTCGAACACCCGGAAGAAGCGGTCGAGCCGCACGTCGATGCTCGAGGGCTGCACCATGGATTCGTCGTACGGGTCGATGCGCACCCGCCCGGCATCGATCTCGGCCCGGATGTCCTTGTCTGAGAGAAGCACGCCCCCACGATACGCAGAGGGCGCGGACCTCCCCAATCGGGACCGGTCCACGCCCCACCCACCTGCCCAGGTCAGCGCTGCTGAGCCTCCACCGGCACCGCGTGCCTCAACCGCGCACACCGCGGACACCGGATGAGCCGCCCGGGCCCGATCCGCCCGGCACCGAGCTGCTGAAGCGGAAACGAGGCGGTACTGAACACGTGCCCTTCGGCACAGCGGACGACGGTGCGCTCCACGGAACCCATCAAGTCCCTTCCCCTACACACATGCTGGACGAGACAGCCACATTAGGGGATCAACGGGACACCCTCCACGCGGCACTCCGACTCACACAGGAGAGGCGAACTACGCCACCAGTGGCGCATGGGGTACAGTGTGCAACGATGCGACCGGCTCATCCGGCCGCAACGCGGATGTAGTTTAATGGTAGAACATGAGCTTCCCAAGCTTATAGCGCGGGTTCGATTCCCGTCATCCGCTCTTGAGCGAAGCCCCAGGTCAGGGACCTGGGGCTTCGTCGTTGTCTAGACCTCTCGGGGCCCGCGTGCCATTCGCGTGCCATGCGAGTCCGCCGGCCTCGGCGCCGAGCCGAGCGGTCCAGTGTGTCCGGGAGGTCATCGTGACGGCCCTGCGGCGCGTGCCGTCAGTCACCCATCGTCAACGAGACACGCCACGTCCTCACTTCGGGTCGAGATCGGCATCTCTCTCTCGTCGGTTCAGGCCCTTACGCGGCATGGGCCCCACCCGCACCAGGCCGTCTTCTCCAGCCTTACGCCCTCCCGCTGCTTCCGGGCCCACCGCACCCGGCGCTCGCTAGGTTGCGGGCAGGGGTGGCGGGCAGGCCGGCACCCCTGCCGCTGCGATCAGGATGGAGACGGCGAATGCCGGAAGTGAAGGTCGCGTTCTACAAGAGCGCCCACCTGCGGGCCTCCTTCGAAGGGCACGTGGACCCGGACGGCGCGGAGGGGTACAAGTTCTCGGGTGTCATCAAGGGCGCATGCATGCTCGACAGGTCCAGTACGGACTTCGAGAACACCTTCGCCCTCGGACACGGCGGCACCTCCGCCGAGTACACCTACAAGGAGGTCCATCCCGTGGGGAGCGAGGAGAACACCTTCCGGGTGGACGGTTCCGGGGTACGGCTGAAGAACGAGACGGTGGACTTCCGGATCGGGATCAATGACGGCCTGTCCGGTCAGTTCAGCTACGGCGACAAGGCGACCTTGGCGCCGGGCGGGCCGGGCCAGGACATCAGCATCAGCCACAGCTTCAGCGACGACGGCACCGTCGCCTTCACCGGGGTGGCCCACGCAGACGGGCCGGAAGGCTACGTCCTCAAGGGGAAACTGTCCGGCCGGATGGAAAGCCCGGCGGACTGGGCGCGGAGTATCCACCTCGGATTCAAGGCGGGCAACGGCAGCTGGCAGTACGAGAAGGCCGCCACGGACGCCGACGGCCGAACAGGAGGCGTTTCCATGACAACGAACCTGGAGTGCGTGATCCGTGGACGCCGGGGCAAGGACGACGGGCTGACGCTGATCGTCGGGGTCACCAGCGGCGTATTCAGCGTCTCCCGCTACAGCGACGAAACCTCCGTATCGCTGCCGCTGAAGTTCTGACACCGCCGGGACCGCATGCGGGGACATCGGCAGGCCGCGGAAACGCTTCCTGAGCCCGGAAGGGCTACGCCGAAGGCATAGCCCTTCCGACGCCCCGGTGAACCGAGCGGTCACCGGGCGCCCGTACCGAACCGGTACGGGCGCCGCCGTGATCCCTGCCGCAGGAGTACGCGGCAGGGCGATCGGTCAGGCGAAGAACTTCTTGAACTCGGTGAGGGTGATCCGCCGGTCGCCGTCCTTGTCGGCCCCGCGGACGAAGTCCGCGAGCTTCACTCCGTCCAGGGAACCGCCGTTGGCCTGCCCGTAGTCCCGCAGTTCACGCAGCCGGATCTCTCCGCTGCCGTCCGCGTCGATCTCCGCGAACACGGCCTCGGCCTCGGCCTCGGTCATCTTGCCCATTGCTCCTCCTGGATACGCGTACGGAACACCCTTGCGCCTCGGAGCGAGCGGCAGGCGGCGTGACACGGGACGCCGCGCCGATTCACCACATCGGGGAGCACCGCCCCGCCGCGCGGCAGTCCCGGGGGAGGCGGAGATCCGTTCAGGACCCCCGCCTCGGCCTGTCACCTCACCCGCGCAGCTCTGCCGGGACCTTGGGCCGCGCCTGCCCGCTGACGGCGGACGTCGGCGTCGATGTCGTCGGCCAGCTTGCGCTGGTGGGCCTTGGTGGAGTGCTGGTAGATCAGCTGGGCCCGTTCGGAGGACTGGCCGGCGCGGACCATGAGGTCCTTCAGCTTGGCGCCGGTGTCGGCGGCGAGGGTGTTGCCCGTGTGCCGGAGGTCGTAGAAGCGGAACTCCTTCGGCATGCCGACCGCTTCGCGGGCCTTGCGCCACTTCCGGCCGAAGGTGGTGCCGCGCAGGGCGGCGCCACGCTCCCCGACGAAGACCAGGCCGTCCGGCCCGTCCTGGGCGAACCACTCCAGATGCCGGCGCACGTCGAGGAGGATGAAGCCGGGCAGCATGATCTCGCGCTTGCCCGCACGGGACTTGGGGCCTCCGATCACCCTGCGGCCGGTGTTCAACTCGGGTGCGGCGCGCCGGACTCGTACCGAGCCCGCGTCGAGGTCGATGTCGGAGCGGCGCAGTTCGGCTAGTTCCTCCGGGCGCATGGAGGCGAAGGCGCCGAGGAGGACCATCAGCCGCCAGCGGATGCCGATGGCCTCGGCGAGCGCGAAGACCTGCTCGACTGTGGCCACGGGGCGCTCGTCCGCGTCCTCGCGGCCCGCTCCACGGATGAAGCAGGGGTTCCTGCGGATCAGGTCATCCTCGACGGCTGTCTGCATCACGGCCTTCAGGAGGCGGTACGACTTGGCGGTCGTGGTGGCGCCGGTCGCCTTTCGCCGTTCCGCGCGCCAGGTCCTGACCTTGGCGGGGCTGACGGCGTTGACGTACTGGCTGCCGAACGTCGGCTCCAGGTGGAGGCGGAGCAGTCGCCGGTACAGCTCCTCGGTCGTGGCCGCGACGCCGCGCTCGTCGATCCAACGCTTGGCGTACTCGGAGAAGAGCACCTCGCCTGCGGTCGGGTCGAGCCAGTCGCCGCGCGACTGGTCGGCCTGGACCTGGGCGAGGAAGACCTCGGCTTCCCGCTTGGTCTCGTACGTCTCGGGGGCCGCGCGCAGGATGCCGTCGGCTCCGGGATAGCGGGCCTGCCAGCGGCCTGAGGGGAGCCGGCGGATCGCGCCGAAGCTGCGGCGCGGGGCCCTCGGGCGTGAGCGTGCCATCAGGCCACCAGCCCGAAGCCGGGGCGGCGGCTGCGTACAGGTTCGACGGTCCGCTCGTCGACGTAGGCGGCCAGCACGCTCTCCGGGATACGGACGTGTTTACCGAGCTTCACGTAGCGGATCCGGCGTTCCTGGATGAGCCGGCGGATGAAGCGGACGCCGGTGCCAAGGCGCTCGGCGGCTTCGTCGACCGTGAGCAGGCGGTCGTGGGTGTTCACCTCCTTCGCCGGGCGGGGCTGGGCGGAGGCGTGGGGTATCGCCGTCTGGCGCAAGCAGGGTCCTCTCGTGGCCTCGGCTGGTGGGGCGGCAACCCCGGCCGGGCCGGTGTCGTTCAGGGATGGGATGGGTGTGGTGCGGCCGTTGCCTGGGGTCTGCGGTCCAGGGCGGCCGGAGGGGCGGGCTACGGCTGGGGCGGGAGCCCGAACTCCTCCTGGTTGATCTTCAGGGTGTTCTCGGCGATGGCGTTGCTGACCATCACGTCGGCCTCCTCGCGGATGCCCGGGTGCCCGTCGAGGTAGGCGGCAAGGTCGTTGGTCGCCCGGCGCCACGCGTGCTGGGCTCTCTGGGCGGCCAGGTTGGCGGCCACGACGGTGTCGATCAGCTCCATGGCACGGCCGGCGGCGGCCAGGGCCGGCGGGCCGACGAGGTTGGACAGCGAGACCCCGAAAACCTCGGCGAAGCCGATGGCCTCGTCGAGGTTGATGCGGCGCTTGCCGTTCTCGATCCGCCAAACCGCCGACGGGTTCATCTCGTAGCCGGCCTCGTTGAGGCGGTCGGAGAGCGTGGTCGTGCTCCAGCCGCGCTGCTCGCGCTCGGCCTTGATCCGCTTGGCGGCGTTGTCCTCGCCTTTGAGCAGTACACCTTCCGGCGCCTCATCCTGCTCGTCATCCGACATCGGCTCCCTCCTTCCTGTTGCAGCGTGCCACTGCAGTCCGCAGGGCCAGTAAGGACAGTACATCATCTCCTGCCACTTGCAAAGCATCTCTGCGTGATGCATAGTGATAGACGTGACGCACCGCTGCGATCCGCTGGAGACCGCCATCACCTAGCCCGAGCAACAGAAAGCCCCCCGGTGCTGAAGACACCGAGGGGCTCAAAGCGCAAACCTCACGCCGCCCATCCCTGAACGACTAGCTGCAGAGCCGGGATTGCCGTCCCGTATGGCCCGCAGATTGAGGAGCTCGATGTCCAGTATGGACGAAGCCACCCCGAAGACGCCATCGCTTCCCGCTGCGTGGCCGCCGGTCGCCAGCCCCGGCCGACCCACACCGCCTGAGCCGGAGCCCGTTCCGCCGTCCGAGGGCGAGCAGGTGCTGTCCGACCTGCGGACGCAGTTCCGGCGGTACGTGGTGCTGCCGAGCGAGGACGCCCTCACAGCGGTGACGCTGTGGGTGGCGGCCACCCACCTCCAGACGGCGTGGCAGCACGCGCCGCGCCTCGCCGTCGTCGGCCCGGCGAAGCGCTGCGGCAAGTCGCGGCTCCTGGACGTGGTCACCGAGACCGTCCACGACCCGCTCATCACCGTCAACGCCTCGGCCGCCGCAGTCTTCCGGTCGATCACCGCGACGCCTCCGACGCTGCTGGTCGACGAGGCCGACACGCTCTTCGGGTCGGCGAAGGTCGCGGAGAAGAACGAGGAGATGCGCGGGCTGCTCAACGCCGGCCACCAGCGCAACCGCCCCACTCTCCGGGTCTCCGGACCGAACCACGAGGTGTCGAAGTTCCCCACCTTCGCGATGGCCGCCCTCGCCGGGATCGGGGACCTGCCGGACACGATCATGGACCGGTCGGTCGTGATCCGGATGCGGCGCCGGGGACCGGGCGAGAAGGTCGCCGAGTTCCGCACCGTTCGGGACACCCCCGCCCTGCACGCCGTACGGGACCGGCTCGTGGCCTGGCTCGGACCGCTCCACGACCCGGCGATGAGCCTCACCCCGCCCATGCCGGTCGAGGACCGGGCCGCCGACACCTGGCAACCTCTCGTCGCCGTCGCCGACCTCGCCGGCGGCACCTGGCCCGAGGCCGCCCGTGCTGCCTGCCTCGCGATGACGAAGCACGAGGCCGAGCAGGACCAGGACAACAGCGCCCTGAACCTCCGGCTCCTCGCCGACGTCCGCCGCGCCTTCGCCGCCGAGGGGAACCCGGCCCTCCTCCGTACCGGCCGCCTGCTCGGCATCCTCAACGAGGACACCGAGTCGCCCTGGCCGGAGTACAAGGACAAGGGCCTGACCGCACGCGGCCTGCAACTCCTGCTGAAGGACTACGGCATCAGCGCGTCCAGCCACCGCTTCCCCGACGGCTTCCAGGCCAGGGGCTTCGCCCGCGAGCAGTTCGCCGACGCCTGGGCCCGCTACTGCCCCGAGCCCGCCGCACCGGCCGCTTCCCTGGCCGCCGAGCCGCTACTCCTGCCGGTACCCGCACCCGGCGCCTGACCCGACACGACCCGTCCCGACCCGTCCCCTCGCAGGTCAGGGCCGGGACGGGTCACCCGCCCGTGACGGGTCGACCCGATGTCACGGCCCTCACCCGTACCAGCGCTGACCAGGCATGCGACGAGTCGGGACAGTTCCCACCCGCCCCCGGCCGCGCGGCCACCCCAGCCTCCCCAAGCTTCCGGAGCACCCTCCCTTGACCTCCCCCAGCACCACCGCACCGCCCTCTACCCTCCCCGTCCTGATCCGTACGGGCGTCGCCCTCCTCGCCATGGCCGCCTTCGCGCTCTCGTACGACGCCCTGCGCCAGATGGCCGCCGCCAGCCACATCCACCCGGCCCTGACGTACGCCTTCCCCCTGGTGATCGACGGCTTCATAGCCATCGGCATCGGCACCCTCCTCGTCCTGCGCACAGCACCGCTCAGGCCCCGCCTCTACGTCTCGGCCCTGGTCGGCATCGCCACAGCCACCAGCATCTGGGCCAACGTCCTGCACGCCGTCCGCCTCAACCAACAGACCCGCCCCGGCGGCCTCGCGCTCGACGACATCACCGTCGGCGTCATCTCCGCCATCGCCCCACTCGCCCTCGCCGGCGCCGTCCACCTGTACCTCCTCGTCCAGCGCCGCCCCGCCCACGCGGAGCCTGCGGCCGAGGCCACACCTCCGGAGCCCGGCACACCGCCAGCCACAAAGAGGCCGGTCTCCGCCGAGGACGAGGCTGACGACTCCGGCGACTCCGGCGACTCCGGCGACTCCGACGAGCAAATGGCTGATCCGGAACCGCCGCCCGCTCCCGAGGACGGCCAGCCCCCGATCGCCACGTACGAGCAGGTGCTCGCCATCGGCCGCACCGCTCCCCTGGGACGTAACGGGCGCGTCTCCCGCCGCCACATGGAGACCGCCATCCGCGACAAGCGGCTCAGGCCCGGCGGACGCGAACGCCTGGAAGAGGCCAGGGCGGAGCTCCAGGTCGAGCGTGACCAGCAGCTCGCCAAGACCGCCGCGTAGCCCGCCCCCGCCCTCAGGCCGCTCGCCTCGGAACACCTCCGGGGCGAGTACCGCTTCCCACCTCCCCCACCCGATCAGAGAGCCCGCCCATGCACGAACAGCCCGCCCCCGACTCCCCGCACACCACCCACCAGCCGACCACCCACCCTGCCCCGGGCGGAGCAAGGTATGGCGTTGGACCGTCCAAGGGCCGGTCCAACGCTGAAGCCTCCGCCCCAGGGGTGGCGGAGGCGGCGGGTCCCCGGCGCGAGGGCGCACCGGGGACAGGGGGTGTGCACGCGGCGGACGAGGCCGCTCTGCACCGCGTCGCCCGCCGTCGCGCCCGCCAGGACGTGCAGCGCAAGGAGCGCGTCGACGTCCGCTACAGCACGGCCGAGAAGCAGGCGATCCTCGCCGAAGCCCGTCGCCTCGGTCTGGCCGGCGCGCACTTCGTCGGCGCCGTCGTCATGGCGCACCTCAACGGCGACCTCGCCCTGCCCGCCGAGCGGACCGCCGTCGACGACCTGATCGACGAGTACGCGGCCCTGCGCGAGCAGGTCGCCCGGATCGGCACCAACGCGAATCAGATCGCCCACCGCCTCAACTCCGGCGGCGACGCACACCCTGTGGACGCCGCCGTGCTCGCCGAAGCCGCACGGCTCGTGGCCCTGGTCCAGGAGACGGTCAAGGCTGTCGACACCGCAGCCGACGTGGCCGCCACGAACCGTTGGGCAGCCTGAATGATCGCGAAGATCGGCAAACCCGGCCACAAGACCAGGGGCGTCCTGAACTACCTGTTCGGGCCCGGCCGGGCCAACGAGCACACCGACCCCCACCTCGTCGCCTCCTGGGACGGCTTCGCACCCGACCCCGGCCGCGACCCCGACGCCACCCTCGCCCAGCTCGCCACCGCCCTCGACCTGCGGGTCAAACAGGCCGGCCACAAGGCTCCGAAGAGCCACGTCTGGCACTGCTCGATCCGCGTCGCCCCCGAAGACCGCCACCTGACCGACGACGAGTGGGCCACCATCGCCCGCCGCGTCCTCAACGCCACCGGCATCGCCCCGGCCGGCGACCCCGACGCCTGCCGCTGGATCGCCGTCCGCCACGCCGAGGACCACATCCACATCGTCGTCACCAAGGTCCGAGGCGACCTCCGCCCACCACGGAACTGGAACGACTTCGTACGCGCCGACACGGAACTCGTCGCCATCGAGAAGGAGTACGGGCTCCGCCAGGTGCCGCGCGGCGACCGCACCGCCGCCAAGCGCTCCACCCGAGCCGAGCAGGAGAAGGCCCGCCGCACCGGCAAGGCCCGGACGACCCGGGAACGCCTGCGCACCATCGTCCGCACCGCCGTCTCGGCAGCCACGACCACCGAGGAACTCTTCCGGATCATCGAAGGGACCGGAGCCCGCGTCGAAGTCCAGTACTTCCCCTCCGGCGACATCCGCGGCTACAAGGTCGCCCTCGCCGGCGACACCAACGCCCAGGGCGATCCGGTGTGGTTCTCCGGCTCCACCCTCGCCCCCGACCTCTCCTACCCCAAGATCGCTGAACGCCTCACAGCCACGGGCGTCACACCGTCACGCCAGACGGAGGCCCCGGCCTGGCGACGGTTCACCGTGGCCGTCGATGGGACACCTGACCACATCGCCCGCAGCGAGGACGAGGCCGGTCAGGCCCACATCGCCGTCCTGGCCGAAGCCCTCGAAGTACTTCCTCTCGTCGCCCCCGCCGACCTCCGAGCTCAGCTCCTCCAGGCCGCCACCGTCTTCGAGCGCGCCGGTCGATCACGCCTCCGCGCCGAGCACCAGCAGGCCCAGGCCACGCGCCGGGCAGTGAAGGCGATCCTGCGCGAGCCCGCCCCCAAGGACGGGACTCTCCTCACGGTCGTGCTCGACGCCCTGTTCCTCGCGGTCGTCGCCGCGCAGCACTGGCACCAGGCCCGGAACCACCACCAGCAGGCCGAAGCCGCACGCGAGACAGCCGCTCACCTCCGCGCCGCCTACCAGGCCACGTCCGCTCAGCCGCTGGCGGCGCTCACGCACCGGGGAACACGGATGGCCGAGTCACTGCGCCGCCGACAGGAGTTCACGTTGCGCCGAGCTCTACCCGAGCTGGCCGAGCGGATCCTCGCGGAGCCCGGATGGCCGGCGCTCGCCGCCACCCTTGACCGAGCCGAATCCGCCGGTCACAGCACCGTCGCCCTCCTCACCGAAGCCACCGCCCGCCGGGAAACCGAAACCGCCACCAACGTCAGCGAAGTCCTCACCTGGCGCCTTCGCCGCCTCGCCGACCTGACCGCCGTCACCACCGACAGCGCCTCGGCGCCCCCGTCGGCCGCCTACCGCCTGACCAACTCCGCCACCAGCCAGCAGCGCCGCACGCGCTGAACCCCAATCTCAAGGAGCACCCTCTGAAGATCCACCCGCACGCCGCCATCTTCCCGATGCTCGACCGCGCCGAGCTGCTCGACCTCGCCGAGTCGATCAGGACCGAGGGCCTGCACAAGGAGCTCGTCCTCGATAGGGACGGCGCCCTCCTCGACGGCCGCAACCGCCTCGCCGCCTGCGAGATCGCCGGCGTCGAACCCCGCTTCACCACCTATACCGGCGACAACCCCCGAGCGCTGATCTTCTCCAACAACGTCTTCCGCCGGCATCTCAGCAAGGGCCAGCAGGCAATGATCACTGCCATGGCCTGTTCCTTTTCGGGACAGTCCCTACGCGACCTGGCCAAGTCCCACAGTCTCAGCCGCACCCGCCTCTCCGCCGCCAACGTCGTCCTCAAGTACACCCCTGACCTCGCCGAAAAGGTCCGCATCGGCGCCTTCCCACTCGACGCCGCCTACGAGACCGCGCTTGAGACCAAGGCCAAGGCGACAGCCAGACAGGAGAAGCACGACCGCCTCACCCAGCACGCCCCCGACCTCGACAAGCAGGTCAGCGACGGCCACCTCACCCTCGACGAAGCCATCGAGACTCTGGAAGAACGCCAGGAACAGACCCGCATCCGCAAGGAGATCACGGACGCCGACACACTCCGCATCGCCGACGGCCACACGACCCCGCCCCTGGCCCAACTCGCCGAGCGCGGCGACCTCACCTGGAATCAGGCCCACCAGCAGGCCGAGGAGTACGTCGCCCAGCGCCGGACCGCCATCCACGAGACCCAGCAGGCCATCGAACAGGCCGCCCAGCACTGGACGACGATCCGGGCCCAGATACCGCGTCCCGGCACAGCCCTCGCCCGCGAATGCCACGCCGGCCTCTCCCGCGAAGCCCAAGAACTGATCACCCATCTCACCGCTCTCATCTGACACAAGCCCCCCTCGGGCTCAGGGCCAGAAGCCCTGAGCCCGAGGCATGAACTGACCAAGCAGGCCGAGACAGGTTCCGTCGCACGCCGTGTCCCGAAAAGGAACAGCGAAAGCGTCCATTCTCAGGACACCCCCGCCTGTCCCCACAGAACACAGCGCCTCCCGCGGGAACCCACGACCCGGCAACTCCCCCCACACAGAGGGCGTCCTCGGTACCGTGCTGGTGACGAACTCCGCACGGACAGACCGGCGCACCCGCACGGCCGTCCGGCGGTTGGGGAGGTGTCCTGATGCTGGAGGAAGCCGAGGAGATCGGCCGGCGCGTCCGCAGGGCGAGGCTGCGTCTCGGGATGCCGCAGGCCGATCTCGCCACGGCCCTGGGGAAGTCGCAGGGCTGGGTGTCGAAGATGGAGCGCGGCCTGATCGAGCTGGACCGGGTCGGGCTGCTCAACCAGGTGGCCGCCGAGCTGCACGTTCACCCGAACGATCTGATCGGACGCCCGTACGGCAGCTCCCCCGACGACAACCAGTGGCAGATCGCCGCCTCGTCGATCCTGCGCGAGCTGCGCCGCTACGACCTCGCCCCCGTTTTCGACGGGACACCAAGGCCGGCGCCGCAACTGTGGCGGGAGGTGACGCGGCTCCACCGGCTCCGGGACACCGCCGCCAACGTCGCGATCCTCCGTGTCCTGCCCGACCTGTTCCGCGAGGCCCGCGCCCTGGCAGAAGCCTCGGAGGAGGGGCACGCGCGGGAGGAGGCGTACGCGATCTACGCGGTCTGCTGCAAGTTCGCCCACACCGCCGCCCACTCCCTCGGCCACCCCGAGCTCGTCGCGATGGCCTGCGAGCGGGCCGCCTGGTCGGCGCGCCTCTCCGGGGACCCGGTGCTGCCCGCGGTCGCGGACTGGATGCGGGTCTGGGACATGTGGGCGACGGCCGACTGGGAAGACGCGCTGACGCTCTCGGACAAGGCGATCGGGTCGGTGCAGCAGGCGTACGAGCACGGTGAACCGCTGGCCGTACGGGCCTGGGGCACGCTCCAACTCCGCGCGGCGATCTCGGCCGCCCGCGCCGGGCGCCCGTCCGAGGCAGAAGACCGGATCGGGTACGCGAAGGACGCCGCCGAGCGGATGGACGCGTACGTCGGAGCACCCGTGTACGACCGGCACTCGCTGACGTTCTCCGCCGGGAACGTGCAGATCCACGCGGTCAGCGTGGCCCTGGAGATGGGGGAGCAGGGCAAGGCCCTGGAGATCAACCGCCGCACCAGCCCCGAGCTCGTGGGCGCGCTTCCCAACTCCCGTCAGGGACACCACCACATGGACATCGCACGGGCCTGGCTGTGGGACGGCAACCGCGACAAGGCCCTCGTCGAGCTGGAGACCGCCGAGCGGATCGCGCCCCAGCTCGTACGGAACCACCCCATCGCCCGCTCCACCCTCCGGAGCATCGTCTACGCCGAACGGGCAGCCACGCGTGAGAAGTTGCGGCGCATGTCCGACCGCTTTCACCTGGACGGATAGGGGTCGTATTCCTCCGGCTCATATTCGAGGTCGCCGTCGTCCCTAACTTCGGGGCATGACCGGACGACGTACACCTCATCTCCCTTCCGAGGAGCCGGAGTTACTCCCGGCGGTTCCCTTCACGCCCCGGCTCGGCGACCTCGCCGCCGACACCGCCCACGGTGGTCGTGTCGGCGTCGTGGTCGCCCTCCCCGGCGAGGACTCCGCCACCACCTACCACCTGCGCCCGCCCGGCGGCGAACCCACCTGGTCCGCGCCGGGCGACGGCTCCACCCTGCTCCCCGTGCCCGCACAGATCACGCACGCCGCCCTCCTGACCAGCGGGGCCGCGGTCTACGACCCGCGCACCGGCCAGGGCTCGGTACCCGTCGTGTTCCACTTCGCGGACGGCTCGGCCAGCGAGGGCGCACTCGTCCTCACCTCGGCAGATCTGGAACGGCTTCACGCCCAGACCGGCCGCCTCCTCGCCAGCCACGAGAAGGCCACCGGTGACCTCGCATGAGCAGGTCCCGCCACCGCCGGCCCACCGCCCCCGTACACGTAAGGGCTGATCGCAGCAGCCGGTACGCCCTGACGTTCCTCGCCCTCGCCGGCCTGGCCGGGCCCGCCTGGGCCCTGCGCTCCCAGACCGACCACCTCCTCGGCTCCCCAGGCCACAGGGCTGCCGTGGCCGTGCCGGACGCGCTTCCGCTCCCCCACGCCACCACCGACCGCTGAACGGCCCTCCGCCGAGAAGACCCGGAGCCGGCCTCCCCGTACCGCTCCCGCACCACTCGGCGGAGGGCGACCCGCCACGTACTCACCGACTCGCGAAAGGTGAATCCGATGGACACCGTGACCGCCCTTGCCGGGCAGATCGCCCAGCTCGACACCGTCGACCCCGCCCAGTTGGAGCGGATGCGCCACGAGGCCCTGACGGCGCAGGCGCCCTGGAAGGCCGAGTACAGCGCCTACCAGTCGGGGGGCTGGTGGACGACGTCGCTGATGAACGCGTCCGGCGACCCCGCCGACGTGACGATCGGCGACTGCACGGCCCAGCCGACCGACCTGCTGAAGCGGATGCCCGCCACCGCCGCCCTGCTGAACGAACTCGGCCTGAACTACATGTGGGTGCGACTCGCCCGCCTCGAACCTAACGCCTTCCTGTGGGAACACCGCGACTACGACGAGCTCGACCAGGTCGAGCGCCACCGGCTGCACATCCCCCTGCACACCAACACGTCGGCGTTCCTCGTCACCGGCGGCACCAAGGTGCACATGACCGGCGGGCGGATCTGGCGGCTGACGCCGACGTACGCGCACGGCGTGTGCAACCTGCTCGGACCGGACCGGATCCACCTGATCGCCGACGTGTACGCCGACGACACCTACCGGCGCCTCGCCCGTCGGCCCACGCTCCACCCCGATTCCGCCGAGCCGCTGCCCGTGGCCGGCCCTGGGGTGATCGCCGAGCGGCTCCAGGCCGCCCGCGGAATGGCCGACCTCGGCTACGCGGACGCGGCCGAGCGGATGCTGCTGCGGCTCTTCTACACGTACGCGCTGCCCGAGGGCGCGGTCTACGACCTAATCGCCGAGCTGCACACCTCGCTCGGCGACGAGGAGGCCGTCACGCGCTGGACGACCGCCAAGCGCCGCCTGCTCGCCCTCACGGCCTGACCACCACGCTCGAACCTGCCTGCCGGAATCCGATCGGAGGACGCACGTGCCCACTCTGCACCTGGCGGAACTCACCTTCGCCAACCGCCCCGCCCAGCTCCCGCTGCTGTCCCGGCTCGCCGACATCCTCGCCGCCTCGCCGGCCGTCACGCACCTGCTGGTGCGCGGCTCGCTGGCACACGGCACGGCCGACCGTCTCTCGGACGTCGACTTCGTCGTCGGCGTCCAGGACGCCGACCTGCCCGCGTTCGTCGCGAGCCTGGACGACCTGATGTCCGTCGAGGCCGGCGCCCTGCTGCCGGGCTGGCGCGACACGATCGTCGCTGACCTCGGCGGCGTCGGCATGGTCTTCCTCGTCCCGGACGAGGGGCACCTGCACCAGATCGACCTGTACGTGGCGCCCGCGTCGCGCGTTCCGGGCCTGCGGGCCACGGTCGCCACGGCCGTACTCCTCGACCGCGAGCCGGCGCTCGCCCCGGCCGAGGGGACGGCGGCCGCCGAGCGGTTCGCGACCGAGTTCCTTGCCCGGCCCCGTACGTGCTCCGAGCTGCTCATCGAACACCTGGTCCTGGCGGTCCTGCTGCACAAGCGCATCAAGCGCGGCCAGCGGTTCGTCGCGTACTCGGAGTGGCACCGCCTGCACACGGCCACGAAGGACCTGATCAAAACCGCGCTGGTCCCCGCCTCGCGGTTCTGGGGCTGGTACCAGCTGCGCGAGGAGATCGCCCTCACCCCGATCGGCCGGGCATGCCTCGGCGACCTGGAGGCGGCGATCGGCGGACCGGCCGTCCCGCTGGCCGCCGATGTCGACGCGGCCGTCGAGCGGACACTCGCCCTGGTCGAGCGGGCCTGCCCCGAGGCCCTGAAGGGGCTGGAGAACGCGATCGCCGCGTACCGCACGTACCTGGAGCAGATGTGAACGGGCTCCACCTCGTGGGTTCGGCCACCGGCCGGGCCCGCGAGGGCCGAACCGCCGTCTTCTTCGGCGGGGTCCGCCCCGCCTCCACCGAGGAGGAGAAGCTGGCCGAGGAGATCGGCCAGGCCCTGGCCCAGGCGGGGTACGAGCTCCTGCACGGCGGCTACAACGGCCTGATGGAAGCCGCCGCGCGCGGGGCTTCCTCCGGAGGAGCCCCGGTCACCGCCGTGACCTTGGTCGACAAGCACGACGAGTGGGGCGCCTTCAACCCGTACGCCACCGCCTCCGTCCACGTATCCGACCTCGGTGCCCGGCTCAACCACTACCTGGACCACGCCGACCTCGTCGTCGCCATGGGCGGAGGCACCGGCACCCTTCACGAGCTGACCGCCGCCGCCTACTACGCGACCTGCATCCGGCCCGTGCCGGTCTTCCTCGCCGGGGCCGCCGCCCTGCGCCTGTTCGCCTTCCTGCGCAAGGAGAAGTGGCTGTACGAGACCCCGACCAGGCCCCTCGGCTTCCTCCGCACCGCCGAGACCGCCGACGCCTTCCGCACCCACATCGCCGCGCTCCACGCCACATCGATCGGAGGAGCATGACCACCAGCACGCGACTGTCCGGCCTCACCACCCGGCTCGCCGAAACCGCCCTCGTCGCCGCCCCCTTCCACCTCGCCAACGGCAGCAGGCTCGACAGCTACTTCGACGAGTACCGCCTGGCCGCCGACCCGGAGCTCCTGCGCGACACCGCCACCGCCCTGGCCGAACTCGTCCCCGACGACACCCAGCTCCTCGCCGGCATCGAACTCGGCGGCATCCCCCTCGTCGTCGCCCTGTCCGCCGCCACCGGCCTGCCCGCCGTCTTCCTGCGCCGCCGCCCGAAGGGGTACGGCTCCCGCCGACAGATCGAAGGCGCGCCGTTCGTCGGCCGCCGGACCGTCCTCGTCGACGACGTGGTCCGCTCCGGCGCGCAGCTGCTCGCCATGGCCCGGACCCTGCGGATGGCCGGCGCACCGGTCAGCGACGCGCTGTGCGTCCTGAAGCGCCCGCTCGGCGGCCGGGCTCTGCTGGCCGAACACCGCGTGACGCTCCACTCCCTGCTCACGGAGGCCGACCTCCCCGGGCCTCAGCGGGGTGATCCCGCGTGAAGCGGGCCGTGCTGTTCGACCTCGACGGCGTCCTCGTCGACAGCCGTCACGCCCAACTCGCCACCCTGGCGGGCTTCGCAACCTCCGTCCTCGGCCGCCGCGTCACCATCGCCGACCTGCCGCCCGAGGCCGCGACCACCCCGCGCGAGCAGGTACTCGCCGAACTCGGCTACGCGGGAACGATCAACCTGGACGGCTGGGACGCGGCGACGGCCACCGCCACCCTCACCGCCGACGTCTTCCCGTTCGTGGCCGAGGCACTCGCCGCGCTCCGCGCCGCCGACATCGGAACCGGACTGGTGACCCTGCGCAGCCGCCAGCGGATCGGCTGGCTCCTGCCGCCCGTCATCCTCGACCTGATCGACATCGTCGTCTGCTACGAGGACGCGGCACCGAAGCCCGCGCCCGACGGCCTCCTGCTCGCCCTCGACAAGCTCGGCGTGGCGCCCGGCGGCACCGTGTTCGTCGGGGACATGGAGTCCGACATGCACGCGGCACGGGCAGCCGGCGTGGCCCCGGTCGGCGCCGGATGGGGCTTCTCCAGCCCGTCGGCGCTCACCCGCGCCGGCGCCACCGTCGTCCTGCCCCGAGCCGACGACCTCGTCGACACGCTCCTGTCCCTGATCTCGTTGGAGTGACAGAGCGGAAAACCTCAGCGATCTTGACTGTCAGACCGCTAGCTTGGGTGGCGCAGTCGCAGCGGACCGTTGCGTCCGGTGACGGCTGCGCCACCTCAGACAACGGATCTGGAGTCATGGTCTACACCGTGGGGGCGCGAGCTATCTGCGTCGAGCTGGAGAACTGAGAACCCCTCAGTCCCTGTTCTCGGCCCGGCTCGGCGTGTGATCGACCCCCATCTCTCCACGACTCTCCCGTGAGGGCCACACCACCATGCGCTCGACGCAAATCCGCTCCACCTTCCTGGACTTCTTCACCTCGCGCGGTCACCGCCAGGTCCCGTCCAGCCCGCTGATCCCGTCCGACCCGACGCTGCTGCTCGCCAACGCCGGCATGAACCAGTTCAAGCCGTACTTCCTCGGCGAGGTCACCCCGGACTTCCCGCGCGCCACCACCATCCAGAAGTGCGCCCGCACCTCCGACATCGACAACGTCGGCCGGACCAACCGGCACGCCACGTTCTTCGAGATGATGGGCAACTTCTCCTTCGGCGACTACTTCAAGGCCGACGCCATCGCCTTCGCCTGGGAGCTCGTCACCCAGGGCTACCACCTGGAGAAGGACCGCCTCTGGATCACCGTCTACCAGGACGACGACGAGTCCGAACAGCTCTGGCGCAAGATCGGCGTCCCCGCCGATCGCATCCAGCGCCTGGGCATGCAGGACAACTTCTGGTCCATGGGCGTCCCCGGACCCTGCGGCCCCTGCTCGGAGGTCAGCTACGACCGGGGGCCCGCCTTCGGCCGCGAAGGCGGTCCGGCCATCGACGGCGAGCGGTACGTGGAGATCTGGAACCTCGTCTTCATGCAGTACCAGCGCGGTGAGGGCGACGGGAAGGGCGACTTCCCGATCCTCGGCGACCTCGCCCAGCAGAGCATCGACACCGGTCTCGGCCTCGACCGTCTGGCCGCGATCCTCCAGGACGTCGAGAACGTCTGCGGCACCGACCTCCTGCGCCCCACCCTCACGACCGTCCAGGAACTCGCCGGCCGCGACTACCCCGGCAGCGGCGAGGAGAAGGTCTCCTTTCAGGTCGCCGCCGAGCACGCCCGCTCGATCGCGTACCTGATCGCCGACGGCGTCCTGCCCGCCAAGGACGGCCGCGGGTACGTCCTGCGCCGCCTGATGCGGCGAGCGATCCGCCACGCCCGCCTCCTCGGCATCGACGAGGCCGTCCTCGCCCCGACCACGGCCAGCGTCATCGCCAACCTCGGCGACGTCTGGCCCGAGCTGCCCGCCCAGGCCGCCCTCATCGAGCAGGTCGTCACCGCCGAAGAGGAGTCGTTCACCCGCACCCTCACCCAGGGCACCCGGCTCCTCAGCGCCGCCATCACCCGCAGCCGCGAGAACCGGTCCACGGCCCTGACCGGAGAGACCGCGTTCGAGCTGCACGACACCTTCGGCTTCCCCGTCGAGCTGACCGTCGAAGCCGCCCGCGACGCCGGCCTGACCGTCGACGAGAACCGCTTCGCCGACCTGCTCGCCGAGCAGCAGCGCCGCGCCAAGGCCGGCGGCAAGGCCAAGACCGCCGAGGCGCTGCGCCGCCAGGACGCCTACCGCGAGCTGTCCGCCCGCCACGGCCGTACGGACTTCGTCGGCTACGACCGCCTCAACGCCGAGGCCACCGTCCTCGGCCTCGTTTCCAATGGAAACGTCGTGCTCGGCGCCAAACAGGGAAGCACCATCGAGCTGGTCCTGGACCGAAGCCCGTTCTACGCCGAGTCCGGCGGCCAGGTCGGCGACACCGGCACCATTCGCACAGCCGACGGCACCCTCCTGGACGTCCTGGACACCAAGCCCGGCCTGGAGGGCTTCCACGTCCACACGGTCCGCGTCACCGAGGGCGATCTCCGGTCCGGGCAGCAGGTCGAGGCCCTCGTGAACGGCGCCCGCCGCGAGGCCGTCGCCCGCTCCCACTCGACCACCCACGTCCTGCACGCCATGCTCCGCCGCACGCTCGGCGACCACGCCCGCCAGCACGGCTCCCTCGTCGACGCCGGCCGCCTCCGCTTCGACTTCGCCCACTTCTCCGCCGTCGACCGCTCCCAGCTCGCCGCCATCGAGACCCTCGTCAACGACAGCCTCCTCGCCGACCCCGAGGTCCGCGTCTGGCACGCCTCGCGCGCCGAAGCCGAGGCCGCCGGAGCGACCGCCCTGTTCGGCGAGAAGTACGGCGACCACGTCCGCATCGTCGACATCGGCGACTTCTCCCGCGAACTCTGCGGCGGCACCCACATCGGCCACGGCTCCAACGCCAGCCCAGTCCGCATCGTCGGCGAAGCCTCCATCGGCTCCAACCTCCGCCGCATCGAGGCCCTCACCGGCCGAGACGCCCTCGACTACTACGACACCGAGCGCCGCCTCCTCGAAGAACTCTCCACCCTCCTCGGCACCCGCCCCCAGGACGCCCCCGATGCCCTCCGCAAGCGCCTCGACGCCCTCGCCACCGCCGAGCGGGAGCTCGACCGCCTCCGCGAGACCGAGCTGCGCGACCAAGCCCAGCAGCTCGCCGCCTCCGCCCGCACCGTCACCGGCGGCCGGATCGTCACCGAGAAGCTGACCGGCCTCACCCCCGACGAGCTCCGCACGCTCGCCCAGCACACCGCCGGCCTCCTCGACACCGGCCACGCCGTCGTCGTCCTGGGCACCGAACACCAGGGCAAGGCACTCCTGGCCGCCGCCATCACCCCCAGCCTCCACGCCACCGGCACCGAAGCCAGCCACATCCTCATCCCGGCCGCCCGCACGGTCGGCGGCGGAACCGGCGGCAAGGGCCCACTCGCCAGCGCCGGCGGACGCCGCGTGGAGGTCCTCGACGAGGCCCTCACGATCGCCGCCCAGGAGGCTGGCCGCGCGCTCGGCCAATAGTCAATCGGATTGCCGGTGCCGCCACACACGGCACCGGCAATCCGGTCACCGCCCCTGCCCACCAGGCGCCAAACCCTTCACCAGAACGACGCTCTCGTAATTCGTCACGCCCCACCGCCAGGACCCAACCGGCACGTACCCACGCCTGCGGTACCACCCGACCAGATCGACCGCCTCGGCCGACGTATCGATGACCACCTGTGCCGACCTGAGCGAGGCGATACGGTCCTCCGCCAAGCCCAGCAACGCCTGCCCGAGCCCCGTCCCCCGGAGCGTCGGGTCCACCGCCAGCTGCCAGAACGACCCGGCACCCGCCGGGGCCGGATACCCCTCGGGGACCGCGTGCGGTGCCGCCACCGTCACCGTGCCCACAAGCTCACCTGCTTGCAGGGCTACCCAGCATTCCCCCTTGCCCACCCTGCAGGCCGTGTCCTCCACCGACTGATACGAGGCGAAGAAGACTCGCCCTTCGGCTGCATGGCCGGCATAGGCGCGGTGAAGGAGCCTCGTCAATCGCGCAACGGAGTCCCCCTCGACGAACGATCGGAACACGATCGGTTCGCCTGGCACGAGCCGCATCGACCTGACCGCTGGTGATCCGTCCACACAATCGAGTATCGGACGGAGAGGGATGTGCTGCCTGCTGAGCAACCAATACGCCGCAGGTCCGCGCGGCAGCAATCAGCGAGACGAAGCGGTCGTGGACGTCTGTCGCCGCCGATCGGGGCGCTCGGTGTCGTCGGTACGGGCCGGAGGTACGGCGGACCGGCGCAGCGATCGGCCCCGGCCGGACAGTGCTGGTCGGGGCGCCAGAGCCAACACCCTTTGATCAGACTGCGAATCGGTAGGTGTCGCACGGGAGCGGGGCTGTGGCCGGAGGGCGGCCGGCGCTGGATCGTTTTCGGACCGGCCGGTTTCGGCTTCCGAGGTCGCGCCGGGCGCGTCAGGCCGGGGGGCGGACTTGCCGGATCCGCTTCGCCTGTGACTTTCTGAAGTCATCCGACAACTGCTGGTCATGGCGGTTGGTGCACGGCAAGGGACGACGATGAGTACTGCGCGCACGGCGGGCACCGACGGTGAGGACTCGGCCCCGCCCATCGGCACGGTCGCCGGAACCAAGGAGGCGGGGCCCAAGGGCGACAACGAGGCGGCCGTCAAAGCCCAGTTGAACCGGCCGTTCGGGATCGCGGTGGATGCCACCGGCACCGTCTACTTCTCGGATCTCGGCAACCACCGGATCCGGAAGATCACGACGGACGGCCGGATCAGTGCGGTGGCGGGAACCGGTGTCGCGGGCAACCGGGCCGGGGGTGCCGGAACGGCCCTCGAAACCCAGTTGTACGGTCCACGTGGCGTGGCGGTGGACGCAGCGGGCGCCGTGTATGTCGCCGACACCGAGAACCACCGGATCCGGAAGATCACCCCTGATGGCCGGATCAGCATCGTCGCCGGCGACGGCGCCGCGGCGTTCTTCGGCGACGGCCGGCCCGCCGGCACCGCCCGGTTGCAGCGGCCCCATGATGTGGCTGTGGACGCGGCGGGGGTCCTCTACATCGCTGATTTCCTCAACAACCGGATCCGGAAGGTCGGCGCAGACGGGGTGATCAGCACCTTCGCGGGCGGTGCGGCCGCGGCGTCCCAGAAGGAGGGCGTGCCCGCGACCTCGGTGCAGTTGAACCGGCCGTCGGCGGTGGCGCTGGACCGTGACGGGTCGCTCTACATCGCCGATTCCGAGAATCACCGGGTCCGCAAGGTGACGGCGGATGGCGTGATCACCACGGTCGCCGGCAACGGCAAGGCGGGCTCCGGCGGCGACGGGAAGCCGGCTGTCGAGGCCCAGCTGAACCAACCCATGGGGTTGGTGGTGGACGGTACGGGCGCCCTGTACATCGCCGATCACAAGGGCCACCGGGTCCGCAGGGTCACGGCGGACGGCCTGATCGAGACCGTCGCGGGCACTGGCAGCGGAGGTTTCGAGGGGGACGGCGGGACGGCGGCCGAGGCCCTGCTGAACAACCCGGTGGGGCTGGCCGTGGACTGTGTCGATGCCCTCTACATCGCCGACCACACCAACAACCGGATCCGGAAGGTGGCCTCCCCGAGGATGGCGGGGCTGCCCAATTCGGGCGAGGTGGTCTCCTGGGCCAATGCCCGCAGCGGCCTGCGGATGGGCGTACTGCGGGAGTCCACGAAGGACGGGGCCGAGATCCACCAGTCGCTGCCCGTTCCCCGGGCCCACCAGCGGTGGCGGCTGCTCGTGGTGGGTCACCAGGACGGCGCGGTGCTGTACACGATCGAGAACGTGCACAGCGGCAAGGTGCTGGAGGTTTTCGACGGCCACGCCTGCGACGGGGCCCCGCTCGTCCAGCGCGCCCTCGACGCGGGCGAGGCGGCGCACCAGCGGTGGCGGCTGATCCCGGTGGGCGAGGGCCCGGCTGGCAGCGGTCCTGGGGGCTACGAGATCGCGAACCATGCCAGCGGGCTGCTGCTGCGCGTGGACGGCGACGCGCGCGCCGTGGTCAGGCAGCGTGGTGCGGAGGGCGACCACCGGCGGCGGCAGTGGCGGCTGCTGCGGGCGTGAGGTGACGCGGGGACCCGCAGACGGGGGCGGGGGCTGGAGCGATTTGCTCGCGCCCCAGCCCCCGCCCCCGTCGCACGGGTCTGTGGTCCGCCGTTCGGCGTCGTACCGCGCGGGGTTACTTCTTGGGTTTGGTCGTGGGCGGGGTGTCGGCGGTCGGTGTGGGCGGGGTGTCGGCCGTCGGCGTGGCTGGCTTGGCGGGCTTGGGCGGCTCGGGCGCCTGGGCCTGCGGGGTCTGCGGGGTCTTCGGGGCCTGGGCCTCGGGGGGCTTGGTGAAATCGGCCTTGCGCGGTCGGTCCGCGAGGTCCTCGTCCCGCTGGAGCCCGTCGTGTTGGGTGACCGTCGGGCCCGACTCCCGCATGCCGGCGGCCGCTGCCGAGGACACCGAGCCGGGGTCGGCCGCGTAACGGGCCTGGGCCTCGCCCGAGGCCTGGGCGGCCCGGACGAAGGAGCCGAGGAAGCCCAGGATGACCCGGGACTCCGGCGAGTCCTCCCGTACGGTCTTCGCCCGGGAGTCGGCCCCGTGGATCGCACTGGTGAACAGGCTCGTGGTCGTGTCGTCGTAGGTGGTCTCGTCGCAGTCCTCGAAGTCGATGTCCCGTCCGGGGCGTGGTTTCGTGCCCTCGGTGGTAACCGAGAAGAGCCCTGCGCCCTTGCCTGCGGCGCCGAAGATGTTGTCGAACACCATGGTCGTTCCTCCTGGTCGTCCCGGGGCGGTGGGCCGCCCGGTCACGGCTTCTTGTGCAGCGCGCGCCGGCTGCCGGTGAGGCTCTCGCCGTCGAACATCGTGTGGTCGACTTCCAGGGCGGAGACGACCTCGGCCCAGCCCCGCATCCGGAAACCGTTGCCGCCCGCCAGGTCGATGTCCCCGATCGGGCGGGCGACCAGCCGGGAGAGCCCGGGGTGGGTGGTGGCCTGTGGGGGCGACAGCACCGCGACGGGCACGGCGTACTGGACCGCGAACAGCCCGGAGAACGTCACCGGGATCTCGTAGGAGAACTGCTTGCGGGTGCGCCGCTGGGTGGCCATGGTCGCCACCCGGGATTCCGGCGGGACCTTCCCGGAGATCTGCGACTCCGAGGTCCAGCCGGTGGTCAGGGTGCCGCCGACGGAGGCCGTGACGCCCTGCACGAGCTGGGCGTTGAGCTCGGCGTTCCCTGTGGCGGTGCCCTGGACGGTGAAGGCCGTGGAGCCGGTGACCGTGGTCGCGATCGACGTGCCGGCCGAGGCGCCGGCCGTGCCCGAGGCGTTGCCCGAGGCCGAGTTGGCCATCGAGTTCTTCACGCCCGTCTCGGTGGCGTTGGCAACGTCGACCCCGACGTCATCCTTACTGTTCTCATTGGTCACGGTGACCGTGTTCTTGTTCTCCAAGTCGTTTTGGACCTGGATGCCCAACTGCCCGCCGACCTGGGCTCCGACCTGGGCGCCCAGTTGGGCGCCCAACTCCGTGCCCAGCGCCAGTTGGAGCTCGTTCTGCAGCTGGAGCTGCAGCTCCGCGCCGACGTTCCCCCCGAAGGAGAGCTGGGCCTCGCCCTGGAGCGACCAGGTGATCGCGTTCGACACCGTGAACTGGACCGAGTCGGTGAACTCCATCGTCTCCGACGAACTGCGGTTGACGTAGCTGCGCGAGGAGAACATGTCGGGCGGAGGCTGGATCACGTCACCCCGCTCCTCGATCAGTGGCTCCCCGAGGTTCATGTACGCGAGCCAGCCCAGCTTGTGGGCCGGCTCGGCGTCGAAGGTGCCGAAGCTCGACTTGTTCACGGAGAACCCGACAGGCCGGTGCGCGACTCCGCGCTCGTCGACCCAGACCAGGTTGGGATGGTCCAGGACCGACTTCCAGCTCTGCTCGATGTCGAGCTCCCGCAGGTTCTTCTTCGTCAGTGGCCGCCGCTTGGCCCGTTCCAGGTTGTACGCGTGGGAAGACATTCCTCGTCCTCGACCCATCCGGTCGGACGTGCGCCACGGAAGGACAGAGAAGGGGTGGGCACGCTCCGACAATCGAAGTTGGCAGCCTTCACACTGCCCGAGAATACGTCCGGGGCGCAGCGTCACCGATTCCAATGGTCAAGAATGGGCCATTGTCCTTTAAATCACGGGAATCGAAATCGTGATCCAGCGAAACTCTTCCATTCGAGCAGATCGCGCCATCCTTCCCGCCGGGAATGGGATCCGGACATTCGCCGAATGTCGCGATATCAACCTCCGGCGATTTTTCTCTTTTCGATCCCATTTCGAGCAGCCTCAGATTCGCCGGTCACAATTCCCCGTGGTAGACCAATAGGCGATCAATCCCCACATGTCTTTCCCGCTCGGAACAGGTGAGGTTTCCGCGATGTACACCCAGGAACGCACGTCGATGTCCAACCTGGTCGTCGGCGGACCAGTGGCGGTGAACAGTTACGACAACGCCATTGTCGCCGCCCTGCTCGAAAACCGTCCGGTCATGCTCGTGCACGCCTTCAACGGCGGCTATCTGCGACCGGTCGAGTTGAAGGAAGAAAGCCACGACAAGGGCGTCCAGCTGGCCACCGCCCTCGACGAGACCGTCAAGGAACAGCAGGGCCACCTCTGGTACATCACCCCCGGGGGCTTCTTCGGCCAGCGGGCGCTGTACTTCCTGGAAAGCGCCGCCGGCCAGGTGACCCCCAAGCTCCCCGCACAGGCCGGCACCGGGGCGAACGGTGCGGGCGGCAACGGACCGGTCGACGGCGGCCGGGGCGACGACGGCCTGCCCAAGCCGCGCCGCCGGCGTATCAGCGTCCACCAGGACGCCCCGAAGAGCTCGATGGACACCGTCCAGGTCGGACTCCCCGACCAGGTCGGCGAGAAGTGGCAGGGTCGCAACGGCGCTCCCGAGGACACCCAGCTCTGGGTGGTCACGGTGACTCCCTGGGGCGGGATCACCTTCGTGCCGATCACCCACCCCGAGACCATCCTCGGGTTCAAGGACCACGCCGTGACGGCCAACGCCGAGGTGCGCGTGACCCACAACTGGGGCGGGGACTTCACCGGCACCGTCATCAACACCTTCTACCCGCGGCTGCCCAGCGAATGGAACGTCCCCTACCACCACGTCTTCACGTGACCGCCGATCGGACCCGCCCCATCCCCCTCCCTAGCCCACGACCACACCGTCCGGAAGAGGCGCCACAATGCCCGTGCCCACGGAAGAACTGAAGCTGGAGATCATCGACGCCACGACGGGGAGGACCCTCGGGGCCAGGGCCGCACCGCCCGAGGCGCCCGCCGCCAAGACCCCGGCCAAGGGCGCGCCGGCCAAGGCGGCACCGGCCAAGGACGACCCGCTCGTGGTCCGGGACTACCCCGTCGGCGGTCCGCCTGCACAGCGCTGGCGGCTGGTGCCCGTACCGACCGCTCCGGGGGGCCACGAAGAGGAGGATCACACCTACGTGATCCACGACGCGGCCGAGCGCAAGGTCCTCGACAACCCGGCCGCCGCGGACCGCGGGGTGTGCCGGGCGGACCCCGCCGACGGCAAGAAGAGCCAGCAGTGGCACGTGGTCCCTGTCGACGGGGAACCGGGCCGGTACTTCATCGAGAGCGTGGTCGACGGCACCGTCCTCGACCTCGGCGACCGGGGCCCAGACGCCACCCCGGTCGTACTGCGCGAGCACGACCCCAACGTGCCCGGCCAGCGATGGCGACTCGTACCGGCCGCACCCGAACGCGACAGCGACGTCGTCCTGCGCTGGACGCCGCTGAGGCACTGGAACGGCCGCACGTCCTGGCGGCTGACCCCTTCGACCGCGCTGCGCCCCTCGCCCGCCGCGACCCCCTCTTTCAGCAACGTGCTGATGGTCCTCGGACGGTTCGGCGCCGACAGCTCCGCCGGCGGATGGAAGGACGAGGGGGCAGCCCCCGTCTTCGGGCCTGTGCCTGGTTCCGTGAACCGATGGGCCGGCCCGGGGGCGCGCATCCTCGCCGACGCCGGCGGGACGAAACGGCACGACATCGTGGCGCTGAAACCCGCGAAGGGGGTCGTGACCTCGGCCTGCAGGGGCGACGGAACCTTCGAGGACGAGGAACGCCTCCTGCACCCGTCCGCGCCCACCGCAGCCCCCGCCGACCTGTGGACCCTCGCGGACCTCACCGGCGACGGCAGGCCCGACTTGGTCGTGCTGGCCGCGGACGGAGTGCGGGTCTCCCGTCAGAACGAGGACGAGACCTTCGCCCCGGCGGCCGCGCCGGCCCTCAAGTCGTTCGGCCACGGCGCACAGGCGGGCACCTGGCTCGCCGACCGGCACCCCCGGTTCCTTGTCGACACCACCGGCGACGGCCGCCTCGACATCGTCGGCTGCCACGACGACGGCGTCCACATCTCGCTCCAGGCCGAGGACGGCACCTTCACCCCGCTTCCCGAGGAACCTGCGCTGCGGGCCTTCGGCAGCGGGGAGAAAGCGGGCGGCTGGCTCGCCGACCGGCACCCCCGGTTCCTTGTCGACACCACCGGCGACGGCCGCCTCGACCTCGTCGGCTGCCACGACGACGGGGTCTGGATCTCCCGGCAGGCCGAGGACGGCACCTTCGACGACCCGCTGTACGTCCTCGACGAGTTCGGCGTCGACCATGGCTGGGCCTCGGTCACGGAGCACCCGCGGTTCGCGGTCGCCGGCGAGTCCGGCGCGGCGGTGGACATCGTCGGGTTCGGGCCGCAGGGCGTTGTCGTTTCCCACCGGCGCGGGGACGGCACCTTCGAACCCGCGAAGCTCGTCCTGAACGACTTCGGGTCCGCGCAGGGGTGGACGGGTACCAAGCACCTCCGATTCCTGACCGACGTCACCGGTGACGGCCGGCTCGACATCGTCGGGTTCGGCGACGAGGGGGTCTGGGTCTCGCACCGGCTCGACGGCAGCCGGTTCGAGCGGGCCCAACTCGTCTGCCGGGGGTTCGGATACGACGAGGAGGCCGGCGCCTGGCGGGTGGACCGGCACCCCCGCTTCCTCGCGGACGTCACCGGCGACGGCCGCCTCGACATCGTCGGCTTCGGCGGCCCCGGGGTGTACGTGGCCCGCAACCTCTTCCGCCGCTTCAGGACCCGCTGACCCCGCAGACCCGCCCGGGGCACCTCGTGCGCGCGGTGGTCGGCCCTTCGACCCGACCACCGCGCCGGCGGGGGCGGGGATCCTGGCGTCCCCCGGTACGGCACGACGGGCATGGGTGAGCTCCAGCTGCGACAGCATCACCAGGCGCTCCCGGTCCGACGCCCGCCGGGCCGGGCTAATCAACCGGTTCGCCATCAGCACCGCGAACACGTCCAGCGCGTCGTCGACGGCCTGCGCCTCCAGCTGCCTCACCACCGCCGCCAGCAGCGCAGTCCGCCGCGGCTCCGGCGCCCGCAGAATCGTCGGCGCGCTCAGCCGTACATCCGGCACCCCATCCAGGCCGCGTGCCACAACGTGCCAGTAGGGCCGGTCAACAGCGGGCACCAGGGGGTTCACCCAGACCTCTCCAACTGAAGCCTGGGGCCAGGTTTTCGCAGGTCAGAGGGTATGCGTGGGTGTAAGTGCCGGGTGATTCCCAAGCTTATAGCGCGGGTTCGATTCCCGTCATCCGCTCTTCTGCTAAGGCCCAGGTCAGTGACCTGGGCCTTCGTTGTTTTCTAGGACGGTTCGGTGTGGAAGACGATCGTGTTGGCCAGGGTTTCGCAGTAGTGGGCTGCTTGCTCGCGGGTGGGGGCGGTGGCGAAGACGTAGCCTCGGTCTGAGGTGAGGAGGGAGTCCATGGCGGAGATCTCGTCGCCTGGGTGCTTGCTCAGGACGGCGCCGGCGGGGGCGTTCTTGAAGTCCTTGAGGTAGGGGATCATGTGGGGGGCTCGTTCGCCTGGGGGGACTTGGCGGATGGGGACGGGGAGAGTGTCGGTGCCGGTGATCGCTGTGATGCGGCCGGGGGGGCCGTCCAGGAAGCGGATCGCCGCGCCTTGCTTCGGCTCGGGCGGCGCCTCGGGCAGGTGGTCGATGCCCAGCGGGATCGTCATGAAGAGGCGGGCCGGGTCCCAGCCGGTGGCGCGGTGGACCATCTCGGGGATGCCGGCGCCCGACAGGCGGTTGTGGGTCTCCAGGAGGCGGGGGCCGGCCGGGGTGAGGACGAACTCGCTGTGCGAGGGGCCGTCGGTGAGGCCGACGGCGTCCAGCACGCCGGCGGTGAGCTCGTGGAGCTCCGCCAGGTACGGCCGCGCCGCGTCGCTGGGGACGCTGCACTCCCACTCGACGAAGTGCTCGTTCACCCGGTACTCGCTGACGCCCAGCACCACGTGGCGGCCCTCGTGGGAGAACGCCTCGACGCTGACGACCGGGCCCTGGAGGTACTCCTCGGCCAGCACGCCGCCGTAGCCGAAGTCCTCGATCTCCCGGAACGCGCGGGCCGCGTGCTCCGCGTCGTCGACCATGTGGATGTGCAGGCTGCCCGCGCCCTGGCCGGGCTTCAGCACGACCCGGTCGCCGACCTCCTCCAGGAACGCGACGGCCTCGGCCGCGGTGTGGACCCGGCGGTGGCGCACCGGGCTCAGCCCGTGCCGGTCCAGCGCCTGCCGGGTGAGGGCCTTGTCCTGGATGATCCGGGACACCTCCGGCGGGGTGCCGGGCAGGCCGAGCTTCTCGTTGACCTCGCCGACCGGCACCGCCGACAGCTCCGTGGTGGTGAGGATCCGGTCGAACGGCTCCGCCTCGTGCAGCGGCCGCAGCAGCTCCAGGAGCGCGCCCGTGTCCGTGATGTCGCAGGTCAGGATGCGTACGACGTGCGGTTCCGCCTCGGCCCGGTCGAACTGGCCCTCGGTGTGGACCAGCGTGACGTCGATGCCGAGTTCCCTGGCTCCGTGGACGGGGGCGGGACGGCCTCCGACGACGGCGATACGGGGCCGTGTGTTCATCGCGGTGCTCTTTCCGTGGTGGGGGTTGCGGTGGTGGCGGAGGGGGTGTTGCGCAGGGGGGTGTTGCGCAGGGGGGTGCTCGGGTGGACCTCGCGCTCTACGCGCGGGAGGATCTCGGGGACGTAGATCTCCTGGATGGCCGCTCCCTCGCCGTGCGCCTCCCAGTGGGCGCGGCTCGCCCAGCGTTCGACGAGGACGAAGCGGAGCGGGTCCGCGTCCGAGCGGTACGCCTCCCAGGCGACGCAGCCGTCCTCGGCGAGGCAGAGCGGGCGCATCCGGCGGAGCGCGTCGGCCACGGGCCCTGCGTCGGCCGGGTCGGGTACGCGGACGATGACGATCAGGTCGAACATCAGGCCGCCTCCTCCTCCGCCGCCGCGATGCGGGCGATCTCCGGGAGCCAGTGGGTGACCGGGGGCAGGGCGATGTCGTGCGCGAGGGCCCGGGTCGCGTCCATGCCGAAGTCGGACGGGCAGGAGTACGGGGAGAGCGCCGGGTCGCCGGCCGGGTCCTCCTTCTCCACGACCGTGGTCGCCTTTCCGGTCGCCGACTCGACGGCGGCGCACACGGCGTAGACGTCCGCCGGGTCGGGGGAGGCGACGTTGAAAACGCCGGGGAGGTCGGTGGTCGCGGCGCGGGCGAGGAACGCGGCGACGTCCGGGGCGTGCACCAGGGACGTACGGCCCGGGCGGGCGTGGGCCGTGACCGGCTCCCCCGCGCGGGCGCGGTCGAGGTGGAAGCGCAGCCGCCCGGTGAAGTCGTCGGTGGCGGCCAGGACATGGGCGACCCGGGCGACCGTGACGGGCACCCGCGCGTTCCGCACCAGGGCCGCCTCGGCCTGCCGCTTGCCCTCGCCGTAGTTGCGGCCCACGAAGTCCAGGTCGTGCCACGGGAGTTCGGTGTCGTACGCGTACTCCTCCGGCCGGAGCTCGTCCTCGCGGGCGAAGGCGCTCATGGGCGGCGCCGGGATCCGGTGGCGGAAGGTGTCGGCGTTGTACACCTCCATGCTGCTGGTGAGCACGAAGCGGCCCGCGCGCTCGCCGAAGGCCGTACAGGCGTCCAGCGCGGCGGACGGGGTGTAGCACGCCTGGTGGACCACGGCGTCGAACCGCTCGCCGGCCACGGCGGCGGCCAGCTCGCCCGGCCGGCCGACGTCGGCGGTCAGCCGCCGTACGGCCGGGCCGAACGGGTCGGCCGTACGGCCTCGGGTGACCAGCGTGACCCGGTGGCCCTCGTCCAGCAGCCGCCGCACCAGGAGCTTCCCGAAGAAGCGGGTGCCTCCGATGACGCAGATCTCAGCCATCGCTCTGTCCTTCTCTCTCGTCCTTCTCGTCCGTCCGGAGGGGTTACGCCGAGACCGACTCGGCCGGCGAGGACTCGGCGTTCTTGCCTTCCTTGGGGTCCTCGTCGCGGCTGGCGAAGCAGATCACCGCGCAGAGCGCGGCCACCGCCGCGGCGACGTACCAGTTCGCGCCCGGCAGGTCCGCCGAGACCGAGACGTCGAACATGACGCCCGCGAGCAGCGCGCCGGCCATGTTCCCGGCGCTGCGGAAGAAGTGCATGGCGCCCATGGCGCGGGCGAGTTGCTGCTCGGGCACCTTGCGGGCGGCCCACATGTCGAAGGACGGGACGAAGAGGATCTCGCCGAAGACGACGACGAAGCAGCCGGCGACGATGGCCCACAGGGCGGCGGGGCCGGAGCCGAAGAGGGTGAAGGCGACGGCCATGGCGGTTAGGCCGATGCCCATGACCACGCCCGGGCGCAGGTGCTTGATCGCCAGCTTGAAGACCGGGTACTGGAGGACGAGCAGGCTGAGGCCGGTGATCCAGAACGGGGCGGAGGGCGCCCACTGGGGCACGTACTTGCCCATGTGCAGCGGGATGCCGACGACGAAGCACAGCGAGAGGAACCAGAACACCGCCGACAGCAGGAAGTAGCGGGTGGCGCCGCCGACCTCGACGGACTTGAGCCCGGCCAGGCTGAACAGCGGCGCGCGCTCGGCACCGGCCTCCTTGCGCGGGGCGGCGGTGCCGTCGGCCTGGAAGCCGTCGCGGGGGATGAAGAGGGAGGCCGACAGGCAGAAGCCGAGGAAGAGCACGAAGACCGCGGTGAACACGACGCGCAGGTCCATGCCGAGGAGCAGACCGCCGGCGAGCGCGCCGCCGAACAGGCCGACCTGCGCCGACATCTGGAAGGTGGAGAAGGCCTTGGCGCGCTCGTCCTCCGGGTAGGACACGAGGATGTTCTTCAGGCCGGGGAAGGCCGTGCCGGAGCCGAAGCCGATGAACAGCGCCAGCAGGCTGTAGACGGCGACGCCGCTGGTGAAGCCCATCAGGCCCAGCGAGACCGCCTCCAGGCCGGTGCCGACGAACACCGCGCCGCGGATGCCGAGCCGGTCCGAGAAGCCCTCGTAGGAGAAGGTCGCGGCCAGGCGTCCGACGTACGTCATACACATGACCACGCCGGCCCAGAAGCCGCTGTCGCTGTCGCCGAGCGAGGCCACCAGGATGGGGAACCAGATGAAGTTCCCGATGTGGGCGAGGAAGATCCCCGCGTTGAGCCCGAAGAGGGCGCTTCTGCGCTCGCTGGTCACAGGCTTACCTTTCCTTTCGAAGAGGTCGAGCGGAGCTCGGAGATGGCGCGGGCGACGGCCGCCCGGTCGATGGGCACGCCGTGCACGACGGTGGCCAGGGGCAGCGCCGACAGCGGGCCGCCGGGGGTGTGGAGGTTGAACGTGGCGGCGGCGCCGGTCCGCAGCGGCGGGCGCGGAGCGCGTACGCCGCTCAGCTCGTCGAAGTGGCGGCGGCCGGTGAGGGTCGCCTGCCGGCGCAGCTCCTCAGTGAGGCCGGCGCCATTCCCGGTGAGCCCCTCGCCGTTCCCGGCGAGACCGGCGTCGTCCCCCGCCAGCAGGGCGAGTTCGCTCAGGAACGAGTAGCCGTGGTACGCGCCGAGGTTGCCGGAGTCGGTGCCGATGAGGAGCTCGCCGCGCCGCAGCGCCGCCAGGGCGTTGCGCCGCATGTCGGCGAGGGCGGCGGTACGGGTCTCCTGGCAGCCGTACTCGATGCCGAAGGGCTGCTCGACGGTGTGGACGAACTCCAGGTTGTGGGGGTCCTGGGTGTCGAGGAAGCCCTCCCGGCCGTACTCGGCGAGGAACTCCTCCCGCGTCATGATCATCGACCGGAGTCCGGCGAGCGTGGAGACGAACCGGGCGCCTTCCAGGCCCTTCCAGTCGGCGTCGCCGAGGGTGCGGTCGCGCACGGTGTGGGCGAAGAGCCGGAAGCCGCACTCGTACGCGAAGCGCGTCTCCTCCAGGGTGTTGCAGTCGACGACCGCGGTCACCCCGCGCTCGGCGGCGATCCGGGCGGTGAACCGCAGCACCCGCTCGGAGAACCGGGAGAAGCGGACCGGGCTGCCCGGCTGCTCGGTGCCGTCGGTGAACATGACCTTCAGGAAGGTGCCGCCGCGCTCGGCGTTGGACCGGAGCGCGTGCTCCAGGTCGGCCTCCACGGCCAGCATGTGGACCGGCGCGGGGAACTCCACGCCGTGTCCGTTGCGCCCGGCCGCGTCGGTCATCGCCGTCACCGCGTACCCGCAGTGGACGACCTCGGGGTACGGCCACGGGGACGCCTCCGCGCCGGCCCGCCAGGCGTCGTCCACCAGCGGGAAGCCGAACATGTCCACGACGTGCGTGACCCCGTGGTAGAGGTACTGGAGGGCGACGATCCGCGGGTCGTCCACCGAGTCGTCCCAGTTGGCGGGGAGCGAGACATGGGCGTGGGTCTCGGTGTAGCCGGGCCACAGCTCGGGCTCCGAGCCGGTGCGGCGGCCGGCCGGGGTGAAGGCGGTGAAGACGCCGTCCTCGGCCGTCACGTCGTACAGCGCCTCGTCGTCGAGGAGGGGGATCGCGACCCCCTGGACGGTGAGGGTCCCCGCCTCCTGCCGGATCGGAGCCGGGCTCACCGGGCGACCTCGACGTCCATGCGCAGCTCGATCCGGCCCAGGGCCTCCTCGCAGCGCTCGTTGACCTGCTCGCGGCCCTCGCCGGTGAAGATCAGGTGGCCGATCCAGTCGAAGTTGCTCTTGGCGAGCCGGTCGACGGCGGTGCCGGGCTTCTTGTACGCCTGGGCGCTGTGGAAGCCGGGCAGGCCGGCCAGGCCGTCGAAGCCGATGGACTCGACGGTGCCGGCGACGGGGGCGCCGAACCAGTGGCCGCCGGCCGTGGTGCCGCCGGGGAAGGGGAGCTCGGGGCGCTCGCCGAGGGCCTGCCGGATGACCTCCAGGTAGGCGTCCACGCCGGAGGAGATCTTCATCAGGGTCGGGACGATGCCGCCGATCAGCCGCCCGTTGACCTCGCAGAGCACCGGGCCGTCCGCGCCGAGGAGGAACTCGGTGTGGATGAAGCCGAAGTCCACGCCCAGCTCGTTCAGGACCTTGGTCGTCATGGCGAACAGCTCGTCCTGGAGCGGGTGGCCCTCGAAGTAGGTGGCGCCCATCTCGATGAAGTGCGGAAAGCCGCTCAGCGGGCGGTCGGTGAGGCCGAGGTTGACGACCTCGCCGCCGGCCAGCACGCAGGACTCCACGGAGATCAGCTCGCCCTCGACGAACTCCTCGATGAGGATGTCGGGGATGCGGACGACGCCGCGCCCGTAGTCGGTGACCCGCTCCAGCTCGGCGAGGTAGTCGCGCAGGTCCCGCTCGTCCTTGAGGTGGAGGACGTGGAGGCTGGCGGTGCCGTCGGACGGCTTGACCACGCACGGGAAGCCGACCTCGCGGACGGCCGCCTCGACGTTCGCCGGGTCGTCGACGTGCGCGAAGCGCGGCTGGCGGACGCCGGTGCCGTCGAGGGTGAGGCGGGTGCGGTGCTTGTGGCGGGCGTTGAGGGCGCCGTCGACGCTCATGCCGGGAAGGCCGAGGGAGCGGGCGACGGTCGCCGTGTGCACCGTGTGGTACTCGCTGTAGGTGGTGACGCCGTGCACCGGGTTGGCCGCGTGGATCTCCTTGGCGAGCCGCTCCAGCTCGTCGATGGAGAACGCCTGGGCGCTCTTCACGACCTGGCAGCGGGGGTGGGCGAAGGCGTCCTTCGCGAGCGGCGAGGCGGCCAGGTAGAAGTCGGGGTCGGCGGAGACGAGCGTGACGTCGTGGCCCAGCTCCAGGGCGTTGGCGATGCCCTGGATGCCGTTCGGGTTGCACTCGATCATCAGGACGTGCATGGCGGAACTCCTTGCGGACGTGGGGTGGTGGGCGGCGGGGCGGGGCTAGACGGAGACTGCGGGTGCGGCTGCGGCTGCGGCCGCTGCGAGGACGGCGTCGACGTCGAGGCCGAGCCGGGCCAGGACCTCGTGGTGGTCGCCGCCCTCGTAGGGCCAGGCGTGGCCCGCGTTGACGCCGGTGACCTCGCTGCCGGGCAGCAGCAGGGCCAGGGCCTCGGCGGCGCCGCCCTCGGCGCGGTGCTCCTCTACGACCACGAACCGGCGGTGCCGGCCCGCCAGTTCGGCGGCGGAGCGGGCGAGTCGCGCGTGGTCGAGGTGGACCAGGTGGGCGTGGGCGAGCTCGGGACGCCGCTCGCGCGCCTCCAGCGCGAGGCGGGTGCCCTCCTCCCCGACGGAGACGAGGCAGGGCGTGTCGGCGTCGCCCCGGGCGTCCCACACGACGGGCGGGATGCCGCCGCCCGCCTCGCCTCCCTGGAGGGAGGTGTAGGCGGCGTTGCGGCCCGTCCGGATGTAGGTGGGCGTGCCGGTGAGGGCCGCCTCGCGGACCACCGCGCGGGTCTCGGCCTCGCCGTACGGGGCGGCGATAGCGACACCCGGGATGGAGCGCAGGACCGCGAGGTCCTCCAGGCAGTGGTGGGTGGTGCCGAACCAGGCGCCGGACACCCCGGCGTACGGCGCGACGACGGTGACGCCCGCCTTCAGGTAGCCCAGCGTCAGCTTGAGGCTCTCGGCGGCGCGCAGCGCGGCGAAGGGCGCGAAGGTGGAGACGAAGGGGCGGTAGCCGGCGGCGGCGAGCCCGGTCGCCATGTCGATCATGGCGCCCTCGGCGATGCCGAGGTTGAAGAAGCGGTCCGGGTGGTCCAGTTGGAAGGGGTGCTTCTTGCCGCCGAGGTCCGCTTCGAGGCAGACGATACGGGGGTCGAGCGCGGCGAGCTCGGTGAGTTCGGCGCGGTACGCGTCCCGTCCGCTGAGCACGGGGGCGGCGGCCGGGGGCGCGAGCGTCGGGGTCATCGGATGGCTCGCTTCCACTGCGCGGCGCGGGCCGCGTCGATCGTCACGTAGTGCGAGGCCGCCTTGCCCTCGACGGCGCGGACGCCCTTGCCCTTGACGGTGTCGGCGAGCACGGCGAGCGGCCGGTCGGCGCCGGTCCGGTCGGCGGCGAACACCTCGGTCAGGGCGGCGAGGTCGTGCCCGTCGACGGTGACCGTGTCGAAGCCGAAGGCGTCGAAGCGCTCGGTCAGCCGGGGCAGCGGGGAGATGTCCGCGACGAGCCCGTCGTTCTGGCCGCCGTTGCGGTCCACGACGAGGACGAAGTTGCCGAGCCGCTGGGCGGCGGCGACCTGGACGGTCTCCCAGACCAGGCCCTCCTGGAGCTCGCCGTCGCCGGCGACCGCGATCCCGAGACCGCCCTGGCCGCCGAGCCTGCGGGCCAGGGCCCAGCCGGCCGCGTACGGCACGCCGTGGCCGAGGCTGCCGGTGGGGAAGCGGACGCCGGGGACCTTCGGTCCGGGGTGCCCGGTGTACGGGTGCCCCGCGAGGCCGTAGAGCGGCGCCGGGTTCTCCGGCAGGATCCCGCTGACGTGCAGCGCGGCGTACAGTCCGGCGGCGGCGTGCCCCTTGCTGAGCACCACTTCGGTGCCGTCGCCGCGCCCGGCGCGGTGCAGGGCGGCGATCAGGATGTCCAGGACGGACAGGCTGCCGCCGAGGTGGCAGCCGCGCGGGCCCGCGGCCATGTCGACGACGAGCCGCCGTGCCTCCCTGGCCCGCTCGGCGAGCAGGGCGACCGTGACGTCGTCGGCGTACGCGCCACCGGAGACCGAAGCTGCGTCGGCGTACGCGCCACCGGAGACCGAAGCTGCGTCGGCGTACGCGCCACCGGGGGCCGAGGCGTCGTCGGCGTACACGCCACCGGGGGCCGAGGCGGCGTCGGCGGACGCGCCCGCGACGACCGGGGCCCCCTCGGCGTACGCGCTACCAAGCGCAGGCGCCTCGTGCACGGCGGTCATCGGGCGCTCCCCTCGCCGAGGGCGAACCAGCGGTTCACGGCGTCCGCGAGGACCGAGCGGGCGGTCCGGTAGGCCATGCTGCCGATGCGCTCCTCGTCGGTGTGGTCGAGGGCCGCGTCGCCGGGGCCGTACGCCACCATGGGGACGTCCTTCCAGGTCGTGGCCAGGGTGTTCATGTCGGAGGTGCCCTTCTTGACCACGAACCGGGGCCGGATGCCGGCCTGCGCGAAGGCGCGGGTGAACGCCTTGACGAGGGCGCCGGACCGGCCGCCCGCGTGGCCGGGGGTGGCCCGCAGGATCTCGACCTCCACACCGTCCCGGCCGGCGGCGGCGCCGAGCGCGGCGGCGCGCAGGAGCTCCAGGTCGGCCGAGGGCGGGATCCGGAAGTTGAGGATGCCGACGGCCCGGTGCCGGGCGCGGCCGGTCTCGCACCGGATGTCGATGACGGCGCTGAGCGCGTCGGACGCCTCCTTGAGGACCGCCGTACGCAGCGTGTCGAGGACGTCCGTCAGCAGGTCGGGCGCGGAGACGGCGTCCATGCCGGCCGAGTGGCCGCTGGCCACCGACGCGGTGACGCGCAGCTTGAACAGGCCGAAGTAGCCGAGCGTCAGGGTCTCCGCGCCGCTGGGCTCGCCGATGACGACGGCGTCGGCGGGGTAGTGGTCGCGGGCGTGGAAGGCGCCCTTGGAGGAGGACACCTCCTCCTCGACCGCGCCGACGACGCGCAGCTGGCCGTCCTCGGGGATGTCCGCGTGGGCGAGCACCTCCAGGAAGTTGGCGAGGCTGCCCTTGGCGTCCACACTGCCCCGGCCCCACAGCTCCTCGCCGCGCCATTCGGCGGGCCAGCGGTGCGGCACGGTGTCGAGGTGGCCGAGGAGCAGCATCCTGCGGGGGCCGTGGCCGCGGGTCGCCACGAGGTTGCCGGCGGCGTCGATCTCCGCGTCGATGCCCCGCTCGCGGCACCAGTCGGCCAGGTAGACGGCGAGTTCGGCCTCGTCGCCGGAGACCGAGGGCACGGAGACGACCTTGGTGAGCAGCCCGAGGTCGGCGCCGGGCTCGCGGGTGCGCCAGAAGCGGGTCCACTTCTCCGGTTCGGCCATGGTGTGCGGGCCGGTGATGGCGACGTCGGCGCTGCCGGCGAGGGCCATCTCGGCGGCCCGTACCTTCTGCCGCATCCGGCCGCCCGCGTACCGCGCGCCGTCGCCCGGGTAGGCGTTGGGCAGGGTGGAGGCGGGGTCCTCGGGGTCGGTGAGGAGTCCGGCGCTGCCGGTGACGAGCCGCAGGTGGTCGGCGTCGAGCGCGTTGCTGAGCGCGGCGGCGAGCACGTCGGCGTCGACGTTCAGCGGGGCGCCGCCGGCCTCGTCGTGCACCGGCGGGGAGACGCAGACGACGTCGTACGCGTCGAGCAGCGCGGTCAGCCGGGCGGTGTCGACGTCCGAGGGGACGCCGGCCCGGTGGTCGCGGACGACGACCGCGCGGCCGTCGTCGTTGACCGCCTTCAGCGGCCGGTTGGCGCGGCCGGAGACGAGCCGGTTGCGCGCCGCGACCGAGGTGAAGACCCGCAGGCCGTGGGCGGCCAGGCCCTCCTCGACGGCGGGCAGGGTGACCTGCTCGTACGCGTCGACCAGGTGCCGCATCTCCTCCGGCGGGCAGTAGCGGACGGCGTCCCCGTTGGCGAGGCGGAGCCGGGGCATCGGGCGGCCGGCGGACCGGTAGTGCCGCTCGATGCCGGTCGCTCCGCCGGCCACCAGGAGCACCCGGGCGCCGCGGGCCACCAGGAGCGCGAGCTCCTGGTACACGGTGCCGAGGTCGAGGGTGGCGCTGCCCGCCTTGATCACGTACAGCGGCCTGGTCACGGCGACACCGCCGTGGTGGGCAGGCCCGCGGTCTCGTCGAAGCCGCAGATCAGGTTCATGGCCTGGATGGCCTGCCCGGCGGCGCCCTTGACGAGGTTGTCGAGCGCGGCGACGGCGACGCACTGCCCGTCGCGGACGGCGATGGCGACCTCGGCGACGTTGGAGCCGACGACGGCCTTCAGCATCGGGAAGTCCTGCGGCGCCTTCGGCGCGGTCCTGACCCGCACGAACGGCTTGCCGACGTACGCCTTGGCGTAGGCCCGCTTGACGTCGAGCGGCGAGACTCCGGGCAGCAGGTCGGTGTAGGCGGTGACCATGATGCCGCGCGCCACGTCGAGGCTGTGGGTGGAGAACCGCAGGTCCATGGCGGCGCCGGTGAACTCGGCGATGGCCTGGCTGATCTCCGGCGCGTGCCGGTGGCCGTACAGCTTGTGCACCCGGAAGTTGCCGCTGCGCTCGGCCGGCGGCTCGCCGCTGGCGCGTCCGCCGCCGGTGGAGCCGGTCTTGGCGTCGACGACGACCCGGTGGTCGATCAGGGAGGCGGCGAAGAGCGGATAGAGCGCGTAGATGGTGGTGACGGCCATGCAGCCGGGCAGGCTGATGAACCGGCTCTCCGGGACGGAGGTGCTCAACTCCGGTACGTAGTAGGCGAAGTCCTCGAACGGCGGGTTCTTCGCCGTCTTCGGGTAGTACGACTCCACCTCGGCCTGGTCGCGCAGCCGGAAGTCGCCGCCGAGGTTGAGGACCCGCTTGGCGCGGTCGGCGATGAGCGGCAGCCGCTCGGGCAGCGCTCCGGTGGGGAGGCAGCCGAACGCGATGTCCACCTCCTCCAGTTCGGCCAGCGGCCGGAACTTGAGGCCGGCCGCGGCCGGGTGGTTGCGCAGCCAGGGGTGGACGGAGCCGACGGTGGCGCCCGCGTTGCGCTCGGCGGAGAGGAAGGCGAGTTCGACGCCGGGGTGCTCCAGGAGCAGCCGGATGACCTCGCCGCCGGTGTAGCCGCTGGCGCCGATGACGGCGACGCGTACCTTGTGGTCGTTGTCAGCCAAGGCGGGCCGCCTTCTCGTACGGACGGCGGTAGTCGCCGGCCTCGACGAGCTTGCGGACGGCGTCGGGGCGCCGGGCCACCTTGCGGAAGGCGTCGGCGTACCGCAGGGCGCGCTCGTACTCGACGGGGGAGCGCAGCTCGCGGCAGAGCACCAGGGTGCTGTCGAGCATGCCGAGGGTCACCGGGAAGTCCTCCGGGCGGTGGTCGCGCACGGCGCCCGGGTTGAGCGTGAACGGGTAGCCGTTGCCGAAGCCGTCGCGGTGCCGGAACGGCAGGTGGCAGGGGATGGGGGTGTTCTGCCACTCGCGGGCGGGCACGCCCTCGGCGACGAGCAGCTCGTGGACGGCCTCCTTGACGGCGTGCACGGGCAGGTCGTCGAGGCCGACGGCCTCGGGGTGCAGCGTGACCCGGTACATGTTGTACGCGTGGGTGTGGCCGTCCGGGACGTGCGGCGGGGTGAACAGGCCGGTGCCGTCGAGGGCTTCGCCGAGGAGGGCGGCGTTGCGGGCGCGGATCTCGTCGTAGTACGGGAGCCGCTTGAGCTGGCTGCTGCCGAACGCGGCGGCGACCCACGACATGCCGTAGTCGATGCCGTGCCGCTCCAGGTAGGCGGCGGCGCGGTCGTACGCCTCCTCGGTGGCGAAGAAGGCGATGCCGCCCTCGCCGCCGAGCGGGAAGTTCTTGTCGGCCATCAGGCTCTGGCCCGCGGCGTCGCCGAAGGAGCCGGCGACCTGGTCGCCGATCTTCGCCGAGTGGGCGTGCGAGGCGTCCTCGACGAGGGCGATGCCGTGCCGGTCCGCGAGCGCCCGCAGGGCGGGCACGTCGGCCGGGAGGCCGTGGACGTGGACCGGCATGAGGGCGCGGGTGCGGTCGGTGATCGCCGCGGCGGCTGCCTCCGGGTCCATGCAGTACGTGACCGGGTCGATGTCCACGAAGACGGGGACGGCGTGCGCGGCGACGACCGCCTGGGCGGTGGCGATGAAGGTGAACGCCGGGACGATGACCTCGTCGCCGGGGCGCACGCCGGCGCCGACGAGCGCCATGTGCAGGCTGGAGGTGCCGCTCGCGGTCGGCAGCGCGTACCGGGCGCCGACGTAGTCGCGGTACGCCTCGGCGAAGTCGGCGACGACCTTCCGCGGGTCCTGACGCTGGGCCAGCATCAGGTTGAACACGTCTTCCTTGGTGATGACCGGGAAGAGGGTGCGGCGCAGGGCCTTGGGGATGAGGGCGTCGCCGCCCAGCGCGGCGAGCTCGGTGTCGAGCTCGGCCTCGGACGGGAGGGGCAGCGGCGCTGCCGGGAAGTCAGTGATCACGAGTGTGCTCCGAGAGGGGCGGCCGGCCGGACCGCGTGGGTGAGGGCCATCCGGGCGCAGGCGGCCACGAGCGGGCTGAGCCGGTAGTTGAACTGGACGCCGGGCACGAGGTCCGCGTCGGCCTCCTCCTGGGTCCACATGGTCCGCAGGTCGTAGGCGCCGAAGATCTTCAGGCGCTCGGCGCGCGCCCAGACGTCGGCGGAGTCGGTGAGGACGGCGGCGGCCGGGCCGAAGCCGAGGCCGGTGAGGTCCACCACCAGGACGGGGGCGGTGGCCTCGGCGGCGAGCTCGGGCAGCCGGTCGGCGTTCTCCGGGGTGAGCTCCAGGTAGTCGTACGCGGCGGGGCCGCCCGGCTCGGTGGGTGCGGTGGGCTCGGTGGGCTCGGCCGGCTCGGTGGTGAGGCCGAGCCAGGCGAGGAACGCGAGGGACTCGCGGTCGGTGTGGGGCACGGTCACGGTGTCGCCGTGGCCGAGGCCCTGGCCGGCGAGGGCGCCGTGCAGGGCACCGGTCCGGCTGTTGAAGAGGGCCGCCCTGGCGCGGCCGGTGCGCTTGGTGAGGAGCCGCTCCAGGCCGGGCAGCTCCCGGTCGCTCTTCTCGATGCTCATGACGACGCCCGAGGTGAGGACGCGGGTGAGCACGGTCGCGGTGTCGAACAGTTCCATGGTCTTCTCCGGTGTCTCCGTCTCGCGTGACGGGGCGCCGCGGGCATGACGGGGCGTCACACGCGCGGCGGTGCGGCGGTGTGTCACATACGCGGCGGTACGGGGCTTACGCGGCGGTCGGCGTGACGGCGGTGTGCCCGAGCAGCTCCGTGACGTACGTGGCGAGGTGACCGGCCACGTCGACGCCGTGCTGGGCGGAGGAGCGGGCGAACTCGGGGTTGGCGTTGACTTCGAGCACCAGCAGTTCGCCGGTGGCGCGGTCCTCGACGAGGTCGACCCCGTAGAACCCGTCGCCGAGGGCGTCGACGACCTGGGCGCAGAGCTTCTCGATCTCCGGGGTGATCTCGGTGCGGCGGACCTCCGCGCCGAGGTGGGTGTTGGTACGGAAATCGGGCGAGACCCGCTGGATCGCGACGATCGGGGTGCGGCCGACGACGACCACGCGCAGATCGTGGCCCGGCTTGTCGATGTACTGCTGCACGACGACCGGGAAGAGCTTGCCGGCCGCGTCCGTGGACTCACGGCCGCCGACCCAGGCGTCGACGCACTCGGGGTTGACCATCCGCGTCACGCCCCGGCCCCACGAGCCGCTGACGGGCTTGACGACCGTAGGCAGCCCCATCCGCGCGACGGTCTCGCGGACCTGGTCGTAGCTGAAGGCGTGCAGGGTGAACGGGTGCGGGATGCCGTGCCGGGCGAAGGTGAGGGCCTGGAGGCCCTTGTCGTTGCAGGTCTCGATGGTGGCGGCGCGGTTGAGCGTGGCGACGCCGCGGTGTTCGAGCCGGCGGGAGACGCTGATGGCGTCCTGGTGGGAGAGGTTCCTGATGAGGGCGAGGCCGGGCGGGCGCGTACCGCCCGCCACCACCCCCGCGAGGTCTTCCCGGAGCAGCGGAGCCGCCTTCAGTCCCTTGGCCCGCAGTGCCTGGAGAAGGAGCTTCTCGTCCGGCCTCAGCATGGTCGCCGAGACGAGGACCTCTGCGTCCTGGCTCACTCGCCCCAGTCCTCCTCGACCTCCGGCGCGAGGTCCAGGCGGACGAGGTCACCGGTCTTCTCCAGGACCTCGTGCTCCTGCCCGCAGGCGGTGCATTCGGTGATCTCGCCCTTTTCCCAGTCGGCCTGCACCTCGAATTCTGTGTCACATACGAGGCACTTGGGCGCCGCAATAGCGGTGGTCATAATGGAATCTCCTTGTGAAAATCGGCATGGCGGTTCCGCCGGTGAATTGCCGATCGGTGAGAGCGCGCCCGCCGGGATCCCGGCGGGGCGGCGTGCGGCAGGACCGGTGCCGCGGAGGGCCGGGGGCGGTCAGCCCCAGCCCTGGTCCTCCTGGACGTCGGCGCCGGTGAGCACCTTGACCTTGACCTGGTCGCCGGCCGCGGCGGAAAGGTCCGCGCCCCCCTCGGCGACGGAGATCCCGGCCATCGCGACCGCGGTGAGGGCGACGACGGCGAGAGCCCTCACGGCGTTCGGAATAACATTGGTCTTCACTTCTGATCCCCCCGGTGTTCCGAATCCCCAGCGGCTTGCTGGTTTCGATAGGAAGAGCATGCCCCGGGGTGGAGGTTGCGTGAAGGGATCACAGGCATCAGGATCAGGCATTGCAGAAACATGAAGGGGGGAGAAGCAATGTGCTCCATACCCGATAACTCGGACAAACCTGGCCAGGGGGAGGCGTCGACCGCGCCGCTCCGCACCGGTGTCTGCCCGGAGGGTCTGGCGTTCTACGAAGCGGCGCTCGCGGCCGGCTCGGCCCAGGGGGAGGCGCCCGCGTGTCTGACGGCGCTGGGGCTGATGATGCCCGCGTCGGACGCCGCCGACACGCTCGTACCGGTCCCTCCCGAGGTCGCGACGGCGGCCCTGGCCCACCCGGTGGAGCGGGCCATCACGGAGCAGCAGCAGGCGCTGAACTCCATGCGGACCGTGATGGCGCAGGTGGAGAGCGTCTACCGCAGCACCCGCCGGGACACCTCCGTCGCCATCCAGCGGCTGAACGGCCCCACCGTCATCAGCGCCGCGCTGGAGGAGGCCGCGCAGTCGTGCCGCCGGGAGGTGCTGACCGCCCAGCCCGGCGGCGGGCGCCCCGCGGAGATCCTGGAGGAGGCGCTGCCGCGCGCCCTGGAGGCCCGCGACCGCGGGGTGGACCAGCGCACGCTGTACCAGCACACGGTGCGGGCCCACGGCCCGACGCTCGACTACATCAAGCGCGTCACCAAGGCGGGGGTCGAGGTGCGCACGATCGACGAGGTCTTCGAGCGGCTGATCATCTACGACCGCTCGCTGGCCTTCATCCCCGACAGCCACGGCGCCCGCCACACGTCCGCCGTCATGATCCGCGACGCCGCGGTCGTGCGCTACCTGGCGTCCGTTTTAGACCACGCGTGGGAGCGCGCCGAGCCCGTCACGTACCGCTCGGACTACCAGCGCCCGGAACTCCTCACCGAGGCCACGCGCCTCAACATCCTGCGCCTGATGGTCGACGGCTACACGGACGCGGCCATCGCCAGCCGCCTCGGCATGAGCTCCCGCACGGTAGCCGCACACATCAAAAAAGCGTCGGACCTCCTGGGCAGCAACAGCCGAGCCCAACTCGCCTACCTCACCGCCCGAGCGGGCCTCCTGGACCCGGACGCGGCCCGGACGAGGACGGCGGAGGGGGCGTGACGGACGCGGACGGGGCGTGACGGCACCCACCCGCCCGGTGCCCCGGTCGAGCCGGACCGACCGGGGCACCGGTCGGTCCGGCTGGGCTGTCCTCGTCGGAGACGAGGGGATCGCATGATCGCGTGACAGGTTCTTCAAAGGTTCTTCATGGTCTCCGGCCTACCGTCGCCCTGCCTGCCGCGCCCGCGGCCAGGTGCGACAGGAGGAGCGGGAGAACCGATGAGGACGAACCGGGTACTACTGGCCGCTACGGCGTCGGTCCTGGCCTTCGCGCTGACCGGCTGCGGCGGTGACGACGGCGGGGCGAAGGTTCCCTCGGCCGGCGGTGCCGAGACGTCCGCCTCGGCGGGGGCGACCGGGGGCGGCAGCGGCGGTGGCGGTGGCGGTGGCGGTGAGGACGAACTGGCCCTGTACGTGAAGGGCCAGCGCGAGTGGGTGACGTGCATGCGCGACAACGGCATCGACGTTCCCGACCCGGACGAGACCGGACAGGTCGACCTCTCCGGCCAGGGGCTCGCCCTCAAGAAGAACCCGAAGTTCATCGACGCGTCGAAGAAGTGCTCCGCCAAGAAGCCCGCCGTCCCCGAGAGCGTCGAGGCGGCCAACCGGCCCAAGCTCACCCCCGAGCAGATCAAGACCAAGCGCGAATACGCCGCGTGCATGCAGAAGAACGGCGCCGAGGACTTCCCCGACCCGGGCCCCGACGGCTACGGCGACGAAGTCAACTCCGGTGCGCCGGAGTGGAACCAGAGCTCGGCCGGTGCGCAGCGGGCGGCGCGCACCTGCGCCCCCATCATCGGCGCTCCGACCGACCCGCCGGCGGGCAAGGGCTGACGATGACCGACACGGTGACGCACATCGATGACGAGCCCCGAAGGGCGTCCAGACCGCCGCGCGGCAGACGGGGCCGGCGTACGGCACTGATCGCCTCCGCCGTGGTCGTGGTGGCGGCGGTCGCCGTGGTCGGCGCGCTCGGACTCGGCGGCGGGGACGACGGAGATCCGAGCGCCCCGCCCCGGTCCGGCTCCGTCGTCCCGGTGACCCGGGCGACACTGACCGAACGCACCACGGTGGAAGGTCAGTTGGGGTACGGCGCGGAGCTTCCGCTGCCTGTCAAAGCACAGGGGACAGTCACCTGGCTGCCCGAGACGGGCACCACGGTCGAGCGCGGGGACGAACTGCTCCGGGTCGACGACCGGCCGGTGATCCTGATGTACGGAAGCCTGCCGATGTACCGGTCCCTGGGACTGACGGCCCAGGAGAACGAGCAGGGCTCCGACGACCGGAACTCGGACGAGCAGCAGCAGAGCGACGGAGCAGGGGCCGGGCCCGGCAAGTCCCCGAACCCCTCTGCATCAACGGCACCGAAGGACGTCGGAACAGGAGGGGGCGCCGGACCCGGCGGGGGCGCGGGCTCCTCACAGGCACCGCGCGAGCTCAAGGGCATGGACGTCATGCAGTTCGAGACGAATCTCGCCGCCCTGGGCTACACCGGCTTCACCGTGGACGAGAAGTTCACGAACCTCACGGCCGACGCCGTCAAGCGCTGGCAGAAGTCGCTCGGTGTGGCCGCGACCGGCACAGTCGGCGTAGGGGACGTCATCTACTCCGCGAGCAGGGTACGGATCGGCCAGCCCGGCACTCGGCTGGGCTCCGCCGTCGGGGAGAGCACCCTCACGTACACCGGAACGGTCCGCAAGGTGACCGTCAACGCCTCCGCCTCGGATACCGCTTGGGCCGTCCGCGGTGCGCGCGTCACGGTGGGGCTGCCCAACGGCACCCCTGTGCGGGGTGAGGTGACGGCGATCGGCAGGCAGGCGACCGCGCCCGAGGGAGGCGGAGGCGAGGGCGGCGGGTCGGACCGGACCGCCACGATCCCGGTGACCGTCGCCATCGAGGACCAGAAGGCCGTCGGGCAGTTGGAGAGCGGACCCGTCACGGTCGAGTACGTGGGCAAGGAGGTCAAGGACGTACTGACCGTCCCCGTCTCCGCGCTCGTCGCCCTCGCCGAAGGCGGACACGGTCTGGAGACCGAGGACGGCCGATTCGTCGCCGTGAGGACCGGGCTGTTCGCCGACGGCGACGTCGAGGTCAGCGGCACCGCGGTCCGCGAGGGCATGAAGGTGAGGATTCCCGAGTGAGCGGCGGTGCCACGACGGTCGTGGAGTTCGACGCGGTCTCCAAGACCTATCCGGGCGGCGTGGCCGCCGTACGGGACGTGAGTCTTCGCATCGAGCGGAGTGAACTGGTCGCGATCGTCGGCCCGTCGGGCTCGGGCAAGTCGACCATGCTCAACCTCATGGGCAGCCTCGACCGCCCGTCCGCGGGCCGTGTCCTCGTCGACGGCCACGACATCGCGCGCCTGTCGGACCGGGAGGTCTCCGCGCTGCGGGCCACCCGGATCGGCTTCGTCTTCCAGCAGTTCCACCTGGCCGTCGGCGTCCCCGTACTGGACTCGGTCGCGGACGGGCTGCTCTACGCGGGCGTCCCCATGCGCCGGCGCCGGGCCAAAGCGTCGGCCGCCCTGGAACGGGTCGGACTCAGCCACCGCGTCCACCACCTCCCGCATCAGCTCTCCGGCGGCGAGCGCCAGCGCGTCGCCGTGGCCCGCGCCGTGGTCGGCGGGCCGTCGGTGCTGCTGGCGGACGAGCCGACCGGCAACCTCGACTCGACGTCGGGCGCGGCGGTGCTGACCCTCCTGCGCGAGCTGAACGCCGCGGGCACGACCGTCGTCGTCATCACCCACGACCGCGAGATCGCCGCCGGGCTGCCACGCCGCATCGAGATGCGCGACGGCCGTCTGGTCGCCGACATCACACAGAGCACGCCGATCGGAGCGCGCCGGTGACGGACCACTCCCCCGACTCCTCCCCGCAGGACGGCCCGAAGGCGGATCCCTCCACCGCCCGGATCCATGCGCTGACGCCCGAACCCCCGGCCGTCGGGGTTCGGGAACCGTCACGGTCGCGGACTGGGCTGCGTACCGCCCGGCTCGGCCCCGCGGACATCGTCCGGCTCGGCGGCACCGGTCTGCGGACCCGCCCGCTGCGGGTCTTCCTGTCCGCCCTCGGCATCGCCATCGGCGTCGCCGCCATGATCGCGGTGGTCGGCATCTCGGGCTCCGGACAGGCGGAGGTGGACCGCCGGCTGGACGCGCTCGGCACCAATCTGCTGCGGGTCGCCCCGGGAGAGACGCTCGACGGCGCCGAGGCCAAGCTCCCCGTGGAGTCCGTGGCGATGATCGGGCGGGTCCCGCCCGTGGAGCAGGTCGCCGCCACCGGGGCGACGGGGGCGCACCTCTATCGCAACGACCGCATCGCCGTCGGCCGTACCGGCTCCCTCGACGTCCTGGCGGCCGGCTCCGACCTGCTCCCGGCCGTCGGCGGCCGCGTGCGCAAGGGCCGCTGGCTGGACGCCTCGACGGAGAAGTACCCGGCCGTCGTTCTCGGCGCGACCGCCGCCCAGCGGCTCGACGTCTACACCCCCGGCACCCGGGTCTGGCTCGGTGGCCGCTGGTTCTCGCTGGTGGGCGTCCTCGATCGGGTGCAGCTCGCGCCGGAGCTCGACAGCGCCGCGCTGGTCGGCTGGCCTGCGGCCAGGACGTACCTCCGCTTCGACGGGCATCCGTCGACCGTCTACGTCCGGGCGGAGGACAGCCAGGTCACGTCGGTACGGGCGGTGCTCCCGGCCACGGCCAACCCGGCGAAGCCCGGCGAGGTACAGATCTCCCGGCCCTCCGACGCGCTCGCCGCCCGGGAGGCGACCCGGTCGGCGCTCACCGGCCTGCTGCTCGGCCTCGGCGGCGTCGCGCTCCTGGTCGGCGGGGTCGGCGTCGGCAACACCATGGTCATCTCGGTCCTGGAACGCCGGCCGGAGATCGGCCTGCGCCGGGCCCTGGGAGCCACGAAGGGCCAGATCCGCTCCCAGTTCGTGACGGAATCCCTGCTGCTGTCACTGATCGGCGGCCTCGGCGGAACCGTGCTCGGGACACTGATCACCGCCGGGTACGCCTTCAGCCGGGACTGGCCGACAGTCGTCCCGGCCTGGGCAAGCGCGGCCGGCATCGGCTCGACCCTCCTCATCGGCATGATCGCCGGCCTCTACCCGGCGGTCCGCGCCAGCAGACTGTCCCCGACCGAGGCCCTGACCGGCACATGAACCGGCCGCGGTTTTCGGCGATCGTCCGATGAAAGTCCGGGATAAATCCTTCCCCTGTCGACGGGCAATTTCCCGCGCCCGGGAGACCGAAAGTGAGTTGAGGGAAAAGCAGCCACTTCAGAGGCGCAATTTCTGTTTCCGTATTTCGTCCGGGAAACCCGATCGAAGGAGTCCCGTTGAGTGCACGCCTCGCGAAGTCCGGGGTGGGAGGTACGTGATGAGCTTTCGGTTTCGGGTGCTCGGTCTGCTGATGCTGATCGCCTTGACCGCCACGGCCGCCACGGCCTGGCTGACCTTGAAAGAGGCCAACCGGCAAGTGCGGGAGACCGTCGCCGCCGGTCAGCAGGAGCTCTCTCTGGTCACCGGCGAGCTCCGCGCCTACGGCTTCGCGCATGGCACCTGGGACGAGGTCGGGCCGACCGTCATGGCGCTGTCGGAGGAGACCGGGCAGCGTGTCCGGGTCTCCACCGAGACCGGCGTCCTGCTCGCCGACTCCGACACCCTCGCGGGCCGTGAGCCGCGCCCCCAGGGCAGCCAGCCCCCGGTTCTGGTCGACCCGCGGCCGGTACTGCGCTTCGACGAGCGCCTGGTGCCGAGCGCCGCCGCGAAGCTGACCGTGGTGGCGATCGCCGACTACCGCGCGGCAGCGGCCGATGCGGCCTGTCTGACCCGGGCCGGGGAGAAGGTGACGGTCCGCACCGACACCCTGGGCATCCCCGTGGTCGTCGCCGACACCCGGCCCGCCCCGTGCACGAAGCCTGAACCCACCCGGGATCCGCAGCGAGCCCGGGATCTGGCCTCGGCCAAGGCGTGCGAGCCCCTCCGGTCGCTCGCCCCCTGCCTCCAGCAGGTCTTCAACGAGCGCACCGCCTCCGTCGCCCCGCCCCGCCTCGAAGTGCGCCTCGGGTACCAGGACGAGTCACCGCCCACGATCGCGGCCGCCCCCACCGTCGCCGTCGCCGTCGGGGTCGCGCTCGCCGCGATCCTCGGGGCGCTGCTGCTGAGCCGGGCCGTGCTGCGACCCGTGCGGGCCATGACGCTCGCCGCCGAGGGGCTCGGCGAGGGGGATCTGGAGCGGCGCGTTCCGGTCTCGGGGCGGGACGAGATCGCCCAGCTGGGCAGGGCGTTCAACCGCATGGCCGACTCCATCCAGGCCGGTGAGGATCGCCAGCGCCGCCTCACCGGTGACATCGCGCACGAGCTGCGTACCCCGCTCGCCAATCTCCGCGGCTATCTGGAGGCCCTGAGGGACGGGATCGTCGAGCCGACGCCCGAACTCCTCGACTCGCTCCACGAGGAGACGCTGCTCCAGCAGCGGATCGTGGACGACCTCCAGGACCTCGCGCTCGCCGAGGCCGGCGCCCTCACCTACCACCGCTCCGAGGTCGACCTGCGGGACCTCCTCGAAGCCGCCCGCACCGCGCACCGCGCCCAGGCCGGGACGGCGGGCGTGACGCTGGAGGTGGAGGCCCCGCACCCGGTGTACGTGACCGCCGACGCGGACCGGCTCCGCCAGGTCATCGGCAACCTCGTCGGCAACGCGCTGCGGGCCACCCCGGCCGGCGGGCGCGTGACGCTGGCCCTCGCCCCGCACGGCGAGCCGGCCGTCGTCGAAGTGCGGGACACCGGCAAGGGGATTCCGGCCGACCACCTGCCGCATCTCTTCGACCGCTTCTGGAGGGCGGACGCGTCACGGGGGCGGGCGACCGGCGGCAGTGGCCTCGGCCTGTCGATCGCCCGGCAGATCGTGACCGACCACCAGGGCACCATCGACGTGGCGAGCACGGTCGGGGTGGGCACGACGTTCACCATCGTCCTGGGCGCGCGCCCAGCCCCGGTCCTCTGAACGGCGGCGGCCCGAAGCCGCCCAGGCCCCGACGCTTCGAAGCCGCTCAGGTGCCGTCCGCGAGTCGGTAGCCCCGTCCGTACACCGTCTCCAGCAGCCTCCGGCTCCCCGGCACCTCCAGCTTCCGCCGCAGGTTCATCACGTGCGCGTCGACCGTCCGCTCCAGCACCTCCTGATCGAAACCGAAGACCCGCTCGATGATCTGGGCCCGGGTGAAGACCCGTCCGGGCTCGCGGGCCAGCGACTCCAGGATGGAGAATTCCTTCGAGGTCAGCGCCACCGGCCGGCCCGCGACCCGGACCTCGAACCGCGCGGTGTCCAGCTCCACCTCTCCGACCCGCAGCAGCGTCGCCCCGCCCGGCGCCGACTTCCTGGCCCGCCGCAGCAGCGCCCGTACCCGCGCGGTCAGCTCACGCGGGCTGTAGGGCTTGGTGAGGTAGTCGTCCGCGCCGAGGTCGAGCCCGAGGAGCATGTCCTCCTCGGTCGTGCGGGCAGTGAGCAGCAGGATGGGGACGTCCTCGGTACCCGGCTCGGTTCTCAGGATGCGGCACACGTCGAGTCCGTCGACGTACGGCAGCATCACGTCGAGCACGATCAGATCGGGCCGGATCGACCGCGCCTTCTCCAACGCGGCGCGGCCGTCGGCCACGACCTGAACCACATTGCCCTCTCGTTCCAGATAAATCCGGATCAGCCGAGACTGTTTCTCGTCATCCTCGGCGACCAGAATCCGAGCACTCAACTCTTCTCCCCCAGCGAGACCCTGTGAATTCCAGCACCGTAATACAGAACGGCCCGAGAATTCCCGCCATCCGCTCCACGACGAAGCCCCAGGTCGACGACCTGGGGCTTTGTCGTTGTCCGTGCGTCAGCTCTGGGGGGCGTCAGTTCTGGGAGGTGTCGTCGCCCGGCTGGGTGGTGCCCTCGGGGGTGGCGGTCTTCTCGCGCATCTTGCGGAGCAGTTCGGCCTTGCGGTCGGCGGCGCCCTGGCGGTCCTGGTTGCGGTGGGGGCCGTTGTTCTGGCGTTCGGCGCGGGACTGCTTCTTGCGCTGGCCGCCGCCCTGGCCTACGGGGTTGTTGATGTTCTTGCTGTCGGTCATGGGGTCTCCCGGTCATGGGGCTGGAGTGATCTGCGGACGGGTGCCGGAACGAGTACCGGGTGAGGCCCCAGCTTATGGCGCGGCTCCGCCGGCGGGTTCCGCCGCTCGCCGGGCACGTACACACCGCGTGTATACCTTGCATGTATAGTTGCGCGGCGTCCGCAGCTCGACCATGGAGGCGACCATGAGCACCACCCCCGGCACCCTGGCGCCCCCGGAGACGGCGGTCGCTCCCCGCTCCTGGGGAGTTTCCGTCGCGATGGCGACGGGCGCGGGGCTCGCGCTGGGGGTGCTCACCAACCTGGCGCAGGGGTGGCTGCCGTACCCGTGGGGGCAGATCGCGAATTCCGGGGCCGTCTGGTCCTGCGTCGCGTTCGCCGCCGGTGCGGTGCTCTTCCGCCGGGCCGCTCCTCGGCAGGCGGCGCTCGGCGGTCTCGGTGCGGAGGTCGCGCTGGTGATCGGCTATTACGGGTACGCCGAGTGGGGCCGCGACGGAATGGGCAGCCTGGTCTTCCCGCTCCTCTGGCTCGGCCTGGCCTGCGTGGCGGGGCCGCTGTTCGGCGTCGCCGGGCACTGGCTGGGCAGGCCGCGCGACACCTGGCGCCGCGTCGTCGGGATCGCCGCCCTCGCGGGCGTCTTCGGCATGGAGGCCATCCAGTACGCCTGGGTCCTCCACTACGCCCCCCAGGCATGGACCTGCCTCGCGATCCTGCTCCTCGTTCCTCTGCTCCTCGGCCGCTCCCCCAGGGAACGCCTGCTCGCCCTCGCCGCCGCCGTCCCTTCCGGGCTCCTCGCCTACGTGATCATCCACCTGCCCGTGGACGCGCTCAGCGGCTGACCGGGGGCGGTCCGCGGGGCCTTGCCGGGCGCCGTCGTCCGGGTACGGGACCGCCTCGGTGGTGGGCTGCCGCTTCGGGGCGCATGGTGGTGGCGTATGCACCTGGCCGGTGGCGCAGGCGTCGCCCTGCGGAAGCGGAAGGGAGCGGGATGACCGTCGGATCGTCCGGGGGGTCCGATCGCTCGGAGAGTTTTGGGGAGGGGCTGCTGGGCGGGCTGCTGGACCGGGCGCATGAGCTGCCGCCTCATCTGGTCGGGCCCGTGCTGGCCGGTGCGGTGGCGCGGCTGGGGGGACGGGATCCGCAGATCCTGCTCCAGGACTACGGGCAGCAGCGGCTGGTGCCGCTGCCGGGCGAGGGGCTGGCGGGCGGCGCGCCGGAGCCCATCGACGGGTCCGAGGCCGGGCGGTGTTTCCTCACCTCGCGCCCGGTCGAACGGGTGCGGGCCGACGGGGTGCGGGTTCTGGTGCCGTTGCGGGACGGGGGGTACCAGGCGGGTGTGATGGGCGTGACCCTGGACGCCGTCGACGACGACGACCGGCGCCTGCTGCGCCGGATCGCCGCGCTGATCGCCGACATGATGCAGACCAAGAACGGCCACACCGACCTCTTCTTCCGCACCCGCCGCAGCGAACCCATGAGCGTCGCCGCCGAGATCCAGTGGTCGCTGCTGCCGCCCCTGTCGATGGAGACGCCGCGCGTCACCCTCGCCGGCGTCCTGGAGCCCGCCTACGACGTGGCCGGCGACAGCTTCGACTACGCCCTGAACGGGGACACCTTCCACGTCGCCATGATCGACGCCATGGGGCACGGCCTGGACGCGGCCACGATGGCGACCGTGGCCATCGGCGCGTACCGGCACGCCCGCCGGATCAGCATCGAACTCTCCGAGATCTATCTCTTCATGGACCGGGCCATCGCCGAGCAGTTCGCGCCCGACCACTTCGTGACCGCGCAGATGATGCGGCTGGACACGAGCACCGGACGCCTCCAGTGGGTCAACGCCGGACACCCCGCGCCCATGCTGATCCGCCGGCACCGCGTCGTCGGCCGCCTGGACAGCCCCACCACCCTGCCCGTCGGCTTCGGCGGAGCCCAGCCGCAGGTCAGCGACGTGACGCTCGAACCAGGGGATCGTTTCCTCTGCTTCACCGACGGGCTGATCGAGGAACACGAGAGCGGGCAGGAGGAGTTCGGCGAGGACCAGCTGATCGACCGGGTGAACCAGCTGGAGAAGGCCGACCGGCCGGTCCGCGCGGTGGCGCGGGACCTCTCCCACACCCTCAAGCGGGCCCGCGGCGACGCCACTTCGGACGATGCCACGCTCGTCCTCGTCGAGTGGCGGGGGTGAGGGGGGTAGCGACCCCTTGTCCGGGGGTGCGGCGGAGTACGCTGAAAGTACCGGGAGTACCTCGTACACCCGCTTCCCGCGGACGTCGTTTCCGGCGATGCACGACACTGGGCCGTCCTCCAGGGCGGCCCGGAGACGGGTTCGCGATCATGGCCACGGCCCTGGCGCCCACGCTTCCCGTACGCCTGTCGCTGACGCCTCCGAGCACCCCCGCCGGGCCTCTGGACGGCGCCTGGTGGCCTCGTACGCGTGACCTCGCCGCCGAGCTTCCGCCCCTGGTCGACGCGCTGGAGGGGCGTTTCGGACGCATCACGCGCGTCATGGTGAACCCCGCGCGCTGGCCCGTCGTCCCGCACAAGGTCGCCGTCGCGCTCGCCGGGACCGCCGCCCACGGCACGCACACCGTGCACGTCGGCTGGTTCGCCGAGCAGGACGCCGACAAGATGATCCTTCTCTCGTACGCCGTCGGGCGCTGCGACCTGCTGGTGGTCCCGCCCGGGACCGAACCCGCCGCGGCAAGGCGCCTCATGACCGCCGCCGCCCGCCCCGGCGGTGAGCTGGCCGCCGGCGCCCTGCTGGCCGACGAGGCCGCGGCCGGCGAGGACGCCTGGGAGACCGACGGCGGGGCCGCTCCGCCGCCCGTACGGCACCCGGTCGTCGGCGCCCGGATGATCCCCCTGCCGGGGCGCCCGCGCAGGAACCTCTGGAAGCGCTGATCCGGAGGCCCTGATCACGGGGCAGAGTGCGTGCGGTGGGCTTCGGTCAGGGCCTGGTCCAGGGAGCCGAGGAGGGTGGGGGTGGCCGGGACGATGCCGCCCTCGCCCAGGCGGGCGGCCACGCCCGAGCGGTTCAGGAGGCGTACGAGGGAGGGCTGGACGCCGCAGAGGATGAGGCGGGCGCCCTGCGCGGCCAGCTTGGCGGCGTACCTGTCGAGGAGTTTGAGCATGGCTGAGGACGGGACGTCGGGCAGGGCGCGGACCACCAGGATCAGGGTCGCGCCACGGGCACCGGTGGGGTCCGGTAGCTGGCTCTCGATGCGGGGCAGTTCCGCGAAGAAGGACGAGCCCGCGTAGTCGAGGACGGTGACCGTGCCGGGGGTGAGGGCGGGGGGCGGCTCGGCGATCTCCCAGGGGCCGTCGCGGCCGTCGCGGCCGCCGTGGCCGGCCTGGCCGTCGCGGCCGTCGTGGCCGTCCTGGCCGTCCTGGCCGTCGTGAAGGTCGTGACCGTCGTCAGTCCGGACGAGGGCGATCAGGCGGGCCTGGCGGGCGGCCTGTGCGCAGAACAGGAGGAGGGAGAGGACCGCGCCCAGGACGATCGCCTGCTGGAGGGGGAGTTGGGTGGTGGCGAGGAAGGTGAGGACCATCGCGCCGGCCGACATCCACGACGTGCGGAACACCAGGGCGATGTCGTGGCGCTTGCCCCAGATCAGCTCGCCGCCGACGACGAGGATCAGGCCGCCGATCACCGGCATCGGGATGCGTTCGGCGAGCGGCGCGCACACGAGGACGACCAGGGCCAGGAAGACGCCCGAGACGACGCCCGCCCAGCGCGTGCGGGCGCCCGCCGAGACGGCGACGCCCGTGCGGGACATCGAGCCGCCCGAGGGCAGCGCCTGGAAGAAGCCGGCGGCGAGGTTGGCGTAGCCCTGGGAGCGGAAGTCGCCGTTCATGTCGGAGCGCGAGCCGTCCGGGTTGGGCATGGACGGGGCGATGCCCGCCGCCTGCGCGAGGGCGACCAGCGCGACCGAGACCGCGCCCCAGGCGAGGTCGGGGGCGGCGGAGAGGTCGGGGGCGGTGAAGGACGGCAGGGCCGACGGGATCGAGGCGATGTCCCGTACGAGCTCCACGTCCGTGGAGAGGAGCGCGACCGCCGCGCTCACCGCCACCATCGCGATCAGCAGCGCCACCGGTTCCAGGCGCTTCACCGCGCGGGCCAGGGCCCAGACGGCGATCGTGGCCAGGGCGGTGAGGGTCGCCGCGCCCTTCCAGTCGGCGATGTGCCAGAGCCAGTCGCCCAGTTGGTAGAGCTTGTTGTGGCCCTGCGGCTCGTAGCCGGTCGCGTCCTTCAGGACGCCGATGATGATCTGGAGCGCGATGCCGGTGGAGAAGCCGGTCATCACGGCGTTCGAGACGAAGCTCATCACCGCGCCGAGCCGCAGCGCGCCCATCAGCAGCATCACCGCACCGACCATGACGGTCAGGAGCGCGACGTTGCCCGCGTCCTTCGGGTCGAGCCCGGCGTCGGACAGCACGCTCTGCGAGGTGAGGGCGATGGCGCTGGTCAGGGTGGTGACCATGAGGACCGTACGGGAGGTCAGCGAGCCGACGATCGCGGGGACCACGCCCGCGTAGAGACCCGCGACCGGGTTGAAGCCGGCGATCGCCGCGTACGCCATCCCCTCCGGGATCGAGAACAGGCCGGTGACGGCGCCCGAGCTGACGTCCGAGGCGGTCGGACGCCCGAGTCCCTTCAGCCGCACCCGTTCCCTCAGCCGCACCCGCACCCCGCGCCCCTCTCTCCGGGCTCTCCCGTCCCTTTGATCACCGAGCCTGGCGGCGCGGGGCGCGGCGCACGAGCCGGGATCGGCCGTACGGGTGAGGGCGGGAGGCGGAGGAAGGGGTGGTGTGGGAGATTCGTGGTGATTTGTTCCGTATCCGGGAGGGGTGGCACATGGGTGACGCGATCGGGCAGATGCTGACCTCGGCCCTCGGCATCGCCATCAGTCCACTGCCGCTGATCGCGGTCATCCTGATGCTGGCGACGCCCAAGGGCCGGGCGAACGGGGTGGCCTTCACCCTGGGCTGGGTCCTCTCCGTGGCCGCCGTGGTGACCGTCGTCGTCCTCGCCGGCTCCGGCGCGGACGCCTCCGGTGACGACGGGCCCGCCGCCTGGGCCCTCTGGCTCAAGCTGGCCCTCGGCGTGCTCTTCCTCCTCCTGGCCGCGAAGCAGTGGCGGGACCGCCCGCGCGAGGGGCAGGAGGCCGGGATGCCGGGCTGGATGAAGGCGATCGACACCTTCACGCCCGGCAAGGCGGCGGGGCTGGCCGCCGCGCTGGTGATCGCCAACCCCAAGAACCTCGTCCTCGCGGTCGGCGGCGCCGTCTCCGTCGCGAGCTCCACGGCCACGGCCGGCGGGAAGACCGTCGCCGCCGTACTCATGGTCCTGATCGCCTCCCTCTGCACCCTGCTGCCGCTCGGCGTCTACCTCGCCGGCGGGGAGAAGGCCGTCGGCGTCCTCGGTGGCTGGAAGGCGTGGATGAGCCGCCACAACACCGCGATCATGACGACCCTGCTGCTCGTCCTGGGCGTGAAGTACATCGGCGATGCCATCAGTGGGCTGACCACGTAGGGCGGCGATTGCGCAGGGCGGCGTTTACGTAGAGCGGCGATTGCGTAGGACGGCGTTTACGTAGGACGGCGTTCACGTAGGGCGTGCACGTCGCTCATCGGGTGGCCGGGAGGGTGTTCAGTTCCGTCAGGGACTCCGCGTCCAGGTGGAGGGTGGCCGCCGCGGTGTTCTCCTCCACGTGGGCGACCGAGGAGGTGCCGGGGATCGGGAGGACGACCGGCGAGGCGGCCATCGTCCAGGCGAGCTTGACCTGGGCCGGGGTGGCTCCGTGCCGGGCGGCGATACGGGCGAGGGCCTCGGCCGGCTCGGGGCGGCCCAGGGTCTCCAGGGAGAAGAAGGGGACGAAGGCGATGCCCTGGCGGGTGCAGGCGTCGAGGACCTCCGGGTGGGGGCGGTGGTGAAGGCCGTACATGTTCTGCACGGCCGCCACCGGGGCGATGCGCTGCGCGCGGGCGAGCGGGGCGGTGGTGGTGTTGCTCAGGCCGAGGTGCCGGATCAGGCCCTCCTCGCGGAGGGCGGCGAGGGCGCCGAAGCGGTCTTCCGCGGAGGCGCCGTCCGCCTCGTCGTCCGCCTCGTCACCCTCCTCTTCGCCCTCCTCGCCGCCCTCCTCTTCGTGCAGGCGCAGGTAGACGAGGTCGAGGTGGTCCCGGCCGAGTTCCCTCAGGGTGCGGTGGACGCCCTCGACGAGGGCGCGGGGGCCGGCCGGGGCGCCCCAGCTTCCGTCGGGGTGGCGGACCGGTCCGACCTTGGCCGCCAGGACCAGGTCCTCGGGGTACGGGTGCAGGGTGCGGCGGATCAGGGCGTTGGCCGAGAGTCCGCCGTGGAAGTAGAACCAGGCGGTGTCTATGTGGTTCACGCCGAGCTCGACGGCCCGCCGCAGGACGGCCGCCGATGTCTCCGGGTCGTTCGCCAGGCCCCGGAGGGTGCTCGCCGGGAGGCGCATGGCGCCGAATCCCATGCGGGCGACGGGCAGTTCGCCGCCGAGGAGGAAGGGGGAGCCCGGGTTCTCAAAGGGTGCGCTCATGCCTCCGATCCTCGGGATCTTCCCCAACGAGGGCCAACGGGTGGCAGTTTGGTGCCATGACGACGGACGGCATCGTGACGCTACGGGGAGAGGCCGAGCTGGTACGGCGGGCAGGCGCCCTTTTCGGCAGCGCGCGACGGGAGTTCCTCTGCGCCGCCGAGGAGCCCGGGACGTGGTCGGCGGCGGCGGAAGCGGCCGGGGCGCCGCTTGAGTGTGCGCGCCGCGATCCCGTACCGGGCCTCGTCGTACGGAAGTTGTACGGCCCCGATGTCTTCCGAGCCCCCGGAGGAGGGGAGTTGCTCGCGCGGCTCGCCCGTGCGGGTGCGGAGGTACGCATCTCCCCCGCCGCCCCGGCCCACGAGGCGATCGTCGTCGACCGGCGCCTCGCTGTGCTGGCGGGGCCGCGATCCGCCGCCGGAGGAGACCGTACGTACAGCGTCGTGCGGGAGCCGGGCGTCGTGGGCGGGGTCCGCGCGCTGTTCGAGACGGCGTGGGAGTCCGCCACGGAGCTCGCCGCGTACCACCGCGCCCCCTTCCCCCGCCTCGGCGAGGCGGATCGCGCCGTGCTCAGGTCCCTCGCGGCCGGCCACACCGACGAGACGGCCTCCCGCCTCCTCGGCGTCTCCCTCCGCACCTACCGGCGCCGGGTCGCCACCCTCATGACCGCCCTCGACGCCCGCTCCCGCTTCCAGGCCGGCCTGCGCGCCCGCGAGCTCCTCGGGCAGCGCCCGTACACCTGACGCCCACCGACCCCCGCCCACCGACCCCCGCCCACCGCCCGACGCCCGTCTGCCGCCCGTCTGCCGCCCGTCTGCCGCCCGCGGGGTCGGTCAGGATCGGAGAAGCGGGGGTGCGGGGGGCGGATCTAGCGTGTTCCGCATGACCTCACTGACGCAGATCACGCTCGAAGTCGCCGACCTGGACGCCGCCGAGAGCTTCTACGCCGCCTCCGGGTTCGGCGCGCACGTGCGGCTGCGGGCCGCTGCCGCGGAGGCACCGTCGGAGGGGTTCCGCGGCTTCGCGGTCTCGCTGACGGTGCCGCGCCCGGCCGACGTACGGGCCCTCGTCGACGCGGCGGCCGCGGCCGGCGCGAGCGTGCTCAAGGCCGCCGCGAAGTCCTTCTGGGGGTACGGCGGCGTCGTGCGCGCCCCGGACGGGACGATCTGGAAGGTCGCCTCCTCCGAGAAGAAGGACAAGGGCCCCGCCACCGGCCGGATCGACCGCGTCGTTCTCCTCCTCGGCGCGACGGACGTGGCCGCCACCCGGGAGTTCTACGTCGCGCGGGGCCTCACCGTGGCGCGGAGCTTCGGCCGCAAGTACGTCGAGTTCGCGGGCGCCGAGGGGTCGCCGACGCTCGCCCTGTACGGCCGCCGGGCCCTCGCCAAGGACGTCGGCGTCCCGGCCGACGGCGGCGGCGCGCACCGCCTCGCCCTCGTCGGCGGTACGGCCGCCCCGTTCAGCGACCCGGACGGCTTCGCCTGGGAGCCGGAGCGGGCGGCGGCGACGGCGGCGGCGACAGCGACGGCGAGCTACTGACAAGACGCTTGTGCTCCAGGTGTCACATCCGGAGGGCCTGTCCGGTCTTCCGTATGGAGACACCTGGAGGTTGACCATGAGGATCCTGCTCGCCGGCGCGACCGGCGCCATCGGACGTCCGCTCACCCGCGCCCTGATCCGGGGCGGGCACGAGGTGCTGGCCCTCGCCCGTTCGGAGGGTTCGGCGGAGACGGTACGCGCTCTGGGCGCGACGCCCGTCCGGGCGGACGCGCTCGACCGGGAGGGCCTGCTGCGGGCGCTGGACGGGAGGTCCGCCGACGCGGTGGTCCACCAGCTGACCGCGCTCAAGGCGCCCCGGCTGCGGCTCACCGCGGACGACCCCAGCAACGTCCTGCGGGAGCGCGGCACCGCTCACCTCCTGGAGGCGGCGGGGGTGCTCGGGGCGGGCCGGTTCGTCACGCAGTCGCTGGTCCTGGGCTACGGCTACCGCGACCACGGCGGCCGGCCGCTCACCGAGGAGGACCCGTTCGGCGTCCTGAACGGCACGGTCGCGGACCACGTGGTCACCGGCCTCGTCGAGGCGGAGGGCCGGCTCTTCGCCGCGGAGCACGTGGCGGGCACGGCGCTGCGGTACGGCGTCTTCTACGGACCCGGCACCTGGTTCGACCCCACGCCCGGGACCCGGCCATTCCCGGTTCCTCGGGGCGGCGGCGGCACGATGTCGTGGGTCCACGTCGAGGACGCCGCCGAGGCGACCGTCGCCGCGCTGGAGCGGGGCCGCGCGGGCGAGGCGTACAACATCGTCGACGACCGGCCCTCCACCTGGGGCGAGCTGGCCGCCGCCCGCGGCTCCCGGCTCCGCGTCCCCGGCCGCCTGCTCCGCCTGGCCGTCCCCTACCTCGGCGCCCTCATGCTCGACACCCACCTCCGCGCCTCGCACGCGAAGGCCACCCGCGACCTCGCCTGGACACCCCGGTACGGGGACCACAGGGAGGGCATGCGGGCGGCCTGAGCCATATCCCGGACCGGGGCCCGCGTCAGGCCGCGTCAGGCGGCGGTGGCGCGGGCGATGAGGGCCTCGATGCGGGCCTCGACCTCGGGGGTGAGGGTGGTGAGCGCGAAGGAGGTGGGCCACATGTCGCCGTCGTCGAGGGTGGCGGGGTCGTTGAAGCCGAGGGTGGCGTAGCGGGCCTTGAACTTGGCCGCGCTCTGGAAGAAGAAGAGGACCTTGCCGTCCTGGGCGTAGGCGGGCATGCCGTACCAGGTCTTGGGGGTGAGGCCGGGCGCGACCTTCTTCACCAGGGCGTGGACGCCCTCGGCGAGCGCGCGGTCCTCGCCCGCCATCTCGGCGATCTTCGCGAGGAGGTCGGCCTCGCCGTCGGCGGCCTTGGCGCGGCTGCCCCGCGCCTTGCCGGCCTTGAGCTCCTTCGCCCGCTCCTTCATCGCCTCCCGCTCGTCGTCCGTGAATCCGTCGTAGGACTTGGCGGGCTTGGTGCTCTTCGTGGTCGCGGCGGGCTTGGTGGTCTTGGCGGGCGTAGCAGGCTCGGCAGACTTCGCGAGCTTGCTGGTCTTGGCGGTCATGGTGGTCGCGCTTCCCCTCGTCGTTCCCGTCTTTCCCGGTGCTGTTCCCAGGCTAGGTTTCGGCCGGTCGGGGTGCTTCTCCGAAACTGACCGGGCCGCTCAGGAGAGCCAGGCGCCGTCGCGCATCAGGGTGCGGCCGTCCAGTTCGTCGGCCTCGCGCCAGGCGTGCACGCGGTGCGGCCTGATCAGGAAGTACTGGTACGGCCGGGTGAGTTCGCGCGGGTCGAAGCCGGTCTTCTCCGCGAACGCGTCGCCCGTGCCGGCGGGGAGATCGGCGAGGTCCACGGGCTCGGCAGTGCCGTCGATCATCACGACGTCGCGGGTGGGTCCGAGGGCCAGCCTGACCCGGCCGTCGGCCAGGAGGTTGCGGGCGGTGCGGGAGGCGCGCGGGGTGGAGATCAGGACGGTGGTGCCGTCCCAGAGGAAGGAGAGCGGGACGAGGTGGCCCTGGCTGGCCACCCACAGGTCCACGTCCGTCTCCAGCCGGGCCAGGGTGTCCTTGAGACGCTCCTCGCGGGACCTCGGCGCGGGCGGCGCGGGTGGGGTGGGCGGGGTGGGCTGGGTGGCTGGCGTGGGCGTCATGCTGCGCTTCCCTGGGTGGTGCGGAGGGTGGTGACATAGGCGTACGGGGTGGTCTCGTACGCCCGGGTGAACGTGCGGTGCAGCGTCTCGGCGGTCAGGCCCGCCTCCCGGGCCAGGCGCGGGACGTCCAGCGGGCGGGTGTACTCGCGGTCGATGCGGTCGCGGACCCGGCGCAGGACTCTCAGCGCCTGGAGCCGTACCGCCTCCGTGCGGGCCGCGGCCCATGCGGGCTGGCACATGTCGGTCCCCCCCCCTGGGGTTCAGCGCAGTTCCTGGATGCGGATCAGGTTGCCCGCCGGGTCGCGGAAGGCGCAGTCGCGGACGCCGTACGGCTGCTGGGTCGGCTCCTGGACGACCTCGGTGTCTCCGGCGGTGACCTTCTCGAAGACGGCGTCGAGGTCGGGGGTGGCGAGGAGGATCCAGCCGTACGTGCCCTTGGCCATCATCTCCGTGATGGTGCGGCGCTCGTCCTCCGTGATGCCCGGGTCGACGGCCGGCGGGGCGAGCAGGATCGAGGTGCCGGGCTGTCCCGAGGGGCCGACGGTGATCCAGCGCATCCGGCCCTGGCCGACGTCGCTGCGGACCTCGAAGCCGAGGACGTCGCGGAAGAAGGCGAGGGAGGCGTCGGGGTCCTCGTGCGGGAGGACGGTCGTGTGAATCGTGATGTCCATACGGATCAAGGTAGTTGGCGGGGTGCGCCCGCGCTTCTCGAATCCTGACCGGGTGGGAGGGCCTGGGACTCGTCCGGTGCGTCAGAGGAACGTGACCGCCGTGACCGCGAGGGCCGAGCCGGCGAAGACGAAGGCGTGCCGCGCGTTCTGGAGGACGCGGGTCCAGGACGGGAAGGCGCCCTCGGCCGCCTTGAGGAAGGCGGGGACGTCGATCTTGGCCAGCTCGGGGTCGCCCTTGCGGCGGAACGCGGCGGTGACGGACTTCGCGGCGCCGAGCTGGCTCTGGAGGATCGCGAGGTTCGCGAGGAAGGCGATCGAGGAGAAGACCCAGGTCAGGGTGGTGCCCCAGGAGTTGCCCGCGAGATTGAGGGCGGCGACGGCGAGGTTGACGGCGGCGAAGGCGCCGGGCGCCCACCACTCGTGCCCGCTCGCGTCGAAGCGGAGCCCGTTCTCGTCCAGGACCTCGGGGCGGACGCCCTGCCCGCGCAGTTCGGTGACGGCGGCGGCCTTGGCGGCGGGGCCGAAGCGGTGGCGGAGGAGGGGGATGCTGAGGAAGGCGAGGGCGACGGCGATCTGGGCGACGGCGGCGGCGGTGGCAACCGGGTTCATGGCGGTCCTCGTTCTCTGTTTCGGGGCAGTCCACGACTTGTACTTAGTTCAAGTGGTGGCGATGCCAGAACCATAGAGCCAGAGTTGAACTAAGTGCAAGAGTCTTCTTGAACTAAGTGCAACAGAGCGCCCGGTGACCTATCGTGAACCCATGCCCCGCCCTGCCCTCACCCGCGACCAGATCGTCTCCACCGCCGTCGAACTCCTCGACGAGGACGGCCTGGAAGGACTCAACATGCGCGCCCTCGGGCAGCGCCTGAACTCCGCCGCCACCGCCGTCTACTGGCACGTGAAGAACAAGGACGACCTGGTCGCCCTCGCCGGCGACCGCGTCTGGGACGAGATCCGGCTGCCCGACACCGACGCGATCGGCTGGCGCGCCGCCGCCACCGCCATGGCCACCGACCTGCTCGCCGTCTTCACCCGCCACCCGTGGCTCGTGCAGGCCCTCGCCACGCACCTCTTCCACGGCGAGGCCAAGGCCCGGCACGACGACCACAGCCTCGCCGTCTACGAGACCGCGGGCTTCGCCGGCGCCGAGGCCGACCGGGCGGCCGCCGCCGTGTTCACGTACGTCCTCGGCAACGCGTCCGGCGCCTCCGCCACCGCCGCCCTCACCCGCCGCATCCAGCGCGAGGGCCGGGATCCCGAGGAGGTCTTCGCCGCCACGATGAAGGAGGCGGCCGAGGCGGCCTCCCGGTTCCCGCGGCTCAGGAGCCGTATCGACGCGATGGACGCGGCCGCCGCCGCGTACGCCGAGGCGCCCGAGGACACCTTCGCGTACGGGCTCGACGCCCTCCTCGACGGCCTCGCCGCCCGCCTGCCCTAGCCCTACACGGGTACTCCGGTGTCCTCCGGCTTCGCCCCTTCCTCCGGTTCCGGTTCCGCCAGGAAGGCCGTCACCGCCAGGGCGAAGAGGAGGGCCAGGGCGAGGCCGATCACGACCCAGCCGGTCGGGTGCGGCCAGAGGACGAAGGCCAGCGCCGCGCCCGCGACCAGGATCCACACGATCCAGGTGCGGAAGCGGCGGACGAAGGGCCCGACCGGGCCCAGCCGCATCCCCGCCCGGTCCGCCGTCGACCGGGTCGCCGTGATGCCCGAGCGCCACAGCCCGCGCACGAGGACGGCCGGGCGGCTCGGCCCGGACAGCCAGGCGGCCAGCGCGACGAGCACGCCGAGCACCGCGCACACCCGGACCGAGGTGCGCAGGAAGCGGATCAGGGTGTCGTAGACGGAGCCGGCGGCCGCCGGGGAGACCGAGGCGGGCAGGGCGTTCAGATAGACGGTACGGAAGACGGTGAGCGCGATCCCGAGGACCAGGGCCGCCACGGCGAAGCCCAGGGCCCCGGCGACCAGCGCCCGGCGGCGGCGCACCGCGAGCAGCACGCCGCCCGCCACGCACAGGACCGCGATCACCGGCAGCCAGAAGCCCATGGTCTGGAGCAGCGCGAAGCCGGTCTTCGCCTTCCCGATGTCGTCGGAGCGCAGGACGGTGAAGTCGGTGTGCAGCTCGGGGATGTTGCCGGCAACGGTGAGGCCCGCGTCGACGAGACGTTCCTTCACCCGGTCGATGACGGGCGCGAGGTCGATCGTCACCGCGTCCGTCTCGATCTTCACCGCCCCGTCCTCGTCGCCCGTCAGGGCCCGGTCGAGGGAGGTGTGGATGGCACGGTTGGCGTCGGTCCAGACGGTCTCGAAGGCCGGGGAGGCGACGACGTCCTGCGCCCGGTCCTGGACGAAGCTGGCGACCGCGCCCTCCAGGGAGCCGCCGAGCTTTCCGAGCGCCTTCTCCACGAGCGGCCGCTGGTCGGGGGCGACGCCCTCCAGGAGGGACTGGAGGTCGATGTGCTCCATGACGGCGCCGGTCACCCGGGTCGCGACCGCCGCCTGCACGTCCGGGTCGGAGGCGAGCGGGGTCACCGTCTGCACGTAGCGGTCGGTGTCGCCCAGGATGTCCGCGGTCCAGGCGGCCACCAGGCCCAGCGGCACGAGCACGCAGCCGATGACCACGAGGAGCGCGGAGAAGAAGGAGCGGAGGCGGTGGTGCTCGCGGGCCCACTTCGCCCCCTGTCCCGATCCGGCTTCCAGGGCCGCCACCCGGGCCCGCAGCATGGTGAGTTCGTCGTCGGTCCCGCCACCAGGTACTCCCATGGGGCCACTGTGGGGGCGGGGCACGGAACCGGCTCCCGGGACGACTCCGAACGGGTGATCCCCTCCGGCGGCGGCCGGCCGGAGAGGACCGGCAGGCGGGTACGGACGGGTGCCGACGGGTGCCGGGGCGGGGTGCGCGATCATGCCGGTATGACTCCGCTGCCGCTGCCGCGCTGTGCCGTGCTCGACGACCACCAGGGCGCCGCCCTCTCCTCCGCCGACTGGAGCCCGCTCCACGGCCGGGTGGAGGTACGCGTCCTCCGCGAACACCTGGCGGACCGGGACGCGCTGGTGGAGGCCGTCGGGGACTGCGAGATCCTGGTCGTCATGCGCGAGCGGACGCCGCTCGACGCCGCCCTGATCGACCGGCTGCCCCGGCTGCGGCTCGTCGTCACCTCGGGGATGCGCAACGCCTCCATCGACCTGGCCGCCTGCCGGGAGCGCGGGATCACCGTCTGCGGCACGGCCAGCGGCTCCGAGCCGCCCGCCGAGCTCACCTGGGCGCTGATCCTGGGGCTCGTCCGGCACGTCACGACCGAGGCCGCGGCGCTGCGCGCGGGCGGCCCCTGGCAGTCGACGGTCGGCGGCGACCTGGCCGGCCGCACCCTGGGCCTGCTCGGCCTGGGGAAGATCGGCGGCCGGGTCGCCGCCGTCGGCCGCGCCTTCGGCATGGACGTCCTCGCCTGGAGCCCGCACCTGACGGAGGAGCGGGTCGCCGCGCACGGGGACGGCGTACGGCTGGCGCGGAGCAAGGCCGAGGTGTTCGCGGAGAGCGACGTCGTCTCGCTGCACCTGGTGCTCTCCGACCGGACCCGGGGCATCGTCGGCGAGCCGGAACTGCGGGCGATGCGGCCGGGGGCGTACCTCGTGAACACCTCGCGGGCCGGGCTCGTGGACGGTACGGCGCTGCTGCGGGCGCTGCGCGAGCGGTGGTTCGCCGGGGCGGGGCTCGACGTGTACGAGACCGAGCCGCTGCCGGCCGGCGATCCGCTGCGTACCCTCCCGAACGTCCTCGCCCTCCCCCACCTCGGATACGTCTCCGAGGCCAACTACGCCCGCTACTTCGGGCAGGCGGTGGAGGGCATCGAGGCGTACCTGGCGGGCGCGCCGGTCCGCGTCCTGGGGTAGGGGGAGGGGCTACCGGGGTCGGGACTACCAGGGTCGGGTCGGGACTACCAGGGTCGGTCGGGTCGGGGCTACTGGAGTCCGGCGCGGGCCAGGTCGAGGAACTCCTCGTCGGTGAGGCCCAGTTCGCGGGCCTCGGCGGCGGCCTCGCGGAGCCGGGTGACGAGGCGGGCGCGGTCGGGGGCGGTGGCGCCGGGGACGATGAGGGCGCCGCGGCCGCGCCGGAGTTCGATGAGGCCCTCCTCGCGGAGCCGCTGGTAGCCGCGCAGGACGGTGTGGACGTTGACGCCGAGAGAGTCGGCGAGCTCGCGGGCGGCCGGGAGCCGCTCGCCGGGCACGGCGGTGCCGTCGGCGAGGGCGCCGCGGACGCAGGCGGCGATCTGGTCGCCGAGCGGGACGGCGGAGGCGGGGTCGACACGGAAGAGCACGGTCAGAGCCTTCCACGCCGCTCGACGAGGGTGTTGAGGAGGGCGGCGGCGGTCCGGGCGTCGGGCACGGTGGCGGCGAACTCGCGCCCGTTCGCGCGCCGGACGACCAGCGCCTCGCCGGAGCGGAGGATCACTCCGGTGCGGTGGGCGCGGACCCGGTAGCCCCAGCCGCCGAACTCGCGCAGGGCGTCCACGTCCCGGACGTCGGCGCCGGCGATGTCGGCGAGCGGCACGTGGACGCGGGGCCGGGGGACGAGCGTGGAGCGGACGGTGAGGCCGTGCCGGTCGACGTTGACGCGGACCCGTGCGAGGGCGAGACCCGGGAGGCCGATGGGGATCGTGACGAGGAGCAGCTGCCACGGTCCGAGGAGGGCGGCGACGGCGCCTCCGGCGAGGAGGAGCAGGCCGAGCGCGGTGAGCGGGCCGGAGGCGGTCGCGCGGGACCAGCCGGCGACCTCGCCGGCGCCGAGGTCGAGGCGGGGCGCGTCGTGGTCGACGCCCCCGCCGTCCCGGTCGCTCGCGGGGTCCTCGGGCGGGGTGAGCCGGGAGAGGGCGTGTCCGGCGAGGGCGAGGACGCCTCCGACGGCCGCCGCGACGGCGAGGTTCGAGAACGGCGAGACGACGCGGGCGGGGTCGGCCACGTCGACGTTGTCGCCGACGACGAGGCAGAGCAGCGCGCCGACGAGACCGGCCGTCAGCCAGGCGCCCCACAGCGCGTCGCGCCGCACGAAGGCGGTCCAGCCGGCGCCGAGGGTGAGCAGCAGCGCGGTACCGGCGACGGCGAAGGCGGTGCGGCCGGTGAAGCCGTCGGCCTCGCCGCCGAAGGAGAAGTGGGTGGCGAGCGGGTCGGGCAGCCGGTCGGACCGGACGGCGAAGAGTGCCAGGTAGACGGCGACGGCGAGGACGAAGGGGAGCGCGGCGAGCGCGCGCAGGCGGAGCGGGACGCGGAGTGCGGCGGAGTGCGGAGCAGTGGTCATGAAAACCTCCCTTGTTCGCACTCTACTAGAACAATGCGGGTTTCGGCGGGCTGCCGTCCTTGTTGCCTCCGGATGCGGGGCCGCATCCGGAGTTGTTGACTAGGTCAAATACTGACGAATGCCGTCGATTGGGGAGTCTTCATGCGCCGTCGGTCCGCCGCCGCCCTCACCGCCCTCGCCACCCTCACCGCCGCCCTCGCGACCGGCTGCGGCAGCGACGACGACAAGCCCGACCCGATGCGGAGTCAGCAGTGGGCGCTGGACGCCCTGAAGCTGCCCGACGCGTGGGGCACGGCCAAGGGCGACGACACGGTCATCGCCGTCGTCGACACCGGAGTCGACCCCGACCACCCCGACCTCAAGGGACGGCTCGTCGACGGCTACGACTTCGTGGACGGCGACGACGAGCCGAAGGACCTCAACGGGCACGGCACGCACGTCTCCGGCATCGCCGCGGCGCACACCGAGAACGGCGTCGGGATCGCGGGCGGCGCGCCCGGCGCGAAGATCATGCCGGTACGGGTGCTGGGCGCGGACGGCAGCGGCAGCGACGCGAACATCACGAAGGGGATCGTCTGGGCCGCGCAGCACGGCGCGGACGTCATCAACCTCTCCCTCGGCGAGTCCGGCCTGATGGCCCGGCTGCTCAAGGGCGGTGTCCTCAACGAGGCGATCTCGGTGGCCAACGGCAAGGGGGCGGTCGTGGTCGCCGCGGCCGGCAACGACTCGACCGTGCTCCAGCCGTACGAGGTGGACACCCCGGTCCTCGTCGTCAACGCGGCCGACCAGAACGGGCAGCCGGCCTCCTTCACCAACTTCGGCGCGCAGAACGCGGTGGCGGCGCCCGGGGTCGACATCCTCTCCACCCTGCCGACCTACACGGCGAAGGAGACCCTCAAGAACACCACCGGCTACGGCAAGCTCTCCGGCACCTCCATGGCCTCCCCCTACGTCTCCGCCGTAGCCGCCCTCCTCCACCAACAGGGCCTGAACCCCACCCAGATCATGCAGACGATCCGAGACACGGCAAGCAACCCCACGAACAACCTGAAACTGGGCCTGGGCAACGTCAACGCAACAGCAGCGGCAAAGTCAGCCGCCGCAACCAAGAACTAACGTGCGGCCCACCACCCACGGGACAGCACCCTCCGCCGCACCCCCGCGCGTGCGGGACGGCACCCTTCCGCCGCACCCCCGCGGGTGCCCACGCCCCCAGGCCGGCGCCCCGGGCCGCACCCACCCCCGCGCGTGCCCGCACCCACGGGACGGCGCCCTTCGCCGCACCTCCGCGTGCCCGCGCCCACGGGACGGCGCCCTCCCCGCTGCACCTCCGTGTGGGCATGCGTCCCGCTAGGGGCGGGACGGGTGGGCACACGGGACGGCGCCCCCTGCCGGGCCTAGGCTTTCCGCGCCTGAACCCGCACCCGTAGCGCGGTGCGCTTGTGGTGCGGGTCAGGGACGCGTGCGGAGGCACCCGCAGAGGGTGCCGTTCCGTTGTGCCCACCCGTTCCGCCCTAGCGGAACGTATGCCCACAACGAAACGGCAGCAGCGTTACTCGCCGCACTCGTGGGACCCCGGGTCGACCACCACGCGGTCCAGGAGGCCCCGTAGCAGGGCCTGTTCCGGCTGGGTGAGGTTCGCGAAGAGCTCGCGCTCCGCCTCCGCCACCGCCTCATCGACCCGCTCCAGAAGCGCCGACCCCGCAGGGGTCATCTCGACGATGTGGCGCCGCCGATCCGCGGGATCCCGCCGCCGCTCCGCCAACCCCCCCGCCTCCAACTCGTTGAGTATCGCGACCAGCTGACTGGGGTCGACCTCCATCGCCGCCGCCAGCTCCCGCTGACTCATCGGCGCCGCCGCCAGCCGCATCAGCGTCATCGCGTTGCGCGGATGCAGCCCGGCGACACCGAGGGCGGAGCGGATGCGCACGCTCGTCAGCTCTCCGCGGAAGGAGAGGAGGAAACCGAGCCGGTCGGTCGGAAGGGCTGCCATGCCGTCCACCGTAACAACAACTCCATTGTGGAGCGAGATAAATCGTTGTTACTCTTCAACGGTTGTCGTCCCCAGACCGTTGGAGCTCCACCATGTTCATCGCCTACGCCGCCCTCGCCGTCCTCCTCGCCCTCGCCATGTCCGCCTCCGCGTTCATGGCCATCACCCGCAACCCCGCCGTCGCGGGGACCATGACGAAGCTGGGGGTGCCGGACGCCTGGATGCCCTGGCTCGGCGCGGCGAAGGCCGCCGGCGCGCTCGGCCTGCTCGCCGGACTCGCCGTCCCGGCCCTCGGCGCGGCCGCCGCTCTCGGTCTGGTCCTCTACTTCATCGGCGCCCTGATCACCCACCTCCGGGCGAAGGACTACGAGCTGGCGCCGGTCCTGGTCCTCACCGTCCTCCCGGCGGCCGCACTGGTGCTGCGCATAGCCAGCTCCTAGACCTTTACCCGCGAGACGAGACGCACCGTCTTGCGATCTCCCCCCACATCCCCTACCGTCTACTCAACGAGACGCCCCGTCTCGCCTCCCCGACGGCAGGAGACCGCCCTTGTTCCGTGCACAACTCACCGAGGTCACCAAGCGCTACGACGACCGGTACGTCCACCACCGGACCGTCCTCGACCGCGTCTCCCTCACCGTCCGGCCCGGCGAGCGCCTCGGCGTCGTCGGGGACAACGGCTCCGGGAAGTCCACCCTGCTCCGGCTCCTCGCCGGCCTCGAGACCGCCGACAACGGCACCGTGGCCGTCGACGCCCCCGGCGGCCTCGGCCACCTCGCCCAGACCCTCGACCTCCCCGCGACCGCGACCGTCGGCGACGCCGTCGACCACGCGCTCGCGGAGATCCGGGAGCTGGAGCGGGAGATCCGCGAGGCGGAGCGCGCCCTCACCCCCGCCGGGCTCGACCGGTACGCGTCCCTGCTCGCCGCCTACGAGGCGCGCGGCGGCGCCGGGGCCGACCGGCGCGTGGCGACCGTGCTGCGCCGCCTCGGCGAGACCGCGCCGCCCGGCCGGGACCGGCCGCTCGGCACCCTCTCCGGCGGACAGCGGGCCCGGCTCGCGCTCGCCGGCGTCCTCGCCGCCGACCCCGAGCTGCTGCTGCTCGACGAGCCGACGAACGACCTCGACGACGAGGCCGTCGCCTGGCTGGAGGAGCGGCTGCGCACCCACCGGGGCACCGTCGTGGCCGTCTCCCACGACCGCGCCTTCCTCGACCGGGTCGCCACCTCCGTCCTGGAGGTCGACGAGGACCGGCACACGCTGCGCCGCTACGGCGACGGCTACGCGGGCTACCTCGCCGGGCGCGCGGCCGAACGGGCCCGCAGGGCGCGGGAGTACGAGGAGTGGAAGGAGGAACTGGCCCGCCATCGGGCCCTCGCGGACAGCGCCATCGACCGCTTCACGGCCATCCCGCGCAAGGCCCCCGCCGCGTTCAGCGGGGCCGGCGCCTTCCGGGCCCGGTCACGGGCGCACGGGGCGATGAGCAGGATCCGCGCCGCCCGCGAGCGGCTGGCCCGGCTCACCGAGCACCCGGTGCCGCCGCCGCCCGAGCCGCTGCGCTTCCGCGCGGACCTGGCGGAGGCGGGCGAGGGCGCGGCCGTGGAGCTGACCGGGGCCGGGATCGAGGGCCGCCTCGCGCCGGTCACCCTGCGCATGGAACCGGGCGAGCGGCTGCTCGTCACCGGGCCCAACGGCGCCGGGAAGACGACCCTGCTCAGGGTCCTGGCGGGTGAACTCGCCCCGGACGCGGGCACCGTGAGGGCTCCGCGCCGGGTCGGACTGCTCCGTCAGGACACGGCCCCGCCCACCGATCCCCGTACGGTCGGCGAAGCCTTCGGCGCGGGCCGGGAGGACGAGCTGCTCTCGCTCGGGCTGTTCGCCGCCCGGGACCTGGGGACCCCGGTCCGCCTGCTGTCGACGGGCCAGCGCCGCAAGCTGGAGCTGGCCCGCCTGGTGACCGCCCCGGCCGACCTGCTGCTCCTCGACGAGCCGACCAACCACCTGGCACCGGCCCTCGTGGAGGAGATCGAGGCCGCCCTCGCGACCTACCGGGGCACTCTCGTCATCGTCAGCCACGACCGCCGGCTCCGCGCGCGCTTCCCGGGCCGACGCCTCGAACTGGCCCCGGCCCAGGCCCTCGTGAACAGCTAGCCGCGATTAGTCGTCGGAACCCTCCAGGTCGCCCTCCGTCTCCAGGAACACCTGGCGCAGGGCGGCCAGGGTCTCCGGGTCCGGCTTCTCCCACATGCCGCGCGACTCGGCCTCCAGGAGGCGCTCCGCGATGCCGTGCAGGGCCCAGGGGTTGGCCTCCTTGAGGAACGCCTGGTTCGTCTCGTCGAGGACGTACTCCTGGGTGAGCTTGTCGTACATCCAGTCGGCGACGACCCCGGTCGTGGCGTCGTAACCGAAGAGGTAGTCGACGGTCGCGGCCAGCTCGAACGCGCCCTTGTAGCCGTGGCGGCGCATCGCCTCGATCCAGCGCGGGTTGACCACCCGCGCCCGGAAGACCCGGGAGGTCTCCTCCACCAGGGTCCGGGTGCGGACGGTCTCCGGGCGGGTCGAGTCGCCGATGTACGCCTCGGGGGCGGTGCCGCGCAGCGCGCGGACGGTCGCCACCATGCCGCCGTGGTACTGGAAGTAGTCGTCCGAGTCGGCGATGTCGTGCTCGCGGGTGTCGGTGTTCTTCGCCGCCACCGCGATCCGCTTGTACGCGGTCTCCATCTCGGCGCGCGCCGGGCGTCCTTCGAGCCCGCGCCCGTACGCGTACCCGCCCCACACCGTGTACACCTCGGCGAGGTCGGCGTCGGTGCGCCAGTCCCGCGAGTCGATCAGCTGGAGGATGCCCGCGCCGTAGGTGCCGGGGCGGGAGCCGAAGATGCGGGTGGTGGCGCGGCGCTCGTCGCCGTGCTCGGCGAGGTCGGCCTGGGCGTGGGCGCGGACGTAGTTGTCCTCCGCGGGCTCGTCGAGCCCCGCGACCAGCCGGACGGCGTCGTCGAGGAGGCCGATGACGTGCGGGAACGCGTCCCGGAAGAAGCCGGAGATGCGCAGGGTGACGTCGACGCGCGGGCGGCCGAGCTCCGCGACCGGGATCGGCTCCAGGCCGTTGACGCGGCGGGACGCCTCGTCCCACAGCGGGCGGACGCCGAGCAGGGCGAGCGCCTCGGCGACGTCGTCGCCGGCGGTGCGCATGGCGCTGGTGCCCCACAGGGAGAGGCCGACGGAGGTGGGCCACTCTCCCCCACCCTCCGGGCGGGGGGACCCCCAGTTGTCGGTGCGGTACCGCTCCAGGAGGGAGTCGGCGAGCGCCTGGCCGGTCTCCCAGGCGAGCCGGGACGGCACGGCCTTCGGGTCGACGGAGTAGAAGTTCCGGCCGGTCGGCAGCACGTTGACCAGACCGCGCAGCGGCGAGCCGGACGGGCCGGCCGGGACGAAGCCGCCGTTCAGGGCGTGCACGGCGTGGCCCAGCTCGTCCGTGGTGGCGGCGAGGCGCGGCACGACCTGCTCGCAGGCGAAGCGCAGCACCGCGTGCACGTCCGGGCCGTGCGCGGCGGCCACGGTCGCGACCGCGTCGACGGACCAGCCGGCGGCCTCCATCGCCTCGACCAGCTCGCGGGCCTTCGCCTCCGCCTCGTCGGCGGTGGTGCGGGTCGCGGCCGACTCGTCCAGGCCGAGGGCCTCGCGCAGGCCGGGCAGGGCCTGGGTGCCGCCCCAGATCTGGCGGGCGCGGAGGATGGACAGGACCAGGTTGACCCGGGCCTCGCCCTCCGGGGCGCCGCCGAGGACGTGCAGGCCGTCGCGGATCTGGGCGTCCTTGACCTCGCACAGCCAGCCGTCGACGTGCAGCAGGAAGTCGTCGAAGCCGTCGTCGTCGGGCCGCTCCGCCAGGCCGAGGTCGTGGTCGAGCTTGGCGGCCTGGATCAGGGTCCAGATCTGGGCGCGGATCGCGGGCAGCTTCGCCGGGTCCATCGAGGAGATCTGCGCGTACTCGTCGAGGAGCTGCTCCAGGCGCGCGATGTCGCCGTACGAGTCGGCGCGGGCCATCGGCGGCACCAGGTGGTCGACGAGGGTGGCGTGGACGCGGCGCTTGGCCTGGGTGCCCTCGCCCGGGTCGTTGACGAGGAACGGGTAGACCAGCGGCAGGTCGCCGAGGGCCGCGTCGGGGCCGCAGGCGGCGGACAGGCCGGCGTTCTTGCCGGGCAGCCACTCCAGGTTGCCGTGCTTGCCCAGGTGCACCATCGCGTCGGCGCCGAAGCCGCCGTCCTCCGCGCGGGCCGCGATCCAGCGGTAGGCGGCCAGGTAGTGGTGGGAGGGCGGCAGGTCGGGGTCGTGGTAGATCGCGATCGGGTTCTCGCCGAAGCCGCGCGGCGGCTGGATGAGCACGAGGAGGTTCCCGCGCCGCAGGGCCGCGAGGACGATGTCGCCCTCGGGGTTGCGGGACCGGTCGAGGAACATCTCGCCGGGCGCCGGGCCCCAGTGCTCCTCCACCTGCTCGCGCAGCTCGGCGGGCAGCTCGGCGTACCAGCGCTTGTAGTCGGCGGCCGGGATGCGGACCGGGTTCTTCGCCAGCTGCTCCTCGGTGAGCCAGTCCTGGTCGTGGCCGCCGGCCTCGATGAGGGCGTAGATCAGCTCGTCGCCGTCGCCGGAGACGAGGCCCGGCAGGTCCGCCTCGGGGCCGAAGTCGTAGCCCTCGGCGATCAGGCGGCGCAGCAGGGAGACGGCGGAGGCGGGGGTGTCGAGGCCGACCGCGTTGCCGATGCGGGAGTGCTTGGTGGGGTACGCGGAGAGGACGAGCGCGAGCCTCTTCTCGGCGTTCGGGATGTGCCGGAGGCGGGCGTGGCGGACGGCGATGCCGGCGACGCGGGCGGCGCGCTCGGCGTCGGCGACGTACGCGGGCAGCCCGTCGGCGTCGATCTCCTTGAAGGAGAACGGGACGGTGATGAGCCGCCCGTCGAACTCGGGGACGGCGACCTGGCTGGCTGCGTCCAGCGGCGACAGGCCCTCGTCGTTCTCGTCCCAGGCGGAGCGCGAGCCGGTCAGGCAGAGCGCCTGGAGCACCGGCACGTCGAGCGCGGCGAGCGCGCCCGCGTCCCACGCCTCCTCGTCGCCGCCCGCCTGCGCGGCGGCGGGCTTGGTGCCGCCGGCGGCGAGGACGGTGGTGACGATGGCGTCGGCTCCGCGCAGGACGGCGAGCAGCTCCTCCTCGGGGGCCCGCAGGGAGGCCACGTACAGCGGCAGCGCGCGGGCCCCGGCGTCCTCGATGGCGTCGCAGAGGGCGCCGACGAAGGCGGTGTTCCCGCTCATGTGGTGGGCGCGGTAGTAGAGCACCGCGATGACCGGTCCGGTCCCGTTCCGCTCGGCGCGGTCGAGGGGGCCCCAGGTGGGGGCGGCGGCCGGTGCCTCGAAGCCGTGGCCGGTGAGCAGCACGGTGTCGGAGAGGAAGCGGGCCAGCTGCTCCAGGTTGCCGGGTCCGCCGTGGGCGAGGTAGGCGTGCGCCTCGGTGGCGACGCCGATCGGCACGGTGGAGGCGGCCATCAGCTGGGCGTCGGGTGCCTGTTCGCCGCTGAGCACGACGACCGGCTTTCCGCTCGCGAGGAGCGTGTCGAGCCCCTCCTGCCAGGAGCGGACCCCGCCGAGCAGCCGGACGACGACGAGCTCGACCCCGTCGAGGAGCCCGGTCAGGTCACCCAGCGGAAGCCGGGAGGGATTGGCGAAGCGGTACGCGACCGGCCCTTCGGGCGCGGCAGCGTTCGCCGCGCGGGCACTGAGCAGGTCGGTGTCGGAGTGCGACAGCAGCAGGAGCATGGCGAGGCTCAGGCCCTTCCTCGGGGTTGTCCGCGCCCCGGGTGGTCGTATGGACGGCGGGAGTTCCTGACTCACCCGAACCGTCCCCGGTACGGGCTCACAGTGGCGGGACCGCGCCGGATTCTCACCGGGCTTCCTCCCCGGGGTCCTGGGACCCCATGCCGATCTGCATAGTAGATCGTGCGGTCGGCGCGCCGGAGGGGGCCGGAGAGTCGGCCGGATCACACCCGGTGGTCGTCCGGTTCCCCGTGGGTATGCTCGCCGCCATGCCGCCGACCCCACCCACGACGCCCGAACCGGGCGAACCCCGCATACGGGACCGTGGCGACGCGTGCCCCGGGGCGCTGCGTCTGCATGGCGCCGATGACGGGTTCCTGGCTCGACTCCGGCTGCCCGGGGGGCGGTTGACGGCGCGTCAGGTGGAGGTGCTGGCGGGGGCCGCCGCGTCTCTGGGGGACGGGCGGGTCAGTGTGACCTCGCGGGGGAACGCGGAGCTGCGGGGGCTCGGGGAGGGGTGCGGGGCGGAGCTGGCCGCGGTGCTCGGGGCGGCGGGGCTGCTGCCGTCCCCGACGCACGAGCGGGTCCGCAACATCGTGGCCTCGCCCGCCGCCGGGCTCGACGGACTCGGCCACGCGGACGTGCAGTTGTGGGTGCGGGAGCTGGACGCGGCCCTCTGCGCGGAGCCCCGCGCGGCGGGCCTCTCCGGGCGTTTCCTCTTCGTCCTCGACGACGGGCGCGGCGATGTGACCGGCCTCGGCGGCGATGTGACCTTGATCGCAGCACCGGACGGCGCCGCGCTCCTGACGGCGGGCTCCCGGACCTTCCGGCTGTCCGCCGCCGACGCCGTCCCCGCCGCCCTCGCCTGCGCCCTCGCCTTCCTCGACGCGGCCGCCGGCACCGGCGCGTGGCGCCCGCGCGAGCTTCCCGCCGGGCTGCTTCCGGAGTGGGGCGGCGCCCTGGCCAGGGCGGGGATCACCGCGGAGCCCGTACCGTCCCTTCCTTCCCCTTCGGCGCTCCCGCCCGCACCCGGTCCGCTCGGCGGCCACGCACTGCATGTCCTCGCCCCCCTCGGCCGGCTCACCGCCGCCCAGCTGCGGGCCCTCGCCGAGGGCGCCGACGAGGTGCGCCTCACGCCCTGGCGCGGCGCCGTCGTCGTCGGGGCGGGCGCCGGGCGGCTCCCCGCCCTGGAGGCGCACGGCCTGATCACCCGGCCCGACGCCCCCGGCACCGGCGTCACCGCCTGCACCGGGACGCCCGGCTGCGCCAAGTCCCTCGCCGACGTGCGGGCGGACGCGGCGCGCGCGCCCGGCGGGCCGCTGCCCGTGCACTACTCCGGGTGCGAACGCCGCTGCGGACACCCGCACGGCACCTGGATCGAGGTCACCGCCCGGGACCCCGACACGTATCTGCTGGACGGCGCCCCCGTCCCCCGTACCGCCCTGGCCGAAGCCGTGGCGGCGGCCCGTACGAGATGAGTGAGAGCTGAGGATGTACGAGTACGAGAAAGACGGCGCCGAGATCTACCGCCGCTCCTTCGCCACGATCCGCGCCGAGGCGGACCTCGCGGGGCTGCCCGACGACGTCGCCACCGTCGCCGTGCGCATGATCCACGCCTGCGGCATGACCGACCTCGTGCGGGACATCGCCCACTCCCCGGACGTCGTCTCCCGCGCCCGCGCCGCGCTCCGGGCCGGCGCCCCCATCCTCTGCGACGCCCAGATGGTCGCCTCCGGCGTCACCCGCAAGCGGCTGCCCGCCGACAACGACGTGCTGTGCGCGCTCTCCGACCCGGCCGTACCCGCCCTCGCCGCCGAGCTCGGCACCACCCGCTCCGCCGCCGCCCTCGAACTGTGGCGGGACCGCCTCGAAGGCTCCGTCGTCGCCATCGGCAACGCCCCCACCGCGCTCTTCCACCTCCTGGAGATGATCGCGAAGGGCGCGCCGAAGCCCGCCGCCGTCCTCGGCATCCCGGTCGGCTTCATCGGCGCCGCCGAGTCCAAGGACGCCCTCGCCGCCAACGACCTCGGCCTCGACTACCTCGTGGTCCGCGGCCGGCGCGGCGGCAGCGCCATGACCGCCGCCGCCCTCAACGCCCTCGCGCACGAACCGGAGATCCAGGCATGAGCGCCCCCGCCACCGGCAAGCTGTACGGCGTCGGGCTCGGCCCCGGCGACCCGGACCTCCTCACCCTCGCCGCCGTGAAGGCCATCGCCGAGGCCGACGTCATCGCCTACCACTCGGCACGGCACGGCCGCTCGATAGCCCGCTCCATCGCCGCGCCCCACCTGCGCGAGGACCACGTCGAGGAGCGGCTGATGTACCCGCTCACCGTCGAGACCACCGACCACCCCGGCGGCTACCGGGGCGCCCTCGACGACTTCTACGAGGAGGCCGCGGCCCGGCTCGCCGCCCACCTCGACGCGGGCCGCACGGTCGCCGTCCTCGCCGAGGGCGACCCGCTCTTCTACGGCTCCTACCAGCACATGCACAAGCGGCTCGCGGACCGGTACGACACCACCGTCATCCCCGGCGTCACCTCCGTCAGCGCCGCCGCCGCGCGGCTCGGCGAGCCGCTGTGCGAGGCGGAGGAGGTCCTCACGATCATCCCCGGCACCCTGCCGGAGGACGAGCTGACGGCCCGCCTCGCGGGCACGGACTCGGCGGTCGTGATGAAGCTCGGCCGCACCTTCCCGACGGTGAAGCGGGCCCTGGAGCGGGCGGGCCGGCTGGACGACGCCCGGTACGTGGAGCGGGCGTTCATGGCGGGCGAGCGGACGGAGCGGCTCGCGGACGTCGACCCGTCGACCGTCCCCTACTTCTCGGTCGCCGTCCTCCCCTCCCGTATCGATCAGGAGAATCCCGTACGGGAGACGGGCGAGGTCACCGTCGTCGGCACCGGCCCCGCCGGGGCACCCTGGCTGACCCCCGAGTCGCGCGGCGCCCTCGTCAACGCCGACGTGCTCGTCGGCTACACCACCTACCTCGACCGGGTGCCGGTGCTGCGCCCCGGCCAGATCCGGCACGGCTCCGACAACAAGGTCGAGTCGGAGCGCGCCGAGTTCGCCCTCGACCTGGCCCGGCGCGGGCACAAGGTCGCGGTCGTCTCCGGCGGCGACCCGGGCGTCTTCGCCATGGCCACCGCCGTCCTGGAGGTCGCCTGCGAGCCGGAGTACGCGGACGTGCCCGTACGGGTCCTCCCGGGGGTGACCGCCGCCAACGCGGCCGCCGCCGCGGCGGGCGCCCCGCTCGGCCACGACTACGCGACGATCTCGCTCTCCGACCGGCTCAAGCCCTGGGACGTCATCGCGGACCGCCTCCGCGCCGCCGCCGGGGCCGACCTCGTCCTCGCCCTCTACAACCCCGGGTCGAAGTCCCGCACCCACCAGGTGGCCGCCGCCCGCGACCTCCTCCTGGAACTCCGCTCCCCCGACACCCCCGTGGTCGTCGCCCGCGACGTCGGCGGCCCGGAGCAGTCGGTGCGTGTCCTGACCCTGAAGACCCTGGACCCCTCCGAGGTCGACATGCGGACCCTGCTGCTCATCGGCTCCTCGCAGACCAGGGCGGTCGACCGGGGCGACGGGCGCACGATCACGTGGACGCCGCGGCGGTACGGCTGAGGGGGCGCGTAGGGAGAGGTTGGTGGGGGGAGGGGGCAACCCTCCCCCCACCTCGTGGGTCACACAGGCGTTCGCCGTTCGATCTGCTTCTGCCTCCTCCCTCCAGGTCCGGAAAGGGCCCCTCCCTGTGCTGACCCGCCCTGTGCTGACTCGTCACCGCCTCTGCGCGCTGGCCACCACCGCCGCGCTCGCCGCCTCCGGCGGCCTGCTCACCGCCACCCCGGCCGCCGCGGCCGTCACCTGCGCGTCCCCCCTGTGGAAGGCGGAGTACTTCGCCAACACCACCCTCACCGGCACCCCGAAGCTGACCGCCTGCGACGCCGCGATCGCCGAGAACTACGGCCTCGGCGACCCGGCGGGCGTCACCCTGCCCAGGGACAACTTCTCCGTCCGCTGGACGCTCACCCGCGACTTCGGCTCCGGCGGCCCCTTCTCGTTCGCCGCCGAGACGCAGGACGGCATCCGCGTCTACCTCGACGGCGTCCGCAGGATCGACCTCTGGAAGAACGTCACCGTCAACCAGCGGAAGACGGTCAACCTCACCGTCCCCGCCGGCCGCCACACCCTCCGCGTCGACCACGTCGCCTGGACGGGCACGGCGAACGTCAGGTTCGCCTACGCGCCCCTCACCACCGCCACCGCCGACAAGGTCCGCCCGCTGGCACCCGCCGGCGCCACCGCCGTCTACGACCGCGCGCTCAACAGGACCACGCTGAAGTGGGCGGCGAACAAGGAGATGGACCTCGCCGGCTACCGCGTCTACCGGCGCCTCAGCACCTCCGCCACCTGGGCGAAGGTCAGCGGCGCCACCGCGCTCGTCACCGCCCGCGCGCACGTCGACTCCCCGCCGCCGACCGGCCAGACGTACGTGTACGAGCTCCGCGCCGTCGACCGGGCCGGCAACGAGTCCCCCGGCGGCGCCGACCTGACGGTCGTCTCCGCGGACCGGACCCCGACCGCCGCCCCGGCCGGCGTGACCGCGACCGACGGCGCCACCGGCGTCGTCCTGGCCTGGCGGCCGGTCGCGGGCGCGGCGAAGTACACCGTCCACCGGCAGCGCACCGGCACCACCACCCCCGCCACCCAGGTCGCGTCCGGCGTCACCGCCACCACCTGGACGGACCGCACCGCCGCCGAGCGGACCCGCTACACCTACTGGGTCTCGGCCGTCGACCCCGCGGGCAACGCCTCGGCCCGCACCGCCGTCACCGCCACCCACGACGACCACACCGCCCCCGCCCCGGTCGCCGGCCTCAAGGCGACCCCGCGCGAGGACGGCGTCCTCCTGGAGTGGACGCCCAACCCCGAGTCCGACGTCAAGCTGTACGAGGTCTACAAGGCCGTGGAGATGGAGGACGGCGCGGGCGACCTCGTCTGGGTCGCCCACCACGTCGAGTACCTGACGTCCGCCGCCTCGTCCTACCTCCACGAGAGCGCGCCGGACGGCGAGCACGTGCTGTACGGCGTGGTCGCCATCGACACCGCGAACAACCGGATCTCCTTCGACGACCCGGGTCTGGACTGGGTCGAGGTCACCGAGCTGAGCGAACTCGACATCCCGAGCGACAGCTGACGTCTGGGGGCTGACACCCGGGGGCGTACTCCCGGGGGCTTACTCCCGGGTGAAGGTGCCCAGGCCCTCGCCGTTCAGGTACTCAACGGTGAAGGTCTTTCCGTCTCCGGTGAAGGTGACTCCGGTGCGGCCGACGGCGTTCTCGCCGCGTGTCTCGAAGCTGAAGACGTCGCCGTCGTAGTGGGTGAGGCGGTACGCCTGGGGTTCCGGCCCCAGGCGGAGGGTCAGCGCGCCGTCCTCACCGGCCACGACCTCCGCGCGCCCGTAGTAGTCGCTCGTGTACGTGCCCGCGTACGCGTCGGCGTCCTGCGCGGGCTCGGCGCCGGACGGCGGGCGGGCGTAGTCGGTGTCCGAGCGGCCCTCGTCCTCCTGCGCCTGGTAGACCGCGTCGACCAGCGGGATCCAGTCACGGCTGATCTTCCCGGTCTCGGCGATGTCGAAAAAGTCGAGGGCGACGGCGTCGGCGACGCCGACCGGCGCGGTGTTGGTGAGGACGACGATGCCGAGCTGCTCGCCGGGCAGCATCGTCACGTTGGTGTGCGCGCCTTCGGCGAAGGCGCCCGTGTGGGAGAGGCGGAGCCGGCCGGCGTCGTCGTAACTCACGTTCCAGCCGAGGCCGTAGAAGCCGGTGCGGGCGGCCGGGGCGCTCGGCGGGTTCGAGACCGCCTCGGGCCAGTGGGTGCGTTCCAGGGCGTCGGCGGCGATGATCCGCTTGCCGTCGAGTTCGCCGTTCGCGAGCTGGAGCCGCAGCCAGAGCGCCATGTCGCGGGCGGTGGAGCTGACCCCGCCGGCCGGGGACTGCGCGTCCGGGTCGCGGACGAACTCCGGCTTCCACACGCCCTCGCCTTCGCCACCGCCGCCGGTCTTTACATGGCCCCAGGCCCGGTCCTTCGCCTTCTCGAAGTCCTCGAAGCGGGAACTGGTCGAGTCCATGCCGGCCGGCTCGTAGAGGACGTCCTCGGCCAGCTTCTCCCACGGCACGCCCTTCTCGTCGGCGACGGCCTGCGCGGCCGCCGTCAGGCCGAAGTTGGTGTAGGCGTAGCTCGCGCGGAACGGCGCCAGGGGCTCGTACCGCAGGTGGGAGAGGATGTACCGCCGGTCGTAGCCGAGGTCTTCGAGCAGGTCGCCGGCGTGGTCGGGCAGCCCGCTGCGGTGCGAGAAGAGGTCGGCGACGGTCACGTGATCGGTGACCCACGGGTCCTTGAGGCGGAAGCCCGGCACGTGCGGCGCGACGGGCTGCGACCAGCCGTCGACGCCGACGGCGCCGGCGACGACCGTGGAGGCGATCGGCTTCGAGACGGAGGCGAGCTGGAAGACGGTGTCGGCGTCGACGGCGGCGCTCTCGCCCGCCTTCCGCACGCCGTACCCCTTCAGGTGCAGCACCTTCCCGTCGTGGACGACGGCGACGGCCACGCCCGGCACGCCGGTGCGCTTCATCGCCGCCTCGACCACCCCGTCGAGCCGGTCGACGGCCCGCCGCACATCGGCGGCGCCGAGCTCGGGCGGGGGCTGATTCGGCGGAGGCGTCGGCGCGGGCGTGGGCGTGGGGCTCGGGGCGAGCGCGGTGGCGCCGAGAAGCGCCGCCAGCCCGGTCGCGACAAGCCAGCGAAAGGTAGCCGAGCGAACGGTAGCCACGCCTTCCATTGAACGCCGGACGGGGTGGTCTGTCGCGCGGACAGCCCTACGCCAGGCCGCCCCGTACCCACCCGGCCGCCTCCTCAGACGTCGCCACCGTCGGTACGCCCTCCGGGACAGGCGGCCGCCGGACGACGATCACCGGGATCCCCGCCTCGCGGGCGGCGGCGAGCTTCGGGGCGGTCGCGGCGGCGCCGGAGTCCTTCGTGACCAGCACGTCGATCCGGTGACGCGCCATCAGCTCCCGCTCGCCCTCCAGCGTGAACGGCCCCCGGTCCAGCAGGACTTCGAGACGGGCGGGTACGGGTCCCTCCGGGGCGTCCACCGACCGTACGAGGAACCACTCCGGCCGTTCCGCGAACACGGCCAGCCCCATCCGGCCGGTGGTCAGGAACACCCGGTCACCGATCCCGCCGAGCGCACCAAGTGCCGCGGCAGCCTCCTCCAGGGAGCCCACGTCACGCCAGTCGTCCCCGTCGCCCGGGACCCAGCCGGGGCGGCGCAGCGCCAGCAGGGGAACATGGGCGGTGGCGGCCGCCCGGGCCGCGTTGAAGCTGATCCGCTCGGCGAAGGGATGGGTGGCGTCGATGACCGCGTCCACGGCGTGCTCCCGCACCCACGCCGCGAGCCCCTCGGCCCCGCCGAACCCGCCGACCCGCACCTCCCCGGCCGGCAGCCGGGGCGCGGCGACCCGCCCCGCGAGGGAGCTGGTCACCCGCACCTCGCCGGCGAGCAGCCCCGCCAGGACGCGGGCCTCGGTCGTCCCTCCGAGAATGAGTACGTGCAGCATAGGAGCCTCTTCGTGAGTACCGGCGGCGGGCGCGAGGCCCAACTCAAGCACACGGGTCTGCGGCCCGGCTGGACGACCGGTGCCTGTGCGACGGCCGCGACGACCGCCGCGTACACGGCGCTGCTCACCGGCGATTTCCCGGACCCGGTGACGATCACGCTGCCGAAGGGCCAGACCCCGTCCTTCGCCCTGACGGCGGAGTCCCTGACGGGTTCGGGAACCGCCAGGGCGGCGATGGCGGCGGTGGTGAAGGACGCGGGCGACGACCCGGACGTCACGCACGGCGCGGTGATCCGCTCGACGGTACGCCTCCTGCCGCCCGGCTCCGGCGTCGTGTTCCGCGCGGGCGAGGGCGTCGGCACGGTCACCCTCCCCGGCCTGCCCCTGGAGGTCGGGGAACCGGCGATCAACCCGGTCCCGCGCCAGATGATGCGGGACCACGTGGCGAGGGTCGCGGCGGCGCACGGCGCGCCGGGCGACGTCGAGGTCACGATCTCCGTCGACGACGGCGCGGAGATCGCCCGCTCCACGTGGAACCCCCGCATCGGCATCCTCGGCGGCCTGTCGGTCCTCGGCACGACCGGCATCGTCGTCCCGTACTCCTGCTCGGCCTGGATCGACTCCATCCGCCGAGGCGTCGACGTGGCCCGCGCGGGCGGCCTCACCCACGTCGCCGGCTGCACGGGCTCCACCTCGGAACGCACGGTCACCCAGCTCTACGACCTCCCGGACATCGCCCTCCTCGACATGGGCGACTTCGCGGGCGCGGTCCTCAAATACATCCGCCGCCACCCGGTAGCCCGCCTCACGATCTGCGGCGGCTTCGCCAAACTCTCCAAACTGGCCGCCGGCCACCTGGACCTCCACTCGGCCCGCTCCCAGGTGGACAAAACCTTCCTGGCCGACCTGGCCCGCACGGCCGGCGCGCCCGACGCCCTGGCGAAGGAGATCGCCGCCGCCAACACGGGCCTGGCCGCCCTCCGCCTCTGCGAAGCCGCCGCCGTCCCCCTGGGCGACCTGGTAGCCACCACAGCCCGAGACGAAGCCCTGGCGGTCCTGCGCGGCGCCCCGGTCACGGTAGACGTCATCGCCATCGACCGAGCGGGCACCGTAGTCGGCCGCTCGACGCCGGCAGGCCCGTAACCCCATCGAAAGACCGAAAACAGGGTCAGCCGAGATAAGGCTGCTCGCGGCGCTCCAGGAAGTGGCTGATCCTGAGCCGCTGCGTGGGGTGCATCGGAAGTCGGTCCAGTTCGCCCGGAGGAACGAACCGCAGCTCCGTCGACTCGTCGGAGATCACCGGTTCTCCGCCGACGATCCGCGCGGTGAAGCAGACATTGAACTGCCGGCGCACCTCGCCATCCGTGTAGGCGATGATGTGCCTCGGATCGGTGTACGTGCCCACCAGCCCCGTGATCTCCACGTCCAAGCCGGTCTCTTCCTTGACCTCGCGGACAGCCGTGCCGGGAAGCGACTCGGTGAGATCCATACCCCCGCCGGGCAGGGCCCACAGACCGTTGTCACGCCGCCGCTGAAGCAGGATGCACCCCCGCTCGTCGGTGACGACAGCCGAAGCCGCGACGACCATCCTGTTCGGCTCGGGCGCGTTCGGCTCGTCGTAGTACTCGGTCCGCGCCATACTCACCCCTCGTCCCGCACGGGCGTCGCCGCGGACCACACCGCGTCGAAGCTCCCGGCATACGTGTCGAACATCCCGCCTTCACCGCTTCGCCGAAGATGCCACACCGGCGCCCCGTACGCGTTGACGCCCCAGACGTGGGCATTGACCAGCAACTGATCGTCGGCGCGGTAGAGCGAGTTGTAGAGCGTCGTGCCGTGGGTCCGGACATCGATGCCGGGCACGTCGATCAGGGGCCGGTAGTGCATGAGCGCCAGTCGGCAGCGGGACTCGATGCCGTGGCCGAACCTCTCCTCCTGACCGCGCGCCCGGACGTTCTCGCTCTCGGCATCGCCCACCGCGATCCGGACCGAACAGCCCTCTGCGGCCCGCTCCTTCAAGAGCTCGTCGAGACGGGGATACGCCTCGTGCAGAAAGACGGCGGCGTACACCAGCACGTCGATGCGCTCGCGCGCCTGGGCCAGCATGTCGACGAACGCTGACACGGGGACGTTCGCCCTCTGTTCGTAGAGCGTCACGAGTTCCGGGCTGATCGCTCGCGCCGCGCGCGCCTGCCGAAGTGCCGGCCAGAGTGCGTGCACGTCTTCTCCTAGGGTCTCTGCCGCCCGCATGGCTGTGACACGGCGTGGCGTACGGCCGAGATTGACCCATCGCTCCACAGATTTGGGGTCTACGTCGACCTTTTCCGCGAAGGTGGCGTACGTCCAGCCTCCGTCCGCCATAACGGCACGAAGCCTCTCGTTCGGCATGAGTCTCCCCCTGATTCTTGGGACGGCACCAGGGACGTTCTACCTGACGCGGGACGTCCCGAAGTGGGGTTCGGTGGAGGTTCCGACGTCCTCGTGAACGGCAGCATGCTCATGCGCATGGCGAGCAAGCAGCAGGCCGGCCCCGAAATCGGTGAACTGGCCAAGGACCAGAGGACCGGACGCATCGGCAGTGTCGTGGGCGAGATCGGCGCACCCTTCCTCGACAGACACGACGTACGGATGACGTTGCGGGTCTCCCGCGACTCCGGGCAGACGTGGGGGCCTCGTACAGAGGTACGGGTGGGCGAGGACCCGGTGGTTCCGGAGAACCCGGGCCGCTACCCGCCGTGCGTCTGCCCCCGGTGCGCAACGCGGGAACGGAATGCCGTCGCAACCTTCCGGATGGTGTCGTGATGCGGTGCGCGCACTGGCGCCGGGTGCCCCTCGACCTGGCAAGGGAAGCACAGGAGAAGTCAGCCGCCCCTTACATCGACAAGGCGGTGCAGTGCCAACTGTCCACGCACGACGACGGTGAGCACTTCGGTCTCCTCACCGACGCCGACGCGTACGGGACCGCGCTGTGGCTCCGCTGGCGCGGTCCGCACGAGACGGAACTCGTCGTGCTGCCGGACTGCCCGGTGGCCGGCCCTGAGCCCGACGGCGAGGGCTGCTGTCTGTTCGCCGACCACACCAACCAGCACACCTGGGAAGACGCCCTGGAGGAGGTCGCGTGCACCAGCTGATCGCGAGCCCGTACAACGGAACGTTCCTGATCGCCCGCCCCGGCTCCAAAGGCGGAATGCGCATCCCCCGGGCGCTGTACGAAGAACTGGCTTCGACCGCCGAGAGCAGCCGTCCTCTGCCGGTCTGGCTCATCGACCACGCCCGCACCGCCTGGGGCGTGGACCTGGCGGGCGCGGTGATGCGGGACGCCGTTCTCGTACGCCGCGATACCGGCCTCGGGTACGGCCGGGCCACGTACGAGATCAACAAGGGCTGCAACTTCAACTGCGAGCACTGCTACCTCGCCGAGCGGAAGTTCGAGGGACTGCCCTGGCCGGACAAGGTCCGGCTCCTGCACCTGCTGCGGGATGCCGGGGTGCTGTGGCTCCAGTTCACGGGCGGCGAGCCGCTGATCGACCGGGACTTCATGAAGGCGTACGCGCTCGCCCACCGCTCCGGGATGCTGGTCGAGATCCTGACCAACGGCTCCCGGCTCCACCGCCCCGAGATCACCGGCCTCCTGCGCGACCTGCCGCCGCACAAGGTGACCGTCTCCCTCTACGGGGCGACCCCCGACAGCTTCGACTCGCTCACCCGCAGGCCGGGAGCGTTCGATCTCGTCGAGAAGGGGCTCGTCGCGGCGCGCGAGGCCGGCATCGCACTGGAACTGGCACTGATCATCACCCGGCACAACGCCCACGAGCTGGATGCCATGCGGGCCCTCGCCAAGCGGTACGGGGCAGGCCGCCAGGAGTACGGGACCATCTCCCCGACGTACACGGGCACACCCGAGCCCCTGGCCGCGCAGGCCCCCGGATTCCTGGACAAGAGCAGCGTATTCAAGGGCTGCCCCGCAGGCCACACCTTCTTCCACGTCGACCCGCACGGCCTCGCGACCATGTGCAAGGTCGGTCGCGAGAACCCCGTCGACCTCATGACCGAGGGCCTGGACGGACTCCTCCGTCTGCCCGGCATCGCCGATGCCCAGATGCTTCGCACCGGTGGCTGCGGTGGCTGTCGGCTCTCCGGCACCTGCCGGGTCTGCCGACCGCTCGCCAAGGCGTACCAGGAGGCGAAGGCACCACTCGACACCTATTGCCGACACGGAAGCGAGGAAACGCGATGACCACTGTCATGGTGGAGATCGGACCCAGGCCACCGGCCCCGCAGGAACCCGAGGGAGTCGTCCTCCTGGACGACCTGGAGGTGCTGACGGAGGGCGCCGTCCCCGGCTGCAACGACGACAACCCGTACCGGTAGACGACCGGCCGCACAGATCCGCGGGGGCTCCGGACCGTTCTTCCGTCCGGAGCCCCCGCACCACTACCCCGTGGAAGAGTGAAGCCCCATGGCGACCACCCGCATCGGCCTCGACAAGCTGCCGCCCGCCGCCCGTGCCGCCGTCGAGGAGCACACCGGCCCTCTCCTCACCGTCGAGGAAGCGGCTGAGGGGTTCAACAGCGAGATCGCGGCCCGGGTCACCTCCGCCACAGGCACCTGGCACATCAAGGGCCTGCGCACCGACCACCCTCGCGCCTGGACCCAGTGCCGGGAAGCCGCCGTCGCCCCCTTCCTCACCGGCCTGGCCCCCGCTCTCCGCTGGCGTGTCGAGACCGCCGACTGGGACCTCCTCGGCTTCCAAGCCCTCACCGGTCACCACGCCGACTACGCCCCCGGCTCCCCCGACCTCCCCGAAGTCGTCGCCCTCCTGGGCCGCCTCGGCGAGACCCCATGCCCCGGCATCGACCTGCGCCACGCCGAACAGCGCCTGGAGCGCTACGCCGCCCGCCCGGACGACCTCCGCTTCTTCGCCGGGGCGCACCTCCTCCACACCGACCTGAACAACACCAACGTCCTCGTCGACGACCACGCTCCGCAGGGCGACCGGGCCCGCCTGGTCGACTGGGCGTGGGCGACACGTGGAGCGGCCTGGCTCGACGCCGGCTACTGGGTCATCTGGCTCATCGCCTCCGGCCACACCCCCACGTCGGCCGAGCACCGGGCCGCCGGGATCCCCTCCTGGCACGCCGCCCCCGCCGAGGGCATCACCGCCTTCGCCGCCGCCAACGCCAACGTCTGGGCCGAGATCAGCACCGCCGCCCCCGACCCGTGGACGCTCCGCCTCGCCCATGCCGCCACTGCCTGGCACGCGCACCGCAGTGCCGGTTGAGCCGGACTCGGCGCACCTGGCGCTCGCCGATGCCCACCTCCGTGCGCCGGCGGGCCGGCCTCGCGTCGGCGGCCGGGGAAAAGTCCACGACAGGCGGCGGGGCTCGGCGGAGAATCGGTGGATGGCCGACTTCTCGTACAAGCCGACTCTCACCGGGGATCTCGTGGTTCTCCGTCCGGTGACGGAGGACGATGTCCCTGCCCTGCTGCCGATGTTCGACGACCCTGAGGTGGCTCGGCTGACCGGTTCGCATGCCCGCTTCGACGAGCCGGGGCTTCGCGGGTGGTACGGCTCCCGGGGGGAGCAGCCGGACCGCTTGGACCTGGCGGTGGTGGAGCGGGCCAGCGGGCGGGTGGTCGGGGAGGTGGTGCTCAACGAGTGGGATCCGGGGAACGAGAGCTGTGCGTTTCGGATCTGCTTCGTCCCCGACGGGGTCGGCCGGGGGCTCGGGACGGAGGCGACGCGGCTGATCGTCGCGTACGCCTTCGAGGAGTTGGGGCTGTACCGGGTGTGGCTGGAGGTGTACGCGTTCAATCCGCGGGCTCGGCGGGCCTATGAGAAGGCCGGGTTCACGGCGGAGGGGGTGCTGCGGGGGGCGCTGCTGTGGGAGGGGGAGCGGGTGGACGCGACGGTGATGGCGGTGCTGGCGCCGGAGTGGGGGGCGGCGCGGGGCTGAGTCAGGCGTCGTCCTCCGGCGGGGCGCCTTCTAGGAGGCGTTCTGCGATGTCGTCGGCCCAGCGCTGGGCCCAGGCGCGGAGTTCGTGGATGCGGGTCTCGTCCAGGCCGTGGGCGGTGAACTCGGTGTCGTCGATCCACTCCGCGCCGGCGAGCTTCGTCTGGAGTTCCTCCAGGTCGAAGGCGTCCCGGGCGTGCTGTCGGCCCAGTTCCTCCAGCTCTTCGGGGCTCCAGCGGTCGGCGGCTGCGCGGACGTCGATGAGGTCGCGGGCCATGCCCCGGTCCGCGAGGGCGCGGACCTTCGTGCCGACGACGTCGCGGAGGGAGAGGAGGAGGCCGAACTCTCTGGTCTCGGGAGGGCCGCACAGGACCTCCTTGAGGATGTCGACCTCGCAGCTCTCACCGGTGGCGGGGTCGGTGACGATGAGGCGGGCGGAGAGCGGGTCGGTCTCGATCGTCCGCACCTGCCATCCCCGCGTCTCCAGCTCCGTCCGCAGGTGGGCGGCGATCTCCGCCATCGGGCGGGGGTTCTCGGTGGCCACGTCGAGATCCTGGCTCAGCCGGTCCACGAGGCCGTGCGCCTGGACGGCGTAGCCGCCGGTCAGGACGAGCGGATACTCGGTGCCCGCCGCGAGGACGTCGTCGAGGAGGCGGCGGTGCAGCTCGGTGAGGTTCACCCCGCGCGCCCGGCGACGGCCACCGGGGCCAGTTCGTGGAAGGCGTCCTCCCAGACCACCCGCAGGTCCTTGCTGACCAGGGTGCGCAGGACGGGCCACATCTCGACGAGGAGGTCCCGGTTGAGGTGCCGGACGAGGTCCTCGCGGCCGCCCTCGGCGAGCACCGTGCGGTAGCAGCTCATCCGCAGCCGGGGCCGGTCGAGGTCGTACTCCGTCAGGCCGGACCAGGCCAGGTGCAGGGGAAGCCGGACCCGTCCGTGCCCGGGTCCGCGCAGTGCGGACAGGTCGGTGGGGAGCCGTCGTGCGTACCGTTCGCGCCGTACCTCGGAGACGGTCGTCTCATGTGCCATGCCCGATTATCCCCACACCCGCCCGCCCCGGTGGCAACTCGTACCTCGACGGCCTCAGACCAGCTTCTCCAGGTCGTCGGGGTCGGAGGCATCGATGGCGTACTCGTGCCCGTGCAGTCCCGCGTCGGCGAGGAGCCGACGGGCCTGGCGGGCTTCGTCCTTGCCGATGTCCGCCACTCGGACGCGGGAGAGCACCCAGTCCCAGCGCCGCTCGGTCGTCCGGCCGTCATACGCCAGGCGAACCGACATCGCGCGATCGCCCCGCACCGCGAGCGACAGTGCCTCACTGTCCAGGACGAAGGACCGGAGTGGCCGGTCCGCCCGTGGCGTCACGCGGCCTCATCCGCGTGCGCCTCGCGGGCCTGCCGACGGCGTTCGTGTTCGGCGTCGAGTTCTTCCAGCTCGGTGCGTGCGGCGGCCCGCTCGACGTCAGTGATGGGGCCGTACTCCTCCTCCAGCCAGCCGACCAGTTCCCGCAGCCGGTCACGGTCGCGCCGCATCCGCAGCGCCTCCGCGACGTACGCCGAGAGGCCGTGCTCGGCCGCCTCGGCGCGGACCTCCTCCAGGAGGTCCTCCGGGATCGTCACCGTCACCTTTTTCGTCGCCATACTTATGACCGTATTCCCCACACCCAGTGCCGTACGTGACGTCCGCCGTTTCCGACCCGGATGCGGTACGGCGTGCCCGAACCTAGGCTTACCCCCACAAAACCCCCGCGAGAGAGGGAGTCCGATGGCGAAGCGTGGCAACAAGAAGCGGGCGCGCAAGAAGAAGAAGGCGAATCACGGCAAGCGGCCCAACGCCTGAGCCGTGCTCTGCGCCGTGTGAGCTGTCGTAGGCCCCGGGGATCGGACTTCCCGGGGCCTCGCCGTGCGTCAGCAGGAGTGCGTCAGCAGGTGTGCGTCAGCAGGTGTGGCGGTCTCGGGTGGGGTCGTAGAGGTGGCTGTCCCGGAATTCAGAGGCGGCGAGGGTGCGGCCGACGATGATGACGGCGGTCTTGGTGATGCCGGCCGCCTTCACCTGGTCGGCGATGTCCTCCAGGGTGCCGCGCAGGACGAGCTCGTCGGGGCGGCTGGCCATGGCGACGACGGCGGCGGGGCAGTCGGCGCCGTAGTGGGGGACGAGTTCGGAGACGATGCGGTCGGTGTAGCGGGCGCCGAGGTGCAGGACGAGCAGGGCGCCGCTGCGGCCGAGGGTGGCGAGGTCCTCGCCCTCCGGCATGGGGGTGGCCTGCTGGGCGATGCGGGTGAGGATGACGGTCTGGCCGACGGTGGGGACGGTGAGTTCCCGCTTGAGGGCGGCGGCCGCCGCGGCGAAGGCCGGGACGCCGGGCACGACCTCGTACGGGATGCCCGCCGCGTCGAGCCGGCGCATCTGCTCGGCCATGGCGCTGAAGACGGACGGGTCGCCGGAGTGGAGGCGGGCGACGTCCTGGCCCGCCTCGTGCGCGGCGGTGATCTCCGCGACGATCTCGTCCAGGTGCATCTTCGCCGTGTCGACGAGCTTCGCGTCCGCCGGGCACTCGGCGAGCAGCTCGCGGGGGACGAGGGAACCGGCGTAGAGGCAGACGCCGCACTTCGCGAGGGTCCGCGCGCCGCGCACGGTGATGAGGTCGGCCGCGCCGGGGCCCGCGCCGATGAAGTAGACGGTCATCGCTCTTCAGAACCTTTCGTTACGGACCACTGGGTCACGGGCATGGCCGTGCGCCAGCCGGTGAAGCCGCCGACGGGGACGGCGGCGGAGACCGCGAGCCGGATCAGTTCGCCGCCGTGGCGGCGGTACCGGTCGGCGAGCAGCGCCTCGGATTCGAGCGTCACGGTGTTGGCGACGAGCCGGCCGCCGTCCGGGAGCGCGTCCCAGCAGGCGTCGAGCAGCCCGGGGACGGTGAGCCCGCCGCCGATGAAGACCGCGTCGGGCGCGGGCAGGCCGGCCAGCGCGTCGGGTGCGGGTCCGGTGACGACGCGGAGGGCCGGTACGCCGAGGGCCGCGGCGTTTCGGGTGATCCGCGCGGCCCGTTCGGGCGACCTCTCGACGGCGATCGCCCGGCAGTCGCGGTGGGCCCGCATCCACTCGACGCCGATGGAGCCGGAGCCGCCGCCGACGTCCCAGAGGAGTTCCCCGGGGGCGGGCGCGAGCGCGGCGAGCGTCGCGGCGCGGACGTACCGCTTGGTGAGCTGCCCGTCGTGCTCGTACGCCTCGTCGGGCAGGCCGGGCGTAGCGCCGAGCCGCAGCGTGCCGGGATCGCGTACGCAGTCGAGCGCGAGGACGTGGAGGGCGTCGGTCCGGGCGTGCGGCCAGTCGGCGGCCGTCGCGTCGAGGAGGCGCTCGGCGGGCCCGGCGAGCTGTTCGAGGACCCGGATCCGGGTGCCGCCCCACCCGGCCCCGCGCAGCAGCTCCGCGACCCGCGCGGGCGTCTCAGGCCCCTCGCCGAGGAGGAGGAGCCGGCGCCCGGGGTGCAGGGCGGCGCGGAGCGCGTCCAGCGGCCGGGCGACGAGGGAGACCGTCTCGACGGCCTCCAGCGGCCAGCCGAGGCGCGCGCAGGCGTACGAGACGGAGGACGGGTGCGGGTGGACGCGGAGCCGGTCGGCCCCGACGGTCTCCGCGAGGGTGCGGGCGATGCCGTAGAAGGAGGGGTCCCCGCTGGCGAGGACGGCGATCGCGCGCCCCTCGTGAGCGGCGAGGAGCCCGGGCACGGCCGGGCGGAGCGGGGACGGCCAGGCGATCCGCTCGCCCGGGCAGTCCGCCCCGGGCAGGAGGTCCAGCTGGCGGGGGCCGCCGAGGAGGACGTCGGCGGCGCGCAGCACGCGGCGGGCGGCCTCGGGGAGCCCGTCCCAGCCGTCCGCGCCGATTCCGACGACCGATATCGGGGCGGTCGGGGCGTTCGCAGCGTTCACGTCCGGGACTTTACGTGAGATCCGCAGGTCGGCGGCGTGTGGCGGCCCTCACTCGGACGGGCGGCCATGGAGCGTACGGGGAATACAGGGGTGGGTGGCACCGTTGGACCTGGTGATTTAAGCTTCAACTACTTCTTCCTTCACTCCTTCCACCGGAACGCGAGAGGTGACCACGATGCAGTTCGGGATCTTCACCGTCGGCGACGTGACGACCGACCCCACCACCGGCCGCACCCCCACCGAGCACGAGCGCATCAAGAACACGGTCGCCATCGCGCTCAAGGCGGAGGAGGTCGGGCTCGACGTCTTCGCGACCGGCGAGCACCACAACCCGCCGTTCGTCCCGTCCTCCCCGACGACCCTCCTCGGGCACATCGCCGCCCGGACCGAGAACCTGATCCTGTCCACGTCCACGACCCTCATCACCACCAACGACCCGGTGAAGATCGCCGAGGACTACGCGACCCTCCAGCACCTCGCCGACGGGCGCGTCGACCTGATGATGGGGCGCGGCAACACCGGCCCGGTCTACCCGTGGTTCGGGCAGGACATCCGCCAGGGCATCCCACTCGCCATCGAGAACTACGCGCTCCTCCACAAGCTGTGGAGGGAGGACGTGGTCGACTGGGAGGGCCGGTTCCGCACCGCGCTCCAGGGCTTCACGTCCACCCCGCGCCCGCTCGACGGCGTCCCGCCGTTCGTCTGGCACGGCTCGATCCGCTCCCCGGAGATCGCCGAGCAGGCCGCGTACTACGGCGACGGCTTCTTCGCGAACCACATCTTCTGGCCCAAGCAGCACACCGAGAAGATGGTCCGGCTCTACCGGCAGCGGTACGCGCACTACGGCCACGGCACGGAGGAGCAGGCGATCGTCGGCCTCGGCGGCCAGGTCTTCCTGCGGAAGAACTCGCAGGACGCGGTACGGGAGTTCCGCCCGTACTTCGACAACGCGCCGGTCTACGGCCACGGGCCCTCCCTGGAGGAGTTCAGCAGCCAGACGCCGCTGACGGTCGGCTCGCCGCAGGAGGTCATCGAGCGCACGCTGTCCTTCCGCGAGTACGTCGGCGACTACCAGCGCCAGCTCTTCCTCGTCGACCACGCCGGGCTGCCGCTGAAGACCGTCCTGGAGCAGCTCGACCTCCTCGGCGAGGAGGTCGTCCCCGTCCTCCGCAAGGAGTTCGCGAACCTCCGCCCGGCCGGCGTCCCGGCCACGGCGCCGCTCCACCCCGCCGTTCAGGTCCAGCAGAAGAAGGAGGCGTGACCCCCATGCGTACGCTCAAGCTGGTCGCCGTCTCGGCCGGCCTCAGCAGCCCCTCCTCCACCCGGCTCCTCGCCGACCGCCTCGTCCAGGCGACCCGTTACCGGCTCGCCGAGCAGGAGTACGCGGTCGAGGTCGAGGTCGTCGAACTGCGGGACCTCGCCGTGGACATCGCGAAGAACCTCGTCACCGGCTTCCCGTCGGAGGCGCTGGGGAAGGCGATCGACGCGGTGACCGGGGCGGACGGTGTGATCGCGGTGACGCCCGTCTTCACCGCGTCCTACAGCGGCCTGTTCAAGTCCTTCTTCGACCTGGTCGACCCGGCGGCCCTCACCGGTACGCCGGTCCTCCTCGGCGCGACCGGCGGCACCGCCCGCCACTCGCTGGTCCTCGACCACGCCCTCCGCCCCCTCTTCTCCTACCTGAGGGCCCGGATCTCCTCGACCGCCGTCTACGCGGCGTCGGAGGACTGGGGCACGGGGGGCGACGAGTACACGGAGGGCTTGCCGGCGCGGATCAGGAGGGCGGGAGAGGAGTTCGCGATGCTGATGATGTCGGAGCTTGCCGCTGAGGAGACGGAAGAGGAGATCGTCCCCTTCGAGAAGCAGTTGGCTGACCTCAGGATGGATTGACCGTTTTGTTAGGTTGGTGGGGTACGTATCGGTAAGTATCCCGACGGCGAACGGAGGTCGGCGATGGCCGGCGGCAGGATCGTGGTGGGCGTGGACGGCTCGGAACCGTCCCTGAAGGCGCTGAAGTGGGCGGCCGCGCAGGCCGCGCTCACCGGGGACACGCTTCACGCGGTGATCAGCTGGGAGTACCCGGCGTCCTGGGCGACGCTGATGCCCGGCGTACCCCCGGAGTTCGACCCCGAGCGGCTCGCGAAGCAGATCCTCGACCAGTCGCTGGAGCAGGCGCTGGCGCCCGAGGTGGCGGCGGGGGTCACGCGGACGGTGGTCGGGGGCAATGCGGCGCAGGCGCTGGTGGATCAGGCGAAGGGGGCGGAGTTGCTGGTGGTGGGTGACCGTGGCTACAGCGGTTTCAAGGCCGCAGTCCTAGGCTCCGTCTCCTCCAACGTCACCCAACACGCCCCCTGCCCCGTAGTAGTAGTCCGATCCGAACCCACCCAGTAACCCACCTGCGCGGCGCCCGTTCCGCTAGGGCGGCGCCCACCCGGCGCGGCCGCCGCTCCGTTGCGGACACCCGTTCCGCTGGGCCGGTGCCCACCCCCGCGCCCGGGCCGGCGCGGCTGCCGCTGCCGTTGCGTTGTGGGCAATCGTTCCGCTGGGGCGGAACGGGTGGGCACAACGGAACGGCACCCTTCGCGGGTGCCTCCGCTCCCGTTGCCTGGACCCGCACCAGTACCGCGCCGTACATCCGGTGCGGGTTCAGGCGCGGAAAGCCTAGGCCCGGCAAGGGGCGCCGTCCCGTGTGCCCACCCGTCCCGCCCCTAGCGGGACGCATGCCCACACGGAGGTGCAGCGAAGGGCGCCGTCCCGTGGGCGCGGGCACGCGGAGGTGCGGCGAAGGGCGCCGACCTGCGGGCGCGGGCACGCGCGGGGGAGGGTGCGGCCCGGGACGCCGTCCCGTGGGCGCGGGCACGCGCGGGGGTGCAGCGAAGGGCGCCGTCCCGCGGGGCGCGGGCACACGCGGGGATGAGTGCGGCGGAGGGCGCCGGCCCGTGGGCGCAGGGGCGCAGGCACACGCTGGGGTGCAGCGAAGGGCGCCGTCCTGCGGGCGCGCGGGCACACGCGGGGGTGGGTGCGGCGGAGGGCGCCGGCCCGTGGGCGCGGGCACCGCGCGGGGTGCGACTTAGGGCGCCGTCCCGCGAGGGTGCGGGCCGGGGCCTCGTTCAGCTGCCCGCTCAGGGGGCGTTAGGCGGGGGTGAGGTCTGTTACCGCTAGGGACAGGTTGTCGGGGGCGCCTGCCGCTTCCGCTGCCTTCAGGAGGGCCGCCGCGGCCAGCGACGGGGTCGGTGCCGTGAGGGCCTTCAGGAGGGCCACCCCCGGGACCACCGTCGAGAGGCCGTCCGTGCAGAGGAGGAGGCGGTCGCCGGGGCGGAGTTCGTGGACCGTCAGGGTCGGGTCCACTGGCCCACCCCCACCCTCCAGCGCCTTCAGCAGCAGCGCCCGATCCGGCCGCTCCGCCGCCTCCCCCGCCTCCAGCTCCCCCGCGTCGACGAGCGCCTGCACCACCGTGTCGTCGCGCGTGAGCTGCCGCAGCCGGCCTTCGCGCAGCAGGTACGCCCGCGAGTCCCCGACGTGGGCGACGACGAGCCGGGTGCCGGCGAGCAGCGCCGCGGTGAGCGTCGTACCGGAACCGTCCAGGCCCGCGACCGCCGCGCCCGCCGCGCGGAACCCGTCCTCCAGGGCGTTCAGCCCGTCCCCCGCCCGCCCCTGCAAAGGCACGGTCACCGCCGCGATCGCCGCGACCGCCGCCTCCGCGGCCCGCCCGCCCTCGGGGCCGTACCCGTCCGCGACAGCGACGATCCGCGGCGCCACGTGCACCGCGTCCTGCTGGAGGTCGCGTACGAGCCCCCGGTCGAGCAGTCCCGTCCCGGCCAGTACGTAAGAAGCCTCGTCCGTCATCTCTGTCCCGCTTCCCTTCACGCGCTCCACCAGGGAGGCCGCCAGGCCCCGCCGCGCCGCGGTCTCGGCCTCGACCGAGGCCCAGTACGCGCGGATCGCGCGCGCCGCCTCCGCCGGGTCCTCCGCGTGCAGCGCGCACACCCGCCCGACGTCCGCGAGCGGCATGTCGATCCGCCGCAGCCAGGCGATCAGCCGGGCCCGCTCGGTCTGCGTGTCCGCGTAGTAGCGGTAGCCGCTGTACGGGTCGACGCGGTCGGGCCGCAGCAGGCCGAGTTCGTCGTAGCGGCGCAGCGCCTTCGCGGAGAGCCCGGTGGCGCGGGCGAAGTCGCCGATGGTGAGCGCGATCGGTGTACGTCCCATGGCCCCTGCCCCCTTCCCTGGACCGGGCCCTTCGCCCGGCACCGCCGATGCTGGGCCTTCCCGGCGGGGGAAGGTCAACCGGTCACGGAGAGCCACACTCCACCGTGCGAAGGCACGCCCGCCAGCGGAGGATGCCTCCATGGACACCCTGCACATCAAACTCGAACTCATCGGCGTCCCGGTCACCGACGTCGACCGCGCCAAAGCCTTCTACGAGCAGGTCGGCTTCCACACGGACAACGACGTGACCGTCAGCGACGACATCCGCTTCGTGCAGATGACCCCGCCGGGCTCGGCGTGCTCCATCGCCTTCGGGAAGGGGATCACGGAGATGGCGCCGGGCTCCCTCGACAACATGCAGGTCGTCGTCGACGACATCGAGCGCGCCCACGCCGAACTCACCGCGCGCGGCATCGAGGTCGGCGCGATCGACGACCAGCCGTGGGGTTCGTTCGTGTACTTCGCGGACCCGGACGGCAACCGCTGGGCGGTCCAGCAGAAGACCCCCCGGGGCCAGTAGGCGACCGACGAGCAAGCCCTACTTCCGGTTGTACAGCCGCATCGTCACCGCGCCGAACACGACCACGAAGACCGCCGACCACCCCAGCGACCAGGCGATGTCCGCCGCCGGCCAGTTGCCGGCCATCAACTCGCGTACCGCCGTCGCCAGATGGGTCACCGGGCTGTTGTTCACGAACGCCTGGAGCCAGCCCGGCATGGTCCGCGGGTCGACGAAGACGTTGGAGAGGAAGGTCAGCGGGAAGATCACCATCATGCTGACGCCCATGACGGACTTCTCGCTGCGCAGCAGCAGTCCGAACATCGTCCAGATCCACGAGAAGGCGAACGAGAAGACCACCAGCAGCGCCACCCCGAGCAGCACGCCCACCAGCCCGCCGTCCGGCCGGTAGCCGATGACGAGGCCGACGCTCAGCATCACGGCGGAGGCGATCAGATAGCGCACGACGTCGCCGAGGAGATAGCCGACCATCGGCGCGGGCCGCCAGATCGGCAGCGTACGGAACCGGTCGAAGACGCCCTTCTCGATGTCGGTGTTGACCGAGACGCCGGTGTACATCGTGATCATCACGACCGACATCACCAGGATGCCGGGCAGCAGGAACTGGATGTACGCCGAGGCCGAACCGGCCAGCGCGCCCCCGAAGAGGTACGTGTACATCAGCACCATCATGATCGGGAACGCCGTCACGTCGAACAGCTGCTCCGGCACGTGCTTGATCTTCAGCATGGCCCGCCAGCCGAAGGTGAGCGACGCGGAGAGCGCGCTGGGCCGGGGCGGCCGGCTCTGCCCGACGAGCAGGGCGGCGAGTTCGTCGGCCCGTGGCGCGACGAGGTCGCCGCCGGTGTCGGTCGGGGAGGTGGCGGAGGTGGCAGATGTGGCGGACGCGTCCAACGACGTGTCGGAGGACGTGGTGGACGTGGTGTCGGACGTCATGCGGCCGACCCCTTCCGGTCGGTGAGGGCGAGGAAGACCTCGTCGAGACTGGGCTGGCCCAGGGCGAAGTTGTCGACCGTGATCCCGGCGCGGGCCAGTTCGGAGAGCGCGCGGGCGGCCTGTTCCGCGGCGCCGAGGTCGGTGCCGTGGCCGTTGACGGTGGCGGTGAGCGCGACCGGGTCGGGGTCGAGCTGGACGGCGGCGTTCAGGGCCGTGGTGAGCACCCGCTCGGCCTCAGGACGCTGCTCCGCGTCCCGGAGCCGTACGTGCACGGAGCCCGAGCCCACCGACGCCTTCAGCTCGCCCTTCGTGCCCTCCGCGATCACCTTGCCATGGTCGATGACGGCGATCCGGGAGGCGAGCTGGTCGGCCTCGTCGAGGTACTGGGTGGTGAGCAGGACGGTCGTGCCCTGGTCGACGACGGCCCGCACGATGTCCCAGACCTGGTTGCGGCTGCGCGGGTCGAGACCGGTGGTCGGCTCGTCGAGGAAGAGCAGGTCGGGGGTGTTGAGGATGGACGCGGCGATGTCGATACGGCGCCGCATGCCGCCCGAGTAGTTCTTGACCTGCCGGTCGGCGGCCCCCTCAAGGCCGAACGCGTCCAGCAACTGCGCGGACCGCTCGCGGGCGGCGGGGCGGCCGTGGCCGAGGAGACGGGCGAGGAGGACGAGGTTCTCGGTGCCGGTGAGGTCCTCGTCGACGGAGGCGTACTGCCCGGTGAGGCTCACCCTGCCCCGTACGGTGTCGGCCTCGGCGACGACGTCGTGCCCGAACACCCGGGCATGGCCGGCGTCCGGGCGCAGCAGGGTGGCGAGCATCTTCACGGCCGTGGTCTTGCCGGCGCCGTTGGGCCCGAGCAGTCCGTACACGGTGCCGGCCGGCACGCGCAGATCGACCCCGTCGACGGCCCGGTTCCGCCCGAAGAGCTTCACGAGCCCCTCGGTCTCGACAGCCACGCCACTCATACCGATGCCTCCTCCTGGTGCCTCCCCCGCCGGACCACACCCTCCAGTCTGCTGCGGGAGCGGCGCGCGTGCAGTCCGGCGGAGACACCACGGTCAGGACGCAACGGTGATCAGCACGGATCCGCAGCGATCAACAGGGATCGGCAGTGATCAGCAGACTGCGCACGTGATCAGTACGGAGCGGGGTGCCCCGTCGCGTCCTCGTGCGTGTAGAAGAGGTAGAACATGCCCGCTCCCACCGCGCCCCCGACCGCCAGCCCGAGCCCGCTCGACGAGAACACGCTCGCGCCGGAGAGGCTGTAGAGGAAGCCGACCGCTCCGCCGATGACCACGGCCCACGCCACGGCGCGCGCCTCGCGCGGGAGCGTGTGCCCGTAGGTGTGCAGGGCCCACAGGGCGCCGGCGAGGACGATCGCGGAGACGAGGCCGAGCCAGAGCTGGCCCCAGGTGAGCGCCCCGCCGTGCCGGGAGACGGTCGCGGCCCAGAGGCCGTAGAGGATGCCGATGACGGCCGGCAGGACGGCGCCGTGCAGGTCCACGGAACGCCGTGCGGGTACGGCTGCGTGTGCGGCCATGGCAGGAGCTCCTTCGTGTCGCCCCCCTGTCGCCCCCCTGCTGCTGCACCCTCCAGGGCACACCCGCCGGGGGCGTCCCGCAAGTGGATCAGCCTCGGCCCCGGGCCTCACCCGTTCGGCGCAGCCAGAAGGTCGAAATCGCACGAATGATCCCACGATGGGCCCATGAGCCAGAACACCACACCCCCGCGCCCGGAGTCCGCCCCCTCGAACCCCTCCACCCCTTCCTCCCCCCGACCGCACAAGTCGTCGAACTCGGAGGCGTGGGCCTCCGGCGGGACGCTCTTCGCCGGTGTCCTCATGCTGGTCACCGGCTTCATGGACGTCTTCCAGGGCATCGCCGGAATCGCCGAGGACGACGTCTACACCCGGGTCGGCGACTACGTCTTCAAGTTCGACCTCAGCACCTGGGGCTGGATCCACCTGATCCTCGGCATCGTCGTCGCGATCGCCGGTTACGGGATCCTCAAGGGCGCCGAGTGGGGCCGCGTCGCCGGCATCTCCCTGGCGTCCCTCAACCTCCTCGCGCAGTTCCTCTTCCTGCCCTACCAGCCGTGGTGGGCGCTCTTCTCGATGGCCATCTCGGTCTTCGTGATCTGGGCCCTGGCCACGGACGACGCGTACGGCCCCGGCGAGCGGTACTGAGATGGGCCCACGCACCCGCCCGAAGCCACGGGCGCGGACGGCACGGGCGGCACGGCTCCGGCACACGGCCGGCGCCGTGCTCCTGGCCCTCGCCGTCACGGGCGCGGCCACCGGCTGCGACGCCGCCAAGGACGCCGCCGGGGACATCGTCTCCTCGGCGACCGCCGCCGTCGCCTCGGCCGCGCAGCAGAAGATGGACGAGATCAAGGACGGGGTGAACGCGGCCGGCGACGTGAAGGCCGGGGCGACCTCCGTCGACGGGGACCGTACGGTCGCCACGATCACGGCCACCAACCCCAAGACCTCGACCGCCGACTACACGGTCATGGTCACCTTCCGCGACGACGGCGGGAACTTCCTCGACACGGTCGTCCTGAACATCGACGGCGTCGCCGCCGGAGCCTCCAAGTCCGGTACGGCGCGCAGCAATCGGACGCTGAGCGGGGCGACGACCGCGGAGATCACGCAGGCCCTGCGACACTGAGGGAGTGGACCGAGCCCCCGCCGCCGTACCCGACAAGGACACGGCGGCCGTCACCCCGCCTATGCCTCAGCCCCCGCGCCCATCCCCGCCTCCGCCGCCGCCCCTGCGGCCCAGGCTCCGCACCCGTGCGGCCGCCTGGGCCGCCGGGCTGCTCCTGGTGGTCCCGGGGGTCATCGCCGGGTGCCGGGCGCTCGGCACGGACGGCGTCACGCCCGTCCCCCAGCTGCTCGCCTTCCTCCCCTGGCTCACCGTCCCCGCCGGGCTCGGACTGCTGCTCGCGGCCGTCGCCCGGCGCCGCGGCCTGACGTTCCTCGCCGTCCTCGTCCTCGCCGGCACCGCGTGGACGTCGCTGCCGCACACGCCACTGCTCGCCGTCACGCACGGCATCCCCGTCGCCCGGGTCCGTGTCATCGCCGCCAACGTCGAGTTCGGGCAGGCCACCGGCTCCCTCATCGACCTCGCGCGACGGGAGAAACCCCAGCTCCTGTACGTCTCCGAGTGCGACCCCGCCTGCGGGCGCGCCCTCACCGCCGCGCTCTCCCGGCAGCTCCCGCACCGGGTCTCCGTCGACGCGGAGGGCTCCTCCGGGTCCGTCATCCTCAGCGCCTACCCGCTGCGCGACCGCTCCGACGTGCCCGCCGCGATGGGGATGCCGGGCGCCACCGCGGAGATCGCCGGACGGACGGTACGGCTCCAGCTCGCGCACCCGCTGCCGCCCGTGCCCGGCCAGGTCGGGCTCTGGAAGACCGAACTCGCCCGCCTGCGGGAGGCGGTCGCCGCCCGGCCCCCCGGCGAGAGCCTGATCCTGGCCGGCGACTTCAACGCCTCCCAGGACCACGCCGCCTTCCGCGCCTTCTCCGCCGACCGCATCCTCCTCGACGCGGCCCGCGCCACCGGCTCCTCCCGCACCCCGACCTGGCCGGCCGAGGGCCCGCTGCCGCCGTTCGTCCAGATCGACCACGTCCTCACCACCCCCGACCTCACCGCCGTCGCCACCCGCTTCCTCCCGATCCCCGGCAGCGACCACCGGGCCGTCCTCGCCGACCTCGACCTGCACGACGGACGCTGATCGGCGACGCTGGGAGCATGGACAACGAGCAGATCCTCGACGACATCGGAGCGCTCGTGGAAGAGGAACGCACGCTGCGCCGGCGCACCGGCGGTCTCCTCCCCGAGGAGCGGGCGCGCCTGGCGGAGCTGGAGGTCCGCCTGGACCAGTGCTGGGACCTGCTCCGCCAGCGCCGCGCCAAGTCCGAGTTCGGCGAGGACCCCGACACGGCCGCCCTCCGCCCCGCCGAGGAAGTGGAGTCGTACCGCAACTGACGCGGCGACGGACACCACGACCGTCACCATGACCGACACGGCGACGAACACCACAGCCGCCACCGCATCCGCCACCGCAACCCCCGCCCCCACCCCACGTAAGTTGGGCGCATGGGTCGTGAACGTCGCGGGAATGGTCGGCTTGCTCCTCCCGCGTGGCTGACCGCGGGACTCAAGCCCGCACCCGCGCCCATCCCCTGGGCCGCCGTGGCCCGCGCGTCCCTCGCGCTGTCGCTGCCGCTCGCCGTCGGACTCGCCCTGGACCGGCCCGCCGAAGGCGCCCTCGTCTCCATGGGCGCGCTCTCCGGCGTCATCGGCGACACGGCCGACGCCTACCGGATGCGCGTCTTCAACATCGCCGTCCCCCAGCTCTTCGGCGCCCTCGGCGTCACCCTCGGCACGCTCGTGTTCGGGCACGGCTGGCTCGCGGTCGCGACGCTGACGCTCGTCGCGCTCGTCTCCGGGATGATCTCCTCGATCGGCGCGGTCGCCTCCGCCTCCGGACTCCTCCTGCTGCTCAACGCCGTCGTCGGCGCCGGACTCCCCATGCCGGACCCGTGGTGGAAGGCGCCGCTCCTGCTGAGCCTCGGCGGGCTCGTCGTCCTCGCCCTCACGCTCCTCGGCTGGCCGCTGCGCCGCGTCACGCCCGAGCGGGCGGCGGTGGCCGCCACGTACCGGACGGTCGCCGAGTTGTACGAGGCGGCGGGCTCGGAGACGTACCAGGAGAAGCGCCACGCGGTCACCGCCTCCCTGAACCAGTCGTACGACCTGATCCTGGCCCGCCGCACCCGCCAGCACGGCCGCACCTCCTCCCTCGCCCGGCTGCTGGCCCAGCTCAACGTGCTGGTCCCGCTCCTGGAGGCCGCCCCCGCCGCCGACCTGCGCGTACGGCTCTACGGCCCGCTGCCCCCGGCCGTCGCCACCACCATCCGCGCCCTCGCCGACACCGTGGAGACCGGCCACACGGACACCCACCCCGACACCCACCCCGATCAGCACCCTGAACAGCACCCCGTCTTCCCCTCCCCCGCCCGCCCCGCCGAGAAGGCCGTCGAGCACGCGCTCCGGCACGCCGCCACCGTCGTCCACGAGGCCGAGCCCGACCCCTACAACGTCGACGACCGGCTCGGACGCCCCGCCGCGCTCACCGTCCGCGCCCGCCGGGCCGGGCGCACGATGCTGCTCTCCGAGCCGTCCTGGCGGTACGGGCTCCGCCTGGCGCTCTGCATCGGCCTCGCGCAGTCCCTGGTCTCGCTGGTCCCGGTGGAGCGCTCGTACTGGGTGGCGCTCACCGTCACGTTCGTGATGAAGCCCGACTTCGGCTCGGTCTTCTCGCGCGCCGTGCTCCGCGCCGTCGGCACCTGCCTGGGGCTGGTCTCCGCCGCGCTGGTCCTCTCCGAGGTACCCCGGGGCTGGTGGGACGTGCCGGTGATGGTGGTGCTCGCCGCGCTCATCCCGGCCTTCTCCGCGAAGGGGTACGCCTTCCAGACCGCGGCCATCACCCCCGTCATCCTGCTGCTCTCCGACGCCCTCAACCAGCAGGGCTTCGACCTCGTCCTGCCCCGCCTGTACGACTCCCTCATGGGCTGCGGCATCGCGCTGATCGCCGGCTACCTGCTCTGGCCCGAGTCCTGGCACAGCCGGATCGGCGACCGGCTCGCCGACGCGGTCGCGGACACCGCCGCGTACGTGGACCGGGCCTTCGGCGGCCCGGCCGACGCGGGCCGGCTGCGGGCCCGGCGCAAGCTGTACCGGGACCTGTCGGCGGTCCGCTCCGAGTTCCAGCGCGCGCTCACCGAACCGCCGCCGACCGGCACCCGCGCCGCCGCCTGGTGGCCGCTCGCCATCGCCGTCGAGCGGATCGTGGACGCCACCACCGCCGCCCGCATCCGCGTCGCCCACGGCGCCCCGCCGCCGGACCCGGCGGAAGTCACGGCCGTGGCGCGGGAACTGCGCGAACTCGCCGAGGGCCTGCGCACCACCGACACCCTCGTCGCGGTCGGCACGGAGCTGCCCGGCGACGACGAGGGCGTCCTCGCGCCGGTCCGCCAGGAGGTGCGCGCGGCCCGCGCCATCGCCGGTCCCGAGCTGCGGTAAACCCCTTCCGGGGCGGTACGCGGGGGCGCAGAGGAGGACTTACCGGCGGTCACGGAACGGAACCCTCCTGCCACCGTTACCGGATGCCACCGGGGCGACTACGATGCGCTCGACCGCACCGCCGTCGTCAGCGCCCGCACCCTTGCCCGTGCCCGCTCCCGGCCCGCCAACCGGCACGCCGAACGGGCCACTTCACCCTGCCCGCTCGTCCCGCCCCTCCTCCGTACCCCCTCCGTACCCCTCGCCGTCACGCTTCACCGTTCCCTCCCCCGCCGTACCCCTCCGCCGTCCGGAACCCCCCACATCCGATCCCAGGACTCCGAGGACACCGTCATGCGCACGACCACCAGCAGAGGGCTCCAGCCCAATGTCCTCGGCACCTTCGACACGATCGTGATGGCCGTCGCCGGCAGCGCCCCCGCCTACTCGCTGGCCGCCACCACCGCCGTGCTCTTCGGGGCGGTCGGGCTGGCGGGGCCCGCCGCGCTGCTCTACTGCGCGATACCGATGTTCGGCATCGTCCTCGCCTACGCCCGCCTCGGCCGGATCGACGTCAACGCGGGCGCCGGCTACTCGTGGGTGGGCCGCACCCTCCACCCCTTCCTCGGCTTCCTCTCCGGCTGGGCGCTGGTCTTCGCCGCGACCGTGTTCATGGTGGCGGGCTCGCTGCCGGCCGGAGCGCTCACGCTCGCCCTCTTCGACCAGGACCTCGCCGCCTCCACACCGCTGGCCGCCGCCGTCGGCGCCTGCTGGTTCCTGCTGATGCTCGGCGTCGTCCTGGGCGGCACCCGGCTCACCGTACGGGCCCAACTCCTCATGTCCGGGATCGAGATGGCGATCCTGCTGGCCTTCGTGCTCGCGGCGGTGGCGCACCGCGGCCAGGCCGTCGCCTTCGACTGGTCCTGGTTCGGCCTCGGGCACTTCCACGGGCCGGAGGGCTTCGCGGCGGGCGCGCTGATCGCCGCGTTCTACTACTGGGGCTGGGACGTCACCAGCAACCTCAGCGAGGAGACGCGCGACAGCCGGCGGACGGCCGGGCTCGCCGCGCTGGTCGGCGTCGGCTTCGTCTTCCTCCTCTTCGTGGCGTTCACGGTCGTGGTGAACGTCCTGCTGCCCGCCGACCGGATCCTGGCCGCCGGACCGAACGTCCTCGCCGTCCTCGGCCAGGAGATCTGGCCCGGCGTCGGCGGGAAGCTGCTCGTCGTCGCCGTCGTCCTGTCCACGGTCGCGACCCTGGAGACCACGCTGCTCCAGGTGACCCGCTCGCTCTTCGCGATGGGCCGCGACCGGACCCTGCCCGCCGCCCTCGGCCTCGTCCACCGCCGCTGGAACACCCCGTGGGTGGCCATCGCCGCCGTCGGCGCCGCCGCCCTCGTGCTCTTCGCCGCCGCGGCGTCCGCCGGTTCCGTCCAGCGGATCCTGCGGGACGCGGTCTCCGCGATCGGCCTCCAGATCGCGTTCTACTACGGCCTGGCCGGCATCGCCGCCGCCGTCGCGTACAAGTCCCTGCTGCTGCGCTCCGCGCGGAACCTGCTGCTGGGCGGGGTGTGGCCGCTGCTCGGCTCCGCGTTCATGCTGTGGACCTTCGTCGAGTCGCTCGGCGAGCTGTCCACCACCGCCCTCACCATCGGCCTCGGCGGCCTCGCCGCCGGGCTGATCCCGATGACCGTGTACTGGCGCAAGGGCAGCGACTACTACCGTCCGGCCCGCCTGGACGCCTCCCGCGCCCTCGCCGCCGCGGACGAATCGGCCCCGGTCTCCCCGGGCACCCGCCTGCGGGACAAGAGCTACGCCACGGACTTCTGAAGCCCGGATCAGCAGAGGCGATCGACCGAAGCACCGACCGAAGTACGACCGAAGGAGGTCACCCATGGGCGTACGCCGACGCGCCCTCAGGCGGTCCCGCGGGGAGCGGTTCACGCCCGACTTCGACCCGGACTTCGGTGACCGCGCGCTGACGGAGGCCCGCCACGACATCGTGATCGGCCGCTGGCAGGGCGTACGGGACCTGCTCGCCGTCACCGGTGACGACTGGGCCCGCCGCACGCACCGGATCCGGCTCCTCTCGCACGCCGCCGCCGGCAGCTCCACCGTCGAGACCTGGCGGGCCGCCGAGCCCGGCAGCGCGGACGCGGCGGTGCTGCGGGCGGCGACCGAGGTGGTACGGGTCTTCGACGCGGCCATCGCGGCCGGCCGGGGCGCGACGGTCGACCGGTCCCGGATCGACACCGCCGTGGACGCCTGCCGGGGCGCGGCGGACGCGGCGCCCGCCGACCCGATGCCGTGGGTGTCGCTGCTGTCGGTGGCGCGGCTGTACGAGGGCGGCGTGCCGCGCCGCGAACTGCGGTACTGGTTCGACGAGTTGCGCCGCCGCGACCCGTACAACACCGAGGGTCACGTGCAGGTGCTCCGCTACCTCTCGGCCCGCTGGCACGGCACCCACGGCTCGATGTACGACTTCGCGCGGGACGCGGCGGGCGTGGCCCCGCCCGGCTCGGCGCTGCCGGTCCTGGTGCAGGTGGCGCGGGTGGAGGAGTACCGCTACATCGCGGACGGGGCGCTGGGGCGCGGCCCGGTGCGCGGCTTCGACCAGCACTGGAAGCACGAGCTGGCGGTGACCGAGCTGCGGCGCACGTACGACCGCTGGATCGGCGGCCGGGACCGTACGCGGCCGGTCGCGCCGGAGGAGGTCGGAGACCTCAACTTCCTCGCCCACGCGGCGTGTTACGCGGGCCAGGTGGAGCCGGCGCGGGAGCTCATGCGGATGCTCGGCGTGCGGGGGGCATGGGTCCCGTGGGCGTACACGGGCGAGCCGGAGGAGCAGTTCGTCCGCTTCCGGGAGGGCCTGGGGGTCGACTGACCACCCCCAGGCCCTCCTCAGGCCCCTCTCGATCGGACGCCGATCAGACGCCGATGTCGCGGCCGTCGGCGCGCCAGACGGCGACGACGGACGGGCGGACGATCTTGCCGGGGCCGTCGGGCCAGGTGGAGGCGGGCTTCTCGACGGAGGCGCCGTCGATCTCGCCCGGGTGCTGCACGGCGACGAGGACGCGGCGGTCCTGGATGACCGGGCCGCAGGTCTCGGCGCCCTTGGGGACGGTGAGGAACTGCTTCAGCTCGCCGCGGCGCTCGCCGTGGACGGCGACGCCGAAGAGGCCGTCGTGGGTGCCGAGGGCGTTGCCGTCGGTGGAGATCCACAGGTTGCCGTGCGGGTCGAAGGCGACGTTGTCCGGGCAGGAGATGGGGGAGACCTTCTCCTTCGGGTAGCCGGCGAAGTAGGTGGCCGGGTCGTTCGGGTCGCCGGCGACGAGGAAGAGGCGCCAGGCGAAGCCGTCGGAGGACGGGTCGTCCCAGTGCTCGGCGAGCTCCAGGATCTGCCCGTGCTTGTTGAGGTTGCGCGGGTTGGCCTCGTCGGCGCCCGGGTTGGTGCCCTTGCCGCGGTTGCTGTTGTTGGTCAGGGCGACGTAGACGCGGCCGGTGCGCGGCGACGGCTCGACGTCCTCGGGCCGGTCCATCTTCGTCGCGCCGACCTTGTCGCCGGCGAGGCGGGTGAAGACGAAGACCTCCTCGGCGGTCATGCCGGGCACGTGCGAGACGGCGCCCTCGGGACCGGCCGTGGCCAGCGCGATCCAGGTGCCGGAGCCGTCGAACTCGCCGTCGTTCGGGAGCTTGCCGGTGCCGTCGATCTCGGCGGCGGGGGAGTCGCCGGTCAGCTTGGCGACGTACAGGGTGCCCTCGTCGAGGAGGGTGAGGTTGTGGGCGCGGGCCCGGCGCGAGTCGCCCTTCATCATCCGCTTCGACGAGACGAACTTGTAGAAGTAGTCGAAGCGCTCGTCGTCGCCCATGTAGACGACCGGACGGCCGTCGGCGGTGAGGCGGGGCTGCGCGGCCTCGTGCTTGAAGCGGCCGAGCGCGGTGCGCTTGCGGGGCGTGGACTCGGGGTCGTACGGGTCGAGTTCGACGACCCAGCCGAAGCGGTGGATCTCGTTCGGCTCCTGCGCGAGGTCGAAGCGCTTGTCGAACCGCTCCCACTTGCGCTCGGAGGCGCCGGTGCCGACGCCGTACCGCTTGTCCGTGGTGGACGAGCCGTTGGCGAAGTACTGGTTGAAGTTCTCCTCGCCGTGGAGGGTGGTGCCCCACGGGGTGGTGCCGCCGGCGCAGTTGTTGAGCGTGCCGAGGACGGTACGCCCCTCCGGGTCGGCGGAGGTCCGCACGAGCGCGCCGCCCGCGGCGGGGCCGGTGAGCTCGAACTCGCTGGTGGTGTGCAGGCGCCGGTTCAGGTAGTGCCGGGTGACCGGGGTCAGCTTGCCGCTGCGCCGCTCCTCCTGCACCACGACGACGGAGAGGCCGTGCGCGGCCCAGGCGATCTCGACCTGCTCGCGGGTCGGGTTGGCGGCGTCGTAGCCGCGGAACATCAGGATCTCGTCGGTGTACTCGTGGTTGGCCACGAGCACCTGCCGGTCCCGCTCCCACTTCAGCGGCAGCAGCGACAGGAAGTCGTTGTTGTACCCGAACTGCCCGGCCTGCGCGGCGGCGGTCTGGTTCTCGGAGTCGAAGGCGGGCGCGCCGCGGAGGATCGGCTCGCCCCAGCGGATGACGACGTTCTGCCCGTATCCGGAGGGCACGGTGACCTGGTCGGCGGTGTTGGGCGCGACGGGCGCGAACCGCAGGCCGCGCGCGCCGTCGGCCTTGGGGCCGGGCTTGTGCCCCCGGTGCGCCTCCGCCTCCGGGGCGCCCCCGAGCACCACGGCCCCGCCGGCGGCGGACGCGACGGTGACGACGGCGGCGGCGCGGAGCGCGGAACGGCGCGACAGCGCCCCGGCTATGACGTCGCCGACGTACTCGTTGTCGCTGGTGTTCGGCACTTCCTGGAAGCAGGCGTCACCGCACCGGAACCGGCAGGTGAGGGCGGAACGACCGCTTCCGTGAGGGTGGGAGCCGATCATCGGCAGCAGCTTGCGCACGTGGTCCTCCTCCGGCGCAGCTCTGCGCCGACATGGTGTCGGGAATTCCGTTCGGCCGTGACGGTATGTGTGCACATCTGCACGGGGGCGGCTGCGGAATGAACGCCCGATGAATGCGCGGCAACCGTGACCGACGGGGTCCCGGGAACCGGAGGACGCGGCCGCTAACCTTACGTGTCCGCCCTGGCCAGGGGTGAAGGACGCATACCGCATCCAACTCATGCGAAAGGGTTCGCCCATGGGTATTCGGAGCTTGCTGCGCAAGATGTTCGGCCGCGACCGCGAAACTCCCGCGACCCCCTCCGTCCCCCCCCAGTCCCGCGAACCCGGCGCCCTCCCCGCCCCCCCGCAGGACGAAGCCCCGAAGTCCACTCCAGGCGCCACCGTGGAGGCCGAGCAGGACGCCGCCCGCAAGGCCGCCGACGACCTGGTAGCCGCCTCCTTCGACAACCCCCAAATCCCCAAAGCCCGCACCGAACCAACCCCGACGCCCACCACGGCCCCCGGAGAGCGCACCCCGGAGACAGCGGCCGAGGCCGCGGTCGTGGAACCGGAGACCGTGGCCAAGGCCGCGGCCGCGGAACCGGAGATCGTGGCCGAGACCGTGGCCGCGGAACCGGAGACCGTGGTCGACGCCGTGAAGCCGGCACCGGAGGCCGTGGTCGACGCCGTCGAGACGGAGGCGCTCCCGAGCACGGACACCGTGAAGCCGCAGGCGGAGACCAAGGCGACCGCCGACGCCGACGCCGAAACGGACCCGGCCGAGGCACGCACCGACACGGCGACGAAGGCGTCCAGGGCCGCCGCGAGCGAGACGGCCGACGCTGCCGCCCCCGCCGAAGCGGAGCCGAAGGCCAACACCGTCGAGACCACGCCGGAGGCGCAGCCGGCCACCGCCCCCGCGAACGGGACGGCTGCCGTGGACGCCCCCGCCGAGGCTGGGGCCGCGAGCGAGACGGCCCTCGCGGCCGCCCCCGCCGACTCGGACGCACCGGCGCCCGACGCCGCCGAGGCCACGCCGCAGTCGCACGAGGCCAACGCCCCCACGAGCGAGACCGTCGTCGCGGACGCCCCCGCCGAGGCGGAGCCGAAGCCCGACACCGGCGACGCCACGCCGGAGGCGCAGGCCGAGGCGACCGCCGAAGCGGACGCTGCGGCCACGAACGAGGCCACCTCCGCCGAGGCGGAGGCCGAGGCCGGTACAGGCACGCCCGAAGCCACCCCGGAGGCGCAGGCGACAGCCGCTGCCGACGCAGCCGCGTCGGAGCCGGCCACCGCTGGCGCGGAGTCCGAGCCGGCGGCCGAAGCCGCCACGGAGGAGACCGCCGAGGCGGAGCCGACGGCCGTCATCACCGACGAGATCGCTCCCGCCGTCCCCGCCGAGGCCGCGCCGGAGAGCGCCGCTGGCGCGGCGTCCGAGCCGAAGCCCGAAGCCCCCACCGACGGAACCGCCCTGGCGGAGCCGACGGCCGTCATCACCGACGAGATCGCTCCCGCCGTCCCCGCCGAGGCCGCGCCGGAGAGCGCCGCTGACGCGGAGTCCGAGCCGACGGCCGAAGCCGCCACCGACGGAACCGCCCAGGCCATCCCCGCCGAGGCGGAGCCGAAGGCGCCCGCCACGGACGAGACCGCCCCGGCGGAGCCGACGGCCCTCGTCGCAGAGGAGACCGCCCCCGCCGTCCCCGCCGAGGCGAACGCCTCGGCGGCGGACAGCTCCGAGGCCGCGCCGGAGAGCGCCGCTGACGCGGAGCCCGAGCCGACGGCGGAAGCCGGTACCGACGAGGCCGCCCAGGCCATCCCCGCCGAGGCGGAGCCGAAGGCACCCGCCACCGAGGAGACCGCCCAGGCGGAGCCGACGGCCCTCGTCGCGGACGAGACCGCCCCCGCCGTCCCGGACGGCGCCGAGGCTGCGCCCGAAGGCGCCGCTGACGCGGAGTCCGGGCCGACGGCCGACGCCGGTACCGACGAGGCGGAGCCGGTGGCCGTCCTCGCGGAGGCGGGGGTCGGCACGGGCCGCAAGGTCGCCGCCGCCGTATCCCTGGCTCGGGTCAAGACCGCCGCGCCGCACCTGGTCGACGCGTACAAGGCTGCTGGTGGGGTGCTGCGGAAGGCGGGGCTGGAGGGGGCTCGGGCTCGGGTGTATCTGGTGGTCGACCGGTCGGGGTCGATGCGCGGGTACTTCAAGGACGGGTCCGTGCAGCGCCTCGCCGAGCAGGCCGTCGCGCTCGCCGCGCACCTGGACGAGGACGCGACGGTCACGACCGTGTTCTTCTCGACGGACGTCGACGGCGTCGTCGACCTCACCCCCGCCGACCTCACCCCCACCCGCGTCGAGGAGATCAACGCCGGCCTCGGCCGCCTCGGCCGGACGAACTACCACCGTGCCGTCGAGGAGGTCCTGGCCCGCCACGAGAAGGCCGACCCGGCCCGCCCGGCGCTGGTGATCTTCCAGACGGACGGCGCCCCCGAGTCCCGTACCGCCGCGACGCAGGCCCTCGCGGAGGCCGCCGACCTCCCCCTGCACTGGCGCTTCACGGCCTGGGGCGAGGAGGACGGCAAGGCGTTCGACTACCTGCGGAAGCTCACCACGGACCGCACCGCGACCCGCACCGCGACCCACTTCGCGGGCCCGACCCCGCTCGACACCCCGCACGCGGACTTCTACCAGGGCGTCCTCACCGACCTAAACCTCTAGTCTCCCCGCTCCGCCCCCTGCATATCGATGTGAGTGGATCTTCGTAGGCCCGTTAGGATTTCGACCATGGCGGCCACTGGATCCGAGAAGCAGGGGGCGAAGGCGTTCTACGTCACGACCCCCATTTACTACGTCAACGACGCTCCTCACCTGGGCCACGCCTACACGACCGTCGCAGGCGACGTGCTCACGCGCTGGCACCGTCAGCGCGGCGAGAAGGTGTGGTTCCTCACCGGCACGGACGAGCACGGTCAGAAGATCATGCGCACGGCCGAGGCGAACGACGTCACGCCCCAGGCATGGTGCGACAAGCTCGTGGAGGAGGCGTGGAAGCCCCTCTGGGAGCACCTGAACATCGCGAACGACGACTTCATCCGCACCACCCAGAAGCGTCACACGGACCGCGTCCAGGAGTTCGTGCAGGACCTGTACGACAAGGGCGAGATCTACAAGGGCGGCTACGAGGGCCCGTACTGCGTCGGCTGTGAGGAGTTCAAGCTCCCGGGCGATCTCATCGAGGCGGAGGACGGCACCAAGCTCTGCCCCGTCCACAAGAAGCCGGTGGAGATCCTCAAGGAGGAGAACTACTTCTTCAAGCTGAGCGAGTACGGCCCGAAGCTGCTCGACTTCTACGAGGCGAACCCGGGCTTCATCCAGCCGGAGTCGGCCCGCAACGAGGTGCTGAACTTCGTCAAGCAGGGCCTGGAGGACCTCTCCATCTCGCGCTCGACGTTCGACTGGGGCATCCCGGTCCCGTGGGACAGCGAGCACGTGATCTACGTGTGGATCGACGCGCTGCTGAACTACGCGACGGCCGTCGGCTACAACGAGAACCCGGAGAAGTTCGACGAGACCTTCCCCGCGAACGTCCACCTCATCGGCAAGGACATTCTCCGCTTCCACGCGGTGATCTGGCCGGCGATGCTGATGGCGCAGGGCCTCCCCGTCCCGGGCAGGGTCGCGGCCAACGGCTGGCTGATGGTCGGCGGCGAGAAGATGTCGAAGTCGAACCTGACCGGCATCAAGCCGCAGGACCTGACCTCGCACTTCGGCGTGGACGCGTACCGCTGGTACTTCCTCCGGGCCATCGCCTTCGGCCAGGACGGCTCGTTCTCGTGGGAGGACTTCACCGCTCGCTACACCTCCGAGCTGGCCAACGACTACGGCAACCTCGCCTCCCGCGTCGCGGCCATGGTCGGCAAGTACTTCGACGGCGCGCTGCCGGCCTCGACGGCCGACGGCGACGCGGAGAAGGCGATCCAGGAGGGCCTCGCGAAGGCCGTCGCGACGGCCGACGCCAAGATCGGCGAGGAGCTGGACTTCCAGGCCGGCATCCTGGCGGTCTTCGACTTCGTGAAGCAGGTCAACGGCTACATCACGGAGCAGGAGCCGTGGAAGGTCGCGAAGGACGAGTCGGAGGAGGGCCGGGCCCGCCTGGCGACGATCCTCTACACGGCCGCCGAGTCCCTCCGCGCCGCCGCCGTCCTGCTCAACCCGGTCATGCCGGAGTCCTCCCAGAAGCTGTGGGAGTCCCTCGGCGCCGAGCCGTCCCTGGGCGCCCTGTCCGCCCAGCCCGTCCAGGACGCGGCCCGCTGGGGCCAGCTCCCGGCCGGTGCGACGGTCACGAAGGGCGCGGTGCTCTTCCCGCGCCTGGAGGACCCGAAGAAGGACTGACACCAGGTCCGTACGCCGAAGGCCGCCGCCCCGCACCGGGACGGCGGCCTTCGCCGTCCTCACCTTCAGGACATCAGGACGAGGGCGGCCGCCGCCGGCGCGAGGTAGATCAGCGGAAACGCCACGTGCCCGTACGCCTTCGCCCGCACGACGGTGATCACGGCCCCCGCGAAGTACAGCACCACCCCGACCGCCGCGAGCACCCCGATCACCGGCACCCAGAACCCCACCACCAGCCCGGCGGCCCCCGCCACCTTCGCCACCCCCAGCCAGTTCCACCACGCCCGCGGCACCCCGTAGGCCGCCAGCGGCTCGACGACGAACTTCGCCCGCACGAACACCGCGACCCCGGAGAACCCGGCCATGAAAGCGGCGACGGCGGTGACGACGACTGCGCTGGTGGACATCAGAACTCCTCCGACTCCGGCCCTCGAAAGGGGCCGCACACCCCCCTGACGAACCGAACCCCACCGATGTGACAGCTCCTGCGCACTCCGACTCATATGTCATGTAAACAAGAGTTCCCAAGCCCGGGTCTCGTAAACTAGAGTTGTCACATGACGTTCTCGGAGCAGCTTCCCGCGGAAGAACTGACCGGCCTCGAATCGGCGCTCTACGAGGCCCTGAACCCCCTGGCCGCCGCCCTCCGCTCCCGCACGGCCGGCCAGCCGGAGGAGCGGATGTGGCACGGGGAGCCGGTGGACATCGCGCTCTCCGTCCTGGCCGCCTGGAAGGTGGTGGACCAGGAGGTCAAGCGCCTCACGGCCGTCGCGGCCGGGACGGCGGGCTCGTACGGCGCGAGTTACGAGCAGCTCGGCGCCGTCTGGGGCATCACCCGCCAGGGCGCCCGCAAGAAATGGCCGGACGCGGTGAGCCGCCCGGCGGCCGGCGCCACCGTCCTCGACCTCTTCGGCGGCCGGGCCGAACTGACCCCGGCCGACGGCGCCTGGACATGGGCGGCCATAGCCGCCGACGGCACCAGAAGCGACGCGGCCGCCGCCCCCACGAAGGAGGAGGCGGCGGCGCTCGCGGGCGCGTTCCTGAAGGACCACACCGGCTGAGATCGCCCCGCACCGGAGCCCGGTGGACCGGGATCCGGTGGACCGGACTCCAGTGGACCGGGATCCGGGTGCGTAGGCGCCAAAAGACAAAGAACCGAGGGAAAGAACTCCCACCCACCCACCCTTCCGGCAGCGTGGGAGCGCGGTCACTCGCGCGAGTGAATATGCCAACTCAGGGGGTTTTGGGGAGGGTTGCGTGGTCTACGCTCAGCGACATCAATCGTCCGTACGCAGAAATGCGTCGGCCCCCGCCGGGATTGCCGTCCCAGTGCGAGGGCCTACCAGCCAGGAAGTCAACGCTTCCCGATGGATACTCTCCAGCCTAGTCGGCGCACCCCCGCAGCGTCCCGCTCCCGCGCCAAGAACCACTCTTCCCGGGGTACTTCTCGCGGAGTGGTCCACGAGACCACCCGCCACACCCGCGACTTCACCGTCATCAGCAACCGCCTCCTCCAGCACCGCCACCTAGGCGGCGTGGCGATCGCGGTCGGCTGCCACATGATGTCGGTCGCCGAAGGCACCTCCGTGACCATCAGGAGCCTCAACGAACGCCTCGGCTTCAGCAGGCAGAAGATCGCGGACGCCCTCCACGCCCTGGAGGAGTACGGCTACGTACGCCGCACAGTGATCCGCACCGCACAAGGCCGCCTCATCACCCAAACCACCGTCTACCACAACCCAAACACCCCCCCCCCCAAACCGCCCCCGAACCCGACCCCGGCACCGCCCCCGAAGCCGAAGCCGACCCCGGAACCGACCCCAAAGCCCGAGCCGAACCCGGAACCGGCCCCGAACCCGGAACCGGAACCGGCCCCGAAGCCCGAGCCGGACCCGACCCCGCCCCCGGCGCCCGAGCCGGACCCGGATCCAGCCCCGCCCCCGCCCCCGCCCCCGGCTCCGAAGCCGCCCTCCCCACCCCGCCCCCTCCCACCCGTCCCCCACCCAGGCTTCCCGGCCGGCGAACTCCTCCGCTCCGCCCTCCTCGTCCTCATCGGCCTGCGCGAGACGGACCCCCGCCTGTACTGCTCCGAGGCCGACGCCGCACACCTCACCCCCGGCGTGGCGGCCTGGCTGGAACGCGGAGCCTCCCCCGAGACCATCCGCCACGCCCTGACGACCGACCTCCCCACCCCCCTCCGCCGCCCCGCCGCCCTCCTGGCCCACCGCCTGGCCACCCACCTCCCTCCCGCACCCCCACTCCACCCCACAGAACCCCCAGCCACCCCCGACCCCGACCCCGACTCCGCCCCCACTCCCGCTCCCCTCCCCATCCACGAATGCCTGAACTGCCGAGCCCCATTCCGCTCCGCCCAACCCGCCTACTGCACCGAATGCCAGGCCACGGGCCACCAAATTGACCCCATCCTCCGCTTCTCCCCCGGCCCCACCGCTGACGAGAAGACCGGCGTGACAGCATTCCCAGAGTGACCAACAGCATTTCTCGCCTTCTCGAAATCGCCCCCGCGCCCGGCGATCCGCGCTCCAAGGGCTGGGAAGAGATTGGTGTGAGCAGGTACGGGCCTGGAGTCGTTCGGCAGGCCGCCGCTGTGGTGGAGTGGTTCGGTGAGTGAGGACCGGTTCGAGCTGGCGCTTGAGGGGCTCACTCGGGTGGGGGCCTTGCGGTGGATTCGCCTCAGTGGCGGCCCGCATCCGCTGTACGGGTACCACCACACCCCTTTTCTAGGCTGGGGATTCGTGGAGCCGAGTAACGGGCGGCTACGTATCGTCAGGCGTGCCGTCGAGGCGACGCCGACCTCGATGGAGTGGCGTATCGACACTTCGCGGCGGAACTGGGTTCTTGGTCCTTCACGCCTTCTGGGAGGAACTGAAGGGTCCGCGGCCTCACCGGAGTTCGACGACCGCGTGAACCAGTTGATGCGGGACCAGGACTTCTGCCTCCGGGCGCTCGATGACCTCGATGCGATACTGCGAACCCTGCGCGACTGGGGAGTTGAGGACATGTCGGGGGATGTCATCGTCGAGACGATCACGACCGAGCGGCTGGAGCTTGTGCCGTTGGAGGTCGGGCACGCCGAGGAGATGGCCGGGGTGCTGGGGGATCCGGCGCTGCACCGGTTCATCGGGGGTGAGCCGGAGAGTCTTGAGGAGTTGCGGGCTCGGTATGTGCGGTGGGAGGCCGGGGCGCCGGAGCCGGGGACCACGTGGTGCAACTGGGTGGTGCGGGAGCTCGATGGGGGGCGGCTTGTCGGGACCGTGCAGGCCACCGTCGTCGGGGATCGGGCCGAGGCCGCCTGGGTGGTCGGGAGTGCCTGGCAGGGGCGGGGGTACGCCTCCGAGGCGGCCCGTGCGCTTGTCGGGTGGCTGCGGGACCGGGGGCGTACCGTCGTCGCGCACGTGCATCCCGAGCACGCCGCCTCCGCCGCCGTCGCTCGCGCCGCCGGGCTCGTACCTACGGGAGAGGTCTGCGACGGGGAGGCGCGATGGGCGACGCCACCGCGCGCGTAGGGACGAAACGGGCACGGGTGGTACCATATATGGCATGATAAAGACGACGGTGTATCTACCCGAGGCGCTGGAGTTGCGCCTCGACGCGGAGGCCGCGGCCACCGGCGTCAGCAAGGCGGAGCTCATCCGACGAGCCATCGCCCTGCTCCTGGACTCCTCACCCAGAGCGCAGAAGGGCAGCGGAGCACTCCCCGTCTTCGACAGCGGGCGTCCGCGGTCCGCGGCCGGCATGGATGACGCCGTGTACGAGCACATCAAAGAGCGGAACGCCCGGCGTTGATCATCATCGCGGACACGTCCGCCCTCTACGCGGCCTTCGACGCCGCCCAGCCGGAACACGCCGCTGCCGCGGCACTCCTCGACCGCGAGGTGTTCGCCATCTCGCCGCTCGTGATCACCGAACTGGATCACCTGGTGCACCGGGATCTCGGATTCCCAGCCGCCATGCAGATCATGGAGGCGCTCAACACGAGGATCGAGGCAGGCCAATACAAGCTCGCGGAGCTGCGCCTGGCCGACCTGGTGTCCGCCCACGCGGTCCGGGCGAAGTACGAGGGGCTCCGCCTGGACCTGGCGGACGCCGTGGGCGTCGTGCTCGCGGATCGGTACAGAACCGACCGGATCTTCACTCTCGACCAGCGGGATTACCGTGCGGTCGAGCCGCTCACCCGGGGCCTGCCCGCGTTCCGGATCCTGCCTGTCGACAGCTGAGCCGCCGACGCCCCGGGACACCGATCCCGTCGAAGCCGTCGCCCGCGCCGCCGGGCCGGTACCCACAGACGAGAGGGCCCGGAACCGTGCGTACGGTTCCGGGCCCTTCACGCAGCCGTCAGGCTCAGCGTGCCGCGTCCGGGTGGACCGACTCGCTCACCGGGCGGTCTTCCGTCTTCGGGGCGGACTTCTCGACCGGCTTGCGGAGCTGGATGTTCAGCTCGCGGAGGCGGGCCTCCTCCAGCTCGGTGGGGGCGCCCATCATGAGGTCCTGGGCGTTGCCGTTGAGCGGGAAGGCGATGGTCTCGCGGATGTTGGGCTCGTCGGCGAGGAGCATCACGATGCGGTCGACGCCGGGGGCGATGCCACCGTGCGGCGGGGCGCCGAACTGGAAGGCGCGGAGCATGCCGGCGAACTCGGTCTCGACGGTCTCGCGGCTGTAGCCGGCGATCTCGAACGCCTTGAACATGATGTCGGGCTCGTGGTTCCGGATCGCGCCGGAGGAGAGCTCGATGCCGTTGCAGACGATGTCGTACTGCCAGCCGAGGACGTCCAGCGGGTCCTTCGTCTCCAGGGCCTCAAGGCCGCCCTGCGGCATGGAGAAGGGGTTGTGCGAGAAGTCGATCTTGCCGGTCTCCTCGTCCTTCTCGTACATCGGGAAGTCGACGATCCACGCGAAGCGGAAGACGTTCTCCTCGAACTGGCCGGCGCGCTTGGCGGCCTCGACCCGGACCGGGCCCATGATCTTGGAGACCTCGTCGAACTCGCCCGCGCCGAAGAAGATCGCGTGTCCGGGCTCCAGACCGAGGCGCTCGGTGAGGACCTTGACGTTCTCCTCGGTGAGGAACTTGGCGATCGGGCCGGTCAGCGCACCACCCTCGCCGACGCGCACCCAGGCCAGACCCTTCGCGCCCAGGGAGACCGCGAAGTCGCCGAGCTGGTCGAAGAACTTGCGCGGCTGGTCGCCCGTGTTCGGGACGGCGAGCGCGCGGACGTGCTTGCCGGCGAACGCCTTGAACTCCGACGCCTCGAACACGTCGGAGATGTCGACGAGTTCCAGGGCCGTACGCAGGTCGGGCTTGTCGTTGCCGTACTTGAGCATCGACTCGCGGAACGGGATCCGCGGGAAGGGGGAGGTGACGTGGCGGCCGCCGCCGAACTCCTCGAAGAGCTCCGTCATGAGCTTCTCGATCGGCTGGAAGACGTCCTCCTGCTCGACGAAGCTCATCTCGACGTCGAGCTGGTAGAACTCGCCGGGCGAGCGGTCGGCGCGGGCGTCCTCGTCGCGGAAGCAGGGCGCGATCTGGAAGTAGCGGTCGAAGCCCGAGATCATCAGCAGCTGCTTGAACTGCTGCGGGGCCTGCGGCAGCGCGTAGAACTTGCCCGGGTTCAGGCGGGACGGGACGACGAAGTCACGGGCGCCCTCGGGGGAGGTCGCGGTGAGGATCGGCGTCGCCATCTCGTTGAAGCCGAGGGCCACCATCTTGGAGCGGATGGAGGCGATGACGGCGGAGCGCAGCATGATGTTGCGGTGCATGCGCTCGCGGCGCAGGTCGAGGAAGCGGTACTCCAGGCGCCGCTCCTCGTTGACGCCGTCGTCGGCGTTGATGGTGAAGGGGATCTGCTTGGCGGCGCCGAGGACCTCGACCGCGCCGACCTCGACCTCGACCTCGCCGGTGGGCAGCTCGGCGTTGACGTTCTCCGCGCCGCGCGAGACGACCTTGCCGTCGACGCGGACGACGGACTCCTTCGTCAGCTTGTCGAGGGTCTCGTAGGCCGGCGTGCCGGGGCGGGCGACGAGCTGCGTGATGCCGTAGTGGTCGCGCAGATCGATGAAGAGGATGCCGCCCAGGTCGCGCCGATTGTGCAGCCAGCCGCTCAGCCGGACGTCGGTGCCGACGTCAGAGGCGCGGAGCTCGCCGCAGGTGTGGGACCTGTACCGATGCATCGTCGTTCATCCAGTCTTCGGGATCGTGGTGTGATTCCTGACAATGCCGCGAAGCGGAGTCAGCCGCAGAGCAGTGTCGGCCGCGGGGCATAGTCAGGGCGGACCCAGCCTACCGGGACACCCAAGATCGCGATTCGATTACTCTCGGTCGTGCCCGGTGGGGGCACGGTGGCGACACGGTGTCCGATATTCATAAAGTGGGGCAATGCGCACCGAGGACGTCCTGGCCGCGATCGCCACGGGCCTGTGGCGCTGGGACAACGCTTCCGGGGTCGTCTCGCTCGACGCCGAGGCCGCCCGGCTGCTCGGGCTGCCCGCGGAGCCGGTGCGGCTGACCGAGGCGGCCGTGCGGTCCCGCTTCCATCCGGTGGACTGGAACGAGATCGACGGCGTGGTCAACCTGGCGGTGGCCGAGGGCACGCTGGCCGAGGCCCGGCTGCGGATCATGGACGGGCGGGGCCGGGTGATCCGTACGGTACGGAGCCGGTCCAAGCCGCTGATCGACGGCAGCGACTACCAGCTGGTCGGCACGCTCCAGGAGGTGGCCGATCCGCAGCCGGGGGCCTCCGGGCCGCACACGCCGATCACGGGCGACTGGCGGCGGTCGCGGGAGGCGTTCCTGCTGGACGCGGGGCGGGCGCTGGCGGAGGCGCGGTCGACGGCGGAGGTGCTGCGGGTCGCGGCCTCGCTGTCGATGCCGGGGTTCTCGCCGGACGGGCTCGCGGTCTTCGGCATGTCGGGCGAGCGGCTGACGGTGATCGGGCACCACGGGCACCGGGACGGCGACGAGGGCCCCTTCACGACGATGTCGCTGGGGACGGCCTATCCGGCGGCGGAGGTGGTGCGGACCGGGCGGGCGATCTACCTGCCGTCCCCGGAGGAGTACCGCCGCCGCTTCCCCACGACGTGGCCGCTGGCGGAACGCTTCGGCCGGCAGTCGTGGGCGTACGTGCCGCTGGTGGTGGCGGGGCGGACGATGGGCGCCTGGATGGCGGCCTTCAAGCACCAGGTGGCCTTCACGCCGGACGAGCGGTCGGTGCTGACGACGGTGGCGCGGATGCTGGCGCAGGCGCTGGCCCGGGCCGGGGTGGCGGAGTCGGAGCGGGAGCTGTCGCTGGGACTCCAGCGGACGATGATGCCGGTGCTCGGGCCGGGGATCCCGGGGATCCAGGTGGCGGCGCGGTACGTGCCGACCGGCGGCGGGCTCCAGGTGGGCGGCGACTGGTACGACATGATCCGGCTGCCCGGCGGGACGGGCGGCGGCGCGGGCCGGATCGCGCTGGTCATCGGGGACGTACAGGGGCACGACGTGCGGGCGGCGGCGCTGATGGGCCAGCTGCGGATCGCGCTGCGGGCGTACGCCTCCGAGGGGCACCGGCCGGACGCGGTGCTCTCGCGGGCCTCGCGGTTCCTGTACGGGGTGAACGACGGCGCGAGCGACGACGCGGACGGCGACGGGGCGGCGTACGGCGGTGGGGCGGCGTACGGCACCGGGACGACGTACAGCGGCGGGACGACGTACAGCGGTGGCGGCCCGCGCTTCGCGACCTGTCTGTACCTGGAGGTGGACCTGGAGTCGGGGACGGTGGACATCGCGCGGGCGGGCCACCCGGACCCGGCGGTGCGGATGGTCGACGGGACGGTTCTGCTGAGGCCGACGGCCGGCGGGCTGCCGCTCGGCATCGACGCCGACACCGACTACCCCACCACCCGCCTCACCCTCGACCCCGGCGAGACCCTCATGATCTGCACCGACGGCCTCCTGGAGACCGGCGGGCACGACCTCGACACCGGCTGGGAGCGGGTCAGGCGGCTGCTCGAACAGCACCGGGGCGACGACCTGGAGGAGCTGGCCGACACGCTGGTGGAGGCCGTCCACGGGCCCGGCTCCCACCACACCACCGGGCCGCTCGCCGACCGGCGCGAGGACGACATCGCCGTCCTGCTGCTCTCCCGCCGGCCGGCGACGACGGTACGGGAGACCCCGCGCCGCACCCTGATGACGATCGCCCAGGCCGAGCCGGAGCGGATCGCGGAGGCGCGCGAGCAGGTGCGGCAGCTCCTGCACGACTGGACCGACGGGGACCAGCTCGACTCGGCGGTCCTGATGGTCTCCGAGATGGTCACGAACGTGCTGGTCCACACGGACGGCGACGCGCTCCTCACCGCCGAGGTCGGCTGCCGCGAGGAGGCCCGCCGGCTGCGCGTGGAGGTCTCCGACGCGAGCGACGAGCTCCCGCACAAGCGGCACCCCGGCGAGATGGCCTCCAGCGGGCGGGGCCTGGTGCTGATGGAGATGCTGGCCGACGCGTGGGGCGTGGAGCCGCGCGGCGAGGGCAAGACGATCTGGTTCGAACTGACGGAACCGGCTGGGGCGGAGGGGTGCTGTACGTAGCCGTACCTGGCTGTACGTAGGGGGGTGCGGTTACGCGGCGGGGCCCCGGTTCTGTGGCCGTCGGCGCGCGCGGGGTCCCCGTACGGCGGAGACTGGTGTCGTACGGCCGCCCGGGGGGACCACGGAGCGCGCCATGGACACCCACAAGGTCGGCAGCGACACCACCGTCCTGGCCGACAGCCTGGAAGTGCCGGGGATCGGCCACCTCCCCGCCAACGCCTACGTGGTGACCGCCGCCGAACCCGTCGTCGTCGACACCGGACTCTCGCTCGACGACCGGGACTTCGTCGCCGCGCTCGGCGGGGTGATGGACCCGGAGGACGTGCGCTGGATCTGGCTCACCCACCCGGACCGGGACCACACGGGCGGGATCTTCGCCCTCCTGGACGCCGCTCCGCACGCGCGCGTGGTGACCACTTTTCTCGGCTTCGGCATCATGTCGACCGAGCGGGCGCTGCCGATGGACCGGGTGTACTTCCTCAACCCCGGGCAGTCCCTGGACGTCGGCGACCGCGTGCTGCACGCCTTCCGCCCGCCGCTCTTCGACAACCCGGCGACCGTCGGTTTCTACGACGACCGCACCCGGATCTGCTTCAGCTCGGACTGCTTCGGCGGGCCGATGCCGACCGCCGAACTCGCCGAGAGCGGGCACGCGAGCGACCTGAAGCCGGAGGACCTGCGGGCCGCGCAGCTGCTGTGGGCGACGATCGACAGCCCGTGGGTGCACCTGGTGGACCCGGAGAAGTACCGGGCGAGCCTGGCGCCGCTGCGGGAGATGGCCCCGGACATCGTGCTCTGCACCCACCTCCCGCCGGCCGTGCGGATGACGGACCGGATGCTGGGGACGCTGGCCGACGTGCCGGACTCCGACCCCTTCGTCGGCCCGGACCAGGCGGCCCTGGAGGCCATGCTGAGGTCCTTCGAGCCGGGCGGGGCGGCGGTCTAAGCGGTGTCCTGCGGCTCCGCGCGCGTGCCGTAGCGGGCGCGGAGTTCGCCGAGGACGCCGGTCGCGGCGGCCGTCAGGGGGACGGCGAGGAGCATGCCGAGGATGCCCGCGACGGAGGCGCCGGCGGTGATCGCCAGCATGACGGCGGCCGGGTGCATCTGGACGGTGCGGCTCTGGACCATCGGCTGGAGGACGTTGCCCTCGATGGCCTGGACGGCGAGGACGATGCCGAAGACCCACAGGGCGATGACGAAGCCGCGGTCGGCGAGGGCGACGAGGACGGCGACCGCGCCGGAGAGGAAGGCGCCCAGGTAGGGGATGTAGGCGGTGACGAAGACGAGCGCGGCGAGCCCGACCGCGCCGGGCACCTGGAGCACCAGCAGGCCGATGCCGATGAGGACGGCGTCGACGAAGGCGACGAGGGTGCTGCCGCGCATGAAGCCCTCGACCGCCTCGAAGGCGCGGCGGGCCATGGCCTCGGCGGTGTCGCCGGTGGCGGCCGGGACGAGGGAGCGCAGGGAGTCGACGGCGCGGTCGGAGTCGCGGAGGAAGAAGAAGATCAGGAGGAGGGCGAGGACGGCCGTGGCGAGCATCTGCCCGACCACGCTGAGCCCCGAGATCACCCCGGAGGCGGCCGTCCCGCCGAACTTCTCCAGGAGTTCCTTGGCGTTGGCGGCCAGGTCCTCCAGCGAGGTCCCGGCGGCGCCGAGGTGCTCGGCGATGTCGACGGCCGCCTGCCGCAGCGAGGCGAGGATCTGGTCCCCGGTCTCGATCAGCGCGGCGACCACGATGTACGTGGCTCCGCCGACGACCACGAGCACGGCGAGGACGGTGATGGCGGCGGCGAGGGACCTGCTCACCTTCATCCGCAGCAGCCGCCGGTAGAGCGGCCCGAGCAGCGCCGTCCCGAGGATCGCGAGCAGCACGGGCGTCACGGCGGCCTTGAAGACGACGCAGAGCCAGATGAAGACGGCCGCGACCCCGGCGACGAGGAGCAGGACGGCGCACCAGGCGCCGACCTTGCGGGCGGGCTCGGGCAGCAGGGGCGTTCGACTCGTCTCCACCCGCCCATAAGATCACACCAATGGGCGGGAAACCCGGACATGACGGGCCGTCCGGGCGACGACCCGTCATGTCCGCGCGTACCTCTACTCGCCCATGCCCTGGACCGGCTACTCGCCCATGCCGTGGACGGCCTACTCGCCCATGCCGTGGACCGCCGGGATCGTGCCGAGGCGGCCCGCCTGGAAGTCCTCGAACGCCTGGCGGAGTTCGGCCTGGGTGTTCATGACGAACGGGCCGTAGTGGGCCATGGGCTCGCGGATGGGCTGCCCGCCGAGGAGGACGACCTCCAGGTCCGGGGTGTGGGAGTCCTGCTTCTCGTCGGCGCGGACGGTCAGCGAGCCGCCCTGGCCGAAGACGGCGGTCTGGCCGAGGTGGATCGGGCGCCGCTCGGCGCCGACGGTGCCGCGGCCGGCCATGACGTACGCGAGGCCGTTGAAGTCCTCGCGCCAGGGCAGGGTGATCTCGGCGCCGGGGCGCAGGGTGGCGTGGATCATGGTGATCGGGGTGTGGGTGATGCCGGGGCCCTCGTGCCCGTCGAGCTCGCCGGCGATGACGCGGAGCAGCGCGCCTCCGTCGGGGGAGGTGAGGAGCTGGACCTGGCCGCCGCGGATGTCCTGGTAGCGGGGGGCCATCATCTTGTCGGAGGCGGGCAGGTTGACCCACAGCTGGAGGCCGTGGAAGAGGCCGCCGCTGACGACGAGGGACTCCGGCGGGGCCTCGATGTGGAGGAGGCCGGAGCCGGCGGTCATCCACTGGGTGTCGCCGTTGGTGATGGTGCCGCCGCCGCCGTTGGAGTCCTGGTGGTCGAAGGTGCCGTCGACGATGTAGGTGACGGTCTCGAAGCCGCGGTGCGGGTGCCAGGGGGTGCCCTTGGGCTCGCCGGGCGCGTACTCCACCTCACCCATCTGGTCCATCATGATGAACGGGTCGAGGTACTGGTAGTTGATCCCCGCGAAGGCCCGGCGCACCGGGAATCCTTCGCCCTCGAAGCCCTGGGGGGCCGTGGTGACGGCGAGCACGGGGCGCGGGGCGGCGTCGGCCGGGGCGACGACGCGCGGCAGGGTGAGCGGGTTCTCGACGGTCACGGCGGGCATGGTGGACCTCCTGATGCGGCTTCGTACGGGTCCGGCCTCGGCCTCGCGCGGTCGGGGCCCGTCCTCGTACCACCACTTTAGTTGAATGCTGAACTTCCTGCCACCCGGAACGCGGAACGCCCGGGAGGAATTCCTCCCGGGCGTTCTCCGTGGCCTCAGGATCGGTCAGCCGTACATCCGGCGCATCGCGAAGTCGACCATCTGCTCCACGGCCTTCGCGTCGAAGACCATCCGGTGGTCGCCCTCCATGTCGAGCACGAAGCCGTAGCCGGTCGGGAGGAGGTCGATCACCTCGGCGCCGGTGATCACGAAGTACTTCGACTCCTTGCCCGCGTACCGCCGCAGCTCCTTCAGGGTGGTGAACATCGGGATCACCGGCTGCTGGGTGTTGTGCAGGGCGAGGAAGCCGGGGTTGTCGCCGCGCGGGCAGTAGACCTTCGAGGTCGCGAAGATCTGCTGGAAGTCCTCGGCGGCCAGGGTGCCGGTGGTGAAGGCGCGCACGGCGTCGGCGAGGGAGGGCGGGGAGGGCTCGGGGTAGAGCGGGGCCTGCTGCTGCTGGCCGTACCCGCCGGGCATGCCCGCCTGCGGGGGGTACTGCCCCTGCTGGGGCGGTGCGTACTGCTGCTGGGCGGCGCCGCCGTCCCCGTGCTGCCCGTATCCGTACATGGCCCCAGACTATCGAGGGTCCGGGCACGCGAGGCGTGTCACAGATGGACCGGTAGGGGTTGCTCTTATTACCGGTGGGTAGCATCATCGTAGAGAAGAGTGCGCTACTCGTGAGTAGGACCCGTGGGGGACCCGTCTGGGACCCGAGCGGGACCTGAGTGGCCCTCGGTACGAGGAACCCCTCCCCGATCTTTACGGAGCCGTCGCCATGGGGCACTACAAGTCGAATCTCCGCGACATCGAGTTCAACCTCTTCGAGGTGCTCGGCCGCGACAAGGTGTACGGCACCGGTCCGTTCGAGGAGATGGACGTCGACACCGCCAAGAGCATCCTCGACGAGATCCGCCGCCTCGCCGAGAACGAGCTGGCCGAGTCCTTCGCCGACGCCGACCGCAACCCGCCGGTCTTCGACCCGGAGACCAACACCGCCCCGGTCCCGGCGACCTTCAAGGCTTCGTACAACGCCTTCATGGAGTCGGAGTACTGGCGCCTCGGCATCCCGGAGGAGATCGGCGGCACGGTCTCCCCGCGCTCCCTCATCTGGGCGTACGCGGAGCTGCTCCTCGGCTCGAACCCGGCCATCTGGATGTACTCCTCCGGCCCGGCGTTCGCCGGCATCCTCTACACCGAGGGCAACGAGCAGCAGAAGAAGGCCGCCCAGATCGCCGTCGAGCGCCGCTGGGGCTCCACGATGGTCCTCACCGAGCCCGACGCCGGCTCGGACGTCGGCGCCGGCCGCACCAAGGCCGTCCAGCAGGAGGACGGCTCCTGGCACATCGAGGGCGTCAAGCGCTTCATCACCAGCGGTGAGCACGACATGGAGGAGAACATCCTCCACTACGTCCTCGCCCGCCCCGAGGGCGCCGGCCCCGGCACCAAGGGCCTGAGCCTCTTCCTCGTCCCGAAGTACGAGTTCGACTGGGAGACCGGCGAGCTCGGTGCGCGCAACGGCGCCTACGCCACCAACGTCGAGCACAAGATGGGCCTCAAGGCGTCCAACACGTGCGAGATGACCTTCGGCGACAAGCACCCCGCCAAGGGCTGGCTCATCGGCGACAAGCACGACGGCATCCGCCAGATGTTCCTCATCATCGAGTTCGCCCGCATGATGGTCGGCACGAAGGCGATCTCCACCCTCTCCACGGGCTACCTCAACGCCCTGGAGTACGCCAAGGAGCGCGTCCAGGGCACCGACCTGGCCCACTTCATGGACAAGGCCGCGCCCAAGGTCACCATCACGCACCACCCCGACGTCCGCCGCTCGCTGATGACGCAGAAGGCGTACGCCGAGGGCATGCGCTCCCTCGTCCTCTACACGGCCTCCGTGCAGGACGCCATCCAGGTCGAGGAGGCGGCCGGCCGGGACGCCAAGGCGCTCCACGGCCTCAACGACCTGCTCCTGCCGATCGTGAAGGGCTACGGCTCCGAGAAGGGCTACGAGCAGCTCGCGCAGTCGCTCCAGACCTTCGGCGGCTCCGGCTTCCTCCAGGAGTACCCGATCGAGCAGTACATCCGGGACTCCAAGATCGACACCCTCTACGAGGGCACCACCGCCATCCAGGGCCAGGACTTCTTCTTCCGGAAGATCGTCCGCGACCAGGGCGCGGCGCTGAACACGCTGTCCGAGGAGATCAAGAAGTTCCTCGCGGTCGGCACCGGCGGCGAGGAGCTGGCCGGCGCCCGCGACGCGCTCGCCAAGGCGGCGGTCGACCTGGAGGCGATCGTCGGCAGGATGATCACCGACCTCACCGCCACCGGCGAGGACGTCAAGAACATCTACAAGGTCGGCCTCAACACCACCCGCCTGCTGATGGTCTCCGGCGACGTCGTCGTCGGCTACCTGCTCCTCAAGGGCGCGGCCGTCGCGGCGGAGAAGCTGGCCGCGGGCGCGACCGGCAAGGACGTCGCCTTCTACCAGGGCAAGATCGCGGCCGCGAAGTTCTTCGCCGCCAACGTCCTGCCCGGCGTCACCACCGAACGCCTCCTCGCCGACGGCGTCGACGGCGGCCTGATGGACCTGGACGAGGCAGCGTTCTAAGAACGCCTCTCGTCCTACTGGAACGGCCCGTCCCCGGGGAGGGGGGCGGGCCGTTCCGCTTTTTCTTGAGGGCTCGGTTCGCCTCCGGGGCGCTTCATGCCGGGCTCACGGGCCCGACCGTGCTCGGCCCGCTCGTTCCTCCCGGGCCTGCGCGCGGCCGGACCCGTTCCCCCGGCGCGCCCCTTCGGCTCACTCGCCGGTCCCGCGCGGGGAGGCACCGGCTCCGCGAGGCGAGGTGCGGGCTCGGTTCGCCCGTCCCGCGGGAGGAGGTCACCGGCAGCGGAAGAGGCGCGGAGGGGGCTGCGTAAGGTGGGGCTTATGAGCAGCGCAGCTTCCCGTCCGGCGTCCGCACCCTTCGGAGCCGGCCACACCGATGACCTGATGTCCTTCCTCGCGGCCTCCCCGTCGCCGTACCACGCGGTGGCGAACACCGCGGAGCGGCTGGAGAAGGCGGGCTTCCGCCGGGTCGAGGAGACCGCGGCGTGGGACGGGACCAGCGGCGGGAAGTTCGTGACCCGCGGCGGCGCGATCATCGCCTGGTACGTGCCCGAGGGCGCCGCCCCGCACACCCCGTACCGGATCGTCGGCGCCCACACCGACTCCCCCAACCTGCGCGTGAAGCCCAGCCCCGACATGGGCAACCAGGGCTGGCGGCAGATCGCCGTGGAGATCTACGGCGGCACCCTCCTCAACACCTGGCTCGACCGCGACCTCGGCCTCGCCGGCCGCCTCACCCTGCGCGACGGCAGCCACCGCCTCGTCAACGCGGACCGGCCGCTGCTGCGCGTCCCGCAGCTCGCCATCCACCTCGACCGCGGCGCCAACGACGGGCTCAAGCTCGACCGCCAGCGTCACATGCAGCCCGTGTGGGGCATCGGCGAGGTCCGCGAGGGCGACCTCGTCGAGTTCGTCGCGGGCGAGGCCGGCGTGGACGCCGAGGACGTGGCCGGCTGGGACCTCATGGTCCACGCGGTCGACGCCCCCGCGTACCTCGGCCGCGACCGCGAGCTCGTCGCAGGCCCGCGCATGGACAACCTGCTGTCCGTGCACGCCGCCGTCGCCGCGCTGGCCGCCGTCGCCGCCCGGGACGACCTCCCGTACATCCCGGTCCTCGCCGCCTTCGACCACGAGGAGAACGGCTCCGAGGCCGACACCGGCGCCCAGGGCCCCCTCCTCGGCACCGTCCTGGAGCGCTCCGTCTACGCCCGCGGCGGCACCTACGAGGACCGCGCCCGCGCCTTCGCCGGCACGGTCTGCCTCTCCTCCGACACCGGCCACGCCGTCCACCCCAACTACGCGGAGCGGCACGACCCGACGCACCACCCGCGCGTCAACGGCGGCCCGATCCTCAAGGTCAACGTCAACCAGCGCTACGCCACCGACGGCACCGGCCGCGCCCTCTTCGCCGCCGCCTGCGAGAAGGCGGGCGTGCCGTGGCAGTCGTTCGTCTCCAGCAACGACATGCCCTGCGGCACCACGATCGGCCCCATCACCGCCGCCCGCCACGGCATCACCACCGTCGACATCGGCGTGGCGATCCTCTCCATGCACAGCGCCCGGGAACTCTGCGGCGCCGAAGACCCCTACCTCCTCGCCAACGCCCTGGTCGCCTTCCTGGAGGGCTGAGCCCTCACGCGTCCAGGCCCGCCAGGATCAGGGGGAGGCGGGGCGTGCCGTCTTGCCTGATCTGGAGGGGGACGCCCCAGTCCTGTTGGTGGACGTGGCAGGCCGGGTATTCGTTGGCGGGGTCGTCGTCGCAGGAGGCGGCCATCGCGGAGACGTGGAGGACGCCTTCGGTGAGGGCGGGGTTCAGTTCCAGGTCGCGGAAGAGGTCCGTGCCGGTGCCCTCGCCGGAGAGCAGGAGTTCCGGCGGGGTGGCGGAGACCAGGAGGCGGGTGGACGGGCCGTAGCGCTCGTCCAGCTTCTGGCCCGTCGGGGCCTTGAAGACGACGTCCAGGCGGAGGGCGCCGGGGGCGACCTCGGTGGCCTCGCGCTTCGTGCGGTGCGCGACCGCCTCCACCTGGACGGCCTCCTCCGGGAGGCGCAGCCGGGTGAGGCGGTGGCGCGCCGACTCGACGACGACGATGTCCTCGCCGACCAGCACCGCGTCGCTGGGCTCGCGCAGGTCGGTGGCGAGGGTGGTGACCTCGCCGGTCGCCGGGTCGTAGCGGCGCAGGGCATGGTTGTACGTGTCGGAGACCGCGACCGAGCCGTCGGGCAGGGCCGTCACGCCGAGCGGGTGCTGGAGCAGGGCCTGGCCGGCCGCGCCGTCGCGGTGCCCGAAGTCGAAGAGGCCGGTGCCGACGGCGGTGTGGACGGTGCCGTCGGTGTCGATCCAGCGCAGCGCGCTGGTCTCCGAGTCGGCGATCCAGAGGCGGTCCTCGGTGGCGGCGAGTCCGGACGGCTGGGCGAACCACGCCTCGGCGCCGGGCCCGTCGACGAGCCCCTCGTTGGTCGTGCCCGCCGCGACCTCGACGGTGCGGGACTCGGGGTCGTACGTCCAGATCTGGTGCACACCGGCCATGGCGATCCACACCTTGCCGCGCCACCAGACGACGTCCCACGGCGAGGACAGGTCCACGTCGAGCGCCGGTCCGGAGGTCGGTGAGCCCTGCCACCACTGGTTGCCGGTGCCCGCGATCCGCTCGACCGTGCCGGTCGCCGGGTCGAAGCGCTGGAGCCGGTGGTGGACGGTGTCGGCGACGACGACCGTCCCGTCCGGCAGCGGCGCGAGCCCCTGCGGCTCGCGGAACACGCCCTCGCCGCCGATCCGCCGCACCACGGTCTCCCCGTCGGCGGCGAGCTCGACCAGCTGATGCCGGGTGGTGTCGGAGACGAGGAGGTTCCCGCCCGGCAGCACCACGGCCTTCCCCGGGAAGCGCAGGTCGGTCGCGACCGGCTCCGGCGGCACGTACGGCCCGTCCCCCCGCCGCAGCGTCCCCTTGGCCTCGTGCTCCGCCTCCAGCTCCTCCACCAGCGTCCGGATCGCGTTGGCGTGCCCCTCACCCGCGTGCTGGGCGACGACGTACCCCTCGGGATCGATCACGACCAGCGTCGGCCACGCCCGCACGGCGTACTGCTTCCAGGTGGCGAGCTCCGGGTCGTCGAGCACCGGGTGATGCACCTCGTACCGCTCCACCGCGTCCACGACCGCCTGGTGCTCGGCCTCGTGCACGAACTTCGGCGAGTGCACCCCGACGATGACCAGGGTGTCCCGGTGCTTCTCCTCCAGCTCCCGCAGCTCGTCGAGCACGTGCAGGCAGTTGATGCAGCAGAAGGTCCAGAAGTCGAGCAGGACGATCTTTCCCCGCAGGTCGGCGAGGGTGAGGTCGTCACCGCCGGTGTTCAGCCAGCCGCCCTTGCCGATCAGCTCGGGGGCGCGGACACGGGCGCGGGAACGGGGGGCGGGCGCGGGGGTGGGCGCCGGAGCAGCGTCGTTCATCCTTCCAGCTTGCCATCCGTCCATGAAGGCGTCGTGAAGGGCCTGTCACGCGCATACCGGCAGGTGGGCGTGTGGGTGGACGCGTGTACGGGGTACGGGCGTACGGGCGTACGGGCGTACGGGTGGATCGGTGGGGCCGGGTGGGGGGCGTCGGCGTGTCCTGGGGCGGAGGGGCGGCCGAGGGAGCGGTGGCATGGGCGCATGACGCATGCGGGCAGATCATCCGACTACTCGTGCTTCCGGGGGAGGCGGGGGAGGCGGGCCGTCCGGATCGGGGCCGGGATCCTCGCCGGGGCCCTCGCCGGGGCCCTCGTCCTGCCCTGCCTCGTCCTCAGCGGCGCGGGCACGGCGGCGGCCGGCGGGGCGGGCGACAAGGCGCTGCGGATGAGCATCACCGTCAACACCCGCGGCCACAGCGGATCCCACCCTCCCGCCGTACGGGTCGGGGCCGAGGTGGTGAAGCGGTACCGGCTGAAGAACCGCGGCGAGGCCGACCTGTACGGGGTCCGGGTGCACGACCCGGGCGCCCCCGCGGGCTCCGTCCGCTGCCCCGCGCGCCCGCTCCTCGGCCTCGGCGTCATGGAGTGCGTCGCCCGCTTCCGCGCCCTCCCCGGCGACCACCGCGCCCGCGCCCGCGCCGAGGGCGCGATCCCCTCCCTGGGCCGGACCCTCACCGCCACCGCCCGCTCCGGCTACACGGGCGTCGCCGGGGCCCTCGCGCTGACCGAGCGGATCACCATGGCCCGGCCCGCCGACACCGCCGTCGTCACGTACACCGTCGCCAACCGCGGCAACCGGGCCCTGCACGACGTCCGCGTCACCGACCCCGCGCTGGGCCTCTCCGCGCGGGGCGTCGACTGCGGCACGCGCCCGCTCCGGCTCGCCCCCGGCGCCTCCGCGCGCTGCACGACGACCGTACGGCGGCCCCCCGGCACCCATCGCAGCACCGGCCTCGCCACCGCGACCGACCGCGTCACCACCTACGCCCCCGGCGGACGGCGCCTCCCCGCCCCACAGCTCACCGCGCGCGCCTCGGGTTCGTTCACGGTGCCGGAGGGGGAGGAGGAGAAGCCTCGGCCGGGTGGGGCTCCGGCTGGGGGTGGGGCTGCGCCGGGAGGTGGGGCTTCGCCGGGAGGTGGGGCTTCGCCGGGAGGTGGGGCTTCGCCGGGGGGTGGGGCTTCGCCGGGGGGTGGCTCGCGCCCTGGGGCCGGTGAGGCTCCTGGGGCTGTCGGGGCCCCCGGAGCTCCCGGTGTGCCCGCCGGGGCCGCGGCCGCGGCCGTCCCCGCGCCCGCCGTGGGGGTGCTGCCCGTGGGCCCGCCCGCGCCCGATCCCGTAGCCGTACCCGCTCCTGCCCCCGTACCCGCTCCCCCGCCCGCAGGCGCAGACGCAGCCGCTGCGGCAGCGGGCGCCGCCGCAGCGGCGTTGGAGGCCGCCCCCGGAGCCGTACCCCCAGCAGCCGTACCCCCCGGAGCCGTACCCCCCGGAGCCATCGCACCCGGAGCCGTCGCACCCGCAGCCGTACCCCCCGAAGCGCTGCTCCCCGGAGCCGTACCCCCCGGCACCGCGCTCGGCACCGCGCCCGGGGCGGTCCGTGTCCCGGGCGGTGGCGTGGCGGCCAGTGCCGAGTTGGCGGTCGAGGCCGCGCGGCGGGCCGCCGCGGTCGACGACGAGGGGTTCCTCGGGCGGCTGCGGCGGCGCGGGCAGGAGGCGGACGAGATGGGGGTCGTCGTGATGCTGCTGCTGATCCTGCTGCCGGCGGCCCTCGCCGCCGCGCTCCTCGGCAACCGGAGGACCTGACCCGTGGCCCTGTTCGAAACGCTCTTCGTCGTCCTCGGGGTCGCGCTGCTCGGCGCGCTCGCCGTGGTGGTCAAGACGCGGCTCTTCCCCGTCGGAGAGGACGAGGAACCGCGCGAGGACGTCGCCGAGTACATCGCCATGATGGTCTCGGTGCTCTACGCCATCGTCCTCGGCCTATGCCTGGTCTCCGTCTGGGACACCCGCACCTCCGCCTCCGACCACGTCCAGGCCGAGGCGAGCGCCCTGCACCAGACCTATCTGCTCGCCGACGCGCTCCCCGACGACCGGAGCGAGCCGCTGCGGGAGGCGGCCCGGACGTACGCAGGCCACGTCCTGGACGTCGAGTGGCCGATGATGGCCGCCCGGCAGCCGCTCGACGCGTCCGGCTGGCGGCTGCTCGACCAGCTCCGGCGGGCCGGCGAGGTGGACGACACCGCCACCGTCTCGCAGCAGATCGCCGCGCAGGAGGTGCTCGCCCAGCTCGGTTACGTGGACGACGCCCGGCGCAGCAGGGAGGCGGCCGCGCAGGAGCGCCTGTCACCGGTGCTGTGGACGGGACTGATCCTCGGCGGTTTCCTCACCCTCGCCTTCATGTTCCTCTTCGGGATCAGCCGCAGCACCACGCACGTGGTGATGGTGATGGGCCTGGCCGGCTTCATCGCCTTCACCGTGCTGCTGATCCATCAGCTCAACGCGCCCTTCGGGGAGCTCCTGGGCACCAGCCCGGACGCCTTCACCCGCTATTTCCGGTGAGCCCCGCTACTCCACCTGACTCCACCTGCGTGCGCTGTTTCACGTGAAACAGCGGGAGGGAGACATCTCGCATGAAATACCTCGTACGGGACAAGATCTTCGCGATCGGCGACGACTACTGGATCGAGGACGAGGACGGCCGCCACGCCTTCCTCGTCGACGGCAAGGCGCTGCGGCTGCGCGACACCCTGGAGCTGAAGGACCCGGACGGGCAGGTGCTCGTCACGCTGCGGGAGAAGTTCTTCAGCCTGCGGGACGCGATGACGATCGAGCGGGACGAGCGGCCGCTGGCGAAGATCCGCCGCAAGCGGCTCTCGCTGCTGCGCAACCACTACCGCGTGACGCTCGTCGACGGGACCGAACTCGACGTCAGCGGGCGGATCCTGGACCGGGAGTTCGCCGTCGAGTACGACGGCGAACTCCTCGCCCACATCTCCCGCCGCTGGCTCCACGTCCGCGACACCTACGCGGTGGACGTGGTCCGCGAGGACGCCGACGCGGCGCTGCTCATCGCGGTGGCGGTGTGCGTGATCCGGATGGCCGAGCGGGAGGACTGACCCTGGACCGGCCCTGGATCACAGGGCCTTCGAGAGCGCCTGGTCCACATCCGTCCACAGGTCCTCGACGTGCTCGATGCCGACCGAGAGGCGGACCGTGCCGGGGCCGATGCCGGCCGCCTCCAGGGCGGCGGCGTCGAGCTGGCGGTGCGAGGTGGACGCCGGGTGCATGACCAGGGTCTTCACGTCGCCGAGGGAGACCGACAGGGAGGCCAGCCGGACCGCCTCGACGAAGGCCCGGCCGGCGTCCCGGCCGCCCTCGATGTCGAGCGAGATCACACCGCCCGCGCCGTCCGGCAGCAGCCGCTCGGCGATCGCCCGGTCCGGGTGGCCCGCCAGGCCCGGGTAGCGGACGGCCGCGACCGCCGGGTGCTCCGCGAGCCGGCCGGCGATCTCGGCGGCCGAGGCGCAGTGGCGCTCCATCCGCAGCGACAGCGTCTGCATCCCGCGCAGGGTCAGCCAGGCGGCGAAGGGGTCGGTGGAGGCGCCCATCTCGACGGAGAAGTGACGCAGCCGGGCGAGGAGTTCCAGGTCGTCGCCCGCGACGATGCCGCCGAGGACGTCCGCGTGGCCGCCGAGGAACTTGGTGGCCGAGTGGATGACGAGGTCGGCGCCGAGCGAGAGCGGGCGGCACAGCAGCGGGGACGCGAAGGTGTTGTCGACGGCCACCGGGACGCCGGCCGCGCGGGCGACGGCGGCGAGGGCCGGGATGTCGGAGACGCGGGTGGTGGGGTTGGCGATGGTCTCCAGGTAGAGGAGCCGGGTGGTCGGCCGCAGGGCGGCGGCGACCTCCTCCGGGTCGGTGCCGGAGACGTAGCTGACCTCGACGCCCCAGCGCGCCGCGAGGTCGGTGAGCATCGCGTACGTACCGCCGTACAGGCAGCGCTGGGCGATGACGTGCCCGCCGCCGGAGAGCAGCCCGAGGAGGACGGTGTTGATGGCGCCCATCCCGGAGGCGAAGGAGAGCGCGCCGGCGGCGCCCTCCAGGCGGGCGACGGCCTCCTCCAGGGTGCGGACGGTGGGGTTGCCCATGCGGCTGTAGAGGAAGGAGTCGCCGGAGTGCATCGAGTCGGCGAGGGCGTCGGCGGACTCGAAGGCGAAGACGTGGCCCTGGTGGAGGGGGACGCCGAGCGGCACGCTGCCGGTGATCTCGACCCGGGGCGGGTGGACGGCGAGGGTCTCGGGACGGAGGCCGGAGGTGGCGGAGTGATCGCGTTCGCTGCTCATGTACCCAGTCTCCGGAGAGTGTTCCGTCCCTCCCAGTGCCAATCGCGTTGGATTGGCTCGAAGTTCACCGGGAACTCCGGAGGCGACCCGGTCGGGGGGCTGTTCGTCCGCCGTGCGAGGGTCAAGGGAAGCGAGTCCGCGGGAGGAGCCCCATGCACACCACCGTCACCCCCTTCGCGCTGCGTCCGTGGCGGGAGGGGAAGGGGTACGAGCGGCGGGCCGGCTGGCGCGGTACGTCGGCCGAGTTCGGCGAGGTCACCGTGGAGGCGCCGCTGCGGCAGACCGTGCCGGAGGTGGTCGTCTCCGAGCTGCGGGGCGGGCTGCTCCCGGAGGCGTCGTACGAGGCGCGGGGCGTCCACGCGGACCTGATCCGGCTGCCGACGCTGAACCGGGCGACGCTCCGGCTCGGCGGCGCGCTCGTCCGCATGGAGCGCAACCGCTTCGGCGCGACGGCCCGGCAGCGGGGGCTCCGGCTGCGGTACGGCGGCGACGACTACCGCCTGTGGGCGGAGAACCGGCGCTCCTGGACGCTCACCCGGGAGGCCGACGGCGAGGACCCGGGCGTCCGGGTGGCCGTGCGCGGGGCGGGGCGCGGCGGCCGGCGGCGCCTGGAGGTCACGGTGACGGGCCGGGCGCTCGCGGCGGACCTGACGCTGGCCCTGGTCTTCGCGGGCGTCGACCGCGCGGCGCTCACCCGGGGCGGGGCGGTCCGCGCGGCCTTCTCCCGGGTCACGCGACTGTGGGCGGAGTCCCAGGCGTAGGTGCCGTCCGGGGCTCGTATCCGATGACGTCGATCGGGTCCTCGTGCGCGTACGTGAGGCGGGGGAGCCCTTCGGCGGTGAGCTCGCCGCGCAGCCAGGCGAGCAGGACCTCGGTGAGGGTGCCGGTGAGCGGCGGGCCCACGCGCGCGTGGCGGGGGTCGACGGTCAGCGGCCAGGTCTCGGGGTCGTCGCCCTCGGCGAGCCAGCCCAGCTGGTCGCCGTCGATGGTGGAGGCGAAGGGCAGGAAGCCGCGGGGCTCGGGCCAGACGGCCAGCGGATGGAACTCGGGATAGTCGGCGCGCAGGTCCCGGTAGTTGCCGGTGTACCACTCCGCCCAGGGCGCGAGGTCGTACCGCCCGCTGCCGTGGGGGAGGTGGAAGCGCAGCCAGTCGCACCAGACGCCGCCGCCGTACGTCTCCATCAGACGGACGTACTCGGTCGGGAGGCCGGTGCCGAGCTGGTCGTACGTCCACTCCCAGTCGCGGGCGCCGAGGTACGGCTCCGGGGGCGGCGGGACGAGGGCGGTGAGGGTGTCGAGTCCGGTGCCGCCGCCGGTGAGCGCGGCCCGCTGCTCCGGGGTCGGCGCGGGGCGGCGCGGCGGCGGGGTCCAGAGCGTGGTCACGTCCTCGGCGAGGGCGCTGCGGGCGAGGGTGCGGGGCAGCCCCTCGTCGACGAGGAGGGCGAGGGCGGGCAGGAGGGGCACCCCGAGCCGGCGCCAGGGGTCGCCGTCCGCGCGCTCCCGGTCGGGGCTGTGGACGACGACCGGCCACGCGTCGGGGTCGTCGGAGGCGTTGGTGTCCCAGAAGAGGGTGTCGGCGGTGCGGGTGGAGCCGAAGGGGAGGACGCCGGGGGCCATCCGGCGGTGCTCCCCGACGAAACGGCCGTAGTCGAAGCCGCCGCGGTCGCCCGCGTACGGAGTCTGGATCCAGAGCCGCGCGCCGAGGTCGACGGGGCCGTAGACGGTGGCGACCGCCTTGTAGTCGGCGGGCAGCCGGAGCCCGAGCCACTCCTCCACGGCCTGCCAGGCGACGGGGATCGCGGGCCCCTCGGGCGGCGGCCCGAAGAGCCCGGCGAAGGCGGCGACGTGCCCGGCCGCCGTATCCTCGTCCGCCTTCACGCGCACGTGCCCGTCCGACGTACCCTCGTGCCCTGCCGCCATGCCCTCGTCCCCCTCCACGCGCGCGTGCCCCGTCAGACCCGGGTGCGGCGGGGTGCGGCGAGGCCGAGGACGCGGTCCTTGAGGGCCGGGAACTCCTCGCGGATCGCGGCGGGCTTCGCGGGGTCCAGGACGACGCGCAGGATCTCCTCGCCGGGGCCCGCCTCCGCCAGGATCTCGCCCCACGGGTCGACGACCAGCGAGTGCCCGGCCTGCTCGATGCCCGCGTGGGTGCCCGCGGTACCGCAGGCGAGGACGTACGCCTGGTTCTCGACGGCCCTGGCCTGGGCGAGGAGCCGCCAGTGGGCGAGGCGGCGGGCCGGCCAGCCGGCGGGGACGACGAAGGCTTCGGCGCCGGCGTCGACGAGGCCGCGGAAGAGCTCGGGGAAGCGCAGGTCGTAGCAGGTGCCGACGCCGACGGTGAGGTGCGGCAGGTCGAAGGTGACCAGGTCCTCCCCGGGGGCCATGAGGGCGGCCTCGCCCTTGTCGAAGCCGAAGCGGTGGATCTTCCGGTAGGAGGCGACGAGCTCGCCGTCGGGGGAGAAGACGAGCGAGGTGTTGTGGAGCGCGCCGCCGACGGCCTCCACGAAGGAGCCGGCGTGCAGCCAGACCTCGGCGTCCCGCGCGGCCGCCGCCATCGCCTCGTAGGTGGGGCCGTGGAGGGGCTCGGACTCGGGCTCGAAGAGGTCCGCGGCGAAGGCGCCGACGGGCCACAGCTCGGGGAGGACGACGAGGTCCGCGGCCCCGCGCTCCTCCCGTACGAGGCGGGCCGCGCGGGCCCGCCGGTCGGCGACCGGTTCGTCCGGGTCTACCGCGATCTGGATCAGCGAGGCGCGCACACTACCACCGTCCTGGCGTTGAAGCCGTCAACACCGGCCTACGATCGTCACACGAAAGCACTGCCGGGGTGCTCCCGGGGAGCGTAACTTAGCGTCCGAGCCTCCCATTCCACTGTCGCCCAGTCGTGTTTTCAGCCCGCACCGAAGAACGTCGAGGGGTCCCGTGACCGTCCATCCCAGCCTCCAGAACTACGCCGACGCCTGGACCCACTCCATCGAAGCGATAGCCGAGCTGGTGCAGCCGCTCGTGGAGGGCGAGTGGAACCGGGCGACCCCGTGCCCCGGCTGGTCGGTCCGCGACATCGTGTCCCATGTGATCGGCATGGAGACGGAGATGCTCGGGGACCCGCGGCCGATCCACTCGCTCCCCCGCGACCTGTACCACGTGCGCAGTGAGTTCGCCCGCTACATGGAGGTGCAGGTCGACGTCCGCCGGCACCACACGGCGCCGGAGATGACCTCGGAGCTGGAGTACATCCTGATCCGCCGGGCCCGGCAGCTCCGCAACGAGAACCGCTCCCCCGAGCACGTCATCCGGGCCCCGCTGGGCGCGGAGCAGACCCTGGAGCAGGGCTACCGGCTGCGGGCCTTCGACACCTGGGTGCACGAGCAGGACCTGCGGGTCGCGCTCGGGACGCCGGGGAACCTGGACTCGCCGGGCGCGCTGGTGGCGCGGGACATGCTCCTGGAGGCGCTGCCGAAGGTCGTCGCGAAGGACGCGGGCGCGCCGGCGTCCTCGGCGGTCGTGGTGGACGTGACGGGGCCGGTGGAGTTCCTGCGGACGGTCCGGGTGGACGCGGAGGGGCGGGGTTCGATCGACGGGGCGCCGTCGCTGGGCCCGGCGGTGACGCTGGCGACGGACTGGGAGACGTACGTCCGGCTGGCCTGCGGCCGGGTCCGGCCGGCCGAGGTGGCCGACCGGATCAAGACCGAGGGCGACGCGGACCTGGCCGCCGCGATCCTCGACCACTTCGCGGTGACGCCGAACTAGGGAGCCGCGGTCCCTATACCGGCACGTGGACGGCCTCCACGCGGCTGGCGACGAGGCGTTCGCGCTCGCGCCGGTGGGTGCGGGACTTGAGGCGCAGGATCTGGACGACGCCGAGGGCTTCGAGGACGAAGACCGAGGAGAACGCGATCCGGTAGTTGTCGCCGGTCGCGTCGAGCAGCACGCCGACGGCGAGCAGCGTCGTCATCGAGGCGACGAAACCACCCATGTTGACGATGCCGGAGGCGGTGCCCTGACGCTCCGGCGGGTTGGCCGGGCGGGCGAAGTCGAAGCCGATCATGGACGCCGGTCCGCAGGCCCCGAGGACCAGGCAGAGCGTGACGAGCAGCCACATCGGCGCGTGGTCGCCGGGGTACGCGATCGTCGCGGCCCACAGCAGGGCGGTGGCGGCGACCGTACCGAGGGCGAGCGGGGCGCGGGCTCCGCCGTGCCGGGCGATGATCTGCCCGTATGTGAGGCCGACGGCCATGTTGGAGAGCACGACGAGGGTCAGCAGCTCGCCCGCCGTGCCCCGGGACAGGCCCTGGGCCTCGACGAGGAACGGCAGCCCCCACAGCAGCAGGAACACCATCGCGGGGAACTGGGTGGTGAAGTGCACCCACAGGCCGAGCCGGGTGCCGGGCTCGCGCCAGGACTCGGCGATCTGCCGGCGCACGTAGGCGGCGCCCGCGTGGCGGACGGGAGTGGGCTCGTACCCCTCCGGGTGGTCCTTGAGGAAGACCAGCAGCAGGACCAGGACCAGGACGCCGGCGAGGGAGCTGCCGACGAAGGTGGTGGTCCAGCCGAGGCCGTGCAGGGCGCGGGAGAGGACGACCGTCGAGATCAGGTTGCCCGCCATGCCGATGAGGCCGGCGAGCTGGGCGATGAGCGGCCCGCGGCGGGCCGGGAACCAGCGGCCGCCGAGCCGCAGGACGCTGATGAAGGTCATGGCGTCGCCGCAGCCGAGGAGAGCGCGGGAGGCGAGGGCCATCGGGTACGACGGGGAGAGCGCGAAACCGAGCTGGCCGAGGGTGAAGAGGACGACGCCGAGGGCGAGGACCTTCTTGGTGCCGAGCCGGTCGACCATGAGGCCGACGGGTATCTGCATGCCCGCGTAGACCAGCAGCTGGAGTATGGAGAAGGTGGAGAGCGCGGACGCGCCCACGTGGAAGCGGTCGGCGGCGTCGAGTCCGGCGACGCCGAGCGAGGTCCGGAAGATGACGGCGACGAAGTAGACGGCGACGCCGACGCCCCAGACGAGCGCGGCGCGGCGGCCGCCGGGCGGGTCGCCGGGGAGGGTGACGGCGGAGCCGTAGCCGTTGCGGCCGCTCACCTGTCCTCACCCCGGACCAGGACGCCGACGCGGCCCAGGTGACCGCGGACGGCGGCGGCGGCGCCCTCCGCGTCCCCGGCCCTGAGGCGGTCGAGGATCTCGGCGTGCTCGGCGATGTTCTGGGCGACCCGGTCGGGGTGGGCCTGCATCACGGCGACGCCCATGCGGAGCTGCCGGTCGCGGAGCTGGTCGTAGAGGCGGGACAGGATCTGGTTGCCCGCGTACCGGACGATCTCGGCGTGGAAGCACCGGTCGGTGACGGCGACCTCGGCGAGGTCGCCGGCGCCTGCCTGCCGCTGCTGCTCCTCCAGGAGTTCTTCGAGGCGGGTCAGGAGGGCGGGCGGCGCGGGGACGGCGCGGCGGACGGCGAACTCCTCGACGAGGAGGCGGGTCTCGACGACGTCGGCGATCTCCTGGGCGGAGACGGCGAGGACGAGGGCGCCCTTCTTGGGGTAGAGCTTCAGCAGCCCTTCCATCTCCAGCTTCAGCAGCGCCTCGCGGACGGGGGTGCGCGACACCCCCACGGCCTGGGCCAGCTCCCCCTCGGTGAGCAGGGTCCCGCCCTCGTAACGGCGGTCGAGCACCGCCCGCTTGACGTGGCTGTAGACGCGCTCGGCGGCGGGCGGTTGCTTGACGGGCTGTTCGGCGGAGGGGGGCGCGGCTGATGGCATGCGCACAGCATAGATACAAGTGGGATGCGTCTGACAGCCGCGTCCGCATCTTGGACCCTTACAGCAGACGGGCCCTTACAACAGATCCCCCACCGGACTCAGCGGAGCCTGAAGTCGTAGTAGTCCGCGCCGCCGACGAGGACGGAGGTGAAGTGGACCGGCAGCCCGTCGGGGCGGCGCGGGACCTCCTGGGAGGTGCGGCGGGTGAAGCCGAGGGAGAGGCCGGGGACGAACGGGTCCTCGGTGTCGCCGTCGTGGATGTCGAGCCCGCGCAGGAGTGCGTCGGCGGGGGTGGTGAAGACGTCGCGTCCGCCGAGGAGGACGCGGGTGGTGCTCGTCCGCCCCTCCCCCGGCCACCAGAACTCGACGGCGGTGACCCGGTCGTCCTCCTCCAGGTGCACGTCGACGCCGATGCCGGCGCAGGAGGCGTGGATGGTGTCCGGGCGGGGGCCCGGCCGGACGCGGCTCCGGGGCTCGCCCCAGGGCGCGACGGCGGCCAGGGCCTCGTCGAAGGTCATGCCGAGGCGTACGGGCCCGGCGCCGTGGGGCGGTTCGAGAGGGAGATCCATCCCCCCAGCAGAACATCCGGTGGTGGACGGATGCCACCACCGGATGTTTCACGTGAAACACGCCAACCGGGCTACTACGCCCAGGTCATGAGCCGCTTCGGCTGCTCCAGGACCGCGGCCACGTCGGCGAGGAACTTGGAGCCCAGCTCGCCGTCGACCAGGCGGTGGTCGAAGGAGAGCGCCAGCGTGGTCACCTGACGCGGCTTCACCTTGCCCTTGTGGACCCAGGGCTGGAGCTTGATCGCGCCGACCGCGAGGATCGCGGACTCGCCCGGGTTGAGGATCGGCGTACCGGTGTCGACGCCGAAGACGCCGACGTTGGTGATGGTGAAGGTGCCGCCCTGCATCGCCGCCGGGGTCGTCTTGCCCTCGCGGGCGGTGGCGACCAACTCTCTCAGGGAGCGGGACAGCTCCGGCAGGGTCTGGGCGTGCGCGTCCTTGATGTTCGGCACGATCAGACCGCGCGGGGTGGCCGCGGCGATGCCCAGGTTCACGTAGTGCTTGAGGACGATCTCCTGCGCCGCCTCGTCCCAGGCCGCGTTGATCTCCGGGTTGCGGCGGACCGCGACCAGGACGGCCTTGGCGACGAGGAGGAGCGGGTTGATCCGCAGCCCCGCCATGTCCTTGTCGGCCTTGAGCTCCTCGACCAGCTTCATCGTGCGCGTGATGTCGAAGGTCACGAACTCGGTGACGTGCGGGGCGGTGAAGGCCGAGCCGACCATGGCCGCCGCCGTGGCCTTCCGTACGCCCTTGATCGGGACCCGGGTCTCCCGCGCGTCGCCGGTGGCGACGGCGGCAGGCGCCTGGACCGGGGCCGGCGCGGCCGGAGCCGGGGCCGCCACGACCTCGGGTGCGGCCGGGGCCGCCGGGGCCGGAGCCGCGGCGCGGTGGACGTCGTCGCGGGTGATGATCCCGTCCGGGCCGGTCGGGACGACCGCCTTCAGGTCCACGCCGAGGTCCTTGGCGAGCTTGCGCACCGGCGGCTTGGCCAGCGGCCTCGCCTCGACGGCCACCGAGCCGTGCCCGTTCAGCTGCTCGGGGACCACCACGGAGGGCGCGGTCCTGCGGGCCCGCCGCTTGGTGGAGGAGGCGGCCACGCCGTAGCCGACGAGGACCGGCTGGCGGCCCTGCGGCTCCTCGGCCCCGGCCTCCGCCTCGGGGGCGGCGACGGGAACGGGGGCCGGGGACTCGGCGGGAGCCGGGGCGGCCGGGGCGGGCGCCGTCGCGGGCGCGTCGCCGCCGACGTTCACCGAGATGATGACCTGGCCGACGTCGACCGTGGTGCCCTCGGGGAAGACCAGCTCGTGCACGGTGCCGTCGAAGGGGATCGGCAGCTCCACGGCGGCCTTGGCCGTCTCCACCTCGCAGACGACCTGCCCGTCGGTGACGGTGTCACCGGGCTGGACGTACCACTTGAGGATCTCGGCCTCGGTCAGGCCCTCGCCCACGTCGGGCATCTTGAATTCGCGGATCGTCATCGTGCTCTCCTCAGTACGCCAGCGAGCGGTCGACGGCGTCGAGCACGCGGTCCAGGCCCGGCAGGTACTCCTCCTCCAGGCGCGCCGGCGGGTACGGCGCGTGGTAGCCGCCGACCCGCAGGACGGGGGCCTCCAGGTGGTAGAAGCAGCGCTCGGTGATCCGGGCGGCGATCTCCGCGCCGGAGCCGAAGAACACCGGTGCTTCGTGGACGACGACCAGCCGGCCGGTCTTCTCGACCGAGGTCTGGATGGTGTCGAAGTCGAGCGGGGAGACCGAGCGGAGGTCGACGACCTCGATCGACTTGCCCTCCTCGGCGGCGGCCGCGGCCGCCTCCAGACAGGTCTTCACCATCGGGCCGTAGGCCACCAGGGTGAGGTCGGTGCCCTCGCGGGCGACCCGGGCCCTGTGGAGCTCGCCGGGGATCGCCTCGACGTCGACGTCGCCCTTGTCCCAGTAGCGGCGCTTGGGCTCGAAGAAGATGACCGGGTCGTCGCTCTGGATCGCCTGCTGGAGCATCCAGTAGGCGTCGGAGGAGTTCGCCGGGGTGACCACCTTGAGGCCCGCGACGTGCGCGAAGAGCGACTCGGGGGACTCGGAGTGGTGCTCGACGGCTCCGATGCCGCCGCCGTACGGGATGCGGATGACGACCGGCATCTTCACCGTGCCGAGCGAGCGGGCCCGCATCTTGGCCAGCTGGGTGACGATCTGGTCGTACGCCGGGAAGACGAAGCCGTCGAACTGGATCTCCACGACGGGGCGGTAGCCGCGCAGCGCGAGGCCGATCGCGGTGCCGACGATGCCGGACTCGGCGAGCGGGGTGTCGATGACCCGGTCCTCGCCGAAGTCCTTCTGGAGGCCGTCGGTGATGCGGAAGACACCGCCGAGCTTGCCGACGTCCAGGCCCATGACGACGACCTTGGGGTCGGTCTCCAGGGCCTTGCGCAGCGACTCGTTGAGCGCCTTCGCGAGGGGAAGCTTCTGCACAGCCATGATTACTCGGCCTCTCCGTTCGCGAAGGACGCCTGGTAGGCGGCGAACTCCGCACGCTCCTCGTCGACGAGCGCGTGCCCGTCCGCGTACACGTTGTCGAAGATCGCCATGTGCTCCGGGACCGGCATGGCGCGGACGACCTCGCGGACGTGCTTGCCGAGGGTCTCGCTCTCGGCCTCCAGCTCCTCGAAGAAGGCCGCGTCGGCGTGGCCCTCGTTCTCCATGTACGTCCTCAGGCGCTGGATCGGGTCCTTCGCCTCCCACTCCTCGCGCTCCGCGTCGCGGCGGTAGCGCGTCGGGTCGTCGGAGGTGGTGTGGGCGGCCATGCGGTAGGTGAACGCCTCGACGAGCGTCGGGCCCTCGCCGCGGCGGGCGCGCTCCAGGGCCGAGCGGGTGACGGCCAGGCACGCGAGGACGTCGTTGCCGTCGACGCGGACGCCGGGGAAGCCGAAGCCGCGGGCGCGCTGGTAGAGCGGGACGCGGGTCTGCTTCTCGATGGGCTCGGAGATGGCCCACTGGTTGTTCTGGCAGAAGAAGACGACCGGCGCGTTGTAGACCGCCGAGAAGACGAACGACTCGTTGACGTCGCCCTGGCTGGAGGCGCCGTCGCCGAAGTAGGCGAGTACGGCGGAGTCCGCGCCGTCCTTGGCGATGCCCATGGCGTAGCCGGTGGCGTGCAGGGTCTGCGAGCCGAGGACGATCGTGTACAGGTGGAAGTTGTTGCTGTTCGGGTCCCAGCCGCCGTGGTTCACGCCGCGGAACATGCCGAGCAGGTTGGTCGGGTCGACGCCGCGGCACCAGGCCACGCCGTGCTCGCGGTAGGTCGGGAAGACGTAGTCGTCGTCCCGCAGGGCCCGGCCCGAGCCGATCTGGGCGGCCTCCTGGCCGAGCAGCGAGGCCCACAGGCCCAGCTCGCCCTGGCGCTGGAGCGCGGTCGCCTCGGCGTCGAAGCGGCGGGTGAGGACCATGTCGCGGTAGAGACCGCGCAGTTCCTCGGCGCTCAGGTCGATGTCGTAGTCGGGGTGCTGGACGCGCTCGCCCTCGGGCGTCAGCAGCTGAACGAGCTCGGGCTCCCCGGCCGGGGCCTGGTCGGCCTTCTTGGCGCCGGCGCTGGCGCCGGTGGCGCGCTTGGCGCCGCTGCTGCGTCGCGTCGTCTTGCGCGCGGCAGTGCTCTCCACGGTCACGTGCGTGCTCCTCCGTCGGTCCGGCCCCCGGGTTCGCCGGCTGGGCCAGTGCGGCTCTCCGCCTTATCCGTACCCTGCGCACGGGGTGGGTGCGACGCGGCCGGGGTCGGGCGTGACAGTTGTCCCGGCGAGCGCCTCATCAAGCACGTTACCCATTGCACGGCATTCCTGCGAAACCCCACTTGACCTGCGATTTTGCTTGGATTTCCAAGTAAATCGAGAAAAGCGGGAGCTCGCGCTGGTCAGCGCACCCTGGAACGGCCCGACACCCTCGTCGGAACATCCGGCACCGTAACCCGCGCACCCCGGGCACCGGAAGAGCCAATATGTGAGACTGGCTTCGTGCGCGAAGAAGGAAAAATCCGGGTATTTCTGCTGGACGACCATGAAGTGGTCCGGCGCGGCGTCCACGAGTTGCTTTCCGTGGAGGACGACATCGAGGTGGTCGGCGAGGCCGGAACCGCGGCCGACGCCCTGGTCAGGATCCCCGCGACCCGCCCCGACGTGGCGGTGCTCGACGTGCGGCTGCCGGACGGCAGCGGTGTCGAGGTCTGCCGCGAGGTCCGCTCCCAGGACGAGTCGATCAAATGTCTGATGCTGACCTCGTACGCCGACGACGAGGCGCTTTTCGACGCGATCATGGCCGGGGCCTCGGGGTACGTCCTCAAGGCCATCCGCGGCAACGAGCTGCTGAACGCGGTCCGGGACGTGGCGGCGGGCAAGTCGCTGCTCGACCCGGTGGCGACGGCGCGGGTGCTTGAGCGGCTGCGGGACGGCAACAACCCGAAGGGCGACGACAAGCTCGCCCACCTCACCGAGCAGGAGCGCAAGATCCTCGATCTGATCGGCGAGGGCCTGACCAACCGGGCCATCGGCGAGCGCCTCCACCTCGCGGAGAAGACCATCAAGAACTACGTCTCCAGCCTGCTGTCGAAGCTCGGCATGGAGCGCCGCTCGCAGGCCGCCGCCTACGTGGCGCGGATGCAGGCCGAGCGGCACTGAGCCGGCGGACCCCCTGACGGGCCCGGCCCTCCCCGACGGTCTCACCCGAAGGGAGCAGTCCGGGCCCGCGGACGGCATTCGGGACCTACGTCCCCGCCGACGCGGGGCCGGGGCCCCTTTCCCGACGGGGTGCCGGTGGCGGAGAGTGGAGGCATGTCCACCGAGGAGATCCGCGCCATCGAACTGCTCGGCCGTGCGTCGTACGGCCGGGTCGCCACGAGCATGCGGGCGATGCCCTTCGTCGCACCCGCCCGGCACATCGTGTCCGGCGGCAGCGTGCTGATCCGCATGCACGAGGGGCTCGGCTACCACCAGGCGTGCAACGGCAGCGTCGTCGCCTACGGGGCGGACGACCTCGATCCCGAGTCCGGCTCCCTGTGTTCGGTGCAGTTCACCGGCACCGCCGAGATCGTCGAGCCGACCGCGGCGGAACTGGCCGCCTTCGGCCCCGAACCGGTGAGCGTGGACGGCGAGCCCTTCGTCCCCGTCTTCATGCGGATCGAACCCCAGTTCGTCACCGTGCACAGCATCGACTACGGCCCCCGGGCCGCCTCCGCACCGCGACACCTGCATCACGCGGCGTGATCTAACATCTGCGGAGTGCCGCGCTCATCTGAACATTCCGCTCCTCCGGTCGGCGCCCTGCTCCGCCGCCACCCGCACGCCGGCGAGCCCCTGTCCTGCGTCCCCGTCACCGAGGGCCTGCTCAACCGCGGCTACCGGCTCGCCACCACCCGCGGCCACTACTTCCTCAAGCAGCACCTCGACGCGCCCACCGCCGACCGGGCCACCATCACCCGCCAGCACCGCGCCACCCAGCGGCTGCACGCCCTCGGCCTGCCGGTGGCCCCGCCGCTGCCCGACAGCCGCGGCCGCACCGTCGCCGTCATCGGCGGCCGCTGCTACGCCCTGCACCCCTGGGTCGAGGGCCGGCACCGCGACGGCGCCCAGCTGACCACCGGGGGCTCCCGCCGCCTCGGCGCCCTCCTCGGGCGCGTCCACACCACCCTCGACCGGGTCATGGAGCCCCCGCCGCCCGGCGACCGGAACGACAGCGCCCGCCCCGAGGACACCTTCACGGACATCGCCGAGCTGATCCGCCTCGCCCGCGCCCACCGCCCGCACGGCAGCTTCGACGCGCTCGCAGAGCACCGGCTGCGGGAGCGCCGCCGGCTCCTCGCCCAGCACGCCCACCGGCGCCCTCCGGCGCCCGCCGCGGCCGGCTGGGTGCACGGGGACTTCCACCCGCTGAACGTGCTCTACCGGGGCGCCGAACCGGCCGCGATCGTCGACTGGGACCGCCTGGGCGTCCGCCCCCGCGCGGAGGAGGCCGTCCGGGCCGCCGCGATCTTCTTCGTACGGCCGGGGGGCGAGCTGGCGCTGGAGAAGGTACGGGCCTACGCGCGCGCGTACCGGGGGGCCACCGGCGCCGACGGCACCGAGCTGGCCACGGCGGTGCACCGGGTGTGGTGGGAGCGGCTCAACGACTTCTGGACGCTGCGCTGGCGCTACCAGCTGAACGACCACAGGGCCGACCCGCAGTTTCCCGCGGTGTCGGCCCTGGCCGTGTGGTGGACCCGGGAGTACGACGCCGTCCGCGACGCCTTCTCCGCCTGACTGGGTCTCTAGGGGATGGTCCCGGTGTCGCCCGTGTCGCCGGGCTGCTGCGTGTTCGGGTCGCCGTTGCTGCCACCGGACGCGTCGGTCTCGCCGCCGCCGGTCTCGGTGCCGCCGTCCGACGGCTCCGTCGTCTGCTCCTCGCTGGGCGTCGGCTCCGTGCTCGGCTCGCCGGTCTCCGTCGGCTCGGTCGTCGGCGCCTCGGTGGGCGTCGGCTCCGTGGTCGGCGGCGTCGTCGTCGGAGGCGTCGTCGTCGGGTCGGTCGGCGGGTTCCACGGCTCGTACGTGGTGCTGCCGCTGCCGCCGCCGTCGGTGTCGCTCGGCTGCTCGGTGCTCGGCTCCTCCGAGGGCTCCTCGGACGGGGTGGGCTCCTCCGAGGTCGTGGACGGCGACTGCGACACCGACGTCGGCGTCGTGACCGGGTCCTTCTTCTTGTCGTCGCCGCCGGCCATCTGCACCGCGAAGACGACACCGGCGACGATCGCGACCACGGCGAGCGCCGCGAACAGCACCATCCTGGAGCGCTTGCCCCCGTCGCCGTCCTGGCCGCCGTAGCCGCCGTTCTGCCCATAGCCGCCGGTACCGCCCGTGCCACCGGTGCCGGGGCCCTCGGCGTAGCCGCCGTAGTAGCCGCCGTCGTCGGGGTTGGGCAGCGGGACGAGCCGGCCCTGGGCCGTCTCGCCGTGCGGCGGGTGGCCCATGGCCGTCGTCGCCGTCATGCCGTGGACGGGGGTGTGCCCGCCCTCGTGCAGGGTCACCGGGCCGGTGCTCCAGGTGCCGGTGTGACCGCCCTGCTGCTGGAGCATCTCCAGGCCGTACTGGATCAGCCCGCGCATCTCCTCGGCGCTCTGGAAGCGGTCGTCCGGCTCCTTCGCGAGCGAGCGCATCACCAGACCGTCCAGCTCCGGCGGCGTCGAGCCGCGGACCTCGGACGGCGGGACCGGGATGTCCTGCACGTGCTGGTAGACCACCGACAGCGGCGTCTCACCGGTGAAGGGGGGCCGCAGCGCGAGGAGTTCGTAGAGCAGGCAGCCCGTCGCGTACAGGTCCGAGCGGTGGTCGACGGCCTTGCCGAGCGCCTGCTCGGGGGAGAGGTACTGCGGCGTGCCCATGACCATGCCGGTCTGCGTCATCGTGGCCTGCGCCCCGTGCAGCGCGCGGGCGATGCCGAAGTCCATGACCTTGACGGCGCCGGCGTGCGTGATGATCACGTTGGCCGGCTTGATGTCGCGGTGCACGATGCCGTGCTGGTGCGAGTACGCCAGCGCCTCCAGGACGCCGGAGACGATCACGAGCGCCTGCTCGGGCCCGGGCGCCTCCGCGCTGACCAGCAGGTCACGGATGGTGCGGCCCTCGACGAGCTCCATCACGATGTACGGCACCGGGCGGCCGTCCACGACGTCCTCGCCGGAGTCGTACACCGCCACGATCGCATGGTGGTTGAGGCCGGCGACCGACTGCGCCTCGCGCGTGAACCGGGCCTTGGAGACCGGGTCCTCCGCGAGGTCGGAGCGCAGCAGCTTCACCGCGACGGTGCGGCCGAGCCGCACGTCCTCCGCGGCGAAGACCTCGGCCATGCCGCCGCGCCCGAGACGGTGCGTCAGGCGGTAGCGGCCGTCGCCGACGACGCGGTCGAGCCCCCATGACTCCCCGGCAGCGCCCGGCACACCGCCACCTGCGTCGGATCCGGGTTCCATGAGTCCTCGCCGTCGTCTGTGCGTGCCGTGTCCAGTCGTCACGCTACAGGCTTCGTACGACATCACGGTCCGCGGTGACCGGCCATCCAACCCTTCTCGTGTACGCCTGTGCAAATTCCGTGAGTTTCGTCCGCCCCCTCCGCGACACCGGCTGTGCGGAGGGTCACGGAACGGGCACCCGGCTTGACGTGTCAGGGGCCTCGGGCAGACTTGGCGCAGAATCGGCGGGACATCGGGGCCCGGCCGCAGACGACGGACCGACGCCGCGGGGCGCAGGGGGACAGCACACATGAGCCACGACGGCGCTCAGGGCGGCCGCTACTCGGGCCGTTCGGTCGCGAACGGCCGCTACCAGCTGCGCGACCTCCTCGGCGAGGGCGGCATGGCCTCGGTCCACCTCGCGTACGACAGCGCGCTGGACCGCCAGGTCGCGATCAAGACGCTCCACACGGAGCTGGGCCGCGAGCAGTCCTTCCGCGAGCGGTTCCGCCGCGAGGCGCAGGCGGTGGCGAAGCTCTCGCACACCAACATCGTCTCCGTCTTCGACACCGGCGAGGACACCCTCGACGGCGGACTCATGCCGTACATCGTCATGGAGTACGTGGAGGGGCAACCGCTCGGCTCGGTCCTCGCCGCCGACATCCGCCAGTACGGGGCGATGCCCGCCGACAAGGCGCTGAAGGTGACGGCGGACGTGCTCGCCGCCCTGGAGGTCAGTCACGAGATGGGGCTGGTCCACCGTGACATCAAGCCCGGCAACGTGATGATGACCAAGCGCGGCGTCGTGAAGGTCATGGACTTCGGCATCGCCCGCGCCATGCAGTCCGGCGTCACCTCGATGACCCAGACGGGCATGGTCGTCGGCACCCCCCAGTACCTCTCCCCCGAGCAGGCCCTGGGCCGGCCGGTGGACGCCCGCTCCGACCTTTATTCGGTCGGCATCATGCTCTTCCAGCTGCTGACGGGCCGCCTCCCCTTCGACGCGGACTCGCCGCTCGCCATCGCGTACGCGCACGTGCAGGAGGAGCCGGTCGCCCCGTCCTCCGTCAACCGCTCCGTGACGCCCGCGATGGACGCGCTGGTCGGCCGCGCGCTGCGCAAGAACCCGAACGAGCGCTTCCCCAGCGCCGCCGCCATGCGCGACGAGTGCCTGCGGGTGCTCTCCGCCGGCCAGTCCGCCGCCCCCGTGATCGTCGCGGGCGGCCCGGTGAACAGCGGCTCGGGCGTCGGCTCGGCCGTCTTCCCGCCGGTCGGCCAGACCCCGCCGCCGCACCAGAGCGCCCCGCACGTCCAGCAGCCGTACCAGGCACCGGCCCCGCAGCCCGGCCCGTACGGCCCGCCGACCCCGGCGCCCACCCCGATGCCCGGCCCGGTGCCCGGCCCCGCGTACGGCTACCCGCAGCAGGCGCCGACGCCGGCTCCCGGCTACGGGACCCCGCCGCCGGTCTCCTACGCGCACGCGCCCGCGCACGTGCCGGCCCACGTCCCGGCCGCCGCCCCGCGCCGGAACACGCCGGTGATCGTCGGCGCGATCCTCGTCGCCCTGCTCGCCGTCGGCGGTGTCCTCATCGCCCTCGACCCGTGGGGGACGGAGAAGGACCCCACCGCGGGCGGCACCGGCGGCGGGACCGGCGGCACCGCCACCGAACAGACCCAGCCCGACAGGCCCGGCCACAAGGGCCCGGACCTGTCGAAGACCATCGACACGAAGAAGTGCACCGAGCCGAGGGAGTCGAGCGACGACCCCGAGAAGTTCGAGGTGCCGGACTTCACCTACAAGAACCTCGCCTCGGTGAAGGACTGCGTCCGCGCGGCCGGCTGGAAGATCATCAAGCAGAACCCGACGGACGAGAACACGTACGGCGAGGACACGATCATGAACCAGTACCCGTCGGCCGGTACGGACATCAGCGTGGACGACGCCGAGTTCACGCTGGAGATCTCCACGGGCAACCCCCAGAAGTAGCCGCCCGGAACAGCTGCCCGGAGTAGCCGCCTGGAGTAGCCGCCCGGATGCCGGAATCATCCCTGTATGTGACGCTGAGTCGGACACCTCGGCGGCACGGCAGGGAAGGGTTTCCCGGTGACTCCCAGACACGGCGGGACCGGCGGACGCGGTAACGGCGCACGTGGAGACGGTGGTCTCGGACGCGGTGAACCCGGTGGCGGTGCCTTCGGCGTACACGTGAGGGGTCGAGCCCTCCGGAGGGCCGCGCTCGCGCCCGCCCTGGCCTGCGCCTTCACCCTGTACGGCATCACCGGCGCGCCCCTCGCCACGGCCGCCGGAACCCCCGCCGGCTCCTCCTCGGGGGCCCCCGCCGGACGCGCCGTCTCCCCCGCGCGCGGCCCCGCCCACGGGCCCACCGCGCCCGCCGCCTCCCTCCCCAGCCTGCGGCCCTCCTCCGCGCCCGCGTCGGCGTCCGCCTCCGCCTCTGTGTCCTCTTCTCCGTCGGCGTCCGCCACGTCCGGTCGTCCCGCCCCGACCCGCCGGCCGGGTACGCCCCCGGGGCCGGGCGCCAGTACCGGGACCGGCCGGCCGCCCGCGCCCGCGCCCACCGGGACCGGCGTCCCCGGTACGACCGCGCCCGCGCCCACCGCGACCGGCGGAACCGGCACCACCGCACCCGCCGGGACCCGCGGCCCCCGCCCCGGCAAGCCCGCCGCGCCCGCGCCCGCCCCCGAGCCCGCCCGCACCAGCGACGCGCCGACGCCCACCGGTTCCCCCTCCCTCGCCGGGCGGCCCGCCGGAGAGGGCCGCACCCGGCCCGGCCGCCCCGAACCGGCCACCCCCACGGAGGACAGCGCCTCCGCGACCCCCACACGTGACAGAACCGCTACAGAATCCCGCCCCGCCGAGGGCCTCCCGGAGGAGGAGGCCGAGGTACCCGAGGAGGAGGCGTCCGTCCGCCCCGAAGCGGCCCGCGGCAGCCGGCCCGCCGTCGCCCCGCAGTTCGCCGTGCGGAACTCCGCCACCGCCACCGACCAGCGCGTTCCCCTGCTCACCCTCGGCGTGGGACTGACCCTGATGGGCCTCGGCCTCGGCTTCCTCGGGCTGCGGCTGCGCCGCCGCTGAGCGCCCGCCCGACCCCGCCCGCTCCCTCCTGAGGCGGACCCTCCGGGTCCCCCTCACGACGGTTGCCGCCCTCGGCATACCCGGTATACATACTCGGTATGTCGATCCGCCACGGGCTCCTCGCCCTCCTCGAACACGGCCCTCGCTACGGCTCCCAGCTGCGCACCGAGTTCGAGTCCCGCACCGGCTCCACCTGGCCCCTGAACGTCGGCCAGGTGTACACGACCCTGGGCCGGCTCGAACGGGACGGCCTGGTCGGCCAGAGCGGCGAGGACGGCGCCGGGCACGCGCTCTACGCGATCACCGAGGCCGGCCGCGCCGAACTGCGCACCTGGTTCGAGAAGCCCGTGGACCGCACCAGCCCCGCCCGCGACGAGCTCGCCATCAAGCTCGCCATGGCCGTCGGGGCACCCGGCGTCGACATCCGCGAGGTCATCCAGTCCCAGCGCCGGCACACCGTGAAGGCGATGCAGGACTACACCCGGCTCAAGGCCCAGGCCCTCACCGCCCTCGAAACCGGCGGCTCGCGCGAACGCGACGACGTGGCCTGGCTCCTCGTCCTGGAGCAGCTGATCTTCCAGACCGAGGCCGAGGCCCGCTGGCTCGACCACTGCGAGGCCCGGCTGATCCGCCTCTCCGCCACCGCCACCGCCCCCGCCGTCGCCGATGCGGGGTCAGGGGCCGGGGCTCGGCGCGGGCTTGGGGCGAGGGTGGGGGAGCGGGAGGCGGGGGTCGGGTCGGGGGGTCCGCCGGGGGCCGGGGCCGGGGGCGGGGGCCGCTGACCCGGGGCCCGAGCCTCGTACCGCACGCGTTTCTTTCCTCGCTCAGCCTGTCTGTTCATCGCACCGCACGCGCTTCTTTCACCACACCGCTCGTATCCGTGCGCGGCCGTTCGCCGCGCGCGTCCAAGGGGGACCCCTCCATGACCACACCGCTCGCCGCGCAGCCCGTGCTGCGCCTTCAGAACCTGACCCGGGTGCACGGGTCCGGCGCCACCGAGGTGCACGCGCTGCGCGGCATCGACCTCGACGTGCACCCCGGCGAACTCGTCGCCGTCATGGGGCCGTCGGGCTCCGGCAAGTCCACGCTGCTCACCATCGCCGGCGGGCTCGACACCCCGACCTCCGGCCGGGTGATCGTCGAGGACACCGACATCACCACCGCCGGGGTCAAGGAACTCGCCGCCCTGCGCCGCCGCAGCATCGGATACGTCTTCCAGGACTACAACCTCATCCCGGCGCTGACCGCCGCCGAGAACGTCTCCCTGCCGAGGGAGCTGGACGGCACCTCCGCGCGCAAGGCGCGCGTCGAGGCCCTCGCCGCCCTGGAGGAGATGGGCCTCGGCCACCTCGCCGACCGCTTCCCCGACGAGATGTCCGGCGGCCAGCAGCAGCGCGTCGCCATCGCCCGCGCCCTCGTCGGCGACCGCCGTCTCGTCCTCGCCGACGAGCCCACCGGCGCCCTCGACTCCGAGACCGGCGAGTCCGTCCTCGCCCTGCTCCGCTCCCGCTGCGACGCGGGCGCCGCCGGCGTCCTCGTCACCCACGAGCCGCGCTTCGCCGCCTGGGCCGACCGGGTCGTCTTCCTGCGCGACGGCGCCATCGTCGATCAGACCGTGCGCAGCGAGGCCGACTCCCTCCTGACGGGCCGGGTGGCGGACGCGTGAAGACCTGGTTCCACTCCTGGCGGGCGGCCATCCGCATCGCCCGCCGCGACGCCTGGCGCGCCAAGGGCCGCAGCGCGCTCGTCCTCGCGATGATCGCCCTCCCCATCCTCGGGGTCAGCGCCGCCGATCTCACCATCCGCAGCTCCGAACTCTCCGTCGGCGAGAAGCTGGAACGTTCCCTCGGCGCCGCCGACGCCTCCTTCAGCGACCCCGGCTTCGGCGGCCAGGCCCTCTTCCAGACCCCCGCCGGTGACAACTTCGCCCCGGCGAAGGAGGACGACACCTCCCCCTGGCCCAGCGGCTCCACCGACCCCCGCAAGGCGATACCCGCCGGTGCCCGCTGGATCACCGACACCCAGGGCGGGGCCAAGCTGACCACCGTGCACGGCCTGCTCCAGGCCGACGTCCGGGAGCTGAAGTCGGACGACCCGATGGCCGCCGGCATGCTCACCCTCCTCGACGGGCGGCATCCGCAGAAGGCCGACGAGGTGATCGCCACCTCCGCGTTCCTGGAGCAGAGCGGTCTCTCGATCGGCTCGACCGTTTCCGCTCGCAATTTCGAGCGGCCGTACCGGATCGTCGGCTCCTACGAGCTGCCCGACAGCCTGAACTCCGCCCAGATCACCGCCCTTCCGGGGGCGTTCCTCGCCCCGTACGGAAAGGCCGTGGAGAAGGCCGGCGGGCTCGCCCCCGGCTCCTCCACGACCTATCTGGTGCAGCGCGCCGGTGGTTTCACGTGGAACGACGTGAAGGAGATCAACACCAAGGGCATCACGGTCGTCTCCCGGGCCGTCCAGCTCGACCCGCCCGCCGACTCCGAGGTCCCGCTCTACCAGCGGGAGGGCTGGGGCGACTACGAGTCCAGCGGCGCCGCGAACGCCATGGTCCTCGCCTCCATCGCCACCGTCGTCGGCCTGGCCATGCTGGAGATCTGCCTGCTCGCCGGCCCCGCCTTCGCGGTCGGCGCCCGCCGCTCCCGCCGCCAGCTCGGCCTGGTCGGCGCCAACGGCGGCTCCCGCAGCCACATCCGCGCCATCGTGCTCAGCGGCGGCCTCGTCATCGGTGTCGCCGCCGCCGTCGTCGGCACGGTGCTCGCCCTGGTCCTCACCCTGGCCCTCCAGCCCTTCCTGGAGGAGTACCTGGGGCAGCGGTTCGGCTCCTTCGACATCCGGCCGCTCGAACTCCTCGGCATCGCGCTGCTCGCCGTCCTCACCGGTCTGCTCGCCGCCATCGTCCCGGCCGTCACCGCCTCCCGGCAGACCGTGCTCGCCTCGCTCACCGGCCGCCGCGGCGTCCGCTCCACCAGCAAGGTGCTGCCCGTCCTCGGCCTGGTGGCGCTCCTCCTCGGCGCGGCGATCGCCCTCTACGGCTCCGTCGTCACCGACCAGTTCATCATCGTCGCCGGCGGCTCGGCCCTCGCCGAGCTGGGCGTGGTCGCCATGACCCCCGCCATCGTCGGGCTCTTCGGGCGGGTCGGCCGCTGGCTGCCGCTCTCGCCGCGGCTCGCGCTCCGTGACGCCGTCCGCAACCGGGGCCGTACGGCTCCGGCGGTCGCCGCCGTCCTCGCCGCCGTCGCCGGTACCGTCGCCGTCGCCACGTACACCTCCAGCAGCGACGCCCAGTACCGGGCCGAGTACACCGCCAGCCTGCCGCACGGCGCCGTCTCCTTCTTCCAGATGGACGAGAACGGCCGGGACGTCCCCGCCGTCGCCGCCGCCGTCCAGCGCTACCTGCCGGTCGAGACCCGCGCCGACGTCTCCCGCGTCGCCATCGGCAAGCCCGGCTGCCCGCCCTGGGGCGGCGGCGCCGGCTGCGGCCAATACGAGGTGCTGGTGCCGCCCGCCAACGAGTGCCCCATGTGGGCCGCGACCACCGACGGCAGCGACCCGTCCGAGAAGTTCACCCCCGAGCAGCGGCGCACGATGATGCGCGAGGACTGGCGCTGCGAGCAGACCCGGGGCGGCGGCGTCTACGTCGACGGCGGACTCCTCGTCGGCGACGCCCGCCTCCTGAAGGTCCTCGGCATCGACGACCCGGGCGCCGTCCGTGCCCTCGCCGAGGGCAAGGCCGTCACCTTCCACAAGCCGCTGGTCGCCAAGGACGGCACGGTCGGCATCAAGGTGATCACCGACGTGCGGGCCGCCGAGAAGGCGTCGATGGAGAACAAGCCCCGTCCGGGCCGGACCGTCTCGGTCCCCGCCCACCAGGTGGCCGGCAGCCCGAAGTCCTACGGCCTCCAGGTGCTGATGACCCCCGCGACCGCCAAGGCCGCCGGTCTCCCCACCGTCCCCGTCGGCGCCTACTTCAGCACCGACAAGCTGCCCGGCAGCGAGCAGCGCCAGAAGCTCGACGCCGAGATCGCCGGCCTCGGCGCCGGGATCGACCTCACCGTCGAGGAGGGGTACGTCTCCGACGACGGCATCTTCCTGCTCGCGCTGACCGTCTTCGCCGGCCTGGTCACCATCGGCGCCGCCGGCATCGCGACCGGTCTCGCCCAGGCCGACGCCGAGGCCGACCTGAAGACGCTGGCCGCCGTCGGCGCCCCGCCGCGCGTCCGCCGCACCCTCAGCGGCTTCCAGTGCGGGGTGGTCGCCGCGATGGGCGTCGTCCTCGGCTCGGTCGCGGGACTGCTCCCCGCGCTGGGCCTGCGGCTCACCGAGGAGCGCCAGCAGCTCCGCTTCCACGAGCAAAGCATCGCGGAGGGCTGGGGCGGCGACCTCACCCCGCCGTACGTGCCGATCGTGGTGCCCTGGGAGACGCTGGCGGCCCTGCTCGTCGCCGTCCCGCTCGGCGCGGCCCTGCTGGCCGCCCTGGTGACCCGTTCGAAGGGGGCGGTGGCCCGGCGGGCGGCGATCTGACGTCGTTCGCGGGGCGGCCCGACGCCTCCGCGGGGCGACCTGACGCCTTTCCGTGGCCTGACCGTGCCCGGGGAAGAGGGTGGATCACCCTCCTCCCCGGGCACACCTGGTGGTGAAGCATGTGTGCGAGAGAATGGCGGCATGGAGATGCCGAGGAATGACAGGTCGCCGGAGAGCCCGCAGGTCCTCATCATGGGACAGGACGGGATGACTTTCGGCGGCGCCCAGGGCGACGACGAACCCCGCGAGGTCCCGGTGACGGAAATGGTCGAGCAGCCTGCGAAGGTCATGCGGATCGGCAGCATGATCAAGCAGCTTCTGGAGGAAGTTCGGGCGGCACCTCTCGACGAGGCCAGCCGGGTCCGGCTCAAGGAGATCCACGCCAGCTCGGTGAAGGAGCTGGAGGACGGTCTCGCGCCGGAGCTGGTCGAGGAGCTGGAGCGGCTCTCGCTCCCGTTCACCGACGAGGCCATCCCCTCCGAGGCGGAACTGCGCATCGCGCAGGCCCAGTTGGTGGGGTGGCTGGAGGGCCTCTTCCACGGCATCCAGACGGCGCTCTTCGCCCAGCAGATGGCGGCCCGCGCCCAACTGGAGCAGATGCGGCGGGCCTTGCCGCCCGGCGCCTCGCACGACGATGACGACGAGGACGGCGGCCGGGGCCACGGGCGGGCGGTCGGCTCGGGGCCGTATCTGTAGCGCTTGCGGTAGTTGTACTCGTAGTCGTACGGGGAAGGGCCCGGCGCGCATCGTGCGTGCCGGGCCCTTCCGCGTACCTGCCGGGTTCCTTACGGGCGTCTTTACGGGGCCAGCAGGAGGATCTTGCCGACGTGGGCGCCGGACTCCAGGACGCGGTGGGCCTCGGCCGCCTCCGGCATCGGGAGCGTCCGGTCGACGACCGGGCGGACGGTCCCGCCCTCGACCAGCGGCCAGACGTGCTCACGCACGGCCGCGACGATCGACGCCTTCTCCTGGAGCGGGCGGGCCCGCAGCGTCGTCGCCATCACGGCCGCCCGCTTGGCGAGCAGCGCCCCGAGGTTCAGCTCGGCCTTGACGCCGCCCTGGAGCCCGATGACGACCAGGCGGCCGCTCACGGCGAGGGCCTGGATGTTCCGGTCCAGGTACTTGGCGCCCATGATGTCGAGGATGACGTCCGCGCCCGCCCCGTCGGTCGCCTGGTGGAGCTCCTCGACGAAGTCCTGGGTGCGGTAGTCGATCAGGATGTCCGCGCCGAGCTCGGCGCAGCGGGCCAGCTTCTCCGGGCTTCCGGCGGTGACGGCGACCTTCGCGCCGACCGCCTTGGCCAGCTGGATCGCCATCGTGCCGATGCCGCTGGCCCCGCCGTGCACGAGCAGCGTCTCGCCGGGGCGCAGGTGGGCGATCATGAAGACGTTGGACCAGACCGTGCAGGCGACCTCGGGGAGCGCGGCGGCCGTCGCCAGGTCGACGCCTTTCGGGACCGGCAGCAGCTGCCCGGCCGGGACGACGACCCGCTGGGCGTAGCCGCCGCCGACGAGCAGCGCGCAGACCTCGTCGCCGACGGACCAGCCGGAGACCCCGGGGCCGAGGGCGGTGATCCGGCCCGCGCACTCCAGGCCGGGGTAGGGCGAGGTGCCGGGCGGCGGGTTGTAGAAGCCCTGCCGCTGGAGGACGTCGGCGCGGTTGACCGCGCTCGCCACCACCTCGACGAGGACCTCGCCCTCGCCGGGCACGGGATCGGGTACGTCGGCCCAGACGAGGGCTTCGGGGCCACCGGGTTCCGGAATCGTGATCGCATGCATGGCGGCGAGGCTACTCCCGCTCCTCGGGCGCGCCCCGGGTCCGTCGCCCGGCGCGCTCCCGGTGGGTCCTCCGGCGTGCCGCCGGTCAGTCCTCCGGCGGTGTGGTGAGGGGGGTGACGGGGGCGGCCCGGACGATGGTGATGACGCGGTCCGTGAGCTGGAGCGGGCTGGCCGCCGGGTCGTCGTAGCCGAGCAGCCGGTGGCCGCGCAGCACGCTCACCACCAGGTCGTCGGTCTCCCGGACGCTCCGGCCCGCCTCCGCCTTGGTCACCGGGCGCTCGACCAGGTCGAGGCCGGAGCCCTGCTGGATCAGGTCCTCCATGACCGTGCCCGCGCTGGGGCTGAGCACGGAGAGGCCGAGCAGCCGGCCGGCGGCGGAGGCGCTGGTGATGACCGCGTCGGCGCCGGACTGGCGGAGCAGCGGCGCGTTCTCCTCCTCCCGGACGGCGGCGACGATCTTCGCGCCCTTGTTGAGCTGGCGGGCGGTCAGGGTGACCAGGACGGCCGTGTCGTCGCGCTGGGTGGCGATGACGATCTGGCGGGCCCGCTGGACCTCGGCGCGGAGCAGGACGTCGCTGCGCGTGCCGTCGCCGACGACTCCGACGAAGCCATCGAGGTTCGCCGCCTCGATGACCTTGCCGGAGGGATCGACGATGACGATCTGCTCCTTGCGGAGGCCGGTGGCGCAGAGGGTCTGGATCGCGGACCGCCCCTTGGTGCCGAAGCCGACGATCACGGTGTGGTCGCGCAAGTTGGACCTCCAGTGCTTCAGCCGGAACTCCTCCCGGGTCCGCTCCGTGAGGACCTCAAGGGTGGTGCCGACCAGGATGATCAGGAACAGCACGCGCAGGGGCGTGATCACCAGGATGTTGACGAGTCGCGCGGAGTCGCTGTACGGGACGATGTCGCCGTATCCGGTGGTGGAGAGGGTGACGGTCGCGTAGTAGGCGCAGTCGAGGAAGTCGACGGTCTCGTTGGCGTTGTCGTGGTAGCCCTCGCGGTCGACGTAGACGATCAGGATCGTCAGGAACAGGACCCCGAGGGCCATGAGGATGCGACGGCCGACCTGGCGGAGCGGGTCCACGGTCCGCCGGGGGAGCGCGATCCGCGAACCGGTGACCTTCTCGTCGGCATGGCGGGCCATGACATCACGGCTGGGAAGTTTCACGTGAAACATGCTCCTTGAGCGGACGCCGAGGGCGACACGGGGGTCGTCGGCCGGGCCTGCGTCGGCTGGGCCTGCGTCGGCCAGGGGAGGGCCAGGAGCTCCAGCCGGCGGCCGGGCTCGGCTCCCCCGGGCGGGACGACGGCCATCCCGTCGGCGGCGGCGATGCCCCGCAGCATGGCCGGCCCGTTGTAGTGCAGCGGCACGACGAGGCCGTCCCGGTGGACGACGGGGACGAGCCGGGTGTCGTGCGGATGGCCCTGGACACCGTCACGGAGGGGGGCCTCTGTGGCTTCGGTGGCCTCTGTGGCTTCGGTGGCTGGGGTGGTGGCCTCGGTGCTGAGCGCGGCCAGGAGGGGCGCGGCGAGGGTGAGGAGGCCGGAGACGGCGGCGAGGGGGTTGCCCGGCAGTCCCACGAGGTGGCGTCCGGCGTCCAGGCGGGCGAGCAGCATGGGGTGGCCGGGGCGGACCTTCACCCCGTCGACCAGGAGCGTGGCGCCGGCCTTGTCGAGGACCCGGTGGACGTGGTCCACGGGCCCGGCGGCGGTGCCTCCGGTGGTGACGACGAGTTCGGCGGCGGATGTGGTGACGGCGTCGTACAGGGCCTCGGCGTCGTCGCCGATCCGGCGGATCGCCAGGACCTCGGCGCCGAGCGCCGCCAGCCAGGGCCCGAGCATCGGGCCGAGCGCGTCCCGGATCAGCCCCTCACGGGGGAGCCCGGCCGTCAGGAGCTCGTCGCCGAGGACGAGGACCTCCACCCGGGGGCGGGGCAGCACGGCGGGCTCGTCGTATCCGGCGGCGGCGGCGAGACCGAGCACGGCCGGACTGACGAAGGACCCGGCGGGCAGCAGCTCGTCGCCGGTACGGCACTCCTGGCCCCGGGGCCGGATGTCCTGCCCCGGCACGACCTCACGGAGCGGATGCAGCAGAACCGTTCCGGCCAGGGCCTCGCCGGTGGAGGGCGTGGGCGCGGTGCCGGAGGGCTCCGTGCGGGAGTGCTCGGTGCGGATCACGGCGGTGGCGCCGGCGGGGACGCGGGCGCCGGTGGCGATCCGTACCGCCTCGCCGTTCGCGAGGGCGGCGGCCCCGGCGTGACCGGCGAGGACGGCCTCCTCGCGCACCGTCCAGGGGCCCGGCCCCGCGACCGCCCAGCCGTCCATGGCCGAGCTGTCGAAGGAGGGCAGGTCGGTGAGGGCCCGCAGCGGTTCGGCGAGGGTGCGGCCGAGGGCCTGCCCGAGCGGTACGCGGACGGGCGGGCGGTCGGTGGCCGCGCGGGCCTCGGCTCCGGCGCGCGCCGCACGCGCGCGTGCCTCGGGCCAGGGAGTGGCGCGGTGATGCCCGTGCCCCCGCCCGGACCCGACATCGGGGACAGGGGCGGGGGCGGGTTGTCCGGGGGTCATCCGGCCTCGTCCTGTTCGGCCGCCCAGCGCAGGGCGAGGTCGGCGGCCTTGCGGGCGGCCTCGGCGACCGCCTCGGCCGGGGCCGTGCCGTCCTCGGCGGCCTTCGCGGCCGCGTAGCCGACGAGGAAGGTCGTCAGGGGCGCGGCGGGGCGGGCGACGCCGTGGGCGGCGTCCCGGGCCAGGTCGAGCAGGACGCCGGTGTCGACGTCCAGGTCGAGGCCCAGTTCGGTCTTGACTGCGGTGATCCATTCGTCCAGCACGGCTCCATGGTCCCTGATCCGGGCCCGGGCCGTGGCGATGTCCTCCCAGGTGTCGCAGTCGAAGGAGGCCGAAGGCTCGTCCGGCCCGATCGGGACCCGGACGATCCGGAGCCCGCCGGTGAGACGCCGCAGGGGGAGGTGGTCGAGGCCGTGGTGCGCGTCCCGCAGCGCGTCGAGCTCGCGGCGCAGGGGCGCCGTGCGGTAGACGGCGACGAGCGGCTGGTCGCGCCCGCCCTCGTCGGTGAGCAGCGCCGCCCCGGCCTCCGGATCCGCGTCGAGCGCGGCGAGGAGCCGCAGGACGGTCGGCTCGCCGAGAAACGGCAGATCGGCGGAGAGGACGAGCAGGACCTCGGGGTCGGGGAGGTCGGCCGTCTCGGCGTCGGAGGACCGGAGCGCGGCGGTTTCGGCGTCGGAGACCCGGAGCGCGGCGGCTCCGGCGTCGAGCGCGGCCACCGGGCCCGTGCCGATCCGCTCCTCGCGGGTCCAGCGGACGGGCCGGACGGTCGGGCGCGGGTCGCCGACGACCACGGTCCGGTGCGCCCCGGCACAGGCGGCAAGCACCCGGTCGAGCAGCGCCCGGCCCCCGACCCGTACCCCTGGCTTGTCCACACCCCCGAGGCGCCGCGCGGCACCCCCGGCGAGCACGACGACGTCATATGCGGTGGTCACCCCAGCAGTATGGTCCGCCCACCGCCACCCACGAACCGCCCGCCGGGACCGAGGTAGGTCCCTCGGGCGGACACGACCGCCCGAGGGTACGGCTCCGAGCGCGCCGGGCCCGGAGCCGTACGGGCGAACCGCGCCGGTCAGACCGTGCGGAGTAGGACCGCGGGCTGATTCGACGGGGCCGAGGTCGGTCCCTCGGGCGGACACGGCCGTCCGCGGGTACGGCTCCGAGCGCGCCGGGCCCGGAGCCGTACGGGCGAACCCGGCGCGTGCGTCGAATGCGGCGCGCGCCGGTCAGACCGTGCGGAGCAGGACCGCGAGCTGATTCGACGGGGCCGAGGCCGGTCCCTCGGGCGGGCACGGCCGTCCGAGGGTACGGCTCCGAGCGCGCCGGGCCCGGAGCTGTACGGGCGAACCCGGCGCGTGCGTCGGATGCGGCGCGTGCCGGTCAGACCGTGCGGAGCAGGACCGCGGGCTGTTCGACGCAGTCCGCGACGTACCGCAGGAAGCCGCCCGCCGTGCCGCCGTCGCAGACGCGGTGGTCGAAGGTGAGCGAGAGCTGCACCACCTGACGGACGGCCAGTTCGCCCTGGTGGACCCAGGGCTTGGGGATGATCCGGCCGACGCCGAGCATCGCCGCCTCGGGGTGGTTGACGATCGGCGTGGAGCCGTCCACCCCGAACACCCCGTAGTTGTTGAGGGTGAAGGTGCCGCCGGTCAGGTCGGCCGGGGTGAGGGTGCCCTGCCGGGCCGACTCGGTGAGCCGGGCGAACTCCTCGGTCAGCGACTCCGCGGTGCGGGTCCCGGCGTCCCGGACCACGGGGACGACGAGCCCGCGCGGGGTCTGGGCGGCGAAGCCGAGGTGCACCGAGGGCAGCCGGACGATCTCGCGGGCGGCCGTGTCCACGGTGGAGTTCAGCTCGGGGAAGCGGGCCAGGGCGTGGGCGCAGATCCGGGCGAGGAGCGCGAGGAGCGAGATCTTCGGCCCACCCGCCGCGTTCATCGCCGCCCGCGCGGCCATGAGTTCGGTGGCGTCGGCGTCCACCCAGCAGGTCGCGTCGGGGATCTCGGTACGACTCCGGGAGAGCTTGTCGGCGACGGCGCCGCGCAGCCCACGCAGCGGAATCCGCTCGCCGGCGGTCGCGGCGGACGCGGCCGGGACGGCCGGGGCGACGGGCGCCGCAGGCGCGGGCGCCTCGCGGGCCGTGAGGGCCCGCTCGACGTCGGCGCGCAGGATCAGGCCCTCGGGTCCCGAGCCGCGCACCTCCCGCAGGTCGAGGCCCCGGTCGCGGGCCAGCTTCCGCACGAGCGGGGAGATGACCGGGACCGGCCCTTCGGGCCCGGCTGCGGGGGCCGCAGGGGCGGTCACCCGGGCCGTCGGGGCGGGACCGGCCGTCGCGTTCGGCGTGGGGTTCGCGACGGCCGGGGTCTGGGGGCGGATCCGGCGCCGCCGGGCGGCGGGGCCCGCCGTGCCGTAGCCGACGAGCACGTTCCCCGAGTACTCCGACGAGACGGCGGACTCGGCGGAGGCGGAGGAGGCGGAAGCCTGTGGCTCCGCCACGGGGGCGGGCGCGGCGGGCGTCCCGGCCCCGGCCCCGGCCCCGGCCTCGGCGGAGGCGCCGACGGCGACCGTCAGGAGCGGCGCGCCGACCGGCAGTTCGGTGCCCTCCTCGCCGAAGCGGGCGGTGACCACGCCCCCGTACGGGCAGGGCACCTCGACCATCGCCTTGGCGGTCTCGACCTCGACGACCGGCTGGTCGATCGCGACGACGTCGCCGACGGCCACCAGCCAGCGGACGATCTCGGCCTCGGTGAGTCCCTCACCGAGGTCGGGGAGCTTGAACTCCAGGACCTGTGCCATCAGTTCCCCGCCTCCCACTGGAGCCGCGCGACCGCGTCCAGGACCCGGTCGACACCGGGCAGGTGGTGCCGCTCCAGCATCGGCGGCGGGTAGGGGAGGTCGAAGCCCGCGACCCGCAGCACCGGGGCCTCCAGGTGGTGGAAGCAGCGCTCGGTGACCCGGGCGGCGATCTCCGCGCCGGGACCGGCGAAGCCGCCGGACTCGTGGACCACGACCGCGCGGCCGGTGCGCCGCACCGACGCGGCGACGGTCTCGTCGTCGAAGGGCACGAGCGAGCGGAGGTCGACGACCTCCAGGTCCCAGCCCTCGGCGGTGGCGGCCTCGGCCGCCTCCAGGCAGACCGGCAGCGAGGGGCCGTAGGTGATCAGGGTGGCGCTGGTGCCGGGGCGGCGGACCACGGCCTTGCCGAGGGGCTCCACGCGCGCGGGTGCCTCGGGCGACCAGTCGGACTTCGACCAGTAGAGCCGCTTGGGCTCCAGGAAGACGACCGGGTCGTCGGAGGCGATGGCCGCCCGCAGCAGCCCGTAGGCGTCCTCGACGGTCGCCGGGGTGACCACGTGCAGGCCGGGGGTGGCCATGTAGTAGATCTCGGAGGAGTCGCTGTGGTGCTCGACGCCGCCGATCCCGCCGCCGTACGGCACCCGGATGACCATCGGCATCGGCATCGCGCCGCGCGTCCGGTTCCGCATCTTCGCCACGTGCGAGACGAGCTGCTCGAACGCCGGGTAGGCGAACGCGTCGAACTGCATCTCCACCACCGGCCGAAGGCCGTACATGGCCATGCCGACGGCGGCGCCGAGGATGCCCGCCTCGGCCAGCGGCGTGTCCGTGCAGCGGTCCTCGCCGAACTCCTTGGCGAGCCCGTCGGTGACCCGGAAGACCCCGCCGAGGGTGCCGACGTCCTCGCCCATCACGTGGACGGTCGGGTCCTCGGCCATCGCGTCGCGCATGGCGCGCTGGAGCGCCTGCGCCATGGTGGCCGGCTTGGCCCGGCCCGCCGCCCTGGCGGCCGTCGCGCCGGTCGTCGCCGTCGTCATCGGTTCTCGCCCTCCGCTTCGAGTTCGGCCCGCAGCTGCGCCGCCTGCTCGCGCAGCTGCGCGGTCTGCTCGGCGTAGACGTGGGTGAAGAGGTCCATCGGGTCGAGAACCGGGTCCGCGTTCATCCGCTCGCGCAGCTCCGCCGCCATCGTCTCGGCGGCCTCGGCCGCCGCGCGGCGGTCCTCCTCGTCGAGCAGTCCGCGCGCGGTCAGCTCGCGCTCCAGGAGGAGCACCGGGTCGTGCGCCCGCCAGGTCTCGACCTCGCCGGCCGCGCGGTAGCGGGTGGCGTCGTCGGCGTTGGTGTGGGCGTCGATCCGGTAGGTGATCGCCTCCACGAGGGTCGGGCCGCCGCCGCGACGCGCGCGTGCCACGGCCTCGCCGAGCACCTGGTGCACCGCGACGGCGTCGTTGCCGTCGACCAGGCGGCCCGGCATGCCGTACCCGACGGCCTTGTGGGCGAGCGAGGGGGCGGCGGTCTGCTTGGCGAGCGGCACGGAGATCGCGAAGCCGTTGTTCTGCACGAAGAAGACCACCGGCGCCTGCCAGACGGCGGCGAAGTTCAGCGCCTCGTGGAAGTCGCCCTCGCTGGTGCCGCCGTCGCCGACCATGGCGAGCGCGACGACGTCGTCGCCCTTCAGGCGGGCCGCGTGGGCGAGGCCCACGGCGTGCGGCAGCTGGGTGGCGAGCGGGGTGCACAGGGGCGCGATGCGGTGCTCGCGCGGGTCGTAACCGGTGTGCCAGTCGCCCCGCAGCAGGGTCAGCGCCTGCACGGGGTCGAGGCCGCGGGCGACGGCCGCGAGGGTGTCCCGGTACGACGGGAAGAGCCAGTCCCGCTCCTCCAGGACCAGGGCGGCGGCGATCTCGCACGCCTCCTGCCCGGTGGTGGACGGGTAGACCGCGAGCCGGCCCTGCTTGGTCAGGGCGGTCGCCTGGGCGTTGTACCGGCGGCCGCGGACCAGCTCCGCGTAGAGCCGGCGCAGCAGCGCGGGGTCGGCGTCGGCCACGGCGTCCGTGCCGAGCACGCGCAGCGGCTCGGCGTCGGGCAGCAGCGGGGCGGGATCGGTCCGCGGCCGCCAGGCGGGCGGCGGGGTGGGCCGGTAGGCCGTCTCGGCGAGCGGCTCCTGGACTGTCGAACTGCGCTGTTGCAACGAGTCCACCTCCTCGTGGGAGCGGGCATAAGACCCGAAGGCGGGTGGCGCGAGTGTGGCGCGCCTCACCTACCGATTGTTCGGTCGTGGAGGCATTTTGGCTACAGGCACCTCCAGCCTGTGGACAAACGGTTCTCCACAGCCTGGGATAGAGGCAGGTCGTCCACCGGAGAGAGGCGGGGGGACATGGCGGATGAACAAATGGCCGTCGCCCGGGGCGGAGCCCCGGACGAAGCGGCGGCGGACGGGGTGGGCGAGGTGCTGAGCGCTCCCTCGGACACGCCGGCGCACGCCGTCCCGGCACGGCCGCTGGACGCGATAGACCGGGACATCCTGCGACTGCTCCAGACGGACGGCCGCGCCTCGGTGCGGTCGGTCGCCGAGCGGGTGCACGTCTCCCGGGCCAACGCGTACGCCCGGATCAACCGGCTCATCGACGACGGCGTGATCCGCGGCTTCAGCGCCCGGGTCAACCACGAGCGGGCGGGGCACGGCGCCTCCGCCTACATCACGCTCAAGATCGTGCAGAACTCCTGGCGCACGGTCCGCGAACAGCTCAAGGCGCTCCCGGGCGCCGCGCACATCGCGCTGGTCAGCGGGGACTTCGACGTGCTGCTGCTCGTCCACACCCCGGACAACAGGACCCTGCGCGAGCTGGTCCTCACCCGCCTCCAGGCGATCCCCGAGGTGCTCTCCACCCGCACCCTCCTCGTCTTCGATGAGATGGACCTGAACGCCGACCCGAGGCCCTGACGGCCCCGGAGACACGAAAGAGGGCCCGGAGGCGCGGAAGAGGGCCCGGACACGGAAGAGGGCCCCGGGAAGCCCCCGGGGCCCTCTCGCACGCCTCACAGGGCCCCAGCGGGCCCTCACGGGGCCCTCAGTGGGCCTTCCGCAGCCCGTCGAAGGCCAGATGGACGACGGTCTCGGCGATCTGGTCGCGCTCCGCCTGGTCCGGATGCGGCCGGTACCACTCCACCAGCGAGTTGATCATGCCGAAGAGCAGCCTGGTCGCGAGCCGGACGTCCACGTCGGACCGCAGATCGCCGTCGGCCGCCGCCGCCCCGAGCAGCTCGGCCACCCGGTGGTCGAACTCCCGGCGCCGCTCCATCGCCCACCGCTCGGTCGCGGTGTTGCCCCGCACCCGCAGCAGCAGCGTCACGTACGGCAGCTCCGCTATCAGCACCTCGACGGTCCGCCGGGTCACGTACTCGATCCGCTCCACCGCCCGGCCGCGTACCGCTCCCGGCTCCTCCAGGATCACGAAGAGCCCGTCCAGCGCCCGGCTGACCGCCCGCCGCAGCAGCTCCTCCTTGCCCGCCACGTGGTGGTAGATCGAGGACTTGGAGATCCCGGCCGCCTTGGACAGGTGCTCCATGGAGGTGCCGTCGTATCCCCGCTCGTTGAACACCTTCACCGCTACCGAGAGCAGCGTCTCGGGGGTGTACGTGTCGCGTCGGGCCGTCGTCATCGGGCCTCCTCGGCTTCCTCGGTGTATCCGCGGCGCACCAGGCCGACGGCCGGCGCGTACCGGCCCGTCGGATAGCGGTCGTGCAACTGCCCCAGCAGGGCGCACACGCGCCGGTGGCCCAGTTTCCGCGCCCACTCCATCGGTCCGACGGGGTAGTTCACACCCAGGCGCATGGCCGTGTCGATGTCCTCGGCGGTGGCGACGCCCCGGTCGACCGCGTCGGCCGCGAGATCCACCAGCATCGCGACCGTCCGGCCCACGATCATGCCGGGCACGTCGCCGATCACGGAGACCTGCTTGCCGATCGCCTGGAAGAGGCCCACGGCCTCGGCGAGGGAGTCCGGGGCGGTCCCCTCCCGGGCCGACAGGACGATCCGGCCCGCCGTCGCGTAGTCCAGGGCGTAGTCGAAGTAGACGATCTCCTCCTGGTGGTACTCGAAGGAGCTCTCGCCGTCCACCATGCTGAGCTTCACGCCGCCGGGCAGCTCGACGAAGCCGTCGCCGCGCTTGCGCCGGACGGCGATCCCCGCCGCCTCGAAGAGCTCCACCAGCGGCTGGGCGGGCCCCAGGTCGCCGCGGACGGTGATCCGCTCCGGCGCCTTCTCCGGCGGCGCGGTGTGCGGCTCGGGCCGCTCGGCGCCCTCCGCGTACGAGAACCAGCCGTGGCCCGTCTTGCGGCCCAGCCGCCGCGACTCCACGAGCCGGCGCTGCGCCAGCGACGGCGTGAACTTCGGGTCCTGGAAGAAGGACTCCCACACGGAGCGGGTCACGGCCTCGTTGACGTCCTGCCCGATCAGGTCGGTCAGCTCGAAGGGGCCCATCCGGAAGCCGCCGCACTCGCGCAGCACCGCGTCGATGGTCGCCGGGTCGGCGCCGCCCTCCTCGAAGACGCGGAACGCCTCGGCGTAGAAGGGCCGGGCGATCCGGTTCACGATGAAGCCGGGGGTGTCGGCGCAGCGCACCGGCGTCTTGCCCCACGCCTTCACCGTCTCGTACGCGCGCGTGGCGGCGGTCTCGTCGCTGGCGAAGCCGCGGACGACCTCGACGAGGGGGAGCAGCGGCGCCGGGTTGAAGAAGTGCAGGCCGACGAAGCGGCCGGGCAGCCGCAGCCCTCCGGCGATGGCGGTGACGGAGAGGGAGGAGGTGTTGGTGGCGAGGAGGCAGTCGTCCCCGACGACCTCCTCCAGGTCGGCGAAGAGGCGCTGCTTGACCGCCAGGTCCTCGACGATCGCCTCGACGACGAGGGCCGCGTCGGCGAGCTCGGCGAGGTCCTCGGCCGCGCGCAACCGCCCGGCGGCGGCCTCGCGGTCGGCGGCGTCCATCCGGCCCTTCTCGACGAGCCGGTCCAGGCGGGCGCCGATCGCGGCGACGGCCTCGGCGGCCCGGCCGGGGGCGCTGTCGTGGAGCCGTACGGGATGGCCGGCGACCAGCGCCACCTGCGCGATCCCCTGGCCCATGGTGCCGGTGCCGACGACGGCGACCGTCCGGCCCCGCTCGATCGCCTCGCCCGCGGCGCTTGTGTCGTCCATGGTGGCGCTCCCCCTGACGGTCCCGTTGGCCTGCGCGGCGGCGCTCGTGTCGGCGCCTGCGTCAGCGCTCGTGTCAGCGCTCGTGTCGGCGCTCATAGGAGTGATCCTCCCCGATGGGTTTTCCACAGGATCGACGGACCCCCCTTGTCCCGACCGATCGTTCGGTTACTCTAACTCCGTACGCGTCTCCCTGCCCAGCTCGACGAGGAGTTGGTCCATCCATGGCCACCGCCCAGCCGACCACCGACGTTCTGGCCGAGAAGCACCGGTCCACGCTCGATCAGGCCCTCGCCACCATCCGCACCCGCGCCTACTGGTCGCCGTATCCGGAGCATCCGAAGGCATACGGGGCGGAGGGCTCGCTGGACGCCGAGGCCGGTCTCGCCGCCCACGCGGCGGTGCTGAACGGCCGCTTCGACCTCGACCAGCCGGGCACCGACGGCTGGACCGGCGGCGAGGTCTCGCCGTACGGCCCCGCGCTGGGGATCGAGTACCCGCACGCGGACGTCGACGTCCTGCTGCCCGCCATGCGCGCCGGCCTGCCCGCCTGGCGCGACGCGGGCCCGGAGGCGCGCGCCCTGGTCTGTCTGGAGATCCTGGCCCGGATCTCGGCCCGCACCCACGAGTTCGCCCACGCGGTCATGCACACCAGCGGCCAGGCGTTCATGATGGCGTTCCAGGCCGGCGGCCCGCACGCGCAGGACCGCGGCCTGGAGGCCGTGGCGTACGCGTACGAGGAGCAGACCCGTACGCCCTCCGGCCGGGCCGCGTGGTCCAAGCCGCAGGGCAAGCGGGACCCGCTGGAGCTGAGCAAGGAGTTCACGCCCGTCGGCCGCGGCGTCGCCCTGGTCATCGGCTGCAACACCTTCCCGACGTGGAACGGCTACCCGGGCCTGTTCGCCTCCCTCGCGACGGGCAACGCGGTCCTGGTGAAGCCCCACCCGCGCGCGGTCCTCCCGCTGGCGCTGACCGTGCGGGTCGCCCGCGAGGTCCTCGCCGAGTCCGGCTTCGACCCGAACCTGGTGGCGCTGGCCACCGAGCGTCCGGGCGAGGGCATCGCCAAGACCCTGGCGGTCCGCCCGGAGATCCGGATCATCGACTACACCGGCTCGACCGAGTTCGGCGACTGGCTGGAGGCCAACGCCCGCCAGGCGCAGGTCTACACGGAGAAGGCCGGCGTCAACACGGTGCTGATCGACTCCACCGGCGACTACAAGGGGATGCTGTCCAACCTGGCGTTCTCGCTGTCGCTCTACAGCGGCCAGATGTGCACCACCCCGCAGAACCTGCTGATCCCCCGCGACGGCATCAGCACCGACCAGGGTCCGAAGTCCTACGACGAGGTGGTGGCCGACCTGGCCGCCGCGGTCGGCGGTCTCCTCGGCGACGACGCCCGGGCCAACGCCCTGCTCGGCGCCCTGGTGAACCCGGACGTGAAGGCCCGCCTGGAGGCGGCTGCCGGACTGGGCGAGGTGGCCCTGGCCTCCCGCGAGGTCGCCCACCCGGACTTCCCCGAGGCGGTCGTCCGCACCCCGGTCATGGTCAAGCTGGACGGCTCCAAGCCGGACGCGGAGGCGGCGTACCTCTCCGAGTGCTTCGGCCCGGTCTCCTTCGCCGTCTCGGTGGACTCCACCGCCGACGGCCTGGAGCTGCTGCGGCGCACCATCCGCGACAAGGGCGCGATGACGGTCGGCGCGTACACGACCTCCGCCGACACCGAGCGGGCCGTCGAGGAGGTCTGCCTGGAGGAGTCCGCGCAGCTCTCGCTCAACCTGACGGGCGGGGTGTACGTGAACCAGACGGCGGCCTTCTCCGACTTCCACGGCTCGGGCGGCAACCCGGCGGCGAACGCGGCGCTGTGCGACGGCGCCTTCGTCTCCCACCGCTTCCGCGTGGTCGAGGTGCGCCGCCAGGCGTGACCGCCCGCCGGCGGGGGCCCTCCGGGGCCTCCGCCGGTCCTAGGCGGGGTCGATCTCCGCGTAACGCTGCACCCACGCGTGCATGGCGATCGCGGCGGCGGCCCCGGCGTTGATCGACCGGGTGGAGCCGAACTGAGCGATCGAGCAGACCGTCCGCACATGGCGGCGGGCCTCCTCCGTCAGCCCGGGCCCCTCCTGCCCGAAGAGCAGCACGCAGCGGCGGGGCAGCACGGTCCGCTCCAGCGGCACCGAGCCCGGCAGGTTGTCGATGCCGATGATCGGCAGGTCCTCGGCCGCCGCCCACGCGGTGAGCGCCTCGGTGTCGGGGTGGTGCCGCACGTGCTGGTACCGGTCGGTGACCATGGCGCCGCGCCGGTTCCAGCGGCGCCGCCCCACGATGTGCACCTCCTTGGCCAGGAAGGCGTTGGCGGTCCGCACCACGGACCCGATGTTGAAGTCGTGGCCCCAGTTCTCCACGGCCACGTGGAAGTCGTGCCGGCGGGTGTCCAGGTCGGCGACGATCGCCTCCCGCGTCCAGTACCGGTACTCGTCGACGACGTTGCGCCGGTCGCCCTCGGCCAGCAGTTCGCGGTCGTAGCGCGGGTCCTCGGGCCACGGCCCGGGGTGCGGGCCGACGCCGACCTCGGGGCCGTAGCCCTCGTCGTACTGGAGCGGCTCGGCCCCGGCCGGGACGGGGTGTTCTTCGGTGGTGCTCACCCGACGAGGGTACGGGGAGCGGTCTCCTCGGCCGGCCGCTGCGGGGGCAGCTCCGCGGCGGCGGGCTTCCGCCGCAGCAGCAGGTCCCGGCCCCGGGCCGCGCGCGCGCCGAGCCACACCAGGAAGACCGTCGGCAGGAAGACGGCGTCGGCGGCGATCATCGCCATCGAGAAGGCCGGCAGGCCGAGCAGCAGCGCGATGCCCGCGTGCTCCAGCATCATCGCGACGAGCAGGACGTTCTTCACCTTGCGGTTGAACAGCGTGAACGGGAAGGCGACCTGCACGATCACCGTGCCGTAGCTGAGCAGCATGACCATGATCCCGCTGGAGGCGAGGAGCTCGGAGAGCGCCGGCCAGGGCGTGAAGTAGTCCAGGTGCAGCGGGTAGAAGAGCGCGGTGCCGTCCTGCCAGCGCGAGCCCTGGATCTTGTACCAGCCGGCGGTGGCGTAGATCAGACAGACCTCGGCCATGAGGACCAGGAGCGCCGCGTTGTGGACGAGGTTCGCGAGCACGTCCAGGAGGACGCGGGGCTCGCCGGGCGCGTACTGCTCGACCAGCCACCACAGGCCCTGTCCGAGCCAGAGCACCCACAGGAGCACGTAGATCCACCACTCGCCGGTGAGCGGGCTGAACCAGGTCGCGGCGACCAGGAACCCGCCGAGGACGACCCAGAGGACCGGTCCCGTGAGGGCAACCCTCCCGGTGGCCTCCTCGCCCTGGGCCGCCCTTCGGGCGGCCCTCCGGGCGTCCAGCGACCACACCTGGCCGCAGCGGACCAGCGTGAGGTAGATCGAGACGAGGTGGACGACGTTGTCGCCGCCGTCGCCGAGGAAGACGGACCGGTTCTGCAACGACAGCGCGCCGACCATGAAGACCACCGAGACGGCCCGGGTGTGCCAGCCGAGCAGCAGCAGCACCGCGGCCACCACCGCGATCCCGTAGACCACCTCGAACCAGAGCCGCCCGTCGGACCACATCAGGACCGTGAAGGCGCGGTTGTCGGCGATCAGCCGGCGGGCCAGCTCGAACGACCAGGGGCCGTCGGGGCCGTACATCTCGTGCCGGTGCGGGAACTCCCGCACCAGGAAGAACAGCCAGGTCAGCGAGAAGCCGATCCGGACGATCGCGGTCTGGTACGGGCCCAGCGCGCGCGAGGTGACGGTCTGCGCCGCCCGGGCCAGCTTGCGGTCGAGGGGCACGCGCGCCGGAGCCGCGGCCGGTGCGTGGCTGGGGGCGGTCATCGGCTGGTCTCCGTACGGCTGCGGTCGGCGTCGGTGATCTCCCACCAGGGCATGTCGCGGCTGGAGGGCTCGGTGGAGCGCTTCTCGGTGCTCCAGTGCGGGGCGGGCACCGGCCGCACGGTGCGGCGGAGCTGGATCCGCTCCACCTTCCCGCCGACGTCCGCGCGCGCGCCGGGCCCCTCGATGCGGAGCAGCACGATGCGGCGCATGTACGCCTCCGAGAGCCTGCCCCGCATGCCCTTGGGGCGGCCCTCGTCGTCGTGCGCGTTGCCGTACCAGTCGATCGCCCGGCGCAGCAGGTTCTGCTCGGTGTGGCTGGGGAAGACGCTGCCGCGGATGTCCTCGACGTCCTGGGCGGTCAGGTCGATCCAGCCGGTGGTGCGGCTGCCGCCGGCGGGGTCGGCGACCTGGGCGCGGACCTGGACCGAGACGTTCTGCTGGAGCGGGTTGGGCGCGAAGAGCTTCCAGTTCTGCTCGAACTCGGGGTAGATCCAGTCGTCGACGGCCTGCCCGTGCTGCTTGGTGACCGTGTTCGAGGGCGCCACGTGCAGGAAGACCATGGCCAGGTGCAGGCAGGCGAGGACCGCCACGGCGGCGAGCGTCACGGCCGCCACCACCTGGTACGGCATGGACAGCGCCAGGATCCCCCCGGTCGGCCGCCGCTCCCCGCTGCCGTCGATGTGCGCGCTCATCCCACCCCGATCCCGGGCTTCCCGACCCGATCCCGTCCCACCGGTGACCCGCTCGTTGCGCCCCGGACGGAGCAGGCGGTTATCCACAGGGTTGACACCATACGGGCCGCCGACCCACCATTGAAGTCATTCAACCGAACGATCGGTCGGTAGGGGGTCCGATGACCGCAGGGACGGCAGGGACGGCAGTGACCGCGGAAGCGCCCGGCAGGGACGCCGCGGAAGCGGCGGCACAGGCCGCCCGCGAGGCGGTGTTCGACACCGCGGTCGCCGCCGACGAGCGCATCGAGCCGCGCGACTGGATGCCGGAGGCGTACCGCGCCTCCCTCGTCCGCCAGATCGCGCAGCACGCCCACTCCGAGATCATCGGCATGCAGCCCGAGGCCAACTGGATCACCCGCGCGCCCTCGCTGCGCCGCAAGGCCATCCTCATGGCCAAGGTCCAGGACGAGGCCGGCCACGGCCTGTACCTCTACAGCGCCGCCGAGACCCTCGGCGTCAGCCGCGACGAGCTCCTCGACAAGCTCCACACCGGCCGCCAGAAGTACTCCTCGATCTTCAACTACCCCACCCTCACCTGGGCCGACGTCGGCGCCATCGGCTGGCTCGTGGACGGCGCCGCCATCACCAACCAGGTCCCCCTCTGCCGCTGCTCCTACGGCCCGTACGCCCGGGCGATGGTCCGCGTCTGCAAGGAGGAGTCCTTCCACCAGCGCCAGGGGTACGAAGCCCTGCTCGCCCTCTCCCGCGGCACCGAGGCCCAGCACGCCATGGCCCAGGACGCGGTGGACCGCTGGTGGTGGCCGTCCCTGATGATGTTCGGCCCGCCCGACGACGAGTCGACCCACACCGCGCAGGCGATGGCCTGGAAGATCAAGCGCCACTCCAACGACGAACTGCGCCAGCGCTTCGTCGACATCGCCGTCCCGCAGGCCGAGGCCCTCGGCCTCACCCTCCCCGACCCCGACCTGAAGTGGAACGAGGAGCGCGGGCACCACGACTTCGGCCCCATCGACTGGGCCGAGTTCTGGGACGTGCTGAAGGGCAACGGCCCCTGCAACGACCAGCGGATCACCAAGCGCCGCCAGGCCCACGAGGACGGCGCCTGGGTCAGAGAGGCCGCCGCGGCCTACGCGCGCAAGCACACCGGACAGCCCGGGGAGGCACAGGCATGAGCAGCGACAGTTGGCCCCTGTGGGAGGTGTTCGTGCGCTCTCGCCGAGGGCTCTCCCACACCCACGCCGGCAGCCTCCACGCCCCCGACGCGGAGATGGCCCTGCGCAACGCGCGTGACCTCTACACCCGCCGGATGGAAGGCGTCTCCCTCTGGGTCGTCCCCTCCACCGCCATCACCGCCTCCTCCCCGGACGAGAAGGACCCCTTCTTCGAACCGGCCGCCGACAAGCCCTACCGGCACCCGACCTTCTACGAGATCCCGGAGGGGGTGAAGCACCTGTGACCACCACCGACACCACCCCCGTCACCGCCGCGGCCCTCGCCCCCGCCACCGCCGCGGCCCTCGCCCTCGGCGACGACGCCCTCGTCCTCGCCCAGCGCCTGGGGGAGTGGGCGGGCAACGCCCCCGTCCTGGAGGAGGAGGTCGCCCTCGCCAACATCGCGCTCGACCTCCTCGGCCAGGCCCGCGTCCTCCTCTCCCTCGCCGGCGACGAGGACGAGCTCGCCTTCCTCCGCGAGGAGCGCGCCTTCCGCAACGTCCAGTTGGTCGAGCAGCCCAACGGCGACTTCGCCCACACCATCGCCCGCCAGCTGTACTTCTCCACCTACCAGCGGCTCCTCTACGCGGCCCTGGCCACCGGCGACAGCCCCCTGGCCGGACTCGCCGCCAAGGCCGTCAAGGAAGTCGCCTACCACCAGGACCACGCCGAGCACTGGACCCTCCGCCTCGGCGACGGCACCGACGAGAGCCACCGCCGCATGCAGACGGCCTGCGACGCCCTCTGGCGCTACACCGGCGAACTCTTCCAGCCCCTCGACGGCCTCGGCCTCGACACCACCGTCCTCGAAGCGCCGTGGCTGGACTCCGTCACCGCCGTCCTCACCCGCGCCGGCCTCACGGTCCCCACCGGCTCCCGCACCGGCGCCTGGCGCGCCGGAGCCGGCCGCCAGGGCCTCCACACCGAGCACTTCGGCCGGATGCTCGCCGAGATGCAGCACCTCCACCGCAGCCACCCGGGGGCGACATGGTGACCACCGCCCCCACCCCGCTCGAAGAGGAACTGGCCCGGATCGCCGGCGCCGTCCTCGACCCCGAGCTGCCCGTCCTCACCCTCGCCGAACTCGGCGTGCTGCGCGGCGTCCACCTCACCGGCCCCGGCCGCGTCGAGGTCGCCCTCACCCCCACCTACACCGGCTGCCCCGCCGTGGAGACGATGTCCACCGACATCGAGCACGCCCTCCACGCGCACGGCATCCCCGACGTCACCGTCGTCACCGTCCTCGCCCCCGCCTGGTCCACCGACGACATCAGCGAGGAAGGCCGCCGCAAACTCACCGAGTTCGGCATCGCCCCGCCCCGCCCCCAGGGCCCCGCCGGCGGACCCGTCGCCCTCACCCTGGCCATCCGCTGCCCCCACTGCGGCTCCACGGACACCGAACTCCTCAGCCGCTTCTCCTCCACCGCCTGCAAGGCCCTGCGCCGCTGCACCGCCTGCCGCGAACCCTTCGACCACTTCAAGGAGCTGTAGATGTTCCATCCGCTCCCGGTGAGCCAGGTCGAGCGGCTCACCGACGACTCCGTGGCCGTCACCTTCGCGGTCCCCGACGCCCTCCGCGAGACCTTCCGCCACCGCCCCGGACAGCACCTCGCCCTGCGCCGCAGCGACGAGACCGGCCAGGAGATCCGCCGCACCTACTCGATCTGCTCCGCCGCCGCCCCGGCCGGCGAGCGGCCCGAACTGCGCGTCGGCATCCGCCTCGTCGACGGCGGCGCCTTCTCCACCTGGGCCCTCAAGGAACTCACCCCCGGCCACACCGTCGACGTCATGGCCCCCACCGGCCGCTTCGTCCTCGACCCGCGCCCCGGCCACTTCGCCGCCGTCGCCGGCGGCAGCGGCATCACCCCGGTGCTGTCCATGGCCGCCACCCTCCTCGCCCGCGAACCCGAGGCCCGGTTCTGCCTGATCCGCAGCGACCGCACCGCCGCCTCCACGATGTTCCTCGACGAGGTCGCCGACCTGAAGGACCGGTACCCCGAGCGCTTCCAGCTCGTCACCGTCCTCTCCCGCGAGGAGCAGCAGGCCGGCCTCCCCTCCGGCCGCCTCGACCAGGAGCGGCTCACCGCCCTCCTGCCCGCCCTCCTCCCGGTCGGCGCCATCGACGGCTGGTTCCTCTGCGGCCCCTTCGGCCTCGTCCAGGGTGCCGAGCGGGCCCTGCGCGGCCTCGGCGTCGACCGCGCCCGCGTGCACCAGGAGATCTTCCACGTCGACGACGGCTCGGGCCCCGCCCCCGTCCCCACCGCCGACACCCCCGCCCACGCCACGCTCACGGCCACCCTCCACGGCCGCTCCGGCACCTGGCCCGTCGAGCGCGGCGAATCCCTCCTCGACACCGTCCTGCGCGCCCGCGCAGACGCCCCGTACGCCTGCAAGGGCGGAGTCTGCGGCACCTGCCGCGCCTTCCTCGTCGGCGGCGAGGTCCGCATGGACCGCAACTTCGCCCTCGAACCGGAGGAGACCGACGCCGGCTACGTCCTGGCCTGCCAGTCCCACCCGGCCACGCCCGACGTGGAGCTGGACTTCGACCGCTGAGCCCATTCCCTTCCGCTAGAACCTGTTCTATCTTGACGGCCCGTCAGCAGACTGTCTCCTGACGGGCCGCCGGAAGAGCAACGGACAGCGACGGAAGGACAGGGCCATGGACTTCACGTTCACCGAGGAGCAGCAGGCGGCCGCGGAGACGGCCCGTACCGTCTTCGCCGACGTCGCACCCGACGCCGTACCCAGCCCCGCCCTCACCCCGACCGCCGTCGCCGACGACCTCGACCGCCCCCTGTGGCGACGCCTGGCCGCCACCGACCTCCTCGGACTCCTCGTCGCCCCGGAGCACGGCGGCACCGGGCTCGACCCCGTCGCCCTCTGCCTCGTCCTGCGCGAGTCCGCCCGCGTCCTGGCCCGCGTCCCCCTCCTGGAGACCACCGCCGTCGCCCACGTCCTCCAGCACCACGCCCCGGCCGACACCGCGGCCGCACTCCTGCCCGAGGTCGGTGCCGGCCGGCTCGTCCTCACCGCCGCCGCCCACGGCACCACCGGCCACGAACCCGCCGAGCGGGCCGTCACCGCCCGCCACGACGGCACGCACTGGATCCTCGACGGCACCACCGATCACGTCCCGTGGGCCCACCACGCCGACCTGATCGCCGTCCCCGCCCACACCGCCGACGACCGCACGGTCCTCGCGCTGCTCCCCCGCGACCACGAAGGAATCGCCCTCGACGCCCAGTACGGCACCCACGGCGAGCGCCTCGCCCGACTACGGCTCGACGCCGTCCGCCTCCCCGCCGACCGCGTCCTGGACTCCGCCGACGCCTGGCCGGCGCTGCGCGCCCTGCTCACCACGGGCACCTGCGCGCTCGCCCTCGGCCTCGGCGAGCAGGTCCTCACGATGACCAGCCAGTACACCGGGAAGCGGGAACAGTTCGGCCACCCCGTGGCCACCTTCCAGGCCGTCGCCGTCCAGGCCGCCGACCGCTACATCGACCTGCGGGCGATGGAGGCCACCCTGTGGCAGGCCGCCTGGCGCGTCTCGACCGCCGACGACGCGCCCCTGCCCGCCGAGGCGGACCTCGCCGTCGCCAAGATCTGGGCGTCGGAGGGCGTACGCAGGGTCGTCCAGACCGCCCAGCACCTGCACGGCGGCTTCGGCGCCGACACCGACTACCCGCTGCACCGCTACCACGCCTGGGCGAAGTACCTCGAACTCTCCCTGGGCCCGGCCGCCGCCCACGAGGAGACCCTGGGCGACCTCATCGCCGCCCACCCCCTGCGCTGACCCGACCGGTACGGCTCAGGCGACGAACCCGGGACCGCCGTCCGCGACCACGGGACGCCCGGCGCCTTCCCAGGCCACCATGCCGCCGTCCACGTTCACCGCGTCATAGCCCTGCTGCACCAGGTACTGCGTGACCTGCGCCGACCGGCCGCCCACCCGGCACATCACATAGGCGCGGCCGCGCTCGGCGAGCACCTCGCCGACCTCGGCGAACCGCGCCACGAAGTCGCTCATCGGCACGTGCACCGCACCCTCGACCCGCCCGGCCGCCCACTCGTCGTCCTCCCGCACGTCGAGCACCAGGGCATCGGCGGGAACGGACGCTGCGGGCACCGACGGCAGCGGGGCGAAACTCATGGGACCGACCTTCTCTCCTGTACGGCGGAACCGCCTCGACCTGGGAAAACCTACTGCACCAGCGTGGCCAGCTCGGCCTCTCGCTCGGACACCTGGCCGCGCAACTGCTCGGCGATCTCCTCCAGCAGCCGGTCCGGGTCCTCCGGCGCCAGCCGCAGCATCGAACCGATGGCACTGTCCTCCAGCTCCCGCGCCAGCACCGACAGCAGGTCCTTGCGCTGCGACAGCCACTCCAGCCGCGCGTACAGCTCCTCGCTCTCGCTGAGCCGCTCCTCGGCCGGCGCCGGACCCGCCGCCCACTCCTCGGCGAGCTCCCGCAGCAGCGCCTCGTCCCCACGGGCGTAGGCGGCGTTCACGCGCGTGATGAACTCCTCCCGCCGCGCCCGCTCGTCCTCCTCCCGCGCCAGGTCGGGATGGGCCTTGCGGGCCAGCTCGCGGTAGAGACGGCGCACCTCCTCGCTGGGCCGCACCCGCTGCGGCGGCCGCACCGGCCGCTCGGTCAGCATCGCGGCCGCCTCCGGAGAGAGCCCGTCGGAATCGATCCAGCCGTCGAAGAGCGCGTCGACCCCCGGCAGCGGCAACACCGCGGCCCGCGCCTCCCGCGCCCGCCGCAGATCCTCCGGGTCACCGCTCTTCTCGGCCAGCGCCTCCGCGATCGAAGCGTCCAGCTCGTCGAGCCGCGCGTACATCGGACCCAGCTTCTGGTGATGCAGCCGCGAGAAGTTCTCCACCTCGACCCGGAAGGTCTCCACGGCGATCTCGAACTCGATCAGCGCCTGCTCGGCCACCCGAACAGCCCGCTCCAACCGAGCCTCCGGCCGCTCCCCCCGCCCCAGATCCTGGCCCTGGCCCTCGCCCGGCGCCTGGCCCTGGCCCTGCTCCTGATCCTGGTGCTGGTCCGGAACCTGGTGCTGGTCCTCGCTCTGGCCCTGGTCCTCGCTCACGTAACCGCCCGCCCACGTCTTCGTTCCGGCCCGACCCCTCAAGCCTAGGTCCTCACCGGGGGCCCCTCCCCCCCTCCCTCCCCTCCCCCTCCCCCCCCTTTTTCGTCTGTGCCGTGCCCGCACACCAGCCAGACCTCAGACCCCCAGCTCCGCCGCCATCCGTCCGGTGCGGATCGCCGTGAGCAGGTCGGCGTGGTCCTCGGTGGTGCGGTCGGCGTAGGTGACCGCGAAGGCGGCGATGGCCTCGTCGAGCTCCTCGTTCTTGCCGCAGTAGCCGGCTATCAGGCGCGGGTCGGCGCTGTGGGCGTGGGCGCGGGCGAGGAGCGCGCCGGTCATGCGGCCGTAGTCGTCGAGCTGGTCGGCGGTGAGCGCGCCGGGGTCGACGCTGCCCTTGCGGTTGCGGAACTGGCGCACCTGGAAGGGGCGCCCGTCGACGGTGGTCCAGCCGAGCAGGATGTCGCTGACGACCTGCATGCGCTTCTGGCCGAGGACGACGCGCCGGCCCTCGTGGCCGGGGTCGGGGACGGTGAACCCGGCGGCGGGCAGGTGGGGCAGGAGCACGGACGGCCGGGCTTCCTTCACCTGGAGGACGAGCGGGTCGCCCCGGTGGTCGAGGAGCAGGACGACATAGGAGCGGGTGCCGACACTGCCGGTGCCGACAACCCGGAAGGCGACGTCGTGGACGGCGTACCGGGCGAGGAGCGGCAGGCGGTCCTCGGAGACGGTCTCCAGGTATTCGCCGAGGGCGGTGGTGACGGCCGCGGCCTCGGCGTCGGGCACCCGGCGCAGGACCGGCGGCGCATCGACGAAGCGGCGTCCGCCGCCGTCCGTCTCGGCGACCGCCTCGGTGGAGCGGGCGGCGAACCGGGCGCTGGTGTTGTTGCGGGCCTTGGCGGAGACGCGTTCCAGGGTGCCGAGGAGGTCGCGGGCGTCGGTGTGGGAGACGAGTTCCTCGTCGGGTATCGCGTTCCAGGCATCGAGTGCGGGGAGCCGGGCGAGGAGGCGCATGGTGCGCCGGTAGGCGCCGGCGGTGTCGAACGCGGCGGCCCGGCAGGTGTCCTCGTCGGCGCCGACGACGCGGCCGGCGAGGACGAGGGAGGTGGCGAGCCGCTTGAGGTCCCATTCCCAGGGGCCGACGGCGGTCTCGTCGAAGTCGTTGAGGTCCATCACAAGCCGGCCGCGGGCGTCGCCGTAGAGGCCGAAGTTGGCGGCGTGGGCGTCGCCGCAGAGCTGGGCGGCGATGCCGGTGACGGGGGTGCCGACGAGGTCGTGGGCCATGAGGCCGGCGGAGCCGCGCAGGAAGGCGAAGGGGTTGGCGGCCATGCGGCCGACGCGGATGGGGGTGAGCTCGGGGACCCGGCCGCGGCTGGACTCCTCGACGGCGCGGACCGCGTCGGGGCGTCCGGCGGGGAGGGTGAGCCCGGCGTGGGAGGAGCGGGGGACGGCGGCGCGCAGCTGCTTGCCGCGCGTCCTGGGGGAGTCCTCCGTGGCACCACGCCGTACGAATCCGGGCACGTGCGGGATGCGCTCCCCGTCCGTTCCTCCACGCTGTCCGGGCACGACGGCCTGGATCTCGTCCATGGGACGACCTCCCCCGATGACTGGTCGGACGGCTGGTCCGACGACTTCCGGCCCTGACGCTACAGCCGGTCTTGATCAGCCGTCTCCCCCTGTGGACAACGACCTGTGGACAACCACCGGCCCCCTGGTCAGACGCGCCGGACGGCCGGACGGGTCAGACAGCCGACGGGGTCAGACGGCCACGGCCTCCTCCATCTCCTCCTCCCTGTCCGTCCTCGCCCCCTCGCGGGTGGGCGGCGGTACGGGCGCCGCGGCGAGGACGTGCCGCAGGGCGCCGGCTGTGGGGTTCGGTCCTGTGGACAGGTGACTTCCGAAGACAGGTGGTTGGCTTTTACAACCAAAGAACCGTTGTACTATACAACCGAAAGCCCGTACGGGGCGAGCGCGGCAAGGGAGCCCATATGTCCGACGCCGGCACCGGGACGCCGCGCGAGGCGTCCGTGGACGTCATCCAGCGCGAGCTGACGGCCTTCGCCCGCCGGGCCCGCGCGACCGCGGCCCGGGTCCACCCGGAGATCCCGCTCGTCTCGTACACGCTCCTCGCCCACATCGAGGAACGGCGCGGCTGCCGCGCCACGGATCTCGCGGCGCACTACCTGCTGGACAAGTTGACCGTCAGCCGCCAGCTGGCGGGCCTGGAGAAGCTGGGCCTGGTGGAGCGCCGGCCCGCCCCCGAGGACCACCGGGTGCAGGTGCTGCATCCGACGGAGGCAGGTCTCACGGTGCTCGCCACCGCCCAGGCCAACCGCCTCGCCGCCTATCAGGAGCGCCTGAAGGACTGGTCGGGCGAGGACCTGTCCTGCTTCGCCGACTACCTCCTCCGCTACAACGCCGCAGGCCCCGCCGGCCTCCCCGACCCCAGCTGACCCCTACCTCAGCCGCCCACCGCCTCCGCCCGCCACCGCTACAGCCCCGCGTCGCGGGCGAGCAGGGCCGCCTGGACCCGGTTCTCGCACTGCAACTTGGCGAGGATCCGGCTGACGTAGGTCTTCACGGTCGCCTCGCTCATGTGCAGCCTGCGGCCCGCGTCGGCGTTGGAGAGGCCCTCGCCGAGGACCGCGAGGACCTCGCGCTCCTTCTCGCCGAGCGCGGCGACACGCCCGCGGGCCTCTTCGGCGCGGGCGGTCTCGCGGCCGGAGGCGAGCCGTTCGACGACGTGCCGGGTCGCCGCGGGCGACAGGTAGGCGTCGCCCGCGGCGGCGGCCCGGACGGCTCCGATCAGCTCGGCGGGGGCGGTGTCCTTCAGCAGGAAGCCGGCGCTGCCGTGCTCCAGCGCCCGCAGCACGTTCTCCCGCTCACCGAAGGTGGTCAGCACGATCACCCGTGCCGCCGGTGCGGCCCTGCGCAGCTCCGGGAGGGCGGAGAGCCCGTCGAGTACGGGCATCTGGATGTCGAGCAGCACGACGTCGGCGGCGTGCGCGCGGGCGGCGTCGACAGCCTCGCGGCCGTTCGCCGCCTCCGCCACCACATGGATGTCGGGATCGGAGTTGAGGATCATCCGGATGCCCGCCCTGATCAGCGGCTCGTCGTCGGCGACCACGACCTTGACGGTCCGTCCGGACCGCCCCGTCCGCTCTGACAGCACTGCGCCTCCTCGACGCGCTCGGTACAGGTCGCCGTGGCGCTACTGCCTCACGACGTACGACTTCTTCTCGATCAGCTTGCCGTCCTTGAAGCAGAACCGGAAAACGGGGTCCGCGTCGAAGTCGTCGCCCATCTCGGTGGAGAGCACGAGGAGGCAGTCGGCGCCCTCGGGTCTGGCCGGGCCTCCCTTGTCCTTGACGCCCATGAGGGAGAGGGAGTCGGCGTCGGGGAGCGAGGCCCTGACGTCGGCCTCGGGCGTGCCGATCCCGATCGACTCGTACTTGGCGGGCGTGACCATGTCGTCCTGGACGGATCCGACGAAGTAGTAGAGGCCGAAGCCGGCCGCGACGAGGAGGACGACGAGCGCGGCGAAGGCGATGCCGCAGCCGAGCGCCACCGATGCTCCGGTGCTCCGGGTCTTGCCTCCGTGCAGTGCCATCGCCAACTCCCGTTCCGTGAAGGACCAGTCGGGCTCTCCGACCGGTACGGAACGACTGTCTCCGCCGAAGGGCTTCGTCGACTGCTGCCGGAAGTCGTCGGCCGCGTCGACCAAAGGCGCTGATTCGCCGGTGGGCGCGGAGCCGTACGGCAGCATCCCGGCGACCCGGAAGCCTCCGCCGTCGGCGGGGCCCGCGTGGCACATGCCGCCGACGAGCCGGGCCCGCTCGACGAGCCCGGCCAGGCCCTGTCCGCCGCTGACGACGCCCTTCGCAGGGCCGCCGGTCGGCTCCTCGTTGAAGATCTCGACGACGAACGTGTCGGGCTCGTAGCGCAGTTCGACGCTGATCGGGGCGCCGGGGGCGTACTTGTAGGCGTTGGTGAGCGCCTCCTGCGCCATGCGGTACGCGGCGTGCCCGGCGGCCGGCTCCAGGGGCCGCTCGTCGCCGATCCGCCGCAGTGCGACGCGGGTACCGGCGGCGCGGGCGGAGGCGACCAGCCCTTCGATGCCGGCGATCCCCCGGGCGGCCCGCCCGCTCTCGTCGCCGGCGGCGACCGGCCCGGTGTCCGGGTCGGGTGCCTCGGTGCCGTCCCGGAGTATGCCGACGACCTCCCGCAGTTCGTGCATGGCGGTCACGGACGCGTTCCGCAGCACGCCGACGACCTCGCGCTGCCGCTCGTTCAGCTCGCGGTCGACCTCCAGCGCGCCGGTGTGCACGGCGATCAGCGCGAGTTGGTGGCCGAGGCTGTCGTGCATGTCCTGGGCGATGCGCTGCCGCTCCCGCAGCCGGGCGTTCCGGCCGATCATCGCCCGCTCGCGCACCAGCCGACCGTTGCGCTCCTGGAGCGCGTGGAGGAGGGTGCGGCGCTGGGCCCAGTACCGGTGCGCGAGCCCCGGCGCGAGGGTGGTGCCCAGGTAGTAGAGGGTCGCCATGAGGGCGATGACGAGCAGCCGCTGCTTGTCCCAGGAGACGATCAGGGTGGCGCCGACGTTGAGGACGTAGGCGGCGATGTACGCGTGCAGGGCGCGGCCCACGCCGAGGATGTGGCCGCCGGCGGACCAGCCGAGGACGAGCAGCAGCGGGCCGAGGCCGGGGACGGCGGGGGCGAGCGCGGCGGTGACGACGAGCACGCTGGCGGGGAACCGGCGGCGCAGCAGCGCCAGTACGGCCGCGGCGACGGCGACCGCGATGAGCTGCCATCCTTCGCCGCCGAGCAGCTCCTCCGTACCGGCGGCGAGCAGCGCGACGACGGCGGTGAGGGCGGCCTCCCCGACCGTCCTGCGCCGCGACCATTCCCCCGCGGGCACGAGCCATCTCCACGCGGCGGCCGCCCGGGTCCCGATCCCTCGCCCGGCCTCCGCCTTCGCCGTCGTTCCCACCCTCGTCGCTTCCACGCTCGCACCCTAGGCAGCGGCACGACCTCCCGGCGTCCCTCTTTCGTCGCGGCCGGGAACGACGAAAGAGGGACGGTCAGGAGGACGAAGGGTCAGGAGGACGAAGGGTCAGATCGGGAAGCGCCAGGAGTGGGAAGCGTCACACGTCCGGACAACGCGGAAGCCCCGTAGGTCTGAGACCTACGGGGCTTCCGACTCGTGCGCGAGGGGGGAGTTGAACCCCCACGCCCTTTCGGGCACTGGAACCTGAATCCAGCGCGTCTGCCTATTCCGCCACCCGCGCATTGGGTGATCTCCGGGTCTCTCACCTTTCGGTGCGAGCGCCTGGCGACATCTGAAGATTAGCACGTCGGAGACGGTGGATTCACATCCGTTATTTCGCCCCCCGACGGGCGGAACAGAGGGAGAGGAGAGGGGCCGCCCGAGAGACTCCCTCCTCTCCTCTCCACCCTCCCCCTCGACCCCTCGCCCCCTCACCCCTCGCCCCTCCCCCCCCTCTCCGCATCTCCGGAGAGAAGAGGAGAGGAAGAGAGGGGAGCGGAGGGCCCCGGAGGGGAACAGAGAAGGAGAAGGGAGAAGTAAGGAGAAGAAGGAGAGAAGGGACACAGGGGAGAGAGGGGAGAGATGGGAGAGACAGGGGAGAAGCGGGAGGTTGCGGCGTCGGCCGCCCCGCCCGACGCGCTCGCTCCCGCACTCCGCCCCTCCTGAAGGACAGCCTCGTGCGGGACACTGTCCACAGGCCCCCTCTACGATCCCTGGGGGGAGGGCCTGTGAGAGGTGACACTCGTCCACAGGGCAGAGAAGGGGAACCAGCCGATTTCCCGACGCGTGGATACGATCAGTAAGCAGTACCAGGACGGCAACGACGGAGGAGGTGCCCCATGGGAGTCCTGAAGCGTTTCGAGCAGCGTCTCGAAGGTCTGGTCAACGGCACCTTCGCCAAGGTGTTCAAGTCCGAGGTCCAGCCGGTCGAGATCGCCGGCGCGCTCCAGCGCGAGTGCGACAACAACGCGCAGATCTGGAACCGCGAGCGGACTGTCGTCCCCAACGACTTCATCGTGGAGCTCAGCGCGCCCGACTACGAGCGCCTGAGCCCCTACTCGGGCCAGCTGGGCGACGAGCTCGCCGGGCTGGTGCGGGACTACGCCAAGCAGCAGCGGTACACCTTCATGGGCCCGATCAAGGTCCACCTGGAGAAGGCCGACGACCTCGACACCGGTCTGTACCGGGTGCGCAGCCGTACGCTCGCGTCGAGCACGTCCCAGCCGCAGCCGCACGCGGGGCACCAGCCGCAGCAGCAGCCCCACCAGCAGCAGGGGCAGGGCGGCGGCTACGGGTACCCGCAGGGGCCCCCGGCCGGCGCTCCTCCCATGCCCTCCTCGCCGCCTCCCGGCGGTGCGGGCCACCGGCCGGCCGCCGGCGGCGGCCGTCCCGCGGCGCCCGGCGGTACCCAGGTGCGCCGCTGGATCGAGATCAACGGCAACCGCCACCAGATCTCCCGCCCGACCCTGGTCCTCGGCCGCAGCACCGACGCGGACGTGAGGATCGACGATCCCGGCGTGTCCCGCCGGCACTGCGAGATCCGGACCGGAACGCCCTCGACGATCCAGGATCTCGGATCCACCAACGGCATCGTGGTGGACGGGCAGCACACCACCCGCGCTACGCTCCGCGACGGCTCGCGGATCGTCGTGGGCAGCACCACCATCGTTTACCGGCAAGCCGAAGGGTGAAGCGGGGGCAATGTCAGAGCTGACCCTGACGGTCATGCGGTTGGGTTTCCTGGCCGTTCTGTGGCTGTTCGTCATCGTGGCCGTCCAGGTCATCCGTAGCGACCTGTTCGGTACGCGGGTGACCCAGCGCGGTTCGCGCCGCCAGGAGGCGCGTCCCCAGCAGAGCGGGCGCCAGGCCGCTCCGCCGCAGCAGCGCGGCCAGCAGCCGCCGCAGTCCGGCGGTGGCGGCCGGTCGCGGCGCGGCGCCCCGACGAAGCTGGTCGTCTCCGAGGGCACCCTCACCGGCACCACCGTCGCCCTCCAGGGTCAGACGATCACCCTGGGGCGGGCGCACGACTCGACGATCGTGCTGGACGACGACTACGCGTCCAGCCGGCACGCCCGGATCTACCCCGACCGGGACGGCCAGTGGATCGTCGAGGACCTCGGGTCCACGAACGGCACGTACCTCGACCGGACCCGCCTCACCACCGCGACGCCGATTCCGCTCGGGGCGCCGATCCGCATCGGCAAGACCGTCATCGAGCTGCGGAAGTAGTACGACAATGAGCGAGCTGACCGGAGCGACCGGAGGGTGGGCAGTGTGGGTCGAGACCGGCTGTACCCCGATGCAGCGGCGACAGGGCAGGTGGGCATGAGTCTGTCCCTGCGATTCGCCGCGGGCTCGCACAAGGGCATGATCCGCGAGGGGAACGAGGACTCCGGCTACGCCGGTCCCCGGCTCCTCGCGATCGCCGACGGCATGGGCGGCCAGGCCGCCGGCGAGGTCGCCTCCTCCGAGGTGATCTCGACGCTCGTCGTCCTCGACGACGACATCCCGGGCTCCGACATCCTCACCTCGCTCGGTACGGCGGTGCAGCGCGCCAACGACCAGCTCCGGATGATGGTCGAGGAGGACCCGCAGCTGGAGGGCATGGGCACCACGCTCACCGCCCTGCTGTGGACCGGGCAGCGGCTCGGCCTCGTCCATGTCGGCGACTCGCGCGCGTACCTGCTGCGCGACGGCATCCTCACCCAGATCACCCAGGACCACACCTGGGTCCAGCGGCTCGTCGACGAGGGCCGGATCACCGAGGAGGAGGCCACCACCCACCCGCAGCGCTCGCTCCTGATGCGCGCGCTCGGCAGCGGTGACCACGTCGAGCCCGACCTCTCCATCCGTGAGGTCCGCGCCGGCGACCGGTACCTGATCTGCTCCGACGGCCTGTCCGGCGTGGTCTCGCACCAGACCCTCGAGGACACCCTCGCCAGCTACCAGGGCCCGCAGGAGACCGTGCAGGAGCTGATCCAGCTCGCGCTGCGCGGCGGCGGCCCCGACAACATCACGGTGATCGTCGCCGACGTCCTCGACGTCGACGGCGGCGACACCCTCGCCGGCCACCTCAGCGACACCCCGGTCGTCGTCGGCGCGGTCGCCGAGAACCAGCAGCAGCTGAACGACGGCGGCGCGATGCAGACCCCGGCCGGCCGCGCCTCCGGGCTCGGCCGCCCCGCCCCGCACCACCAGCCGCCCGCCGGCGGCTTCGGCCCGCCCGGCAGCGGCGACGACCACGGCTACGGCTCCATGCCGCCGCACGGCTCGTTCGACGCGTACACGGACGACGACTTCGTGAAGCCGCGGAAGCGGCGGCGGTGGATCGGGCGCACCCTGATCCTCGTCCTCGCGCTCGGCGTCCTCGCCGGCGGCGCGTACGGCGGCTGGCGCTGGACCCAGACCCAGTACTTCGTGGGCTCCAAGGACGAGCACGTGGCGCTCTACCGGGGCATCAGCCAGGACCTCGCGTGGGTGACGCTCTCGGAGGTCGAGAAGGACCACCCCGAGATCGAACTCAAGTACCTCCCCGCCTACCAGCGGAAGCAGGTCGAGGACACCATCGCAGGCGGCAGCCTCGCCAAGGCCCAGACGAAGATCTCCGAGCTCGCCGTGCAGGCGTCCGCCTGCAAGAAGACCGAAGAGCGCCGCGTGGCCAAGGAGAAGGCCGACAAGGAGAAGGCCGCCGCCGAGGCGGCCGAGAAGCCGGCCGACGGAGCCGACGCCAAGCCCGAATCCAAGCCCACCACAGCCGCTCCGACCCCGGGTCCCACCCTCACCGCGGAGGAGCAGAAGCTGGCCTCGAACTGCGGCAAGCAGTAAGCACCCGTAGGGGGCCTTTCACCACCATGAGCGTTGTCACCAACACGACCACCATCGGCGCGATCGAGGCGCCGAGCCGCCGCAACACCGAGCTGGCGCTGCTCGCCTTCGCCGTAGCGATCCCGGTGTTCGCGTACCTCAACGTGGGCCTGGCCATCGACGGCGAGGTCCCGTCGGGCATGCTCGGTTACGGGCTCGGCCTCGCGCTCCTCGCGACCGTCGCCCACCTCGTCGTACGCAAGTGGGCCCCGTACGCGGACCCGCTGCTGCTCCCGCTGGCGACCCTGCTCAACGGCATGGGCCTGGTGCTGATCTGGCGACTGGACCAGTCGCCGCGGCTGATCGCCCAGTCGATGAACCGATACGGCTCCTTCAGCCCCGACGCGCCCAGCCAGATGATGTACTCGGCGATCGGCATCGCCATGTTCGTCGGCGTGCTGCTGCTGCTCAAGGATCACCGGGTCCTCCAGCGCTACACGTACATCTCCATGGTCGCCGCGCTCGTGCTGCTGCTGCTTCCGCTCGTCCCCGGCCTCGGTGCCGACGTCTTCGGCGCCAAGATCTGGATCCGCATCGGCGGCTTCTCGATCCAGCCCGGCGAGTTCGCCAAGCTCGTCCTCGCCGTGTTCTTCTCCGGCTACCTGATGGTGAAGCGGGACGCGCTGGCGCTGGCCAGCCGCCGCTTCATGGGGCTCTACCTGCCCCGCGGCCGCGACCTCGGCCCGATCCTGACGATCTGGGCGGTCAGCCTCCTCATCCTGGTCTTCGAGAACGACCTCGGTACCTCGCTGCTGTTCTTCGGCATGTTCGTGATCATGCTGTACGTGGCGACCGAGCGGACCAGCTGGATCGTGATGGGTCTGCTGATGGCCGTCGCCGGCGCGGTGGTCGTCGGCTCCACGGCGGGCCACGTGAAGTCGCGTGTGGCGGCCTGGCTCGACCCCTTCGGCTGCCTGGAGACGGCCACCGACCAGAACATGCTGAACGCCTGTGACCAGATGACACAGGTACTCATGTCGTTCGGGTCGGGCGGCATCCTCGGCACCGGCCTCGGCCAGGGCAACTCGGACCTGATCCAGTTCGCCGCCAACTCCGACTTCATTTTCGCCACCGTCGGCGAGGAGCTCGGCCTGGCCGGCGTCATGGTCTTCCTGCTGCTGTACGGCCTGATCATCGAGCGCGGCATCCGTACCTCGCTCGCCGCCCGCGACCCCTTCGGCAAGCTGCTCGCGATGGGCCTCTCCGGCGCCTTCGCACTACAGATCTTCGTCGTGGCCGGCGGTGTGATGGGCCTCATCCCGCTCACCGGTATGACGATGCCGTTCCTCGCGTACGGTGGTTCGTCCGTGATCGCCAACTGGGCCCTGATCGGCATCCTGATCCGGATCAGCGACACCGCGCGCCGCCCCGCGCCCGCCCCCGCCCCGAACCCCGATGCCGAGATGACCCAGGTGGTCCGTCCGTGAACAAGCCGCTGCGCCGGGTCGCGATCTTCTGCGGCCTGCTCGTCCTCGCCCTGCTCCTGCGCGACAACTGGCTCCAGTTCGTCCGCGCCGACGAGCTGAACGCGCACCCGAAGAACCGGCGCATCCAGATCGAGCGCTACTCGAACGAGCGCGGCAACATCATCGTCGACGGCCAGCCGATCACCGGCTCCGTCGACTCGGGTGACAAGTTCTACAAGTTCAAGCGAACCTACGTGGACGGCCCGATGTGGTCGCCCGTCACCGGCTTCGCCTCGCAGGCGTACGACGCCAACCAGATCGAGAAGATCGAGGACGGCATCCTCACCGGCAACGACGACCGGCTCTTCTTCGACCGCACCCTCGCCATGTTCACCGGCGAGCAGAAGAAGGGCGGCGACGTCGTCACCACCCTCAACGGCGCCGCGCAGAAGGCCGCCTTCAAGGGCCTGGGCGACAACACCGGCGCCGTCGTCGCCATCGAGCCGTCGACCGGCAAGATCCTGGCGCTCGCGTCCACCCCCTCGTACGACCCCTCAGCCTTCGCCGGTTACTCGGGCAAGGACGAGAAGGCGTGGGTGGCTCTGCGTGACAACAAGAGCAAGCCGATGCAGAACCGCGCGATCCGCGAGATCTACCCGCCCGGCTCCGTCTTCAAGGTCGTGACCGCCGCCGCCGCGCTGGAGTCCGGCAAGATCAAGGACATCGACGCGGCGACCGACACCCCCGAGGGCTGGAAGATCCCGCTCTCCACGAGGCCGATGAAGAACCACTCGGGCGGCTGTGCCAACGCCAGCCTCAACGAGGCGCTGCGGATCTCCTGCAACTCGGTCTTCGCCAAACTCGGTGACGACGTCGGCCGCGACAAGATGGTCGAGACGGCCGAGAAGTTCGGCTTCAACGCCGAGCAGTTCACCCCGGTCCGCTCCGCCGCCTCGGTCTACGACAAGCAGGCCGACCGCGGTGGCAACGCGCTCTCCTCGATCGGTCAGTTCAACACCGCGACCACCCCGCTCCAGATGGCGATGGTCACGGCGGCGATCGCGAACGACGGCAAGCTCATGAAGCCGTACATGATCGACCAGCTGCGCGCGCCGAACCTGGACGTGATCAAGCAGAACGAGCCGGAGGAGATGAGCCAGCCGGTCTCGCCGGAGAACGCCCAGAAGCTCCAGCAGATGATGGAGAACGTCGTCTCCAACGGCACCGGCGGCAACGCCGACCTGAACATGGACGGCGTGAAGGTCGGCGGCAAGACCGGCACCGCACAGCACGGCGAGAAGAACGCGAAGCGTCCCTACGCCTGGTTCATCTCGTACGCCAAGACCGACAACGGCTCCCCGGTCGCCGTAGCCGTGATCGTCGAGGACGCCGCGGGCATCGGCCGTGAGGACATCAGTGGTGGCGGTCTCGCCGCGCCGATCGCGAAGGCGGTCATGAAGGCGGTTCTGAAGAGCCGCGGCTGATCTTGCGAAGGGCCGGTGCCTGCCAGGTACCGGTCAGGTATCAGCTGCCCTCCGCGCGCGGTACGGCTCTTCCGGGCCGGTACCGTATGCGCGGACAGCACACACCGCCGGACCACCCATGGGTGCGGTCGGGACAGACGGAGAGGGCTGGATTAGCTATGGAAGAGCCGCGTCGCCTCGGCGGCCGGTACGAGCTGGGCTCGGTGCTCGGCCGTGGTGGCATGGCCGAGGTGTACCTCGCCCAGGACACCCGGCTCGGCCGCACCGTCGCCGTGAAGACGCTGCGGGCCGACCTGGCCCGTGACCCGTCCTTCCAGGCCCGGTTCCGCCGCGAGGCACAGTCCGCCGCCTCCCTGAACCACCCGGCGATCGTCGCCGTCTACGACACCGGCGAGGACTACGTCGACGGGGTCTCCATCCCGTACATCGTGATGGAGTACGTCGACGGGTCGACGCTGCGCGAGCTGCTGCACTCCGGCCGCAAGCTGCTGCCCGAGCGCACCCTGGAGATGACCGTAGGCATCCTCCAGGCCCTGGAGTACTCGCACCGCGCCGGCATCGTGCACCGCGACATCAAGCCGGCGAACGTGATGCTGACCCGCACCGGCCAGGTCAAGGTCATGGACTTCGGCATCGCGCGCGCCATGGGCGACGCGGGCATGACCATGACGCAGACCGCCGCGGTCATCGGCACCGCCCAGTACCTCTCGCCGGAGCAGGCCAAGGGCGAGCAGGTCGACGCCCGTTCCGACCTGTACTCCACCGGCTGCCTGCTCTACGAACTGCTCACCGTCCGGCCGCCGTTCATCGGCGACTCCCCCGTGGCCGTCGCCTACCAGCACGTCCGGGAAGAGCCGCAGCAGCCGAGCAACTTCGACGCCGAGATCACGCCCGAGATGGACGCCATCGTCCTGAAGGCGCTGGTCAAGGACCCCGACTACCGCTACCAGTCCGCCGACGAGATGCGCGCGGACATCGAGGCGTGCCTCGACGGGCAGCCGGTCGCGGCCGCCGCCGCGATGGGGATGGCGGGCGCCCAGGCGTACAACGGCTACGGCTACCCGCCGGAGGACCAGCCGACCACGGCGCTGCGCCAGGCCGACCCGGTCGGCCAGACCTCGATGATGCCGCCGGTCCCGCCGGACGGCGGGGGCTACGGCGGGTACGACGGGTATGACGACCGTCCGGACCGCCGCCGCGGTGGCCAGAAGAAGTCGAACGCCTCGACGATCCTGCTGGCGCTCTGCGGTGTCCTGGTGCTGGTCGGCGCGATCTTCATCGCCCGGTACCTCATGGACACCACCGACACCCCGCAGCAGACGACGGTGCCGCAGTTCGTCGGCCAGAAGCTGGCCGACGCCCAGCGCGACGCCGTCAACGCCCAGGTGACGGTGCAGGAGGCGGGCAAGGAGCGCTGCGATCAGCCCGCGGGCTCGATCTGCCGCCAGAACCCGGTCTCCGACAACATCCAGAAGATGGACGTCAACGGCACGATCCAGGTGTGGGTCTCCGAAGGCGCCCCGCTCGTGGAGGTCCCGGACGTCCAGGAGCAGTCGCTGGAGCGGGCCAAGCAGTCCCTGGAGAGCAAGGGCTTCAAGGTCAAGGTCGAGGAGGAGGAGTCCGACGACGACCCGGGCACCGTCCTGCGGCAGAACCCGCAGAACGGCACCAAGGCCGAGAAGAACTCCGAGGTGACCCTCACCGTCGCCAAGAAGAAGCTGACGAACCTGCCCGAGGTGACCAGCCGCGACATCAGCCTGGCGCTCCAGCAGCTGAACGGCCTCCAGTTCACCAACGTGAAGCAGGAAGAGGTCGACAGCGACCAGCCCAAGGGCACGGTCGTCGAGCAGAACCCTCCGGGCAACACCAACCAGACGCTGGACGTCGAGATCACCCTGAAGGTCTCGAAGGGCCCGGCGGTGCCGCAGATCACGATCCCCGCGGACATCGTGGGCAAGCCGCTCAAGGAGGTCCGGGACCTGCTCCAGGGCCAGGGCGTGACCGTCGTGGTCATCGGTGTCGACAAGGACGACGCCCGGATCGCGCAGTCGAACCCGCCGGCGGGCCAGCCCGTCAAGCAGGGCGAGACCGTCACCCTGTTCACCGTGGACGGCGGTGGCGGCGACAACGGCGGCCAGCCGCCCACCGGTGACAACAACGGCGACAACAACGGCAACGGCAACGGCGGCGAGAGCAACATCGGCGGCTGGTTCGACTAACCGCCACCGCCCCGCCCCGCCTCGCGCAAGGGGAGAGCCCCGGAGCCTTCACAGGCTCCGGGGCTCTCCCCTTTTCCCCCCTCGGTTCAGCGGAGTTCGGCCGGCGGGGTGCGGTTCGCGTCGACCTTCTCGGTGCGGGCCAGTTCGCCCCAGACGATGTAGCGGTAGTCCGAGGTGTACATGGGGGTGCAGGTGGTGAGGGTGATGTACCGGCCGGCCTCGGTCCTGCCGGACTCCTCGGGGACCGGCTGGAGGACGTTCACGTTGTACTTCGTGGTCTCCGGCAGGGTCTTGTAGACCTTGTAGACGTACCAGGTGTCCTTGGACTCGAAGACGATCGGATCGCCGTTCTTCAACTTGTGGATGTTGTGGAACTTGGCTCCGTGACCGTCCCGGTGGGCGGCGAGCGTGAAGTTGCCCTGCTTGTCCTGCGGGAGGGCCGACTTGACGGGTTCCGTGTAGTAGCCGGCGACGCCGTTGTTGAGTATGTCGCTGTCGGTGCCCCGCTTCACGAGGATCTCCTCGCCGCCGAAGGCGGGGACGTGGAGGAAGCCGAGCCCGCCCTTGGTGTCGAGGGCGCCGGGGCCCGGGTCGGCCCACTCGCCGCGGACCTGGGCGCCTTCCTTGTCGGCGGCCCGGTCGGCGAGGACGTTCGTCCACCACAGCGAGTAGGCGACGAAGAGTCCGAGCACGAGGCCGGCTGTGATGAGGAGTTCACCGAAGACGCTGATGAGCCCGGCGATCCGGTTGCGCGCGCGTGACACTGAGTCGGCCCTCGTCCCTTCTGGAGGTGTGGGGTCTCAGCCTACGAGCGCGGTCGGCTTTCCCTTGCTGCGCGGCCGCTCCTCGACCAGCTTTCCCCACACGATCATGCGGTAGGTGCTGGTGAACTCGGGCGTGCAGGTGGTCAGCGTGATGTAGCGGCCGGGCTCCGTGAAGCCGGAGCCCTTCGGGATCGGGTCGATCACGGAGATGTTCGAGGGCGCGGTCTGCGGCAGGATGCTCGCCATCTCGTAGGTGTAATAGGCGTCCTGGGTCTCGACCACGATCGGGTCGCCGGGCTGGAGCCGGTTGATGTACCGGAAGGGCTCGCCGTGGGTGTTGCGGTGGCCGGCGACCGCGAAGTTGCCCTGCTTGTCCGAGGGCATGGCGGTCTTGAGCCTGCCCGCGCCGTAGTGGCCGACCATGCCCTTGTCGAGGACCTTCGGCTTGCTGATGCCCTCGGCGACGGGGACGACGACGTCGAGCTTGGGGATGTACATGATGGCGAAGCCCTCGCCGGGGGCGAAGACGTCCGGCTTGCTCTCGCCCTTGGCCCAGGTGTCCTCGATCCGCTCCTTGGCCTGGTTGGTCTCCTGCCCGGCGAGGACGTTGGTCCACCACAGCTGGTAGGCGACGAAGAGGAGCATGACGACGCCGAGGGTGATGAACAGCTCGCCGACGACGACGCCGACGCTGTCCTTGGCGGCCTTGGCCTCCCGGGCGGCGCGGCGGGCCTCGACCCGCGAGAGCGGCCGCTCGGCGGCGGCGCCGCCCGGCTCGCCGTCGGTCTCGGGGGCCGGTCCGGCGGCGCGGCGGCCCTTGCCGCGGCCCTGCTTGGCGGCGGCCCGGCGCCGCTCGGCCCGTCCCGGCCCGGGAAGGGGCTCCACGGGCCTCGGGGCCGCCTCGGCGACCTCGGGCAGCTCCCGGGTCTCATCGGCCCCGTACGGCTCGCGTACGGGCGCGTACGCGGCCTCCTGAGACGCTACACGCGGCGCCTCGTATGTGTACGCGGGCCCGTTCCCGGCTACGGGCTGACTCCCGTACGCGGGCTCGGGCTCGGGCGCGGTCTGGTACGGATACGGGTACGGGCCCTGGTGCTCGTAGCCGTACGGGCTCTGCTCGTACGGCTGGGGTCCCTGCCCCTCGGGTATCGGCTCGGCGCCGGGCTGCTCGGAGGCCCGGAACCACGGCGAGCCCGTGGTCACGCGACGGCCTTGCCCACCACCGGCGCGAGCCCCGCCGACCGGTCGACCGCTCCCTCGTCTCCGCACTGCACGAGCCAGTTGGCGAGCATCCGGTGGCCGTGCTCGGTGAGCACCGACTCGGGGTGGAACTGGACACCCTCGACCGGCAGGTCCCGGTGGCGGAGGCCCATGATGATGCCGTCCTCGGTCCGCGCGGTCACTTCGAGCTCGGCGGGCAGGACGGTCGGCTCGGCGGCGAGCGAGTGGTAGCGGGTGGCCGTGAACGGCGAGGGGAGGCCGGTGAAGACGCCCTGGCCCTCGTGAACGACGGGCGAGGTCTTGCCGTGCAGCAGCTCGGGGGCGCGGTTGACCACACCGCCGTACGCCACGGCCATCGACTGCATGCCGAGGCAGACGCCGAAGATCGGCACACCGGTGGCGGCACAGTGGCGCACCATCTCGATGCAGACGCCGGCGCCCTCGGGGCCGCCGGGGCCCGGCGACAGCAGGACGCCGTCGAAGCCGTCCTGGGCGTGGCTCAGTTCCACCTCGTCGTTGCGGAGCACTTCGCACTCGGCACCGAGCTGGTAGAGGTACTGCACGAGGTTGAAGACGAAGCTGTCGTAGTTGTCGACGACGAGAATGCGCGCGTTCACTGGCCGTCCACCGTCACATCGTTGAACGGAAGCAGAGGCTCCGCCCAGGGGAACACGTACTGGAAGAGGACATAGACGGTCCCGAGGACCAGTGCGAGGGAGATCAGCGCCCGCACGAACGCGTTGCCCGGCAGATGCCGCCAGATCCAGCCGTACACGTCGTCGCCCCTTCCGTTCGTTACGGGCACCAGAGTACGGGTCGGGGGCCCCGTCGGGGGGAAGCTGTCCGAAGCCTGTGGACAACTGTCCGTGAACGACCCCGGGGACGGCCGCGCGGACGGCTACGCGGCGGGCTTGGCGTGGTGGAGGTCGACCGCTCCGGTGTAGCCGGGCAGCGTCACGTTCTTGTGGTCGTCGACCTTCCAGCCGAGCCCGTACGCCTTGACGTACAGCTGGTAGTTCTGGAGCGCCGGGGAGTCCGCGAGGGCCTTGTCGAGCTTCCCCCGGTCACCGACGGCGGTGATCTTGTACGGGGGCGAGTAGACGCGGCCCTGGAGGATCAGGGTGTTGCCGACGCAGCGGACCGCGCTGGTGGAGATGAGCCGCTGGTCCATGACGCGGATGCCTTCGGCGCCGCCCTCCCAGAGGGCGTTGACGACGGCCTGGAGGTCCTGCTGGTGGATGACCAGGTCGTTGGCCTGCGGCTCGGGGTAGCCGGGGGCGGCCTGGGCGTCCGGCGGGGCGTCGTCGAGCGTGACGGTGAGCCCGGTGCCGGAGATCTCGGTGGTGCCGGCGGCGGTCTCCAGGGCCTTGAGGCGGCGGTCCTCGGCGGCCGTCGAGCCGTCGTCGCGGGCGGCGAGCGTGTCGACCTCGCCGCGCAGGGCGGCGGTGGACTCGTCGAGGCCGGCGTTCTTGTGGCTGCGTTCCTCGATGAGGTCGGAGAGCCGCAGCAGGGACGCGTCCGTGCGGATGTTCGTACCCTTGGCGGTGTTGAAGCTGGTGACGAAGAGAAGTCCGGCGAGGGCGAAGACGGCAAGGGTGAGGAGCCGGACGGGGCGCCATCGGGTGGCGCGACCCTGCCCGGCGGGGGGTTCGCCCGGAGTACCGGCGGAATTGCTCAACGTACCCTGATCCCCTTCTGCGCCGCGGAAGCACTACGCTAACGGACGCCCGGGGGGCGCAGTCGACCTGCTACGTCACATCCCGGCGACAGCCACAGTTCCCTGCGCGGTCACGCAGCGCATCGACAGGAGAGTCCCTCGTGCCGAAGTCACGGATCCGCAAGAAGGCCGACTACACGCCCCCGCCGGCGAAGCAGGCCGCCAACATCAAACTGACGAACCGCAGCTGGGTCGCCCCGGTGATGCTGGCCCTGTTCGCCATCGGTCTGGTGTGGATCGTGGTCTTCTACGTCACCGACGGTTCGCTTCCGATCGAGTCGATCCGGAACTGGAACATCGTGGTCGGCTTCGGTTTCATCGCCGCCGGCTTCGGTGTCTCCACGCAGTGGAAGTGAGCGCCTTAGCGGCGCTTAGCGGGTCCGCCCGTCTGCCGTCAAGCTCACCCCAGAGTTTATCCACAGCGTTGTGCACAGCACTGGATAACTTACGAAGATCTGTGGATAACTCACACCGAGTTGACGCCGGTACGACCGCGAACGACTGTCCACAAGAGACCGAAGCCCCCTACCTCTCGGGAGAAATCCCAGGTCAGAGGTAGGGGGCTCCGTCGTACCCACCGTGGTGGGGAGAACTCGCCACGCACTGTGGATAACTCTGGGGAAAGCTCACATCCCCAGCTCGTCCACAGCCTCCCGCGCTCAGGTGAGCGTCAGCGTCCGGGCCACCGCGACGCCCGTGTCGATCAGCAGCAGCAGTCCACAGGCGCCGTACTGGATCAGCTCCCGGCGGGTCCGGGGCGCCTGCACGAGCGCGTACGTCACCAGCACGCCGGCCACCAGTCCACCGACGTGTGCCTCCCAGGAGATCCCCGGACGGGTGAACGTCATCAGCAGGGACAGGGCCACGAAGAGGACCACCGGCCGCATGTCGTGCCGCCGCCTGCGGGCCAGCACCACCCAGGCTCCGATGAGGCCGTAGACGACGCCAGAGGCGCCCAGCGAGGGCTGGTTCGGGGTGGCGACCGCATAGGCCAGGACCGAGCCGGACAGGCCGGAGAGCAGGCACAGCAGGGCGTACCGGGACCGGCCCAGCTCGGGCTCGACGATCCCGCCGATCACCCACAGGCCCAGCAGGTTGAAGAGGATGTGCCACGGCTCCTGGTGCAGGACCGTGGAGGTGAGCAGGCGGTACCACTCGCCGTCCGCGACCCCGACGACCTCGCCGAGCATCGGGTTGTACGCGTACCCGATCAGCACGAACTCGTCGACGAACCGGTCGCCGCCGATCAGCACGAAGACGTAGACCAGCACGTTGATCCCGATGAGGATCTTGGTGATCAGCCGGTCGTCGGTCCTGACCCGGCCGCCCGCGAGCGTCCTGGCCTGGTTGGCGCCGGCCGCGTGCCCGGTGCCCGAGCCGCTGCGGACGCAGTCGGGGCACTGGAAGCCGACGGAGGCGGAGATCATGCACTCCGGGCAGATGGGCTTCTCGCAGCGCGTGCAGCGGATGCCCGTCTCGGTGCCGGGATGGCGGTAGCAGTGCGGCAGTCCGGACTGCGCGTCCATGGGCGGGGTCCCGTCCTTCCCGGTCAGCGCTGCTCGATCACCACGGACTCGACCACGACGTCCGTCAGCGGCCGCTGGGTCTGCGCGTCGGTGGCGACCGCCGCGATGGCGTCCACGACAGCGCGGCTCTTCAGGTCCGCCACCTCGCCGAAGATGGTGTGCTTGCGGTTCAGCCAGGTCGCGGGGCCGACCGTGATGAAGAACTGGGAGCCGTTGGTGCCCGGCCCCGCGTTGGCCATCGCCAGCAGGTACGGCCGGTCGAACCACAGCTCGGGGTGGAACTCGTCGGCGAACTCGTACCCGGGGCCGCCCGTGCCGGTCCCCAGCGGGTCGCCGCCCTGGATCATGAAGCCGCCGATGACCCGGTGGAAGACCGTGCCGTCGTAGAGGGGGTCGGTGGAGACCTGGCCGGTGGCCGGGTGGGTCCACTCCCGCTCGCCCGAGGCGAGCTCGACGAAGTTCCGCACCGTCTTCGGCGCGTGGAACGGCATCAGGCGCACCTCGATGTCGCCCGCGCTGGTCTTGAGGATCGCGTACGGCATGGCCACGGTCCGCCTTCCCTCCCTGGTCGTGCGTCACACCGCGGAACGGATCGCCTCACGCGTCCGCGGCTCTGGCGAGTCGATCCTCGCATGCCCGTCGCGGCCCGCCCGCATCCCCCGCATGCCCCGGATGCCAGCCCCGCATGCCGGACTTCGCTCCGGCAGGCATGATGCCGAAAAGGATGGAAAGGTGAAAAACCGACATCGCTCGCCACCGAGGAGGAGGAACCCGTGACTCGCATGGACAGCGTGCGCGCCGCTACGGATTCGGCGAAGGAAAGCGTCCTGCACGCCGCGGACGTGGTGGCGCCGTACGCCGGCACGGCCAAGGACCAGGCCGCGCACTATGCGCAGGAGGCGCGGGTGCGGCTCGCACCCAGGGTGTCGAGCGCAGCTCGGCAGGCACGCGCGCAGGCGCGTGTGCAGTACGCCGCGCATGTGGCGCCGCACGTGCCGCCGCGGGTCGACGACGCCGCGCATCGCGCCGCGGCTCGGACCCGCTCGGTCGCCCATCAGGTGGCCGACTACACCGTTCCGCGTGTCGAGCACGCGGTCGCCGCGACCGGTCCCGTCCTGGAGGAGGCCGGGTCGCGTTCCACTGCCGCCTGGGCCGCGCTGCGCGGTCAGGTGACGCCGGACGACGTCCGGAAGATCGTGAGGAAGCAGGAGCGCCGGGCCAGGGCCGGGCGTCTCGTCAAGGGGCTCGCCGTGCTCGGCGTGCTGGTCGGCGGCGCTTTCGCCGCCTGGAAGTGGTGGGACAAGCAGGCCAACCCCGACTGGCTGGTCGAGCCGCCCGCTCCCACGGAGATGGACGAGGGCTCGGGCATGCCGTCCGCGTCGGAGGTCTTCACTGGCGCGGAGGCCGAGGCCGGTACGAGCGTGGTCGCGGAGTCCGGGGGCGACGTGGAGGTCGAGACCGGGACCGTGTCCGGGATCGAGGCGGAGACGGAGACCGAGTCCACGGAGCCCGACGAGCGCCGCTGATCTGGGGCCGTTCCGATCGTTCCGGGCGGGCTGGGGTGCCGGGAGGGAATGCTCTCCCCGCACCCTAGGCGGCCGTCGCGAGCGCCAGCCGCGTCAGCGCGGCGGGGTCGCTCGCGAGCGGCGCGGTGGCGCGGAGCGTGCGTGCGGCGGGCGCGGAGCCGTGCGCCTCGGCGCCGATGCGCTGCTTGATCGTGGGCGGCAGCGAGCCGCGCCGGACCGGCACCCAGGGTTCCGCCTGCCTCTGTGCCACGACGGTCGCGGCGCGCTCCGCGGCCACCGGGGCGGCGGGGGCGGCCGGCTCCTCGGGCTGGGTCACCGGGACCTGGCCGTGGGCGGCGGCGGGGGCCGCGAGGCCGACGGAGGCGAGCAGGGCGAAGAGGACGGAGATGAAGGCGGTCCAGAACTGCTTGACCTTGGCGGTGGCCATGGCCCCTCACTTTCGTGTGCGTGGCGTTCTACGGGGTCGTACGCGTCGTACGGAGAAAGGCGCGCTTCCCGAACGGTTCATTTCGGGTTGCGTGCTTTCCATACCTTTCTCATGATCTGTACGGGCCCCCGGATCCGGCGGAGCGACGCCGCCGCCGCGCAGTTCTTCCGATGAACACCACCCGTCCGGATCAATACCGCCCATTCCGGACCCGTTCCGCCCCCTCCGAACCTCTCTTCGGTGATCCACGTCACATCCCCGCCCTGTCACGTCACAGGCGACGACCCCGCGGTGTCTTGAGGTCGAACCCCTGAAGACGGAGGAGACACCATGGGCGGGAACACCGAAGTGGTCGTGATCGGCGGCGGATACGCCGGTGTCATGGCGGCCGACCGACTCACCCAGCGCGCCGACGTGACCGTGACGGTCGTCAACCCCCGTCCGTCGTTCGTCCCCCGGCTCCGCCTCCACCAGCTGGTCGGCGGCAGCCACTCCGCCGTCGTCCCGTACGAGGAGGTCCTGGCGGAGCGCGTCCGGCTGGTCGTCGACTCCGTGGCCCGGATCGACGCCCACGCGCGCGTGGTGACCCTGGAGTCGGGTGCCACGCTCGACTACGACCACCTGATCTACGCCGTCGGCAGCACCGGCGCCCGGCCGGCCGTCCCCGGCGTCGCCGAGCACGCCCACCACGTCGCCGAACTGGAATCCGCCGAGCGGCTGCGGGCGGCCGTCACGGCCCTGCCCGCCGGGGTCCCGGTCACCGTCGTCGGCGCCGGCCCGACCGGCATCGAGACCGCCGCCGAACTCGCCGAGGGCGGCCGCCCGGTGACGCTGGTCTGCGGCGGGGTCCTCGGCCCCTACCTGCACCCCGCGGCGCGGCGCTCGGCCGCCCGGCGGTTCGCCGCCCTCGGCGTCACCGTACTCGACGGCCCCGGCACCAAGGTCACGGAGATGACGGCGGAGGCCGTCCGCCTCGCCGACGGGCGCACGGTGACCGGCGGGCTCGCCGTCTGGACCGCCGGTTTCGACGTCCCCGACCTGGCCGTCCGCAGCGGGCTGAGCACCGACGCCGCCGGGCGCCTGCTCACCGACGAGACCCTCACCAGCGTCGACGACGAGCGGATCGTCGCGGCCGGGGACTGCGCGGCCCCCTCCGACCTGCCCTTCCGGATGAGCGCCTACGTCGCCGGCTGCCTCGGCGCGCACGCCGCCGACACGGTGCTGGCCCGCATCGCGGGCACCCGCCCCGAGCCCGTCGACCTGGCGTTCCACGCGATGTGCCTCAGCTTCGGGCGTCGAACGGCGATCTTCCAGATCGCCCACAAGGACGACCGGGCGATGAGAATCTACGTCGGCGGGCGGGCGGGGGCGAAGCTCAAGGAACTCGGCTGCGCGCTCAGCGTCAAGCACCTGACCGAGGAAGCCCGCAAGCCCGGTGCGCACTCCTGGCCCAAGGACGGCAAGCACCGGCCGCAGCGGCTGCGGGAGCGCGCGGTCCGCACCACGGACACCCCCGAGCACGCGGTCTGACCGCCGGTCCGGACACACCGAACCACGGGGAGACGGAAGCATGATCAGCGAGCACACCACGGACCCGGCGACCGAGACCTTCGTCGCCCACCGCAACCTGCTCTTCACGGTGGCCTACGAGATGCTCGGCTCGGCCGCCGACGCCGAGGACGTCCTCCAGGAGACCTGGCTCCGCTGGACCGGCGTCGACCTGGCGCAGGTCCGCGACCAGCGGGCGTACCTCGTGCGCATCACCACCCGCCAGGCCCTCAACCGGCTGCGCACCGTGCAGCGCCGCCGGGAGGCGTACGTCGGGCAGTGGCTGCCCGAACCGCTGCTCACCGCGCCGGACGTGGCCGAGGACGTCGAGCTCACCGAGTCCGTGTCCATGGCGATGATGCTGGTCCTGGAGACCCTCACCCCGACCGAGCGGGCCGTCTTCGTCCTGCGCGAGGTCTTCGAGGTGGGGTACGACGAGATCGCGGCGGCCGTCGACAAGACCCCGGCCGCCGTCCGCCAGATCGCCCACCGCGCCCGCCGGCACGTCGACGCCCGGCGCCCCCGCACCACGGTCTCGGCCCGCGAGGCGCGGGCGGCCGTGGAGTCCTTCCGGCAGGCGCTGGAGACCCGCGACCCGCAGGACTTCCTGAACCTGCTCGCCCCCGACGTCGTGCTCGTCAGCGACGGCGGCGGCATCAAGCGGGCCGCGCTCCGCCCGGTCGTCGGCGCCGAGAAGGTGACCCGCTTCTACCTGGGCGGTTCCCTCAAGGCCGAAGCCGTGGTCACCACCGAACTCACCGTCGTCAACGGCGCCCCGGCGCTCGCCGTGCACCTCGACGGCGAGCTGGACGGCGTGATGGCGATGCGGGTCGAGGGCGGCCGGATCAGCGGCCTCTACTACGTCCGCAACCCCGAGAAGCTCACCCACGTCATGGCCGAGACCTCCCTCACCCTCCGCTGACACCCACCCACCACGGAAAAGGACCCCGACATGTCCGGACGGACCACGGCGACCGCCACGCGCGCCGGCACCGGCTTCCACAGGACCGTCAGAGCCGCGGTCGCCCTCCAGACCCTGGCCCTCTTCTTCCAGGCGGGCACCTCCGGCGCCCTGCTCGTCTCCTCCCAGGGCGCGATGCTCCACGACGTCGGCTCCCGGGTGATGTACGGCGCCTCGATGCTGTACGTGGTGGCCGCGATCGTGGCCTGGCGCCCGGGCGGCGGCAGCCCCCGGCCGATCCTGTACGCCTCCGGCCTGCTGGCCCTCGCCACCGTCCAGGTCATCCTGGGCATAGCCCACCTGCCCGAGTTCCACGTGCCCCTGGGCATCGCCATGGTCGTCCTGAGCACCCTGGACCTGGCCCGCGTCCTGACCGTCTCCGCCGGCCCCCGCACGCGCGGGGAGGTCCCCCGGACCACCTGACCCCGGCCCGAACGGCGAGAAGCCCCTCCGTCCTGCGTTCCCGCAGGTCGGAGGGGCTTCTTCGTCCGGTGGAGCCTAGGGGAGTCGAACCCCTGACATCTGCCATGCAAAGACAGCGCTCTACCAACTGAGCTAAGGCCCCGGAACGAGGACAGCGTACCGGTTCTCCCCCCGTCTCGGGCAAAAGGTGGGGTCTCCCGATGAACGACCACGCTCCGTAAGATGCTGACCGAGGTTCGCAGTGGCGAACCCCAGGGATGGGGAGAAGTGATGGACGCAGCGCAGCAGGAAGCCACGGCAAGAGCCAGAGAGCTTCAGCGCAGTTGGTACGGGGAGCCGCTGGGGGCGCTCTTCCGTCGGCTGATCGACGATCTCGGGCTCAATCAGGCCAGGCTGGCCGCCGTGCTCGGGCTCTCCGCGCCCATGCTCTCCCAGCTCATGAGCGGCCAGCGCGCCAAGATCGGCAACCCGGCCGTGGTCCAGCGCGTCCAGGCCCTCCAGGAGCTCGCCGTGCAGGTCGCGGACGGCAGCGTCAGCGCCGCCGAGGCCACCGACCGCATGGACGAGATCAAGAAGTCCCAGGGCGGCTCCGTCCTGACCGGCACCAGCGGCCAGACCACCAACGGATCCGGCGCCCCGACCGTGCGCCGCGTGGTCCGCGAGATCCAGTCGCTGTTGCGCTCCGTGGCCGCCGCGGGGGACATCATCGACGCCGCGGATTCCCTCGCCCCGGCCCACCCGGAACTGGCAGAGTTCCTCCGGGTGTACGGCGCCGGGCGCACCGCCGACGCGGTCGCCCACTACGAGTCGCACCAGAACTGACACGGGCACGCACGGCTGACTGACTGACGACTGACGACGGACGGGGAGCGGGCGCAGCGCGATGGGTGAGGTCTTCGCCGGCAGGTACGAGCTGATCGATCCGATCGGGCGGGGCGGGGCCGGCGCGGTCTGGCGCGCCTGGGACCACCGCCGCCGCCGCTATGTGGCGGCGAAGGTGCTCCAGCAGAGCGACGCCCACACGCTGCTCCGCTTCGTCCGGGAACAGGCGCTGCGGATCGACCACCCGCACGTCCTCGCCCCGGCCAGCTGGGCCGCCGACGACGACAAGGTCCTCTTCACGATGGACCTGATCTCCGGCGGCTCGCTCGCCCATGTCATCGGCGACTACGGCCCGCTCCCGCCCCGCTATGTCTGCGCCCTCCTCGACCAACTGCTCTCGGGCCTGGCGACGGTGCACGCGGAGGGCGTCGTCCACCGGGACATCAAGCCGGCCAACATCCTGATGGAGGCCACCGGGACGGGCCGTCCGCACCTGCGCCTGTCGGACTTCGGCATCTCGATGCGCAAGGGCGAACCCCGGCTCACCGAGACCAACTACGTGGTGGGCACGCCCGGTTACTTCGCTCCCGAGCAACTCCTCGGCGCCGAGCCCGACTTCACGGCGGACCTGTACGCCGTCGGGCTGGTCGCGCTCTATCTGCTGCACGGCACCCGGCCGGACTCCCAGGCCCTCATGGAGCACTTCCTGAACCACGGCACCCCGCCGGCGCCCGCGAGCGTCCCGGAGCCGCTGTGGCAGGTCTTGGCCGGGCTGCTCCAGCCCGACCCGCAGGCCCGCTTCCGGACGGCCACGGGCGCGCGGAAGGCGCTGAGCGCCGCCGTGGAGATGCTGCCCGAGCCGGAGGGCGGCGAGGAGCCGGTGGAGATCTTCGACCAACTCGGCCCGCTGCCGGCCGGCTTCGGCCCCGAGGGCCCGCTCGCCCGCCCGCTCCAGGACACCCCGCCGCCGCTCCAGGACACCCCGCCGACCGCCCCGCCGGTCCCGGTCGCCGCGGCCGCAGCCGTACCGCCGGTCCCGGTCGCCGCGGCCGCAGCCGTACCGCCGATCGCCGTACCGCCCATGCCCGTACCGGCTCCGCGGACGTACGGCGAGCCGTACCAGGAGCCGTACCAGCAGCCGCAGCAGAACCCGTACCAGCAGCAGTACCAGCCCGTGCCCTCGGCCTCCGAGACGGGCAGCTTCCATCTGCCCCCGCCGGTCGTCACCCACCCCGTTCCCCCCTTCGATCCCTCCGCTCCACACACCCCTACGAATCCATACACCGCTCAGCCCCACCAGGTTCCCGCCCCCATCCCTGAGCCGACCCTGACGAGGACCCCCGAACGCCGTCCGGGACCGCCCCCGAAGGTGGCGGTCCCGGTGCTGCTGCTCGCGCTGGTGTCCCTCGCGGTCGGCTTCTGGGCCCTGACGCAGATCTGAGCCGGTCCTGAGAGGCCCAGAAAGGGCCCTGAGGAGCCCCAGAAAGCCCTGAGGGGGGTCCTGGCGGTTCCTGGAGGCTCCGGCCCTTCCTCTAGCGCCCTGCCCCCGCCGCCGCCGCGCGGCGGGCCAGCAGGGTCCAGGCGCCGAGGCCGACGAGCAGGACGGTGCCGAGGCCGAGGCCGCCCGCGGCGAGGGCCACCATCGTGGTGTCGGTCGCGGACTCCGCCTCCGTGGCACCGCTGGCCGCGGCCTCCTGGTCGTCGGCCGTCACCTGGAAGATGCCCGGGTCGCCCGCGTACCCGGGGCCCTCCTGCTTCTCGCCGGTCACGTCGACCCGCAGGATCAGCGGCAGGGCCTGGTCCCCGTACTCCTCGGCGATCTCCGGGCTGAGCGTGGCAGTGAGGTAGTACCAGCCGGCGAACCCCATGCCCCTGGTGGCGGTCTCGTACGAGAAGCGGTTCCTGTGGTCGACGGGCCGCCGCGGGTCGAGGGCGGCCGTCGCGGGCTTGCCGCTGTAGCTGACCGTCTGGAGGTCGACGTAGCCGCGCGCCGGGTTGTCGAGCCCGAGCGCGAGCGCGTTGCTGACGAGGTCGTCGCCGGCGGAGCTGCTGCCCAGCTCGGCGCTGGCGAACAGCTGCTGCCCCCAGTCGACCGGCACCCGCCAGAAGAGCGTCTGGCCGGGCCGGATGTTCGCCCGCCACTCGCCCTTCTCCAGGGAGACGGCCTTGTGGAAGCCGTCCCCTCCCTGGCGGTCCCGTGACGCGCGGGCGATCGGCGCGGGCGTCCCCGAGGGCCAGGACTCGGGCAGCTTGTCCGGCCCGTTCTTCTTCAGCAGCGGCTCGGTGACGTGCTGGATCTCCAGCTCCCAGTCGTCCGGGCTGGAGGCGGCGTCCGATTCCCGCTCGACGAGCACGTAGTACGCACCGGACTTCTGGCAGCTGGACTCGTCCGGGTGGACGATCCGGCGCGCGTACCCGGCCAGCGGGCGGACGTACTCGCCGGCCGCGAAGTTGACCTCCTGGTAGCCGCACTCGGCGCCGGAACCGTCCTGGATCGCGATCCGGAACCCGTCGCCGTACGCGGCCTTCCCGCCCGGCTTCGGGACGGCGACGGCGGAGACGTACGCGTTCTTCTCCGTGTCCAGGTTGAGCCGGTAGTAGACCTTGCCGTCCTTCTTGAGGGTGTCCCGGTAGGTCCTGCCCGGCTCCATCGGCTCGGCGTCGGCGCTGGAGCCGGCGCCCTCGATCCGCTGCGCCGAGGGCTCGAAGGCGTACGCGGGCAGGGGAGCGCCCTCGGCCGCCCACGCGGGCGCCACGGGCAGCGCGGTGAGCGTGCCCACCGCGGCGGCGGCCGTGAGGAGCGCCCCGGCCTTCCGCGCCCCGGACGCCGTCCTCCACCGCCGCGCGGTCCCGTCCCCGGCCGTGGCCCCCGCCTGCGTGCTCACGCGCTTCTCCTCGTCGTGTCCGTCACCGCGCCCCGCCACCGACCGCCGGAGCCGTCGTGCCGCCCCATCCTGCCCGGCTCCCGCCCTCGCTGTCCGCCCCCGGGTACGCCGCCGCACGCCACTTTGCCAAAGCAAGCAATCAATTCACGCTAGCGAACCCGAAGACGCCGGGAAAAGCAGAGATCCCGGCCGCGCGATGCGCGGCCGGGATCTCGACTTCAGTTGGGTGGGTCTCAGACACCGGAACCGGACGGCACGGAGTCGGTCGCCTCCGTCCACAGGTCCTGCTCGGCGCGATCCGCCTGGATCTGGCGGTACACGAGGAGCCCGCCGATGGCGGCCAGTGCGACCAGGAGCAGCTTCTTCACCGCGCGACCTCGTCTTTCGTTGACGTAGGAGACTTCTGACGCCCACTCTACACATCGACCGATACCGATCGGTGACCTATGCGAGCGCCAAACCTCACACAACGAAATCGGCCCGGACGGGGGAACCCGTCCGGGCCGATCTCTTCTGTGGGGCTAACAGGATTTGAACCTGTGGCCTCATCCTTATCAGGGATGCGCTCTAACCAACTGAGCTATAGCCCCGCCGCGCTTTGCGGTGTGTGTCCCGCGCGCTGACTCCTGAACATTAGCGCACGTGGGGGCCAGTCCCAAAATCGCCCGGGCCGGAGGCCCTGACGGCTGCCGTGACACCGGCCCCCACGCGGACTACTCGTCCTCGGCCAGCGTCAGCTCGACGCCGCCGACGAAGCCGGCGGACAGGTTGTAGATGAACGCGCCGAGGGTCGCCAGGGCCGTCATCAGCACCACGTCGATCACCGCGATCACCGAGGTGAACATCAGAACCCTCGGCAGCGACAGGAAGGACTGGAGGTCGAAGCCGTTGGACTCGTTCGAGCCCGTCGCCTCGCTGATCGTCCCGCCGACCGTCGAGAAGACGCCCATGGCGTCCATGACCATCCACAGCACGGCCGCCGCGACGACCGTGCAGATGCCCAGCGCGATGGAGAGCAGGAAGCTCACCTTCATGACCGACCACGGGTCGGCCTTCGCCACCCGCAGCCGCGCCTTGCGGGTGCGGGGCGTCGTGCGCGCACCCGTCCGCGGCCGGCGCACGGCGCCGGCGTTGCCCCGCGCCTGGCCGCCCGGCGCCGGAGCGCCGTACGCCTGCGGCGGGTGGTACGGGCCGCCCTGCTGCTGAGCGCCCTGGCGCTCACTCGGCAGCGCCCCGCTGTACGCCTCGTAGGGGGGCTGCTGCCCCCGCGTGTCCGTCACCGCACCCCCCTGGGAGTCCGTGGCCGAGCCACGGGCGCCGTACGCTCCAGCACCTGCAGAAGCTCCGGCAGCCGCCGATCCGGCGCCCGTGGCTCCACTCACGCTCTACTCCTCGTGATCCCCGGTCGCAGGCTCCGTGCCCTCGACCGATGCCTCGGCCTCGGGTGCCTCGATGGCACCCTCGGCGTCGTCGACCTCTTCGTCCTCGCCGCCGGCCTCGGCGTTCCGTGCGATGCCGACGACGGCATCGCGCTTGCCCAGGTTGATCAGCTGGACGCCCATGGTGTCACGGCCGGTCTCCCTGACTTCGTTGACTCGCGTACGAATCACACCGCCGGACAGCGTGATGGCGAGGATCTCGTCCGTCTCCTCGACCACCAGCGCGCCCACGAGCGAGCCGCGGTCCTCCACGATCTTGGCGGCCTTGATGCCGAGGCCGCCACGGCCCTGGACGCGGTACTCGTCGACGGGGGTGCGCTTGGCGTACCCGCCGTCCGTCGCGGTGAAGACGAACGTACCGGGCCGGACGACATTCATCGAGAGCAGTTCGTCGTCCGCGCGGAAACTCATGCCCTTCACACCCGAAGTGGCGCGTCCCATCGGGCGCAGCGCGTCGTCCGTGGCGGTGAACCGGATCGACTGCGCCTTCTTGGAGATGAGCAGCAGGTCGTCCTCGGCGGAGGCCAGCTCGGCGCCGATCAGCTCGTCGTCGCCGCCGTCCTCCCGCTCGCGCAGGTTGATGGCGATGACGCCGCCCGAACGGGGGGAGTCGTAGTCCTTCAGCGCGGTCTTCTTCACCAGGCCGGAGCGGGTGGCGAGGACCAGGTAGGGCGCGGCCTCGTAGTCGCGGATCGCGAGGATCTGGGCGATCTGCTCGTCCGGCTGGAAGGCCAGCAGGTTGGCCACGTGCTGGCCGCGCGCGTCCCGGCCGGCGTCCGGCAGCTCGTACGCCTTGGCCCGGTAGACCCGGCCCTTGTTGGTGAAGAAGAGCAGCCAGTGGTGGGTGGTGGAGACGAAGAAGTGGTCGACGATGTCGTCCTGCTTCAGCTTGGTGCCCCGCACGCCCTTGCCGCCGCGCTTCTGCGAGCGGTAATCCTCGGTCTTGGTGCGCTTCACATAGCCGCCGCGGGAGATCGTGACGACGATGTCCTCCTCGGCGATGAGGTCCTCGATGGACATGTCACCGTCGAAGGGCACCAGCTTGGAGCGGCGGTCGTCGCCGAACTTGTCGACGATCGCGGCCAGTTCCTCGCTGACGATGGCCCGCTGCTTCTCGGGCGAGGCGAGGATCGAGTTGTACTCGTTGATCTTCGCCTGGAGCTCGTCGTGCTCGGCGATGATCTTCTGGCGCTCCAGGGCGGCGAGCCGGCGGAGCTGCATCTCCAGGATCGCGTTGGCCTGGATCTCGTCGATCTGGAGGAGACCCATCAGGCCCTCGCGGGCGACCTCGACCGTGTCGCTGCGCCGGATGAGGGCGATGACCTCGTCGATCGCGTCGAGCGCCTTGAGGAGGCCGCGCAGGATGTGGGCGCGCTCCTCGGCCTTGCGCAGCCGGAACTTGGTCCGGCGGACGATGACCTCGATCTGGTGCGTCACCCAGTGGCGGATGAACGCGTCCAGGGAGAGAGTGCGCGGCACGCCGTCGACGAGCGCCAGCATGTTGGCGCCGAAGTTCGTCTGGAGGTCGGTGTGCTTGTAGAGGTTGTTGAGGACGACCTTGGCGACGGCGTCCCGCTTGAGCACGATGACCAGGCGCTGGCCGGTCCGGGACGAGGTCTCGTCGCGGACGTCGGCGATGCCGCCGATCTTGCCGTCCTTCACCAGGTCGGCGATCTTCTGCGCGAGGTTGTCCGGGTTGACCTGGTAGGGCAGCTCGGTGACCACCAGACACTGGCGGTTCTGGATCTCCTCGACCTCGACGACCGCGCGCATGGTGATGGAGCCGCGCCCGGTGCGGTACGCCTCCTCGATGCCCTTGCGGCCGACGACGAGCGCGCCGGTGGGGAAGTCGGGGCCCTTGATCCGCTCGACGAGCGCGTCGAGGAGCTCCTCGTGGCTGGCCTCGGGGTGGGCCAGGTACCACTGGGCGCCCTCGGCGACCTCGCGGAGGTTGTGCGGCGGGATGTTGGTGGCCATGCCGACCGCGATGCCGGCGGAGCCGTTGACCAGCAGGTTCGGGAACCGGGCCGGGAGGACCGTCGGCTCCTGGTTGCGGCCGTCGTAGTTGTCCTGGAAGTCGACGGTCTCCTCGTCGATGTCCCGGACCATCTCCATCGACAGCGGCGCCATCTTGCACTCGGTGTAGCGCATGGCGGCGGCCGGGTCGTTGCCCGGGGAGCCGAAGTTGCCGTTGGAGTCGACGAGCGGCATCCGCATCGACCAGTGCTGGGCGAGGCGGACGAGCGCGTCGTAGATGGAGGTGTCGCCGTGCGGGTGGTACGTACCCATGACGTCACCGACGACGCGGGCGCACTTGTAGAAGCCCTTCTCGGGCCGGTAGCCGCCGTCGTACATCGCGTACAGCACGCGCCGGTGGACGGGCTTGAGGCCGTCACGCACGTCGGGCAGCGCGCGGGACACGATGACGGACATCGCGTAGTCGAGGTACGAGCGCTGCATCTCGGTCTCGAGCCCGACGGGCTCGATCCGCAGCTGCGGTCCCTCTTCTTCTTCGGTGGTCACAGGGGGGTTCTCGTCGGCCATTGCTGGTCGTCAGTCCTTTCGTACGGTCAGCGGGGACCGACTCAGATGTCGAGGAAGCGAACGTCCTTGGCGTTGCGCTGGATGAAGGAGCGCCGTGCCTCGACGTCCTCGCCCATCAGCACCGAGAAGAGGTCGTCGGCCTGCGCGGCGTCGTCCAGGGTGACCTGGCCGAGGACGCGGTGCTCGATGTCCATGGTGGTGATGCGCAGCTCCTCGGCGTTCATCTCGCCGAGACCCTTGAAGCGCTGGATCGAGTCGTCCCTGATCCGCTTGCCGGCCTGCTTGCCGTGCTCGACGAGGGCGTCGCGCTCGCGGTCCGAGTAGGCGTACTCGAAGTCCTCACGACCCCACTTGATCTTGTAGAGCGGCGGGCGGGAGAGGTACACGTGCCCGTGCTCGATCAGCGGCCGCATGAAGCGGAAGAGGAAGGTGAGCAGCAGGGTGTTGATGTGCTGGCCGTCGACGTCGGCGTCCGCCATCAGGATGATCTTGTGATAGCGGAGCTTCTCGATGTCGAAGTCCTCGTGGACCCCGGTGCCGAAGGCCGAGATCAGCGCCTGGACCTCGGTGTTCTGGAGGATCTTGTCGATCCGGGCCTTCTCGACGTTCAGGATCTTGCCGCGGATGGGCAGGATGGCCTGGTACATCGGGTTGCGGCCGGACTTCGCGGAGCCGCCGGCGGAGTCACCCTCGACGATGAAGATCTCGCACTTCGTCGGGTCGTTCGACTGGCAGTCCGAGAGCTTGCCGGGGAGCGACGCCGACTCCAGGAGGCCCTTGCGGCGGGTGAGGTCGCGGGCCTTGCGGGCGGCCACGCGCGCGGTGGCGGCCTGGATGCCCTTGCGGATGATGTCCGCGGCCTCGTTCGGGTTCCGGTCGAACCAGTCCGTCAGGTGCTCGTGGACGACCTTCTGCACGAAGGTCTTCGCCTCCGTGTTGCCGAGCTTGGTCTTGGTCTGGCCCTCGAACTGCGGCTCGCCGATCTTGATCGAGATGATCGCGGTCAGACCCTCGCGGATGTCGTCGCCCGTGAGGTTGTCGTCCTTCTCGCGGAGCAGCTTCTTCTCGCGCGCGTACTTGTTGACGAGCGTCGTCAGCGCGGCGCGGAAGCCCTCCTCGTGGGTACCGCCCTCGTGGGTGTGGATCGTGTTGGCGAAGGAGTACACGCCCTCGCTGTACGACGAGTTCCACTGCATCGCGATCTCGGCGGAGAGCAGGCGCTCCTTGTCCTCGGCCTCGATGTCGATGACGGTCGGGTTGATCAGCTCGCCCTTGCGCGAGTTGAGGTACTTCACGAAGTCGACGATGCCGCCCTCGTAGTGGTACGTCACCGTGCGCGCGGGCGTCTCGTCGGCCGCCTCGGCGTCCGGGTCGTCGGCGCCGACCGTGGCCTTGGCGGACTCGCGCTCGTCGGTGAGCGTGATCGTCAGGCCCTTGTTGAGGAAGGCCATCTCCTGGAAGCGGCGCGAGAGCGTCTCGAAGGAGTACTCGGTCGTCTCGAAGATGTCCGGGTCGGACCAGAACGTGACCGAGGTGCCGGTCTCGTCGGTCGCCTCGTGCTGGGCGAGGGGCGCGGTGGGGGCGCCCATCTTGTAGTCCTGCGTCCAGCGGTGGCCGTCGGTCCTGATCTCCACCGAGACCTTGGTGGAGAGGGCGTTGACGACGGAGACGCCGACGCCGTGCAGACCGCCGGAGACCGCGTAGCCGCCGCCGCCGAACTTGCCGCCCGCGTGGAGGACCGTCAGCACGACCTCGACGGCCGGCTTGCCCTCGGACTCGACGATGCCGACGGGGATGCCGCGCCCGTTGTCGACGACGCGCACGCCGCCGTCGGGCAGGATCGTCACGTCGATGGTGTCCGCGTGGCCGGCCAGGGCCTCGTCGACCGAGTTGTCGACGACCTCCTGCACCATGTGGTGCAGACCGCGCTCACCGGTCGAGCCGATGTACATACCGGGGCGCTTGCGCACCGCATCCAGGCCCTCCAGGACCTGGATGTTGCTGGCGGTGTACTGAGTGTTCTCGTTGGGGTTGCCGGAATCGGCCACGAAGCGCCCTTTCTGGCACAGCACAGGCCATGCTCCGGGCATAGGGGAGCCGGCTGCGTCGTTCGACAGTTCCGCAGTGTGGCGGGATTGTCTTCCAGTCTACCGGTACCGCTGACACTCATGGGGGTTTGCCGGTACCTGAAAGCGCATGTGCCGCCCTCGACGGCCCCGAGACGACTCCCCATATCCGGACAGGGGCTCCAGGGCCCCCTGACGGCCACCTAGCGCTTCGACCGGTGACGGCCAGTGGGCAGCCCTCCCGCCAAGTTGTGGGCAGGCGTTCCGCCCCCGTTGTGGGCATGCGTTCCGCCGGGGCGGAACGGGTGGGCACAACGCCCTACGCGACGGCGCCCGACCTGCTGAACCCGCACCCCGAGCACCGGCCCCAGCGCCCGCACCCGCACCCGCGCCCCGCACCCGCCCCGGAACGCCTCAGCCGTACGTATCCCCAGGCCCCACAGACCCCGGCGCCCGCAGCGGCCCATACCGCCGCGCCCCCGCCCCAGGCCCCAGCACCTTGATCAGCCGCACCGTCCCATGCCCCAGATCCTCGTTCAGCCGCGCCACCAGCGTCGGCGCCAGCAGCCGCAGCTGCGTCGCCCACGCTGTCGAGTCGCACTGCACGGTCAGCACGCGCGCGTCCGGCTCCTCCTCGTACTTCACCGGTACGCAGTGCTTGGCCAGGTCCTCGCCGACGATCTGCGGCCACCGGCCCATGACCCCGCCGACGGCCGCCGGCGTCTCCCAGCCGCGCTCGGCGAGCAGCCGGTTGATCGCGGCGCCGAGCGCCATGGGGTCGCGCCCGTCGGCGCGCGCGCCGGAGCGCAGCCCGCCCCCGCGCTTGGCTTGCTTCTTCTGCTGCGCGGCCGCCCCACGCGCGCGTGCCTGCTCCTTGGCAGCGCGCAGCGCGACCCGGGCGAGGTCCACGCCCGAGGGTTCGGGCGCCGCGGACTTGTCCACAGACTGTGCGGAAGTTCCGGGGCCCGCCGCCCCCTCACCGCTCTCGCTCATACGCGTTCCACCGTCCCTCCGGCCACCTCGTACCGCGTCCCGGCCAGCACGCCCGGCACGTCGTCGTCGACCGCGGCCGTCACCAGCACCTGCTCGCCGTGGGCCACCAGCTCCGCCAGCCGCTCGCGCCGGCGCGCGTCCAGCTCGGCGAAGACGTCGTCGAGGACCAGGACCGGCTCGTTGCCCTCGGAGCGCAGCAGGTCGTACGAGGCGAGGCGGAGCGCCAGCGCGTACGACCAGGACTCGCCATGGCTCGCGTACCCCTTGGCAGGCAGGTCGCCGAGGCGCAGCAGCAGCTCGTCGCGGTGCGGGCCGACGAGGGTGACGCCGCGCTCGATCTCCTGCTTGCGGGCCTCGGCGAGGGCGGCGATCAGCTGCTCGTACAGCTCCTCGCGGTTCTGTCCGGTGCCGGGGGCGGAGGGGCGGTACTCCAGCAGAATCGGTCCGCCTCCGGGCGCGAGCTGTTCGTACGCCTTGTCCGCGAGCGGCTGGAGGGTGTGGACGAGGTCGAGCCGCTGGGCGAGCAGCTCGGCACCGGCGCGGGCCAGGTGCTGGTCCCAGACGTCGAGCGTGGACAGGTCCATGCCCCGGCCGCCGTGGCGGCGGGCCATGGCGGCGGACTTCAGCAGGGTGTTCCGCTGCTTCAGCACGCGCTCGTAGTCGGAGCGCACGCCCGCCATGCGCGGCGCGCGCGCCGTGATCAGCTCGTCGAGGAAGCGCCGGCGCTCACCGGGGTCGCCCTTGATCAGCGACAGGTCCTCGGGCGCGAAGAGCACGGTCCGCACGATGCCGAGCACGTCACGGGGCCTGACCTGCGAGGACCTGTTGATGCGGGCCCGGTTGGCGCGGCCCGGGTTGAGCTCAAGCTCGATCAGCTGGGAGCGCTCGCCCTGGGTGACGGCGGCGCGGATGACGGCCCGCTCGGCGCCCATCCGCACCAGCGGCGCGTCGGAGGCGACGCGGTGGCTGCCGAGGGTGGCGAGATAGCCGACGGCCTCGACGAGATTGGTCTTGCCCTGGCCGTTCGCCCCCACGAACGCGGTGACGCCCGGGTCGAGGGACACCTCGGCCCGGGCGTACGAGCGGAAGTCGGCCAGCGAGAGATGCGTGACGTGCATGGTGGGCGCCGGCCTTCCCCCGGTCGCTGTGCACCGGGTGGTGCACAGCCTGTGGATTGCTACTTCTTCTCGACCGCGTGGCCGCCGAACTGGTTGCGCAGCGCGGCGATCATCTTCATCTGCGGCGAGTCGTCCTGGCGGGACGCGAACCGCGCGAACAGCGACGCGGTGATCGCCGGCAGGGGTACGGCGTTGTCGATGGCGGCCTCGACGGTCCACCGGCCCTCGCCGGAGTCCGACGCGTAGCCGCGGAGCTGGTCCAGGTGCTCGTCCTCGTCGAGGGCGTTGACCGCGAGGTCCAGCAGCCAGGAACGGATGACCGTGCCCTCCTGCCAGGAGCGGAAGATCTCGCGGACGTTCTCCACGGAGTCGACCTTCTCCAGCAGCTCCCAGCCCTCGGCGTACGCCTGCATCATCGCGTACTCGATGCCGTTGTGGACCATCTTCGCGAAGTGGCCGGCGCCGACCTTGCCGGCGTGGACGGCACCGTACGGGCCCTCGGGCTTGAGCGCGTCGAAGATCGGCTGGACCTTCGCGACGTCCTCGGCGGAGCCGCCGTACATCAGGGCGTAGCCGTTCTCCAGGCCCCAGACGCCGCCGGAGACACCGCAGTCGACGAAGCCGATGCCCTTGGCGGCGAGCTCCTCGGCGTGCTTCTCGTCGTCGGTCCAGCGGGAGTTCCCGCCGTCCACCACGATGTCGCCGGGGGAGAGCAGCTCCGCCAGCTCGTCGACGGTGGACTGGGTCGCCGCACCGGCGGGGACCATGACCCACACGACGCGCGGACCCTTGAGCTTGCCCACAAGCTCTTCGAGGCTGTGGACATCGGCGAGGTCCGGGTTGCGGTCGTATCCGATGACGGTGTGGCCTGCGCGGCGGATGCGCTCGCGCATGTTGCCGCCCATCTTGCCGAGACCGACGAGACCGAGCTCCATCAGAGTGTTCCTTAAGCGTCGTGTGCGGTTCCTACCCGGGTCCGAGCCTACGCCCGGACCCGGCCGCACACCTGTGGGGTCAGCCGCTCAGTCGAACCCCCGCGATCGCAGGTCAGCCGCTCAGCCGCACCGGCATACCGCGCCACCCGGGGGGCGACCCCCGGACCCCCGGCAGAGGGCGTCAGCCGCTCAGCCGCACCGGCATGATCAGGTACTTGTAGGCGTCGTCGGCCTCCGCGTCCACGGCCGGGCGGCCGCTCAGCAGCGCGGGCTTGGTGGAGGTCGTGAAGGAGAGCTGGGCGACCGGGGAGTCGATCGCGCTCAGGCCGTCCAGCAGGAAGGTCGGGTTGAAGGCGATCGAGATGTCGTCGCCGTCCAGCTGTGCGTCGACCCTCTCCACAGCCTGTGCGTCGTCGCTGGAACCGGCCTCCAGGATGAGCACGCCCTGCTCGAAGCTGAGGCGGACCGGGGTGTTGCGCTCGGCGACGAGGGCCACGCGCTTGACGGCCTCCACGAAGGGGGCGGTCTCGATCACCGCGACCGAGTTGAACTCGGTCGGGAAGAGGGTGCGGTACTTCGGCAGGTCGCCCTCGAGCAGCCGGGTGGTGGTGCGGCGGCCCGCGCCCTCGAAGCCGATCAGGCCCTCGCCCTTGCCGGAGCCGGAGAGCGCCAGCGTGACCGTGTCGCCGCTGGTGAGTGCCTTGGCGGTGTCCAGGAGGGTCTTGGCGGGCACCAGGGCGACCGCGGAGGCGTCCGGGGACTCCGGCTTCCACAGGAACTCGCGGACCGCGAAGCGGTAGCGGTCGGTGGAGGCCAGGGTGACCGTGTCGCCCTCGATCTCGATGCGCACACCGGTGAGGACGGGCAGCGTGTCGTCACGGCCGGCGGCGATGGCCACCTGGGCGGCGGCGGCGGCGAAGACCTCGCCGGGCACGGTGCCGGTCGCGGTGGGCATCTCCGGCAGCGCCGGGTACTCCTCCACAGGCAGGGTGTGGAGGGTGAAGCGGGAGGAGCCGCAGACCACGGTGGCCCGTACACCGTCTGTGGAGATCTCCACCGGACGGTTGGGGAGGGCGCGGCAGATGTCGGCGAGAAGGCGGCCGGAGACGAGGACGGTGCCGTCCTCCTCGACCTCCGCCTCGACCGAGACGCGGGCGGAGACCTCGTAGTCGAAGCTCGAGAAGCTCAGCGCGCCGTTCTCGGCCTTCAGCAGAAGGCCCGCGAGTACGGGAGCCGGCGGACGGGCCGGAAGGCTGCGGGCCACCCACGCCACCGCCTCCGCGAGTACATCGCGCTCCACCCGGATCTTCACCGGAACCGCCTCCTGCTTGTTGCTGGCTCTTCGTCGACTGCGGGATCCAGTCTGACGTACGCCGCGGACACTCGGTGCGGCTCGGGGTCAAGTCGCGACGAGAGCGGGTCGGGGCTCCGGCGCCGAGTTGTGCACAGCCCCCGCTTCAAAGCGATTCCCGGGCTAACTATGAGTGGCAGTAGTAGTAGGGCCTGTGGAAACGGTGGATAACGTCGTCCACGCAGGTCAGAGCCGGTTTTTTGTCCACTGCCCCTGTGGGTGGAACCAGTGGAAAACCACGGTTCTCTGTGGACGCCGGAAAGTTCTGCACACCCGATACACAGGCAAGGGGTAGTTCTCCCCAGTGCTGTCCCCAGCTTTCCCCAGGTTCCCCACAGCCCAAACGTCTCCCTTGGTGTGACGCCTTTCACTCCGGCCGGTGAGAGGGGGTGTTGTGTTGCCGAACAGTGGACAGCGGTGTGGAGAAGCTGTGGGCAACCGGCCTACCCCTGTGGGCAGCCAGTGGACAACTCACAGGGCCCCCTGTGGACGGAAGATTCATCCACAGCCTGTGGAAAGTAGTTGCCAACAAATCCACACCCCTCTGAGCTGGAGTGATGGACTGTCACCAGCCTGGCCTGTGGACACAATCCGGATAACTCGACAGTCCCCACCCTGTGGACGGGAGATCATCCCCCAATCTGTGGAGAACCCGCCACCGGAACGGAGTAATCGAACACGGCCGTCCGGGGCATGGCGCCCGCCCGCCATCCGCCTGCCACCCGAGCACCGCCTGGAGAACGCCGAAGGGCGCCCCGGGAGGTGTCCCGGAGCGCCCTTCGGAGCCCGCGCAGAGGCCGTACGGAGCCCGCACAGAGCCCCCATGGAGGCCGTACGGAGCCGCTGTCAGCCGTTCTTGATGCGGTTGGTCAGTTCGGTGACCTGGTTGTAGATGGAGCGCCGTTCCGCCATCAGGGCGCGGATCTTCCGGTCCGCGTGCATGACGGTCGTGTGGTCGCGGCCGCCGAACTGCGCGCCGATCTTCGGCAGCGACAGATCGGTGAGCTCCCGGCAGAGGTACATGGCGATCTGGCGGGCCGTCACCAGCACGCGGCTGCGCGAGGACCCGCAGAGGTCCTCCACGGTCAGCCCGAAGTAGTCGGCGGTGGCCGCCATGATGGCCGGCGCCGTGATCTCCGGTGAGGAGTCCTCGCCGCCCGGGATCAGGTCCTTGAGGACGATCTCGGTCAGCCCCAGGTCCACCGGCTGCCGGTTGAGGCTCGCGAAGGCCGTCACCCGGATCAGCGCGCCCTCCAGCTCGCGGATGTTCCGCGAGATCCGCGAGGCGATGAACTCCAGCACCTCCGGCGGGGCGTTCAGCTGCTCCTGCACCGCCTTCTTGCGGAGGATCGCGATGCGCGTCTCCAGCTCCGGCGGCTGCACGTCGGTGGTGAGTCCCCACTCGAAGCGGTTGCGCAGCCGGTCCTCCAGGGTCACCAGCTGCTTGGGCGGCCGGTCGGAGGAGAGCACGATCTGCTTGTTCGCGTTGTGGAGGGTGTTGAAGGTGTGGAAGAACTCCTCCTGCGTCGACTCCTTGCTCGCGAGGAACTGGATGTCGTCGACGAGCAGGATGTCCACGTCGCGGTAGCGCTTGCGGAAGGCGTCGCCCTTGCCGTCGCGGATCGAGTTGATGAACTCGTTGGTGAACTCCTCCGAGCTCACGTACCGCACGCGCGTGCCGGGGTAGAGGCTCCGCGCGTAGTGCCCGATGGCGTGCAGCAGGTGGGTCTTGCCGAGCCCCGACTCCCCGTAGATGAAGAGGGGGTTGTACGCCTTCGCCGGCGCCTCGGCCACCGCGACCGCGGCCGCGTGGGCGAAGCGGTTCGAGGAACCGATGACGAAGGTGTCGAAGAGGTACTTGGGGTTCAGACGCGCGTGCGGCTCGCCGGGCCCGCCGGAGCCGGAGCCCGTACCGGAACCGCCGAGGGAGCCCTGGCCGATGCCGGGACCCACGCCCTGGCCGCCCGGGCCGGGACCGGGGCGCGGACCGGGCCCAGGCGGCTCCGGCATCTCGGAGCGCTCGGGCCGCTGGGGCTGCTCGTAGCCGCGCGACGGCTCGTCGTAGCGCGGGCGCCCGGACGGGTCCGGGGCGGCCGGGCCGGTGTACGGGGCGCGCTCGGGGAAGCCGCCGAGGCGCGGCTGCTGCCAGGAGAGGTCCTCCTGGGTCCGCGGCCAGGCGCCCGGCTCGGGGCGCGGCGGCTGCTGGTAGTCCGGGTAGGCCGGGCGCGCGGTAGGCAGCCCGTCGTCGGGCAGGACCCGGTGGCCGTACGCGTCGTACTTCTCGTACGGCTCGGGCTGCGGGCGCTCGTCGTAGCGGGGCTGCGGCGGCCGGCCGGGCGAGGGCGCGGGCGGCGGCTCGCCGACGGAGTCGTCGACGGTGATCGCGATCCGGATCGGGCGGCCGCACTCGCGGCTCAGGGTCTCGCTGATCAGGGGGGCCAGCCGGCCCTCCAGGACGCGCTTGCCCCATTCGTTGGGGACGGCGAGCAGCGCCGTGTCGGCGACCAGCGCGAGCGGCTGGCAGCGCTCGATCCACTGCTTGTCCTTGGGCTCGATGCCCTGCTGTCCTTCTCCGAGCAGCTGGTCGAGCACGCGTGGCCACACTGCGGCAAGATCGGCAGGTACGTCAGCCACGGGGCACGCTTTCTCGCAGGTCCCACGAAGGTGTGGTTCTCGGGACGATAGGAACAGAACGGAAGAGAGGGTCGAGTCCAGCCACGGTAGTCGTGGCGGCTGACGTGGTTCAAGTTGTTGTCCACAGCCTGTGCACAAGCAGGCCCGTCGACGGGTCGGTTTGACCGGATGGCGTAACCGCGCGTACCGTAACCAGGTCGAGTTGTCGATGGCTGCTGCCGCCTGCCTCCGATGGGCGAAGGTCACCGTAGTGTGATCGTGAAGCGGTGCACTCGGGCGTATTGCGAGCTACTCGTGGGCGCACGGTGACAGCCAGGCGATGTCCCGCCACCACCCGAATCATTTCTGGAGCCCCCGAGTGAGCAAGCGCACCTTCCAGCCGAACAACCGTCGTCGCGCGAAGACCCACGGTTTCCGCCTGCGCATGCGTACCCGTGCCGGCCGCGCCATCCTGGCGAACCGCCGTGCCAAGGGTCGCGCGAGCCTGTCCGCCTGATCCACCTAAACAGGTCATGACGTGCTGCCTACCGAGAATCGGCTGAGGCGGCGCGAGGACTTCGCAACCGCGGTACGTCGAGGACGCCGGGCCGGTCGCCCGCTCCTCGTCGTCCACCTACGAAGCGGTGCAACGGACCCGCACGCGCCTGGGGAGAGCGCTCCCCCGACGCGTGCGGGTTTCGTCGTGAGCAAGGCCGTGGGCGGTGCGGTCGTCCGCAACCAGGTGAAGCGTCGTCTGCGCCACCTCGTCCGCGACCGGCTCTCCGCGCTGCCCCCCGGTAGCCTGGTGGTCGTACGGGCGTTGCCCGGAGCCGGTGACGCCGACCACGCCCACCTGGCCCGAGACCTGGACGCCGCGCTTCAGCGGCTGCTGGGAGGGGGCACGCGATGAAGTACCCGCTCCTCGCCCTCATCAAGCTGTACCAGTGGACGATCAGCCCGCTTCTGGGCGACGTCTGCCGGTACTACCCGTCGTGTTCCCACTACGGATTCACGGCCATAGACCGGCATGGCGCGATCAAGGGCACTGCCCTGACCGCCTGGCGCATCCTGCGGTGCAATCCGTGGTCGCCCGGCGGTGTGGACCATGTCCCCCCGCGGAAGCGTCCGCGCTGGCACGAGATGCTCAGGAACGCGCTGCGCGGCGACAAGGGCGGGATCTCCGCCGAGACGAGCCCGGCCGCAGAGACCTCGCCCAATGCTCAAGGAGCCTGATTAGTGGACACGATTGCCAGTCTGTTCAGCTTCATCACCACACCTGTCTCATGGGTGATCGTCCAGTTCCACAAGCTGTTCGGGGCGATCTTCGGCCCTGACACGGGCTGGGCCTGGGGTCTGTCGATCGTGTGCCTCGTGGTGCTGATCCGTATCTGCCTGATCCCGCTGTTCGTCAAGCAGATCAAGTCGACGCGAAACATGCAGGCCCTCCAGCCGAAGATGAAGGCGATCCAGGAGCGCTACAAGAGCGACAAGCAGCGTCAGTCCGAAGAGATGATGAAGCTGTACAAGGAGACGGGCACCAACCCGCTCTCCTCGTGCCTTCCCATCCTGGCGCAGTCGCCGTTCTTCTTCGCCCTCTACCACGTGCTCTCGTCGATCGCCTCGGGCAAGCCGATCGGTGTCATCGACGGCCCGCTGCTTGCCAGCGCCCGTCAGGCACACATCTTCGGTGCCCCGCTGGCCTCGAAGTTCACCGACAGCGCCGCACAGGTCGCCGCTCTGGACGCGTCGATCACCTCGGTCCGCATCGTCACCGCGGTCATGATCGTCCTGATGTCGGCCTCGCAGTTCTTCACGCAGCGCCAGCTGATGATGAAGAACGTCGACCTCTCGGTGAAGACCCCGTACATGCAGCAGCAGAAGATGCTCATGTACATCTTCCCGGTGATCTTCGCCGTCATGGGCATCAACTTCCCCGTCGGTGTCCTCGTCTACTGGCTGACCACCAACGTGTGGACCATGGGCCAGCAGATGTACGTGATCAACCAGAACCCGACCCCGGGCAGCAAGGCGCAGGACTCCTACCTCCAGCGCCTGCTGAAGAGCGTCACGCAGCACGGTGAGATCCGCAGCCGGCGCCACAAGGCCGTCGTGAAGGCCATCGTCGCCAAGGGCTCCGACCGCAACGAGAACGAGCGCCGCTTCATCGGCGGTCTCGCCAAGGCCGGCTTCGCCGCCCAGGCCGACGGCACCGTCGCAAAGAGCGACACCGCCGCCGCCGAGGCCGAGGGCACCGCCCCCAAGCGCCAGCAGCCCAAGCGCCAGAGCAAGGCCCAGCGTCAGGCGTCCGCCCAGGCCAAGGCCGACGAGACGGTCGAGGAGACGGCGGAGGAGTCCGCGGGCGAGGCCGCCCAGGACACCGAGGACGCCGCGCAGGCGAGCTCGCCGAAGACCTCGCTGGAGAAGAAGCCCGAGACGCCCGCCAAGGGCGGCCAGCAGGGTGGCCGCAGCCGCGCCAGCTCCGGCGGCTCCCGCCAGCGCAAGGGCCAGCAGCGGCCCAAGCACCCGTCCTCCAAGAAGTAGAAGCGTCCACGTAGCTAGAAGGAGTCCATCCGTGACGGAAGGCACCACCTCCGCCGCCGAGGGTGGCGACACCCTGACCCGCCTGGAGCAGGAGGGTGAGATCGCGGCCGACTACCTTGAGGGTCTGCTCGACATCGCCGACCTCGACGGCGACATCGACATGGACGTCGAGGCGGACCGGGCAGCGGTCTCGATCATCAGCGACTCCGGCGGCCGCGACCTGCAGAAGCTCGTGGGCCGTGACGGGGAGGTGCTGGAGGCGCTCCAGGAGCTGACCCGCCTCGCCGTGCACCGGGAGACCGGCGACCGCAGCCGGCTGATGCTCGACATCGCCGGGTTCCGCGCGCAGAAGCGCACGGAGCTGGCCCAGATCGGCGCCAAGGCCGCGGACGAGGTCAAGTCCTCCGGTCAGCCGGTCAAGCTGGACCCGATGACCCCGTTCGAGCGCAAGGTCGTGCACGACGCGGTCGCCGCCGCCGGTCTGCGCAGCGAGTCCGAGGGCGAGGAGCCCCAGCGCTTCGTCGTCGTCCTCCCTGCCTGACCCCTCTCATCGCGTCGGCCCCGTCTGTTCGCAGGCGGGGCCTTCCTTTGTCAGCCTGATACTTCAGTCACCCCCTGAATCGTCAGCCCCCTGACAGTTCAGCCACTCAGCCACCACAGTGCGCTCGCACGGTATGCGTGCGGTACGGAAGGACGGTCCCCGTGACGGAGGCAGCGGAGCTCCCCGAGGCGCCGGAACAGGCGCGGAAAGTCTTCGGCGAGTACTTCCCCGAGGCCGTGCGGTACGCGGAGCTGCTCGCGGACGCCGGTGTGAAGCGCGGGCTCATCGGCCCTCGTGAGGTTCCGCGGCTGTGGGAGCGCCACCTGCTGAACTGCGCCGTCCTCTCCGAGGTCGTCCCCGAGGGCGTGACGGTCTGCGACGTCGGCTCCGGCGCCGGTCTGCCCGGCATCCCGCTGGCCCTGGTGCGGCCCGATCTGAAGATCACGCTCCTGGAGCCGCTGCTGCGCCGGACGAACTTCCTTCTGGAGGTCGTGGAGCTGCTCGGTCTCGACCACGTGACCGTCGTACGGGGCCGAGCCGAGGAGATGCTCGGCAAGTTCCCGCCGGTCCATGTCGTGACCGCCCGCGCCGTGGCGCCCCTGGACCGGCTGGCCGGCTGGGGAGTGCCCCTGCTCCGCCCCTACGGCGAGATGCTGCTGCTGAAGGGCGACACCGCGCAGGAGGAGCTCGACGGGGCACGTGCCGCGCTCTCGAAGCTGGGCGTCGTGGAGACCTCGGTGCACCACGTGGGCGAGGGGATCGTCGATCCGATGTCCACGGTGGTCCGGGTCGAGGTGGGCGAGAGCCCCGGCGGCGTGCGTTTCGCGGCCAAGCGGGCCAAGGCCGCACGGACGAGCAAGACCCGCCGGCGCCGCTGAGCGTCGCATTCGTCCGCTTTCACGGAGTGTCGGACGGTCCCGGCAGGGTCGCAGGGGCATCGTGTTTCACGTGAAACGTCGCTCACTGCTCCAGGGGATCATCAGCCGCGGGCGCGCGGCTGCCACCCCCCGGGACCGCAGACCCCGTGTGAAGCCACCCGCGAGGGTTACGGAGTTTTCCACAGAGGTGGATTCACCCACAGATCCACCTACCTCGCTGGTTCACGACCCCGAAAGCATGGCAGGCTCTTCCCATCGCGAGCTTGATGCCGAGGAGAGTGAATCCTTGCGGTCCGACGCCAACATCGCGGGACCGATGACCGATCCGGTCCCCGGTCCCCGAACCGAATCGGCTGGGGAAGATGTTTCACGTGAAACACTGCCCCCGATGGACGACACCCCCATTGGTCGTGCTGCCCAGCTGGCCGTAGAGGCGCTGGGTCGCGCCGGGGAGGGACTGCCCCGTCCCGAGCAGACCCGCATCATGGTGGTGGCCAACCAGAAGGGCGGCGTGGGCAAGACGACCTCGACGGTCAACCTTGCCGCCTCCCTGGCCCTGCACGGTGCCCGGGTCCTCGTCATCGACCTGGATCCGCAGGGCAACGCCTCCACGGCGCTGGGCATCGACCACCACGCCGACGTGCCCTCGATCTACGACGTCCTCGTCGACAGCCGGCCGCTCTCCGAAGTGGTCCAGCCGGTCCTGGACGTCGAGGGTCTCTTCTGCGCCCCGGCCACGATCGATCTCGCCGGTGCGGAGATCGAGCTGGTGTCGATGGTGGCGCGCGAGAGCCGACTCCAGCGGGCGATCCAGGCGTACGAGCAGCCGCTGGACTACGTCCTGATCGACTGCCCGCCGTCCCTCGGCCTGCTCTCGGTGAACGCCCTGGTGGCGGGCGCCGAGGTCCTCATCCCGATCCAGTGCGAGTACTACGCGCTGGAGGGCCTGGGACAGCTCCTCAAGAACGTCGACCTGGTCCGGGGCCACCTCAACCCGACGCTGCACGTCTCGACGATCCTGCTGACCATGTACGACGGTCGGACCCGGCTCGCCTCGCAGGTCGCCGAAGAGGTCCGCACCCACTTCGGGCGGGAGGTGCTCAGGACCAGCATTCCGCGGTCCGTCCGCATCTCCGAGGCCCCCAGCTACGGCCAGACCGTGATCACCTACGACCCCGGCTCCAGCGGAGCCCTGTCGTACATCGAAGCGGCGCGCGAGATCGCCTTCCGGGGCGTCGCCGTCCACTACGAGCCCCAGCAGCACGGCCGCCTGGGGCACCAGAACAACCAGCACAGCATGGCGGAGGAACTTCAGTGAGCGACCGACGTAGGGGACTGGGGCCGCGGGGGCTCGGCGCGCTGTTCGCCGGTCCCCAGGACCAGCAGGCGCCGGAGACCGGCGCTGTCTCCACGCTCCCCGGGAGCGGCGCGGCACGCCTGTTCCCCCAGGGTGCCCCGCAGCCCGAGCCGGTGGAGGCACCGGTGGAGCCCGAGCCGGCGCTGGTCGCCGGTGCGTACTTCACCGAGATCCCGCTCGACGCCATCACGCCCAACCGGCAGCAGCCGCGTACGGTCTTCGACGACGAGGCGCTCGCCGAACTGGTCACCTCCATCAAGGAGGTCGGTCTGCTCCAGCCCGTGGTCGTCCGCAAGGCGGAGGACGAGGGCTATGAGCTGATCATGGGCGAGCGGCGCTGGAGGGCCTGCCGTGAGGCGGGTCTGGAGTCCATCCCCGCGATCGTCCGGGCCACGGACGACGAGAAGATGCTCCTGGACGCGCTCCTGGAGAACCTCCACCGGGCCCAGCTGAACCCGCTGGAGGAGGCCGCCGCCTACGAGCAGTTGCTCACGGACTTCGGCTGCACCCACGACCAGCTCGCGGACCGGATCGGCCGCTCGCGCCCGCAGGTCTCCAACACCCTGCGGCTGCTGCGCCTCTCCCCGCCGGTCCAGCGCCGGGTCGCCGCCGGAGTGATCTCCGCCGGCCACGCCCGCGCCCTGCTCGGCGTGGAGGACCCGGAGGCCCAGGACCAGCTGGCGTACCGGATCGTCTCCGAGGGGCTCTCGGTGCGCACGGTCGAGGAGATCGTGAAGCTCATGGGGCTCGATGAGCCCGCCGCGGTGAAGGCGAAGAAGCCCCGGGCCGGCGCCCGGGTCTCGCCGGTCTTCTCCGATCTCGCCACCCGCCTCTCGGACCGCTTCGAGACCCGGGTGAAGGTCGACCTGGGACAGCAGAAGGGCAAGATCGTCGTCGAGTTCGCCTCGGTGGAGGACCTCGACCGGATCCTCACGACCCTGGCCCCCGGCGAGGACAAGGTCCTGAAGCAGATGCTCAAGGCCGAGCAGGACGAGGAGAAGGACGGGGAGTAGGAAGCCCCCTCACAGACCCGCGGAGGGCGGGCCGCGTTCCGGAGGACATCGGGACGCGGCCCGCCCTTCGGTCTGTGTGCGGTGTCGCCCCGGGAGCCCGCTGGATACGATTCCGAGAGCCGTATCCGTGCTCGGTGGCCGTTCGACGGCCAGGGAAGCGAGGGGCAGCCGTGGGGCGTCGGCTCGTACCGCTCACGCTGGACAATCTTCCGCACCTCCCGAAGCGCTGCCGCTCCTGTGTCTTCTGGGAGCTCGATCCGGTGAGCGGGGAGGCCGCCGTGAAGGCGGGCCGCGCGGAGGTGGAGAAGGAGGCGTGGATCTCCGCCGTCCTGCTGGAGTGGGGGTCCTGCGGCCGGGTCGTCTACGTGGACGAGGTGCCGGTCGGCTATGTCCTCTACGCTCCCCCGGCCTATGTGCCCCGGTCGACGGCCTTCCCCACGAGCCCCGTGGCGGCCGACGCCGTCCAGCTGATGACGGCCTGGATCATGCCGGAGTACCAGGGGCAGGGCCTGGGCCGGATGGTGGTGCAGACGGTCGCCAAGGACGTGCTGCGGCGCGGCTTCAAGGCGATCGAGGCGTTCGGTGACGCCCGCTGGAAGGAACCGGCCTGTGTGCTGCCGGCCGACCACCTGCTCGCGGTCGGCTTCAAGACCGTCCGTCCGCACCCCGCTTTCCCTCGCCTCCGCCTGGAACTGCGGACGACGCTCTCCTGGAAGGAGGACGTCGAGATGGCCCTAGACCGGCTGCTCGGAGCCGTACAGAAGGAACCGGCCCTCCGTCCCCTCTGATCTGACCCGAACGGAAACGGCCCGCCCCCACAGGGGGCGGGCCGTTTCACGTGAAACAGTGGGTCACTTCGCCGAGACGAAGGGCTCCAGGTCGCGCAGGATGGCCGCCTTCGGCTTGGCGCCTACGATGGTCTTCACGACCTCGCCGCCCTGGTACACGTTCAGCGTCGGGATGGACATGACGCCGTACTTCGCGGCCGTGGCCGGGTTCTCGTCGATGTTGAGCTTCACGATCTCGATCTCGCCGTGCTCGGCGGCGATGGCCTCCAGCGACGGGGCGATCTGACGGCACGGGCCGCACCAGGCAGCCCAGAAGTCCACCAGGACGGGCTTCTCGCTCTTGAGGACGTCCTCTTCGAAGGAAGCGTCGGTCACGTTCTTCAGGGCGCCGGCCACGGCGGCCTCCTTAACTTCGCGGGGTGTGGGGTGGGAGGAGTTCGGGTCAGACCGCGGGGGTCTCGGCCAGCTTCTCGCTGTCGGCGAGGGCGGCCAGGAAGCGCTCGGCGTCGAGCGCGGCGGAGCAGCCGGTACCGGCGGCCGTGATGGCCTGGCGGTAGGTGTGGTCGACGACGTCACCGGCGCCGAAGACGCCCGTGAGGTTGGTGCGGGTCGACGGGGCGGCGACCTTGAGGTAGCCCTCCTCGTCGAGGTCCAGCTGGCCCTTGAACAGCTCGGTCCGCGGGTCGTGGCCCACGGCGATGAAGAGACCGGTCACCGGCAGCGCGCTGGTCTCGCCCGTCTTGGTGTTGCGCAGGGTCAGACCGGAGAGCTTCTGCTCGCCGTGGATCTCGGTCACCTCGTTGTCCCAGGCGAACTTGATCTTCGGGTCGGCGAAGGCGCGCTCCTGCATGGCCTTGGAGGCGCGCAGGGTGTCACGGCGGTGGACGATCGTCACCGTCTTGGCGAAGCGCGAGAGGAAGGTGGCCTCCTCGATCGCGGTGTCGCCGCCGCCGACGACGGCGATGTCCTGGTCCTTGAAGAAGAAGCCGTCGCAGGTGGCGCACCAGGAGACACCGCGTCCCGAGAGAGCGTCCTCGTTCGGCAGGCCGAGCTTGCGGTGCTGCGAGCCGGTGGTGACGATGACCGCCTTGGCGCGGTGCACGGTGCCGGCGGTGTCGGTGACGGTCTTGATCTCACCGGTGAGGTCCACGGCGACGATGTCGTCCGGGACGAGCTCGGCGCCGAAGCGCTCGGCCTGCGCCCGCATGTTGTCCATGAGGTCCGGGCCCATGATGCCGTCACGGAAACCGGGGAAGTTCTCGACCTCGGTGGTGTTCATCAGGGCGCCACCGGCGGTGACGGCGCCTTCGAAGACCAGCGGGTTCAGCGACGCTCGGGCTGTGTAGAGCGCAGCGGTGTAACCCGCGGGCCCGGAGCCGATGATGATCACGTTACGGACGTCGCTCACGGGTTTCTTCCTCGTCTCTGCAGACTGCCTACTGCCTACGGGGCGGTGTCTCGGTCACTCTCACCCCACCCAACGGATCCTAAGGGGCGAGCATTCCCGAGAGCGCCGCGCGGCACGTGCGTGAGACGGACCGTGAGACGAACGGCGGGACGCGGAAGAGCTCAGGGCTTCGGGAGGGAGGCGGTCCGGAGCAGCTCGGCGGGGGTGTTCCCGGTGCAGGAGGCGTCGACCACATAGACCTGCACGCGGTCGCCGGACGCCTGGTCGGGGAGGACGAGGAGATAGGCGGAGGTGCCCTCGTACTCGCCGCGCTCGGAGGCGAGGACGGCGTCCTGGCGTCCGGTGCCCGCGAGGACGCAGCCGGGGAGGGCCGCGTCGCTGTTCCGCTGGGCGGTGCCGAGGCTCCCCGTCTCCTCGGCCGAGAGCGACTCGGGCCGTTCCCCCTTCGGGACCCGCACGGAGGGGCCGTCACCGGCGAGCAGGCTCTCCACCCGGTCCTCGACCGATTCCCCGGAGAAGGTGCCCAGGGGCGCGCTCACGGCGGCGTCGGAGGCGACGCCGTGCGTCTCCGCGCCGTTCTGGGTGAGCGCATAGAGGCTGTACGCGCAGACGGCGGCGACGAGGGTGCCGGCGAGGCTCGTGAGGACGGCGATCCGGCGACGGTGGCGGGTGCGGCCCCGTCCGGGTCCACCGGCGGCCTTGGGAGCCGGAGGGCGGCCCTCGGCGGGACGGGTCCGGGGGGCCGATGGGGTTGTTTCACGTGACGGGGTTGTTTCACGTGAAACAGCGCTCTGCGCGGTCGTGGTTTCACGTGAAACACGTCCGGTCGATTCGGGGGCCGTGGCGTCGAGGAGTGCCTCGGCGGCGAGGGCGGCGTCGATCCGGCCGGCGATCTCGGCGGGCATGCGCGGGGGGCCTGGCAGGGTGCCCAGAAGTCCGCGGATCTCCTCCAGGGAGCTGCGGACGTCGGCACAGAGGCCGCAGGCGTCGAGGTGCCGCCGGATCGTCACGGAGCGGCTCGGGGAGAGCAGGCCCTCGGTCAGATCGGAGATCTCCGAGACGTCCGGGTGCTGTGCTGTGTCGGCCTTGTCGGTCGTGGTCACGCGCGCCCACCTCCGCCCTTCACAGCAGCTGGATCAGTCGGTCCGTTTTCCTTCGGCTCCGACACCGGTGGGACGGATGCCCCCGGCGTCCGGTTCCTTCCCCCCTCAGGGGGCTCGTTACCCACCGTGTCGGCGCGCAGATGAGTGACCATCGGCACCAGCCGGGCCCGGCCGCGTGCGCAGCGGCTCTTCACGGTGCCGGTGGGAACGCCGAGGATACGGGCCGCCTCGGCGACCGGGTATCCCTGCATGTCGACGAGGACGAGGGCGGCGCGCTGGTCGGGGGCGAGGGTGGCGAGCGCGGCGAGCAGCTGCCGGTGGAGGTCCTCGCGCTCGGCGGGTGCCTCGGCGGACTCGTGCGGTTCGAGAAGCTGCTCGAAGCGGGCGGTGTCGTCTACGGGTGAGGTCCTGCGCGTGGCGCTCTTCCGGAGCCGGTCGAGACAGGCGTTCACCGTGATGCGGTGGAGCCAGGTCGTGACGGCCGACTGGCCCCGGAAGGTGTGGGCGGCCCGGAAGGCCGACAGGAGGGCGTCCTGGACGGCGTCCGCGGCCTCCTCGCGGTCCCCCAGGGTGCGGAGCGCCACCGCCCACAGCCGGTCGCGGTGGCGCCGTACGAGCTCACCGAAGGCGTCCGGGTCCCCGGCGACATGACGGGCCAGGAGTTCCTGGTCGTCTGCGGCGTCTATCGGACGGTCCAACGGTCAGCCCCCTCCCGTGTCGTCGTCAGCCCATGACCTTGACTTCGGTCAGCTGGCCGCGGAAGCCGCCGTCGGCGGCAGGGAGATCCGTCAGCCAGACCAGAACGTAGCGGGTCGTCACGGGCTTGGCAGGCTTCAGGGAGATGTCGGTTCCGGAATCTGATGCCTGGGTGGTGAAGGTGGAGAGCGAGGACGGGGCCGACGAGGTGCCGGCGGGTGCGGTGCGCAACTCCACGGAGGTCTGGCCGAGGAAGGAGACGTCGACCGAGGCGACCTCCTGCTCCTTGCCCAGGTCGAGGACGACGCCCACGCCCTCCTTGAGGTTGCCGAACTTCGAGTAGTCCCGGTACCGCATGGTCTGCCAGTAGGTGTCCGGGTCTCCGTCGTACGCCTTCGGCACGTCGGCGGGGCTCTCCCTGCCGTCGTCGCTGAACGGGTCGAAGTCGTAGGCGGATTCGATCGCGATCGGCTTCGGCGGTTCGGGCTTCTCGTCGACCGGCTGCTGCACGATCGGCGTCTCGTCCTTGGGTTCGGGGACGAGGAGCCGGTCCGCGATCTGCCAGCTGCCGAGGCCCAGGGCCGCGATGAGGAGGGCGCCGACGGCCCACTTCAGCGCCTTGCCCGTACGGCTCTCCAGCGGCGCCGGAGGGACCGGGACGGGCTGGGTGACCACGGGGCGCGGCTGCGGGCGTCCGTAGGTGCCCTGCTGGTACGTGGTGCGCTGGTACTCGGCGGGGGCGGTGAACGCCGGCTCCGGCGGCTTGACGCGCGGCATCGCCGCCACGGCCTTGGCCAGTTCGTCCGGCGTGGTGCAGGGCGGTTCCTGACGGGACGCGGTGGCCCCGTCGTTGGCGAGGGCGCGCATGGCGATCTCGGAGAGGCCCCGGTGGACGCCGGCGCGGACCTGGTCCGGCGGGATCAGGCCGACGCCCTTGGGCAGCCCGGAGAGGCCGTAGGCGTCGTTCTCGTACGGCCAGCGCTGGGTCAGCGAGGCGTAGAGGAGGGCGCCGATGGCCTCGGTGTCCGCGCGCTGCGGCCCGTCGGCGGTGATGCCGCGCAGCGCGGCGTTCACCGCGAGGCCGCGGATGCGGTACTGGCCGGTGGAGCTGCGCAGGACGGCGCTCGGGGTGAGCCGCAGATGCGCCAGGCCCTCGCGGTGCGCGGCGGCCATGGCCTGGGAGATCTGGGACACGAGCTGGTAGGCGTCGTGGGCCGGGAGCGGACCGTCCGCGAGGAGCGCCGTCAGCTCGGTGGCGTCAGGGAGCCATTCGTGGACGACGTAGACGAGGTCGTTCTCCTCGACCGCGTCGAGGACCTGGACGAACCGGGGGTCGCCGAGCAGGGCCGCCGAGCGGGCGGCGGCCAGGACCGAGCGGGCGCGTGGATGGTCCGCCGGCAGCAGGTGCACGCCGACCGCCCGCCGCAGCTTCTCGTCGACGGCACGCCAACTGCTGAAGCCGTCCAGACGGGTGACGCACTCCTCCAGCCGGTAGCGCCGGGCCAGCTTGTGACCGCTGTGCAACTCGGGTGCCGCGATGGAGGGCTGTTCGCCGTTCTTCCGTTCGACCGCCTTCTGCTCGGGGGCCCCCGTGGGCTCCTCCGCCGTCTTCCGTTCTTCCGCCACCCCGTCGGTCGCGGCCGTGTCCGCCTGCGCGGTCAGCGGGTCGTCACCGCTGTTGTCGGCCACGTCGACGGCAGCCGTGCTACGTTCCGCCACCGTCGTTCCTGCCTCCCCATCCGTTGCGCCACATCCAACAGCCAAGCCAATTGTGCCCACAGTCGGACGCTATGCACGACACACGGTTCCCCCCGATGGTTGTCCTGGGGGACGGGATCAGCGTCCGAGACGGCCCCGCACCATGCCGACGAGGGTGTTCAGTTCGGTGATCCGCATGCGTCGCGCGGCGACGAAGAAGGCCCCGAGGAGCACCGCGCCGCCGACGAGGAGCGCGACCAGCGACCCGAGGGCGCCCTCGCCGAGCAGCTTCAGCAGGCCGAACCCGACGCCGCCGGCCAGCACCGCGGCCGGCAGGGAGGCCATGCAGAGGCGGGCGTAGGTGCGCAGCACGTGCGCGCCGTCCAGGTCGCCGCCGAGGCGGTTGCGCAGCCGGCGCCAGGCGATGCCGACGCCGACGGCGTAGGCGAGACCGTAGGAGGCGGCCATGCCGACCACGGCCCACTGGGCGGGCAGCACGACGTAGCAGGTGGTGGAGGCCACGGCGTTGACGGCGGCGACGATGACCGTGTTGTAGAAGGGGGTGCGGGTGTCCTCGTAGGCGTAGAAGCCGCGGAGGACGACGTACTGCACCGAGTACGGGATCAGGCCGAGGCCGAAGGCCATCAGGATGAAGCCCATGCCCTGGGCGGCCTCGACGCCGCTGGAGGCGTACAGCAGGGTGCACATCGGGACGCCGAGGGCCAGGAAGGCGAAGGCGACCGGGACGATGGCGACGGCGGAGTTGCGCAGGCCCTGGGAGATGTCGTCGCGGACGGCGCCGGGGTCGTCGTCGCTCGCGGCGCGGGAGATCCGGGGCAGCAGGGCGGCCATGACGGAGACCGTGATGATGGCCTGCGGCATGCCCCAGATCAGCTGCGCGTTGGAGTACGCGAGGAAGCCGGCGCCGTTCTTGCCGGACTCCTCGCCGGCCGCGGTGGCGAGCTGGGTGACGACCAGGACGCCCGCCTGGTTGGCGAGGACGAAGAGGACGGTCCACTTGGCGAGCTTGACGGTCTTGCCGAGGCCGTGGCCCTTCCAGTCGAAGCGGGGCCGGAAGCGGAAGCCCGTCTCGCGCAGGTACGGGATCATCGCCAGCGCCTGGACGACGAGGCCGAGCAGGGTGCCGATGCCGAGGAGGCGGATGCCCTCGTCGGGGATGGTCTGCACACCCATGTGGGACTCGGCGGAGGTGCCGTAGACCCAGATGAACAGGCCGAAGGTGACGATCATGACGATATTGTTGAGGACCGGGGTCCACATCATCGCGCCGAACTTGCCGCGGGCGTTGAGGATCTGGCCCATCACCACGTGCACGCCCATGAAGAAGATCGTGGGCAGGCAGTAGCGGGCGAAGGTCACCGCGACGCTGTTGGCGGCGGCGTCGTCGGCGATGGTGTTCGACATCAGCCGGATCAGGACGGGCGCCGCGAAGACGGCCGCGACCACGATCAGGCCGAGCGCCACCATGACGAGGGTGAGCAGGCGGTTGGCGTACGCCTCGCCGCCGTCCTCGTCGTTCTTCATCGAGCGGACGAGCTGCGGCACGAAGACCGAGTTGAGGCCGCCGCCGACGGTGAGGATGTAGATCATCGTCGGGAGGGTGTACGCGATGGTGAAGGTGTCACCGAGCAGCGCGGCGCCGAGGGCGCCGGTGATGACCAGGGAGCGCACGAAGCCGGTGAGCCGGGAGACCAGCGTGCCGGCGGCCATCACGGCGCTCGACTTCAGCAGCCCGGAGGCGCGGCCGGTCTTCTTCGGCGCGGGGGCGGGCAGCGGGTCGGGCTCCGCGGCCGGGGCGGGCACCTGGCCCTGGCCCTGCTGGTCCCGGTAGAGGTGGGCGAAGGCGTCCTGCTCGGGCCGCTCCTCCTCGCTCGCCCGGGTCACCAGGTCGTCGACGCCGGTGAACTGGACCGTGCGGGCGTCGTCGCCGTACGGGAGGTGGCGGGAGGGGCCGTCGGGCTCGGGCGCCGGGGTCTGGGCCCAGACCCGGGGGTCGGGGGCGTGGTGGGGCGCGACCGGCTGCTGGTAGAGCGGCTGCGGCTCCTGGTACGTGCCCGGCGGGGGCGGCGGGTGGGCGGCGCGGTCGTAGAGCGCCTCGGTCACCGGGTCCTGCGCGGACAGGTCCCGCGCCCGGTACGGGTCGTGGGCGTAGGCGTCCTGGACGTAGGGGTCCTGGACGTTGGGGTCCTGGACGTACGGGTTCTCGGGGTGCGCGGCGGCCGGGTGCTGCGGCTGCGCCCCGTACGGGCCCTGCGGGTAGGGCGGCTGCGGGTAGGGGGGCTGTGGGTAAGGGGTCTGCGGCGGGTACCCGGGCTGGTGCCCCTGCGGCGGGGTCGGCGGGACCTGCTGCCCGTCCGGCCCGGCGGGGGGTACGGGCGAGCCGCCCGACGGTGCGGCGCCGCCCGCACCCTGGCCGCGGTCAGCGTCGTACGGCGCGTTCATGGTTACCCCACCTCATCGTCCCCGGCCGACCGGCCACGACATCGCTCAACGGTCCACCTTCTCACCCGGGCCCGACGGGTCGCCGCTTTCGGAGCCGGTGTCCGTGTCCAGGTCACTCGGGTGCTCGGCTCCGTCCACCGTCTCGCCCTCGGGAGTGTCGTCCACGGCGCCGGGCGCGTCGGCCCCGCCGGTCCCGGTCGCGGGGGCCACCGGAGTCTCGGCTTCGGCCTCGGTCCCGGTGTCGGTCTCTGCGTCGGTCTCTGTTCCGGTCTCTGCCTCGTCTTCGGCTTCGGCCTCGGCGGCGCGGGCGGCCAGGCGCTTGCGCTGGCTGTACATGCGGACGCCGGCGAGGACGAGGAGCAGCACACCGCCGGCGATGACGAGCATCACCGTCGGGGTCATCTCGGAGACCTTCACGGAGAAGGTCATCGGGGAGCCGTAGGGCGTGCCGTCCACCGTGTACAGCTGGGCGGTCATCGAGACCTGGCCGTTGGCGTTGGCCGAGGCGGGGAACTTCACCGACTGGCTGTGTCCCGCGCGGACCTTGATGGGCAGGTCCGCCGACCCCTCGCCGTCGACCTTCAGACGGCCCTTGTTGCTGGAGGTCAGCCGCAGGACCAGCCCCTCCACGTCCTGGAGGAGCTTGTTCTGCACCGTCACGGGGATGGTCGCGCTGCGCCCCGAGAGGGTCAGGTCGGACTTGTCGACCAGGACGACGCTCTTGGTGAGGCGCTGGAGGACGTCCTGGACCTCGACGCGGTAGATCGCCGCGGCGCTCGCCCGGCCGCGCCAGGAGGTGGACATCTCGCGGTTGATCGCGTTGCCGACCGGCGGGACGACCCGGGTCGCGTCGGTGAGGATGACCTTGAAGTCGTCCAGCTCGTCGCGGGTGGTCTTCATGTCGCGGAACGCCTGCACCGGAAGCTCGCTGTCGCGCAGCTTCTTCGGGTACTGCGAGCCGCGCGGCACCGTCGTGGAGGCGTCGGGGTCGGGCTTGGCCGCCGCCGCGGCGACCAGGTCGAGCGGCTCGGTCCAGCGGCGGGCGCCGAGCCCGCGCACCGCGGCCGCCATCGCCTGGGCCTGGGCCACGCTCGGCTGCCGCTGCGGGGCGACCACGACGCTGCGCCGGTCCTGCGGCTGTTCCAGGGTGATCGCGAGGGTCTGCGCGAGGAACTCCTGGACCGCGAGCGTCGACGTCTCGGCCCGGACCATGTCGCCCTGGAAGGCGGTCGACAGCTCCGCGTCGCTCACGACCGCCGTGGTGCCGCCGCCGAGGGGGCGGGCCGAGGTGGGCGTGTACGGGAGGTCGTCGTCCTGGATGCTGTCGCTGCGGGCGATCACCTTGTGGGCGCCCGCGGAGGTCGCGACCGCCACGATCGAGGGGTCGACGGCGCCTTCCACGGGCCAGGCGAAGTCGGTGGCCGGCTCCACGTGGAGGATCGTCTCGACGGTCGACCCGGCCAGCTGGGTCGCCGACTGGAGGTGTTTCAGCGAGCCGGGGACGGCCTTGCCCCGGTGGGCGAGGGAGGCGAGGTCGGGGTCGGCGAACGGCAGCGCGACGACCTTGCGGCCCTGCACCGCCTTCTCCAGCATGCCGAGCCAGCGCTCGGCCAGCTTCCGGTTCGCCTCCGTGCCGGGGCTGTGGCCGGTGCCGTCCTTGACCCGGTAGCCGTTGGCCATGGCGTCGACGGAGGCCAGCAGATCCGGGTCGATCACCCAGGTGACCGGGAGGTCCTGGCCCAGGGTGACCATCTCGTCGAGCCGGCCGCCGGGGCGGAGCTCCTTGGCCAGGTCGTCGTCCTGGAAGACGGGACTCTGCTGGTCGTCCGAGGCGGTGTCGGCCGAGATGTGGGCCGAGGAGATCAGCGGCCACAGGTAGGTGAGCTGCGTCCGCTTGGCGGTGGGCTCGGGCTGGTACGGCAGGAAGGTCCGCTCGATGCCGAGGACGCGGTCGTACTGCGCCTCCGAGGTCTGGCCGGTGATCGAGACGCCCAGCTGGTAGACGCCGCCCTCGTCGTCGAGGTCCAGCTTGGAGACGGGCACGGAGAGGCGGAAGTCGTGGGGGACGCCGACGGCCAGCCGCGCGATGTCGATCTCCGGGGCGGCGTCCAGCGGCTGCGGGTCGCTGTCGGAGCGGAAGCCCTTCCGACGGGTGACCTGGTCGATTTCGCTGCGGCTCTCCATCCGCGGGCCGACCCGCAGGTTCACCGTCGCGTCGGTGATCGTCCGCTTGCCGCGGTTGGTCAGCGTGCCGGTGACCGTGACCGTGTCCCCTTCGAGCGGGGCGCTCGGGGTCAGCGTGTCGATCGACACATCGACCGTCCGGGAGACCGGGCCCTCCTCGGTGGCCTGGGCCGGTGCCGCCGACGCCGACGGGGTCTGGAGCAGACCGGCCAGGAGGGGCGCCCCGACGGCGATCGTGAGGGTGCGCCGCAGCCATCGGCGGGCAGGTGAGGGACCGGTTCCCTGGAAAGCTGCCGCCTCAGCCACGCGTTCGCCCGTCCTCGTCGTAGTCGGTGGTGCTCGTGATGCCAGTGGTTCCCGGTTGCTGTGTCCAGGCATGGTAACGAGGCATGACGGGGCCGAGTGCCGGGGACTCCTCCAGCCGATGACGCGCGAGGAGGTCCTTTTCACAGGAACCCCACAGGCGCCTCCCACCCGGGGCGGGAGCGCGCGCGGGAAAACGGGGGCGTCGGGGCGGAGCGGGGCACGTACCCTTTTCTGTTGTGCCGAACGCCAACGAAGAAACCTCGACCGAACTGAGCCAGGTGCAGCGTCGCGCCGTCAGCGAACTGCTGCGCGTGGCCCCTGTCGCCGACGACCTCGCCCGCCGCTTCCAGGAGGCCGGATTCCGCCTCGCGCTGGTCGGCGGCTCGGTACGGGACGCGCTCCTCGGCCGGCTCGGCAACGACCTGGACTTCACCACGGACGCCCGCCCCGAGGACGTCCTGAAGATCGTCCGCCCCTGGGCCGACGCCGTCTGGGAGGTCGGGATCGCCTTCGGCACCGTCGGCTCCCAGAAGGACGGCTACCAGATCGAGGTCACGACGTACCGCTCCGAGGCGTACGACCGCACCTCCCGGAAGCCCGAGGTCTCCTACGGCGACTCCATCGACCAGGACCTCGTCCGGCGTGACTTCACCGTCAACGCGATGGCCGTGGCCCTCCCCGAGAAGGAGTTCATCGACCCGTACGGCGGCCTGGAGGACCTCGCCGCCCGGGTCCTGCGCACCCCGGGCACGCCCGAGGAGTCCTTCTCCGACGACCCGCTGCGCATGATGCGTGCCGCCCGCTTCGCCGCCCAGCTCGACTTCGAGGTCGCCCCCGAGGTCGTCACCGCGATGACGGAGATGGCCGACCGGCTCGAGATCGTCTCCGCCGAGCGCGTCCGGGACGAGCTGAACAAGCTGCTGCTCTCCGCCCACCCGCGGAAGGGCCTCGGCCTGCTCGTCGACACCGGCCTCGCCGCGTACGTCCTCCCCGAGCTGCCCGGGCTGCGGCTGGAGAGCGACGAGCACCACCGGCACAAGGACGTGTACGAGCACTCCCTCACCGTCCTCGACCAGGCGATCGACCTGGAGGAGGACGGCCCGGACCTGGTGCTCCGCCTCGCCGCGCTCCTCCACGACATCGGCAAGCCGCGCACCCGCCGTTTCGAGAAGGACGGTCGGGTCTCCTTCCACCACCACGAGGTGGTGGGCGCCAAGATGACCAAGAAGCGCATGACCGCGCTGAAGTACTCGAACGAGATGATCAAGGATGTCTCGCGTCTCGTGGAGCTGCACCTGCGCTTCCACGGATACGGGACGGGCGAGTGGACCGACTCGGCCGTGCGCCGCTACGTCCGCGACGCGGGACCGCTGCTCTCACGCCTCCACAAGCTGACCCGCTCGGACTGCACCACGCGCAACAAGCGCAAGGCGTCCGCGCTCTCCCGCGCCTACGACGGCCTGGAGGACCGCATCGCCCAGCTCCAGGAGCAGGAGGAGCTGGACTCGATCCGTCCCGACCTCGACGGCAACCAGATCCAGGAGATCCTGGAGATCAAGCCGGGTCCCGCCGTCGGGCAGGCGTACAAGTTCCTGCTGGAGCTGCGCCTGGAGAACGGTCCGATGGAGTACGAGGAGGCCGTGGCCGCGCTCAAGGAGTGGTGGGCCGCGCGCGACTGACGCCGCGTCCATGTTTCACGTGAAACAGCGCCGACGCTGTTTCACGTGAAACATCACCCCTCGTCGCGTGCTCCGCGCAGCAGCAGGGCGATGGCCGCGTACCCGGCCCCCACGAGCACGATCAGCAGCGGGGAGCGACCGTCGGGCGGCAGCATCAGCGCGGCGACCCCGGCCGCCGCCACGAAGGCGACGTTGAACAGCACGTCGTAGAGGGAGAAGACCCGCCCGCGGTACGCGTCGTCCACGTTCGTCTGCACCACGGTGTCGGTCGCGATCTTCGCGCCCTGGGTGATGAGCCCCAGGACGAAGGCGGCGATGAGGAACGGCGCGGGTGTGAAGGACAGGGCGAGCGCCGGGACGAGGACGGCGGCCGTGGCCGCGCACAGGATCATCCAGCCGAAGGGCCCGAACCGTCCCACCGCCCACGGCGAGAGGACGGCGGCGGCGAAGAACCCGGCGCCCGAGGCCGCGACGGCGATCCCCAGGAGCCCCAGCCCTTCGGACTCGGTGGAGCTCCAGGCGTACCGGCAGAGCATCAGCACCGTCACCAGCAGGGCGCCGTAGCAGAAGCGCATCAGCCCGACCGCGGTGAGCGCCCGGGCGGCCTGCCGGCGTTCGGTGAGATGGCGCAGTCCGGCGGCGAGCCCCTGGGCGGTGGAGGTGAGCGCCGTGGAGAGCCGGCCCGGCACCTGGTCCGCGTCGGGGCCGAGCAGCGTCCGGGCCATCCGCAGCGAGGCGAGGGCGGCGCAGAGGTAGAGGACGGCGCCGAAGGCGACCACGGCCGCGTCGGAGTCGTCGGCGAGCAGTCGGACGCCGAAGGCGAGTCCGCCGCCGACGGTGGCGGCGAGGGTGCCGGCGGTCGGTGAGAGCGAGTTGGCCACGACGAGCCGTTCCTCGTCGACGACCCGGGGCAGTGCGGCGGAGAGGCCCGCGAGGACGAAGCGGTTGACGGCCGTGACGGAGAGGGCGGAGGCGTAGAAGAGCCAGTCCGGGACCGAGGCGAGGATCAGCACGGCGGTCCCGCCGGCGAGCAGGGCGCGGAGCAGGTTCCCGTACAGGAAGACCTGGCGGCGCTGCCAGCGGTCCAGGAGGACTCCGGCGAAGGGGCCGACGAGGGAGTACGGGAGCAGGAGCACGGCCATGGCGGAGGCGATGGCGGCGGGGGATGCCGGTTTCTCGGGCGAGAAGACGACGTACGTGGCCAGGGCGACCTGATAGACCCCGTCGGCGCACTGGGAGAGCAGCCGGACGGTGAGCAGGCGCCGGAAGTCGCGCAGGCGCAGCAGTACGCGCAGATCACGTACGACGGACATGGTCCCAAGACTCACATACGGCGAGGGTCCCCGGGCAGTGCCGCGGGGACCCTCGTCAGGTGAAACGCATCGGACCTCGGAAGGTCAGCGCTCGACCTCGCCCTTGATGAACTTCTCGACGTTGGCCAGGGCCTCGTCGTCGAAGTACTGCACCGGCGGGGACTTCATGAAGTACGAGGACGCGGAGAGGATCGGGCCGCCGATGCCGCGGTCCTTGGCGATCTTCGCGGCGCGCAGGGCGTCGATGATGACACCCGCGGAGTTCGGGGAGTCCCACACCTCGAGCTTGTACTCGAGGTTCAGCGGAACGTCGCCGAAGGCGCGGCCCTCAAGGCGCACGTACGCCCACTTGCGGTCGTCCAGCCAGGCCACGTAGTCCGACGGGCCGATGTGGACGTTCTTCTCGCCCAGCTCGCGGTCCGGGATCTGCGAGGTGACGGCCTGCGTCTTGGAGATCTTCTTGGACTCCAGGCGCTCGCGCTCGAGCATGTTCTTGAAGTCCATGTTGCCGCCGACGTTGAGCTGCATCGTGCGCTCGAGGCGGACACCGCGGTCCTCGAAGAGCTTGGCCATCACGCGGTGCGTGATGGTCGCGCCCACCTGGGACTTGATGTCGTCGCCGACGATCGGGACACCGGCCTCGGTGAACTTGTCGGCCCACTCCTTGGTGCCGGCGATGAAGACCGGGAGGGCGTTGACGAAGGCGACCTTGGCGTCGATGGCGCACTGGGCGTAGAACTTCGCCGCGGCCTCGGAACCGACGGGCAGGTAGCAGACGAGGACGTCGACCTGCTTGTCCTTGAGGACCTGGACGACGTCGACCGGGGCCTCGGCGGACTCCTCGATGGTCTGGCGGTAGTACTTGCCGAGACCGTCGTGGGTGTGGCCGCGCTGGACGGTGACGCCGGAGGCGGGCACGTCGCAGATCTTGATGGTGTTGTTCTCGCTGGCGCCGATGGCGTCCGAGAGGTCGAGGCCGACCTTCTTCGCGTCGACGTCGAAGGCGGCGACGAACTCCACGTCACGGACGTGGTACTCGCCGAACTGGACGTGCATCAGGCCAGGCACCTTGGACGCCGGGTCGGCGTCCTTGTAGTACTCGACGCCCTGAACCAGCGACGCGGCGCAGTTGCCCACGCCGACGATGGCTACGCGAACCGAACCCATTCCGGTTGCTCCCTGTGTGATCGTGGAAGCCCTGCTGGCGCAGGGTTTCACTTGGCGGTGTCGTCGGACGGATCCGGCCGGGTACTGCCCCCGTGCCGGGGCAGGCCGCCCGTTTCTCCAGAATCGTTGTCGTGCGGAGCGTCGGGGGAGCGCTGGTCGCGTCCCGCCCGCTCGCTCTCGATGAGCTCGTTCAGCCAGCGCACTTCGCGCTCCACGGACTCCATTCCGTGGCGCTGGAGCTCAAGCGTGTAGTCGTCGAGTCGCTCGCGGGTCCGGGCCAGCGAGGCGCGCATCTTCTCCAGGCGCTCCTCCAGCCGGCTGCGGCGCCCTTCGAGCACCCTCATCCGTACCTCGCGCTCGGTCTGGCCGAAGAACGCGAAGCGGGCGGCGAAGTGCTCGTCCTCCCAGGCATCGGGACCGGTGTGGGAGAGGAGCTCCTCGAAGTGCTCCTTACCTTCCGGCGTCAACCGGTAGACGATCTTGGCCCGGCGTCCTGCGAGTGACGAGGCGAGGGCCTCCTCGGGGGCGCTGCCCGGTTCCTCGATCAACCAGCCGCTGGCGACCAGCGTCTTGAGGCAGGGATAGAGCGTCCCGTAGCTGAACGCGCGGAAGATGCCGAGCGAGGTGTTGAGGCGCTTGCGCAGCTCGTAACCGTGCATCGGGGCTTCGCGCAGCAGGCCGAGAACGGCGAACTCGAGGATGCCGGAACGTCTGCTCATGCGTCGCCTCCTCCGTCCTGCGGTGCGTCCTCGGAACACTTTATGCCGTGCTGATGTATCGACTCGATACATCATGACGATAGAACGGCCCGAGAGGTCGGACAAGTGGGGGTGCCGTGACCGGCGTCACATCGTCAATTCACAGCGTGCGACTTGCCTGATTTGGGGTGAACTCCGGCGCAAGAGGGGTTTTGGCCGTGCGTAGTCTGTGCGGCATGCACACCACCGGGAACCAGGAGCCGCGCTGGGGCGTCAGTGCAGCGGGTGACCGGCTGCGATACGAAAGGGGCCTCCGATGGGCTCCGGGCGTACGCATTTCGGGGGGACCGGAACTCAACTGCCGCTTCCAGGCGTACGCGCCTGCCCGAGGAGTAGTCGTTCGATGAGCGAGCACCGTCGCAGGATGCCGTCGCAGGAGCCGCCGACGGGCGGCCGCGCGGCGGCACGACGCGCCGCCCAGCAGCCGGTCGGCCGCAGGTCGGCCCCGGCCCATGACCCCGGTACGGGGACGCCTCCGTACGGATCGCCGGCCCCCCGCGGGGCCTCCGATGCGTACGGTTCGTCCGATGCGTACGGGTCCCCCTCCTCCCACGGGGAGGAGGCACGTCCGTACGGAGGCCGCGCGGAGGCCCGGCGGGCCGCCCAGCGGGGCGGTCGCCGACGCGCGCCCGCGCCCGGTCCCGGCGGACCGAACGGCCCCGGCGGCGGCGGTGGCCGTCGCGGCGGCGGAGGCGGCGGCGGTGGTGGACGCGGGGGCGGCCCCGGCGGTCGTCCGCCGGGCAAGAAGCGCATGATCGACTACCCGCGCCACGACAAGGACGGCTGGCGTCGCTGGATGCCGTCCTGGAAGCTCGTGACGGGCACCTTCCTGTTCTTCTTCGCGCTCATCATGGGCGGCTCCGTCTTCGCGTACTCGCAGGTCGGAGTCCCCGAGGTGGACGCGACCGCGACCTCGCAGAACAACATCTACTACTGGTCCGACGGCAGCCGCATGGTCGCCACCGGCGCCGGGCAGAACCGCCAGATCATCGGCATCGAGCAGATCCCGAAGGTCATGCAGGAGGCCGTGATCTCGGCCGAGAACAAGACCTTCCGGGACGACTGGGGCGTCGACCCCATGGGCATCGGCCGCGCCGTGTGGAACATGGCGAAGGGCGGCGAGACCCAGGGCGGCTCGACCATCACCCAGCAGTACGTGAAGAACGGCCTGCTCGCCGACCAGTCGCAGACCCTGTCCCGGAAGGTGAAGGAACTCTTCATCTCCATCAAGGTCGGCAACGAGGTCGAGAAGCCCCAGATCCTGGCCGGCTACCTCAACACCGCGTACTACGGCCGCGGTGCCTACGGCATCCAGGCCGCCGCCCGCGCGTACTTCAACAAGGACGCCAAGCACCTCAACGCCTCCGAGTCGGCGGTGCTCGCCTCCGTCCTGAAGGGCGCCACGTACTACGACCCGGCGGGCTACCCCGAGGTCGACGCCAACGCCACCCCGCAGAAGAACCTGGCGCGCCTCACCGAGCGCTGGTCCTGGATCCTCGACGAGATGGTCAAGGACGGGAAGATCCAGGCAGCTGAGCGGGCGAAGTACACGGGCCTGCCGAAGATCCAGAAGCCGAAGCAGGACGCGCAGCTGGGCGGCCAGATCGGCTACCTGGTCGCCACCGCGAAGGCCAACTTCCGCAGCAAGTACGACATCAGCGCCGAGGCCCTGGACCTGGGCGGCTACGAGATCCACACCACCTTCGACAAGAAGAAGGTGGAAGCGATGCAGACCTCGGTCAAGAAGATCTACGACGAGTACATCGACGAGAAGAAGCGTCCTGACGACGACACCAACGTCGAGTTCGGCGGCGCCTCCGTCGACGTCAAGTCCGGCGCCATCGTCGCGCTCTACGGCGGCCAGGACGCGACCAAGCACTACACCAACAACGCCGACACCACCGGTGCCCAGGTCGGTTCGACGTTCAAGCCCTTCGTGCTCGCCGCCGCGATGCAGGACGGTGTGCGCGACCCGGAGGGTCCCGCGGAGCAGGGCCCCTCCACGCGCACTCTGGTCGACCCTGACAAGAGCCGCTACAGCGGCAAGGACGACCTCAAGGTCCGTACCTACAAGGGCGAGATCTGGCACAACGAGAAGGGAGAGGAGTGGAAGCAGAACAACGAGGGCGACACCAGCTACGGCAACATCAGCCTGCGCCGGGCGATGATCGTCTCCGCCAACTCCCCCTTCGTGCAGCTGGGCATGGACGTCGGCATCGACAAGGTGCGTGACATGGCCGTCTCCGCCGGTCTGCGCCCCGACTCCCTGGTCAAGGGCGAGGTCCCGTCCTTCTCGCTCGGCATCTCCAGCCCGAGCGCGATCCGGATGGCCGGTTCCTACGCCACCTTCGCCAACCAGGGCATGCGCAACGAGCCGTACTCGGTCACCAAGGTGCTCAAGAACGGCCAGGTCATCTTCCAGCACAAGGAAGCGCCCCAGCAGGCGTTCTCCTCGGCGATCTCCTCCAACGTCACCGACGTGCTCCGCAGCGTCGTCGAGGACGAGGACGGCACCGGCAACAACGCCGCCATCCCGGGCCGCCAGGTGGCCGGCAAGACCGGTACCACCGACGACAACATGTCGGCCTGGTTCGTGGGCTACACCCCGCAGCTCTCGACGGCGATCGACATGTACCGCTTCGACGACGACGAGTCGAAGAAGGACCGCAAGTTCCAGGAGATGTACGGCACGGGCGGGCAGGACTCGATCCACGGCTCGTCCTTCCCGTCGACCATCTGGAACGACTACATGACGGACGCCGTCGCGGACATGCCCGTCGAGGAGTTCCCGAAGCCGGAGAAGCTGGCGGACGCCGAGGCGGTCTACGGCGGTGGCGCCACGCCCAAGCCGACGGCCACCCCGACCCCGACCGAGACGCCGACGCCGACCGAGACGGCCACCACCGCCCCGACGACGACTCCCCCGCCGACGCCCACCGACACGGGCCGTCCGACCACCAAGGACCCGAAGCCCACCAAGACCACCTGTGGCATCTGGGACGGGTGGAACTGCGGGGAAACCGGCAGCGGCGGGAACGACGGCGGCGGCACGGGCGGGACGACCGAGCCGACCCCGTCGGGCAGCTCGGAGGAGACCCCGCCGGAAGAGACGACGGAGCCCGGAGTCCCCGGCAACGGGGGCAACGGGAACAACGGCGGCAACGGGGACGGCGGCGGCGAGCCGACCGAGACCACCGGAAGCGGCAGCCTCTTCGAGTGAGGTGGCCGGGGCCCGGCCCGCGCGGCGGGACCCCGGCGAAGCGAGGGCCGTCGCGGCCGCTCCGTACAGCACGTACGGAGCGGACCGCGGCGGCCCTCCGCGTTTCCCGGGCCGAGGGGCCCGCCGGAATCCCGCCCCGGGCCGCGGCCGGATTCCCAGGGTCGTACGGCAGGATGTCCCCCATGCCGAGCCTGAAGAAGACGAGCGGCCCCCTCGACGGGCCCGCGGCGCCGGACGGAGCGCGCGAGGGCACGCTCCCGACCGTCGCCCCCACCCGGCGGGACGAGGTGGCCGCCGCGGGCAGCGAGCTCATCGGCGGGCGCTACGGGCGCCGCGCCCTGCCCGGCAGCGGGCCCGCGGGCGGGCAGTTCACGCCGGTGCGGGTGATCGCCCTCGTCGCCATCGGCATGTTCGCCCTCGGCATGGTGCAGAAACTGCCCTGCTACAACTGGGCCTGGTTCCGCGGCACCACCTCGCAGTACACCCACGCCTGCTACTCGGACATCCCGCACCTCTTCGCCGGGCGCGGCTTCGCCGAGGGCCTGGTGCCCTACTTCGACCGGCTCCCCGGCGACATACCGTTCCTGGAGTACCCCGTCCTGACGGGGCTCTTCATGGAGGTCGCGGCCTGGCTGACCCCCGGCGGCGAGCTCCAGGCCCAGGAACAGGCGTACTGGCTGGTCAACGCGGGCCTGCTGATGGTCTGCGCGGCCGTCCTCGCCGTCTGTGTGGCCCGGACCCACCGCCGGCGCCCCTGGGACGGCCTGCTGGTCGCCCTGGCGCCCTCCGTGGCCCTCACCGCCACCATCAACTGGGACCTGCTGGCCGTGGCCCTCACAGCCGCCGCGATCCTGATGTGGTCCCGCTCCCGGCCGCTCGCCGCCGGCATCGTGCTCGGCCTCGCCGTCGCCGCCAAGTTCTACCCGCTGCTGATCCTGTGGCCGCTGCTGCTGCTCTGCCGGCGGGCCGGAAGGATGCGGGCCTTCGGCACCGCGCTGCTCGGCGCGGTGGGCTCCTGGCTCGTCGTGAACCTGCCGGTGATGCTCCTCGCGCCCGAGGGCTGGAAGCAGTTCTACCTGTTCAGCCGCGACCGGAACGTGGACTTCGGCTCGGTCTGGCTGCTCGTCAGCCAGCGCGGCGGCGAGGCCATCCCGCCCGAGCGGGCCAACCTGTACGCGATGCTGCTCCTGCTGCTGGCCGCGGGCGGGCTCGCCTGGCTGGCCTTCGCCGCGCCGCGCAGGCCCCGGCTGGCCCAGCTGGCGTTCCTGATGGTCGCCGCGTTCGTCCTGACGAACAAGGTCTACTCACCGCAGTACGTGCTGTGGCTGGTGCCGCTCGCCGCGCTCGCCCGGCCGCGCTGGCGCGACTTCCTGATCTGGCAGTCCTGCGAGGTCCTGTACTTCCTCGGGATCTGGATGTACCTCGCGTTCACCGGCAGCGGCAGCAAGCAGGGACTGCCGCTGGACGGCTACCACTTCGCGGTCGTGCTGCACCTGCTGGGCACGCTGTACCTGTGCGCCATGGTCGTACGGGACATCCTGGCGCCCGAGAAGGACCCGGTCCGGCGCGACGGCTCCGACGACCCCTCGGGCGGCGTCCTGGACGGCGCGCCGGACGTCTTCGTCGTGGGCAGGGCCGCCCACCCGGCCCGGCACGCGGCCCCCGCGCCCGAGTCCGGCGGGCAGGAACTTCTCGTGACATGGGGAACCCCCGGGGCCGAGGGCTCCCGGGGGTGACCTGAGGACGTGACGTACGGCCGGCTCGGCGCCCGACCTCAGCGCTCGACGAGCCGGTCGTACTGCGTCGTGGTGTGGCGCAGGTGCGCCACCAGCTCGTCGCCGACCTGCGGCTCCTGGGCGTCGGCCGGCACGAAGAGGATCGACACCTGCATGTGCGGCGGCTCGGCGAACCAGCGCTGCTTGCCCGCCCAGACGAACGGCGACAGGTTCCGGTTGACCGTGGCCAGACCGGCCCGGGCCACGCCCTTGGCACGCGGCATCACGCCGTGCATCGCCTTCGGGGCCTCCAGGCCCACGCCGTGCGAGGTGCCGCCGGCGACCACGACCAGCCAGCCGTCCGAGGCGGCCTTCTGCTGGCGGTAGCCGAAGCGGTCGCCCTTGGCGACCCGGGTGACGTCCAGGACCGAACCGCGGTACTCGGTGGCGTCGTGGTCGCCCAGCCAGAGCCGGGTGCCGATCCGGGCGCGGAAACGCGTCTGGGGGAACTGCTGCTGGAGCCGGGCCTGCTCCTCGGCCCGCAGGTGGCTCACGAACATGGTGTGCAGCGGCAGCCGGGCGGCGCGCAGCCGGTCCATCCAGGCGATGACCTCCTCGACGGCGTCCGTGCCGTCCGGGCGGTCCAGTGGCAGGTGCAGGGCGAAGCCCTCCAGCCGCACGTCCTCGATGGCGGACGGGAGCAGCGCGAGCTCCTCCTCGCGGACGCCGTGCCGCTTCATCGAGCTCATGACCTCGATGACGACCCGGGCGCCGACCAGCGCGTGCACGCCGTCCACGGAGGAGACGGAGCGGATCACGCGGTCGGGCAGCGGCACCGGCTCCTCGCCGCGCCGGAACGGGGTGAGCACCAGCAGGTCGCCGCCGAACCAGTCCTTGATCCTCGCGGCCTCGTACGTGGTCCCCACCGCGAGCATGTCGGCGCCGAAGCGGGCCGCCTCCTCGGCGAGCCGCTCGTGGCCGAAGCCGTAGCCGTTGCCCTTGCAGACCGGGATCAGGCCGGGGAACTGGTCGATCACGGTCTTCTGGTGCGCCCGCCAGCGAGCGGTGTCGACGTAGAGGGAGAGCGCCATGGCCGGCCCGGAACCTTTCTGATGGCTGCGGTGGGGTGTCGGAGGTGTGTACGAGCCCCGTGGAACTACGAGGGTACGCAACCCCGCGCGGAGGGTCAGCGGCGCGACATGTAGATGTCCAGCGCCTTGTGCAGGAGCTTGTTGAGCGGGAAGTCCCACTCGCCGACGTACTCGACGGCCTCGCCGCCGGTGCCGACCTTGAACTGGATGAGGCCGAACAGGTGGTCGGTCTCGTCGAGCGAGTCCGAGATGCCGCGCAGGTCGTAGACGGTCGCGCCCATCGCGTAGGCGTCGCGGAGCATCCGCCACTGCATCGCGTTGGACGGCCGGACCTCACGGCCGATGTTGTCGGAGGCGCCGTACGAGTACCAGACGTGCCCGCCGACGACGAGCATGGTCGCGGCAGAGAGGTTCACGCCGTTGTGACGGGCGAAGTAGAGGCGCATCCGGTTGGGGTCCTCGTTGTTGAGGACGGTCCACATGCGCTGGAAGTACGAGAGCGGGCGCGGCCGGAACTTGTCGCGGACCGCGGTGATCTCGTACAGGCGCTGCCACTCGGCGAGGTCCTCGTAGCCGCCCTGGACGACCTCGACGCCGGCCTTCTCGGCCTTCTTGATGTTGCGGCGCCACAGCTGGTTGAAGCCCTTGAGGACGTCGTCGAGGGAGCGGTTGGCCAGCGGGACCTGGAAGACGTAGCGCGGCTGCACGTCGCCGAAGCCGGCGCCGCCGTCCTCGCCCTGCTGCCAGCCCATCTTGCGGAGCCGGTCGGAGACCTCGAAGGCGCGCGCCTCGACCTCGGTGGCCTGGACGTCGCGGAGGCGCTTGACGTCCGGGTCCTGGATGCCGGACTTGATCGCGGCCGAGTCCCATCGGCGGATGACGACCGGCGGGCCCATCTTCACGGAGAAGGCGCCCTGCTGCTTGAGGTGGGCCAGCATCGGCTGGAGCCACTCGTCGAGGTTGGGGGCGTACCAGTTGATGACCGGGCCCTCGGGGAGGTAGGCCAGGTAGCGCTTGAGCTTGGGGAGCTGGCGGTAGAGGACCAGACCGACGCCGACGAGCTCGCCGTTCTTGTCGAACCAGCCGAGGCTCTCCGAGCGCCACTCGGTCTTGACGTCCGCCCACGCCGGGACCTGGCAGTGGCTCGCGCCGGGCAGGGTCTGGATGTACGCCAGATGCTGCTCTCGGCTGATGGTCCTCAGGGTCAGGCTCATGCGGGGCGCTCCTCGGCAGGTGTGTCCCCATCGGTCAGGGGCTCCGGCTCTCGCGCCGAAGCCTACTGCGACCGGGGAGCGCCCCGAAGGGCCGCGTGGGCCCTGACGTGCTCGGTGTCAGCTGATGACGCCGCCGAAGAGACCTCCGTGGGCCATGCCGAGGAAGAAGCCGACGGCGGAGGCGCCGAGGCCGATGATCAGGAAGAAGCGTTCGCGGGTGGTGACGGAGATGAACTGTCCGTAGGCACCGGTCAGGATGCCGATCAGGCCCGTCCACGAGCTGAGCAGGTGCAGGCTGTGGAACTGCGCCGTGACGAAGGACAGGATGCCGAGCGCCAGGGTCACCGCGAGCAGGGTGTCCTGGAGCGGGTGGGGCTTGCCGTCCGTCGCGAAGAGGGAGTGGCCGGGGTCGGGTCGCATTGCCTGTGCCATGGGGCACCTCCTGGCGTGCCGTGCGGAGGGCGGCGCATCCTAGCGCCGCCGACGTCCGATGTGTACAGATTGCGTCCCCTCCCCGCCGGATTTCAACCGCAGGGCGATGTGCGGGTACTCTGTACGGTCTGCGCCGGTGTCTGCCCTGGTCCTTCCAGGAACCGCCGACACACCCCGCTCGTCGGGGCCCGTTGTCGGTGGCCGCCGATACCGTCGCTCACGCATCACGACCCTCCTGCCACGGAACGACCGTGGCCGCTGAGTCCAAAGGAGGTGGGTTCCACATGCGTCACTACGAGGTGATGGTCATCCTCGACCCCGATCTCGAGGAGCGCGCTGTCTCCCCGCTGATCGAGAACTTCCTTTCCGTCGTCCGTGAGGGCAACGGAAAGGTCGAGAAGGTCGACACCTGGGGCCGTCGTCGTCTCGCCTACGAGATCAAGAAGAAGCCCGAGGGCATCTACTCGGTCATCGACCTGCAGGCCGAGCCTGCGGTCGTCAAGGAGCTCGACCGCCAGATGAACCTGAACGAGTCGGTCCTCCGGACCAAGGTCCTCCGTCCCGAGACCCACTGAGCTTCCGCTCAGAGGTAATCGGGTCCGAGTAGCAGCAAGCAGCCAGAAGCAATCCCGCCGAGAGGTTCACCCATGGCAGGCGAGACCGTCATCACGGTCGTCGGCAATCTCGTCGACGACCCCGAGCTGCGCTTCACCCCGTCCGGTGCGGCGGTCGCGAAGTTCCGCGTCGCGTCCACTCCCCGCACCTTCGACCGTCAGACCAACGAGTGGAAGGACGGCGAGAGCCTCTTCCTGACCTGCTCGGTCTGGCGTCAGGCGGCGGAGAACGTCGCCGAGTCCCTTCAGCGCGGCATGCGTGTCGTCGTGCAGGGCCGGCTCAAGCAGCGGTCCTACGAGGACAACCAGGGCGTCAAGCGCACGGTCTTCGAGCTGGACGTCGAGGAAGTCGGTCCCAGCCTGCGTAACGCCACGGCCAAGGTCACCAAGACCACCGGCCGCGGTGGTCAGGGTGGCGGCGGCGGCTTCGGCGGCGGTGGCGGCGGTGGCCAGCAGGGTGGCGGCGGCTGGGGTGGCAACTCCGGCGGCGGCCAGCAGGGCGGCGGCGGTGCTCCCGCCGACGACCCCTGGGCCTCCGGCGGCTCCTCCTCCGGCGGCGGCCAGCAGGCCGGCGGCGGCGGTGGCGGCTGGGGTGGCAACTCCGGCGGCGGCTACTCGGACGAGCCTCCCTTCTAGGCCCTGCCTGGAAGCAGCTCGTACCCCACACTTCTTGATCACACAGGAGAAACACCATGGCGAAGCCGCCTGTGCGCAAGCCTAAGAAGAAGGTCTGCGCGTTCTGCAAGGACAAGACCGCGTACGTGGACTACAAGGACACGAACATGCTGCGGAAGTTCATTTCCGACCGCGGCAAGATCCGTGCCCGCCGCGTTACCGGCAACTGCACGCAGCACCAGCGTGACGTCGCCACGGCCGTGAAGAACAGCCGTGAGATGGCGCTGCTGCCCTACACGTCCACCGCGCGATAAGGGAAGGGTGACCGAAAAATGAAGATCATCCTCACCCAGGAAGTCTCCGGCCTCGGTGCGGCCGGCGACGTCGTCGAGGTCAAGGACGGCTACGCTCGCAACTACCTGGTCCCGCGTGGTTTCGCGATCCGCTGGACCAAGGGTGGCGAGAAGGACGTGGCGCAGATCCGCCGCGCCCGCAAGATCCACGAGATCGCGACCATCGAGCAGGCCAACGAGGTCAAGGCCAAGCTCGAGGGCACGAAGGTGCGCCTGGCTGTTCGCTCCGGCGACGCCGGCCGTCTCTTCGGCTCCGTGACCCCGGCCGACGTCGCCACGGCGATCAAGTCCGCCGGTGGCCCCGAGGTCGACAAGCGTCGCGTCGAGCTCGGTTCGCCGATCAAGACCCTGGGCTCGCACCAGGTGCTCGTGCGTCTGCACCCCGAGGTTGCCGCGAAGCTCGGCATCGAGGTCGTTGCCGCGTAACGCTGCGCTCAGCAGTTCTGCGCTCGCGCAGAAGGAAGGGCCGCACCCCTCAGGGGGTGCGGCCCTTCCGCGTGTTTCACGTGAAACATGCGCTTGTGGCCGTTTGCGCTGTTTCACGTGAAACAGCGCCCCGGGTCAGCGGGTGGCGCCCACGACGATCCAGCGGCCGGAGCGCATCCGGAACCAGAGCGTGCCCATCCGGACCGTCATCATCAGCGCCATCGCCCACCAGAGGGCGGTCAGCCCGCCGCCGAGCAACGGCACGAGCAGGGCCACGGGCGCGAAGGCGGCGAGCGTGAGCAGCATCGCCCAGGCGAGGTAGGGGCCGTCTCCCGCGCCCATGAGGACGCCGTCGAGGACGAAGACCACTCCGGCGATCGGCTGGGAGAGGGCCACGACGAGCAGGGCCGGCAGCAGGGTGGACTGGACGGCCGGGTCGCTGGTGAAGAGCGGGATGAAGAGCGGTCGGGCCAGGACGAGGAGCAGGCCGAGGACCACCCCGGAGACCACGCCCCACTGGACCATCCGGCGGCAGACCTGGCGGGCGCCGTCGGCGTCGTCGGCGCCCAGGTAGCGCCCGATGATGGCCTGGCCGGCGATGGCGATGGCGTCCAGGGCGAAGGCCATCAGGCTCCACAGGGAGAGGATGATCTGATGGGCCGCGACGTCGGTGTCGCCCAGGCGGGCGGCGACGGCGGTAGCGATCATCAGGACGGCGCGCAGGGAGAGCGTACGGACCAGGAGTGGGACGCCCGCCTGGGCGGAGGCGCGGATGCCGGCGGTGTCGGGCCGGAGCGCGACACCGTGGCGGCGGGCACCCCTGACCACCACGACGAGGTACGCGGCGGCCATGCCGCACTGGGCGATGACGGTGCCCCAGGCGGAGCCCGCGATGCCGAATCCGGCGCCGTAGACCAGGCCGACGTTGAGGACGCCGTTGACCGCGAAGCCGCCGACGGCCACGTAGAGCGGGGTACGGGTGTCCTGGAGGCCGCGCAGGACGCCGGTGGCGGCCAGGACGATCAGCATCGCGGGGATGCCCAGGATCGAGATCCGCAGATAGGTGAGGGCGTAGGGGGTGGCGGTGTCGGAGGCGCCGAAGATCTGGACGAGCCAGGGGGCCGTGGGCAGGGTGACCGCGACGACGGCGACGCCGAGGAGGAGGGCCAGCCAGATGCCGTCGATGCCCTGCCGGAGGGCGGCGGGCAGATCACCCGCGCCGACCCGCCGGGCGACGGCCGCCGTGGTGGCGTAGGCGAGGAAGACGAAGACGCTGACGGCGGTGGAGAGCAGGGCGCCGGCGATGGCGAGGCCCGCGAGCTGGGGGGTGCCGAGGTGCCCCACGATGGCGCTGTCCACCATCAGGAAGAGTGGCTCGGCGACGAGAGCGGCGAAGGCCGGCAGGGCGAGCGAGAGTATCTCGCGGTCGTGCCGGCGCGGCGCGGTCCTGGAGCGCGTGGGGGCCTGGGTCATGGGGTAAATCTAATCGTCCACAGGTAAGAGATGCAATGTGTCAGCAGTCCTTACCTGTGTGGGGAGCGGGGCTTCGGGTGTGGGCTGTTTGTTCTGATCGTGGTCCCGGGGGAAAAGTTTTTCTCCCCCACAGCCGGTGGATGGAAAAGTCGCAGGTCAGAGCCGTATTGGGGAGGGGGCTATGAGTTTGTCCACATGGCTGTCCCCCGGTCCGTGCACAGGATCCGGCAGCTTATCCACAGCATTGGGGGCTTCACCCACAGAGCCTGTGGATAACCAGATTGGCCGATGCCTCTCGCGGGCCTACCGTGGACCGGCGCCCGACGCGCCAGAAGCGGACGCAAAGCCACTCTTTGATCAAGGCCGTGGCGTAAGAAGGAGTGGCACGGCGAGGTCCGCGGAGCGGACGGGAAGAGGTGGCGGGTGAGCGTTCCCGAGCCCATGGACGACCCCTGGGCGGACGGCGGACCCAGCGACCGGCTGCCCGTACGCACCCGGGGCGAAGGACGCGGCGAAGGGCGCGGCGAGGGCCGCGGCGAGGGTCGCGGGCGCGGCCGGGGCCGCGACGAGCAGCACGAGCGCGGCAGCGACGGGCCCTGGGACGGCGGACTCTCCGGTTTCGAGCGGGTGCCCCCGCAGGACCTCGACGCCGAGCAGTCCGTGCTCGGTGGCATGCTCCTGTCCAAGGACGCCATCGCCGACGTCGTGGAGATCATCAAGGGCCACGACTTCTACAAGCCCGCGCACGAGACCGTCTTCGGCGCGATCCTCGACCTCTACGCCAAGGGCGAGCCCGCCGATCCCATCACGGTCGGCGCCGAGCTCACCAAGCGCGGCGAGATCAACCGCGTCGGCGGCGCCTCCTATCTGCACACCCTCGTCCAGTCGGTGCCGACCGCGGCGAACGCCTCGTACTACGCGGAGATCGTCCACGAGCGGGCCGTGCTCCGCCGGCTCGTCGAGGCCGGTACCAAGATCACGCAGATGGGATACGCGGCCGACGGCGACGTCGACGAGATCGTGAACTCGGCCCAGGCGGAGATCTACAAGGTCACCGAGCAGCGGACCACCGAGGACTACCTGCCGCTCGGCGACATCATGGAGGGCGCGCTCGACGAGATCGAGGCGATCGGCTCCCGCAGTGGCGAGATGACCGGTGTGCCCACCGGCTTCAGCGACCTCGACTCGCTCACCAACGGACTCCACCCCGGCCAGATGATCATCATCGCGGCCCGTCCCGCCATGGGTAAGTCGACCCTCGCGCTCGACTTCGCCCGCGCCGCGTCGATCAAGCACAACCTGCCCAGCGTCATCTTCTCCCTCGAAATGGGCCGCAACGAGATCGCGATGCGTCTGCTGTCGGCCGAGGCACGGGTCGCGCTGCACCACATGCGCTCCGGGACGATGACCGACGAGGACTGGACGCGGCTCGCCCGCCGGATGCCGGACGTCTCCCAGGCGCCGCTCTACATCGACGACTCCCCGAACCTGTCGATGATGGAGATCCGCGCCAAGTGCCGCCGGCTCAAGCAGCGCAACGGCCTCAAGCTCGTCATCATCGACTACCTCCAGCTGATGCAGTCCGGTGGCTCCAAGCGGCAGGAGAGCCGCCAGCAGGAGGTCTCCGACATGTCGCGAAACCTCAAGCTCCTCGCCAAGGAGCTGGAGCTCCCGGTGATCGCGCTCTCCCAGCTGAACCGTGGCCCCGAGCAGCGCACCGACAAGAAGCCGATGGTCTCCGACCTCCGAGAGTCCGGCTCCATCGAGCAGGACGCCGACATGGTCATCCTGCTCCACCGCGAGGACGCCTACGAGAAGGAGTCCCCGCGCGCCGGCGAGGCCGACATCATCGTCGGCAAGCACCGTAACGGCCCGACGGCCACCATCACCGTCGCCTTCCAGGGCCACTACTCGCGCTTCGTGGACATGGCACAAACCTGATCGTGCCGGGGTGTAGGGCCTCATTTTCCGTGTCGGAATCTCACGATCGATGTCGGATGGATGTCGGATACGACATCGTCGTGAGATTGGCCAGACTCTTGAGGCCGAATTCGCTCAAACGTGTGGACGTTCCAAGCTCTCTTGGTGCACGTACTGCCGTACGGCCCAGGCTGTCACCGACTGCTTGATCGCATCGAACCTGATGCTGCGGGAGTGGGGGGTGCTCGTGCCAGCTGAGTCGGCAGTGGTGTGTTTCCGTACATCGGGCCGGGGGTTCGAAGACGAGCCATGGGAAAGCGTCAGCAGCGCGACGTTAGCGACAGCGTCTCCATGGCGGACATTCCGGTGGTACGACGGCCAGAGGCACTACTCGGGCACCTACTGGTCCTCGACCATGCGTGACCACGTGATCTACGAGTCACGGCTTGAACTTGCTCGACTGCTGTTTGACGACTTCGACCCATCCGTCCGCCGCATCCTTGCCCAGCCCTTCCTGCTGAAAGCTGAGGTGGAAGGAAAGGTTCGCGAACACATTCCGGACTACCTTCTGATCAGCGAGGACGGTCCGGTCGTGGTCGACGTCAAGCCGAGGCACCGGGTGGCCAAGCCAGAGGTGGCGTTCACTTTCGACTGGACGCGGCGGCTGGTGGAGACACGCGGATGGCGATACGTCGTGTGGAGCGAACCTGCGCCGGCGGAACTCGAGAACCTTCGGTTCCTCGCCGGGTACCGACGTGACTGGCTTTTTGATGGTCTCCTGCTCGACGAACTTCGAGCGATGGGGCTGGATTGCCGGACACTTGGCGAACTCGATGACGCACTCGCCGGACGAGAACCGGAGGAGGTCCGTGCTGGGATCCTTCACCTTCTCTGGCGTGGTGAGCTGGTCACCGACTTGAGTACCCCGCTCAGCGGTCATCACGTTCTGAGGGATTCGAAGTGAGCTGGGCCGGAGTCCGCGTGGGGGTTGGTACACGGTTCCGCTATGACGGCGAGACCGTTGAGATAATCGAGCTGGCGATCACCGCGAACGGCAACGAGGCGGTACTGAAGAACGGCCGCGGGAAGCTGCTGAGACTGGCAGTGAAGGAACTGCTGCTGTCTGATCGAGTTCGTGTGATCCCGGATGCTCCGGGACCGTCCAGTGACGACGACGAAGACGTCGCTGGCGTCGTGCTGAGCCAGCTGTCGAAAGCCGAGCAAGACGGACTACGAGAGCGGGCAGGCCATGTCCGGGAAGTTCTCACCGGTTACCGGTCGGGCGCTCCGGAGCTGGCAGCGGAAGGCGAGCCGAGACTGGAATACTCGCCTGACCTCCCGCTAGGCGAGCGCTACGCGAGCAAGGCCGCTGAACTCGGCGTCACCGTCCGTACCGTCGAGCGCTGGGTTCGGGACTTCCGCCGTGGCGGCGAGGCGGGCTTGGCGGCTGCCGGGCGACCCGCACGTGGGCGGGCCACGAAACTGGATGACCGATGGGTGGAGACAGCCACGGAGGTCATGGTCGAGCATGCCAAGGAGTCCAAGCCGTCCCGCACGCTGGTGATCGAGCGGACCCGAGCACGGGTGGTTGCACGGTTCGGTCCGGATGTCGTCCCGCAACCCAGCCGGGCTACTGCCTTCCGGCTGCTTGAGGAGTTGGAGGACCAGCACCCGCTCTTCCGACTGAGTGCGAAGCGGAACCGGGACATCGCTGGCCGGCCCAATGAGCCTTATGGCAAGTTGCGGCCGACCAGGCCGGGCGAGTACCTCCTGATGGACTCCACCCGGCTGGACGTTTTCGCCTTCGACCCGTTCACCCTTCGATGGGTGCAGGCTGAGCTCAGCATCGGTATGGACTGGTACACCCGCTGCATCACCGGCATCCGCCTCACTCCGGTGTCGACGAAGGCGGTGGACGTCAGCGCGGTGCTCTACCAGTCGTTCCGGCCCAGGCCGGCTGGGAAGGACTGGCCGCGCTACGCGGTCTGGCCCGAGCACGGCATCCCACGGACGGTCCTCGTGGATACGGCTGTCGCCGAAGGAGCTGGTGCAGCTGGCCCCATTCTGGTTCCGGAAACCTTGGTCAACGACCACGGAAAGCAGTACGACTCCGAGCATCTGACCAGCGTCTGCCGACGGATGGGCATCTCGATCCAGCCTGCGAGGCTACGGACGGGCCGCGATAAAGGGCCAGTCGAAAGATTCTTTCGCACCCTGCGCGAGGGCCTGCTTCAAGCACTACCCGGCTATAAGGGGCCGGACGTCCATTCCCGGGGGGGGAGAGAGAGAGAGAGAGAACCCCGAGGACGACGCCTTCTTCTTCCTGCATGAGCTGGAAGCGGTCATCCGTGAGTGGGTCGCGGCGGTCTACCACCACCGACCGCACACGAGTCTGGTCGACCCGGGCCTGCCAGGGCTGCGTATGTCCCCCGCCTCAATGTTCGAGCACGGCATGGCTCGGGCGGGTTACATCGAGGCCCCCAGAGACCCCGACCTTGCCTACGAATTCCTAAAGACCGAATGGCGCACGATCCAGCACTACGGAGTCGAGATCGGCCGTCGCCGCTACAGCGGCCCCGGCCTCAAGGGCCTCAGCGATGTCCGGAGTCCCTACAAGGGTCCGGTCGAGAACGGATGGCCCTTCCAGGTCGACCCCGACGACATCACCCGCATCTACGTCCGGGACCTGGACCGTCGCTGGCGCACCCTGCGGAGAGCATCCGCCATTGCTTCGAGCAGCACCCACCCAGCAGCCCCTGGCCCTCCAAAAGCGGCGGATCTTGGGTCGACCCCAGCAGGCCTATTGCTCGACGATCCCGGCTTGCCGCAGCTCAGGCCCGTCAGCAAGCACATACCGTGCTCACCGACGATTTCCTGCGACGCGAGTACCTCGACGCGCGGAAGACGGTCAGAGAGATCGCCTCCGAGACCCGTATCCCCAAAAGACTCATCAGCGAGGTGCTGAATCAGTCCGGCCTCATCGCTAGCCGAGAGCCATCGAGGAAGCCGATCGGCGATGAGCAGTGGCTCCGAGAGCAGTACATCCGGCAGGCCCGGACCCTGGCCAGCATCGCCATCGAGCTGGACATGAGCCCAACGACCCTGACACGCCGCCTCCGGGCCATGGGCATCGCACTCCGTCCACGCGGCGGACGCCGGGCCGTGAGCCAATCGGAACTCGACTCAGTACCGCCGCTGATCAGGCCGGCCCTCACAGATCGGCGCTGTTGGGGCCGCCTTCAGCGGTTCCGAGAAGCCATGAAGCATCGCACCCTCGCCGAGGCATCACGCCAGCTCGGCACCACTCGCTCGGTCCTTTACACCCAGTTTGCTGCCCTGGAAGGTGATTTGGGCGTCCAGCTCTACATCCGCCCCCGCCAGGGCGAATCACTCCGCCCCACCAAGGCCGGACAAGCCGTGATGGACGCGCTGACCGACAGCGAAGGCGCCCGACCAGGCGGCAACACCATCGAGACCGGCATTCCTCCCGCCTCCAGGCAGAACCCATGACCAGCCGATCGTCGGCGGTCGGCTATCGAACAGGACCGCACTCATCGACCAGAATGGTCGGCTCCGACAGGAAGACGTTCGGGTCGACGGGCCCATAGGCAACGTTGAACGTATCGAGCCAGTACGACCAGTCCCGTATTCCGGCGGCACTACTGAACCGATAGTTCAACTGCCAACGGACCCAATGCCCCGGGACCAGACGCACCGCCGGCGGCCGCCGCGGGCGCGGCGGCAATCCGAACAACGGCTCCACACGTGCCAGCACGCGGAGCCGATCGCTCTCGTCCCGCAAGCTGAGTCCGACCTGGCGCAAGTCCCTCTCACTCTCGTGCGGCGCGAAACCGTCACGCTCGGACATCTGGATGACCTGGGCGAAGGAAGACGGCACTGGTGACACCAGGAACCCCGTTGGCGCTGAGTTCCTGCGGGCAGCAGCGTCACCGCCCCTGGAGTGCTTCGTCCAGGACGTCCTGATCCACTGAACCGTGATCTCCACTGGAACCGCCTTTCGCCCCGGACACTACGGCGACCACGGCCTGCACGGCACTCGGGTTTCGGCTCGCTGCCCGGCGGCCCGGAAGATTCTGGCTGAGACGGACCTATTGCACAGCGCTAGAGTCCAGCGGAGGAGGCGAAGATGGCGCTGAACAAGAAGGGTTCCCGGCGCATAACCGTTGACGGGATCGAGTACCGCTGGCGGATCCGCAGGAAGCCCTCCTACATGCAGGGACTCTGCTGGACACCGATGACCTATGCGGTTGAAGCGGCCAGCGGCAGCCAGCCGGGCACGCCGTTGATCGTCACCAGCGGTCAGGCCCATCCCAGTAACTGGGTGGGCGTCGAGACGGAGCCCATTCGTCCGGCTCACGTTGCTGCCAGCATTCGAGAGGCGCGGGATCAAGGCTGGGATCCAACCCGGGTCGGTTCTCCTTTCCAGCTCGACCGATCCGCAGGATTCATCGCCCAGCCATGAGACAAGGCGGAGTAGCGCGGTGCATCTGGCCCGGCATCATGGCCTGGTGACCACATGGATGCGCTGTTACTGGGACGAGGAAGACACCTGGTTCTACTTCGAGGTCGACGCCGAAGGCTGGGTGATCCGGCAGGTCGAACTCGAAGGTCCAGAGCTGATCCCGATCGCAGCAGCCTCCCTCGCCGAGTGGCAGCGGGCCCGCGACGCAGGCCGCCTCGGTGATTACGACAGCAGATTCGGGATCACTGCCGAGCTGCCCGTCTCGGAATGGGAAGGCCACGACCCCGAACAGCTCACCTTCGAGGAGTTCGAGGATGTCTGGGGCTCTGCCCGTCAGCAGATCGCATCCCGGCCCAGCTGACCTCTCGGCGCCGCACTGGTGTGAAGATCGTGGAACTCCAGCGCGACCCGTCGGCAAGATGAACCTCGGCATCGACGTTGCAGACCTCCTCGATCGCCTCGTCCGGTTCCACGAGGAAGAGCACCTGGAAGCCGGCGGCCCGAACCCGGTAATAGGGGGCCTCCCAGCCGGCATCAGAAGCCCGACCCTCAGACGCCGGGCCCGCCTGTTGCGGCATCGACGCCGTCATTGAAGCTCCTCACCCGGCGGTATGAAGGCGTCGGCGCTGTCGGCGTCCTCCACATGCCCCTGAGCATCGACCGTGATGGCAGTCGCCCGGCCCTGCGAAGTGATCAACCAGGCCAGCACCCGCTCCGTGAGAGGTGATCCACCCGGCCCTTCATCCGTCCAGTGTGCCCGCCATCCCCCACCGGGTATCGCGGCAACGACCTGATCGGCCCGCTCCAAGTGGGAGAAGTCCACGTAGTCCGTGACCTGGCGCAATGCCCCTCGCTGCGGGTTGACCACCAAGGCTGCCCCGGTTGCGGGATCCCATCCCTCCACACGCACCATGCGACCGATCTCGGTCTCAGTGCCATTGAAGATGGCGGTCCATCCGGTCCGATTGAAGTATCGGAGTTGCATGGCGTCATGATCCCGGAGGTCCGGCGACCTGCTCGACCTCCGTGTCGTGGAAGCCGTGGTTATCAAGAAACCGGCAGGCCGGTGATGCTGATGACAAAGACCCGACGGACCGTGGAAGCGGACCCAGACATTCCTGTAGGGCTCACGGAGCTTGTGACCGACCGGCGGGCAGCCGGGCCAGCGTTGCTGCCACAGATCCGTCAGAAGCACCCGCACATCTCCAGTCAGTGGAGCCGCGACTGGCTCCCCAAGCAGGGGAGGCCGCCGAGCAGGTGGGAGAGAGCGCGGTCAGTGGATTTGATGCTTTCTATGCTGGTGCCCACGTTCACTCGTTGGGGGACTCCGTTGCCGGTGGGATACCGCACCGCCAGCAGTCGTTCGCGTGGTCGTCCTGGCAGACGTAGCCGATGGCACCATCCACGCACCATTCGGCGGCCTCCTCGGACAGCAGGTCGGGCCCGGCAAGGAGCAGCCGACGAAATTCCGTGGTGTCCGCAATGTCGGCCGGCCGGTTGGTGAACCACTCGTCGAACCAAGGCTTGTCCTGGTGTATGCGCCAGTGCGCATTCTCCCGGTCGTCGACAGCCGTAAGGAACCGATCGACGATGCGCCCCCAACTTGGTGCTCCGAACCAGCCGTTGTCGGACGCACAGAAGGATTCGATCAGGGTTCGCAGGCCGAACTCCTTCTCGCGAAGGCAGTACCTTCGCCCCCATGAGATCGCGACCTGTGCCATCTCTGCGAGTTCTTCTCGCGGATCAACCTCGTGCGCCGGGTCGTCAGGGTTGTGGCAGGCCAGCCCGAGCTCGAGTACGGACTGCCCTGTCGGTAGAACCCGGGACGGGTTGACGATCGCGAGACCGAGACCGATCCAGTCGACATGGTCGAACGACAGCATCGAGCGCACGAGTCGGGTGGTTGCCGTGTTGATCCGCATCATTGTGCCGTCGTGGAGCGGACTCTTCCCGGCATGCCAGTTCTCGACCGGTGTGTTGCGCCACACGGCGAGCGTGATGCGGGTGGCAGCGAGCCACAGCAGGGCGTCGTCGTCGAGGTGCCCGAACCGCTTGGCACACTCCTGGGCGCCGTAGGTAATCAACTCTTCCGGTTTCGGCCACCTGTGGCTGTCGGGCCCTTCAGGCGCGTACTCGTAGTCGTCGGCGTACTCGTCGAGGATCGCGCTCAACTCGGCTGCGCTGTAAGCCTCGCTGTACTCGGAGCTGTCCGGCTCCTCGACGGTGTACATGTCGTGGTCCCAGGAGACGTACACGTCGCCCCAGAGCACGACGTCATCGCACTCGCTGGCGTTGTCCGTCACAACCGGCCTGATGGTGATCGGAGCAGTACGCCCGTCGGTTCGCTCGCCGTCCTTCTTGGCGGCCCATGCGGTGATGATCCCGAGCGGCTTCGGAAGGAGAGGGCCGACCTCGGTGATGCTGAACGGCTCGTCGTCGTCATCGGTGTCGAACCGGCTGTTGACGAACGCGACCGCCCCGGAGGGCGTGCTGACGATGGACTGGGTACCACTCTGGTTGTCAACCACTCGCCACAACGGGCTGTTCTTCACGATGCTCTCCGATCGCGGTGAATGTACCCGGGGCGGGTGCGATGCACCGGGTCGCTCGATACTGACTCCGATTAGGTACTCAAAGGGGCCGGGCTGACAAGCTGCACTCGTGGCCCTCAACGATGCCTGGACGCTGGTTGGGCCGAACCACCCCCGAGCGGGCCAGGGAGGCTGCCGTTTTCCGGTGCTGGCGGCCTCGGGACCGGCCCCATCTCGCCGCACTCTAAGCGCAGGGTCTGACATCCGGACCGGGCAGCAGGTTCATGCGGTCGACAATGAGCGCATGGACGTCCCTGAGTTGCTCGAAGCAGCTTTCCTGTTGGTTCCGGAAGAGACCGCCACCGAGAATGACATCACGGTGGGAGACGTCTGGGACTACCTCGTTCACGACGAGTGGGAGATCGCCCTGGGTTTGCTGGAGAGTTTGGGGAGGCTCACTCGCCCCCTTTGGCTTTCTGGGAGAAGCTCGCCGAAGCGGCTGATCAGCTCCAGTTGGAGCGGAGTGCGGCTTGGTGCCATTGGCGATGCTCCGAGCTCCGCAACGGCGTGATCAGGGCAGATTTGACGCTCCGCCCTGCCGCCGAGGCGCGACGCACGACGCCAATCTCCGGCGCGGGTGTTCTGCGGCCCATGTGGGACATCGGTCTCCTCTCACCCACCGGCGGACGTGCGGTCAGCATCGCTGGGCTCTGGGTTGAGAACATGCCCATACTGGAGCCCGGCGGGCGAGCCACGGTTCGTCTTGTGCCCCTCACTCCCTCCCACTGGACGCACGTCCAGCCCGGCCAGCAGATCACCATGCACGAGGACCGAGCCGTGGCTGGCACCGCAGTCATCCTGGAGGTTTGCCTCCCTGCCACCGTCATGCCCGCGCGATGACATGAACTGCTTGCCGGTGCACGTATCTCCGTACGTGGTGGTGCACTCAGACGGGACGCGGACAAGCGGTGCAGTCGGCTGGGCAGTCTGAGGAAATGACACCGATCTGAGACAGCCGCCTGCCGACACGTCGTGAGACTGGAGGGGAACGTCCAGGTCACAGCGTCGGCGCATGACACCGAGGGTGAGAACCTACAGCCGGGGCGGGGCGGCGGGGCATGATCGGTTCCATGACCTCAGCCTTCGAAGCCCTGCTGCCCACCACCGAGCGTGCCCTGCTGCACCGCGTGGCCCGCGCCCAGAGCCAGGGCCGCGCGCCCTCGTTCGTGGGAGCCGTCGCCCGCGGGGGAGCCATGGTCTGGAGCGGTTCCCGCAGCTGCGTCGACGGGCACGCCCCGGACGCCGACACGCAGTACCGGATCGGCTCGATCACCAAGGTGTTCACCGCCGTCCTCGTTCTGCGGCTCCGGGACGAGGGGCTGCTCGGCCTCGACGACCCGCTGGAGAAGCACCTGCCCGGCACGGGGGTGGGCGAGGTGACCGTCGCTCAACTGCTCGGCCACACCTCGGGACTCGCGGCGGAGACCCCCGCGCCCTGGTGGGAGCGGACGCCCGGGTCGTCGCGGCCCGAGCTCTCCGACGTCCTGGGCGAGACGCCCGCGCTCCACCCGACCGGTCGCAGCTTCCACTACTCCAACCCCGGCTACACCCTGCTCGGCGCGCTGGTCGAGGAGGTGCGCGGGGTCTCCTGGGAGGAGGCGCTGCGCACCGAGATCCTGGAACCGCTGGGCATGCACCGGACGACGGGGGACCCGGCCGCCCCGCACGCCGGGGGGTGGGCGGTGCACCCCTGGGCCGACGTGATGCTGCCCGAGCCCTCCGCGGACCTGGGGGTGATGGCCGCGGCCGGGCAGCTGTGGTCGACGGCCGCCGACCTCTGCCGGTTCGGCGTCTTCCTCGCGGAGGGCGACGAGCGTGTGCTGAGCGCCGCCTCCGTCGCCGAGATGCGGATCCCGGCCGGTCCGCCGGCCGTGGGGGACCCGCAGATGGGGTACGGCCTCGGTCTCCAGGTGGCGTACAAGGAGGGCGGCTCGCTCATCGGGCACGGCGGCTCGCTGCCGGGCTTCCTCGCCGGACTCTGGGTGGACGTCGAGGCGGGCCTCGTCGGCGTGGCGCTCGCCAACGCGACGAGCGGCCCGCAGACCGGGGTCGTGGCCGCCGAGCTCGTCGGGATCGTGGCGGAGGCCGAGCCGCGCTTCCCCGAGCCGTGGCGCCCGCTGCCCGAGTCGGAGGTCGACCAGGAGCTCCTGGCGCTGACCGGCCCCTGGTACTGGGGGACGTACTCCTACGGGCTGAGGCTCGGGGCGGAGCGTGGGGTGGTCCTGGAGCCGCTGCGGGGTCCCGGGCGCCGTGCCGTCTTCCGGGCGCTGCCCGAGGGCGGCTGGATCGGCCTGGACGGCTACTACGCGGGGGAGACGCTGCGCGTGGTGCGGCGCCCCGACGGCACCGTCAGCCACCTCGACCTCGGCTCCTTCGTCTTCACGCGGGAGCCGTACGAGCCCGGCGACGCGGTCCCGGGCGGGGTGGACGAGAAGGGCTGGCGCGGGCTGTGACCCGGCCATGACCCGCTGAGGCCGCAGCGCACGAACGCCCGTGTTTCACGTGAAACACGGGCGTTCCGTCAGAGAAGGGGGCAGCGGGCCCGCTTCGTGTCAGCGGCCCCGCTTGGTGTCAGAGAGCCCGCTCCGTGTCAGAGGGCTCGCCTGGTGTCAGAGGGCCCGCTTGAATCCCACGTGGCTGGCCTCGAAGCCGAGCCGCTCGTAGAAGCGGTGGGCGTCGGTGCGGGTGGCGTCGGAGGTCAGCTGGACCAGCACGCACTCCAGGCGCCGCGACTCCTCGACGGCCCATTCGATGAGCTGGGTCCCCAGACCGCTGCCGCGCTCGGCGGAGTGGATCCGCACCCCCTCGATGATCGAGCGGGTGGCTCCGCGCCGGGAGAGCCCGGGGACGATCGTCAGCTGGAGGGTGCCGACGACCTCTCCGCCGCGTGTGGCGACGACGAGATGCTGGTTCGGGTCGTCCGCGAGCCGGGCGAAGGCGGTGAGGTAGGGCGCCGGGTCGTCCGGGGACTCCCGCTGGGCGCCGAGGGGGTCGTCGGCGAGCATCGCGACGATCGCGGGTACGTCCTCGGCGGTGGCGGGACGGATCTCAAGATCGCTCATGCCCGCAGCGTACGGCCGGTCCGGGCCGTGCGTCAGACGGCGGCTCTCTCGCCTTCGAGGACCTGGACCAGGGGGGCGAGCTCGGGGTTCTTCGCGGCCTCGTCCAGGGCCTCGCGCAGGGCCCGGTCGTTGGTGGGACGGGCCTCCGTCAGGAGCGTCTGGCCGGCCTCGGTGACATCGGTGTAGATGCCGCGCCGGTCGGTCGCGCAGAGGTAGCGGGTGAGCAGGCCCCGGTCCTCCAGGCGCGTGACCAGACGGGTGGTGGCGCTCTGGCTGAGCACCACGGCGTCGGCGACCTGCTTCATCTGGAGGTGTCCGCCGGGTCCTTCGTGCTGGCGGCTCAGGACGTCGAGGAGCGAGTACTCACGGGCGCTCAGACCGTGACCGGACTCCAGGGCGCGCTCGATGTGGGACTCGATGCGGCCGTGCAGCAGGGAGAGGGCGCACCAGCGCTGTGCGAGTCCGGTGAGGGCGGGGTCCGTCGCGGTCATGGTCTCTCCTCGTCCCTGTCCTCGCCGGTGGGCTGCTCGGGATCCAGGGTAGACGATGGGCCGCAATAGTGCGCGTGTGCAAGTATCGCGGCCCTCGGCCCGTCCGGGGTCAGCCCGCCGCGACGGTCAGCGGGGCGAAGCGCCGGTCGGGGTCGCCCGGCAGGTCCGGGACGGAGCGGACCATCACCGCGTTGGTGATGACCGGGGCCAGGCCGTTCTCCTTGAGCCAGCCCAGCAGCTCGGTGTGGCGCACGTCGACGTCGGTGCGGAGCGGGCGGTCCGTGTCGGCCGCCAGCGAGGCGACCAGCGCCTGGGCGGTGGCGGTGTCGCGGGCGATCAGCGGGCCGACCACATGGGTGTCCATGTTGGGCCAGGCGGCGGCGAAGCCGGTGATTGCGCCGTCCTCGACGGCGACCCGCAGGTGGTCGGCGAAGGCCGGGAGCCGGGTGATGAGCGGGGTGCGATCGAGGCCGAAGATCTCCTGGTCGAGGCGGAGGACCTCCTGGAGATCCTCGGCGGTGGCCGGGCGGACCGCGACCCGCGGGGCGGGCACGGCGGCGGAGAAGCGGCCCTTCACCATCTCGGAGCGGCCGATCTCGGTGAAGCCGAGCCCCTTGTAGAGGGGCTGCCCGTTCTCGGTCGCGTAGAGGGTCAGCGGGGTCTGGCCGGCCTCCTCCAGGACGTGTCGCATCAGCCGGCGCCCTACGCCCTGGCGGGCGTACCGCTGGGCGACCAGCACCATGCCGATGGCCGCGAGCTCGGAGCCGTAGGAGGTGACCACGCAGCAGGCGAGCAGCCCGTCGCCGTCCGGGTCGTCGATGCCGTAGCCCGTGCCCGCGGTGAGCAGCAGGCCCCACTTGTGTTCCTCGCGGAGCCAGCCGCGGTTCTCGGAGAGGTCGGCGCAGGCCAGGAGGTCGGTGGCGCCGAGACGCCGGATCGGGAGTTGTGCGAGGGCGGTGGGGGAGATCGGCATGACGGCCAGGCTCTCCGACGGGGTGATCTTCCGTCCAGAGGTTTTCGGTGATGTTTCACGTGAAACACCGCGCGCGTCGAAAGAGTGGAGCCTAGTCCGCGCCCCGGCCCTTTGGCCCGAGAACGCCGCTTTCCGCCCGGAGCCCTTCACACAGCCGCCATGCTGCGAGCACGGAAGCCGGCTGCGTGAGGCGAGGCACATGATGGATGGTCCGACCAGCACGACGGGCGGGACGGGGGCCCGAATATCAGAGCCCTCCCCCGATGCGGTGCTCGTCCGCCGCACCCTTGAGGAGATCGCTCCGGTCGCCGACAAGGTGACCTCGTACTTCTACGCCCTGCTCTTCGTCCGGATCCCGGCCCTGCGCGACATGTTCCCTGTGGCGATGGACACCCAGCGGGACCGCCTGCTCAAGGCCCTGCTCACGGTCGCCGAGCGGATGGACGACGGTGCCTTCCTCGGCGACTACCTGGGCCATCTCGGCCGGGGGCACCGGAAGTACGGCGTCGACGCGGCCCACTACCCGGCGGTCGGCGAGGCCCTGATCGGCGCGCTCACGCGGTACGCGGAGCGGAGTTGGGACGAGGAGACCGAGGCGGCCTGGGTCCGGGCGTACACGGCGATCTCGCAGATCATGATCGACGCGGCCTCCGAGGACGAGACGATGGCGCCCGCGTGGTGGCAGGCGGAGGTGGTCTCGCACGACCTGCGGACCCCCGACATCGCCGTCCTCACCCTGCGGCCCGATGCGCCCTACCTGTTCCTCGCCGGGCAGTACACGACTCTGGAGACCCCGTGGTGGCCGCGCGTCTGGCGGCACTACTCCTTCGCGTCGGCGCCCCGTCCGGACGGGCTGCTCACCCTGCACGTCAAGGCCGTCCCGGCCGGCTGGGTCTCCCAGGCGCTGGTCCACCGGGCCCGCCCCGGGGACGTGCTCCGGCTGGGCCCGCCGGCCGGTTCCATGACGGTCGACCACGCCACCGACACCGGGCTGCTCTGCCTCGGTGGCGGGACCGGCATCGCGCCGATCAGGGCCCTGGTGGAGGACGTCGCCGAGCACGGCGACCGACGGCAGGTCGATGTCTTCTACGGCGCCCGCAGCGGTCATGACCTCTACGACATGGACACCCTGCTGCGGCTCCAGAAGACCTTCCCCTGGCTCGCCGTCCACCCCGTCACCGAGGCCCAGGGCCCGCTGCCGGAGGCGGTCCGGGAGGCCGGGCCCTGGACCGAGCGGGACGCCTACCTCTCGGGCCCGCTCGGGATGGTCCGGCAGGGCATCGACGTGCTCCGCGGCTCGGGGGTCCCCTCCGAGCGGATCCGCCACGACTTCCTGGCGGAGCTCGCCGCGGTGGGGACCAGGTCAGCCGAGGTCGGGGGCGTGCATGGCGCGGACGCCCTCGATGTTGCCGTCGAGGTAGTGGCGCAGTGAGAGCGGCACCAGATGCACGACCGCGATCCCGACGCGGCTGAAGGGCACCCGGACGATCTCGTACTCGCCGACCGGTTCGTCGACCTCGGGGCCGTGGCGCAGCTCCGGGTCCATCGACTCCAGCCGACAGACGAAGAAGTGCTGGACCTTCACGCCGGAGACCCCGCCGTCGACGATGTGCTCGACGGTGTCGACGAAACAGGGGACCACATCGACGATCTTGGCGCCGAGTTCCTCGTGCACCTCGCGGTGCAGGGCCTCGACGACGGTGGAGTCGGAGGGCTCGACGCCGCCACCGGGCGTCAGCCAGTACGGATCCATCCCCGGTTTGGTGCGCTTGATGAGGATGAGGTCGTCTCCGTCGAGCAGGATGGCGCGTGCGGTGCGCTTGACCACGGGCCGTTCGGTCATGGGAAGAAAATGGCCCGTTACCGCCGGGCTGAAACGCACCACTCCCCCGCGGCTCGGACGAGTTCCGCTCCGAGCCACGGGGTCGAGGCCCACAGCGCCCCGCTCTCTCGCCTCTAGTCGGCCGCCTTCCGCGCCGCGGCGAGGGCCCGCAGCACGTCGGCGATCAGGTCCTCCGGGTCCTCGGCGCCGACCGAGAAGCGGATGAAGCCCTCCGCGACGGCGTCCCCGCCCCAGCGCCCGCGCCGCTCCGCCGAGGAGCGCACCCCGCCGAAGCTGGTGGCGTCGTCGACCAGGCGCAGTTCGTCCAGGAAGCGCTCGGCCCGCGCGCGGTCGGCGAGCTCGAAGGAGATCACCGAGCCGAAGCGGCGCATCTGCCGCGCGGCGATCGCGTGCGAGGGGTCCTCCGGGAGCCCGGGGTGGCGCAGCCCGGTCACGTCGGGGTGGTCGGCCAGGACCCGGGCGAGCTCCAGGGCGGTGGCGCACTGGCGGTCGATCCGCAGCTGGAGGGTGGCCAGCGAGCGGTGGGCGAGCCATGCCTCCATGGGCCCGGGGATGGCGCCGACGATCTTGCGCCAGCGCCGTACCTCGGCGGCCCGCAGCGGGTCGCGGCAGCTGACGTGACCGAGCAGCACATCGCCGTGGCCGGTCATGCCCTTGGTGTCGCTGGCCACCGAGAAGTCCGCGCCCAGTTCCAGCGGCCGCTGGCCGAGCGGGGTGGCGAGGGTGTTGTCGACGGCGACGAGCGCCCCGCGGGCGTGCGCCTCGCGGACCAGCCGGCGGATGTCGCAGACGTCGAGCCCGGGGTTGGACGGGGTCTCGATCCACAGCAGCCGGGCGCCGTCGAGCACATCGAGCTGGGCGTCGCCGCCGGTCGGGGCGGTGCGCACCTCGATCCCGTACGCGCGCAGCTGTTCGTGGAGGAGCGGCAGGGCCTGGTAGCCGTCGGTCGGCAGGACGACGGCGTCGCCGGCGGAGAGCTGCGAGAGGAGCACCGCGGAGATCGCGGCCATGCCGGAGGCGAAGACCACGGTCTCGACTCCGGCCGCGTCGGGCGCCTCCAGGGTGCCGATGGCCTGTTCCAGATGGGTCCAGGTCGGGTTCTCGTCGCGGCCGTAGGTGTACGGGCCGGTGGGCTCGCCCGGGAGGTGGAAGTGGGCGGCGAAGACCGGCCCCGGCAGGGTCGGTTCGTGCTTCACGGGCTCGGGGAGTCCGGCCCGCACGGCGAGGGTCCCGTCGCCGGGGCCCCCGCCGGGGTGGTGCTGTTCCTGAGGGGTCACGGGTTCACGGGGTCCTTTCCTCGATCTCGTCCCCCCGAAGTCCGGCCCGGACCGCCGCGAGGAGTCCCTCGCTCGCGGCCTCGGCCATCTCCAGACATTCCTCGAAGCCCTCGTGCCCGCCGTAGTACGGGTCGGGGACGTCGAGCGCGTCCCCGGCGGCGGGGTCGTACGAGCGGAGCAGCCGGATCTTCGCCGCCTCGTCGGGGGTACGGGCGAGGCGGCGGAGCTCCCGGACGTGGCCCTCGTCGAGCGCGATCACCAGATCGAGGGCGGGGAACCAGGAGGCGCGGAACTGCCGGGCGGTGTGGGCGGAGGTGTAGCCGTGCTCCTCCAGGACGGCGACGGTGCGGGGATCCGCGCCGTCGCCCTCGTGCCAGCCGCCGGTGCCCGCGCTGTCCACCTCGACCGCCCCGCCGAGGCCGGCCTCCTCCACGCGCGCGCGGAAGACGTGCTCGGCCATCGGGGAGCGGCAGATGTTGCCGGTGCAGACGAAGCAGACGCGGTAGGTCATGGGCTCGCTCAGTCGCCGTCGGGGAGCAGCACGTTGAGCGCCCACGAGACGACGGAGATGATCAGGCCGCCGAGGACGGCGGTCCAGAAGCCGTCCACGTGGAAGCTGAGGTCGAACTGGTCGGCCAGCCACGAGGTGAGCAGCAGCATCAGGGCGTTGACCACCAAGGTGATCAGGCCGAGGGTGAGGATGAAGAGAGGAAACGTCAGCAGCTTCACGATCGGCTTGACCAGGAAGTTGACCAGGCCGAAGACGAGGGCGACGAGCAGCAGGGTGCCGACCGCCTTGCCCGTGATCTCGTCGTCACCGGTCAGGGTGATGCCCCCGAGCAGCCAGATGGCGACCCCGAGGGCGCCCGCGTTGGCGAGCGTCTTGACTACGAAATTCTTCATGTGTCTGATCGTGGCAGAGACGATCGGGCAAAGGGCAGGGGCGAACGGCAGTGAAGGCATTCCGGCTGGACGAACTCGAGGCGGAGCGCGCCGCCAACGAGGGGGCGTACCTCCAGTTCCTGCGGGAACGGAACATGTCGGTGGGGTTGTACGCGCTCGACGCGGGCGCGCTGGACCCGCAGTCGCCGCACGGTCAGGACGAGGTGTACTTCGTGGTGTCGGGGCGGGCGGCGATCACCGTCGGGGACGAGACGACGCAGGTGGCGCGGGGCAGCGTGGTCTATGTGCCGGCCGGGGTGCCGCACCGCTTCCACCACATCAGCGAGGACCTGAAGGTCCTAGTGGTCTTCTCCCCGCCGGAGGCGTGACCGGGATCCGCGACGGGAGGCGTGACCGGGATCCGGGCTTCCGGGGGGTCTCGGTCTCGGGGCTGAACCCCTGGTTCCCCTAGGGGTTGGATCAGGGGAGAGCCGGGGCGCCGGGGGCCCCGCGGGGCCCTGTCTCCCGCCTAGCCTTGAGGTGTCGGGGACGGAGGGTTCCGGACGGGGCTTCGAGACCGAAGGAGAGAACCATGGCCGTACAGGAGATTCTCGCGGGGCTTCCGTGGTGGGTGAAGTGGATCGCGATACCCGCCCTGGTCCTGCTCGTCTTCGGCGGAGTCATCACCAGCGTCCTCGCCTTCGTGGTCGGCCTGCTGTTCAAGGTGCTGCTGTTCGTCGGACTCGTGGCCGGACTCATCTACGCCGTACGGAAGTTCGGCAGCCCGTCGAAGTCGGACCGGGACTGGTAGCACAAGCTACTCATCGGTATCCAGCGACTGCCGGGCGTTAGCCCGGCAGGGGGATGCGCTGGTGGAAACAGGGTGGGGGGCGAGGACGAGCCACTAGAGTGGCAGATCTCCGCCGAGTCGGGGCCTACGGGCGTAGATCTCCTGGAGAACAGCGGTTTTCCCGCTCGTCCGTGAGGGGTCCGTCCAACGGGCCCCATCGGTGTTCCAGGCCCGGCGGGTGCGCGGGGGCGGCCCCCGCGAACGGGTGCAGTGCATCCGTTGTCACGCCTGGGGGTGACCTTTGGCCATGGCCACGCAGACGGCTGCGCCGACCCTGATCGGCTCGGTGCAGCGGGCGCTGAGACTTCTGGAGGCCGTGGCCTCCCATGCGGACGGCGCCCCCGCCAAGCAACTCGCCCGGGAGACGGGCCTTCCGCTGCCGACGACGTACCACCTTCTCCGCACCCTGACGCACGAGGGCTATCTGCTCCGCGACAAGGGTGCCTTCTATCTGGGGGAGGCAGCAGCCCGGCTGGCCGGCGGCGGGGCTGTGCAGAATCGTCGCATCAAGATCGAAGACTCCCTTGCCCACTGGCGGGACGAGATCGGTGTGCCGGTCTACTTCGCGCTCTACCGCGACGGCGAGATCGAGCTGGTCTCGGTGGCGGACACCCCCAACTCCCCCGCGGTGGAGGAATGGGCGAATTTCCGCGAGACCGGTCACGCCCACGCGATCGGGCAGTGCCTGCTCAGTCAACTCGATCTGAAATCTCGTCAAGACCACCTCGACCGCCACCCGGTGGAAGCCATCACTCCGTACACGGTGCGTAACCGGCGGGTGCTTTTGGAGCGTTTGGGTAGTTTGGGGCGAATGGAGCCCCTGGTGGAGCGTCAGGAATATGCGCTCGGCACGGTTTGTGCGGCCATCCCCATCACGGCGGGCTCCACCGCGGCCACTCTGGCCATTTCTCTACCGCTTCACCAGGAAGAACGGTTGCTCCCAGCAGTCGAGCGGCTACGTACGGAGATCGGAAGCCTCTTCAGTTCGCTCGCGTTCTCTATCAGTATCTGAAAAATCACTCCTTGTGATCCGCTAGCGCGTACAGCACGATTGCGTCAAGAGGGCCACGGGGGATCATTCCTGGCCGTTTCGGTCACAGCTTTCAGCAGCTGTGTTTACACAACTGCTCCATCTACTGCGGGGTACATGATGCGAGAGTCGGTTCAGGCCGAGGTCCTGATGAGCTTCCTCGTCTCGGAGGAGCTCTCCTTCAAGATCCCTGTCGAACTGCGATACGAGACCCGGGATCCCTACGCGGTGCGGATGACCTTCCACCTTCCCGGAGACGCGCCCGTGACCTGGGCGTTCGGCAGGGAGCTGCTGCTCGACGGGATCAACCGCCCGAGCGGCGACGGCGACGTCCACATCGCCCCGACCGACCCCGAGGGCCTGTCGGACGTGTCCATCCGGCTCCAGGTGGGCGGCGACCGCGCCCTCTTCCGCGCCAGCGCCCCGCCGCTCGTCGCCTTCCTCGACCGCACGGACAAGCTCGTACCGCTCGGTCAGGAACAGACACTGGGTGACTTCGAGGACAGCCTGGAGGCCGCGCTCGGCCGGATCCTCGCTGAGGAGAGCGCCGGTCCGGCCTGACCGGCGCCGCCCGCGCCGTACGGCTGAAACGGTGCCGTGCCGCGTACAGCTACAGTTGACACCGGTGCCGTGCCGCGTACAGCCACAGCTGACATCGGCGCCGCGCCGCGTACAACCGAAACCGGCGCCCTGCCGCGTACGCCTGACATCGGCGCCGCGCGGCCGTTACTTCGCGCGGCGACGCCGGCCGCCGCGACCTGCCGTCCGGACGGCGGCGGGCTCCTCCGACGGGCGGTCGGCCGAGACCACGAGCGCCGCGAGTGCCGTCGTGACCGGCACCGAGGCGACCAGACCGATCGAGCCGACCAGGGTTCGGACGATCTCCTGAGCCACCAGCTCGCTGTTGGCCACCGTGCCCATGCTGCTCTGTGCGATGGTGAAGAGCAGGAGCAGCGGGAGCGCGGCACCGGCATAGGCCAGGACCAGCGTGTTGACCACCGAGGCGATGTGGTCGCGGCCGATCCGGATGCCCGCCCGGTAGAGCGCGCGCGGACCCATGGCCGGATCGGCCTGGTGCAGCTCCCAGACCGCCGAGGTCTGGGTGACGGTGACGTCGTCCAGGACACCGAGCGAACCGATGATCACACCGGCCAGCAGCAGGCCGGACATGTCGATCTCCGGGTAGAGGCCGTGGATGAGGCCGGTGTAGTCGTCGGTGTTGCCGCTGAGCGAGGCCCAGCCGATGAAGAAGGAGCCGAGCAGGCCGATCAGCAGCAGCGAGATCAGCGTGCCCAGCACGGCGACCGAGGTGCGGGCCGACAGACCGTGACACATGTAGAGCGCGAGCAGCATGATCGCGCTCGACCCGACCACGGCCACGACCAGCGGGTTCGAACCTTCGAGGATCGCGGGGAGGATGAAGAGGGTGAGCACCAGGAAGCTCACCGCGAGCGCGATCAGCGCCATCACGCCGCGCAGCCGTCCGACGAGGACGACCGCGAGCGCGAAGATGCCGGCGAGGACCGCCATCGGCACCTTGCGGTTCACGTCGGTCACCGAATACTGGAGGTCGGCCGGGGCGTCGGGGGCGTAGGCGACCACCACGCCCTGCCCCTCCTCCAGTTGGCGCGGAGCGTCCGGCTGCACGATCTCGGTGAACCGGCGGCCCTTGTCCGTACCGCTCGTGACCTCGATCGTCGCCCTCTCGCACTGCCCCTGCTGCCCGTTGACCGCCTCGCGGCCCTGCGGGGTGGTCGTGTCGCCGGTGGGCGGCACCTGCGCCGCGTTCACGTCCTTGCAGTCCACCTGCTCGACCGCGACGACCTTGCCCTGCTCGGTCTGCCGGTCGAAGCCGACCCCGGTCCGCTCGTGCGCCGCGGTGCCACCGGGCCAGAGCACCGCGAGACCCACGACCACGGCGGTGGCGAAGGGGATGAGGACGGCCGCGATGACCCTGCGCAGATGGCGGGAGACGGGCGCGGCGGGCCCGTGACTGTGGCTGTGGCCGTGGCCGTGCCCGGATCCGTGGCCGGACCCACCGGAGCGGTGACCGGCGGCGCCGTGGTCGTGACCAGCGCCGTTTCCGGGCTCGTTTCCGGGCTCGTGGCCGGGCTCGTGGCCATGCGGATCGGGGGACTGCTGCGAGGAAGTCACCGCCTGATCATCGCAAGAACGGCGGGGGCCCACTGTTCAGCACGCCCGGGAGGGCGCTAGCGTGGTGACACCTTTGCACACGCGGGAGCTCGGAGCACCGGGCTGAGAGGGCGCTGATCACCGTACGCGGACACGTACGGGAGGAGGCTGCGCCGACCGCCGAACCTGTTACCGGGTAATGCCGGCGTAGGGAGATTCGGTCTCATGACCATTCAGGACGCACGCACGCCTGCCTCCGACCAGAAGGACCCGAACGGCGCGCGCACGCCGGGCTGGCACAAGGGGTACGTCGAGGGCTCGCGCCCCGACCTCCGGGTGCCGGTCCGGCAGGTGCACCTCACCAACGGCAAGGACGTGACGCTGTACGACACGTCCGGTCCGTACACCGACCCCACCGTCGACACCGACGTCCGCCGGGGCCTGCTGCCGCTCCGCGAGAACTGGATCATCGCGCGCGGCGACACCGAGGAGTACGCGGGACGCCCGGTCCGCCCCGAGGACGACGGCATCAAGCACACCTCGCCGCGCGGCGGCGGGCTCAAGAACCTCGACGCGGTCTTCCCGGGCCGTCCGCGGCTGCCCCGCCGGGGCCGCGCCGGGCAGGCCGTGACCCAGCTCGCGTACGCCCGCCGGGGGGAGATCACCCCGGAGATGGAGTACGTGGCGATCCGGGAGAACGTTTCCCCCGAGGTCGTCCGCGAGGAGATCGCGGCGGGTCGCGCGGTGCTGCCGGCCAACGTCAACCACCCCGAGATCGAGCCGATGATCATCGGCAAGCGGTTCCTGGTGAAGGTCAACGCCAACATCGGCAACTCCGCGGTCACCTCCTCGATCGAGGAGGAGGTGGAGAAGATGACGTGGGCGACCCGCTGGGGCGCCGACACGGTCATGGACCTGTCCACCGGCCGCAACATCCACACCACCCGCGAGTGGGTGCTGCGCAACTCCCCCGTGCCCATCGGCACCGTGCCGCTCTACCAGGCCCTGGAGAAGGTAGACGGCAAGGCCGAGGAGCTGACCTGGGAGATCTACAAGGACACGGTCATCGAGCAGGCCGAGCAGGGCGTGGACTACATGACCGTGCACGCCGGCGTACTCCTGCCGTACGTGCCGCTCACCGCGCGCCGCAAGACCGGCATCGTCTCGCGCGGCGGCTCGATCATGGCCGCCTGGTGTCTCGCGCACCACAAGGAGAACTTCCTCTACACGAACTTCGAGGAGCTCTGCGAGATCCTCGCGGCGTACGACGTCACGTACTCGCTCGGCGACGGTCTGCGTCCCGGCTCGATCGCCGACGCCAACGACGCGGCGCAGTTCGCGGAGCTGAAGACGCTCGGCGAGCTCAACACGATCGCCAAGCGGCACAACGTGCAGACGATGATCGAGGGCCCGGGCCACGTCCCGATGCACAAGATCAAGGAGAACATCGACCTCCAGCAGGAGATCTGCGAGGAGGCGCCGTTCTACACGCTCGGCCCGCTGACCACGGACGTCGCGCCCGCGTACGACCACATCACCTCCGGCATCGGCGCGGCGATGATCGCCTGGTGGGGCACGGCGATGCTCTGCTACGTCACGCCCAAGGAGCACCTGGGCCTGCCGAACCGCGACGACGTGAAGACCGGTGTCATCACGTACAAGATCGCGGCCCACGCGGCCGACCTCGCGAAGGGGCACCCGGGCGCCCAGGAGTGGGACGACGCCCTTTCCGACGCGCGCTTCGAGTTCCGCTGGGAGGACCAGTTCAACCTGGCCCTCGACCCGGACACCGCCCGCGAGTTCCACGACGAGACGCTGCCGGCGGAGCCCGCGAAGACCGCGCACTTCTGCTCGATGTGCGGTCCGAAGTTCTGCTCGATGAAGATCTCGCAGGACATCCGGCGTGAGCACGGGGGCACGCAGGAGGAGATCGAGGCGGGGATGGCCGAGAAGTCGGCGGAGTTCGCCGCGAGCGGTAACCGGGTCTACCTGCCCATGGCGGAGTAACGACTCCGTCGGTCCGGCCATGCGCCGACCCGGCCATGCGCCATCACCTGATTCCCCGGCCCGCGGTCCACGGGGGGACCGCGGGCCGGGGTGCGTCAGGCGTCGGGGTGCGTCAGGGAGCCGGGTCGGGGTCTTCGGGGGCTTGGTCGGGGCCTTGGCCGGGGTCGGAGTCGAGGGCCGTGAGGGCGGCGTGGAGGAAGGGGACGATGCCGCGTTCCAGGAGGGCGTGGCGCCAGGCGGCGCGGGCCCTGGTGAGTTCGTCGTCGGGGGCGCCGGTCTCGGCGGGGCTGTTGCGGAGGGCCGTCAGGAGGAGGCCGGCGCCGGCGCAGAGGAGGCCGGCGGCGGCGAGGGCGCCGAAGACCAGGCCCGCGGTGAGCAGGGTGGTGCCGAGGGCGGCGTCCGGCGCGAGCAGGTGGACCACCGCTCCGACCAGGAGGAAGATCGTGGCGGCCGTGCCGGCGAGCACCGGGACGAGGACGGTGAGGACCGCGACGGCGCCCGGGGACTCGTCCGGGCCGGGGGTCCGGGGGCGGTTGGACGCGGCGCGGCTCTGGTCGCGCACCTTGGTGAAGTGCTCGTACTCGCTCGCCGCCGCCGCGGTGATCAGCGCCGTCGCGCTCAGCGCCATCACGCGGAGCTGGGCGGCCGTCAGCCGCGCGCCCGCTCCGGCGAGTTCCGGCCGTTCCGGAGCGGTGCGCAGTGCGTCGTCGAGGATCCGCTCGTACTCGGCGCGGTCCTCGGTCAGCAGGTGCGGAGCCACGTTCATGTGCATCCCCCGATGCTCGGTGGGCCGGGGCCGGCCGTGGAGAACGGCGGTCCGGGCGGAAGCGGAGGAGAGCCTGCCTGGCTGGGGAGAACGATGGTAGGGCCGTGACCGGGCGCGCTGACAGGGGGTTTCCGGAATTCGCCCGCTCCGGATGCGCAGGGTGAGGGTCAGTCCCCCAGCGGGAGTTGGACGACCAGCAGCGTCCCGGCCATGGTGACGCCGCCGTCCATGGCGATGGCGAGCCCGTCGGCGTAGACGTGCGGGCCGTCGACGACCGGGCGGGAGTCCTCCTCGCCGTCCTCCGTGCCGACCTGGCCGAGGAGGTACGGGATCGGGCTGTGGCCGTGCACGACGCGCGAGCCGCCGTAGGTGCCGAGCAGCTCCTGGACGGCCTGCGGGCCCGCCTCGTCGCGGAAGGCGAAGCGCTTGGTGAACTTCCGGAAGAGGTCCCAGACCTCGTCGGCGTCGTTGCGCGTGAGGATCTCGTGGACCGTGTCGTTGACGTCCTCGATCGTCTCGCCGTACTCCAGATACGCGGTGGTGTCCGAGTGCAGCAGGAGGTGGTCGTCCTCGCGGACGACGGCGTCGAGCCGGGACATCCACTGGAGGTGGACGTCCTGGAGGCGGTCCATGTCGTGCTTCTGCCCGCCGTTGAGCAGCCAGGCGGCCTGGAAGGTGGCGGTGCCGGCCCCGGAGTTGACCGGGGTGTCGCCGAAGCGCTTGGCGCCGATGAGGAGCAGTTCGTGGTTGCCCATGAGGGCCTTGCAGTAGCCGCCGGCGGCGGCGGCCTCGGCGGAGAGGCGCATGACGAGGTCGATGACGCCGATGCCGTCGGGGCCGCGGTCGGTGAAGTCGCCGAGGAACCACAGCCGGGCGTTGCCCGCGGCCCAGCCGCCGTTCTCGTCGATGAGGCCCTGGGCGCGCAGCGCCGCGACGAGTTCGTCGAGGTAGCCGTGGACGTCGCCGACGACGTAGAGCGGGCCGGGGCCGTCGCCGGTGGGCACGGGCGCGGGGGCGGCGGCCGGGGCGACGGGGACTCGGAGGGTGTCGCCGCGCTGGATGACCGGCAGGTCGCGCTCGGTCGGGGTGTACCCGTCAGGGAAGGCTCCCGGGAGGTCACCGGGGAAGTCCCCCGGGAAGTCCTTGGGGAAGCCGCCGGCTCCGGAGTGGGTTGTGATGGCGCTGGGGTGGGGCGTGGTGGCGGCGGGGTGGGCCGTGGTGGCGCCGACGGGGTGGGGTGCGGTGGCGGCGTCGGGGAGCGGCGTGGCCGCGACGGCCGGGGCGACGCCGGTCGGTTCGGGGTACGCGGCCGGGCGGGTGCCCAGGTGCAGCGTGGGATCCGCGGGTGCGGGTGCGGGTGCGGGTGCGGCGGGCGGCTCGGCGGCGTGGCCCTGCACGGGCACCCGGGCGTACGGGGGTACGCGGAAGTCACGCAATGTCGCCGTGCGCTCCACGGGATCCTGCCCGGCCCCCTGAGTCATCGACCCCTCCACCACCGTCGCGATGCCCTGCACATCGCGGACCGGCCTGGTCGGGGGGTCCGCGGTGTCGTGCGCCCATCATAGGAATGAGGGTCCGCCTGTGTGACGCACCAGGGGTGGTGAATCCGGGTTCGCTCCGGGTTCACCGGTTGTTTCGCCCGAATTGAGAAGGTCCAGTCCAGGGTCGGGTCCGGCGGAGCGCCGGTTTCGCCGCTTCCGCCCACGGGCAGGGACGGGACGGCGCTCGTTCTTCGGGTCGGTTCAGGGGCGTTCGGCGCGGGTTTCTTCGGGTCGTGCGTCCGGCCGCTCTTTCCGCGCGGCCGGAGTCCGGAGGGTCTCGTGGGGCTCTCGTCGGTGTCCCGTCGGGGTCCCGTCTGGGTCCCGTCGGGGGGCTTGTCAGTCCTTCGCGGGCGAGCGCGGCGGGCTGACCGTCGTCCGCGGCGACCGGCGTTGCGAGGAGGTGCGGACGATGAGTTCGGTCGGTATCACCTGCTCGACCGGTCCGTCGCCTTCGATCCCCTCGATGGCGTCGATGAGGAGCTGGACGACGGCGGTGCCGATGCGGCGCGGTTTGAGCGAGAGCGTCGTGATGGGCGGTTCGGTGGTGGCGTAGACGTTGGACTCGCTGCAACACACGATCAGCAGGTCGTCGGGGACGCGCAGCCCGTAGCGGCGGGCGGCGGCGAGGAGGTCGGTGCCGTTGGGGTCGAAGAGGCCGTAGACGGCGTCGGGACGGTCGGGGCGGGCGAGCAGCCGGTCGGCCGCGACGGCGCCCGCGCACGGGTCGTGCGCCGGGTATGCCTCGTAGACGGGGTCCTGTCCGACCCTCTCGCACCAGTTGAGGTACGCGGTGGTGGAGAGGCGGGTGTAGGTGTCGGTGGTGGTGCCGGTGAGGAGGCCGATGCGGCGCGCGCCCGCGTCGGCGAGGTGGTCGAGGAGGTCGAGGACGGCGGCCTCGTGGTCGTTGTCGACCCAGGCGGTCACCGGGAGCGTGCCGGCGGGGCGTCCGTCGGAGACGACGGGGAGGCCCTGGCGGACGAGCTCGGTGACCACCGGATCGTGGTCGGAGGGGTCGATGACGACGGTCCCGTCGAGGGCGACGTTCGACCAGACGTCATGGCGTGATGTCGCGGGGAGGATGACGAGGGCGTAGCCGCGAGCGAGCGCGGCCGACGTGGCGGCCCTGGCCATCTCCGCGAAGTAGGCGAACTCCGTGAAGGTGAAAGGTTCATCCCCGTACGTGGTCACGGTCAGGCCGATGAGTCCCGACTTGCCGGTGCGGAGCGTGCGAGCCGCCGCGGAGGGGCGGTAGCCCAGCCTGTCGGCGACCTCGCGGACGTGCCGGCGAGTGGCGTCCGGGAGTCGGCCCTTGCCGTTGAGCGCGTCGGAGACAGTCGTGATGGAGACCCCGGCGGCGGCTGCCACGTCCCGGATGCCTGCCCGGCCCTGCCGGCTTCCCCGGGTCTGTGCCCGGCTCACCTGGTGCTTCCCTGCTGCTGTCATGGCGAGCCGATAGTAGGGCGATGAGGGGTGGGTGAGACGGCCGCATATGCAAGCGTTGACAGGCACGTTTCTGCATGGTCGAAAGGCGTCAAGAGGTAGAGAATCCAAGGTAGTTGAGGGGTTCTCCATGTGACTTGATGTTGTCGGACGGGATGGGCCTGGCGTGGGGGCGAGGTCTCGAAGAGGTCTCAACTCACCTCTACGGGGGACGCGCGCCACGGCGCTCGCCACCGGCGCGCGCCACCCGGTCGCACGCCCCCTGGGTCGGGGAGGCCCGTCGGGCAGGGTTTTCCACAGCGTTGCAGGGCTGTTGTCCACAGCCCATTCGCAGCGGGCGGGAATCCTCATAAAGTGAGAAGCATTGGCGGTACGGACGGTCGAGGAGGCCACACTGTGAGCGAGACGAGCGGGACGAGCGCGTCCACCCCGAAGCTGCGCGCCGAGCTGGACGGGGTCCCCACGTACAAGCCGGGCAAGCCGGCCGCGGCGGGCGGCCCGGTCGCCTTCAAGCTGTCCTCCAACGAGAACCCCTACCCGCCGCTGCCTGGCGTGCTGGAGAGCGCGCTGGCCGCCGCCGCGAGCTTCAACCGGTACCCGGACATGGCCTGCACCGAGCTGTCGGCGGAGCTGGCCGACCGCTTCGGCGTCCCGGTCTCCCACATCGCCACCGGCACCGGCTCGGTCGGCGTCGCCCAGTCGCTGCTCCAGGCGACCTCGGGCCCGGGCGACGAGGTGATCTACGCCTGGCGCTCCTTCGAGGCGTACCCGATCATCACCCAGATCAGCGGGGCCACCTCGGTGCAGGTGCCGCTGACCGAGGACGAGACGCACGACCTCGACGCGATGGCGGCGGCGATCACAGACCGGACCCGGCTGATCTTCGTCTGCAACCCCAACAACCCGACGGGCACCGCGGTGCGCCGGGCCGAGCTGGAGCGCTTCCTGGACCGGGTGCCCTCCGACGTCCTGGTGGTGATCGACGAGGCGTACAAGGAGTTCGTCCGGGACGCCGACATCCCGGACGGCATCGAGCTCTACCGCGACCGGCCGAACGTGGCGGTGCTCCGCACCTTCTCCAAGGCGTACGGCCTGGCGGGGCTGCGGGTCGGCTTCGCGATCGCCCACGAGCCGGTGGCGGCGGCGCTGCGCAAGACGGCGGTGCCGTTCGGCGTGAGCCAGCTGGCGCAGGACGCGGCGGTGGCCTCGCTGCGCGCCGAGGACGAACTGCTCGGCCGGGTCGGCTCGCTGGTGGCGGAGCGCGAGCGGGTCCGCGCGGGGCTCGTGGCCCAGGGCTGGACGGTGCCGGACGCGCAGGCGAACTTCGTCTGGCTGCGGCTCGGCGAGCGGACCATGGAGTTCGCGGCGGAGTGCGAGCGGCACGGCGTGGTGGTGCGGCCGTTCGCGGGGGAGGGCGTGCGCGTCACGATCGGCGAGACCGAGGCGAACGACCTGTTCCTGAAGGTGACGGAGGGCTTCCGCCAGGGAGCGTGACGCGGCGGGCGCGTGCGACCCGCCGAATCCGGCGGGTCAGGCGAGCTCGACGCGGATCGGGTCGCCGTCGCGGACGGTGGCCAGGATCCGCGGGTCGTCGTCGAGCGAGCCCAGCAGGTTGCACGGGCTCGCCAGCCGGCATTCGTCGCCCCGGGAGATCGGGGTGGGTCCGTAGGGGAGGGCGAGGGCGTCGCCGTCGGTCCAGAAGGCCACCGTGCCGGGGTCGACGACCTGGCGCGCCCCGGCCTCCCGCTCGACCGAGACCGGAGTGTCGAAGTAGACCTCCTCGCCCCAGGTGCGGGCGGTGGAGACGATCGGCAGGGCCCCCAGGAGCGCTGTGCTCGTGGGGGTTTCGTCGAGGGTGGCCGTGGTGTGTCCGGCCGGCCAAGTGAGGCGTATCCGAAGGGTCATGGCCCGGATTCAACAATATGTTGAAGGGCTTGGGAAGGTGTGACCTTCGGTACAGCCCCCCGCTCTCCAGTACGGATTTCGTATGAGTCATAATGCTTGTGAATGTGAACGCGTTCACAAGCGTGTCCCCGTTCATCCCGTAATAGGGGGGATCAAAGGGGCAAACTGCCGATGTGACCACGGCGATAAGGAGAAGACGACGTGGACCTCGCTCTGGCGCCGGAGACTTTGGCGCGCTGGCAGTTCGGCATCACCACCGTCTACCACTTTCTCTTCGTTCCACTGACGATCTCCCTCGCCGCACTCACCGCCGGTCTTCAGACCGCCTGGGTCCGGACCGAGAAGGAGAAGTACCTCAGGGCGACGAAGTTCTGGGGAAAGCTCTTCCTCATCAACATCGCGATGGGCGTCGTCACCGGCATCGTGCAGGAGTTCCAGTTCGGCATGAACTGGTCCGACTACTCCCGCTTCGTCGGTGACATCTTCGGCGCGCCGCTCGCCTTCGAGGCGCTCATCGCCTTCTTCTTCGAGTCCACCTTCATCGGCCTGTGGATCTTCGGCTGGGACAAGCTGCCGAAGAGGATCCACCTCGCCTGCATCTGGATGGTGTCGATCGGCACGGTCCTCTCCGCGTACTTCATCCTGGCCGCGAACTCCTGGATGCAGCACCCGGTGGGCTACCGCATCAACGAGGACCGGGGCCAGGGCGCCCGCGCCGAGCTCACCGACTTCTGGGCGGTGCTCACCCAGAACACCGCGCTCACCCAGTTCTTCCACACCATGACGGCCGCCTTCCTCGTCGGCGGCGCCTTCATGGTCGGCATCTCCGCCTTCCACCTCGCGCGCAAGCGGCACATCCCGGTCATGCGGACCTCGCTGCGGCTCGGCCTGATCACGCTGATCATCGCCGGCCTCGGCACCGCCATCAGCGGTGACATGCTCGGCAAGGTCATGTTCAAGCAGCAGCCGATGAAGATGGCCGCCGCCGAGGCGCTGTGGGACGGCGAGGCGCCCGCACCCTTCTCGATCTTCGCCTACGGTGACGTCGAGAAGGGCCACAACAAGGTCGCCATCGAGATCCCCGGGATACTGTCCTACCTCGCCAACGGCGACTTCGACTCGTACGTCCCCGGCATCAACGACATCAACAAGGCCGAGCAGGAGAAGTACGGGCCCGGCGACTACCGGCCCAACATCCCCGTCGCCTACTGGGGCTTCCGGTGGATGATCGGCTTCGGCATGGCCTCGCTGACCATCGGTGTCATCGGACTCTGGCTGACCCGCAAGAAGTTCCTGATCGCGCCCGGACTGAGGACCGGTGAGGACGAAGTGCCGAACCTCGTCCTCTTCAAGAACAAGGCCCTCAGCCCGAAGATCGGCCAGTGGTACTGGGTCGTGGCCCTCTGGACCATGCTCTTCCCGCTGATCGCCAACTCCTGGGGCTGGATCTTCACCGAGATGGGCCGCCAGCCCTGGGTCGTCTACGGAGTGATGAAGACCAGCGCCGCCGTCTCACCCGGCGTCTCGCAGGGCGAGGTGCTCACCTCGATGATCGTCTTCACCTCGCTCTACGCGATCCTCGCCGTCATCGAGGTCAAGCTCCTCGTGAAGTACGTGAAGGCCGGCCCGCCCGAGCTCACCGAGAACGACCTCAACCCGCCCACCAAGATCGGCGGGGACACGCGTGACCCCGACCGGCCCATGGCCTTCTCGTACTGAGGCTCAGGAGATCGAGGCATGGAACTCCACGACGTCTGGTTCGTACTCATCGCCGTCCTCTGGATCGGCTACTTCTTCCTGGAGGGATTCGACTTCGGCGTCGGCATCCTCACCAAGCTGCTCGCCCGGAACCGGCCCGAGAAGCGGGTCCTGATCAACACCATCGGGCCCGTCTGGGACGGCAACGAGGTGTGGCTGCTGACCGCCGGCGGCGCGACCTTCGCCGCCTTCCCCGAGTGGTACGCGACCCTCTTCTCCGGCTTCTACCTGCCGCTGCTGATCATCCTGGTCTGCCTCATCGTCCGCGGTGTCGCCTTCGAGTACCGGGCGAAGCGGCCCGAGGAGAACTGGCAGCGCAACTGGGAGCAGGCGATCTTCTGGACCTCGCTGATCCCCGCGATCCTGTGGGGCGTGGCCTTCGGCAACATCGTCCGGGGCGTGAAGATCGACCGGAACATGGAGTACGTCGGCACCTTCTGGGACCTGCTCAACCCGTACGCCCTCCTCGGCGGACTGGTCACGCTCACCCTCTTCACCTTCCACGGCGCGGTCTTCGTGGCGCTCAAGACGGTCGGTGACATCCGGGCCCGGGCCCGGGCGCTCGCGGTGAACCTGGGTCTGGTCACGGCGGTGCTCGCGGTCGTCTTCCTGATCTGGACGCAGGCCGACTCGGGCGGCAGCTGGAGCTTCGTCGCGATGCTGATCGCGGCGGTGTCGCTGGTCGGCGCGATCGGTGCGATCAAGGCCGGGCGCGAGGGTTGGTCCTTCGCGCTCTCGGGGGTGACGATCGCCGCCGCGGTCGCGATGCTGTTCCTGGCGCTCTTCCCGAACGTCATGCCGTCCTCGCTCGACCCCGCGTGGAGCCTGACGGTGACGAACGCGTCGTCGAGCCCGTACACGCTCAAGATCATGACGTGGTGCGCGGCCGTCGCCACGCCGCTCGTCCTGCTCTACCAGGGCTGGACGTACTGGGTGTTCCGCAAGCGGATCGGCACCCAGCACATCGCCGAAGCCCACTAGGGCATCCACCGGCGCCTGCCAGTGCCGTCGCCCGGGGTCCGCGAGGATCCCGGGTGCTCATCCAGAGGGGCATGTTTCACGTGAAACCGATGCCCCGGGCGCTTTCCTTCAGAGGGGCATGTTTCACGTGAAACCGATCGACCCGCGTCTGCTCCGGTACGCACGGGCGACCCGCTTCTTCCTCGTCGCGGTCGTCGTACTCGGCCTGGCCGGGGCGGCGCTGGTCATCGCCCAGGCGATGCTCATCGCCGAGATCGTGGTGGGGGCCTTCCAGAAGGGCCTCTCGGTTTCCGATCTGACCACTCCCCTGCTGGTGCTCGCGGGGGTCGCGGTGGCGCGGGGCCTCGTCTCCTGGCTGACCGAACTCGCCGCCCACCGGGCGAGCGCGGCGGTCAAGTCCGAACTCCGCGGCCGGCTGCTGGAACGGGCCACCGCCCTCGGGCCCGGCTGGCTCGGCGGGCAGCGCACCGGCTCGCTCATCGCGCTCGCCACCCGGGGCGTGGACGCGCTCGACGACTACTTCGCCCGCTACCTGCCCCAGCTCGGCCTGGCGGTCGTCGTCCCGCTCGCGGTCCTCGCGCGGATCGTCACCGAGGACTGGGTCTCGGCCGCGATCATCGTCGTCACCCTGCCGCTCATCCCGGTCTTCATGATCCTCATCGGCTGGTACACCCAGGCCCGCATGGACCGGCAGTGGAAGCTGCTCTCCCGGCTCTCCGGCCACTTCCTCGACGTCGTCGCCGGACTGCCCACCCTCAAGGTCTTCGGCCGGGCCAAGGCCCAGGCCGCCTCGATCCGCGCCATCACCGCGGACTACCGGCGGGCGACCATGCGCACGCTGCGGATCGCCTTCCTGTCGTCCTTCGCTCTGGAACTGCTCTCCACGCTGTCGGTGGCGCTCGTCGCCGTCACCATCGGCATGCGGCTCGTCCACGGCACCCTCGACCTCTACACCGGGCTCGTCATCCTCGTCCTCGCCCCCGAGGCGTACCTGCCACTGCGGCAGGTCGGCGCGCAGTTCCACGCGGCGGCGGAGGGGCTGGCGGCGGCCGAGGAGATCTTCGAGGTCCTGGAGACCCCGGTCCGGGGCAGCGGTACGCGAGAGGTGCCGGCCGATGTGCGGCTGGAGCTGGACCGGGTGACGGTCCGCCACCCCGGGCGCGCCGAACCCTCGCTGGACACGGCGAGCCTCACCGTCGAGCCGGGGGAGACGGTGGCGCTCGTCGGACCGAGCGGCGTCGGGAAGTCGACCCTGCTCGATGTCGTCCTCGGCTTCACGGAGCCGGAGGAGGGCGGAGCCGTACGGGTCGGGGGCGTGGACCTGGCGGAGCTGGACCTGGACGCCTGGCGGGAGCGGATCGCGTGGGTGCCGCAGCGGCCGTACCTCTTCGCCGGGACGATCGCCGAGAACGTGCGGCTCGCCCGGCCGGAGGCCGGTGACGAGGAGGTGCGGGCGGCACTGCGGGACGCCGGGGCGGACTCCTTCGTGGACGGGCTGCCCGAGGGGGCCGGGACCGTGCTCGGCGAGGACGGGGCCGGGCTGTCCGCCGGTCAGCGGCAGCGGCTCGCGCTGGCGCGGGCCTTCCTCGCGGACCGGCCGCTGCTGCTGCTCGACGAGCCGACGGCGGCGCTGGACGGCGAGACGGAAGCGGGGATCGTCGACGCGGTGCGGCGGCTCGCCGAGGGACGGACCGTGGTGCTGGTCGTGCACCGGCCGGCGCTGCTGGCCGTGGCCGATCGCGTGGTGACGATCGGGGCGCCGGCGGATTCGGCTGATGCCCCGGCCGTCGATGCCCTGGCCGCCGCATCCGCAACCTCAGCCGGATCCGCATCCGCCCCCGCAGCCGTTCTGGACGTGGCGCTTCCCGTGGCGGAGCCCGTACACGCGGGCGGGCACGGGGTGCTCGGGCGGGTGCGGTCCATGGCCGGGGAGCTCAAGGGGCGGATGGGGCTCGCGCTGCTGCTCGCGAGTCTGGCGCTCGGCTCGGCCGTGGGGCTCATGGCCGTGTCCGGGTGGCTCATCTCGCGGGCCTCGGAACAGCCGCCCGTGCTGCACCTGATGGTCGCCGTGACCGCCACCCGGGCCTTCGGCATCGGGCGGGCCGTCTTCCGGTACGCCGAGCGGCTGGTCTCGCACGACGCCGTGCTGCGGATGCTCGCCGAACTGCGGGTCTCCGTCTACGCCCGGCTGGAGCGGATCGCCCCCGCGGGACTGCGCCGCACCCGGCGCGGCGACCTGCTCGCGCGGCTCGTCCACGACGTCGACGCCCTCCAGGACTACTGGCTGCGCTGGCTGCTCCCGGCCGGTGCCGCGGTCGTCGTCGGGCTCGGCGCGGTCGGCTTCACCGGCTGGCTGCTGCCCGAGGCGGGCGCAGTGCTCGCGGTGGGACTCCTCGTGGCGGGCGTGCTCGTGCCGCCGCTGGGCGCCGCGCTGGCCCGGCGGGCCGAGCGGCGGCTCGCCCCGGCCCGCGGAGCGCTCGCCACGGCCGTGGCCGACCCACTGCGCGGCTGCGCCGAGCTGACCGTGGCCGGGGCGCTGCGGGACCGGCTCGACCGGGCGCGGGACGCCGACCGCACCCTCACCGGCATCGCCTCCCGGCAGTCCGCCGCGGCCGCGCTCGGTGCCGGGCTCTCGGCCGTGGTGTGCGGTCTGACGGTGGTGGCCGCGGCCTTCGTCGGCGTGCAGGCCGTCCGGGACGGCCGGCTCGACGGGGTCGCCCTCGCGGTCCTCGTCCTCACTCCGCTCGCCGCCTTCGAGGCCGTGACCGGGCTGCCGCTCGCCGTCCAGTACCGCCAGCGGGTCAGGCACAGCGCCGAGCGGGTCTTCGAGGTGCTGGACGCGCCCGTGCCCGTACACGAGCCGGCCGTGCCCGCCGCTCCCCCGGCCGGGCCGTTCCCGCTGGAGCTGGCGGGGCTCTCGGCCCGCTACGCCGGGCAGGACCGGCCCGCGCTCGACGGCTTCGCGCTCACCCTGGACGCCGGGCGGCGGGTCGCCGTCGTCGGCGCCTCCGGCTCCGGCAAGACCACGCTCGCCCAGGTGCTGCTGCGGTTCCTGGACACGGAGGAGGGGACGTACCGGATCGGCGGAGTGCCCGCCCGGGAGCTCGACGGCGACGACGTACGCCGCTTCGTCGGGCTGTGCGCGCAGGACGCGCACCTCTTCGACAGCTCCCTCCGGGAGAACCTCCGGCTCGCCCGTACGGACGCGAGCGACGAGGAACTGCGGGAGGCGCTGCGCCGGGCCAGGCTCCTCGACTGGGTGGAGGGCCTGCCCGACGGGCTCGACACCCTGGTGGGCGAGCACGGCTCGAAGCTCTCCGGCGGGCAGCGGCAGCGGCTCGCGCTGGCCCGCGCCCTCCTCGCCGACTTCCCGGTCCTCGTCCTCGACGAGCCGGCCGAACACCTGGACCTGGCCACCGCCGACGCGCTCACCGACGACCTGCTGCGCGCCACCGAAGGGCGTACCACCGTCCTCATCACCCACCGGCTGCGCGGGCTCGACGCCGTCGACGAGGTGGTGGTCCTGGACGGAGGCCGGACCGTGCAGCGCGGACCGTACGCCGAGCTCGCCGCCGAGGACGGGCCGCTGCGGCGGATGCTGGAGCAGGAACGGGCGACCGATCTCCTCCTCGACGGTGTCACGGAGGCCGCCACCGGCCGTCCGACTTTTCTCTCCAAATAGGACTAACTAGGCTCAGGTCCATGACCGCCGCCGCCACGCCCGATTCCCCGGACCCCCTGGTCGCCGCCACCGAGGCCACCCGCAGCCTCCAGGGGCTGTCCACGGAGCTGACCTCCCGCGTGCCGCAGCTCCTCGAAGCGATGCGGTCGGTGGGCACCGGGCTCGAACTCCACACCACCCTCGACCGGATCTGCGAGACGGCCGCGGAGCTGGCCGGCGCCCGCTACGCGGCCATCGGGGTCGTCGACGAGGAGGGCAAGGGCCTCTCCGACTTCGTCACGTACGGCGTCGACGACGACGTGGCCCGGCGCATCGGGCGCCGGCCCGATGGGCACGCGGGGCTGCTCGGCGCGCTCATCCGCGACCCGCGGACGATCCGGCTCGCCGACCTCTCCACCGATCCGCGCTCCGCCGGATTCCCGCCCGGCCACCCCGTGATGCGGACCTTCCTCGGCGTCCCCATCCGCGTCCAGGGCGAGATCTTCGGCAACCTCTACCTTGCGGAGAAGCGGAGCGGCGAGGAGTTCAACGACTACGACGTGCACATGGTCAGGGTCCTGGCCACCGAGGCGGGCATCGCCATCGGCAACGCCCGCCTCTACGAGGCCGCGCGCCAGCGCGAGCGGTGGATCGACGGCTCGGTCGCCGTCACCACCGCCCTGCTCTCCGGCGGCGACGCCGACGACGCCCTCGCCGTCGTCGCCGAACAGGCCCGGCGGCTCGCCGACGCGGACGCCGGGATCGTGCTGCTGCCGGCCGAGGAGGGCGGCCTGGAGATCGTCGCCGTCTCCTCGGCCCGGCCCACCAAGTCCCTCGGCGTGGTCATCCCGCCGGAGAGCCAGGTCGTGGAGCTGCTCCTGGACGGCGAGGCGGTCTTCGTCCAGGACGCCTCCTCGGACCCGCGCATGATCAGCCGGCTGACTTCCGCTTACGGACCGAGCATGCTGCTGCCGTTGCAGAGCGGGGGGCGGGTCCTGGGCGCGCTCGCGATGCCCCGCGCCCGGGGCGCCCGCCCCTTCTCGGAGGCCGAGCGGACCCTCGCCACCCAGTTCGCCTCGCAGGCCGCGCTCGCGCTGATGATGGCCGAGGCGCAGCGCGACCGGGAGCGGCTCGCGGTCTTCGAGGACCGCGACCGGATCGCCCGCGACCTGCACGACCTCGTCATCCAGCGGCTCTTCGCCACCGGGATGATGCTGGAGAGCGCGCAGCGGAAGGCGGTCGTGCCGGCCGTCCAGGAGGGCGTCGGCAAGGCCGTGGACGAGCTGGACGTGACCATCCAGGAGATCCGTACGGCGATCTTCGCGCTCCAGCAGGGCCCGGCCGAGGCGCCGTCGGGGCTGCGCACGCGCGTGCTGCGGGAGATCAACATGGCGGCCGTGCCGCTGGGCTTCAAGCCCGCGCACCGCTTCCTCGGCGCGGTCGACGCCACGGTCGGCGAGCTGACCGGCAAGAACCTGATCGCCGCCCTCCGCGAGGCGCTCTCCAACGCCTTCCGGCACGCCGCGGCGAGCCGCATCGAGGTCGTCGTCGACGCGACCGTGACCCTGCCGGACGGTTCGCCCGGGGTACGGCTCACGGTCGCGGACGACGGCATCGGCATGCCCGAGGGCGGCCGCCGCAGCGGCCTGCGCAACCTCGCCCGCCGCGCCGAGTCCCTCGGCGGCGCGAGCTGGTGCGGCCCGGGCCTCGCCGAGGACGGCGGCGGCACTTCGGTGGTGTGGGAGGCGCCGCTCTAGGGCCGCTCTAGGTCCGCTCTAGGGCCGTGCTGGGCTTACTGCGTGGCTTCCCCGGGGGCGGGGGCCGGGGCTGCCGCGAGGGCTTCGGCGACGAGCTGTTCGATGATCACGGCGACGCCGTCGTCGTTGTTGCCGACGGTGCGGCCCGAGGCGGCGGCGATCACCTCGGGGTGGGCGTTGCCCATCGCGTACGAGCGGCCGGCCCAGCTCAGCATCTCGATGTCGTTCGGCATGTCGCCGAAGGCCACCACCTCGTCCGCCGTGATGCCGCGCTCGGCGCAGCAGAGGGCGAGCGTCGACGCCTTGGAGACGCCGAGGGCGCTGATCTCGATGAGCGCGGTGGGGCTGGAGCGGGTGAAGGAGGCCAGGTCGCCCGCGGCCTCCCTGGCCGTGGCCAGAAAGACGTCGGGGTCGAGCTCGGGGTGCTGGGCGAGCAGCTTGAGGACGGGGGCTGCGGCGCCCGGTGCCTCCTCGTACAGCAGCTTCTCGGCGGTGGCGACGGTGGCGCCGGGGTCGAGGTAGAAGGGCGGGTACTGCGGCTCGTAGTGGATCCCGGTGGTCAGCTCGACGGCGAAGCTGGTGCCGGGGGCGGCGGCCCGCAGCGCCTGTACGACGGCGAGGGCGGCGGGCCGGGCCAGCGGGCGGACCTCCAGGAAGGTGCCGCCCGCGTGCAGGTCCACGACGGCCGCGCCGTTGGCGCAGATGGCGAGGCCGTGGCCGTGCACGTGGGCGCTGACCACGTCCATCCAGCGGGCCGGGCGGCCGGTGACGAAGAAGACCTCGATCCCCGCCCGCTCGGCCGCGGCGAGGGCGGCGACGGTCCGCTCGGAGACGGACTTGTCGTCGCGCAGGAGGGTGCCGTCGAGGTCGGTGGCGACGAGACGGGCCGCGGGTCGGGAGGAGGGACCGGCGGACGGGCTGGAGGCGGGGCTGGAGGAGGGGCGGGGAGAGGTCACCTTCTTATGGTGCCGCACCGGACGCACGGGCGTGCGGGTCCCCGCACATTTGAGTGCGTCATGGGGGGCTATGGGGCCGGGGCAGGTGGCGGGGGTGAGGTGGTGCGGGTGATGGCGTTGCGGGTGAGGGTGGTGGTGCTGAAGGGGCGGTGGGCGCGGCAGGGGTGACGGGAAGGGGCCGGGCCATGCGGCCGGGGCCGACGTACGCTCGGGGCATGAGTCTGCGCCTGAGCACCGTGATCCTGCCTGTCGACCGCTGGCACGAGGGTGGCCGCGCCACGTGGCAGCGCGCCGAGGAACTCGGCTTCCACGCCGCGTACACCTACGACCACCTGTCCTGGCGCAGCTTCCGCGACGGCCCGTGGTTCGGCGCCCTGCCCACCCTCACCGCCGCCGCGACCGCCACCGAGCGCCTGCGCCTGGGCACCCTCGTCACCTCGCCCAACTTCCGGCACCCGGTGACGCTGGCCAAGGAGCTGATCTCGCTCGACGACATCTCGGGCGGGCGGGTCACCCTCGGCATCGGCGCGGGCGGCAACGGCTTCGACGCCACCGCGCTCGGCCAGGAGCCGTGGACGCCGAAGGAGCGGGCCGACCGCTTCGCCGAGTTCGTCCCGCTGCTCGACCGGCTGCTCACCGAGGACGCCGTGACAGAGAGCGGCACGTTCTATTCGGCCGACGAGGCCCGCAACATCCCGGGCTGCGTGCAGCGCCCCCGACTGCCCTTCGCCGTGGCGGCGACCGGCCCGCGGGGCATGCGGCTCGCCGCCCGCCACGGGCAGGCGTGGGTGACGACCGGCGACCCCAAGCTGTACGAGTCGGGCACGGCGGCCCAGTCGGTGGAGGCCCTGCGCGGCCAGGTCGAGCGCCTCGGCAAGGCGTGCGCGGAGATCGGCCGGGACGTGGCCGAGCTGGACAAGGTCCTGCTCACCAGCTTCACCCCGGAGAAGAACGCGATCCTCTCTTCCCTGGAGGGCTTCGTGGACTTCGCCGGGACCCACCGCGACCTCGGCTTCACCGAGATCGTGATCCACTGGCCGATCCAGGACTCGGACTTCGCCGCCGACCAGGCCGTCTTCGAGAGCATCGCCACGGAGGCCCTGGGCCGCCTCGGCTGACCGCACCCGGTCCCGCCCCCGGCGCCCGGCGGGACCTCCCCCATACTCCTGGCATGTCCCCGACTCCCCCCTCGGCCCCGGCGCCGATACCGACCCCGATGCCTCTGCCGCCGGGGCCCGTCACCGACGGCGTGCCCGTCTGGCGGGGCGCCGACGCGGCCGCCTGGTCGGCCGCGGGACCCGGTCGGTGGGCGCGGCCGCTCTGGTCCGTCCTGGGGCTGCTGGTGGCGGTGGGCGCGGCGATCACCGTGGAGCCGATAGCGGCCTGCACGGACGCGCATCCGTGCGGCCCCGACTGGCTCGGCCTGGTGCAGACGGGCCTGGCCATCGGCCTGCTGCACTGGAACGCGCGGCTCCCCGAACTCGCCCTCGTCGCCGCACCTGCGCTCGCCGTCGTCGTCGCGGTCGAGCAGTTCCCCGCCCCGGGGACTGAGTCCCTGGTGGCGAACCTGGCCGTGCTCGCCGCCCTCGGCCTCGGCTGGGCCGCCGCCTGCGCCCGCCTGACCGCCCGCCGCCGGCAGCGCCTGCTCTTCGAGCGGACCGCCGGCGCGGTCATGCGCCCGTTCGGCCCCAAGGGTCTGCCGAGGCGGGGGACGGGCCCGCTCGCCGCCGGTCTGGTGCTGTGTGCCGTGGCCATAGCCGTGACCTTCACCTGCCTGCGTGACATTCAGGCGGAGGAGGACCGGGCAGCCCGGGCGACGCGGACCGAGGCCGAGGTCACGGGCCGCACGGAATGGGCGCTGCGGCTTCGCACCCACGACGGGCGCCGGCTCACCGTCGACTCCGTCTTCCCGGAGGACCAGCGCACCGGCACCACCATCACGGTGCTGGAGGACGGTTCATGGCGTCGCCTGGCCGCCGAGCCGTACGACCCCGTCGGCCGCGAGGTGCTCGTCCTGGTCACCGGGACGATCGGCATCTCCCTGACAGGCACGGGACTGCTCGCCTTCCGCCGCTCCCTGGCCCGGCGTCTGCGAGGGCTGCCCGCCCTGCTCGCCGTGCGCGTCCTGATGGCGACCGACGCCGAGGGCACGACCCGCGTCCACGCCTCCGACGACACCGACCTGCGCACGCCCCTGTTCGTCGCCGTCTGGGCCCCGTACTTGCTGACGGACGAGGAGCACGAGAGGCAGGACGAGACGGAGGACGAGACGGAGGACGAGATCGGGGGCGAGGGGGAGGACGAGTGGGAGGACACCGACCCCGATTTCACCCTCGTCAGTCTCCGCGAGAGCGTCATGTTCGGCGTCCCTCACGAGGGTGCCGAACTGGCCTTCGTCACGTCCACGGCGGAGGGAAGCCCCCACACGGCCGTCGTCCTCACCACCGTCCGTGTCCCCTGGACCGCGCGAAGGGTCAGCGGACGCGGCCGGCCAGCCACGGGGTGAGCGTCATCATCGGGATCAGTTCCTTGTAGGTCTGGCCGCCGGGCACGGGGACGATCAGCCACTGGCCGGGAGGGAAGAAACGTCCCTTCACATGGGCCAGGCCGGTGTGGATCGCCCGGACGAAGCCGGGGACGGCGTCCCTCGGCACATCGGCGAACTCGACGCCGTCCACCATGATCCTGGCGTCGTCCTCGGGGTAGAGCTGCACGGAGAGGTACGGGGACCCGCCGAGTTCGATGAATGCCTCGTGCGGCAGCGAGCCGTCCTCGTCGAGCACGCTGAACGCGCCGGAGGAGGTACGGCGGGAGGTCTGGTCCGCGCCGATGTCGTCGGTGACCGTGAACTCCAGGTGGAACTCCTCGGCGAGCGCGCGGACAGCGTTGACGGCGGCCTGGGTGCTGGGCAGATGCGGGTGAGACATGATCCGATCATGCCCCAGCGGCCGGGAGGCCCTCGCTGGAGGCGCTTCCCCGCTTCCCTACTTCCCCGCTTCCTCGCTTCCCTGCTTCAGCCGGGGAAGCGGATGAACTCCGCCGGTACGGCCGCCGTCAGCCAGACCCCGTTGGCGCTGACCCGGAATTCGTGGCCCGCCCGGTGCATGGCTGCGGCGTCCACGCTCAGCACCACCGGCCGGCCCCGCCGCGCCCCGACCCGGGTCGCCGTCTCCCGGTCGGGGGAGAGGTGCACGTCGTGGCGGGCCATGGGCCGCAGCCCCTCCGCCCGGATCGCGGGGAGCCGGTCCGCGACCGTACCGTGGAAGAGGTACGCGGGCGGTTCGGCGGCCGGCAGGTCCAGGTCGACGCTGATCGTGTGCCCCTGGCTCGCCCGGATCCGGGTGCCCTCGACGGCGAACCGCTTCTTGTCGTTGGAGGCGACCACGTGGTCCAGCTCCGCCCGGCTGATGGGGAAGCCGTGGGAGGCCGCGGCGGCGAGCAGGTCGTCGATCTCGGTCCAGCCGTGCGCGTCCAGCGTCAGCCCGATCCTCTCGGGTTGGTGCCGCAGATGCTTCGAGAGGTACTTCGACACCTTCACCGTGCGACGTTCGTCCATCGTTTTCTCCCCTTCAGGTTTGGTCCACAGCCAACGTGGCTTATCCACAGGCCAGTTGATGATTCTGTGGACAACTCCCCTGGGGAATCAAATGGTTTATTAAATTGTGGGCGAATTAGGGGAATTTACCGTCAATGCATCCAATGTCCTTTTGTTGAGCTCGCGTTCCGTCGCCGCCGTCATGAAGGTGGCGACGGCCTCCGGGCCAACGAGCGCCTGTACGGCCCTGATCGTGTCGGCCGGGATCTGTACCGGACGCGGCTCGTCGTCCTTCGCCGGCAGGGCGTCGGGCGAGAGGTGGATCTGGAGGTGACGGGTCGCCAGGATGCGCATGGCACGCGCCAGTTCGGCGTCCACGGTCTGCTGGGCGAGCGGCCGGAGCCGCCGCACCATTGTCGCCGCCTCGGCCGCGTCGGAGTCCGTCGGCGGCCGGTGCTCCAGATAGCGGGCGAAGACGTGCTCGGTGGTGAACTCCAGGAAACGAACCGCTATGTGCTCGACCTGGTCCCGAAGTTCCCGCAGATGGCCGGTGATTGCGGGCAGCGGGACCCCGGCCGCGTACAACTCCACGGCCACCGCCAGCTCCTGGGGGCTCGGGACCAGGTACTCCTCGGTCTCCCGGCCGGGGATCCGCTCCAGGACGCCGAGCTCGACCGCCTCCCGAACGGCGTCCTCGTCCGGTTCGCCGCCGAAGCGGGCGTCGAGCTCGGCGCGGGTGATCCGGGCCGCCTCCTCGTCCGTCCACGGCCCCTGGACCTCCGCGACCAGCCCGAGCACCCCGCCGAGCCCCCGGCCGGTGTCCCACGCGTCGAGCAGCTCCTTGATCGAGGCCAGCGTGTAGCCCCGGTCCAGGAGGTCCGCGATCTGGCGCAGCCGGGCCAGATGGCTGTCGCCGTACACGTTCGACCTGCCCCGCCGCTCCGGGCGGGGCAGCAGGCCACGGTCCTGGTAGGCGCGGATCGTCCGGACCGTGGCCCCGCTGTGATGGGCCAGATCCTCGATCCGGTACTCCGGTCGCACTGCTGACTGCTCGGACAAACCCGCTCCCACCGACCGATCTCTCCACCCCGCGCGGGGCCCCTCCCGCGAGGCTACGCCGCTACGCCGTCACGCCGGAGGCTGCCAGCGGGCCAGGGCCCGCAGTGCGCCCGGGGCCAGCCGGGAGAGGGCGCGGGCGCCCCGCGCCTCCGGGGTGACGGGGACGACGGCCCGGTCGTGCAGCACCGCGCCCAGGATCGCGTCCGCGACCTTCTCCGGCGGGTAGTTCCGCAGCCCGTACAGCCGCGACGCCTTCTGCTGCCGCCGCTTCTCCTCCGCCGCGTCCGTGACCCCGGCGAAGCGGGCGGTCGCGGTGATGTTGGTGTTCACGATCCCGGGGCAGATCGCGCTCACCCCGATGGACCGGCCCGCCAGTTCGGCCCGCAGGCACTCGCTGAGCATCAGCACCGCCGCCTTCGAGGTGCTGTACGCCGGCAGCGCCCGCGAGGGCTGAAAGGCCGCCGCCGAGGCGGTGTTGACGATGTGGCCGCCCTGGCCCCGGGCCGCCATCTGCGCCCCGAAGATCCGGCACCCGTGGATCACGCCCCACAGATTGACGTCCAGGACCCGCTTCCACTCCTCGCTGGTGGTCTCGAAGAAGGAGCCGGTGAGGCCGATCCCCGCGTTGTTGACGAGGACGTCGACGATCCCGTACTCGTCGGCCACCTTGGCGGCCAGCTTCTCCATCGCCTGCTCGTCGGAGACGTCCACGACCTCGCCCCATGCCTCCGGGGCGCCGATCAGCCGTGCCATCTCCGCCGTCCGGGCCGCTCCCTCGGCGTCCCGGTCGACCGCGACGATCCGGGCCCCTGCCTCCGCGAAGGCGAAGGCGGTGGCCCGTCCGATGCCGCTGGCGGCTCCGGTGACCAGCACCAGCTGCCCGCCGAACCGCTCCGCGTACTCCGGCCGCACCCCGCTCCTCGCCGTCGACTCCGCCACCGGCCGGGGCGCCCGCGTCTCCGGCTCCTCGTGGGTGCGGACGAAGTCCGTGATCCAGGAGGCCAGTTGGTCGGGGCGGGTGCGCGGTACCCAGTGCTTCGCGGGCAGGCTGCGCCGGGTCAGCTCCGGTACCCAGGAGCCCAGGTCGTCGTAGAGCCGCTCGGAGAGGAAGGCGTCCCCGGTCGGGGTGATCAGCTGCACGGGCGCGTGCGCGAAGGCGTCGGGGCGGGGCCGGGAGAGGCGCGCCCGGACGTTGTCCCGGTAGAGCCAGGCGCCGTTGGCCGCGTCGCTGGGCAGCGAGGGCGTCGGGTAGTCGCCCGCCGGGACCTTCTCCATCCGCTCCAGGAGCTTCGGCCAGCGCTTGCCGAGGGGGCCGCGCCAGGCCATCTCCGGCAGGACCGGGGTGTGCAGCATGTACACGTACCAGGACTTGGCGCCCTGCCCGAGGAGCTGCCCGACCCGGCGGGGGGTGGGACGGGCCATCCGGCTCTTGATCCAGTGCCCGAAGTGGTCGAGCGACGGGCCCGACATGGAGGTGAAAGAGGCGATCCGCCCCTCCGTGCGCTCCACGGTCACGAACTCCCAGGACTGCACCGAGCCCCAGTCGTGCCCGACGAGGTGGACCGGCCGGTCCGGGCTGACCGCGTCGGCGACGGCCAGGAAGTCGTCGGTCAGCTTCTCCAGGGTGAAGCCGCCCCGCAGCGGCGCCGGCGCCGTCGAACGCCCGTGGCCCCGAACGTCGTACAGCACGACGTGGAACTCCTCGGCGAGCCGCACCGCGACCTCGGACCAGACCTCCTTCGAGTCCGGGTAGCCGTGCACGAGCAGTACCGTCGGCCGGTCGGCGTCGCCGAGCTCGGCGACGCACAGCTCGATCCCGCCCGTCCGGACCCGGCGCTCCCGCGCCCTCTCGAGTCCCGCGCCCGCCATCACACCGCTCCTTCGTTCCACCGCCGCACGTGCGGCAGGTCGTCGTCCAGCCAGAACGCGCTCTGCTCGGGGTCCCGGGAGTCGGTGACCACCAGGATCTCCTCGAACTTCGCGCCCGTCCCCCGGAAACCGAGGTGCGGCTCGACCGCCCAGAGGCCCGGCGTGGGCGGGTGGTCGGAGAACTTGTACGGGGACCAGAGCGGCGACCAGCCGTCCCGGTGCCCGTGCACGGCGTCGCTCACCAGCCCCTTGAGGGACTGGGTGCCGAAGCCGAACAGGGTGGGCGCGAACCGCCGCTCCCTCACCCGGTCGATCTTGTGGGCGATCACGCCGAACGGATAGGCCCGGTGCCGGTTGGCGTACCCCTGGCGGACCATGAGCCGGTCCACATCCTCGTATATCTCCCGCAGGCTGCGGCGCTCGCGCACCTCGCGGAGGATCAGCTCGCGGTGCTCGCGCAGGTCGGCGAGGAGCTTGTCGTGCAGCGGATTGAGCCCGAGGCAGCCGCTGTAGCCGATGTCGGCCGTGTACCCCTTGTAGACGGGCGCCATGTCGAGGATGAAGGGCATCCCCGCCTCCAGGCGCTTGTCGGTGGGGAAGAACTGAAGCGGGATCTTGAAGTCGACGAAGGCCGTGCGGTCGCCGAACCAGGCGAACGGGCGGTGGAACCAGTCCTTCACTCCCCGCTCGTACAGCCACTCGCGCTGCATCCGCGCCGCCTCGCGCTCGCTCACGCCCGGCCTGAGCTGCGCCGCGACCGCTTCCGCGCAGGCGTAGGAGAGCTGCTGTACTTCCCTGAACCCCCGCAGTTCCGCGGTCAGTTCGCTTGCCACTGCTGAGGTCATGCCACCCGCCCGTCCGGTGTGAGCGTCCGGTCGCCCTACGCGTCCGTAACTTGACACCGATGAATGTGACAATGCCCGGCGGCTACGTCAAGGGGTGTGCACGAGCCCCTGTGGAAAACTCTCCCCGGCCGGGACCGGAACGACTTTCGTCTCGACCTCCCCCAGGGGTCCGTACTCCCGAAGTCGGAGAGCGTTGTAGCCGTAGGGCTGACGACCTCTGTGGCCCGCGCCACTACCTTCGGAATGTGACTGTGATCGCCACCGAAAGCCTCAGCAAGCGGTTCCCCCGGGTGACCGCTCTCGACCGGCTCTCCCTGGACATCGGGCCCGGTGTGACCGGACTGGTGGGTGCCAACGGAGCCGGCAAGTCCACGATGATCAAGATCCTGCTCGGACTCTCCCCCGCCACGGAGGGCCGCGCCGAGGTCCTGGGCCTCGACGTCTCGAAGCACGGACCCGAGATCCGCGAGCGCGTCGGGTACATGCCCGAGCACGACTGCCTCCCGCCCGACGTCTCGGCCACCGAGTTCGTCGTCCACATGGCGCGGATGTCCGGCCTGCCGCCGGCGGCCGCCCGCGAGCGGACCGCCGACACGCTGCGTCACGTCGGTCTGTACGAGGAGCGCTACCGCCCCATCGGCGGCTACTCGACCGGCATGAAACAGCGGGTGAAGCTGGCCCAGGCCCTGGTCCACGACCCCAAGCTGGTCCTCCTCGACGAGCCGACCAACGGCCTCGACCCGGTCGGCCGGGACGAGATGCTCGGCCTGATCCGCCGGGTCTGGACCGACTTCGGCATCTCCGTGCTCGTCACCTCCCACCTCCTCGGCGAGCTGGAGCGGACCTGCGACCACGTCGTCGTCATCGACGGCGGGCAGCTGCTGCGGTCCAGCTCCACCAGCGACTTCACCCGCACCACCACGACCCTCGCGGTCGAGGTCACGGACTCCGACGCCCACCCGGACGGCACCGCCGCCCTGCGCGCGGCCCTCGCCGCCGCCGGCGTCACCCTCCACGAGGGCGTCGAGGAGGGCCTGCCGGGCGCGGGCCACATCCTGCTCCTGGAGGCCCCCGGCGAGGAGACGTACGACCTGGTGCGCGACACCGTCGCCGGCCTCGGCCTCGGCCTGGTCCGCATGGAGCAGCGCCGCCACCACATCGCCGAGGTCTTCCGTCCCGAGGCCGCCGCGCAGCACCAGGAGGTCAAGGCCCGATGAGCACTCCCGCCCCCGAGGCCGCCCCCGACACCACCCGGATCCACAACATCGGATACCGGTCCTACGACGGGCCCCGGCTCGGCCGCTCCTACGCCCGCCGCTCGCTCTTCTCGCAGTCCCTGCGCGGGGCGTACGGCCTGGGCCGCAGCGCCAAGTCGAAGGTGCTGCCGATGCTGCTCGCCGGGGTCATGTGCGCCCCCGCGCTGATCGTCGTCGCCATCGCGGTGTACACCAAGAGCGAGAAGCTCGCGATGGAGTACACCCAGTACGCGGTCTACCTCCAGCTCGTCATCGCCGTCTTCCTGGCCTCCCAGGCCCCGCAGTCGGTCTCCCGCGACCTGCGGTTCCGGACGGTGCCGCTGTACTTCTCCCGCCCGATCGAGCGGGTCGACTACGTGCTCGCCAAGTACGGGGCGATGGCCTCGGCGCTCTTCCTCCTCACCGCCACCCCGCTGCTGATCCTGTGGATCGGCTCGATGCTGGCCAAGATGGACTTCGCCGAGCAGGCCAAGATGTTCGGCCAGGGCCTCGTCTCCGTCGCCGTCCTGTCGGTGCTCTTCGCCGGAATCGGCCTGGTCATGGCCGCGCTCACCCCGCGCCGCGGCTTCGGCGTCGCCGCCGTGATCGCCGTCCTCACCATCTCGTACGGCGCGGTCTCCACCCTCCAGGGCATCTCCTACGCCACCGAGAACACCGGCTCCATCCCCTGGCTCGGCCTCTTCTCCCCCCTCACCCTCGTCATCGGCCTCCAGAACGCCTTCCTCGGCGCTCCCGCGTCCTTCCCCGGCGAGGAGCCGGTCGGGACCGGCACGGGCGTCGTCTACCTGCTGGTCGTCCTCGGCCTCATCGCCGCCTGCTACGGCATCCTGATGCGCCGCTACCGAAAGGTCGGACTGTGAGCACCTTGCACATCGACCACGTCTCGCGCTGGTTCGGGAACGTCGTCGCCGTCAACGACGTCACGATGTCGATCGGCCCCGGCGTGACCGGTCTCCTCGGCCCCAACGGCGCCGGGAAGTCCACCCTCATCAACATGATGGGCGGCTTCCTCGACCCCTCCACGGGCAAGGTGACCCTCGACGGCGAGCCGGTCTGGCGCAACGAGTCGGTCTACCGCTCCATCGGCGTCGTCCCCGAGCGGGAGGCGATGTACGACTTCCTCACCGGCCGCGAGTTCGTGGTGGCCAACGCGGAGCTCCAGGGCCTCGGCGACGCGGAGGCCCGGCGGGCCCTCGCCACCGTGGAGATGGAGTACGCGCAGGACCGGAAGATCGCCACGTACAGCAAGGGCATGCGGCAGCGCGTGAAGATGGCCTCGGCCCTCGTCCACGAGCCGTCCGTGCTGCTGCTCGACGAGCCGTTCAACGGCATAGACCCGCGCCAGCGGATGCAGCTCATGGACCTGCTGCGCCGGATGGGCGCCGAGGGCCGCACGGTCCTGTTCTCCTCGCACATCCTGGAGGAGGTCGAGCAGCTCGCCTCCCACATCGAGGTCATCGTCGCCGGCCGGCACGCCGCCTCCGGCGACTTCCGCCGGATCCGCCGCCTCATGACCGACCGGCCGCACCGCTACCTGGTCCGCTCCAGCGACGACCGGGCGCTCGCCGCCGCGCTGATCGCCGACCCGTCGACGGCCGGCATCGAGGTCGACGCGGTCGAGGGCGGACTGCGGATCCAGGCCGTCGACTTCGGACGGTTCACCGAGCTGCTGCCGAAGGTCGCGCGGGAGCGGGGCATCCGTCTGCTGACGGTCTCGCCCTCCGACGAGTCCCTCGAATCCGTCTTCTCGTATCTCGTCGCGGCCTGAAAGGAGCACGACCCCGATGTACGACCCCACGGTCGCCCGGCTCACCTACCGGGCCCTCCTCGGCCGCCGCCGGGCGGCGATCCTCTTCCTCCTGCCCGGACTCCTCCTGATCATCGCCGCGGCCGTCCGGGCGCTCAACGGCGCGGACGACCAGGTCGCGGCCGACCTCCTCGGCGGCTTCGCGCTCGCCACGATGGTCCCGCTGATCGGCGTCATCGCCGGCACGGGCGCGATCGGCCCGGAGATCGACGACGGCTCCATCGTCTACCTGCTCTCCAAGCCGGTGAAGCGGCCGACGATCATCATCACCAAGCTGATCGTGGCCATCGCCGTGACCATGGTCTTCTCGGCCGTGCCCACCCTGATCGCCGGCTTCATCCTGAACGGGAACGGGCAGCAGGTCGCCGTCGCCTACACGGTGGCCGCGCTGGTCGCCTCCATCGCCTACAGTGCGCTCTTCCTGCTGCTCGGCACGATCAGCCGGCACGCCGTGGTGATCGGCCTCGTCTACGCCCTGGTCTGGGAGGCGCTCTTCGGCTCCCTGATCGCCGGCGCCCGCACCCTCAGCGTCCAGCAGTGGGCCCTCGCCCTGGCCGAGAAGGTCACCGGCGAGGGGCTGATCAGCTCGGACGTGGCCCTGCCGACGGCGACGGTGCTCCTGGTCGCCGTCACCCTCGGCGCCACCTGGTTCGCCGGCCACAAGCTGCGCACGCTGACGCTGGCCGGCGAGGAGTAGACACCCCCCCGGACGGGACGTCAGACGGTACGGTCGCGGGCGGCGAGCAGCCCCACGCCCGCGGCCGCCGCGCAGACACCGAGCACCAGCGCGATCGGCAGCGACCACGAGCCGGTCGCCTGGTGCAGGGCACCGGCCGCCAGCGGCCCGGCGGCGGCCAGCAGATAGCCGACCGTCTGTGCCATCCCGGAGAGCCGGGCGGCCGTCGGGGCGTCCTTGGTCCGCAGCACGATCAGGGTCAGGGCGAGCCCCAGGGCCCCGCCCTGGCCGATGCCGAGGACCGCCGACCAGAGCCAGGCGCCCTCGGCCGGGGCGACGAGCAGCCCCGCGTAACCGGCCGCGACCATCGTCGTCACCAGCACCACCAACGGACGCTGGCTGCGCATACGGCCGGCCAGCAGCGGCACCGCGAAGGCCCCGGCGATCTGGATCAGGTTGTTGAAGGCGAAGACCACACCCGCCTCGGAGCGGCTCATCCCGTGGTCGGTGAAGATCGTCGGCATCCAGGCGATCAGCACGTACGACCACAGCGACTGAAGGCCCATGAAGAGGGTCACCTGCCAGGCGAGCGCCGAGCGCCACACCCGCACCGGAGCGGCGCCGGCGGCCGGGACGGACCGCACCTCGTGGCCGGTACGGCCCCGGGCGATCAGCACCTGCGGCAGCCAGCCCACCGCCGCCACGACGGCGAGCAGCGACCAGAAGCCGAGCGAGCCCTGCCAGCCCCCGCCGAGGGCCTCCTCCAGGGGGACGGCCGCCGCCGCGGCGAGCGTGGCACCGGCGACCATCGCGCCCGTGTAGACGGAGGTCATCGTGGCGGCCCGGTCCGGGAAGTCCCGCTTGATCAGACCCGGCATCAGCACGTTGAGCAGGGCGATCGCGGTGCCGACGAGCACCCCGCCGCCGTAGATCGCGACGATCGACGGCAGCAGGCGCACCAGGATGCCGCCCGCGAGCAGCAGCAGCGCGGCGAGGACCGTCCGCTCGGCGCCGAAGCGGCGGCCCAGCCAGGGCGCGACCAGCGCGCCGAGCCCCAGGAAGAGCACGGGGATCGAGGTGATGAGGGAGCCGGCGGTCGAGGAGAGGCCGAAGCTCCCGGCGATCTCGCCGACCAGCGGGGCGACGCTCGCCAGCGCGACCCGCATGTTGAGCGAGGCGAGCACGATGCCGACGAGCAGCAGCACCGGATGGGCCAGCAGCGCCCGCCGCGCGGCCGCCCCCGCAGCCGACGGCTGTACGTCTGCCTCGGCGTCGACCAGCACGCGCGCGTGGCCCGTCTCCGTACCCCTCACACCGTCACCCCGGCATCCGGACCGGCCGTGCCGGGGGCATCGCCCGAGGCTTCCTCCATGAGCGCCGCCACCGTCTCCGCCGGTATCCGCAGCAGCTCGCGGGCCTGGCGTTCGGCGGCGTCCGCGTCGCCCGCCTCGACGGCGGCGACCAGGGCCTCGTGGGCGTCGATGTCGACCGGCGGCATCGCGCGGTCGCCGAGCGCCTCGACCAGGACCTCGTGGACCTGCGCCGAGAAGAAGCGGTAGACCTCGATGAAGGCGGCGTTGTGGGTGGCGCCGACCACGGCGAGGTGGAAGGCGAGGTCCGCGTCGGCGTCCCGGTCGCCCTCCTCGCGCAGCGTGGTCAGGGCGGCCCGCAGCCGCAGCAGGTCGTGGGTGTCCCGCCGCTCCGCCGCGAGCCGGGCCGCCTCCGCCTCCAGGGCGGTCCGCAGCTCCAGGACGTCGCGCGCGCCCGCGTGCCGGACCCCGCGCAGGACGGCGGCCGGGTCGGCGGTGGAGCGGACGAAGGTGCCGTTGCCCTGCCGGGACTCCAGGAGCCCGGCGTGGACGAGGACCCGGATCGCCTCGCGGACGGTGTTGCGGCCGACGCCCAGCTGCTGGGCGAGCTCGTGCTCGGTCGGGATGCGGTCGCCGACGGACCACTCGCCCTCGGCGAGCTGCGCCCGCAGCTGCTCCACCGCGGAGTCCACCAGCGAGGTCCGCCCCGCCGCTCTCAGTGCCGCCATCCGTTCCGTACCTCCATACCGCCTGATTCGCCCGGTTGCCCAGTCATCCTACAAGTAATCCACAGGTGGGACCGTTCCACCGGGGCGCCACGGTGCGACCGGACTACTGTGGGCTCGTACGCGGACCGAACACCCTCACCACCCTCGGGAGTCAGTCATGTCAGACCGCTTCGACGTCGTCGTACTCGGAGCTGGCCCCGGCGGCTACGTCGCCGCCATCCGCGCCGCCCAGCTGGGCAAGCGGGTCGCGGTCGTCGAGGAGAAGTACTGGGGCGGTGTCTGCCTGAACGTCGGCTGCATCCCCACCAAGGCGCTGCTCCGCAACGCCGAACTGGCGCACATCTTCAACCACGAGGCCAAGACCTTCGGCATCAAGGTCGACGGCACGGTGACCTTCGACTACGGCGACGCCTACCGCCGCAGCCGGACCGTCGCGGACGGGCGCGTCAAGGGCGTGCACTTCCTGATGAAGAAGAACGGCATCACGGAGTTCGACGGCCGGGGCACCTTCCTCGACGCGAACACCCTCCAGGTGGCGAAGGCCGACGGCACCACGCAGACGATCACCTTCGACAACTGCATCATCGCCACCGGCGCCACCCCGCGCCTGCTGCCCGGCACCGCCCTGAGCGACCGCGTCGTCTCCTACGAGCAGCAGATCCTCGCCGAGGACGCGCCGAAGTCGATCGTCATCGCCGGCGCCGGCGCCATCGGCATCGAGTTCGCGTACGTGCTGAACAACTACGGCACCAAGGTCACCATCGTCGAGTTCCTCGACCGGATGGCCCCCCTGGAGGACGAGGAGGTGTCGAAGGAGCTGGCGAAGCAGTACCGCAAGCTCGGCATCGACGTCCTCACCTCGACCCGCGTCGAGGCCATCGACGAGACCGGCCCGCAGGTCCGCGTCACCGTCACCGGCAAGGACGGCGCGAGCAAGGTCCTGGAGGCCGACAAGGTCCTCCAGGCCATCGGCTTCGCCCCGAACGTCTCCGGCTACGGCCTGGAGAGCACCGGAGTCGCCCTCACCGAGCGCGGCGCCATCGACGTCGAAGGCCGCTGCCGCACCTCCGTGCCGAACATCTACGCCATCGGCGACGTCACCGCGAAGCTGATGCTCGCGCACACCGCCGAGGCCATGGGCGTCATCGCCGCCGAGACCATCGCGGACGCCGAGACCATGGAGCTCGACTACGCCATGATCCCGCGCGCGACCTACTGCCAGCCGCAGATCGCCAGCTTCGGCTACACCGAGGCGCAGGCCCGCGAGAAGGGCTACGACGTCAAGGTCGCCAAGTTCCCCTTCATGGCGAACGGCAAGGCGCACGGCCTCGGCGACACCACCGGCTTCGTCAAGATCGTCGCCGACGCCACGCACGGCGAGATCATCGGCGCCCACCTGATCGGCCCGGACGTCACCGAGCTGCTGCCCGAGCTGACCCTGGCCCAGCAGTGGGACCTCACCGTCCACGAGGTCGCGCGGAACGTCCACGCCCACCCGACCCTGGGCGAGGCCGTCAAGGAAGCGATCCACGGCATCGCCGGCCACATGATCAACTTCTGAGGCCCCGCCTGGCCTCATAGGTTTCCCACCGTCCCAGGTGATAGGCACGGACGCGTGCCGAGCGAAACCTTCCCGGGTGGCGAACCGTCCCGACCGATCAGGTCGTGGGTGCGTTCGTCACCCGGTACGCATCTGTGGCTCGCGGTCATCGCGGTCACGAGCCTCACCCTCGCGCTGTCCCCGGCCGGCCTGGACGCGTACTTCCTCCACCGGAACAGCAGCAACCTCCACCAGCTCGCCCACCACCCGCTCCGCGCCCTGCTCGGCAGCGCGTTCTGGATCGAGAACCCGGCGGACCTCCTCCTGTACGCGGTGCTGTTCGAGGCCCTGCACGCCCCCGTGGAGCGCTGGCTGGGAACGGCCAGGTGGCTGTTCACCGTCGCCACCGCGCACATCGCCGCGACCCTCGTCAGCCAGCAGGTCGTCCTCCTGGCGATCCGCGACCACGACGTGCCGCGCAGCATGGCGCACGTCGTCGACATCGGCGTCAGCTACGGCCTCGCCGCCTCCGCCGGGATCCTGGCCTACCGGATCGCCCGGCCCTGGCGCTGGCTCTACCTGGCCGCGGCGGTCGCCTTCTTCCTCGTACCGCTGCTCGCGGACCGCACGTACACCGACCTCGGGCACGCCATCTCGCTGGCGATCGGCCTGGCCTGCTACCCGCTCACCCGGCATCCGCCCACGCCGGTGCCGGCGCCGCACGGAAAACCGGTCGACCCCGAACAGGGGCCCGGAGCACACTAGTTGTGCGGGGGACACGGGGGATCCCCCGGTGGCGGCCGCTTCGAGCGCGCGGACCTGAGGTCCGCGCGGGCCGCGACCGACGAAGGCCCGCTCCCAGGGGGAGCGGGCCTTCGCACGGAATCTCCAGGACGGGTCAGCCCGCCAGCAGGCGCTCCAGGACGACCGCGATGCCGTCCTCCTCGTTGGAGGCCGTCACCTCGTCCGCGACCGCCCGCAGCTCCGCGTGCGCGTTGCCCATCGCGACCCCGTGCGCGGCCCAGCCGAACATCGGGATGTCGTTGGGCATGTCGCCGAAGGCGATGGTGTCCGCCGCCTTCACGCCGAGCCGGCGTGCCGCCAGCGAGAGGCCGGTGGCCTTGCTCAGACCGAGCGGCAGGATCTCCACGATCCCCGGGCCCGCCATGACCACGTCGACCAGACCGCCGACGGTGGCGCGCGCGACGGCGGTCAGCTCGTCGTCGGTCATCGCCGGGTGCTGGAGGTAGAGCTTGGTCAGCGGCGCCGCCCACAGCTCGGCCGGGTCCTCGTACGGCACGTACGGCAGCGGGCCCTCCTGCGCCCGGTAGCCGGGGCCCATCAGGACCTCGCCCTCCAGGCCGTCGCGGCTCGCGGCCAGCGCCAGCGGGCCGACCTCCGCCTCGATCTTGGACAGGGCGAGCCCGGCGAGCTGCCGGTCCAGGGTGAGGGAGGTCAGCAGCCGGTGCTCGCCGGCGTGGTAGACCTGCGCGCCCTGGCCGCACACCGCGATCCCCTCGTAGCCGAGGTCGTCGAGGATGTGCCGGGTCCAGGGCACCGCCCGGCCGGTGACGACGATGTGCGCGGCGCCCGCGGCCGTCACCGCGGCGAGCGCCTCCCGGGTGCGGGCCGAGACGGACTCGTCGGCCCGCAGCAGCGTGCCGTCGAGGTCCGTCGCGACCAGGCGGTAGGGGAAGGCGCTCACTTGGCGATCGGCTCCAGGACCTCGCGCCCGCCCAGGTACGGCCGGAGGATCTCCGGGACGCGCACCGAACCGTCGGCGAGCTGGTGGTTCTCCAGGATGGCGACGATCGTGCGCGGGACGGCGCACAGCGTGCCGTTCAGCGTGGCGAGCGGCTGGACGGTCTTCTTGCCGCCCTGCTCCTCGCGCATGCGGACCGAGAGGCGGCGGGCCTGGAAGCTGTCGCAGTTGGACGCCGAGGTCAGCTCGCGGTACTTGCCCTGGGTGGGGATCCACGCCTCGCAGTCGAACTTGCGGGAGGCCGAGGAGCCGAGGTCGCCGGTGGCGACGTCGATCACCTGGAAGGGCAGCTCCAGGGAGGTGAGCCACTGCTTCTCCCAGTCCAGGAGCCGCTTGTGCTCGTTCTCCGCGTCCTCGGGCGCGACGTACGAGAACATCTCGACCTTGTCGAACTGGTGGACGCGGAAGATGCCGCGGGTGTCCTTGCCGTACGTGCCGGCCTCGCGGCGGAAGCAGGGCGAGAAGCCCGCGTACCGCAGGGGCAGCTTGTCGGCGTCGATGATCTCGTCCATGTGGTACGCGGCGAGCGGGACCTCGGAGGTGCCGACCAGGTAGTAGTCGTCCTTCTCCAGGTGGTACACGTTCTCCGCGGCCTGGCCGAGGAAGCCGGTGCCCTCCATGGCGCGCGGGCGGACCAGCGCGGGGGTGAGCATCGGGATGAAGCCGGCCTCGGTGGCCTGGGCGATGGCCGCGTTGACGAGGGCGAGCTCCAGGAGGGCGCCGACGCCGGTCAGGTAGTAGAAGCGCGAGCCGGAGACCTTGGCGCCCCGCTCGACGTCGATGGCACCGAGCGCCTCGCCCAGCTCCAGGTGGTCCTTGGGCTCGAAGCCCTCGGCCGCGAAGTCGCGGATGACGCCGTGCGTCTCCAGGACGACGAAGTCCTCCTCGCCGCCGACCGGCACGTCCGTGTGGACGATGTTGCCGAGCTGGAGGAGGAGCGCGCGGGCGGTCTCGTCGGCGTCGTTCTGCTCGGCCTCGGCGGCCTTGACGTCGGTCTTGAGCTGCTCGGCCCGCTGGAGGAGCTCGGCGCGCTCCTCCGGGGTGGCCCTGGGGATCAGCTTTCCGAGCGCCTTCTGCTCGGAACGGAGCTCGTCGAAGCGGACGCCGGACGACCTGCGCCGCTCATCGGCGGAGAGCAGGGCGTCGACGAGGCCGACGTCCTCTCCACGGGCGCGCTGGGAGGCGCGAACACGGTCGGGGTCCTCACGGAGCAGGCGAAGGTCAATCACCCCACCAGGCTACCGGTGTGCGCTCGCGCGACCCCACCGGATATGCGGGCGCGTAGGGGTATGCCCGAATTGAGCTTCTTGTTGGGGTACCCGGAATTCCGGTGGAACGAGTTATCCACAGGGTGTGCGGAAGTTCTGTGGATTCCGGGTCCGCCGCCTCCGAATTGCGTGATCAAACACGATTCCCGCACTCATTTCGAGGGGAATCGCTCGCTCCGGAGGGTGAGTGGCGAGGGGTCGCTCTGACGTGCGGCGCCGTGGGTCCTGTGGATGGAGCGCATGCGCGCGAGGGGTGACGAGGGTGATTTGTCGACCTTGTCGGGGGCGGCTGTCGACTTGTCCCCAGCCTGCGCCCGGAGCCTGTGGATAACTGATGTGGGAAACCGAAAAGTATGCAGGTAGGACTAATGAAGCCTGCCTGTGGACGAACGAACGCACGAACGGCGCCGTTCGGTCACTATCGCGGTCAGGCCCTGCCGTCCTGGGCCCTCGCCAGCCAGTCGGAGGCAGCCGTGAACTCCTCGTCCGAGGTCCCCCGCCGCAGCGGCCTGACGTCCGCGCGGGACGCACCTGCCCGCGGATACGAGCCGAGGAAGCGCACCTGCGGGCAGATCCGCTTCAGACCCATCAGCGCCTCGCCGACCCGCCGGTCCGAGACATGGCCCTCGGCGTCCACGGCGAAGCAGTAGTTCCCGATCCCCGCCCCCGTCGGCCGGGACTGGATCAGCATCAGGTTCACCCCACGCACCGCGAACTCCTGGAGGAGTTCCAGAAGGGCACCCGGATGATCGTCACCCAGCCACAGCACCACCGAGGTCTTGTCCGCGCCGGTCGGCGCCGCCGGCCGGGCCGGCCGACCCACGAGCACGAAGCGCGTCTCCGCGTTCTCCGCGTCGTGGATCTCCTTGACCAGTGCCTCCAGGCCGTACGTCGCCGCCGCGAACTCACCCGCGAAGGCCGCGTCGAACCGCCCCTCCTGCACCAGCCGGGCGCCGTCCGCGTTGGAGGCGGCCGACTCCCACACCGCCTCCGGAAGGTGCTTGCGCAGCCAGTTGCGCACCTGCGGCTGGGCCACCGGGTGACCCGTCACCGTCTTGACGTCCGACAGCGCGGTCCCGGGGCGCACCAGCAGGGCGAAGGCGATCGGCAGGAGCACCTCGCGGTAGATCATCAGCGGCTCGCCCGAGGCCAGCTCGTCGAGGGTCGCCGTGACGCCGCCCTCGACCGAGTTCTCGATCGGGACGAGCGCGGCGGCCGCCTCCCCGTTCCGTACGGCGTCGAGCGCGGCCGGGACGGAGACCATGGGGACCAGCTCCCGCGTGGCGGCCTCGGGCAGGCTCCGCAGCGCGGCCTCCGTGAACGTGCCTTCGGGGCCGAGGTAGGTGTACCGGGTGGCGGACATACCGTCACCCTAATGCGGACAGCCGCCCCCGCCCCTCTCGTCTCAGCCCTCAAACACCCGTCGGCTCCGGTCCCGGGCCGGCCGCGGGCCTTCGTCTCCGGCCAGACGTGGGCCTTGGTCCCCGGTCGGCCGTGGGCCCTGGTCCCCGGCTCGTGGCGGGCTTCAGCCCTCCAGCAGGCGCTGGCCGACGTACTCGCCCTCGGCGGCTCCGCCCGGGACGGCGAAGAGGCCGCTGGACTCGTGCCGGATGAACGCGGACAGCGCGTCGCCCCGGTCGAGCTTGCGCTGCACCGGCACGAAGGCGCGCAGCGGGTCGGCCTGCCAGCAGACGAAGAGGAGTCCCGCGTCCGGGGTGCCGTCCGCGCCGATCCCGTCGTGGAAGGAGAAGGGCCGGCGCAGCATCGCCGCACCGCCGTTCTGTTCGGGGGCGGAGATCCGGGCGTGGGCGTTGTCGGGGATGACGAGCTTCCCGTCCGAGCCCATCTTGTTCAGGTCCAGCGGGGTGGTCTCCGAGCCGCCGGAGAGCGGGGCGCCGTCCGCCTTGCGGCGGCCGATGACCTTCTCCTGCCTCTCCTTCGGCAGCCCCTCCCAGTCGTCCAGGAGCATCCGGATCCGGCGCACGACCGCGTAGGAGCCGCCCGCCATCCAGTCCTGGGCGCCGCTCGCCCCGGCGGGGACGAAGATCCGCCGGTCGAAGTCGGCATCGGTGGTCTTCGGGTTGTTGGTGCCGTCGACCTGGCCCATCAGGTTCCGGGCCGTCATCGGGCGGGCGGTCGCCCCGGCGGAGCGGTTGAAGCCGTTCATCTGCCAGCGCACCCGGGCCGCGTCCCCGGTCTCCTTCTGGAGCGCGCGCAGCGCGTGGAAGGCGACCAAGGCGTCGTCCGCCCCGATCTGCACCCACAGATCGCCCTCCGAGCGCTTCGGGTCGACCGCGTCGGAGGAGAAGGCGGGCAGCGGGTCGAGCTGCGTGGGGCGCCGGGCGGTCAGCCCGGTCCGGTCGAAGAAGGTACGGCCGAAGCCGAAGGTGACCGTGAGGGAGGACGGGCCCGCGTCCAGCGCGATCCCGGTGTCCCCGGACGGGATTTCCCCGGCCATCAGCGTGCGCGCCGTCGCCGACCAGCGGCGCAGCAGCGCGGCGGCCTCCTTGCGCCCGGAGCCCGGCGCGAGGTCGAAGGCGACGAGGTGGCCCCGCGACTGGAGCGGGGTGGTGATCCCGGGCTGATGTTTCCCGTGAAACATCACCTCGGTGGAGCCCACCGAGGCGAGGGCGCGGGAGCCGCCCGCCCCGGGCGTCGCGGAGCCGTCGTCCGAGACGGCCGCCGCGATCCCGGCACCGCCGGCAGCGCCGACGACCAGGCCGGCCGCGCCCGCCGCGCCGACGGTGCCGAGCAGCCGGCGCCGGGAGATGTCGAGGTGGCCGCTGTCGGAGGCGCCGTCGGAAGCGGGGGCGGAGGTGCCGTCGGACGCGGGGCCGGTCACGGGGTTGCTCACGGGCATTCAGCCGATCTTGACGTTCTTCTCGATGGTGGTCTGGTCGATCTCGGAGGTACGGACCGTCACCTGGATCCGCCATTCGCCGGGCAGCGGGAGCTGGACGCCGCTCGCGCTCCAGTGGCCGGTCTGGATCCGGTCGGGGGCGACGGGCAGCGGGCCGACGCCCTTCTCCTCCAGGGTGAGGTTCACCTTGATCTCGGGGACGTCCAGCGGCTTGCCGTTGGGGCGCTCCACGAAGAGGTGCAGGGCGTTGGCGCCGGTGCGGCCCGGGTCGAGGCTGAGCCGGACGATCCCCTTGCCGTCCACGCCGCCCGTGTCGAACGGGAGCCGGATGTCGACCGGACGGTCGGGCACCGCGGCCGAGCCGGCGGTCGTGCCGCCGTTCCGGGCGGCCTCCTCCTCGGTGCGGCCGGGCTCGGTGGAGGTGAGGACGGTGGTCACGGCGAGCAGGACGACGGCAACGGCGGCTTCGGTCAGGACCGAGCGGCGCAGCCCGGTCCGCTCGGGATCCGCGTCGCGCGCCTTCTTCCGCCGGGCGGTGGCCACGGCCGCCCGCTGCCGGGCGAGCTGCGCGGCCCGCTCGGCGTCCGGCTCCTCCTGAAGGTCCTCCTGAGGCTCGTCCTCCTGAACGCCTTCCTGAGGCTCGTCCTCCTGAAGGCCGTCTTCCTGAAGGCCGTCTTCCTTCTCGGCGACCGCCGGCGTCCGTTCGGCCAGGCGCTGGGTCCAGCGGCGGGATATCCAGGCGATACCGACGAGGACGGCCATCAGGCCGATCTTCACCAGGAGCAGCTGTCCGTACCGGGTGCCGGTGAGGGCGGACCAGGAGCCGACCTGGCGCCAGGACTGGTAGATGCCGGTGGCCACCAGGACGAGGACCGAGACGAAGGCGACCCGGGAGAAGCTCTCGACCGCCGCCCGCTCCACGGAGGGCGCCCGGTAGAGGGCGACAAGCAGGGTGGTGAGGCCGCCGAGCCAGGCGGCGACCGCGAGGAGGTGCAGGATGTCGACCGGCATGGCGATGCCGGGCTGGATGCCGGTGGAGGCGTGCTCGGCAAGCGCCCAGGTGCCGGCGATGCCCGCGGCGACCACGGTGCCGCCGAGACCCAGCCCGAAGGTGAGGTCCTTGCGCTCCTTCGGGTCGGTGCGCCGGGCGTACGCGCCGAAGAGGACGGCGACGAAGAGGGCGGCCGCGCCGAGCAGCAGCAGCCGGGAGGTGAGCGCGGCCCCGGTCTTGGTCTGGAGCACGGCCTGGAGCCCGGCCAGGTCGAAGGCGTCGGCGAGCTTGCCGGAGCCGGTGTACGGGCCGCGCAGCAGCAGCATGACCAGGGTGGCGCCGGTGAGGGTGAGCCAGCCCCGTACGACCGTCTGCTGCACGGGCCGGACGCTCGCCCCGCGCGGCCAGCACAGCAGCACGAAGGCGCCGCCGCCGACGAGGACGGCGAAGGCCGCGTACGACAGGTAGCGCGCGGTTCCGTAGAGGGCGCCGACGACCCCGCCGCCGGCCGCCTGCTCGGGCAGCGCGACCGAGGTGGCGGAGGGGGCGCCGATGGAGAAGGTGAAGGCCCCGGCGATGGGGTGGCTGTCGGCGGAGACGGTCTGCCAGGCGACGGTATAGGTGCCGTCCGGCAGACCGGCCCGCAGCGCCACGCCGTACTTGACGACGGCGCCGCTGCACAGGTCGATGATCTCGCCGGTGTCGGCGCGCCGGCCCGCAGGGTCGAGGACCCGGATCGAGTCGGGGCTCATCGCGACCTGTTCCGAGAAGGTGAGGCCGACCTCCTTGGGGGCGGTGGCGACCACCGCCCCGTCCTTCGGGTCGCTCCCCGTCAGCGCCGCGTGCGCGGAGGCGGGGGCGGCGCCGGCGAGGAGCACGCCCAGGAGCGCGGCCGCGAGAACGAGCAGCCGGGCCAGGGCGGTGCCGAGGCGCGGGGCGGTGGGTGTCGTCACAGTGTCACTCCGTCAACGAGCTCAGTGCTGCTGCGGGTTGTGGGTGGCGGCCTCGACGGGGAGCTCGACCTTGATCGGGTCGGCCTTCTCGAAGTGCAGCTCGACGCTGACCTTGTCGCCCTGCTTCGGCTTGTTCTTCAGTGCCATGAACATGATGTGGTTGCCGCCCCGCTCCAGCTTGAGCTCTCCGTCGGCGGGGATGTCGAACGCCTTCACCATCTGCATCTTCTGGTTCTTCGTCTCGTGCATGGTGACGTCGTCCGAGAGCGGGCTGGTGACCGAGGTCAGCTTGTCGGCGGTGTCACCGGTGTTCTGGATGGTGAGGAAGCCGCCCGCCATGTCCATCACGGGCTGGGGCATGTACGCGCCGCTGACCTTCAGCTCGGGCTTTCCGCTGCCGGACGAGCACCCGGTGAGCGCGAGAGCGGCGGCGAGCGCCACGGCGGCGGACAGGGCGGTGGTGCGGCGGGTCACGGGTTCTCCCCCTTGATGAGCTTCGGCAGATCCTTGGCGTACGCGTCGACCGTCGTGTCCTCCCCGTACAGGACGTAGCCCTGGTCGGTGGTGGGGGAGAAGGCGACGACCTGGGCGCCGTGCATGGAGACGACGGTGCCGTCCTTCTCCTTCTTCGGCGGGTCGATGCCGATGCCGATGGAGCGGGCGGCGGCCTGGATCTTCGAGAAGTCGCCGGTGAGCCCGGTGAAGGACGCGTCGCCTGCGGCCGGCAGCCACTTGGCCAGCGAGGCGACCGTGTCCCGCTCGGGGTCGGTGGTGACGAAGACGACCTGGAGCTTGTCCTGGTCGGCCTTGGGGAGCTGCTTCTTGGCGACGGCGATGTTGCTCATCGTCAGCGGGCACACGTCGGGGCAGTGGGTGTAGCCGAAGTAGATGAGCGTCGGCTTGCCCTTGGTGCGCTCGCGCAGGTCGTACGGCTCGCCCTTGGTGTCGGTGAGGACGAGGTCGGGCTTGGTGAAGGGCCGGTCGAGGACGGTGGCGGCCTGGTTCTGGTCGGTGCCGCCCTCGATCTGGACGACGCCGGAGGAGGTGTCCTTCTTGTCGTCGTCGCCGAGGCCGACCGCGGCGATGATGCCGAGGGCGGCGACGATCGCGACGGCGGCGATGATCACCGGGGTGCGCCGCCCGGGGCGGCCGGTGGTGCCGTCCCCGCCGCTCTGCGACGGGGACGTCTTCTCTGTGGACATCAGATGACTGTCTTTCGGAGTGCTGGAGGTGCCTGGCCGTGCGGGTCAGGCCGAGCGGCGGCGGCCGGCGAGGACGCCGAAGGCGACACCGGCGATGCCGACGAGGATGCCGGCGACGCCGAGGACGCGGGCCGTGGTGTCGGTGGAGGAGGCCGAGGCGGTCTCGGTGGCGTGGTCGCCGTCCGAGCCCTCGTGACCGGCCTTCGCGTCACCCGAGGCGGAGGCCGTGGCGGACGCGGTGGCCGAGGCGGTGGGCGCGGCGGAGGTGGCGGCGCCGCCGTGGTGGTCCTCGCCGGCGGCCGAGAGCTTCAGGACGGGGGCCGGGTTCTGGGGCTCCTCGGCGCCCTTCTGCTCCTCGATCCAGCGCACGACCTCGTCGTTGTCGTAGGTCTGGATGGCCTTGAGGACGAGCTGGTCGGTGTTCTCCGGCAGCTGGCCGAGGGAGAGCGGGAACTGCTGGAACTGGCCGGGGCCGATCTTGGAGCCGTCCGCGGTCCAGGTGACCTTGGAGACGGCCTCGTTGATCTGCTTGCCGTGCAGCGTCAGCGGCTTGTCCAGCTTGGACTTGGTGACGACGGCCTTCCAGCCCGGGACGGGCTGCGGCATGACGGAGGCGAGCGGGTGGTCGAGCGGGAAGCTGACCTCCAGCTTCACGGTGGAGGCGTTGTCGCGCTCGTTCGGGACCTTGATGTTCACGGTCGCGTAGCCGCCCTGGGCGGCCTCGCCCTCGGGCTGCACGCTGACGTGGGCGAACGCCGTGCCCGAGAGGAGGACGACGGAGGCGGCGGCGGTGCCGGCGGCGAGGGCGACGCGGGACAGGTTCATGGAAGACACTCCGGCTCGGTGAAGGGGCCCGCGGAGGGAACCCCGGAGGAGGGAAGGCGGTCCGGTCCTGCACACCGGGGCCACGGGCGGACCCGGGCGGACGGGTGCGGACGGCGCGGCCCCGCCCCCTGGTGGAGCGGACCGCGTCAGGCTGCGAGGACGCAGGCGGCGGCCGGAGGACCGCGGCGGATCACCGTGTGCTGGAGTGCCCCGGCCACCGGTGGCGGCGAGGCGTCGAAGGCGGTACGGAGCCGGCCGCGCGGACCGGCCGGGGCCAGCGCCGCCAGGCCGGCGAGCAGGTTCCGTACGAGCCGGAGCGCCGCGCGCAGGGAGCGCACCAGCGTGCCCTCGGCGAGCTCGGTCGCGCGCTGCTCGGAGAGCTCGACGAGCCGGACCAGGGCGAGGTCGCCCCGGCGCAGCAGCCAGCCGGCCACCAGGGCGGCGAGCAGGTGCCCGAGGAGCATCGGCAGGCTCGGCAGCAGGGCGTCGGCGGGCGCCGCACCGGCCCCGTGCAGGCCCGCGTGGGCGTGCGCGGCGGCCGGGTCGATGCCGGCGCGGCTCAGGATCCCGGCGGCATCGCCGGGCGTCAGGGAGGCGGCGCCCGCCCCGCAGACGAGCTTGGCGGCCATCCGTACGAGCGAGTCGTCGGCCTGGGCGCTCAGGGTGAGCTGGCGCTGGCCGAGGCCGAAGAGCAGGTGGAGGCCGAGCTGTCCGCCCGTGAGGGCGGCGACGACGAAGCCGAGGGAGCGCTCGCGGCCGGTGAGCAGGACCGTGACCCCGAAGACGGCGAGGAAGCCGACGAGGAGGGTCCACACGGCGATGCCCGCACAGGCGGCGAGGGCGTGTCCCAGCGCGGACAGCACGACGCAGACCGCGGTGAACACCGCGGCCCTCAGCAGGCGTGGAGCGAGCGCGGGGGCAGACATGGCGGCCCCATCATCGCACCAGGGCACCCGCCTCCATGAGGCAGGTCCGCAAGGTCGTTCTTGGGGGTGTTCGAGCGGACATACACCGGCTCCGGGGCCCCTCGCGTCCGCCGAACGGGCGCTCTTGACGCTTTCCGGCGCTTACGGACCGCCGTACGCGGCAATAGCTAGGGGTATGTCGAGCCGCTGCCGGGAGGCTGGAGCATGAGCATCTGGTGGTCACTCCATCTGCGGCGCGAGGCCGCGAGCGTGCCGCTCGCCCGGCGCCTGTTCCTCGGCACCATGGAGACGGCCGGGGTCGATCCCGACGTGTCCTACGAGCTGTCGGTGGCCCTGACCGAGGCGTGTGCCAACGCGGTCGAGCACGGGGGCGGCGACGCCGCGGGCCGCGGCTCGGAGGCGTACCGGGTGACGGCCTTCCTCGACGGCGAGACCTGCCGGATCGAGGTCGCCGACGCCGGTCCCGGCTTCCCCGGGGCGGCGGTGGCACCGGCCCCGACGGCCCGTCCGGACGCCGAGAGCGGGCGCGGGCTGAGGCTGATCGAGGAGCTCTCCGACCACGTCCACTTCGGGCGTTCGGGCCGCGGCGGCGCGGTGGTCAGCTTCGACAAGATCCTGAAGTGGAAGGACAGCCCGTCCCTCCTGCTGGCCTGAGACGCGCGGAAGGCCCCCGCCGGAATCCGGCGGGGGCCCTCTCCACACGGCGGAGGGGTCAGCCCTTCAGGGCCGCCATCCACGCCTCGACCTCGTCGGAGCGGCGCGGCAGCTGGTCCGACAGGTTCCGGTTGCCGTCCTCGGTGACGAGGATGTCGTCCTCGATCCGGACGCCGATGCCGCGGTACTCCTCCGGCACGGTCAGGTCGTCGGCCTGGAAGTAGAGCCCCGGCTCGACGGTCAGGCACATGCCCGGCTCCAGCGTGGTGTCGACGTACGCCTCGGTGCGCGCGGCGGCGCAGTCGTGGACGTCCATGCCGAGCATGTGGCCGGTGCCGTGCAGGGTCCAGCGGCGCTGGAGGCCCAGCTCCAGGACGCGCTCGGCCGGGCCCTCGACGAGGCCCCACTCGACGAGCTTCTCGGCGAGCACGCGCTGGGCGGCGTCGTGGAAGTCGCGGTAGGCGGCGCCGGGCTTCACCGCGGCGATGCCCGCCTCCTGCGCCTCGTACACGGCGTCGTAGATCTTGCGCTGGATGTCCGTGTACCGGCCGTTGATCGGCAGGGTGCGGGTGACGTCGGCGGTGTACAGCTCGGTGGTCTCGACGCCGGCGTCCAGCAGGAGCAGGTCGCCGGAGCGGACCGCGCCGTCGTTGCGCACCCAGTGGAGGGTGCAGGCGTGCGGGCCGGCGGCGCAGATGGAGCCGTAGCCGACGTCGTTGCCCTCGACGCGGGCGCGCAGGAAGAAGGTGCCCTCGATGTAGCGCTCGCTGGTGGCCTCGGCCTTGTCGAGGACCTTCACGACGTCCTCGAAGCCGCGGGCGGTGGAGGCGCACGCCTTCTCCAGCTCGGCGATCTCGAAGTCGTCCTTGACCAGGCGGGCCTCGGAGAGGAAGACCCGCAGCTCCTCGTCGCGCTCGGCGGTCACCTTGTCGGTGAGGGCGGTCTCGATGCCGGCGTCGTGGCCGCGCACGGCGCGGACCGGGCCGGTGGCCTCGGTGAGGGCGGCGGCGAGCTCGCGCACGTCCTTCGCCGGGATGCCGAGCAGCTGCTCCGCCTCGGCGAGGGAGTGGCGGCGGCCGACCCACAGCTCGCCCATGCCGTCGAGCCAGAACTCGCCGTTCTCGCGGTCCGAGCGCGGGAGCAGGTAGATCGTGGCCTCGTGGCCGGTCTTCGTCGGCTCCAGGACGAGGACGCCGTCGTGCGTCTGGTCGCCGGTGAGGTACGCGTACTCGGTGGAGGCGCGGAAGCCGTACTCGGTGTCGTTCGACCGGGTCTTCAGGTTGCCGGCCGGGATCACCAGGCGCTCGCCCGGGAAGCGGGCGGAGAGCGCGGCGCGGCGCTCGGCGGTCCGGTCGGCCTGCGGGATCGGCGCGAGGCCGGTCAGCTCCGTGTCGGCCCAGCCGGACTTCATGTTCTCGGCGAGCTCGTCGGACACGCCCTGGTACAGGCCGTTCTTCCGCTGCTTGATCGGCTCTTCGGCCTCGTCCGGGGTCTCCGGCGTGAGCTCTTCGGCCACGGGTCTGCCTCCTCTTGGTACGACACTGAACCCCCTCCATCGTACGGTCGTACGGAAGGGGGCCCAGGGCAGGAGGACCTGTTACCGGGGGGTCACCCCGTGCGCTCAGTCGAATCGGGCGGCGAGCAGCACGACGTCCTCGCCCTCGGTCGCCGGGTCGAGCCCGTCCGGGAGCACGGTCCGCAGCACGTGGTCGGCGAGGGCGCCCGGGTCCTTCCGGTCCGCCGCGGGCACGCTCGCGGCGGCCGCGTGGAGCCGGGCGAAGGCCCGGTCGATGGGATCGCCGGTACGCCGCAGCAGCCCGTCCGTGTAGAGCAGCACCGTTTCTCCGGGCGCGGGCGACAGCTCGACGCTGGGCGCCTCCCAGCAGGAGAGCATCCCCAGCGGGGCGGAGAGCGAGGTCTCCACGTACTCGGTGCGGCGCTCGCCGATGAGCAGCGGCGGGGCGTGCCCGGCGCCGGCCAGGACGAGCCGGCGGCGGGCGGGCTCGGCGTAGGCGAAGAGGGCGGTGGCCGAGCGGGCCGGTTCGGTGAGCCGGAGCAGCAGCTCCAGGTCGGAGAGGACGGCGACCGGGTCCTCGCCCTCCATCACGGCGTACGCGCGCAGCGAGGCGCGCAGCCGGCCCATGGCGGCGAGCGCGCTCGGCCCGGTGCCGGAGACGGAGCCGACCGAGAGCCCGAGCGCGCCCTCGGGCAGCGGCAGCGCGTCGTACCAGTCGCCGCCGCCCCGGGGTCCGGTGCGGTGGCGGGCGGCGAGCCGGACCCCGGGGACGCGGGGGAGCCGGCTCGGGAGCAGCTCCTCGGCGACGGTGGCGACCTGGACGCGGGCCCGCTCGATCTGGAGGAGGCGGGCGAGGTGCTCGGTGGCGAAGCGGCCGTAGAGGCCGATGAGGTGGCGCTGGCGGTCGGTGGGCGCGGCCGGTTCGTCGTAGAGCCAGACGCCGGCGCCGATCCGGCCGGCCTCCTCGGTGGCGAGGGGGAGGGCGTAGCTGGCGGCGTAGCCGAGGCGGGCGGCGACCTCGCGGTGGCGGGGGTCGAGTCCCTCCTCGGTGCGCACGTCGTGGATGGCGATGGGTTCGGGGACGCGGGCGGGTCCGTGCGGGTCCGCCGGGTCGGGGAGCCCGTCGAGGAGGCGGCCGTAGCTGCTGGCGCCGCGGGGGACGGTCTCGATGGTGCCGAGGTCGGCGTGGGCGAGGCCGAGGCCGATGGTGGCGGTGGGGCCGAGGCCGTCGGCGGGTTCGAGGACGGCCATGCCGCGGCGGGCGCCCACGAGGGCGGCTCCCGCGCCGAGGACTTCGTGGAGGGCCTCGTCGAGGGTGGCGGTCCTGATGAGCCGCTCGGTGAATTCGTGGAGGGTGGTGAGGTCGGAGACCCAGCCGGCGAGGCGGTCCGTGATCAGTGCGCCGGGCGCGGGGGCCGCGTCGGCCGGGCCCGCGGCGGCGGGGACGCCCGCGAGGGGCGCCTTAGTGTGCGGTGGAGCGGGAACCGCTGAATCGATTCCGGCCACTTTCGCAAGGTGCTTCGGCAGCTGTGGGGAGCTCATCGCGGTCGGCTTTCCGACCGGTGCGTTTCACGCCATGGCATCGCAAACCCCCATGTCATTGGGCACCGCTCGATCTCTCCACATGTACACGCACCCGAGGAGCGATGTCCAGCATTGTCCCCGTGGGACTTGTGGTGTCCGGGTGGCGTTCCAGGAGGTCGTGCGCAGGGGTTGAAGTGGGCTGGAAGTTGGCTGAAAATTGCCCTCGGTGTGCACCATTTGCGGTCGACTGGCGTCGTTTGAAAGCGCGTCATTCTGAGCGTGTGGGGTACGTAATCGATGACAGGCAGGGGCAGTTGACAGCGCCCCGGGATCGAGAAGCGGAACCCCGGCGTCGTACGTGCCGCAGGCCGCAGCCCGTCCCCGCGTGGCGGGGATCGTGTTCTGAACCGGCTTCGACCTGACTGTGACCCGGCCCCGTTCCGGCCGGCCCCGCCCCCGAGCGGGGCGACGCACCGCCGACGCTGTACGCGCTGATACGCACGGTGAAGAGATCTGCACATGGTGTGATGTGGATTCGGCGTTCAACGGAAAGGAACGAGCGCTCATGCGCGAGATCCTCGGAAGGCGACGCAGGCTCCGGCTCCGGCGCAAGGCGAGGACCGCACGGCAGGACGCGGCGGTCACCTTCGCGGTCGAGTGGGACTGGCCCGTACTGCCGGGAGCGGGACTGACCGAGCCCGCCGCTACGACGAAGACCTCGGGCCGTGGCGGCCTGCGGGCGAAGCCCGGAACCGGTGGGGGCGGGCCGGTGTGCGCCTGCCCCGACGCCGGCTGCGTGGTCCCCGGCGCCCACCCCTTCGACCCCGGCCTCCTGGCCGCCACCACCGACGAGCGGATGATCCGCTCGTGGTGGACCCGGCGCCCGGACGCCCCGATCGTGCTGGCCACCGGCGGCCGCGCCCCGTGCGCGGTGAGCCTCCCGGCCCTCGCGGGCGCCCGCGCCCTGCGGGACCTCGACGCGATGGGCATGCGCCTCGGCCCGGTGGTGGCGACGCCGACCCGCTGGTCGATCCTGGTCGCCCCGTACGGCCTCGAACGGCTCGGCGAGCTGCTGTACGCGAAGGACAGCGTGCCCAGTTCGCTGCGCTTCCATGGAGAGGGCGGCTATCTGTTGCTGCCGCCGTCCACGGCCGGCACGGGACAGGTCCGCTGGGAGCGGGCACCGCTCGCCGGCTCGGCCCGACCGTGGCTGCCGGACGTGGAGGCGGTCGTCGACGCCCTGGTCGCGGCGAGCACGGCCACCCCGGGCGGCGGAAGCCGACTCGCGTACTGAGCGGACTGGCGGGGGCCACGGGCTGAGGGGGCCGTGCTTCGAGGGGCCCACGCGCGCGTGGCGGGTGGCTCGGTCGTATGTCGCCGTTCACCCGAACGGGTGTGTCCTGGGCCGACGCGCAAGGGAATCGGGCGCGCGGCCCGCCGGGCGCCCGTCCGGCGCCGGTAGGTTCGCCCCACCGCCCTTGATCGTTCCGCTCCCGGACCGGTCCCCGAACAGAGCAGGTGGGTCGCATGAGTCGGCTGAGCCCGGCGCAACTCCGCATGGCCGGCCTCGGCACCGCCGTCGTGCTCGCCGTCCTGGTCCCCTTCGCCGCGAAGGCCGGTCAGACGGACGACACGTCCTCCTCGTCGCCGCCTCCGACGACGGTGTCGGCACCGAAGCCGGTGGACGCGGAGGCGGGCGGCGACGGAGTGGCCGGGGAGCTGTTGAGCGACCTGGGGCTCGGCCGGGAGGCCCGTACCGAAGCGGGCGTCCGCCCCTCTCCGACGGCACCGGCGCCGGAGGAGCGCGCCGCGGTCCCCGCCAAGGCCCCGGCCGCCGCCACGGCCCCTGCCGGTGCACCCGAGCGGGTCAGCCGTTGTGGGCCCGAAGTCGCCTCTCCCGAGGGGGTCGAGGCGCAGACCTGTGTCCTCGCCGAGGGGCCGGACGTGTGGGCGCGGACGTACTACCGCAACGCCACCGGCCGGGAGATCGACGCGATTCTGACCCTCATGGCGCCCGCCGGCAGGACGGTGCAGGTGCGCTGCGCGGTGCCCGCGTGGGACGAGCCCGAGACCTGCGAGACGCCGAGGGAACCGGGGACGGGACCGGCCCGTTCGCACACGGCCGTGGCGGAATTCGCGGGGAAGGACGAGGGCGGCGATGCGCCGCTGCTGCTCCGGTCGGGCAGCAACACGGCCGACGACGAAGCGAGTTGAGAAGCGGCCCCGGCGCGAGGGCGGGGCGGGCATGGAAACGCCCGGTCGCTGGCGACGGGGGATGCACCAGCGACCGGGCTTCCAGAACGGTAACAAGAGATCTGCTGTTCGCAAATTCGATCTCGGTTATTCGGACAGGGATTTACCGCTCCGTAGGTTCCGCTGTGGCGGAAGTCACCGACTGGTCGGTCTGTCAGTCACCGATACCACCTGGGGTATCAGCTGAGAGTCACCTGACGGTTCGTGAGGCCGCCGCGCGCCCGGCGCTCCTCGGCGGTCAGCGGGGTGTCCACGGCGAGCGCCTCGGCCAGCCGCCCGGCGAACTCGGCGGCGGGCTTCTCGCACTCCTCGGCGGTCATCGCCGACGGCAGGTCCCACACCGGGACCATCAGGCCGTGGGCGCGGAAGGAGCCGACGAGACGGGTGTCCTGGCCGAGCGAGGTGGTGCCGGCGGCCTGGAGGCGGGCGAGCGCGTCGAGGAGCTTCTCCTCCGGGTACGGCATGACCCAGCGCAGGTGGTTCTTGTCCGGGGTCTCGCACCAGTAGGCGGCGTCGACCGAGTCCAGCTTCACCGTGGGGATCGCGGCGGCGTTGGCCCGCTCCAGGGAGGCGGCGACCTCGGGCTCGGCGCCGTCCGCCGACTGCGGGATCCAGAACTCGAAGCCGGTGTGGACCTCGGGCACGAACGGGGCGTCCGTGTCGAGCAGGTCCTGGAGGCGCGGGCCCTCGGGGTCGACGCGGCGCGGCGGCACCGGGTTGCCGGGCTCGGTCTCCAGCGCGCGCTGGAGCGTGTCGGCCAGATCGCGGGCCAGGTCGCCGGAGGTGCCGTCGTTCTGGAGGGCGAGGAGGACGGAGCCGTCGTCGCGGCGGAGCGCGGGCCAGGCCATCGGCAGGACCGTCGCGAGCGTCACCGACGGCACGCCCTCGGGCAGACCGCCCTTGAGGGTGAGCGGCACGGTGGCGGCGGGCACCAGCTCGCGCAGCGCGACCAGGTCGCACTCGCCGGGCAGGCCCTCGAAGGGGCGCTGGACGTGCTCGGTCACGGCGTGCGCGGCGGCCCGGCCGTGACACGCCTTGTAGCGGCGGCCCGAACCGCACGGGCACGGCTCGCGCGCGCCGACGACCGGGATCTCCCCGTTCGTGACCTGTGCCTGGCCGCTCTTGCCGGCCTTCGTCTGGGGGCGCTTCTTGGCCATGGTGTGGCTTTCTCCCGATCGCGGTGCTGTGTCGGGCGCGAGCCTAGCCGCCCGGACGCCCCCGGGAGCTCAGCCGTGCCACGACCACCCGACGACGCGCTCCGCCCGCCCGGCACCTGTCCGGAACCGTGCCGGGCCCGGGACGGGACGGGTACGAGTCGGGACGGGTACGCATCGGGTACGGGCTCCGCGGCGCGGGCGGCCGGGATCGGAGCCGTAACCGCCGAGTCCGGGCGCCGCCGGGCCGGGAGCCGGTGGCGTCCGTCCAGGCCGTCAGTCCAGATCGTCGTAGGCGTCGAGGAGGTCGAAGCCGGAGCCGCCGGCGCCGACCCGTGCCGCGAAGTCCTCGCGGCGGTGGCCCTCCGTGACGATCACCCAGACCGTGACCTCGCCCGCGGCGCTGTCGCGCACGCCCCAGTCCTGGGCCAGGGCACCGATGATGTTGAGCCCGCGTCCGCCGCGTGCCGTGACCGACGGTGTCGACGGGACGGGTCTCGTGGGACCGCCTCCGTCCGTCACCTCGACCGTGAGCCCGCCCGACGGATCCAGCCGCCAGGCCGCCAGCACGTCGCCTTCGCCCCGGTCGCCCCGGCCCAGCGGCCTGCCGTGCCGGCAGGCGTTGCTGAGCAGTTCGGACAGGATCAGGACCGCGTCGTCGACGACCGATTCCGACACCCCGCTGCGGTACAGCTCGTCCCGCATCCGGTGTCGCGCTTCCCCCACGCCCGCAGGGCCATGGGGTACGGCCATGCTCGACGACGTGGGCACCTTCTGTGCCACCACCAACGCCACCCCCGAGACCTCCTTCGCCCCACGCCACCGTGTGGATGCCCCGGCGACCGCGACCGGAAACCGCCTGTTCCGGGTGGGGTGGAGCACAAGTGACGATCGCGTACGCGCCGAACGCGCCGGTGCACACCCCGTGGCCGCCCCCTCGGGGGCGTCCGGGGGCGTGGCTCAGGTGCGCCCGAGGTGCTTGAGGACCTGCTTGGGGCGGTTGGTGATGATCGCGTCGACCCCGAGCCGCAGGCAGAGCTCGACGTCCTCCGGATCGTCCACCGTCCAGACGTGGACCTGGTGACCGGCCTTCTGGAGGCGCAGGATGACGGCCGGATGGTGACGGACGATCCGGATGGACGGCCCCGCCACGCGCGCGCCCGCGGGGAGCCGCCCGTCGCGCAGGCGAGGGGTGACGAACTGGGCGAGGGAGACCGTCGGGAGCGTCGGCGCCGCGGTGGAGATCCGGTGCAGGGAGCGGGCCGAGAAGCTCATGATCCGTACCGGGGACTCCTCGGCCGCCACGGGCGCGTGCAGGCCGAAACGCTTCAGGAGCGCGAGGAGCCGGTCCTCGACCTGGCCCGCCCAGCGGGTGGGGTGCTTGGTCTCGATGGCGAGCTCGACCCGCCGCCCGGCGTCGGAGACCAGCTCCAGGAGCCGTTCCAGGGTGAGGACCGAGGTGTACTCGGGGTCGCCCCAGTCGGGGCTCTCGCCCGGGCCGCCGGACTCCTGGTCTTCCTTGAACGCCTTCCAGGCGCCGAAGTCCAGCGCCGCGAGGTCGGCGAGTTCGAGCGCCGAGACGGCGCCGCGGCCGTTCGAGGTACGGTCGACACGGCGGTCGTGGACGCAGACGAGGTGTCCGTCGGCCGTGAGCCGTACGTCGCACTCCAGGGCGTCGGCGCCGTCCTCGATGGCTTTCACATAGGCGGCCAGGGTGTGTTCCGGCGCGTCCTCGGAGGCCCCTCGGTGGGCGACGACCTGGACGGGGCCGGGGTGCGGTTGCTGCCGTGCGTGGGTCACCGCGTCATGGTGCCATTGGCGGGGTGGCCCGGGCACATGAAACCTGTCCGTTCTGCCCGGTTATAAAGAATGGGGTGCGGACGCACAGCTCCGCCTTACCGTGGCCTGACGCCTGGTGGGAAAAGCTGTGTCCAGCACCCTGGAGCGAGTCACCGTCCCCGCGCTGTGAACGAGGAGAGCGAGCTGTGAGCACCGAGAACGAGGGCACCGAGGTTCCGGCGGACCCGACTGCCCCGTCCGCCCCCGCCACGCCTCCCGTCCCCGCCACGCCGCCCGCCGCGCCGAGCGGCGAGTCGGCGGCGCAGCCGGCCGGGACGCCCGCGTCGGAGGCCCCGACCCAGATCCAGCCGCCGATCGAGCCGCCGGTCCAGCCGCAGGTCCAGCCCACGGCGCAGCCCCCGGCCCCCTCCGTACCGCCGACTCCGGCTCCGGAGCCCGCCCCGGCACACGCCGCACACGCGCCCGCGCCCGCGCATGCTCCCGAGCCCGCCGTGGCGGGTGCCGGGGGCGGTGGCTGGCCGCCGGCGCCTCCGGCCGTACCGGCGTGGGGCCAGCCGGTCCCGGCGATGCCCGGGGACGCGGCCGCGGCCGCGCCGCGCAAGCGCACCGGCGGTCTCGTCGCGGCGGTCCTGGTGGCGGCGCTCGTCGCCGGTGGCATCGGTGGCGGCATCGGCTACTGGGCCGCCCAGCGCGAGGGCGGGGACAGGGCCTCGACGACGGTCTCCTCGGGCGAGGCGCCCGCCTCCTTCAAGAGGGAGCCGGGCACGGTCGCGGCGGTCGCCGCGAAGGCGCTGCCGAGCGTGGTCACCATCCAGGCCAAGTCGGGCGACGTGCAGGGCGAGGGCGGCACCGGCACCGGGTTCGTCTACGACCAGGAGGGCCACATCGTCACCAACAACCACGTGGTGGCGTCGGCGGCGGAGGGCGGCACGCTCTCCGTGACCTTCTCGGACGGCAGGTCGTACGACGCCGAGGTCGTCGGCCGGGCCGAGGGCTACGACGTGGCCGTGATCAAGCTGAAGGAGGCCCCGAAGGGGCTGAAGCCGCTGCCGCTGGGCGACTCCGACAAGGTGGCGGTCGGCGACTCGACGATCGCGATCGGCGCGCCCTTCGGCCTCTCCAACACGGTGACGACCGGCATCATCAGCGCCAAGAACCGCCCGGTGGCCTCGGGCGACGGCGGCGGCAGCAACTCGTACATGAGCGCCCTTCAGACGGACGCGTCGATCAACCCGGGCAACTCGGGCGGTCCGCTCCTGGACGCGGCCGGCGCGGTGATCGGCATCAACTCCGCGATCCAGTCCACCGGCGGCGGCTACGGCCAGTCCCAGGCGGGCTCCATCGGCCTCGGCTTCGCGATCCCGGTCAACCAGGCGAAGGTGGTGGCCGAGCAGCTGATCAAGACCGGCAAGCCGGTCTACCCGGTGATCGGCGCGACCGTGAACATGAACGACAAGGGCGAGGGCGCGAGGATCGCCGAGCAGGGCGCGGGCGGCACCGAGTCGGTGACCCCGAGCGGCCCCGCGGCCAAGGCGGGCCTGCGGCCCGGCGACGTGATCACGGGCTTCGGGGACCACCCGATCGACAGCGGCCCGTCCCTCATCAGCGAGATCTGGACCCACAAGCCCGGCGACTCGGTGAAGATCACCTACGAGCGCGACGGCAAGACCGCCACGACGACGGTCGTCCTCGGCGAGCGCACTGGCGACAGCTGACCACGCACACGACCACGCACACGACCACGCGCGCGTGCGGGACGCGCGCGTGGAGGGCGGGAACGGTGAGCGGGGACGGAGAGCGCGACGACGTCGGGCGCGCACGACCCGGTACGCTGTAGCCCGCTCCGTCCCAAGCGGTCCGGAGCAAGGGTGGGTTGCCCGAGCGGCCTAAGGGAACGGTCTTGAAAACCGTCGAGGCAGCGATGTCTCCGTGGGTTCAAATCCCACACCCACCGCGGTGAGCGAGAGCCTCCGGCCGGCGAGACCGGGCGGGGGCTCTCGGTCGTTCCTGGACGGTGTGGGAGTTGCGGGGAGGGCGCGTGGCCGGGGAGCGAGGGGTGTTCGTCCGGTTCCAGGGGGTGGTCAGGCATCCGCGGGGGCACTTTCCCGGGGTCTTCGTCCTCGCCAACGAGCTGGCGGCACAGGGCAGGTTGAGCGAGGAGCAGTACCGCTTCTGGCGGGCCGGGAACGACTGGTACGACGCCCACTACCCGAATCCGACGCACGTCGACCCCTCCGTGTACGACCCCGCCGTGCACCCCGGCGCGGTGGCCTGGTTCAAGGCGTCCGCGCACGAGCTCATCGCGCGCGTGGACGGGTATCTGGAGCTGCTCGCCGCCCATGGCGTCGAGTGCCGGCGCCTGGAGTCCTCGGATCCCGGCCGGATCCTCTACGAGGACGCCTACCAGGTGGTCGTGGCCGCCGCCGAGGAGCCGGCGGGCGCGTAGCGCGGGCGGGCCGTGGCGGGGCCGTGGCGGGATGATGGTCTGGGGCCGTGTGGCCGGTGTGGCGGAGACGGAGGGCTGTCGTGGTCAGGATCGTGCTCGTCCAGGGGGACATCACCGCCGAGGCGGTGGACGCGGTGGTCAACGCGGCGAACTCCTCCCTGCTCGGGGGCGGTGGCGTCGACGGGGCCATCCACCGGAAGGGCGGGCCGGAGATCCTCGCCGCCTGCCAGGACCTCCGCCGCTCGCACTACGGCAAGGGGCTGCCGACCGGGAAGGCGGTCGCGACCACGGCGGGGCGGCTGCCCGCGCGGCACGTGATCCACACCGTGGGCCCGGTCTGGTCGGCGGACGAGGACCGTTCCGCGCTGCTGGCCTCCTGCTACCGGGAGTCCCTCAGGGTGGCCGAGGAGGCGGGGGACCGTACGGTCGCCTTCCCGGCCGTCTCCACGGGGATCTACGGCTGGCCGATCGACGACGGCGCGCGGATCGCGGTCGAGGCGGTCCGGCGGGCCGGTGTGGAGGGCACGGGCGTCGAGGAGGTGCGGTTCGTGCTCTTCGACGCGACCGCGTACGCCGCCTTCGAGGCCGCGGTCGCCGCCGAGGGCTGAGCGGAGTTCTCGGCGGACTCGAAATTCTTTTCCTTTTTTCTGTTTGTGTTCGGGGTGGGGTGGCCTGCCCTCGCCCCGCTCCAGTCCGTTTTGCCGGGGGTTCTGGCGGAACGCTTCCTCCCTTGCGGCGCAACGGTTCGAGGGCTCTCCCGCCCTCGCCTTCCGCCGTGAGCTGGGGGTTTCTCGGCTACGAAGGGTTTATCGGCTTGTCCTCACGCTTGCGGGGGAATCGGACCCTCCGGTGTGGTTCGTCGGGGATTCGGTGGGCAATTCTGGATTCGCGACGTCGAGCAGAAAACGACCAGGGGGTCGGCCAACTTCCCTGGTCAGGGCCGGAGTTCACGGCCTTCCTTCAGTGATCAGCAATTCCGTGCACAGCAGACTGGCTTCAGTTCCCGGAGGAACAGACATGGCAAGCATCCGTACCGCCCGCATCGTCGCCGTCGCCGCCGCCCTGCCGCTCGCCGCAGCCCTCTTCGGCGGGGTGGCCCAGGCCGACAACGGCGGTTTCGCGGACGACGGATCGAACACGAGCGTCGCCACCATCATCGGCAGCGGCGTGGGTGGCGACAACAACGGCAACTCGACCACCACGCAGCAGGTGGCGACCGGCTCCGGTGCCTCCAACCAGAACAACACGGCGAGCGTGAACGGCTCCGCCTTCACCCACATCTCCCAGTCGAACAACGTCGTCAACTTCACCCCCTGGTGGTGACGGCACCACGGGGACGGCCCGAGGGGGCGTGACCGCGGTGTGAACGGCGGCCCGTGCGGCGGTACTTCGGTACCTCCGCACGGGCCGCCTCGCGTTTTCGCGAGGACGCCCCGCCGTTCCGGTGGAGAGTGCCTTGACAGGGCGACCGGATCTGACGGACAGTCAGAAACCTTCGTCCGTCCCCTCCGGGAGGCCGTCCCGTGCACCTCGCCCCGACCGAGCGGCAGCTCCGGCTGCGCGCCGAACTCCGCGCGTACTTCCGCGAGACGATGCCCGAGGGCCCGCCCCCGGCGACCGACGGCGCCGCCCAGCGCCGGTTGCTGCGGCGGATCGGCGCCGACGGGCTGCTGGGGCTCGGCTGGCCGGAGGAATACGGCGGCCAGGGGCGCGGCTCCGACGAGCAGTTCGTCTTCTTCGACGAGGCGTACCGGGCCGGCGCCCCCGTCTCGATGGTCACCCTCAACACCGTCGGCCCGACCCTCATGCGGTACGGCACCGAGGAGCAGAAGGCCGCCTTCCTGCCGCGGATCCTGCGCGGGGAGTGCGTCTTCGCCATCGGCTACAGCGAGCCCGAGGCGGGTACGGACCTGGCCTCGCTCCGTACCCGCGCGGTGCGCGACGGCGACTCCTGGGTCGTCGACGGGCAGAAGATCTTCACCTCCAACGCGCAGAACGCCGACTGGATCTGGCTCGCCTGCCGCACCGACCCCGAGGCGCCCCCGCACCAGGGCATCTCCATCCTCCTCGTCCCCACCGACGCCCCGGGCTTCTCCTGGACCCCGATCGAGACCGTCGGCGGGCTCACCACCACCGCGACCTACTACGACGGGATCCAGGTCCCGGCCGGGAACCTCGTCGGGGAGGAGAACGGCGGCTGGGGGCTGATCACCAACCAGCTCAACCACGAGCGGGTCGCGCTGGCCGCGATCGGCATGCAGGCGGAGGACTTCTTCGCCGCCGCCCTCGACCGCGCCCGCACACCCGATCCGGTGACCGGGCGGCGCCGGATTGACGAGCCGTGGGTGCGGATCCGAGCGGCCGAGGCGCATGCCCGGCTGGCGGCAACGCGCCTGCTCAACTGGCGTCTGGTGGGGGATGTGGGGGCCGGCCGGCTGACCCCCGGGGACGCCAGCGGCGTGAAGTTCGCGGGAACCGAATCGGCGGTGGAGGTGTATCGAATATGTCAGGAGATCGCGGGTGACGCGGGGACGGTGCGAGCGGGATCGCCGGGGGAGCGGGACGGCGGCGAGCTGGAGCGCATGAACCGCGCCGCCCAGATCAACACCTTCGGGGGAGGGGTGAGCGAGGTGCAGCGGGAGATCGTCGCGCGGGCACGGCTCGGTATGCGGGGAAGGGGACGGCGATGAGCGGGGAGGCACAGGGCGCGCCGCCGAGTACGGCGCGGGACGGGCTGTACGAGCGGCTGAAGGCGTACGAGGGGCGGCCGGCGGCCACCGCGGGGCGGGGCAAGGACGCGGTGAACCTGCCGATGATCCGGCACTGGTGCGAGGCGATGGGGGACGCGCACCCGGCGTACCGGGGGCCGGACGCGGTGGCGCCGCCGACCATGCTCCAGGCGTGGACGATGGGCGGCCTCTCCGGGCACGAGGACCGCTCGGAGGCGTACGGGGAGCTGCTCGGCCTCCTCGACGGGGCGGGGTACACCTCGGTGGTCGCCACCGACTGCGAGCAGGAGTACCTGCGGCCGCTCCGGCCCGGCGACGAGATCACCTTCGACGCCGTCGTCGAGTCCGTCTCGCCGCGCAAGACCACCAAGCTCGGCACCGGCCACTTCGTGACCACCCGGATGGACGTGCGGGCGGGCGGCGAGCTCGCCGGCACCCACCGCTTCCGCATCCTGAAGTACGCGCCCGCCGCGCGCCCCGCGAAGGCCCAGGACCGGCCCCGGCGGCCCCGGCCGGTGATCAACCGGGACAACGCCGGGTTCTGGGAGGGCGTCGCCGCGCACCGGCTGCTGATCCAGCGGTGCACGGAGTGCGGGACCCTCCGCTTCCCCTGGCTGCCGGGGTGCAACGACTGCGGGGCGCCGGAGTGGGACACCGTCGAGGCGAGCGGCGAGGGGAGCGTCTACTCGTACGTGGTCATGCACCATCCGCCCTTCCCCGCCTTCGACCCGCCCTACGCGGTCGGGCTGATCGAACTGGCCGAGGGCGTCCGGATCATCGGGAACGTGGTGGGGGTGCCGTACGACAAGGTGCGGATCGGGATGCCGGTCCGGCTGGAGTTCCAGCGGGTCGACGAGGAGCTGGAGCTGCCCGTCTTCCGCGCCGTGGACCGCGCGGTGGACGACCGGGACCTCGCGGAAGGGGAGCGCTGACATGGACTTCACGCCCACCGAGGAGCAGGAGGCCGCGCGCGAGCTGGCCGCCCGGATCCTCGGCGACCTCTCCACGCACGAGCGGCTCGCCGCCGCCGGCACCGGCACGGACGCCGAGCTGTGGAAGGCGCTGAGCGCGGCCGGACTGCCCGCGGCCGTCGAGGAGATCGGCCTGCTCGGCCTCGTCCTCCTCCTGGAGGAGCAGGGCCGGGTGACGGCCCAGGTGCCGCTCGCCGCGACCGGGGTGTACGGGATCCTCGCCGTCGCCCGGCACGGAACCGAGGAGCAGCGCGCCCGCCTCCTGCCGGGCCTGGGCGAGGGCACGGCCGTCGCGACCGGGGCCTTCCCGGCGACCGGGGCGGTCACGGCGCGGGACGGGCGGCTCACCGGGACCGTCGGCTGGGTGCCGTGGCTGCGGGACGCCACCCATGTGCTCGTCCCGGACGCGGACCGCGCCCTGTGGCTGGTGCGGACCGAGGACGCCGGGGTCGAGGCGGTCGAGCTGACCGCGCCCTGGTCGGCGGCGCGGCTGGTGCTCGACCGGACGCCCGCCGAGCGGCTCGGAGGCGGGGCGGAGGCGGCCGGGACGGGGGCGGCGGAGGTGGCCGAGGGGGCGTACGAGGACGTGCTCGCCGCCGCGCGGACCGCGTTCGCCGGACTCCAGGCGGGCGTCTGCGCCGGTTCGCTGGCGCGGGCCGTCGCGTACACCTCCGTACGGGAACAGTTCGGGCGGCCGCTCGCCACCCGACAGGCGGTACAACTGCGGGCAGCCGACGCCTACATGGACACCGAGTCCATCCGCGTCACCGCCTACGAGGCGGCCTGGCGGTCCGACGCGGGCCTCGACTGCGCCGGGGCGGCGCTGACCGCCGCCTGGTGGGCGTCCGAGGCGGGCAAGCGGGTCGTGCACAGCGGCCAGCACCTCCACGGCGGCATGGGCGCCGACCTCGACCACCCCGTCCACCGGCACTTCCTGTGGGGCCGCCAGCTCGACGCCTACCTGGGCGCCGGGACCGAACTCCTCGCCGAACTGGGCGACCTGCTCGCGAAGGGAGATCCGGCGTGAAGCGCATGGAGCGGGCGGAGGCGAGGGCCGGGGAGGTGCTGCCGCCGCTGGAGGTCCCGGTGACCCGGACGCTGATCGTGGCCGGGGCCGTCGCCTCCCGCGACTACCAGGACGTGCACCACGACGCCGAGGCCGCCCGGGAGAAGGGCTCCCCGGACGTCTTCATGAACATCCTCACCACCAATGGCCTCGTCGGCCGGTACGTCACCGACCACTTCGGCCCGCGCGCGGTGCTCCGCAAGGTCGCCATCCGGCTCGGCGCCCCCAACTACCCGGGCGACATCATGACGTTGACCGGCACCGTCACCGGCGTGACGGAGGGGCCCGACGGCGCCTTCACCGCGCTCGTCCGCGTCGTCGGGGCCAACGGGCTGGGCCACCACGTCACCGGCACCGTCACCGTGGAGGTGACCCGATGAGCCTGCGCCACCCCGACGCCCTCGGCGGGCGGGCCGCCATCGCCGGGATCGGCGCGACCGAGTTCTCCAAGGACTCCGGCCGCAGCGAACTCTCCCTCGCCGTCGAGGCGGTGCGCGCGGCCCTCGACGACGCCGGGCTCACGCCCGGGGACGTGGACGGGCTCGTCACCTTCACCATGGACACCAACCCGGAGATCACCGTCGCGCAGGCGGCCGGCATCGGCGAGCTGTCCTTCTTCTCCCGCGTCCACTACGGCGGCGGGGCCGCCTGCGCCACCGTCCAGCAGGCCGCGCTCGCCGTCGCCGCGGGCGTCGCCGAGGTCGTCGTCTGCTACCGGGCCTTCAACGAGCGGTCCGGGCGCCGCTTCGGCTCCGGCGTGCAGCAGCGGGAGCCGTCCGCCGAGGGCGCCGCGCTCGGCTGGCAGCTGCCCTTCGGGCTGCTCACCCCCGCCTCCTGGGTCGCCATGGCCGCCCAGCGCTATCTGCACACCTACGGGCTCACGCCGGACGTCTTCGGGCACGTCGCCGTCACCGACCGCAGGCACGCGGCGAACAACCCCGCCGCCTACTTCCACGGCAAGCCGATCACCCTCGCCGACCACGCGGCCTCCCGCTGGATCGCGGAGCCGCTCCGCCTGCTCGACTGCTGCCAGGAGACCGACGGCGGCCAGGCGATCGTCGTCACCACGCCCGAGCGCGCCCGCGACCTGCGGCATCCGCCCGCCGTCGTCCTCGCGGCGGCCCAGGGCGCGGGGCGCAAGCAGGAGGCCATGACCAGCTTCTACCGGGACGGGCTGACCGGGCTGCCCGAGATGGGGGTCGTCGCGCGACAGCTATGGCAGACCTCGGGACTCCGCCCGGCCGACATCGACGTGGGCATCCTCTACGACCACTTCACCCCGTTCGTGCTCATGCAGCTGGAGGAGTTCGGCTTCTGCGGGCCGGGCGAGGGCGGGGACTTCGTCGCGGCGGACGCGCTGCCGCTCAACACCCACGGAGGCCAGCTCGGCGAGGCGTACCTCCACGGCATGAACGGCATCGCGGAGGCGGTCCGGCAACTGCGGGGCACCTCCGTGAACCAGATACCCGGCGCGGCCCGCGCCCTGGTCACCGCCGGCACCGGCGTACCGACCTCGGGCCTGGTCCTGGGGACGGACACCTGACGGGCGGGAGGACGGACGGGAGGACGGGTGGGAGGACGGACGGGAAGACGGGAGGGAGGGGGAAACGGAGGGTTCGGTTCCCATGGGTGACCCTGACCCCGGGGTGACGGGGGCTCCACCCAGAGGAGGTGCGGGCACCCCGGGGACTCCGACCTGAGGGGGAGCCCGGTTCGGGACCTGGGGCCGATCCGCGCGGTACCCCGCCGCTCCTAGCGTGGAGTCATGACTCCGCCACCCCTTGGCCCCGTCTGCGCCGGCGCCTCGACGGTCGCCACCCGGCCCGTACAGCGCCAGAGCCCGCGCCCGTTCGCGTACCCCTCGTTCTCCTCGTTCGTGAGTGCGCGGGGGCCGCTGCTGCTGCGCACCGCCCGCTCGCTCACCGCGAACCCGAGCGATGCGGAGGACCTGCTCCAGACCGCGCTCACCAAGACCTTCGTGGCCTGGGAGCGGATCGAGGACCACCGGGCCCTCGACGGGTACGTGCGCCGGGCGCTGGTCAACACCCGCACCTCGCAGTGGCGCAAGCGCAAGGTCGAGGAGTTCGTCTGCGACGAGCTGCCCGAGCCCGCCGGACTGCCCGAGCCGGACCCGGCCGAGCGCCAGGTTCTCCACGACGCCATGTGGCGCGCCGTGATGAAGCTGCCCGAGCGGCAGCGGCAGATGGTCGTGCTGCGGTACTACGAGGACCTCAGCGAGGCCCAGACCGCCGAGGTGCTCGGGGTCTCCGTCGGCACGGTCAAGAGCGCGGTCTCCCGCGCCCTGGGCCGCCTCCGCGAGGACCCGGAACTGACCGCGGGCGTCGCCGCCTGACCCCGGCCGACCGCCGGACGGGTGAGGCGCCGGCTCCCGCCGGGTGAGGCACGCGGCTCCTGCCTGGTGCCGCGCCCTGCTCCGACCCGGCCCCGCGCCCGGCTCCGACCCGGCCCCGCGCCCGGCTCCGACCCGGCCCCGCGCCCGGTGCCCCGGTGAGGGCGCGGTGCCGTCCCGCCCGGTGCCCCGGTGAGGGCGCGGTGCCGTCACCCGGGGCTCATCGTTGACATCTGCCAGTGATCACTGGCAATTTCAGTACTCCCGGGTAGTGACATACCGCGCGGTACGTGCGCAGAATCTGCACATCCTTACTGCCACGTAGCGCCCACCGGGAGGACGCCCCGTGTACAGCACCATGCAGGACGTACAGCTCACCATCAGCCGGATCCTCGAGCACGGCCGGCGGGTCCACGGCGGGTCCACCGTCACGACCTGGACCGGTGAGCCGGAGCCGCAGCGCCGTACCTACGCCGAGATCGGCGACCGCGCCGCCCAGCTCGCCAACGCGCTCCGCGACGAGCTGGGCGTCCAGCCGGGCGAGCCGGTGGCGACGCTCATGTGGAACAACGCCGAGCACGTCGAGGCGTACTTCGCCCTGCCGTCCATGGGCGCCGTCCTGCACACCCTCAACCTGCGGCTTCCCCCCGAGCAGCTGGTCTTCATCGTCAACCACGCCGCCGACCGGGTCGTCCTCGTCAACGGCTCGCTGCTCCCCCTCCTCGCCCCGCTCCTGCCGCACCTGCCGACGGTCGAGCACGTCGTCGTCGCCGGTCCCGGCGACCTCTCCCTCCTGGAGGGCGCCGCCCCGCGCGTCCACGCGTACGAGGAGCTGATCGCCGGCCGTCCGGCCACGTACGACTGGCCCGAGCTGGACGAGCGCACGGCCGCCGCCATGTGCTACACCTCCGGCACCACCGGCGACCCCAAGGGCGTCGTCTACTCCCACCGGTCGATCTACCTGCACTCCATGCAGGTGAACATGGCCGAGTCGATGGCCCTCACCGACCGGGACACGACCCTGGTCGTGGTCCCGCAGTTCCACGACAGTGAACCTAAAGGGGTACGACCACCATCGGTGGTCGTACGAGAACGGCCCCGGTACCTACCTCAGGTACCGGGGCCGTTCCATGTGGC
>NZ_JBHZBB010000008.1:0-431030 GCF_042754585.1 Streptomyces sp. NPDC059201
TTCTCAAGGTGCGGACGCTTCCTTCGTTCCTGTTTCCAGGCCCTCCGGGCGCTTCCTGCGCTTTCTTCGTTTCCGACTCTATCAGATCTTTCCGACCCGATTTCCTCGGTGCTTTCCGGTCCTGAGTTTGTTTTCCTCGGGGCCTTCCGGCGCTTTCCGACTTTATCAGATGATCTGAGTCGGATTTCCCACCTCCCGGTCCGCCGTCCGGGCGCACTGCGGCGCCGGAGCTTCCCGTTCTGGTGGAGCCGTAAACGTACTGGAGCGGGGCGCCCCGATGCAAATCGAGGCGCCCCGCTCCGTAGCCGTGCTGGTCAGGCCCTTCGGGCTCAGACCTCGACGACGACCGGGAGGATCATCGGCCGGCGGCGGTAGGTGTCGGAGACCCACTTGCCGACGATGCGGCGGATCAGCTGCTGGAGCTGGTGGGGCTCGACGACGCCGTCCTGGGCGGACTTGTTCAGCGCCTGCTCGATCTTCGGGAGCACCGCGTCGAAGGCGGAGTCCTCGATGCCGGAGCCGCGCGCGTGGACGTGCGGGCCGCCGGTGATCTTGCCGGTGGTGGAGTCCACCACCAGGAAGACCGAGATGATGCCCTCCTCGCCGAGGATCCGGCGGTCCTTCAGGGAGGACTCGGTGACGTCGCCGACCGAGAGGCCGTCCACGTACACGTATCCCGCCTGGACCTTGCCGGTGATGCGGGCGCGGCCGTCGACCAGGTCGACGACGACGCCGTCCTCGGCGATGACGATGTGGTCCTTCGGGATGCCCGTCATCGCGCCGAGCTCGGCGTTGGCGCGCAGGTGGCGCCACTCGCCGTGGACCGGCATGAGGTTCTTCGGCTTGCAGATGTTGTAGAAGTACAGCAGCTCGCCGGCCGAGGCGTGGCCCGAGACGTGGACCTTGGCGTTGCCCTTGTGGACGACGTTGGCGCCCCAGCGGGTCAGGCCGTTGATCACGCGGTAGACCGCGTTCTCGTTGCCCGGGATGAGGGACGAGGCCAGGATGACCGTGTCGCCGGGGACGATCCGGATCTGGTGGTCGCGGTTGGCCATGCGGGACAGGGCCGCCATCGGCTCGCCCTGGGAACCCGTGCAGACCAGCACGACCTCGTCGTCCGGCAGGTCGTCCAGCGTCTTCACGTCCACGACGAGACCGGCCGGGACCTTCAGGTAGCCGAGGTCGCGGGCGATGCCCATGTTGCGGACCATCGAGCGGCCGACGAAGGCGACCCTGCGGCCGTACTCGTGGGCGGCGTCGAGGATCTGCTGGATGCGGTGGACGTGGCTGGCGAAGCTCGCCACGATGATCCGCTTCTGGGCGTTCGCGAAGACGTTCCGCAGGACGTTCGAGATGTCCCGCTCGTGCGCCGTGAAGCCCGGGACCTCGGCGTTCGTCGAGTCGGTGAGCAGGAGGTCGATGCCCTCCTCGCTCAGCCGGGCGAAGGCGTGCAGGTCCGTGAGGCGGTTGTCCAGCGGCAGCTGGTCCATCTTGAAGTCGCCGGTGTGAACGACCATGCCCGCGGGGGTGCGGATCGCGACCGCCAGGGCGTCCGGGATGGAGTGGTTGACCGCGATGAACTCGCAGTCGAAGGCGCCGAGCCGCTCGCGGTGGCCCTCGGCCACTTCAAGGGTGTACGGGCGGATGCGGTGCTCCTGGAGCTTCGCCTCGATCAGGGCGAGCGTCAGCTTGGAGCCGATGAGGGGGATGTCCTGCCGCAGGCGCAGCAGGTACGGCACGCCACCGATGTGGTCCTCGTGGCCGTGGGTCAGGACGATGCCGACGACATCGTCGATGCGGTCCCGGATGGTGGTGAAGTCGGGCAGGATCAGGTCGACGCCCGGCTGCTCCTCCTCGGGGAAGAGGACGCCGCAGTCGACGATCAGCAGCTTGCCGTCGTACTCGAAGACCGTCATGTTGCGGCCGATCTCGCCCAGGCCGCCGAGCGGGGTGACGCGCAGGGCGCCCTGGGGGAGCTTCGGCGGGGCGCCGAGTTCGGGATGCGGATGGCTCAAAAGTCTCTCCTCACCACACGCGCCACGTACCGGTCGGCACGTGGCGCGCGTGACAATCGTGCACTTGCTGTTGTCGGTTTTCTGTTGTCGCCGTATTCAGTTGTGAAGTCTGGTGTCAGAGATCTACCCCGCCGGCGGCGAGGTCGACCTTGAGCTGGTCGGTCTCCTGGGCGGAGAGCTCGACGAGCGGGAGGCGCAGCGGACCGGCCGGGAGGCCCTGGAGGGCGAGCGCGGCCTTGGTGGTCATGACGCCCTGGGTGCGGAACATGCCGGTGTAGACCGGGAGCAGCTTCTGGTGGATCTCGGTGGCCTTCTCGAAGTCGCCCGCGAGGTGGGCGTCGAGGAGGGCACGGAGGTCCGGGGTGACGACGTGGCCCACGACGGAGACGAAGCCGACGGCTCCGACGGAGAGCAGCGGCAGGTTGAGCATGTCGTCGCCGGAGTACCAGGCGAGGCCGGAGCGGGCGATGGCCCAGCTGGCGCGGCCGAGGTCGCCCTTGGCGTCCTTGTTGGCGACGATCCGGGGGTGCTCGGCGAGCCGGACGGTGGTCTCGGTGTCGATCGGGACGCCGGAGCGGCCGGGGATGTCGTACAGCATCACCGGGAGGCCGGTGGAGTCGGCGATGGCCGTGAAGTGCCGGTACAGGCCCTCCTGTGAGGGCTTGTTGTAGTACGGCGTGACGGCGAGGAGGCCGTGGGCGCCGTCACGCTCGGCGGTGCGGGCCAGCTCGATCGAGTGGTGGGTGTCGTTGGTGCCGATGCCGGCGATGACGTGGGCGCGGTCTCCGACCGCCTCCAGTACGGCGCGTACGAGCTCCGATTTCTCCGCGTCGCTGGTGGTGGGGGACTCGCCGGTGGTGCCGTTGACGACGAGGCCGTCGTTGCCTGCGTCCACCAGGTGGGTGGCGAGTCGCCGGGCGCCGTCGAGGTCGAGTGCGCCGTCCGCCGTGAAGGGCGTGACCATGGCGGTGAGGACCCGCCCGAAGGGGGTCTGCGGAGTGGAGATCGGAGCCATGGGTAACACGCTACTCGCTGCTCAGCGCCGGGTGTCCCCTCGGGGGACGTGAGAAGAGGAGCCCGGCACTGCCTGCTCGGGGGTTCAAGCAGTGCCGGGTCCGTTTGATCAGCCTAGATGAACTTCACGAAACGTCGCAATACGGACACTTCGCAGGAGTGGACGAACATCTGTGCCCTACGGCGCGACGCGTCCGTTCTTGTTGAAGGCCGCGTGGGTCAGCGGCATCAGCCGGGCCCAGTGCTCCTCCATCCTCTCGCCGACCATCTCGATCTCCCGCTGCGGGAAGGACGGGACCGTCGCCAGCTCGTGCTGGGTGCGCAGGCCGAGGAAGTGCATCAGCGAGCGCGCGTTGCAGGTGGCGTACATCGAGGAGTAGAGGCCGACCGGGAGGACGGCGCGGGCGACCTCGCGGGCGACGCCGGCGGCCAGCATCTCCTGGTAGGTGGCGTACGCCTGGCGGTACGACTCCTCCATGGAGCGGCCGACCAGGTCGTGCTGCTCCTGGCTGCCCTCGACGAAGACGTACTTGCCGGGGCGGCCCTCCTGGACCAGCTTGCGGGAGGTGTCCGGGACGTAGAAGACCGGCTCCAGCTCCCTGTAGCGGCCCGACTCCTCGTTGTACGACCAGCCGACCCGGTGTCGCATGAACTCGCGGAAGACGAAGATCGGGGCGCTGATGAAGAAGGTCATCGAGTTGTGCTCGAAGGGGCTGCCGTGGCGGTCCCGCATCAGGTAGTTGATCAGGCCCTTGGAGCGCTCCGGGTCCTTCTGGAGCTCTTCGAGGGACTGCTCCCCCGCCGTCGAGACCCGGGCCGCCCACAGGACGTCGGAGTCGGTCGCGGCGCTCTTGACCAGTTCGACGGTGACGTCGCTCCGAAGGTCGATCTTCGCCGGCTCGGTGGGGGTGTCGGTCACCAGGAGTACCTTCCAGTCATCCATTGCGTACGCAACACAGTAGCGGCCTCCGTCTGAAGGAGGAGATTCGGCTGCTTAGGTGAAAAACGGCACCAAACCCTCGGTTCGCTCGTCTGTACTGGTGAGGCGCACGACCACCACCGAGGAGAGTGACACCCATGTTCAGGCGGACAGAGGCCGTACCGTTCGCGTTCGTGTCGGAGGCCGACGAGTTCCGCAGTAACGTCACTCCCCCGCCTCGGGAACGGCTCAGCCCCGGGCAGATCGTCGGGCGCACGCTGCTCGGCCTGACCGTCGCCGCCGGGCTCGTCGGCTCCCTGGTCCTCGGGATGCCGTCGCTCGACAGCACGAACTCGCCCGGGCACCAGCAGCAGTCCGAAGCCTCCGACAACCGCTGAGGTAGCCTCACCGGGCACCGCCCCTTCGAGCGTGCTTGTGAGTGAGGAACCGCCGTGCCCCTGCCCTTCCTGACGGCCGACCATGCCTTCGACACCAGCGATGCCGTCGCGCTCCCGTTCGACGACCACGACCAGTGGCGCCGTCCGTACCGTCCGGGGCCCTACCGGGTCGGCGCGGCGGCGCTCGCGCTGCTGCTCGCCTCGTTCGTGCTGCTCGCCGCGGTGATCATCGCCGCCGCGGGTGCCGTCGGCGGAGCGCTCGTCACCTTCGGCTTCGCCGTACTGATCATCCTGGCCGCGCTGCGCCTGCTGCGCATGGGCATCTGGGTGAGCCGCGCCGGGGTGCGCCGCGTCGGCTTCCTCGTCACCGGCACCACCCCCTGGTCGAAGGTGTCCGCGGTCCGCACCGCGCAGCAGCCGGTGCGCTGGCTGAACTTCCCGCGGACGGTCCAGGGACAGGCCCTGCTCCTCGACCGGACGGCCGGCGAGCAGCTGGTGCTGCTCACCGACCACAGCGCGGACTTCCTCTCCCGGATCGAGGCGTTCGACCGGGCCGCCGACACCGTCGAGGCGTGGCACGCCGAGTACGGCGTCAGGCGCTGACCGTCCGGCCCTCGTGGAGGGCGATGGCCCGCTGCATCGCCTTGCGGGCCCGCGGGGTGTCGCGGGCGTCGTGATAGGCGACCGCCAGACGGAACCAGCAGCGCCAGTCCTCCGGGGTCTCCTCCGTCTCGGCCCTGCGCCGGGCGAAGACCTCGTCCGCCGAGTCGCGGTCGATCCGGCCGCCCTGGCTGCGCTTCAGCTCGTCCACGGGCAGTCCGCCCTCGGCCTCCAGCTCCGCGGCCAGCCGGTTGGCCCGCCGCGCGAAGCTGGTGTTCTTCCACAGGAACCAGGCGCCGACGCAGGGCAGCAGGAACGCGACCGCGCCCATGCCCATGGCCGCCGGCTCGCCGGTCAGGAGGAGCAGGACGCCCTCCATCGCCACCACCCCGAAGACCAGCACGAGGACGGTGGCGAGGAAGACGTACGTGATCTTGCCGCCCATGACCCTCAGCCCAGGTCCAGGAAGTGCTCCAGGCCGAACGTGAGGCCCGGGGTGCCCACCACGCGGCGGGCACCGAGCAGCACGCCCGGCATGAAGCTGGAGTGGTGCAGCGAGTCGTGGCGGACGGTGAGCGTCTCGCCCTCGCCGCCGAGCAGCACCTCCTGGTGGGCCAGCAGGCCCGACAGGCGGATCGCGTGCACCCGGACGCCGTCGATGTCGGCGCCGCGCGCCCCCTCGACCCCGGTGCGGGTGCTGTCCGGCTGGGCGCCCAGGCCGGCCTCGGCGCGGGCCTTGGCGATCAGCTGGGCGGTGCGGGTGGCGGTGCCCGAGGGGGCGTCCACCTTGTGCGGGTGGTGCAGCTCGACGACCTCGACCGACTCGAAGTACGGCGCCGCGATCTGCGCGAACTTCATGGTGAGGACCGCGCCGATGGAGAAGTTCGGCGCAATGAGCACGCCGGTCTCCGGGGAGGCGGCGAGCCAGCCGTCCAGCCGCGCGAGGCGCTCCTCGGTCCAGCCGGTGGTGCCGACGACGGCGTGGATGCCGTGGCCCACGCAGTACTCGAGGTTGGCCATGACCGAGTCGGGGGTGGTCAGCTCGACGACGACCTGGGCACCCGCCTCGGTGAGGGTCTCCAGCTTGTCGCCGCGGCCCAGGGCCGCGACCAGCTCCATGTCCTCGGCGGCCTCGACGGCCCTGACGGCCTCGGAGCCGATCCGGCCCCGGGCACCGAGGACCGCCACGCGCAGCTTGCTCATCGCACTTCTTCCTTAAGGGGGTGGAGGTCAGGAGACGGCCTGGTGGAGGCGGTCCGCCTGCTTGTCCTTGAGCGGGCCTATCACCGAGAGCGAGGGCCGCTGGGTCAGCACGTCACGGGCGACCTCCCGGACCTCGTCCGGGGTGACCGCCGCGATCCGGGCCAGCATGTCGTCGACCGACATCTGGGTGCCCCAGCACAGCTCGCTCTTGCCGATGCGGTTCATGATCGCGCCGGTGTCCTCCAGGCCGAGGACCGTGGAGCCGGAGAGCTGGCCGACCGCGCGGGCGATCTCCTCGTCGGTGAGGCCCTCGGAGGCGACCTTGTCGAGCTCGTCCCGGCAGATCCTCAGCACGTCGTGGACCTGGCTGGGGCGGCAGCCCGCGTAGACGCCGAACAGGCCGCAGTCGGCGAAGCCCGAGGTGTACGAGTACACGCTGTAGGCCAGGCCGCGCTTCTCCCGGACCTCCTGGAAGAGGCGGGAGGACATGCCGCCGCCGAGGGCGGTGTTCAGCACGCCGAGCGCCCAGCGGCGGTCGTCGGTGCGGGCCAGACCGGGCATGCCGAGGACGACGTGCGCCTGCTCGGTCTTCCGGCCCAGCAGCTCGACCTTGCCGGCCGTGCGGAGGGTCTTCCGGCCGTCGCGCGGGGCGATCGGGGCCGCGCCCGTACGGGTGAGGGCGCCGGCCCGCTCGAACGCGCGGCGGACCTGGCGCACCACCGTGGCGTGGTCCACGTTGCCCGCGGCGGCCACGACCAGGTGGGTCGGGTCGTAGTGCTTCTTGTAGAAGCGGGCGATCTGGCCGCGGGTGAGCGCGTTGATCGTGTCGACGGTGCCGAGGACCGGGCGGCCCAGCGGGGTGTCGCCGAACATGGTCTGCGCGAACAGGTCGTGCACGACGTCGCCGGGGTCGTCCTCGGTCATCGCGATCTCTTCGAGGATGACGCCGCGCTCGGCGTCCACGTCCTCGTCGAGGATCAGCGAGCCAGTGAGCATGTCGCAGACGACGTCGATCGCCAGCGGCAGGTCGGTGTCGAGGACCCGGGCGTAGTAGCAGGTGTACTCCTTCGCCGTGAAGGCGTTCATCTCGCCGCCGACCGCGTCGATCGCGGAGGAGATGTCGAGGGCGGACCGCTGGGCGGTGCCCTTGAAGAGGAGGTGCTCCAGGTAGTGGGTGGCGCCGTTGAGCGTGGGGGTCTCGTCGCGGGAGCCGACGTGGGCCCAGATGCCGAAGGTCGCGGAGCGCACCGAGGGAAGGGTCTCGGTGACGATGCGGAGGCCGCCGGGGAGCGTCGTGCGGCGGACGGTGCCGATGCCGTCCTTGCCCGGGAGAAGCGTTTGGGTACGGGCGACGGCCCGCCCCTCGGAGGAGGGGCGGGCCGTCGTCGCGGGACTACGGGACGTCACGAGGAGGCGTCGTCCTTCTTCTCGTCCTCGCCCTCGATCACGGGGATCAGGGAGAGCTTGCCGCGCTGGTCGATCTCGGCGATCTCGACCTGGACCTTGGAGCCGATCGCGAGCACGTCCTCGACGTTCTCCACGCGCTTGCCACCGGCGAGCTTGCGGATCTGCGAGATGTGCAGCAGGCCGTCCTTGCCCGGGAGCAGGGAGACGAAGGCACCGAAGGTGGTGGTCTTGACGACCGTGCCCAGGTAGCGCTCGCCGACCTCCGGCATGGTCGGGTTGGCGATGCCGTTGATCGTGGCGCGGGCGGCCTCGGCGGCCGGGCCGTCGGCGGCACCGATGTAGATGGTGCCGTCGTCCTCGATCGTGATCTCGGCGCCGGTGTCCTCCTGGATCTGGTTGATCATCTTGCCCTTGGGGCCGATGACCTCGCCGATCTTGTCCACGGGGATCTTGACGGTGATGATCCGCGGGGCGTTGGGGGACATCTCGTCCGGGGTGTCGATCGCTTCCATCATCACGTCGAGGATGTGGAGGCGGGCGTCACGGGCCTGCTTGAGGGCCGCGGCCAGGACGGAGGCCGGGATGCCGTCCAGCTTGGTGTCGAGCTGGAGGGCGGTGACGAACTCCTTCGTACCGGCGACCTTGAAGTCCATGTCGCCGAAGGCGTCCTCCGCACCGAGGATGTCGGTGAGGGCGACGTAGTGCGTCTCGCCGTTGATCTCCTGGGAGATCAGACCCATGGCGATGCCGGCGACGGGGGCCTTGAGCGGCACACCGGCGTTCAGCAGCGACATGGTGGAGGCGCAGACCGAGCCCATCGACGTCGAACCGTTGGAGCCGAGGGCCTCGGACACCTGGCGGATCGCGTAGGGGAACTCCTCGCGGGTCGGGAGGACCGGCACGATCGCGCGCTCGGCGAGCGCGCCGTGGCCGATCTCGCGGCGCTTCGGCGAACCGACGCGGCCGGTCTCGCCGACGGAGTACGGCGGGAAGTTGTAGTTGTGCATGTAGCGCTTGCGGGTCACCGGGGAGAGGGTGTCCAGCTGCTGCTCCATGCGGAGCATGTTGAGGGTGGTGACGCCCAGGATCTGGGTCTCGCCACGCTCGAACAGGGCGGAGCCGTGCACGCGCGGGATGGCCTCGACCTCGGCGGCCAGCGTACGGATGTCCGTGACGCCGCGGCCGTCGATGCGGACCTTGTCCTTGATGACGCGCTCGCGGACCAGGGCCTTGGTCAGGGAGCGGTACGCGGCGGAGATCTCCTTCTCGCGGCCCTCGAAGGCCGGGAGGAGCTTCTCGGCGGCGATCTCCTTGACGCGGTCGAGCTCGGCCTCGCGGTCCTGCTTGCCGGCGATGGTGAGCGCCTGGGCCAGCTCGCCGCGGACGGCGTCGGAGAGCGCGGCGTACACGTCGTCCTGGTAGTCCAGGAAGATCGGGAACTCGCCCTCGGGCTTGGCGGCCTTGGCGGCGAGGTCCGACTGGGCCTTGCAGAGGACCTTGATGAACGGCTTCGCGGCGTCGAGGCCCGCGGCGACGATCTCCTCGGTCGGCGCCTCGGCGCCGCCCTGCACGAGGGTGATGGTCTTCTCGGTGGCCTCGGCCTCGACCATCATGATCGCGACGTCGCCGTCCTCCAGGACGCGGCCCGCGACGACCATGTCGAAGACGGCGTCCTCAAGCTCGGTGTGCGTCGGGAAGGCGACCCACTGGCCCTTGATCAGCGCGACGCGGACGCCGCCGATCGGGCCGGAGAAGGGCAGGCCGGCCAGCTGGGTGGACGCGGACGCGGCGTTGATCGCGACGACGTCGTACAGGTGGTCGGGGTTGAGCGCCATGATCGTGGCGACGACCTGGATCTCGTTGCGCAGGCCCTTCTTGAAGGACGGGCGCAGCGGGCGGTCGATCAGGCGGCAGGTGAGGATCGCGTCCTCGGAGGGGCGGCCCTCGCGGCGGAAGAAGGAGCCGGGGATCTTGCCGGCCGCGTACATCCGCTCCTCGACGTCCACCGTGAGGGGGAAGAAGTCGAGCTGGTCCTTGGGGCGCTTGGAGGCGGTGGTCGCCGAGAGCACCATGGTGTCGTCGTCGAGGTAGGCGACGGCGGAGCCGGCGGCCTGGCGGGCGAGACGGCCCGTCTCGAAACGGATCGTGCGGGTACCGAAGGAGCCGTTGTCGATGACGGCCTCGGCGTAGTGGGTCTCGTTCTCCACTATGGGTTTCTCCTACGTTCGTCTTTGGTCCGTGCGCCCGTGTGGCGCGGGACGGGTGCGGGAGAAGCACTGATGTGGCGGGCCGGTCTTCGATCGAAGCACCCGGGATGAGGTCCGGGGGCCACTACCGAGGACCGGCGGCGTGCCGGCTGCTTCTCGCGCGGGTTGTGGCGTTCTGCGACCAGAGTAAGTGCCGGTCGGTACTTCGCGCACGTACAGCAAAGGGAGCGGCCCCCTGAAAGTGGGAACCGCTCCCTCCACGGCGTCTTACTTGGCGCCGCCGGCCGCACCGCGGCGGATGCCGAGGCGGTCGACCAGCGTACGGAAGCGCTGGATGTCCTTCTTGGCCAGGTACTGCAGCAGGCGGCGGCGCTGACCGACCAGGATCAGCAGACCACGACGGGAGTGGTGGTCGTGCTTGTGGGTCTTGAGGTGCTCGGTCAGGTCCGAGATGCGGCGGGAAAGCATGGCGACCTGGACCTCGGGGGAGCCGGTGTCGCCCTCCTTGGTGCCGAACTCGGTCATGATCTGCTTCTTGACGGCGGCGTCGAGAGCCACGCGGTTCTCCTCAGGTTTCGTGCCCGCGAGTGCCCCTGGTCTACATCTCAGGGGAGCTTCCATGACTCGGGAGCGGAGGTCCGATGAGCGCTGCTCCCCGAGGCGGGATCTCGCCTGCTTCCGGGAGCGCGCACACAAACGGCCGTCACACAGCGTACCAGGCGGCTCAGGAGGTCAGCGCCCGGATGGAGTGGTAGACGTCGAAGACCGCGAGGCAGAGCGGCAGCAGCGTGAGCAGCACGAACGTCTCGGCGATCTCCAGGAAACGGCCCCAGAAGGGGGTCACGCCCTTGCGCGGCACGATCAGTCCGATGGCCGTGAGGAGCGCGGCGACGCCGGCGATGGCCGCGGAGAGCCACACCGTACGGATGTCGAGGCCGCCGCCGTCGCCCTTGAGGGCCTCCAGGAGGAGCTCCACGGGCGGGTTCAGGGCGAGGCCGAGGCCCAGCAGGACCAGGGAGCCGAGGCCGGCCGCGAGGGCGCAGCCGACCTGCGCGGTGTAGCGGAACAGGTGGGCGCGCATCAGCATGGCGACGCCGGTGGCGAGGGCCAGCAGCTGGCCCCAGACGGTGTCGGAGAAGCCGAGGACGGCGGCGGAGCCGACGGCGACGAGGGCGCAGCCGCCGACGAGGCCGACGAGCAGCTCGTGGCCGCGGCGGGCCTGGGCGGCGATCCGGGCGGCGTCGACCGGCCCCTGGGGCTCGGCCTCGGAGCCGTATCCGCCGACGGTGGTCCGGGGCGGTTCGAAGCCGATGGGGAGGCGGGCGAAGCGGGTGGAGAGGCCCGGCAGGAAGGCGAGCGCGCCGACGGCGAAGGGGGCGCAGACCGCGGCGGTCTCGGCCGGGGTGAGGTCGGTCAGGATGGCGGCGAAGCCGACCAGCATGCCGACGGCCGAGGCGAAGACGAAGGCGACGAAGGGGCCGTCCCCGCCGGGGGAGACGATCGTGAGGATCACGGCGCAGACGAGGACCGCGGTGCAGGCGAGCAGGAACTGGAGCTTGCCGATGCCCTGGCCGTCGGCGAGGGCGAGCAGTCCGGAGCCGGCGACGGCGGCGTTCGCCATCGCGCCGGTGCCGAGCGCGACGGCGGAGCCGCGGTCGTCGTAGACGCGGGCGCGGACGGCGGCGAGCGCGAGGAGCAGGACGGCGGTGACGGCGGCCAGGATGCCGGGCAGGCCGTGCATGTCGTGGCGGGGCTCGGCCGTCCACAGGACGAAGGCGAGCAGGACGAGGAGGACCGAGCCGCCGAGGAGGCCGGCGCCGCGCATCAGGGCGTCGGACCACAGGGTGCGGTCCTTGGAGACGGCGGAGGCGACCGCGTCGGAGACGTCGTCGAAGACGGCCGGGGGCAGCGACTCGGCGAAGGGGCGCAGGGACAGCAGCTCGCCGTCGAGGATGCGCTGGGCGGCCAGGGAGCGGCTGCCGTCGAGGACGGTGCCGTCGCGGCGTACCAGGTGGTAGCCGACCGGGGCGCCGGGGGCCGGGGTCTGGCCGGAGAGGCGGAGCAGCTCCGGGTAGAGGTCGGCGAGCGCGACGTCCTCGGGCAGTGCGACGTCGACGCGGCCGTCGGGCGCGACGACGGTGATCCGGCAGAAGCCGGTGCCGCCGTGGAACACGGTGGTGGGAGCCGACTGGCCGGCTCCGCCGGCCGTGGCTGGGGCCGTCATACTCACCTGCTGCTTCCCCTCGTGGTGATCCTGTCCGGCGGGTCCGGGCCGGCGGCCCGGGTCCGGGCCGGCGGTCGTGGACCGCGGTCGTGCGCTGCGGGCCGCGGGTCGTGCGCGTGCGGTCCGTGGACCGCGGGTCGGACGCCGTGGACCGCGGGCCTCGTGCGGGGGCCCGCGGGCCGCGGATATTGCGCTCCGAATGACCCGATTTTTGCGATAGTTCATGGCCACGCAAAGATTTCGGGCCACCCTACCGCCCACCCGTGACCCCGCACCAAAGTAGGATCCCTCCCCGCGGATGGATCCTGTCGCCACGGGGGCGTCTGGAGGAACTTTCCGTCCGGCAACGGAAATTGGTGAGCTGTGAGCCAGATCGTCGTCAAGCGCCCACCGCGGGCCCTGCCGTCCGAAGTGCCTGACGAGCAGGTGCAGTTGCAACCTCCGCCGGAGCTGCCCCGCGGGCAGCAGGAGGGCGCCCTGATGCAGCTCCTGCCGATGCTCGGCATGGGCGGTTCCGTGGTGTTCTTCTTCATGACGCCGAACCCGATCATGCGGATCATGGGCATGGTGATGATCGCGTCGACGGTGGCCATGGCCATCGCGATGCTGGTCCGCTACCGGCGCGGGACGCAGGGGCAGCTCGCGGACATGCGGCGGGACTACCTGAAGTACCTGACGCAGACCCGGCGCACCGTGCTGAGGACGGCGCACCGGCAGCGGGACGCGCAGTTCTACCTGCACCCGTCGCCCGAGCAGCTGTGGGCGCTGGTCGCCGAGGGCAGCCGGATCTGGGAGCGGCGTCTCGGGGACGGCGATTTCGGTCAGGTCCGCGTCGGGCTGGGCAGCCAGCAACTGGCGACGCCGCTGATCGCGCCCGAGACGGCGCCCGTGGACGAGCTCGAACCGCTGACCGCCGGCGCGATGCAGCAGTTCCTCACCGCGCACAGCACGCTGGACGGCCTGCCCATGGCCGTCTCGCTGCGCGCCTTCTACCACCTCACCGTGAGCGGGGAGCCGGAGGCGGCCCGGTCGACGACCCGCGCCATGGTGGGCTCGCTGGCGGCGCTGCACTCCCCCGAGGACCTCGTGATCGTCGTCGCCACCGGTGACGCGGCGGCCTCCGACTGGGAGTGGGCGAAGTGGCTGCCGCACGTCCAGGCGTCCGGTCCCGGTGACGGCGCGGGCAGCCGGCGGCTGATCACCACGGACGCGCGGGAGCTGGAGGACCTGGTCGCCGGGCGGCTGGACGGCCGCCCCCGCTTCCAGGGCCCCAACCACCCGCTGCTCGACCACCCGCACCTGGTCGTGGTGCTGGACGGGCAGTCGATCCCGCAGACCTCCGCGCTGGCCTCGCCGGAGGGCATCCAGGGCGTGACGATCATCGAGGTCGTGCAGGGCCGGGGCGCCGGCGTCCGCGGCGACCTGTCGGTGGTCGTGGAGGGCGGGGCGCTGCGGCTGGAGTCGGGGCACGGGCACGTGTACGACGGCAGCCCCGACGAGCTGAGCCTGGACGCCGCGGAGGCGCTGGCCCGGCAGCTCGCGCCGCTGCGGGTGGCGGGCGGGTCGGACGACGACGAGCCGCTGCTCGCCAACCTGGACTTCACCGACCTGCTGAACCTCGGCGACGCGGCCTCGATCGACGTGAGCCGCACCTGGCGGCCCCGGTCCCGGTCGGAGCGGCTGCGGGTGCCGATCGGCGTGGGCGAGGACGGCGTCCCGGTCATGCTGGACCTCAAGGAGGCGGCGCAGGAGGGCATGGGCCCGCACGGGCTGTGCGTGGGCGCGACCGGTTCCGGAAAGTCGGAGCTGCTGCGCACGCTGGTCCTGGGCCTGGCGGTGACGCACTCCTCGGAGACGCTGAACTTCGTCCTCGCGGACTTCAAGGGCGGTGCGACCTTCGCGGGCATGTCGCAGATGCCGCACGTGGCCGCGGTGATCACCAACCTGGCGGACGACCTCACGCTGGTGGACCGCATGGGCGACTCCATCCGCGGTGAGCTCAACCGGCGCCAGGAGATGCTGCGCGACGCGGGCAACTACGCGAACATCCACGACTACGAGAAGGCGCGCGCGGCCGGCGCCCCGCTCCAGCCGATCCCCTCGCTCGTCCTCGTCATCGACGAGTTCAGCGAGCTGCTGACGGCGATGCCGGACTTCATCGAGATGTTCGTGCAGATCGGGCGTATCGGGCGTTCGCTCGGCGTCCACCTGCTGCTGGCCTCGCAGCGCCTGGAGGAGGGCCGGCTGCGCGGCCTGGAGACGTACCTCTCCTACCGGATCGGTCTGCGGACCTTCTCCGCGGCCGAGTCCCGGGCGGCGATCGGCGTGCCCGACGCCTACTCGCTGCCGAACGTGCCGGGCTCGGGCTACCTCAAGTACGGCACCGACGAGATGGTGCGGTTCAAGGCGGCGTACGTCTCCGGCACCTACCGCACCAACCAGCACACCGTGACGGCGGGCGGGCCGCTGCCGGTGGACCGGCGGCCGGTGCCCTTCACCGCGGCGCCGGTGCCGGTGCGCTACCTGGAGCCGGAGGCGCAGGCGCGGATCCCGGAGGCCCGGCCGGCGGAGGACGACGCGCTGGCCGACTCGGTGCTCGACGTGATCGTGCGCCGGCTGGAGGGGCGCGGCGTCGAGGCGCACCAGGTGTGGCTGCCGCCGCTGGACAACCCGCCGGCGCTCGACTCGGTGCTGCCGGGGCTCGCGGGCGTGGAGGGCCGGGGGCTGACGCAGCCCGGTTACGAGGCGGCCGGCCGGCTCGTCGTACCGCTGGGCGTGGTGGACAAGCCGTACGAGCAGCGTCGTGACACGCTCTACCGGGACTTCTCCGGCGCCGCGGGTCACATGCAGATCATCGGCGGTCCGCAGTCCGGCAAGTCGACGCTGCTGCGGACGCTGATCTCGGCCTTCGCGCTGACGCACACCCCGCACGAGGTGCAGTTCTACGGGCTGGACTTCGGTGGCGGCGGCATGGCCTCGGTCTCGGGGCTGCCGCACGTCGGCGGTGTCGCGTCCCGACTGGACCCCGAGCGGGTGCGGCGCACGGTGGCGGAGGTGTACGGCATCCTGTCGCGGCGCGAGGAGTACTTCCGCAGCGCGGGGGTCGACTCCATCCAGACCTTCCGCAGGCTGCGGGCCCGGGGCGACATCTCGGTGGCCGACCAGCCGTGGGGCGACGTCTTCCTGGTGATCGACGGCTGGGGCAACTTCCGTACCGAGTACGAGGGGCTCGAACCGGCGGTCGTCGACATCGCGGCCCGCGGTCTCGGCTACGGCATCCACGTGGTCATCACGGCCTCGCGTTCCATGGAGGTCCGCGCCAACCTCAAGGACCATCTGATGAACCGGCTGGAGCTGCGGCTGGGCGACACGATGGACTCCGAGCTGGACCGCAAGATCGCCGCGAACGTGCCGACCGGGGTCCCGGGCCGCGGCCTGACGCCGGAGAAGCTGCACTTCATGGCGGCCGTCCCGCGCATCGACGGGATCAGCTCCGACAGCGACCTCGCCGAGGCGACGGCCGCGATGACGCAGGAGGTCACGCGGCACTGGACGGCGCCGGGCGCGCCCGAGGTGCGGCTGCTGCCGCGCGAGCTCGACGCGCACACGCTGCCGGCGGGGTACGCGGAGCCGGGGCGCGGTGTCGCGTTCGCCATCGACGAGAACAACCTGGAGCCGGTCTTCGTCGACTTCGACCGCGACCCGTTCTTCCTCGTCTTCGGCGAGAGCGAGTCGGGCAAGTCGAACCTGCTGCGGCTGATGATCAAGCAGGTCACGGAGCGGTACGACGGGGCCTCGGCGAAGTTCTTCGTGATCGACAACCGGCGCGCGCTGCTGGACGTGACGCCGGCGACGCACCTGGCCGAGTACGTGCCCATGTCCAACAACATGGAGCACCACGTGGACGCGCTCGCCGACCTGATGCGCCGCCGCTCGCCGTCGGCCGACGTCACGGCGCAGCAGCTGCGCGACCGCAGCTGGTGGTCGGGGCCGAACCTGTTCGTGGTCGTCGACGACTACGACCTGGTCTCCACGTCGAGCGGCAACCCGCTGTCCAAGCTGACGGAACTGCTGCCGTTCGCGCGGGACGTGGGCGTCCGCTTCATCATCGCCCGCAGCGCGGCGGGCGCCAGCCGCTCGGCGTACGAGTCCTTCATGCAGCGCATGATGGAACTCGGCGCCCAGGGCGTCCTCCTCTCCGGCGACCCCCAGGAAGGCGACGTCCTCGGCGGCGTCCGCATGCGCCCCATGCCGGCCGGCCGAGGCATCTTCGTCTCCCGCCAGCGCGGCAACCCGCTGGTCCAGACGGGCCGGATGCCGGAGGCGTAGCGGCGTAGCGGCGTAGCCGATGCCGCTCACCGCTCGGGGCACGAGCCTGCCGCTCGTGCCCCTTGCGGGTCGAACAGGGCAGGTGACACGGGGAGAGGAACCACGGCATGGCGGGGGAAGAGCGGGGGTCGATGTGGATGCCGGAGACTCCGAAGAAGCGGCTGCGTGTCGCGGGAATCGCGGGCGTCATCGCCGTTTGCGCGGTCTTCGGATATCTGGAGATCTTCACCAGGGGAGTCGACCGGCTGCCCGAGAAGCCGTGTGCGGGTGCCGTCGACCGTGAGCTTGTCGCCCGGGCGCTGCCTTCCGCTCGGAAGGCCGAGGAAAGCGGGAAGCTCACGACGTCGTCGGCGCTGGGCACTTTCACGTTCTGGTGTTACGTGCGGACGGATGAGTCGCTCATTTCGGGCGAGGCGGAATCCGGCGTCGCCACGGTTGAGAGCTGGCGGGAACGGCGTTCCTCAGCTGGAGGGGAAGAGCCCGGCTCGCTGTCGGTGAATGGCGTCCACGTGCGCGTGCAGTCGAATCCCGCCAGGGCGCCCGTCTATGTCCCGTGCACGACGCCGCGGCACGTCGGCGATCGTGACACGGCGCACTCGCTCACCGTGGAGGCTCGGACCCTCGGGGAGACCCGCGCTCAGGGTGACGAATTGCGGCAGATTCTGGTCGACTTCGCCTATCAGCTCGCCCGGCATGCTTATCACGTCGGGGAGTGTCGGGAGGCTCGGGAGTTTGCTGAGGAGCTTCCTCGGGTCGGGTCCAATTAGGTCACAACGTAAGGAGAGGTGGCGTTCATGGGATGGGACGAATGGGATCAGTTGAAGTCTTCGGCGGCCGAGAGGGACTCGGCGAAGATGCAGTTGAACGGGTTGCCGGAGGAGGACCGGCCGAACGCCGGTAGTGCGTCGGGCGGGTTTCTGAAGGTGGACCAGCAGGATCTGGCCGCCATCGGGAACGAGGCGTTCAAGCTGTACAACCGGCTGTGGAAGGAGGCGCGTGTCACGTCCACGGACTCGGCGGCGTCCGACCTCAGCGGGCAGGGGTTCGCGTTCGGCGGGGCGCTGTCGCACGTCTCGCTGCGGTGGGACAAGCAGCTGGGTTCGGTGATGGACGCCTGCGCGCTGATCTCCAACCACATGGACTTCACGCAGAACGCGCACGCCGGTGACGAGATATTCATCGAGCGGCACGTGAGCAGTATCCAGACCCTCGACTCCGGTTTCGACGAGGACTGGGCGAAGACCGGCAAGCCCAACGAGATCTACAAGCCGGATCCGAAGGCTAAGAAGGACTGAGGACGGGGAATAGCTGATGGACTTCGAAGCTCTTCATTCGGCGAATTTCAAGCTGCTCGACGACACGGTCGGCGACTGGACGAGCATGCTGAGCAAACTGGAAGCCTTGAAGAAGGACGCCAACGACGGATTGCACAAGAAGGCCCTCACGGCGGACTGGGCCGGCGACAACGCGGTGATCTCGCGCGAGTTCGTGGGCAAGACCGCCGGCGAGTTCGGTGACGCGGTCACCCAGGCGACGTCGATCCGGAACATCATGCAGGACACCCGGGACGACCTGAAGGCGCAGCAGCGCCTGCTCAAGGACGCGATAGAACGCGGTCGGGGGAAGAACCTCACCGTCACCGTGAATGGCGGAGGATTCACGGTCAGTGAGAACCCCGACAAGAAGGCCCCGGGCGGCCAGGCCGACGTCGACGGGCTCGCGAAGGAGCTCCAGGGCATCCTCAACACGGCCACCGAGATCGACAACAGCGCCTCCACGGCGCTGAAGGCGCTCGTCGACCTCACGGACCACGGCTTCTCGGACGCGAAGTACGGGGACCGCGACTCGGCGGTCAACGCGGTGAAGGAGGCCGAGAAGCTGGCGGAGCTCGCGAAGAAGGCGCCCAAGGACCTGACGACGGCCGACTTCGACGCGCTCAACGCCGGTCTGAAGAAGTACGCCAACGACCCGATCTTCGCCGAGCACTTCGCCACCACGCTCGGGCCCAAGGGGACGCTCGACTTCTGGTCGGGCATCAGCCAGCCCTACGAGCACCCCGAGCTGAACCACGACCGGCACAAGCAGTTCGGCGAGCTCCAGAAGAACCTGAGCCTCACCCTCGCCGCCGCCACGCAGGCGGACTCGGCCGAGATGTCGCGCTGGAAGTACGACATGGTGAACCTGGGCGACCAGACGGTCGGGAAGAACAACGTGTCCCAGGGCTTCCAGGTGATGAGCAACCTGATGCGCTGGGGCAACTACGACGACCAGTTCCTCAAGGACTACGGCACGAAGCTGATCGACGCCGAGAAGAAATACACCCGCAACGGGCAGCACGTCTCCATGATGTGGCAGCGCATGGGCATGGACCCGAACCTGAACCACACGGGCACCGACTCCGGCAACGACCCCATGACCGGCTTCCTCGCGGCCCTGTCGAACAGCCCCGACGCGGCCACGGACTTCTTCAACGCGGACTTCGTCACGAAGGACGAGGACCACGAGTTCAAGGAGGAGGACGGCAAGAAGGAGAAGCGGGAGCTCTCCAACTTCGACTACCTCTTCGAGGAGCGCGACTGGCCGCAGGAGATCACCGACAAGGGCAAGGACAGCACCGAGGGCCGCAACAACCTCGCGATGGCCCTGGAGGCGGCCACGACCGGTCACCCGGCCGGCGAGATGCCCACGGAGGAGACCCCGCCGCACAACAAGGACCAGGCGGAGCTCATGCAGAAGATCGTCGCGTCGGTCTCCGACGATCCGGGGCGGCTGACCAAGTACAGCTACATGTCGGACAGCATCGGACAGATCACGTCCGAGTACCTTCCGGACGTCAACCGGGCCATGTCGGACGACAGCCGCGGCAACGTCGACAAGCTGTACCCCATCGGCGGTACGCCGGCGGACCTGGACCACAAGGACGTCACCCGCCTCCTGGTCACCCTCGGACAGGACCCGAAGGCCAACGCCGCGGTCGAGGTCGGCCAGGCGGCGTACATGGGCAGCCTCATGGACTACCACCTGAACCCGAACACGCCCGAGGACCAGCGCTACCCGCAGTCGCCGCAGGACACGATCGAGGAGATCTCGCGCCGCTCGGCCGAGATCGGCGGCACGCTGGCCGTGGGCCAGCAGGAAGCGATCGTGGGCCCGGCGGCCAAGGAGGCCAAGGACTTCGCGGACTCCGTCGCCCAGCAGAAGAACGCCTGGTCCGGCGCGATCAGCACGGGCATCGGCGTCGGTGTCAGCTTCGTCGCCACCCCGATCGGCGGTGCCATAGCCAGCGGTGTCTCCAGCACGGTCAGCTCCATGGTGCTGGAGCACATCTTCCAGCAGTCCGAGACGGACGTCCTCAAGGAGTCCGGCCTCAAGGCGGCGGACGTCTGGGAGCACAGCAAGGAGAAGAACATCGACATGAGCCAGTTCGCGGCGGAGCAGGCGGCGAAGGCCCACAACGTGCCCTACGCGGAGCAGGTCACGGACTGGGCCCGCATGGGAACCGACAACGGGTACTCCGACGCCTCGGACAACGCCCGCCACATGGCCGACGACCTGGAGACCGAGATCCAGCCCGGCTGATCTCCTCTCCCCCGCTCTCCCTCCACCACCAGGCAGAAAGCACATGATGAAGTACGCAAAGGCTGCGGCCACCCTCGCGCTCGTCCTCCTGGCGTCCGGATGCTCCCAGGCGAAGGAGGAGAAGCGGGCCTTCGAAGTGCCGGACTCGCTCTGCGGTACGCAGGTCCCCGCAGAGCTGCTCTCTCCTCTGCTGCCCGCAGGCGGGGACAAGCTGGAGGTGAAGCGCCGCTACCCGGACATGAAGGGTGCGCTGAGCTGCGACGTCGTGGTGGATGGCACCACCGATCTCGGCGTCGACTGGGAGTGGCGGGAGATCGGAACCTCCCCGGGCAAGATCGCGCGTGAGAACCCGTACGTGAAGCACGACACGTACGAGAGCGAGGACGGCCGGTACGTCTACGCGGACAGGGGTGGTGTCATCCGCGTGGCCTGCGAGCCGGTCGTCAAGCATCGCAAGGGCACCGCGGAACTCTTCGCCAAGGTCATGGTCTCCAACGAGGGAAGGTCCGACGCGGCCGCCGTGAAGAACCTGCTCCTCGGCTACGCGAAGGCGTTGTCGGCTTCGTCCGAGTGCGAGCAGAGGTAGCGGACGCCGTGGCCTCGTCGCCTTGAGGTGGGCGGGGTGGGAACGCACGACAGGGTGGGCGCCTCCCGTGCACGCCCACCCTGTTTGCCGTATTGCGGGTTCTGTTTAGAAGAAGCCCGCGGCCCGCTTGTCGCCGGCCTGGTAGGCCGGGGCGGCCTGGCGGACGGCCTTGGAGATGCCCTGAAGGGCGTTGTGGATCGCGCGCGTCTCCTGGTCCCACTTCGCGTGAGCGCCGTCGGCCGCGGTCTTCGCCTCACCCTCCCAGGTGCTGGAGACCGAGCGGATCTTCGTCTGGATGGCCTCAAGGGCCTCGTCCAGGCGCTTCGCCTGCGCGTCGATCTGGTTCGCCGCGTCGTCGAGCGAGGCGTACGTGACGAGCATGACGCCGTCGTTGGCGGCCATGTTCCCTCCGGTTGTCGATGGTGTCGTTCAGGTGGGGTGGTGCGGTGGCTCCGACGCGGAGGTCAGAGGCCGGAAATGCCCGAACGGGCCGCCTTCTCGGCGCCGGCGTCGCCGGAGAAGCCCGCGGTGACGTCGACGCCGCGCAGGGCCGCCTCGACCTCGTCGTCGGTGTTGCTGGAGGTGGTCCGGGTGACCTGGATGGCCTCCTGGAAGTTGAGCATCAGCTTGGCGATCCGCACCATGCCCTGGTTGATCTCGGTCTGCTTGGCGTCGAAGGCGCCGGCACCGATGCCCTTCCAGCGGCCTTCGAGGCTGTCGATGACGCCCTGGAGGGCGGACAGCTGGCCCTTCACGTCATCGAACTTGCGGGTGAGCTCGTCCTGGAAATCCTTGAGACTCTGATCGCCAACCTTCAAGACCGACATGTGTCGCTCTCCCTTTCTCGGGTTCTCTGTTGAGCCTGCGCCCGCAATTGGCGCGGGCGCAGTGAGGTGTGGGGTGTTGTCAGGCGGTACGTCGGCGGCGTGCGATGACGACACCCACGCCCGCGAGGACGATCACGGCCGCCACGGCGCCGATGATGATCCCTGTGTTGCTGCCGCCGCCGCTGTCGCTCGTGTCGCTCGCGGAGGTCTCGTTGGAGCCTGCCACAGGCGTGCCCGACGTCTGCTTGCCGTCGGGGGCTTGTGTCGAAGCTGTTGCGGAGGGGGCGGCGGTCGGCGTGCCGGAGGACGCGGTGGCCGAGGGGGCCGTGGCCGACGGGGTCGCGCTGCCGGCTGCGGATCCGCCCGTGGGCTTGTTGGTCAGGGGGCTGATGTTCGCGTCGCCCGGGTTGCCTTCGTTGCGCGAGATGTTGGCGTTGGGGCGGACGATGCCGTGGCCGAGGTAGTTGCTGACCGTACCCGGCTCCCAGCCGTCCCCTCGCGCGGCCGAGTCGAACATGACGCGGAGCACCTGGTTTCCGGTCCAGTCGGGGTGCGCGGACCAGATCACGGCGGCGGAGGCGGAGGCGATGGCGGTGGAGAAACTGGTGCCGTAGCTGGGGCAGTACTTCGTCAGGCTCTTGTCGCAGTAGACGGGGATGTCGGTTCCCGGGGCTGCAATGTCGATGGCTTCGCCATGCTGCGAGTAGTCGGCCACCGAGCCGTCCCGATCGGTCGCCGCGACGGCGATGGTCTCGGGATAACTCGCTGGATACTGCTCCTTGTTGCCCTTGGCCGCGTTGTTGCCCGCACCCGCGAAGACCAGCTTGCCCTTTTGCAGGGCGTACTGGATCGCTGCCCGGCCCTCTTCGCTGTAGTAGTCACTGGCCATGGAGATGTTGATGATCTGTGCCGGGCTGTCTGCGGCGGCCTTGATCGCCTCTGACATGTCGAAGGCGTTGACGGTCTGCTCGTTCTGCAGCTCGGTGTTGCTCACCCGGTAGGGAATCACCTTGGCGTCCGGGGCCAGTCCCCGAAGTCCGCCCTGCGCTCCGGATCCGACGATGAGTTCGGCGATGGTCGTTCCGTGACCGTCGTAGTCGTCCGTCTCATCGCCCTTGGCCTCGGCCGCGTCCCAGCCCTTGAGCACCTTGCCCTTGAGGGAGGGCCTGTCCGGGTCGACTCCACTGTCGATGACGGCAACCGTGATGCCCTTGCCGGTCGCCTTCTTCCAGATCTCCTCGGCCTTCATGGCATCCAGGTACCACTGCTGCGACCGCGCGTCGGCAGCGACTGCCGTCGGAGCGACCCCGACGAGCGCCGTCGCCAGCACCACGGTCGCCGTGGTGCCGAGCAGCGCTCGGCGAAGCCTGCCGCCCTCGATCATTCCTGCCGTCATCCTGACTTCCGAGCCTTCCGCGTGGTTAGTCGATCACCGGCGGCACGGCGCCGCGCCGACGGTTGTTCCAGGTCTCTTCGTCTTCCGTCAGATAGTCGGGGCGCGAAGAGCCTTCACTCTCCTGCTCCTCACGGCCCGGACGCTGGGTGCCACGGCCGCCCATGCCACGGGGTGTCCCGACCACTCCGTTGGAGCTGGGGGTGCCACGTCCGGCAGGACGCGGCGTCGCCTTGGCGTTGTTGGCACCGACCACGCCGGACTGGCTGGGGCGTGCCCCAGCCGTACGGCCCGCGGCCGCGCCCTCGCTGCCGACGACGGTGCCCCTCGGGATCCGGGATCCGGTGGTCCCGCCGGTGGTGCGCTGCGGCGTGCCGCCCATGATGGGGTTGGACCTGCCGCCTGCACGGCCGGTGACCGGCTGGTTCGCGCGGCCCGTGGCCGGCTGGCTTCCCCGCCCGGTGACCGGCTGACCCGCGCCGCCGGCGCGACCGGTCTGCGGGGTGGCGCGCCCCGCCTGCGCGGACTGGGCGTTGGACGGCGGGCCGCCGGCCCGACCCATGGGGCCGTTGGTACGGCCCGTCGCCGGAGAGCCCGTCGGGTTGCCCGAGCGCCCCATCGTCGGGGAGGTGTTCGGTCCGCCGCTGCGGCCGACGGCGGGCGAGCTCGTCGGACCGGTACGGCCCAGACCGGTTCGGCCAGTCGCGGTACGCGGCCCGCCCGGGTTCCCGGTGATCTTGGGCCCGCCGGTACGCGGCGGGGTGCCGAGCGTCAGCGGCGGAGGCATGCCGGGGCTGGTCGGAGGCGCGGTGTTGGTGGGCGCCGTCGGGGTGGGCGGGGTGTTCGTCAGCGTGGGCGGCGGGGGCGTCTTGACCGTGTCGATCTGGACCTTCGTGCCGTCCGAGGGCTTCTCCCGGATCGGGTCGGAGCCGTCGAGCTGATCACCCGTGCGGGGCTGCGTCTGGGTGGTGCGGTCCTCGGTGGAGCTGATGGGCCCGGACGACTCCCTCGACAGGCCGTCGCGGGACGATGAAGCGGAACCCGAGTCACCGGACCCCCTGCCTCCGTCAACCAGCCCCGACGGCAGCGGCACCGCCGCCTTGTAAGCCTCCGGCGGCTTCGGCATCTCCTGGCCCTGAAGGGTGCTCTGCGAGACCGCGTAGAAGGACGCCAGGCGGTTCATCTGGTTGATGGCCTCCTGGCGGTCCTTCTCCGCCGCTACGGCCTTCTGGTAGTCCTCGTTCTTCTCGACCTTCTCGACCTCGGTGAAGTCCGTGGGCTTCTTCTGGACGAGGCGGCTGTCGCGCGGCGGCTTGGCGTTGCGGACGGAGGTCAGGCCGGTGCTGGCGACCTTCATCTGGGAGCCGACCGCGTTGGCGACCTTGCCGATGTCCCAGGCGTAGGTCACGACCTCGGAGCCGTAGCGCTGGAACTCGACGGCCGCGTCGCCCTTCCACTGGACGCCGGAGACGAAGCTGTTCAGCTCCTTGGCGGCCGCGTTGAGGGACTTCGTGGCGTTCTCCAGGGCCTCGCCGGCCTGCTCCAGGTCGGAGGGGTTGGAGCTTTCGAGGAGGTCGAGCATGTCGTTGAGCCGGGCGCCCTCGAAGGACGTCTCGCCGTAGACGCTCCCCTTGGGCATCAGGCGGAAGCCTCCGCCGAAGGGGAAGGGCAGCTTGATGTCGTCCAGCTTCTCCAGGAAGTCCGTGGTCTGGTGCTGGGCGTTGATCTGCTCCGTGTCCTTCGCCTGCGCCTGTTCCTGCGGCGTCAGGTTCGAGGGCGCGGGCGCACTCGGGTTCGGATTCTTCTCATCGCTCATCGGTCGTCACCCGATCCCTTCCGTGGACCTGTCGGTGTCCCTGCGCGGATCCCCGGGCTGCGCCGGGTCCTTGCTCCGCTTCTGGTCCTCGGCCTGGATGGCCTCGGCGCGCTCCTCGCTCAGGCGCGCGCGGATCTCGTGGAACCGCCGCCGCTGGTCGTCCTCCACGTTGCCGTAGCCGACGTCTGCGGCGTGGACGCCGATCTGGAGGAGTTCGATCTGGCCGCTGAGGGACTTCGACAGGGCCACGAGCGAGGCGTGGACCCGCTCGTACTCCGAGAAGAAGCCGTCCGCCTCGGCGAAGGCCATTCCGGTGCCGAGCGAGGCGCGCGTCACGCGGTTCTGCCCCAGCGTCGAGGCTCCGCCCGCGCCCGCCTCCAGGTCCGAGATGACCCCGTCGACCTTGTCACGGAACTTCCTCAGCTCGCCGACGCCGAGCTCAAGGTCACTCGCCACCGTCGCTCCCGCCCCCGTCACCCGTTACCTCGAACACGAGCCAATCCTCCCCGTTTGCTCCTGCTGTCCTGCATTGCGATCGTGGCGACTCGCCATCCACCGATCACGCGCGTACCACTCTAGTGATTGCGACTGACAGGCCCAAGTCTCTTGTTTGTCACGAGACTTCTACAGTTCGTTTGTCATGTTCGACGCTATCAGCCGTGTGCGTCTGCAATGATCACCGGCCCGTGATCGCGGCCCGTCTCCGCCGGTGGTCCCGCAGGGCGACCGACGAGCCCGCGATCGCCGCGACCAGCACTCCGCCGCTGACGACGACGTAGGTGGCCAGGCGGCCGGCGCGCTGTTCGGGGGTCTCGCCAAGGTGGAGGGCGGCCGGGGTCGGGGCCTCGGCCCGGGTCAGGCCCTCGTGGGCCACGGGCTTCTCGATGGGCTTGTCGTCCTCGGTGAGGGCCCTGACCGGGTCGACGACGCCCCAGCCGACGAGACGGTCGTGCCCGGCGACCGAGCGTTCCGCGGTCTGCTGGATCTGGGCGACGATCTGCTCCTGGGTCCAGCCCATGTGCTCGCTCTTGATCAGGGCGGCGAGGCCGGCGACGTACGGCGCGGAGAAGCTGGTGCCGTTGTCGGCGCAGTGGCCGCCGCCGGGGACCGTGGAGACCATGTCGACGCCCGGTGCCGCCACGCCGACGAAGTCGCCGGACTGGGAGAACTGGGCGCGTTCGTTGTTGCGGTCCGACGCGGCGACGGCGAGGACGCCCTGGTACGAGGCCGGGTAGGTGGCCTTGACGTTGCCGCCCAGGCCGTCGTTGCCCGCCGAGGCGATGACGACGATCTCCTTGTCCAGGGCGGCCTGGACCGCCTGCTCCAGGAGCGGGGTGGGCTTGACCGCGTTCGCCGTGTCCTGGGAGATGTTGATCACGTGCGCCTTCTTGGCGATGGCGTGGCGGATCGCCGTGGCGAGGGTCTCCGCGGTGCCGTTGCCGTCGGCGTCGTTCTGCTGGATGGGGATGATCGTGGCGTCCGGCGCGAGTCCGACGAATCCGGTGCCCTTGACGGGGCGGGCGGCGATGATGCCGGCCACCTTGGTGCCGTGGCCGACGGTGTCGGTGGTGCCGTTCTCCTTGCCCCGCTTCAGCTTGTAGCCGTTGGCGTCCTTGGCGCTCTTCGGGATCAGGTTGATCCCGCTTCTGGCGTCGACGGCCTTGGCCAGCTGCGGGTTCCGCACGTCGACGCCGGTGTCGATGACGGCGACGCGGACACCCTTGCCGGTGGACTGGGCCCACAGTTGGTCCAGCAGCACGCGCTGGAGCGACCAGGGCCGGCCCTCGTACATCTTGCTCGGGTAGTTGCACTGACCGCCGTCCTCGGCCGCCGCGGTGGAGAGCGGGAGACCGAGGGCGCAGAGCGTCGTCGCGGCCAGGACGAGCAGGGGGCGCCCCGAGCGGCGCGTGGGCGTCCTCATGAGCCCTGCGGCTGTCGCGCGCCGCCCGTGGAGAGGCGGGGGCCGGTGGGCAGGAAGGTGGACCACTCGGCGGGGATGGGCAGCGGCTCGACGTTCTTGTAGCCGAGGCGGTTCTGGGCCTGCTGGGCCTCCGCCTGCCGGGCCTGCTTCTCCTCCTCCGAGCCGGAGGAGCCGATGCCGGAGTCGTCGGTGGTGGTGTCGCCGTTGGACTGCATCGCGTAGCGCAGGCCGGTGTCGGTGACGAGGAAGAGGAAGCCGCTGGAGGTCGTGGAGCCCTTGAACTGCCGGAAGAGCTGGCCCGATCCGGGGGTGACGTACGCGCTGCTGGAGCCGGTCGGCAGGGCGGCGGGGAAGTCCTTGCCCGCCCAGGTGCTCAGGGTGGTGGCACCGTTCTCCTCGTCGACCGCGCGGAGCACGTTGCAGACGGTGTTGCGGCTGCCTTCGGCGGTGCTCGCCTCGTTGACGGGTACGGGGGCGGCCGTCGGCCACTTCTTGTCCCCGCCGAAGGGGGCTCCCGGTGACAGGAAGGCGCCGCCGCTCTGCTTGCTGGGCTGGCCGGCCTGGCCGAGGGAGACGAGCTGACGGCTGTTGAGGAGCAGCTTGGCGGTGAGGTCCGAGACGGGGGCGACCCGGTCCTGGAGCACCACGTACATCTGCTGCCTGGTGCCGTCGGTCGCGGAGAGCACCATGCCGACCTTGGCGAACTCGGGTGCCAGGCCGTCGGCGGCGGAGGCGGCGCCCGGCTCGCCCGGGATCTTCGGGAAGGAGATCGTGTCGCCCTTGTGCAGGGTGTTCAGCCACGTCTCCGAGACGCGCTGGGCGGCGCGGCCCTGCCCGACGAGCTGGCGCAGCAGCAGTTCGTCCTTCTCGACGGGGTACGCGGTCCCCTCCGCGTCGACCACGTAGCGGGTGCGGTCCGGGGCCGGGCCCTCGACGTACAGGAGTTGGCCGCCGGTCAGCCGCTCGGAGCCGTCCGTCTTCGCCTCCTCGCGCGCGGCGAGGACGAAGGCGGCCTTCTGGATCGCGCGGCCGCCCTCGCCGGGGCGTTCGCAGACGGCCCAGCGCTTGGCGGCGCCCGCCTCCTTCTCGGCGGGGAGGCGGTCGGGGGCGTAGGGGATGCCGAGGGTGGCGCCGTGCGGGATCTTGCCGCTGTCGAGCACCGACTCGGAGACCGTGATGATCTTCTCCTTGTCGGGGTCGAGGAGGAGCTTCGCCGACGACATGTTGAGGACCGGGTGGAGCTGGAGCTTCTCGCCGGTCTTGAGGACCACATAGCGGGTGGTCGACTTGTCGGCGATGATCACGTTCTGGCCGGGCTTGTCCCAGTCCTTGGGGGCGACAGGTTTGAACATGCCCCAGGCGCCGAAGACCGCCAGGACCACCACGCCGACGATGGCTCCGGGCACCACCGCGCGCAGCGGGCGCGGCGCGCCTTCCTCGGAGCCCGTCGAGTTGGGCTGCACGAACTGCGCGACCAATCTCCGCTTCGCGAAGGTGTAGGCGTTCAGTTCGTCGCGTCGTGATGCCATCGGATGTGTCGTCCCTCTCCCCGCCGGCCGACCAGGTTGCCACACTCGGCGGGCCCGTCCGCCGTCCCGCCGCCCCCTACTATGCCTGGCGGCACCCGTGTCTCACCGCTCAGGTAGGGTGATCGCCCGGTCAACGCCCAAGGGAATTCGGCTATTACGGACACGAGGGGGCAACGCGGCGATGGGTACGGCGACGCGTGCGCGCGACGGGCGGCGGACCAGCGGCCGAGCGCCTCAATCTTCCCGACGGCAACGCAGCAACGGGCGCGGTGAACCGGGCCGGGGCGCCGCGGCGCCGGGGCCGGCGCAGGCCGTCCCCGCGACGACGACGCTCCGGCCGCTGTCGCGCACCGGCCGGATCGGCCCCGTCCACGCCCGCCAGCTGGTGCTGGTGGAGGCGGCGCTGGCCCTGGTGGCCGTCGGCTTCGTCCTGGGCGGGCTCTGGCTCGTCCCGACCTGTGTCGCGGCCGGTGTCCTGGTGCTCCTCGCGGTGATACGGCGCCGAGGCCAGGCCGTGCAGGACTGGATGGGCACCGCGCTCGCGCTGCGGTCCCGCCGCCGCGACACCGCGCCCTCGGGGCCGGACGCGGATCCGTCCCTGGCCCCGGTCACCGAGAGCGTGCGCGGCTTCGGCGCGCAGCCGTACGTGGACCGGAACCACCGCACCGTCGGCATGCTGGGCGACGGCTCCTTCCTGACCGCCGTGCTGCGCGTCGAGGCGAGCGGTTCGGCGCTGCGGCCGGTCTTCGGCGCCCGCGCCTTCCCGCTGACCCTGCTGGGCGACGCCCTGGAGGTCGACGACATCGTGGTGGAGTCGGTCCAGCTGGTGCAGCAGGTGCGTCCGGCCCCGGCCCCGCACCTCCCCCAGCAGTCGGTGGCCCGGCTCTCGTACACCCCGCTCCAGGAGCGGACCGGGGCGCCCGCGCTGCGGCTGACCTGGGTGGCGGTGAAGCTGGACCCCGAGCGCTGCAAGGAGGCGGTCGCCGCGCGCGGCGGCGGTCTGGAGGGCGCGCAGCGGTGCCTGGTCCGGATCGCGGACCACCTGGCGAGCCGGATCACCGGCGCGGGTTTCCAGGCGGTCGTCCTGGACCAGGAAGAAGTCAACTCGACCATCGCGACGGCCGCCTGCACCAGCCCGCACGCGGCCGCGCGCGCGGGTCGCGCCGACGCCGCGCCGCAGCGGCGGACGGCCGAGACGTCCCGGGTCTGGCGGTGCGACGACCGCTGGCACACCACGTACGCGGTCGGGCGCTGGCCCGAGCTCGGGCGGGGCGCGGCTCCGCTGCCGCGGCTGGTCTCGCTGCTGACCTCGGTGCCCGCGTACGCCACGACCTTCAGCCTCACCGTCCGGCGCGGGACGCGTCAGGGCGCGATGGAGGTCGGCGGCCACGTCCGGGTCACCGGCGGCTCCGACAACGAACTGGTCCGGGTGCGGCGGACGCTCGAACAGGCCGCGCGCACCGCGAAGGTGGGGCTGCTGCGTCTCGACCGCGAGCAGCTGCCGGGCGTGCTGGCGACGATGCCGCTCGGAGGGGCGCGATGAGGGGACGTGGTGGAGCGGTGAAGGGGCTGCGCGGTCTGATCGGGCCGCGGCACGCGGGGCACACCATCCCGTCGGCCGAACTCGGCGCGCTCTCCCTGCCGGTGGGCGACGACGGCGTGGTGATCGGCGAGGACTCCGAGGGCCGTTCGCAGTTGGTGGGCTTCCACCGCTCGACGCCGTACGACGTCCTCCTGATCGGCGGTCTGTGGACGGCGCAGGTGCTGGCGCTGCGCGCCGCCGCGACCGGCTCCCGGGTCGTCGTGGAGACCGGCCGTCCGCACGCGTGGGTGGGGCTGGCGCAGGCGGCGGGCGCGGGTCTGGAGTGCATCACGCTCCACGAGGTGGGCCGGGTCCCGCCGTTGGGCGCGACCGTCGGCAGCCCGGTCGTCGTGGTGCGGGACTGCGGCATGCGGCCGCCGCGCGGTCGGGTCGTCTCCTCGCCGTGGCAGTCCGTGCTGACCCTGCTGCCGTACCTCAGCCCGGTCGCCCCGCGCCTGATGCGCGCGGCCACGCTCGTCGGCATCCAGCGGGTCTCGCCGCAGGAGGCCCAGCAGACCGGGCGCATCCTGGGCCTGACGCAGACCGAGGTCGACGCGCTGCCGACGCTCGCGGACGGCGTGACGCTGTGGTGCGCCGGCGCCGAGCGCCACTGGGTCATCACCAACGCCACGGACGCGGAGTCGGGCCTGCTGGGCACGGCCCGCCGCATGGACTGACGGAGGGACCGGCAGAGGGACACCCGGAGGTCGTCCTCGGCGATCGTCCGAAGCGGCACACGCGCGTGGGCCGGTTTCCCTAGTATTTCTCCAGGTGGCACGGGGCGGGACCCAACGGCCCGGCGCCACGGGACACATGGTCCGCCGACAGGCCGTGAGCGAAAGGAACTCCCATGGGGAGCGCGCAGGAGAAGGACGAGTTGTACGCCCTCGACATCTCGGACGTCGAGTGGATCGGCGCCCCCGGCACGAGCCCCGACGAGGAGCGCGTCGAGATCGCCCACCTGCCGGGCGGTGCCGTCGCCATGCGTTCCTCGCTGGACCACGGCACGGTGCTGCGGTACACGGAGGCGGAGTGGACGGCGTTCGTGCTCGGCGCGCGGGACGGCGAGTTCGACCTGCGCTGAACGAGGCGGGTCCCACGCGTCTGTGGCGGGGCCCGGTGCGAACCGGCGGTCGGGTGCCCGGAATCGGGTGCGCGGCCGCCGGTTCGTCGCGTCACCCGTTCGGGCAAGGGGTGGACGAGGCGGTACGGAACCGGCACGGGCGGACGGGGGTGGGCGAGGTGGTACGGATTCCACCGCGACGATCCGTCTCGTACGGGTTCGTCCCGGGCGTTTCCTCACGCTCCGCCGCACCGGCGTCACCCTGGCCGCGCTCCCGGCCGGAGGGACGGCCTCCGGGAGAGGACGGGCCTGCCGCGGCGGCGTTGCGGGCGTTTAGGGTGGGTGGGGGCGCGGCGCGGTATCCCTCGGAACGGTCGCCGGGTCCGAGGGGAGAGCCGGCCCGACCGGCAGTGAACGGTGGCCCCGACGCACGACGGCACAAGGGTGCTCGACCACACCAGGAGGCAAAGTGAACGGCGATCGCGACGACATCCGCGGGGGCTGGAACGTGCCCGCCGACGAGTCCGACGCGGATCCCGCCGAGATGACGGGTGAGTTCACCATCGACTACACCCCGCCGGCCTGGTACACGCAGAACGCGCCGGGCGGTCCGGGCGGCGTCGGTGCCACTCCCCCGCCTCCGACGGGCGCGCCGGTCCCGGTCCCCGGGATGCCCCCGGGCGGCTTCCAGCAGCCCGGCTGGACGCACACCCCGCCGCCGCCCGCGCCCGGCCCGTACGGGGCGTACGCCCCCGAGGCCGGCGCCCCCGGCACGCCGCCGCCCGGCTACCCGGCGCCCGCGCCCGCGCCCGGCCAGATCCCCGGCCAGATCCCCGGTCAGCAGGCTCCCGCGTACGGTGCGTACGGCTCCGAGGCCGGCGCTCCCGGCACGCCTGCCGTGCCGCCCGCGTACCCGGCACCCGCGCCCGCACCCGTCCCCGCCCCGGCTCCTCCGGCGCCCTTCGGCGGCGGTGACCTGGACAGCGGCGCCACCATGCGCTTCAACCCCTCCTCGCTGCGGCCCGACCCGGCGGCGCAGCCGGTGCCCGACCCGGCCGCCGAGCCGCTCCCGGGGTCCCCGGAGGCCGCGGGCCTGGTCCGCGCCGACGTCCCCCCGGTCCCCGCCGCGGCCGAGCCCGCCCTCGAGGCGGAGGCCGCGACGGACGCCGACACCGACGCGGAGCCGTCCGACGAGCAGGACGTGACCGAGGTCATGGACGCGGTCGAGGCCGAAGCCGAGGTCGCGGACGCCACGGACATCGACACCGACTCCGACACCGACTCCGACTCCGAGACGGACACCGCCGTCCAGGCGGAGTCGGACGTGGAGGTTGAGGTTGAGGTGGAGGCAGAGGCGGAGGCCGGAGAGGCCGACGTCGAGGCGCCTGCCGCCGAAGCCCCCACCCCTCTCCCCGCCGCCCCGCTGCCCGCCGAGGGCGCCCCCGCCGACGCGGCCGCCGCACCCGGCGTCCCGCCGGCGGCCTACCCCGGCGCGCCCGCGGCAGGAGGCGCGCTGCCGCCGCTGCCGCCGAACTTCCCGCCCGCCTCCCCCGAGGCCCAGCAGGCCCAGCAGGCCCCGGGCGCCGCGCCGCAGTGGCCCGGGCAGCCGGTGGCCGCCGCCCCCGGAGCCGTACCGCCGCAGGGCGGGTACGGGTACCCCCAGGGCCCCGGCGCTCCCGGCCTCCCCCCGCAGACACCGGTCCCTGCCCCCGCCCCGTCCCCCGGCTACGGCTACCCGCAGCCGCCGGCCGCCGCGCAGGCCGGTTACGGCTACCCGCACCCGGGTCAGCCGCAGCCCCAGCCGCCCGTGCCCGGCGCCCCGGGCCACCCACAGCCGGCCGGTCTCCCGCCGCAGCCGCAGGACGGATACGGCTACCCGCAGGGAGCCGGTGCACCCGGTGCGCCCGGTGGGGTTCCTCCGCAGGGTCCTGACGGGTACGGGTACCCGCCGGGTGCCGTCGACCCGCGGACCGGGGCTGCGTGGCCGCAGTCGGTCACGCACGACCAGCGCGAGCGGTCCGTGCCGGGCGCTCCGCTCGGGTACACGGCGGCCGTCGAGCTCTCCTCCGACCGTCTCCTACGCAACAACAAGCAGAAGCCGAAGTCGAGCCGCAACCCCAGCGGCGCGGCCTCCCGCTTCAAGCTCGGCGCCAAGAAGGAGGAGGCGGAGCGGCAGCGGAAGCTGGAGCTGATCCGCACCCCCGTCCTGTCCTGCTACCGGATCGCGGTCATCTCGCTCAAGGGCGGCGTCGGCAAGACCACGACGACCACCGCGCTCGGCGCGACCCTCGCCACCGAGCGGCAGGACAAGATCCTGGCGATCGACGCCAACCCGGACGCCGGCACGCTCGGCCGCCGGGTGCGGCGCGAGACCGGGGCGACCATCCGCGACCTGGTGCAGGCGATCCCGTACCTCAACTCGTACATGGACATCCGCCGGTTCACCTCGCAGGCGCCGTCCGGCCTGGAGATCATCGCCAACGACGTGGACCCGGCCGTCTCGACGACCTTCAACGACGAGGACTACCGGCGGGCGATCGACGTCCTCGGCAAGCAGTACCCGGTCATCCTCACCGACTCCGGCACGGGTCTGCTCTACAGCGCCATGCGCGGGGTGCTCGACCTCGCCGACCAGCTGATCATCATCTCCACGCCCTCCGTGGACGGCGCCTCCAGCGCCTCGACGACGCTGGACTGGCTCTCCGCGCACGGCTACGCGGATCTGGTGCAGCGCTCGATCACGGTCATCTCCGGGGTCCGCGAGACCGGCAAGATGATCAAGGTCGAGGACATCGTGCAGCACTTCCGCACCCGCTGCCGCGGGGTGATCGTGGTGCCCTTCGACGAGCACCTGGCGGCCGGCGCCGAGGTCGACCTCGACATGATGCGACCCAAGACCCGGGAGGCGTACTTCGAGCTCTCGGCGATGGTCGCCGAGGACTTCGCGCGGGCGCAGCAGGCGCAGGGCCTGTGGACCGGCGACGGCCAGGGCGGCCTGCCCCCGCACATGGCGCCCCCGATGCCGGGCCAGTACTCCCCCGGCCAGCCCATGCCGGGCCAGCCGGGCCAGCCCGGTCAGCCGATGCAGGGCCAGCCCATGCCCGGCCACCCGGCTCCCGGTCAGCCCTCCCCCGGCCAGCCGTACGGTGCTCCGCCCGCGCCGGGGCAGCCGTACGGCGCGCAGCCGATGCCGGGGCAGTACGCGCCCGGTCAGCCGGCGCCGGGTCAGCCGTACCCGCCGCAGGCACAGGCACAGGCACAGCCGTACCCACAGCCGGGTCAGCCGCCGGTCCCCGGCCAGCCGTACCCGCCCCAGCCCGGCCAGCCGTACCCGGCGCAGCCGGGGGAGCCGGTTACCGGGCAAGTCGGATATCCCGGACAGCCGTACGGGCAGCAGCCCTACCCGCCGGCGGCGAGTTCCAGCCAGCAGGGCCAGCCGGGCCAGCCCGGTCAGCCGTACGGGCAGCAGCCCGCGGCGGGACAGCCGTTCGGACAGCCGCTGCCTCCGCAGGCGCCGCCGCAGGCTCCTCCGCAGGCACCGCCAGCCCCTCAGCAGTAGGGCGTCACAGGAGTAGACCAATGAGGCTCCGTACCGGTTCACCGGTACGGAGCCTCTTGGCATTCCCGCAGCCCACACGGGGTTTGAGTCATCGTTGACGACGGCAGACCACCGCTGATACATCTTCGCTTCACCCGACGTCAGCCCAAGATCCACGACTCCACGACAGATCCCCCGACGCGAGGTCACGTCCCATGGTCATGGTCACGAAGCTCCCCTCCCGCCCACGCTCCGGCCGGTCCCACCGGCCCCACGGGCCCTACCGGTCCCGCCGGTCGCACCGGACCGCACGTCTGCTGCTCGCCGCCGGTCTCACCACCGCCTCGCTCGCGGCCCTCCCCGCCACCACCGCCGCCGCCGAGGACGACAAGTCCGGCGGTACGACGCTCACGGTGGCCGTCTCGCAGAGCATCGACTCGCTGAGCCCGTTCCTGGCCCAGAAGCTCACCTCGACCAGCATCCACCGGCTGGCGTACGAGTACCTCACCAACTACGACGCGAAGGACGCCAGGACCGTCCCCGCCTTCGCGACGGAGTGGTCCTCCTCGGCGGACAAGCTGACGTGGACGTACAAGATCCGCGAGGACTCGAAGTGGTCCGACGGGAAGCCGGCCACGGCCGAGGACGCGGCCTGGACCTTCAACAAGATGATGACCGACCCGAACGCGGCCACCGCCAACGGCAGCTTCACGGCCAACTTCGCCGAGGTCACCGCCCCCGACGCGAAGACGCTCGTCATCCGGCTGAAGAAGCCGCAGGCGACGATGACCGCGCTGGACGTGCCGATCGTGCCGAAGCACGTGTGGGAGAAGGTCGGCGACTTCTCGAAGTTCAACAACGACCAGCAGTTCCCGATCGTCGGCAACGGCCCGTTCGTCATCACGGACTTCAAGGTCGACCAGTACCTCAAGCTCAAGCCGAACAAGACGTTCTGGCGGGGCGCCCCCAAGTTCGACGAGCTGGTCTTCAAGTACTACAAGGACGGGGACGCGGCCGTCGCCGCCCTCCAGAAGGGCGAGGTGTCCTTCGTCCCCAATCTGACGCCCGCCCAGGCTGCGGCGCTGAAGACGCAGAAGGACATCAAGGTCAACGACGCCCCCGGGCGCCGCTTCTACGCGCTCGCCACCAACCCCGGCGCCCGCGCGCAGGACGGCAAGACCTTCGGCAACGGGCACCCGGCGCTCCTCGACCCGGCCGTCCGCAAGGCGCTCTTCCTCTCGGTCGACCGCGCCACCCTCGTCGACAAGGTCTTCCAGGGCCACGCCGTGGAGGGCGAGGGGTACATCCCGCCGCGCTTCGGCTCGTACTTCTGGAAGCCGGAGGGCGCGCAGAAGCGGTCCTACGACCCGGCCGCCGCCGCGAAGGCCCTCGACGACGCCGGATACCGGAAGAACGGCGACGGCAAGCGCCTCGGCAAGGACGGCAAGCCGCTCGTCTTCCGGATCCTCTGTCACGCCACCGACCCCAACGACAAGGCGGTCGGCAAGTACCTCCAGGAGTGGTGGGGCGAGCTCGGCATCGGCCTGACCGTCGAGTGCATGGACAGCGTCTCCGACCCGTGGGTCAAGGGCGACTACGACCTCGCCTTCGACGGCTGGTCGGTCAACCCCGACCCGGACTACGTGCTGTCCATCCACACCTGCGGCACCCTCCCGGCCACCCCGAAGGACACCGGGGCCACCGACAACTTCATCTGCGACAAGGAGTTCGACTCCCTCTACGCGCAGCAGGCGGTGGAGTACGACACCGCCAAGCGGGCGGACCTGGTCAAGCGGATGCAGTCCCGGCTGTACGACACGGGGTACATGAACATCATGGCCTACCCCAACGCCCTGGAGGCGTACCGCACCGACCAGATCGCGTCGATCACCACCATGCCCGAGGCCGCGGGCAACCTGTGGGGGCAGGACGGCTACTGGAGCTGGTGGTCGGCCGTGCCGGCCGCCTCCGCGTCCGGCTCCGGGGACGACTCCGGCTCCTCCTCGACCGGGATCCTGATCGGCGTCGGGGCGGCCGTGGTCGTCGTCGCCGGCGGACTCGTCCTCTTCCGGATGCGCCGGCGCGCCACCGCCGACGACCGCGAGTAGCGATGACGACGGCAAGCACCCCCGCCGGCGTGGCGCGGGCCGAGGAGGCCCGCGCCACGGACGGCGCACCCCGCACCGGCGTCGGTCCCGGCTATCTCCGCCACGCGGCGGGGAAGCTGGGCGGCGCGCTCGTCTCCCTCTTCGCCGTCCTGGTCACCAGCTTCTTCCTCTTCCGGATCATCCCCGGCGACCCGGTCAAGGCGATGACCCACGGCATCCCCACCTCGGCCGAGCAACTGGCGACCCTGCGCCGCCAGTTCGGCCTCGACCTGCCCCTGTGGCAGCAGTTCACCGACTACTGCGCCAAGGCGCTCACCGGCGACCTCGGCACCTCCTTCCAGTTCCGCGCCCCGGTCGGCGAGCTGATCGCGGCGAAGCTGCCCGCGACGCTGCTGCTCACCGGGGTCGCCGTGGTGCTCTACTCGGCGCTCGGGCTGTGGCTCGGCACCCGCTCGGCGTGGCGGCACGGCGGTCTCGGCGACCGGGTGAACACCGGCGTCGCGCTCACCCTGTGGTCGGTGCCGTCGTTCTGGCTCGGACTGCTGCTCATCATCGTCTTCTCGGTGGGCATGGGCCCGGTCCCCGGGCTCTTCCCGACCGGCGGCATGGAGTCGGGGACCGGCGAGACCGGTTTCGCGTACGTCCTCGACGTCGCCCACCACCTCGTGCTGCCCGTGCTGACGCTGGTCGCGGTCGGCTACGCGCAGACGCTCCTGGTGATGCGGTCCTCGCTCCTCGACGAGATGGGCGGCGACTACCTGACCACCGCGCGGGCCAAGGGGCTCAAGGACGACGACGTGCGGCGCCGGCACGCGGTGCCCAACGCGCTGCTGCCGACCGTCACCATGGTCTTCATCAACCTGGGCCATGTGGCGGCCGGTTCGATCCTGGTGGAGACCGTCTTCTCCTGGCCGGGGCTCGGCGGGCTCTTCTACCAGGCGCTCAGCGTGCCCGATCTCCCGCTCGTCCAGGGCCTGTTCGTCGTCTTCGCCGGAGCGATGATCCTGATGAACCTCCTCGCCGACCTGCTCTATCCGCTGCTCGACCCCCGGGTGGGCCGATGACCTCTCTCGCATGGGAGCGCCGCAAGGGCTCCGCGGCGCGCTTCTGGAAGGCGTACCGGAACCACCGGGCGGGCCTCTACGGGCTCGCCGGACTGGCCCTGATCGCGCTGCTCGCGCTCACCGCCCCGCTGACCGTCGGCGCCGACGTGCAGTCGGTGACGAACGCGTCCGGTACGGCCCTGGAGGCGCCGAGCGCCCAATTCCCGCTCGGCACCGACCAGTTCGGGCGCTCGCTGCTCGGGCTGCTGATCTGGGGAGCCCGGATCTCGCTGCTCGTGGGGCTGCTCGCGGCGGCGCTGTCGGTCGCGATCGGCACCCTCGTGGGCATCCTCGCGGGCCACTACGGCGGCTGGCTCTCCACGGTCGTCATGCGCATCACCGACTGGTTCCTGGTGATGCCGGCGCTGGTCCTCGCGATCGTGCTGGCGACGGTCATGTCCCGGTCGATGTGGACGGTGGTGCTCGCCATCGGCGTCACCTCCTGGCCGACGACCGCCCGGCTGGTGCGGGCGCAGACGATCGCCGTCGAGTCCCGCCCGTACATCGAGCGGGCGACCGCGCTCGGCGGCGGCCACGGGCACGTCATGGCCCGGCACGTGCTGCCGAACGTGATGCCGCTGGTCCTCGCGCAGACCACGCTCGGCATCTCCACCGCGATCCTCACCGAGGCCACCCTGGCCTTCCTGGGGCTCGGCGACCCGACCGTGGTCTCCTGGGGCGGCATGCTCCAGGACGCCCGCGAGGCGGGCGCGGTCTCCTCCGGGCACTGGTGGTACCTGGCCCCGCCCGGGATCGCGATCGCGCTGGTCGCGCTCGCCTTCACGCTCTGCGGCCGGGCCGTCGAGTCCGTGCTCAACCCGAGGCTGGGGGTGGGGCGTTGAGCCTCCTGGAGATCAGGGACCTGAGGGTCACGTACGGCTCCGGGGCCGACGCGGTGCCCGCCGTGCGCGGGGTCGACCTCACCCTGGAGGCCGGGTCGAAGCTGGGCGTGGCCGGCGAGTCCGGCTGCGGGAAGTCGACGCTGGCGCTCGCGCTGCTGCGGCTGCTGCCCACGACCGCCCGGCTCGACGGGGAGATCCTCCTCGACGGCGAGGACGTCCTCACCATGAAGTGGGGGCGGCTGCGGGCGGTCCGCTGGGCGGGCGCCTCGATCGTCTTCCAGGGCGCGATGCACTCGCTGAACGCGGTGCGCCGGATCGGCGACCAGGTCGCCGAACCGCTCCTCGTGCACAGGCGGGCCACCCCCGCCGAGGCCCGCAAGCGGGTCGCCGCCCTCCTCGAACAGGTCGGCCTCCCGGCCTCCCGGGCGGCCGGCTATCCGCACGAGCTCTCCGGCGGACAGCGGCAGCGCGTGATGATCGCGATGGCGCTCGCCTGCGAGCCGCGCCTGATCGTCGCCGACGAGCCGACCACCGCGCTCGACGTGATGATCCAGGCGCAGATCCTGCGGCTGATCGAGGGACTGGTCGCCGAGGAGTCCATCGGACTGATGATGATCAGCCACGACCTGGCGGTCCTCGCCGACACCTGCGACCGGCTCGCCGTCATGTACGCGGGCCGGATCGTCGAGGAGGGCCCGGCCCGCGAGGTGTACCGGGCGGCCGCCCACCCCTACGGGCGGGCGCTGTCCTCGGCGTTCCCCCGGATCGGGGACCCGGCCTCGCGGCGGGCGCCGCGCGGCCTGCCCGGCGACCCGCCGGACCCGGCGGCGCTGCCGTCCGGCTGCTCCTTCCACCCCCGCTGCCCGGTGGCGGAGGCGGAGTGCGCCGAGGAGGACCAGGAACTGCGGGTGGCGGGCGCGGGACGCCGGGCCGCCTGCGTGCGTGTGGGGAGGGAGAACGGATGACCTTGCTGACCGCCAGCGGCGTGCACGTCACCTTCCCGGGCCGGCGGGGCGCGCCGCCCGCCCGGGCCGTCGACGGGGTGGACCTGGAGATCGGGCCGGGCGAGATCGTGGCCCTGGTCGGCGAGTCCGGCTGCGGCAAGACCACGCTGGCCCGGACGCTGCTCGGCCTGGTGAAACCCGGGGCCGGCACGGTCTCCTTCGCCGGGGAACCCCTCGCGTACTCCTCCAGGGCGCTCAAGGCGTACCGCCGGCGCGCCCAGCTCGTCCTCCAGGACCCGAGCGGCTCGCTCAACCCCCGGCACACCGTGTACGAGGCGGTCGCCGAGGGGCTGCGGATCCACGGGGTCCACCGCGACGGGGACGCCGAACGGGCGGCGGTCGCCGGGGCCCTCGCCCGGGCCGGGCTGCGGCCGCCCGAACGGTTCTTCCTGCGCTACCCGCACGAGCTGTCCGGCGGGCAGCGCCAGCGGGTGGTGATCGCCGGAGCGCTCGTCCTGCAACCCGAACTCATCGTCGCGGACGAGCCGGTGGCCTCCCTGGACGCGTCGGTACGCGGCGAGATCCTGGCCCTGCTGCTCCGGCTACGCGACGAACTCGGGCTCTCCGCCCTGGTGGTCACGCACGACCTGGGACTGGCCTGGAACATCGCGGACCGGGTCGCGGTCATGTACCTGGGCCGGGTGGTGGAGACGGGCCCGGTCGAGTCGGTGCTGACCGCGCCCCGCCATCCGTACACCCGGGCGCTGCTGTCGGTGCTTCCGGAGTCGGAGACGGCGCCGGTGGTCCTGGCGGGCGAGCCGCCGGATCCGGCCCGGATCCCGCCCGGCTGCCGCTTCCACGCCCGCTGCCACGTACTGGCCTCGGGCGAGGCGGCCTCCGTGGCCACCCGCTGCCGCACCGAACCCCTCCCGGTCCTGCGCGCAGGAGGCGGCGAACGCGGCGTGGCCTGCCACTGGGCAACGAGGCCCGACGCCGACTGACCCGCCATGAGCGGGCATGGCACCGCCCGGCGACCCCGGGGGGGGTGGGGGTCGCCGGGCGGTGGTACGGAGGGCCTGGGCCGGGAGGGCCGAGGCCGGGAGGGGCCTGGGCCGGCTTCGCGGGGCCTGGCCCGGGAGCGGCCTGGCCCGGGAGCGGCCTGGCCCGGGAGCGGCCTGGCCCTCTTAGCGGGGCCTGGGCCGCTTAGCAGGGCCTGGGCCGCTTAGCAGGGCCTGGGCCGGGAGGGGGCTAGGCCGGGAGGGGGCTAGGCCGGGAGGGGCCTAGGCCCGCTTGGCCGCGCCCTGGGCCGGCTTCGCGCCGGACGGGGGCGGGCCCGACGGCTTCCCCGGCGCGGCCTTCGGCATGATCTCGCAGGCGGCGATCGAGGTACGGGTCGAGACCGACTTCACGGTGCAGGTGTCCTTGCCGACGCCCGCGTCGACCATGCCCCAGTGCGGACCGACGGTGAGGACCGCGCCGCCCGGTCCGCTGATCGTGTCGTCGCCGGGGCCCGACTGGATGAGTCCGCCGGACTCGGGGCCGAGGCCCGCCGCCTCGATCTTGTCGTTCTCGCTGCCGCCGAGGACCCGGCCCGAGAAGTCGATGATGCCCACCTTGATGGTGTCGGCGCCGTCGTTGCCGGTCACGATCCCGCCGCCCCGGTTGAAGTTCCCGGGCGCACCGGAGACCGAACCGGTGGTGATCTGGTCGTCGCCCTCGTCGCCGTGGACGACCGCTCCGCGCTCGGCGCCCTCACCGCGCACGGTGGCGACCTTGATGATGTCGGGGCCGCTGTTGCCGCGGACCATGCTGGTCGCGTTCTGCGGCACCAGGTGCTTGGCGCGGATGACGTCCCTGCCGTCGCCGCCCATGATGGCGGAGTCGATGACGAGGCCGCGGACCTCGATCATGTCGTTGCCGTCGCCGCCCCAGACGGTGACGTTCTGGATGTCGCTGTCACAGAAGATGTGGTCGTCCTCGGAGGTGCCGCTGACCGTGTCGCCGGGCGGGGCGGACACCCCGTTGACCCAGCACTGGTGCATCGGCACCCGGGCGCCGCCGGGCGCCGCGGCCTGCGCGGGCGCTCCGGCGAACGAGGTGGCGGCCGCTCCGGCGAGCAGCGCGGCGAGCGCCGCGGGGCCGCGAAGACGACGGCGGCGGGAGGGCGGTGTGGGGGGCATACGACTCTCCTTGGCGGGTGCGGGAAGGCCCCCGCCCGGACTGCGCCGGGCGGGGGAAGACGAGACGGGCGTGCTGTGCGGGCCGGGCCCGTACAGCGGGAAAAGCGGTACGGGTACGAGGGGCCGCCCGGGCGGGAAAGCCGGGACCGGACCGCGCGGCGGCGAAGCCGGTACGGGCTCCGCCGTACGGAAGGCGCTGCCGGGGCCGCGCGGCGGAAGGGGCGGTACGGGCCTACCGGGCGGGAAAGCCGTGACCGGGCCGAGCGGCGGCGAAGCCGGTACGGGCTCCGCCGTACGGAAGGCGCCGCCGGGCCGCGCGGCGGAAGGGCGGTACGGGGCCTACCGGGCCGCGCCGCCGCCGTCAGCTTCTGCTGCGGGCGTGCTGGAAGCGGGGCGAGTAGCCGACGATCCGGCGGGCGCCCAGCGGGGGTTCCGCCGGGTGGGCGGCGGTGGTCCACCGCCCGAGGCACATCTCGGCCGTGATGCCGGGGCCGAAGCCGGCGAGGATGCCGCGGGCGCCCTCCGGCTGCCCGCCCTCCTCGAAGAGCCGCCGGACCGCGTCGAGGACGACGGCGCTGGCGATGTTGCCGTACTCCGTGAGCGTCGCCCGGCTGAACCGGAAGGCTTCCGGCGGGACTTCGAGGTACAGGCTGAGGTCGTCGAGGATCCTCGGCCCCCCGGCGTGGATGATGTAGAAGTCGAGGTTCCCGGCGTCCCAGCCGTGCGCGCCGGCGATCTCGCGGAGCGCGGGGGCCAGCGGCTCCATCGTCTTGGGCACCCGCTTGTCGAGCAGGAAGTGGAAGCCGGTCTCGCGGACGCTGTAGGCGATCCAGTCCTCGGTGTCGGGCACCAGGTGCGAGTTGTTGCGCTCCAGGGCGATGCCCGTGCCGCCCCGGCCCCGGACCACCGCGGCGGCGACGGCGTCGCCGAAGAGGCCGTTGGAGAGCAGCGAGCCGACGCCGAGGTCGGTGGGCTGGTAGCAGAGCGAGCAGAACTCGCAGGCCACGATGAGGACGTTGGCGTCCGGGTAGGCGGTGCAGAAGTCGTGCGCCCGGTTGATCGCGGCACCGCCCGCGGCGCAGCCGAGCTGGGCGATGGGCACCTGCCGGGTGTGGCTGGGGAAGCCCATCTTGTTGATCATCCACGCGGTGAGCGAGGGCATCATGAAGCCCGTGCAGGACACGTAGACGATCATGTCGATGTCCGCCGGGCGCAGCCCCGCGTTGCCGAGGGCCTCCTCGACGACGGCGGGCACCCGGGCCTTCGCCTCGGCCTCGTACAGCTCGTTGCGTTCCTGGAAGCCGGGGTGCTCCAGGGTCTTCCCGATGGGCTGCACGATGTGCCGCTTGTCGACACCCGTGTTGCCGATCAGCCGCAGCGCCAGGGGGAGTTGGGGATGGTCGGCGTGGCGCGCACGGGCGAGGTCGAGCGTCTCCTCCATCGTGATCACGTGCTCCGGCACGGCCACCGCGGGTTTGCACAAGGTCACCACGGCACTCGCTCCTTCTTCTCGATCGTGCGGACTGCCGCCCACACTCACCCCGCGGCACCGAGCCCGCAACCGCGGGCGTGCCCGCCTCGTCACGGAGGGTGAATGCGGGGTCGTCCGTACGAGGGGCTGTACGCCCTCCGGCGTGTCGTGTCCGCCCGCCGCCGGGAAGAGCCACCGCATGACCTCCGAACCGCTGACGTCCGGGCCACCGGCGTCCGGATCCGCGGCGACCGGTTCGCCGGCGCCCGGATCCGCCCCCGCCGGCTGCCCCGCCGCCTCCCGCCCGGCCCGCACCTGGGCCGTGGACGACCTGCCCGCCCTCGACTTCGACCCGCTCCTGTCCGAGCTGCTGGCGAAGGAGCCGGTCTCCCGGATCAGCCTGCCGTTCGCCGCCGAGAACGAGGCGTGGCTGGTCACCCGGTACGCCGACGTGCGGGCCGTCACCTCCGATCCCCGGTTCAGCCGGACGGCCCTGCTCGACCGCCAGGTCACCAAGATGACCGGCCACATGGTGGCCTCGAAGGCGGCCCTGAACTACGCCGATCCGCCGTACCACACCCAGCTGCGCAAGGCGGTGACCAAGACCTTCACCGGCCGGGGCAGCAGGCGCCTCCAGCCCCTCGCCCAGGCGGCCTGCGACCGGCTCCTGGACGGCATGGAGGCGGCGGGCAGGCCCGCCGACCTGATGCGGCACCTGCACGGGCCGCTGCCGATGACGGTCGTCTGCGACCTGCTCGGCATCCCCGACGAGGACCGGGCCGAGCTGGCCTCCTGGCCGGACCTGATCCTCTCCTCGGGCCCCGGCCCGGAGAGCAGCCGCGCGGCGAAGGCGCAGATCCACGGGTACATCACCCGGCTGCTCGACCGCCGCATGGCCCAGCCGCAGGACGACCTGGCCGGGGAGCTGGCCGAGTCGCTGGCGGCGGGCCGGATCGGCGCGGACGAGGCGGTCTCGCTCGCCATGGCGATCCTGATCAGCGGCGCCCACGCGGTGCGCAACAACAGCGCCAACATGGTGTACGTGCTGCTCACCCGCCCGGACCTGCTGGCCAGGCTGCGGGCGGAGCCGGAGCTGCTGCCGCAGGCGGTGGACGAGCTGCTGCGGTGGATCCCGCACCGCAACGGCGTCGGGCTGCCGCGGATCGCGACCGAGGACGTCGAGATCGGCGGGGTGGTGATCCGGGCGGGCGAGGCGGTGTACGCCTCCTACCTGTCGGCCAACCGGGACCCGGAGGTCTTCCCCGACCCGGAGGTCCTCGACTTCGACCGGACCGGCACCGGGCACCTCTCCTTCGGGCACGGGCCGCACCACTGCATGGGCGCGATGCTGACCCGGATGGAGTCCGAGGTGATGCTCTCCACGCTGCTGGCCCGCTACCCGGACCTGCGGCTCGCGGGCCGCCCCGAGGACGTGCCCTTCCAGTCCAAGGGCCTCATCCGGGGCCCGAAGGAGCTGTACGTCACCTGGTGAGGGCGACGGCGACGGTGGCGCTCACGCCTCCGCGCCGTCGTACTCGGCCGTCAGCGCCCGGCACTTCTCGACGTCGGCGGCCATCGCCACCAGCAGGTCGTCGAGGGTGTCGAACTTGAGCATGCCGCGCACGTAGGCGAGGAAGTCGACGGTGACGTGGAGCCCGTACAGGTCGAGGCCCTCGCGGTCGATCGCGTACGCCTCCACCGTCCGCTCCGTGCCGTCGAACTGCGGGTTGGTGCCGACGGAGATCGCCGCCGGCATCCGCTCGCCGTCCGCGGTCAGCCAGCCGGCGTAGACGCCGTCGGCGGGGATCGCGGTGTGCGGCAGGGTCTCCACGTTGGCCGTGGGGAAGCCCATCTCGCGGCCGCGCTGCGCGCCGCGCACGACGATGCCCTCGACGCGGTGGGGGCGGCCGAGGATCTCGGCGGCGCCGGTCATGTCGCCCTCGGCGACCAGCCGGCGGGTGAGGGTGGAGGAGAAGGGCTGTCCGCCGCCGGCGGCGCCGCTCACGTACAGGTCGATCACCTCGACCTCGTAGTCGTAGGTGGCGCCCAGTTCGGTCAGGAACGCGACGTTGCCCGCGGCGCGGTGGCCGAAGCGGAAGTTGGGGCCCTCGATGACGGCCCGCGCGTGCAGCTTGTCGACGAGCACCTTGACGATGAAGTCGGCAGGCGAGAGCTGCGAGAAGTCGGCGGTGAACGGCAGCACGAGGACGGCGTCCACGCCCAGTTCCGCCATCAGCTCGGCGCGCCGGTGGTGCGGGGCGAGCAGCGGCGGGTGGCTGCCGGGGCGCACCACCTCGGAGGGGTGCGGGTCGAAGGTGACCACGACGGCGGGGACGCCGAGCTCGCGGGCGCGCTCGACGGCCCGCCCGATGATCAGCTGGTGCCCGCGGTGCACACCGTCGTAGGAGCCGATGGTGACGACGCTGCGCCCCCAGTCCTGGGGGATGTCCTCCAAGCCACGCCAGCGCTGCACTGTGACCGCTCCTCGTCCGCCTGTTCGCCCTGTGCGCCCATTACGCAGGTCTAAGACTGCCATGCCCACGCCCGTCGGTCCGCATCGGCATGGGCAGTGCCGGGCGGGCGCGGCGCGGGCACGGCCCCCGCGAGCAGCGCGGCGAAGGCCGGGTGGTCGGCGGCGAGCCCGGCGAGCAGCCGGTCCCGATGGGCCGCGCCGCCCGGGACGCGGGCGTAGAGGGCGGTGGTACGGGCGAGCAGCGCGCGGTTGCGCGGGAGCGAGCGGCGGGCCGCGCCCTCGGCGGCGGCGGTGAGCAGCGCGTCCGCCACGGCCGGGTCGCCGGGCCCGGTCGCGTACCTCTCGTGGTCGAGGAGGACGTCGAGGAGTTCGGCCCGCAGATGGCGGGAGGCGCCGGTGCCGGGGGCGGCGAGGACGGGCGCGAGGGCGCGCCGGACGGTGGCGGGGCGGCCGTGGATCAGCCCGACGACGAGCGGGAAGAGCACGGCGCGCGCGGTCGGCCCCTCCTCGAACCGCAGGTCGGCATAGGCGGCGGCGTGCCCGGCGCCCTCGGGGTGGCGGGTCACGTACTCCCGGACGAGGGTGGCGATCCGGCGGGTGAGGGCGGGCGCGTCGACAGCGGCGAGGGCCCGCAGCACGCCGCCCGGGTCCCGGCCCTCGTCCAGCCGCGCCCGGAAGGCGTCGAGGACGGCCCCGGGGTCGTCGGCCAGCGCCCCCACGAGCGCCTCGGCCGGCACCCGCGGGTCGGCGAGGGCGCGCGTCAGATGGCGCCCCCGGACCTGCGGGTCGCGGACGAGGATGCCGAGCGCGGCCCCGTGCAGCCGCCGGTCCCCGGGCCGGGCGAGCAGCGCGCCCGCCGCGTACCGCAGCAGTTCCCGGTCCTGACCGGCCCGGCCGCGCGCGGCCAGGAGACTGCCGTACGTCGCGGCGGCCAGCCGCCGTTCCGGCCGGAGGTCGTCGTGCGCCCACCGGTCCACGGCCCGGCACAGCGCGGCCGGCTCGTCGTCGACGAGCGCCCCGAGCAGCCCCTCGGCGAGCGGGTGCGCGGTGCCGACCAGGGCCTCGCAGAGGTCGTCCACGGCGAGCCCCCGGTGGGTGTGCAGAAGCTCCTGGGCGACCGCGCCGACGGTGGCGTACGGCCGCCAGGACAGGACGCGCCCGTCCGTGAACCACCGGCAGAGCAGCGGCTGGATCGCCCGAGGCTCGGCGACCAGCAACGCTCCGACGCTCTCAAGGTGCCCGGCGTCCCCGGTGACCACCCGCCGCAGCAGGTCGACCCGCTCGTCCTCCCCGACGACCACCTCCCGCCACCAGGCGGGCCCGAAGGCACCAAGCCCGCCCGCCGCGTCGTCCCCTTCCCCCACCCGGTCGGCGAGCTGCCGCAACACGGCCAGATAAGGCCGCAGATCCCCGACCCCACCAAGAGCACGCCCCAGCAGCGCACTCCCCCACCAAACGGCCTCCCCGCCCGTCCGCGCCCCAGCACCCCCCAGAAAGTCGACAAGCCCACTCAGCCGCGCCCCCAGAGCAGCAGCCCCACCCTCCCGATGCACCAGCAACAACGCCTGCACCACCGTCCCCACCCGATACCGAGGCACGGACGGATAAGCGGCCCCGGGGACCGGCTCCGGGTCCCCGCCCCGGCCCCCATCGCCCACCCGCCGACGCCGCCCGCGCGGCGGGGCCGATTCCCTGGCCGGGGTCGGGGCCGACCCCGGATACGGGTCCGGGCGGTCCGGGTCCGGGTCCGCGGCCCCACCGCCGTCGGCCGCCCGCCGGCGCCGCCCGCGCGGCCGGGCCGGGGCCGGCTCCGGTAGCGGCTCCGGGTCCGGCTCCTGGGTCTCCTCGGCCTCGCGGCCGTGGACCAGGGTGGCGAGGGCGGTGTCGAGGTCGAGGTGGGCTGCTTGGAGCCAGTCGGAGAGTCCTTCGTGGGCGAAGCGGTAGCCGGGGCCGGCGGGGACCAGGAGGCCCTCGGTGAGGACGGCGGGGGCCCAGCCTTCGTGCCAGGGGAAGAGGGTTTCGAAGGAGGGGCGGTCGAGGAGGCCGTGGCCGGGGCCCAGGCAGCGGCGGGCGGCCTCGTGGACCTGGCCGGTGACGCGCGCGGCGAGCCGGCGGACGGCGGAGCCGCCGGGGACGGGGCGGGTGCCCGCGGCGATCCGGACCGCGATCCGCAGGCACATCAGGTCCAGGTGGGCGGTGAAGATCTCGGCCCGGTCGGGGCGGCCCGGGACCTCGCCGGGGAGCGCGGCCCGCACCTCGGCGAGCAGCCGCAGGGCGAGCGGGTGCCGGGCGTCCGCGGCCGCCAGGTCCTCGGCCCCGAGCCCGTACCCCTGGCGTACGGCCCCGGCCTCGGCCTCCGTGAGGTCGCCGAGCGGCAGCACGGCGGGCGGGGCGCTCCACAGGGCCGCCGCCTGCTCGGCGTACTCGGGGCGGCAGGCGAGGGCGAGGCGGACGCCGTGGGCGCGCAGCCAGCGCTCGGTGGCGGCGGTCCAGGCGGGGAGCCGGTGGGCGAGGAGCGGCGGCATCTCCTCGGGGCCGTCGAGGACGACGAGGAGGGGCCGCCCGGCCTCCCTGGCGAGGGCGGCGGCCCGCTCGGCGGTGACGGGGTCGCCCTCGGCCCCGGAGGCGGCGGCGATCCGCGCGGCCCGGTGCAGGACCCGCTCGACGGCCTCGGCGACCGACCCGTCGCCCTCCCGCAGGTCGGCGCCCCGCAGCCGTACGGCCGGCGCGGGCGCGGCCCCCCGCACCCGCGCCTCGCAGACCGCGCCGAGCAGCGTGGTGCGCCCGCTCCCGGGTTCGCCGACGACGGCGAGGACGGGCAGCGCGGGCACCGGCCCGGCGGCGAAGCGGGTCAGGGTCCCGAGGGCGGCCGGGCGGGCGACGGGCGCGGGCCAGGGCGACGGATCGCCGGCGGGGAGGGCCGTGGGGGCGGTGAGTTCGAGGACGGCCGCGAGGTTGAGGTCGGGGCCGTACGCGGGGATCGTCGCGGCGTTGCGGCGCAGGAGTTCGCGGAGGGGGCCGTCCGGGCGGAGCGGGACGGCGTGCCCGGCGGCGCGCGGGTCGCCCTGGAGGGCGGTGCCGACGACACCGAGGACGGTGCCGGTGACGCTGTCGAGGACGGGCCCGCCCGCGGCCGGGCCGCCGAGCCGCAGCGCCTCGGCGCCCTGGGTGCCGATGGCGAGTTCGAGGGCGTCGGGGAGGACGTGGAAGCGGTCGGTGGCGGTGTACGTGACGGCGGCGGGTCCGAGGACGCGCGCCTCGCGCCAGCCGTGCGCGGCGATCCGGACGTAGGTGCCGGGCTCGACGGTCGCGCGGGTGGCGAGCGGCAGCGGATCCACGCCGAGGCCCTCGGTGCGGATCAGGGCGAGCCCCTGCTCGGGGAGGGGCGTGACGGCGTCGGCCTCGGCGAGCCAGGTCCGCTCGCCGGGCGCGTGCAGCACGACGCGCGTCAGCCCGTCGACGGCCTCGTGGCTGGTGACGAGGGTGCCCTCGTGATCGGCGAGGAACCCGGTGCCGCGCGGCCGGCCCGCCAGGTCGCAGATCCGCACCAGCGTCGCGAGGTCCCCGGGTCCCATGGTGTGGAGGGTAGGTCGGCGCCGGTCACCGGAGGGCGCCGATCGGCCAAGGCGCCCCCTCGCACTCCCCCGTTTCACTCCGAGCGCTTCCCCGATGGGGTGAAGAAACGCGAAAGGGCGGGCGCGCCCCGCGCACCCGCCCCTCCGTCAGGAGAATCAGCCTCGAAGCCCTCCGTCAGGAGACTCGGACTCGAGAACCGGCCTCAAGCATCAGCCGAAGACCGCCAGGCTCTTCGCCTTGCCCCGCTGGTCCTCCACCAGGGCGATCAGCTTCCCCTCCGGACCGAAGACCGCGACCGCCCCCTGGGGGTAGGCCGGCATCTCCAGGCGCACCCCGTTGAGCAGCAGCCGGGCCCGCTTCTCGTCGACGTCCCAGCGCGGGAACGCCGCCGCCGCGGCCTCGGCCACCGGCATCACGGTCAGCTCCTCCTGGAGCTGGTCGAGGGTGCGGGCGCTGTCCAGCTTGTACGGGCCGACCCGGGTGCGCCGGAGCGCGGTGAGGTGCCCGCCGACGCCGAGTCCGGCGCCGAGGTCCCGGGCCAGCGCCCGGATGTACGTACCGGAGGAGCAGACCACCGAGACGACCAGGTCGACGACGGGCGTACCGTCCTCGGCCGTCGCCTCGCGCACGTCGTACACCCGGAAGGAGGAGACGGTCACCGGACGGGCCGGGATCTCGAACTCCTCGCCGCCGCGCACGCGCGCGTAGGACCGCTTTCCGTCGATCTTGATCGCGGAGACCTTCGACGGCACCTGCATGATGGCGCCGGTCAGCTCCGCGACCCCCGCGTCGATCCGCTCGCGGGTGACCTTCGACGCGTCGACCGACGCCGTGATCTCGCCCTCGGCGTCGTCGGTGATCGTGGTCTGGCCCAGGCGGATGGTGCCCAGGTACTCCTTCTCGGTCAGCGCGAGGTGACCGAGGAGCTTGGTGGCCCGCTCCACGCCGAGGACGAGGACGCCCGTGGCCATGGGGTCGAGCGTGCCGGCGTGGCCGACGCGGCGGGTCCTGGCGATCCCGCGCATCTTGGCCACGACGTCGTGCGAGGTGAAGCCCGACGGCTTGTCCACGATGACAAGGCCGTCGGGCGTCGGGGTTGCGTTGCTCATTCGGCGGCTTCGTCCTCGCCCGGCTTCTTGTAGGGGTCGGCTTCGCCCGCGAAGGCGGCGCCCGAGGACGCCTCCCGCACCTGGGCGTCCGAGGCCCGCGCCTTGTCGAGGAGGTTCTCGATGGTCTTGGCGTTCTCCGGGAGGGCGTCGGCCACGAAGGCCAGGGTCGGGGTGAACTTGGTCCCGGCCGCGCGGCCCACGGCCGAGCGGAGGATGCCCTTGGCGCTCTCCAGGCCGGCGGCGGCGCTCGCCCGCTCCTCCTCGTCGCCGTAGACCGTGTAGAAGACCGTGGCCTCCCGCAGGTCACCGGTGACGCGGGTGTCCGTGATGGTCACGTGCGTACCCAGGCGCGGGTCCTTGATGCCGCGCTGCAACTTCTCGGCGACCACCTCCCGGATGAGGTCCGCCAGCTTCTTCGCCCGCGCGTTGTCGGCCACTGGTCCGTCTCCTTCTTTGCCTTGCAATCAGTCTTCATCAGTGTGGAGCCTGCGGCGCACCGACAGCAGCTCCACCTCGGGCCGGGCGGCGACCAGCCGCTCGCAGCGGTCCAGGACGCCGTCGAGGTGTCCGAGGTCACCGGACACCATCGCGACGCCGATCTCGGCCCGCCGGTGGAGGTTCTGGCCGCTCACCTCCGCCACGCTCACGGCGAACTTCCGCTGGAGCTCGGCGACGATCGGCTTCACGAGGGAGCGTTTCTCCTTGAGCGAGTGGACGTCGCCGAGGAGCAGGTCGAAGGACAGAGTCCCCACATACATGTGTGTCCGGATGTCCCGCCGGTTCGGGGTCGGTGGCCCCGCCGGCCATGGGGCGGGGACACCGAAACCGTACACGGAACGGCCGGGGCCGATCGACGGAATAACCTCCGCCGACCGGCCCCGGCACCTCACCGTGTGTTACGAGCGCGGCTTCTCGCGCATCTCGTACGTGGCGATGACGTCGTCGATCTTGATGTCGTTGAAGTTTCCGAGGTTGATACCACCCTCGAAGCCCTCGCGGATCTCGGTGACGTCGTCCTTGAAGCGGCGCAGACCGTGGATCGTGAGGTCCTCGGCGATGACCTTGCCGTCGCGGACCAGACGCGCCTTGGTGTTGCGCTTGACCTCGCCCGAGCGGATGAGGACACCGGCGATGTTGCCCAGCTTGGACGAGCGGAAGACCTCGCGGATCTCCGCCGTGCCGAGCTCGACCTCTTCGTACTCCGGCTTGAGGAGGCCCTTGAGCGCCGCCTCGATCTCCTCGATCGCCTGGTAGATGACCGAGTAGTACCGGACGTCGACGCCCTCGCGCTCCGCCATCTGCGCGGCACGGCCGGCCGCACGGACGTTGTAGCCGATGACGATGGCGTCGGAGCCCATGGCCAGGTCGATGTCCGACTCGGTGACCGCACCCACACCGCGGTGCAGGACGCGGATGTCGACCTCTTCGCCGACGTCGAGCTGGAGCAGCGAGGCTTCGAGGGCCTCGACCGCACCGGACGCGTCGCCCTTGATGATGAGGTTGAGTTCCTGGACGAGACCGGCCTTGAGCACCTTGTCGAGGTCCTCGAGGGACACCCGGCGGACGCGCTTGGCGAAGGCGGCGTTGCGCTCACGCGCGGCGCGCTTCTCGGCGATCTGGCGGGCCGTACGGTCCTCGTCGACCACCAGGAGGTTGTCGCCGGCACCCGGCACGTTGGTGAGACCGAGCACCAGGACGGGAGTCGACGGGGCCGCCTCCTCGACGTTGTTGCCCTTGTCGTCGAGCATCGCCCGGACGCGGCCGTACGCGTCGCCGACCACCACGGTGTCGCCGATGCGCAGCGTTCCGCGCTGGACCAGGACCGTCGAGACGGCGCCGCGACCGCGGTCGAGGTGCGACTCGATGGCGATGCCCTGCGCGTCCTGGTTCGGGTTGGCCCGCAGGTCGAGCGAGGCGTCCGCCGTGAGGATCACGGCCTCCAGCAGGGAGTCGATGTGCAGACCCTGCTTGGCGGAGATGTCGACGAACATCGTGTCGCCGCCGTACTCCTCGGCGACCAGACCGAACTCGGTCAGCTGACCGCGGACCTTGACCGGGTCCGCGCCCTCGACGTCGATCTTGTTGACCGCGACGACGATCGGGACGCCGGCGGCCTTGGCGTGGTTGAGCGCCTCGATCGTCTGCGGCATGACGCCGTCGTTGGCCGCGACCACGAGGATCGCGATGTCGGTCGACTTCGCACCACGGGCACGCATGGCGGTGAACGCCTCGTGACCCGGGGTGTCGATGAAGGTGATGCGACGCTCTTCGCCGTTGACCTCGGTACCGACCTGGTAGGCACCGATGTGCTGGGTGATGCCACCGGCCTCGCCCGCGACCACGTTGGTCTTGCGGATCGCGTCGAGGAGTCGGGTCTTTCCGTGGTCGACGTGACCCATGACGGTCACGACCGGCGGACGGGAGACCAGGGCCTCTTCGCCGCCCTCGTCCTCGCCGAACTCGATGTCGAAGGACTCGAGGAGCTCGCGGTCCTCCTCCTCCGGCGAGACGATCTGAACGGTGTAGTTCATCTCCTCGCCGAGCATCGTCAGCGTGTCGTCGGAGACGGACTGCGTCGCCGTGACCATCTCGCCGAGGTTCATCATCACCGCGACGAGCGACGCCGGGTTGGCGCCGATCTTCTCGGCGAAGTCGGTGAGGGACGCACCGCGCGACAGGCGAATGGTGTCGCCGTTGCCGCGAGGCAGCATCACACCGCCCACGGACGGGGCCTGCATGGCCTCGTACTCCTGGCGCCTCTGACGCTTCGACTTGCGACCGCGACGCGCGGGACCGCCGGGACGACCGAAGGCGCCCTGCGTGCCACCACGGCCACCGGGGCCGCCGGGACGGCCGCCGAAGCCGCCGGGACGACCGCCGAAGCCGCCGCCACCACCGGGACCACCCGGACGACCGCCGCCGCCACCACCGGGACCGCCGGGACGACCGGCGAAGCCGCCGCCGCCACCGCCGGGACCGGCCGGACGACCGGCGAAGCCGGGACGACCGCCGCCGCCACCGCCGGGACCACCCGGACGACCGCCGGGGCCACCGGGACCACGGCCACCGCCGCCGGGACCGGGACGCGGGCCGGCAGCGGGACGCTGCGGCATCATGCCCGGGTTCGGACGGTTACCGCCGGGAGCACCGCCCGGACGGGGCGCCTGCGGACGCGGCATCCCACCGGGGGTGGGACGGCCGCCGCCCTGACCCTGCGGGCGCGGGGCGCCGCCGGGGCCGCCCTGCGGACGCGGGGCGCCCGGAACGGCACCGGGGCCGCCGGGACGCGGGGCACCGCCACCGGGACGGGGCGTCTGCGGACGCGCCATGCCGGTGGAGCCGCCGGACGTGAAGGGGTTGTTGCCCGGACGCGGGCCGGCCGGACGCGGGGCGCCCGGACGCGGGGCCTGCTGGCCGGGACGGGGCGCCTGCTGACCCGGGCGCGGCGCGGCCTGGCCCGGACGGGCACCCGCCGGACGCTGGCCGGGGGCGGCACCACCGGGGCGCTGGTTGGCGGCCGGGGCCGCCGGAGGCGCGGTGAACTCCGGGTTGGTCGGAGCCGGGGCGGCGGGCGCCGGCTTGGGCGCGGGAGCCGCGGGCTTCGGACCCGGGGTCGGACGCGGGCCGGAGGCGGCCGGCGTCGAGGGCTTCTCGGCCGCCGCGGGCTTGGGCGCCGGGGTGGGCGCGCCAGGCTTCGGGGCGGCGGGACGCGCGGCAGCGGGCGCCGAAGGCGCCGGTGCGGCCGGCTTGGGGGCGGGCGCCGCCTTGCGGGGCGCGCCGGGCTTGGCAGCGGTCTTGCCGGCGGAACCGCCGGGACCCTGCAAAGCGTCAGTCAACTTGCGCACGACCGGCGCCTCGATCGTCGAGGACGCCGAACGGACGAATTCACCGAGTTCCTGGAGCTTGGCCATGACGACCTTGCTCTCTACTCCGAACTCCTTGGCGAGTTCGTATACCCGGACCTTAGCCACATCGCTCCTTTATAGGTCCGGTTACCGCCGGACCGTCGCTACTTCATGGGCGTACTCATCGCGTACTCATCGAGTGCTCATCGCAATCTCGACCTACTTCCGACTCGCGAGGTACCTGACCGCACGGTGTTCCGTGCCGTACTTCCTTTTCACTGCGGCGCCGCCTGCGCGGCCTGCTCGACGTGTTCCCGCAGCACCGCGGTGTCGAGCGGTCCCGGGACCTTGAAGGTCCTCGGGAACGCCCGTCTGCGGACCGCCAGGTCGAGACAGTGCAAGGCGGGGTGCACGTACGCACCCCGGCCGGGCAGCGTACCGCGATGATCGGGGACGCACTCGTCCTTGATCACCACGATCCGCAGCAGATCGCTCTTGGCCGCTCGCTCCCGGCATCCCACACAGGTTCGCTCAGGGCACGCGCGGGCATGCGTCCGGCCAGACACGATTAAGTCTACCTCCCCGTACCGACCTCACCCGTTCGGGGCAAAAATCGAACAGCTGTTGGCCAAAAACGATCTCGGGCTTGCGGCGGAGCCGCTCAGCCCTCCTCGCCCTGGACCTCGGTGTCCGGCCGGATGTCGATGCGCCAGCCGGTGAGCCGCGCGGCCAGACGGGCGTTCTGCCCCTCCTTGCCGATGGCCAGGGAGAGCTGGTAGTCGGGGACCGTCACCCGGGCGGACCGGGCGGCGGCGTCGACGACCTCGACCTTGGAGACCCGCGCCGGGGAGAGCGCGTTCGCCACCATCTCGGCCGGGTCGTCCGACCAGTCGACGATGTCGATCTTCTCGCCGAGCAGCTCGGCCATCACGTTCCGGACCCGGCTGCCCATGGGGCCGATGCAGGCGCCCTTGGCGTTCAGGCCCGAACGGGTGGAACGGACCGCGATCTTGGTGCGGTGACCCGCCTCACGCGCGATGGCGGAGATCTCGACGGAACCGTCGGCGATCTCGGGCACCTCCAGCGCGAAGAGCTTCTTCACCAGATTGGGGTGGGTGCGCGAAAGGGTGACGGACGGACCGCGGACACCCTTGGCCACCCGGACCACGTACGTGCGCAGCCGCAGACCGTGCGTGTAGTCCTCGCCCGGCACCTGCTCCTGCACCGGAAGGATGGCCTCCAGCTTGTCGTCCAGCTTGACGAGGACGTTCTTCGGGTCCTTGCCCTGCTGCACCACGCCGGCGACGACATCGCCCTCGCGGCGCGCGTACTCGCCGAAGGTCACGTCGTTCTCGGCGTCGCGCAGCCGCTGCTGGATGACCTGACGGGCGGTGCTCGCCGCGATGCGGCCGAAGTCCGACGGGGTGTCGTCGAACTCCTTGGGCTCCTGCCCCTCCTCCAGGTCGGCCGGGTCCTCCTCGGCCCACACCGTCACGTGCCCGGTGTGCCGGTCCAGCTCCACGCGCGCGTGGCGGCGGGCGGACGGGGTGCGGTGGTACGCGATGAGGAGGGCCGACTCGATCGCCTCGACCAGCATCTCGAAGGAGATTTCCTTCTCCTGTGCCAAGCCCTTCAGGAGCTTCACGTCGATGTCCACGGCTACGCCTCCTCTTCCTTCTTGTCCTTGCGGTTGAACTCGATCTCGACACGCGCCTTGGCGATCTCGGCGAACTCCACGCGGCGGGCCGTGGCCTTGCGGCCCTTCAGGCCCGGGACCTCGGTGTCGATGCCGTCCTCGTCCACGGCCAGGATGCGGGTGACCAGGTCCCCGCCCTCGGCGAGCTGGAGCTTCACCAGCCGGCCGGTGGCCCGTACGTAGTGGCGGTGCTCGGAGAGCGGACGGTCGGCACCCGGGGAGCTGACCTCCAGGACGTACTCGCCGTCGCCCATGGCGTCGCTCTCGTCCAGCTTGGCGGAGATCGCGCGGCTCAGCTCGGCACAGGTGTCCAGCTCGACGCCCTCGTCCGAGTCGACGACGATCCTCAGCAGTCCGCGGCGGCCGGCCCGGGACACCTCGATCTCCTCCAGATCCAGGTTCTCCGCGTGGACGAGCGGCTCAATGAGTCCGCGCAGCCTGTCGCTCTGGGTGGTGCTCATCCGGGTGACTCCTCGGCCGCGTGTGCTGTTGTGGGTACGTCGCTCGTCGCTGCTTGTCGCTGCGTGTCGGATCAAGGGTATCCGGTCCGGGAGGGTGTTGCCGTCCACCGCCGGGGCCCCCGCGGGTACGCTCGCCTGCGGTGATCTTCGACGGGCGGCCGGGAGGGGTCCGGAATGCTGAGGGAGAGAGCGTGACGACGACGGGCAGACGCGCCCTGCTCGTCGCGGGGGCCTCGGCCGCCGCGACGGCCGTGACCGGTTGCACCTCCGGCGACGGGGGCCCGCGCCGCCCGAGCGCCGCCGAGGAGGCGGCGGCCCGCGAGGCCGAACGGGTGGCCCGCGCCGAGGCGGCCCTCCGCCGCCGCGCGGTGACCGCCTCACGGACCCTGCTCGCACGCTACGACGCCACCCTGGCCGCCCATCCCGCGCTCCACGCGCGCGTGGACCCCCTCCGGACCTCGGCCGCCGCCCATGTGCGCGCCCTCGGCGAGGCCGACCGCCCGGCCCCCGGCACCACGACCCCTGCCGCGGCCTCCCCCGGTACGGGCTCCGCCGGGCGGGCCGTGCCCGCCGACCCGAAGGCCGCGCTGCGGGAGCTCGCCGCCGACGCGCGGGCCGCTTCCGACGCGCACACCGCCGAGCTGCTCGCGGCGCCGCCCGAGTACGCCCGGCTGCTCGCCTCCGTGGCCGCCGCCGGAGCCGCCCACGCCTACCTCCTCACCGAAGGAGCCCGCGCATGAGCGCCCTCCAGGCGGCGCAGGCCGCCCTCGCCGCCGAGCACGCCGCCGTGTACGGCTACGGGGTCGTCGGCGGCCGGGTCGCCGAGGAGCGCCGGGCCGAGGCGACCGCCGCCTACGAGGCGCACCGGGCCCGCCGGGACGCGCTGCGCCGCACCGTCCGCGACCTCGGCGGCACGCCGGTCGCCGCGGCCGCCGCGTACGAGCTGCCGTTCCGGGTGGCCGACCCGGCGGGCGCGGTGCGGCTCGCGGCCGTCCTGGAGGACCGGGTGGCCGGGGTCTACTCCGACCTGGTGCGGGCCGGAGACGGGGCGCTGCGCCGGGAGGCCGCCGCCTCGCTGCGGGAGGCCGCGGTCCGCGCGGTGCGGTGGCGCGGCAGCGACGTAACCTTTCCTGGGCTCGCCGAGCGGGTGTGAGTCCGGCCCCCACCAGCTCTGACCACCCCGCCCCAGCAGAAGGAACAAGGCACGCATGGGTTTCGAAGCGCCCCGGCGACTGGTCACGGCCCTCCACGAGAGGTACGGCGACGCCGCCGCGGACGGCTGGCTCGGGCGGCTCCCCGGCCTCGCCGAGCGGGTGCCGGAGGAGGCGGGCCTGACCGTCGAGCGGGTGGTGGCCCCCGGCGGGCGCGACAGTCTGCTGCTGCTGGTCCGGGACGCCGAGGGCGAGCCCGCCGCGCTGAAGATCGCGCCGCCGTTCACCCGTCCGGAGCTGGAGCGGGACGCGCTCGCGCACTGGAACGGCTGGGGCGCGGTCCAGCTCCGCGCCGAGGCCCCGGAGGGCTCCCTCGTCCTCGAACGGCTGCACCCGGAGGTGTCCCTCCGCTCGCTGCCGGAGGCCAAGGCGCTCCTGGAGGCGGCCGGGACCGTACGGAAGCTGTGGGTGGACCCGCCGGCCGGGCACGGCTTCGACACCGTGGCGGGCCGCACCGCGCGCCAGGCGGAGGCGATGGAGCGCTACCGCGCCGACGACGCCACCGGGGGTCTCGCGGCCGCCGCGCTGGCCGCCCGCGAGGAGCTGCTGGCCGGGTCCGCGGAGGAGCTGCTGCTGCACGGGGACTTCCGGCAGGGCAAGGTCCTCGGCGGCGACCGGGTGCCCTGGCTGGCCGTCGGCCCCGATCCGGTGGTCGGCGAGCGCGCCTACGACCTCGCGCGGCTGGTCAGGGAGCGGGTCGAGGACCTGGTGGCCTCCTCGGCGGGCGCCCCGGCGGCCCGGCGGCGGGTCAACCGGCTGGCCGACTCGCTCGACGTCGACCGGGAGCGGCTGCGCGGCTGGACGCTCTTCCGGACCGTCGAGTCCGGCACGCGGGCGCTGACCGGCGGGCGGCGGCAGGAGGCCGAGTGGCTGCTGGAGTTCGCGAGCTGGCTGTGAGTTCACGGCCCTCTTGGTTCACGGCCTCTTAGTTCACGGCCCTCTTAAGGGGGGAATACCCTTTTTGTATCCCTTTCCGAGGGGGCCGTGATGATCGAAGACATCCTGCTGGCGGTCGCGGGAGCGGGTGTGGCCGCCCTGGCGTACGTCAGCGCGGCGGCGCGCGTGGTGAAGCAGTACGAGCGGGGCGTCGTCTTCCGCTTCGGCCGGCTCCGCGGCGAGGTGCGCGCGCCCGGCTTCACGATGATCCTTCCGGCCGTCGACCGGCTCCACAAGGTGAACATGCAGATCGTCACGATGCCGGTGCCCGCCCAGGAGGGCATCACCCGGGACAACGTGACGGTGCGGGTCGACGCGGTCGTCTACTTCCGTGTGGTGGACGCGGCGGAGGCGCTGGTGCGGGTCGAGGACTACCGGTTCGCGGTCTCGCAGATGGCGCAGACCTCGCTGCGGTCGATCATCGGCAAGAGCGACCTCGACGACCTGCTGTCCAACCGCGAGAAGCTCAACCAGGGCCTGGAGCTGATGCTGGACTCCCCCGCGATCGGGTGGGGCGTGCAGATCGACCGGGTCGAGATCAAGGACGTGTCGCTGCCGGAGACGATGAAGCGCTCGATGGCCCGGCAGGCGGAGGCGGACCGGGAGCGGCGCGCGCGGCTGATCAACGCGGACGCGGAGCTTCAGGCGTCGAAGAAGCTGACGGAGGCGGCGCACCAGATGGCGGAGGCGCCTGCGGCCCTCCAGCTCCGGCTGCTCCAGACGGTGATGGCCGTCGCCGCCGAGAAGAACTCGACGCTGGTCCTGCCGATCCCGGTGGAACTCCTCCGCTTCCTGGAGCGGGCCACGCCGCCGGCGGCAGCCCAGCAGGCCCCTCCCCCGCCACCTCCGGCCCCGCTGCCGCCCGTTGAGGACCTCACGGGCCCCTCGGTCGACCCGGCGGCCTGACGGCGGAGACGGCGACGCCGTCCCGCGCGGGTGCGCGGGACGGCGTCGTTACGTGTCGGCTACGCGGTGAGCGCGGCGAGGGCCTCCTCGACGGTGAGCTCCTCGCGCTCGCCGGTGCGGCGGTCCTTGAGCTCGACGACGCCCTCCGCCGCGCGGCGGCCGGCCACGAGGATCTTGGGGACGCCGATGAGCTCCGCGTCGGTGAACTTGACGCCCGGGGAGACGCCGGCGCGGTCGTCGACGAGGACGCGGAGCCCGGCGGCGGACAGCTTCTCGGAGACCTCCAGGGCCAGCTCGGTCTGGAGCGCCTTGCCCGCGGCGACGACGTGGACGTCGGCGGGCGCGACCTCGGCCGGCCAGCACAGGCCCTTGTCGTCGGCGGTCTGCTCGGCGAGCGCCGCGACGGCGCGCGAGACGCCGACGCCGTAGGAGCCCATGGTCACGCGGACCGGCTTGCCGTTCTGGCCGAGGACGTCGAGCTTGAGCGCGTCCGCGTACTTGCGGCCGAGCTGGAAGATGTGGCCGATCTCGATGGCGCGGTCCAGCTTGAGGCCGGTGCCGCACACGGGGCACGGGTCGCCCTCCTGGACGACGACGACGTCGACGTACTCCTCGACCTCGAAGTCACGGCCCGCGACGACGTTCTTCGCGTGCGTGCCCTCCTCGTTGGCGCCGGTGATCCACGCGGTGCCGGGGGCGATGCGCGGGTCGGCGATGTAGCGCACCTTCTCCAGGCCCTGGGGGCCGACGTAGCCGCGGACGAGGTCGGGGCGGCCGGCGAAGTCGGACTCCGTCACCAGCTCGACGGCGGCGGGGGCGAAGTGGGCCTCGACCTTGTCCATGTCGACCTCGCGGTCGCCGGGGACGCCGACGGCGACGATCTCGCCGTCGACCTTCACCAGGAGGTTCTTGAGGGTGGCGGAGGCGGGGACGCCGAGGTGTGCGGCGAGCGTCTCGATGGTGGGGGTGTCGGGGGTCGGGACGGGCTCCAGGGCCGGGACCGCCGAGCCGTCGACGGCCTTGACCGCCTGGTAGACCGCCTCGGTGTTGGCGGCGAACTCGCAGTTCGGGCAGTCGGCGAAGGTGTCCTCGCCGGCCTCGGCCGGGGCGAGGAACTCCTCGGACTTGGAGCCGCCCATGGCGCCGGCGGTGGCGGCGCAGATGCGGTAGTCGAGGCCGAGGCGCTCGAAGATCCGCTGGTACGCCTGGCGGTGCACGGCGTACGACCGGGCCAGGCCCTCGTCCTCGGTGTCGAAGGAGTAGGAGTCCTTCATGAGGAACTCGCGGCCGCGCAGGATGCCGGCGCGGGGGCGGGCCTCGTCACGGAACTTGGTCTGGATCTGGTACAGGATGACCGGCAGGTCCTTGTAGGACGAGCACTGGTCCTTCACCAGGAGGGTGAAGATCTCCTCGTGGGTGGGGCCGAGGAGGTAGTCGCCGCCCTTGCGGTCCTGGAGGCGGAAGAGCTCGGCGCCGTACTCGTCCCAGCGGCCGGTGGCCTCGTACGGCTCGCGGGGCAGCAGCGCGGGGAGGGTGACCTCCTGGCCGCCGATGGCGTCCATCTCCTCGCGGACGATCCGCTCGACGTTGGAGAGGACCTTCTTGCCCAGGGGCAGCCAGCTCCAGATGCCGGCGGCGGTGCGGCGGACGTAGCCGGCGCGGACGAGGAGCTTGTGGGAGAGGACCTCGGCGTCGGCCGGGTCGTCGCGCAGCGTCTTCGCCATCAACTGGGACATGCGCTGGACCGGTGCGTTGGCCATGGTTCTCGTACTCCTGCCGGGACTGAAGGTGATGGCCCCGAGGTTATCCGGGCGGCCCCGCCCGCGAGAAATCAGTTCCGGCGCGGCAGCGGCAGGGGGGCGCCCATGACGGCGTAGGGGCGGGCGGCGCTCGGGAAGTGGACCTGGCGGGCGAGGTCGGTGTAGCCGAGGGAGCGGTAGAGGCCGCGGGCCGGGGACTCCGTGTCGATGGCCGAGAGGATCGAGCGCTTCTCGTCGGCGGTGTCGGTGATGGTGGTGATCAGTCCGCGGCCGAGGCCGAGGCCCTGGTGGGCGGGGTGGACGTGGAGCTCGGTGATGACGAAGGAGGCGTCGAGCCAGTCGGCGGTGCCGGTGGCGCGGAGGTACGGCTCCACCACCGTGGACCACCAGTGGCCGCGGTCGTTGGGCATCCCGTACACGAAGCCGACGAGCCGCCCGTCGGGGGTGGTGGCGCCGAAGGCGCGGGCGCCGGGGTTCATCAGGTGGCGCAGCACGATGTGGCGGCGTACGGCGACCTCCTCGGCGTCGAGGCCGAAGGCGACCGCCTGCACGTCGAGGGCCTCGTCCACCCGGGCGGCGAGGTTGACCGGTCCGATCACGGCCTGTGCGTCGTCCATGCGGCGCACCCTACAAGTGCCCGCCGGTTCAGAACAGGACGCTCATGAAGGCGCCGGTCTCGCGGAAGCCGACACGGCGGTACGCGGCGCGGGCGGGGAGGTTGTAGTCGTTGACGTACAGGCTGACGACGGGGGCGACGTCGGCGAGGGCGTACTGGAGGACGGCGGCCATGCCGGTCTCGGAGAGGCCCTTGCCGCGGTGTTCGGGGGCGACCCAGACGCCCTGGATCTGGCACGCCTGGCGGGTGGCGGCGCCGATCTCGGCCTTGAAGACGACCTTGCCGTCGTCGATGCGGGCGAAGGAGCGGCCGGCGCCGACGAGTTCGGCGACCCGGGCCTGGTAGAGCAGTCCGCCGTCGCCGGCCATCGGGGAGACGCCGACCTCCTCGGTGAACATGGCGATGCAGGCGGGCATGATCGCGTCCATCTCGTCCTTGCGGACCCGGCGGACGAGGGGGTCGGGGGCGACGGTGGCGGAGGGCTCCTCGGTGACCATGAGGGGCTGGTGGGCGCGGACGTCGCGGGCGGGGCCCCAGGCGGGTTCGAGGAGGCGCCAGAGCTCGGCGGTGGGTCCGGCCGGGCCGACGATCGAGGAGCAGCGGCGGCCGATCCGGCGGGCCCGGTCGGCGAAGGCGCGGACGGCCTCGGGGGTGGCGCAGATGGGGACGAGATTGGCGCCGGAGTAGCAGAGCGAGGTGAGCCGGCCCTCGGTGTACCAGCCCCACATCTCGCCGCCCAGGCGCCACGGGTCGAGCCCGGCGACGCGGACGCGGGCGGTCACGAAGGCGTTCTCGACGGGGGCGCTCTCCAGGACGGCGAGGGCGGCTCCGAGGTCGGCGGGTTCGAGGACCCGGGTGGTGGTCTGTGTCAACACGAGGGGGCCTCACCGTGCGGTTCCGCTGGTCCTGGCACCTTACCCCCATGACCTGGGAAGGACCCCCGGGCATGGCGGAACCCCGCCGCCCCCGGGAGGGGCGACGGGGTTCCGGAACACACGGGGAGTGCTCAGCCGGCGATGGCGACGGTGGGCTCGCCGCTCATGACGCCGTCCTTCTCCATCTGCTCGGCGATCTTGAGGGCTTCCTCGATGAGGGTCTCGACGATCTTCGACTCGGGGACGGTCTTGATGACCTCGCCCTTGACGAAGATCTGGCCCTTGCCGTTGCCGGAGGCGACGCCGAGGTCGGCCTCGCGGGCCTCGCCGGGGCCGTTGACGACGCAGCCCATGACGGCGACGCGCAGCGGGACGGTCATGCCGTCGAGGCCGGCGGTGACCTCCTCGGCGAGCTTGTAGACGTCGACCTGGGCGCGGCCGCAGGACGGGCAGGAGACGATCTCCAGGCGGCGCTGGCGGAGGTTGAGCGACTCCAGGATCTGGATGCCGACCTTGATCTCCTCGGCCGGCGGGGCGGAGAGCGAGACGCGGATGGTGTCGCCGATGCCCTGGGACAGCAGCGCGCCGAAGGCGACGGCCGACTTGATGGTGCCCTGGAAGGCTGGGCCCGCCTCGGTGACGCCGAGGTGCAGCGGGTAGTCGCACTGGGCGGCGAGCTGACGGTACGCCTCGACCATCACGACCGGGTCGTTGTGCTTGACCGAGATCTTGATGTCCTGGAAGCCGTGCTCCTCGAAGAGGGACGCCTCCCACAGGGCGGACTCGACGAGCGCCTCGGGGGTCGCCTTGCCGTACTTCTTGAGCAGGCGGGCGTCGAGCGAGCCGGCGTTGACGCCGATGCGGATCGGGACGCGCGCGTCACCGGCCGCCTTGGCGATCTCCTTGACCTTGTCGTCGAACTGCTTGATGTTGCCCGGGTTGACGCGGACGGCGGCGCAGCCGGCGTCGATCGCGGCGAAGACGTACTTCGGCTGGAAGTGGATGTCGGCGATCACCGGGATCTGCGACTTGCGGGCGATCGTGGCGAGCGCGTCGGCGTCGTCCTGGGTGGGGCAGGCCACCCGGACGATCTGGCAGCCGGAGGCGGTGAGCTCGGCGATCTGCTGGAGCGTGGCGCCGATGTCGGACGTGCGGGTCGTCGTCATCGACTGCACCGAGACGGGTGCGTCACCGCCGACGGCCACGCTGCCGACCTGGATCTGCCGGCTCTTGCGGCGCTCGGCGAGCCGGGTCGGGACGGTGGGGATACCGAGAGAAATCGCGGTCATGAGTGTGTGCAACCTCAAGGTCGTGCGTCGGCGGGCTCAGGCTTCCGAGGTTACCGCCCCTGGGGCGGGAGGCCGGACACGGCGGTGTACGGCCTCCCTGGGAGCTACGTCAGCTTCACCGGGTTGACGATGTCGGCGGCGAGGACGAGCAGGGTGAAGCAGACGAAGACGCCGGCGACCACGTAGGCGGCGGGCATCAGCTTGGCCACGTCGAAGGGGCCGGGGTCGGGGCGCCGGAAGAGCCGGGCCGTGTGACGGCGGACGGACTCCCACAGGGCGCCCGCGATGTGGCCGCCGTCGAGCGGCAGCAGCGGGAGCATGTTGAACAGGAACAGCGAGACGTTGAAGTACACCAGCAGGTTCATGAACATGACCAGGATGCGCTCCGGCGGGAGGTCCAGGTTCATGAGCTCGCCGGTGATGCGGGCGGCGCCGACGACGCCGACCGGGGAGTCCTCGGCCCGCTCGCCGTCGCCGAAGGTGGCGTCCCACAGGCCGGGGATCTTCCCGGGGAGGGTGACGACCGATTCGACGCCGTTCTGCATGAGCTCGCCCATGCGGTCGGTGGTCTCGACGAAGGTCAGCGGCGCGACCTCGGTCTTCGACGCGAAGCCGAGGTAGCCGGCCTTCTCGTAGGCGAGCGGGCGGGCGACCTGCCCGTTCTCGTCCTTCTTCAGGACCTCGTTGGCGACGAGCATCGGGTGCAGGTCGAGGCGCTGCCCGTCCCGCTCGACGGTGACGGTGGCGGGGCCGATGGTCTTCCGGATGTGGTCCGAGAGGGTGTCCCAGTCGGAGACCGGGGTGCCGTTGAAGGCGACGATCGTGTCGCCGTCCCGCAGCCCCGCCTTGTGCGCCGGGGAGGCCGGGTCGCCCGCGGCGCAGACGTCGCGGTTCGCGCTCTGCTCGATGACGCACTTCTGGACGCCGGCGACCTTGGTGGTCTGGCCCTCGATGCCGAGGGTCATCAGGGAGCCGTAGAACAGGCCGAGCGCGAGGACCAGGTTCATGAACGGGCCGGCGAACATGACGATCACGCGCTTCCACGGCTTGCGCGTGTAGAAGAGCCGGGACTCGTCGCCGGGCTGGAGCTCCTCGTACGACGCCTCGCGGGCGTCCTCGATCATGGTGCGCCAGGGCGAGGTGGAGCGGGCCTCGATCTTGCCGTCCGCGCCGGGCGGGAACATGCCGATCATGCGGATGTAGCCGCCGGCCGGGATGGCCTTGATGCCGTACTCGGTGTCGCCGCGCTTCTTCGACCAGAGCGTGGGGCCGAAGCCGACCATGTACTGCGGCACGCGGATGCCGAAGAGCTTGGCCGTGGAGAGGTGGCCCAGCTCGTGCCAGGCGATGGAGACGAGCAGACCCAGGGCGAAGAGCACCACGCCCAGGACTGTCAGGAGCACTTCCGTCATGCGCGCGCCTCCGCGGTTGCCTTCGCTGCGAGCTCTCGGGCCCGGGCACGGGCCCAGGTCTCCGCTTCCAGGACGTCCGGCACCGTCAGGGAGGTTCCCCGGGTGGGCCGACCGTGTTCGGTGACGACCGCCGTGACGGTGTCCATGATGCCGTTGAACGGGAGCCGCCCGGCGAGGAACGCCTCCACGCACTCCTCGTTGGCGGCGTTGAAGACGGCGGGGGCGGTGCCGCCCAGCTCGCCGACGTGCCGGGCCAGGTTCACCGACGGGAACGCCTCGTCGTCGAGCGGGAAGAACTCCCAGGTGGAGGCGGTCGACCAGTCGAAGGCGGGGGCCGCGTCCGGGACCCGCTCGGGCCAGCCGATGCCGATCGCGATCGGGCCGCGCATGTCCGGCGGGGTGGCCTGGGCGAGGGTGGAGCCGTCGGTGAACTCGACCATGGAGTGCACGTAGGACTGGGGGTGGACGACGACCTCGATGCGGTCGAACGGGATGTCGTAGAGGAGGTGCGCCTCGATGACCTCCAGGCCCTTGTTGACCAGCGTGGCGCTGTTCACCGTGATCACCGGGCCCATCGCCCACGTGGGGTGGGCGAGCGCGTCCTCGCGGCTCACGTGCTCCAGCTCCGCGCGCGTACGGCCGCGGAAGGGGCCGCCGGAGGCCGTGACGACCAGCTTGCGGACGTCGGCGCGGGTGCCGGCGGCGAGCGCCTGGAAGAGCGCCGCGTGCTCGGAGTCGACCGGGATGATCTGGCCGGGCTTCGCGAGGGCCTTCACCAGCGGGCCGCCGACGATCAGCGACTCCTTGTTGGCGAGGGCCAGCGTGCGGCCCGCCTCCAGGGCGGCGAGGGTCGGCGCGAGACCGATGGAGCCGGTGATGCCGTTGAGCACGGTGTGGCACGGGGAGGCGGCGAGCTGGGTCGCGGCGTCGGGGCCGGCCAGGATCTCGGGCAGCGGCTCGGAGCCGTACAGCGCCCTCAGGGCCGTACGCAGTTCTCCGGCGGCCTCCTCGCGCGCGACGGCGACCGCGGCGACCCCGAGCCGGTGCGCCTGCTCGGCGAGGAGCGCGACCCGGCCGCCGGAGGCGGCCAGGGCCGTGACCCGGAAGCGGTCGGGGTGGCGCAGCACCAGGTCGATGGCCTGGGTGCCGATGGATCCCGTCGAGCCGAGGACGACGATGTCCCGGCGCCCTTCGGCGGCGTCGAAGGCGATGTGCGGGTCGGCGAGAGGAGAGGGGCGGTCGCTCATGCCCCCCATTCTTGCCCCAAACGCTGTGCGCTCTTCACGGGGTCCGGGTGAACGCGCCGAATCCGCCGAACACGCGGTGGAAGTCGGGGAAGGTCTTCTTCACGCAGCCGGGGTCGTCGAAGGTGATGCCGGGGGTGCGCAGGGCCGCGACCGCGAAGGACATGACGATGCGGTGGTCGCGGTGGGTGGTGATCTCGACGGGTCCGGCGGGGGTCCCGGGCTCGATCTGGATCCAGTCGTGGCCGGTGGTGACGGTGATGCCGAGGCGGCGGAGGTTGTCGGCGCAGGCGTCGAGCCGGTCGCACTCCTTGACCCGGGTGTTGGCGACGTCCTCGATGAGGACGGGCCCGTCCGCGAAGGGGGCGATCGCGGCGAGGGTCGGCATGGTGTCCGAGATGTCCCGCATGTTGACCGTGAGTCCGCGCAGCGTGCCGGTGGAGCGGACGGTGGTGGACTCCGCGGTGACCTCGACCTCGGCGCCCATGCGGCGCAGCACCTCCACGAAGGCGAGGTCGCCCTGGAGGGCGCCGGTGCCGAGGCCGGGGACGGTGACCGCGCCGCCGGGCTGGAGGGCGGCCGCGGCGAAGAAGTAGCTCGCCGTGGAGGCGTCGGGCTCGATCGCGTACGTCCGGGCGCGGTAGCCGGTGGGGGCGACCCGGTAGGTACGGCCCTCCCGGGTGACCTCCGCGCCGAAGGACCGCATCATCGCGAGGGTGATCTCGACGTACGGCTCCGAGACCAGGTCGGTGACCGTGATGTCGAGGCCCTCGGCGGTGAGCGGGCCCAGCATCAGCAGGGCCGTCAGGTACTGGGAGGACTGGCCGGCGTCGAGGGTGAGCGCGCCGCCCCTGACGCCGTCGGCGTGCACGGCGAGCGGGTGGTGGCCGTCCTTCTCCCCGTGCCGCAGGTCCACGCCGAGCTCGCGCAGGGCGGTGGTGAGCGGGCCGAGGGGGCGGCGGCGCATCTGCTCCGAGGCGTCGAAGCGGAAGGTGCCGTGGCCGGCGGCGACGAGGGCGGGCAGGAAGCGGGCGGTGGTGGCGCCGTCGCGGCAGTACACGTCGGCCTCGGCGGTGCCGGGGCCGGCGGGGCGGCCCTCGATGTGCCAGGCGCCGGGCTCCTGGCGTACGGAGTAGCCCAGGGCGCGGAGCCCTTCCGCGAAGCCCTCGGTGTCGTCGGAGACGAGCGGACGCAGGAGGGTCGTGGTGCCCTCCGCGGCGGCCGCGAGGAAGAGCGCGCGGGCGGTGACGGACTTGGAACCGGGGATGTCGATGACGGTCACGCGCGTCATCCTGCCGCGCCGGACGGACCGCCCGTCGGCCCGTTCCGGTCCGTGGACGGACGGGGGCGGGTGGGGGCGGGCGGGGGCAGGCAGGCGGGACTTCAGCGGGCCGGAAGGGGGCCGGAGACGTACGAAAGGCGGTCCGAGCCCCCGCACAGTGGGCTCGGACCGCCTGGTCTCGTGGCGCGTGTCCTACAGGGCGAGGCCCGTGAGGACGAGGACGCGCTCGTAGGTGTAGTCGTCCATGGCGTACGCGACGCCCTCGCGGCCGACGCCGGAGCGCTTGGCGCCGCCGTACGGCATCTGGTCGGCGCGGTACGAGGGGACGTCGCCGACGATCACGCCGCCGACCTCCAGGGCGCGGTGGGCGCGGAAGGCGGTCTGGAGGTCACGGGTGAAGATGCCGGCCTGGAGGCCGAAGTCCGAGTCGTTGACCGCGGCGAACGCCTCGGCCTCGCCGTCGACCTTGGCGATCGTCAGGACCGGGCCGAAGACCTCGGAGCGGGCCAGGGTGACGCCGGCCGGGAGCTCGGTGAGGACGGTCGGGGCGTAGGTGGCGCCCTCGCGCTTGCCGCCCGCGAGGAGGGTGGCGCCGGCCGCGACGGCCTCGTCCACCCAGGACTCGACGCGCTTCGCGGCGGCCTCGTCGACGAGCGGGCCGACGTCGGTGGCGTCGTCCGCCGGGTCGCCGGTGACCTGCGCCTCGACGGCGGCGACGATCTTCGGCACCAGGCGGTCGTAGACCGAGGCGTCGGCGATCACGCGCTGCACGGAGATGCAGGACTGGCCGCCCTGGTAGTTGGAGAAGGTCGCGATGCGGCTCGCGGCCCAGTCCAGGTCGGCCTCGGAGGACCAGTCGGGGAGGACGACGGCGGCGGCGTTGCCGCCCAGCTCCAGGGTGCAGTGCTTGTGCGGCACGGACTGCTGGATGGCGTAGCCGACGGTGTCCGAGCCGGTGAAGGAGATGACCGGGAGGCGCTCGTCCTGGACCAGGGCGGGCATGCGGTCGTTCGGCACGGTGAGGATCGACCAGGAGCCGGCCGGCAGGTCGGTCTCGGCCAGGATCTCGCCCAGGATGAGGGAGGAGATCGGGGTGGCCGGGGCCGGCTTGAGGATGATCGGGGCGCCGACGGCGATGGCCGGGGCGACCTTGTGGGCGCTGAGGTTCAGCGGGAAGTTGAAGGGCGCGATGCCGAGGACGACGCCCTTGGGTACGCGGCGGGTGAGGGCGAGGCGGCCCGCGCCGCCGGCCTCGGTGTCCAGGCGCTGGGCCTCGCCGGCGTTCCAGCGGCGGGCCTCCTCGGCGGCGAAACGGAAGACGGAGACGGCACGGCCGACCTCGCCGCGGGCCCACTTGATGGGCTTGCCGTTCTCGGCGGAGATGACCTGGGCGATCTCCTCGGTGCGCTCGGCGAGCCGCTTCGACACGTGGTCGAGGGCGGCGGCGCGGACGTGCGCCGGGGTGGCGGCGAACTCGTCGACGACCGCGTGGGCGGCCGCGACGGCCTCCTCGACCTGGGCCTCGGTGGGCACGGCGACCTTGCCGACCAGACGTCCGTCGTACGAGTTCGTGACGTCGAAGGTGGTGTCGCCGGTGGCCTCGCGGCCGGCGACCCAGAAGGCGTGGGTGGTCGTCATTGCGTGTCCCGGCCCTTTCCGTTTCGGGTGTGAGCGGTTGCCCCGTGCGGGCGGTTGCTCTCCAGACACGTTAGGGCCGGGACCGGCGCGTGACGTTTGTCCGTGATGGAGTGGTGGCGGCCCCGGCCTGTCCGCTTCGGCCGAAGAGCCGGGTCGGCGCTGCGCCGGGTTGTGGGCTTCGCCGGGTCAGCGCTCCTCGTACGCGGTGAGGGGGCGCGGGTAGCCGTCGCCCCAGCGGACGGCGATCAGCCGGTCCCCGTACCCGAGGACGTCCTTGATCTCGCCGGACGACCGGCCCACCGAGTCGGGGAAGGTGCGCTGGTCGCGCACCTCGCCGGTGTCGGCGTCGAAGACGAAGAGCCCGTCCTCGCCCGACGCCCCGTAGAGGTCCATCAGCGCGGCAACCCTGCCGCCCGCCACCCGCAGGCCGATGACGTCGTCGAGGTCGTCCACCTCCATCCGCCAGAGCCGCTGTCCGCTGCGCAGGTCGAAGGCGGTGAGGACGTCGTCGTAGTCCGCCTCGTCCGCGAGGGTGTAGAGGCGTCCGTAGGCGACGCGCGTCAGCGCCGGTTCCGTGGCCGGGTCGTTGAGCCGGCCGTTGACGACGCCGGACGCGATACGGCCCTGGGGGCGGGCCTCCCCGTCGAAGGAGAGGAACGTCGTGGCGCCGGACTCGTCGAGACTCATCGTGCTCACCACGAGCGGATCGGCGGAGACGAAGGCCGGCGTGTGGGTCAGGGGGTCGACGACCCGCCGCTCGTCGAGGGGCGAGACGCCGCGCACCCGCCCGTCCGCGGGGTCGAGGACGGCGAGCCGCACGTCCCGGCGGTCGCAGACGAGCAGCGCCGCGACCCGGCGCTCGGCCGCGGCGACCCCGTACGGCACGCAGCCCTTCGGCATCCGCGCCGACCACCTGGGCTTGCCGGTCCGCAGGTCGAAGGCGCGCAGGGCGCGGTCGGGGCTGAGCCTGCCGGGGTCGCCGAGCGTCGACTCGTACCGCCAGTCGTCGTCCTCGTCGCGCAGGACGGCGAGACCGCCGCCGACGGCGACCAGGTCCCGCTCGGCGCTGACCTCGCCGTCGGCGGCGGTCCTGGTGGTGCGCCAGAGCTCACGGCCGGTGGTGAGGTCGAGCGCGACGACGTCGGCGCAGCCCTTGCCCTCCTGGTCACCGACGGGGACGGTGGGCGTGCCCTGGGCGATCAGGGCGACGCCGTCGTCGGTGGTGGCGCCGGTGGCGCAGATCGCGTCGCCCGCGGCCGGCTCGTACCGCCAGCGCTGCCCGCCGGTGCGGGCGTCGAAGCCGGTGACGCCGTCGGCGCGGCTGCGGACGAGCGTGTCGCCGACGGCCCAGGCGGCGTTGCCGGAGACCGAGTCGGTGGCCTCGGACGGGGTGTTCCAGACCTCGCGCATCGAGTCGCCGGGGAGGTAGCCCTCGCCCGCGAGGACGCCCGCGGTGATGGCGCCGCAGCCGGCGAGGAGGGCGAGGAGGACACCGCCGACGACGGTGTAGCGGAGGCGGCGGAGCGAGGACTCGGACGCCGCGTCGCGGTTGCCGCCGGTGCTATTAGAGCCCTTGGTGCCCTTGGTGCCTGTGCCCTTGGAGCCCTTGGCGCCTGTGCCCTTCGCGGGCTTCCCCGCCGGTCTGCCGGGCTTCGCCCCTGTCGCCATCCGGATCCCCCACCCCTGTCGCCATGCTCACGACCGATCGATACGAGGGATCAGCGTAGGGCCCCGGAGTGGGCCCGTATCGCGCCCGGGACGATCTTCGCCGTCAGCCCCTGCGCTCGGTGGTGACGATCAGGCAGACGGCCGCCACGACGATCGCGCCGCCGAGGAGGATCGGCCAGGTCAGGGCCTCGCCGAGGATGAGCGCGCCGAGCAGGACGGCGACGACCGGGTTGACGTACGCGTAGGTGGCGGCGAGCGAGACCGGGGCGGACTGGAGCAGCCAGGCGTACGCGGTGAAGGCGATCAGCGAGCCGAAGACGACCAGGTAGCCGAGGGCCACCCAGGAGCCGGTGGAGACCGCGGCGGGGTCGAAGCCGTGGTGCTCGCCGCGGAGGAGGCCGACGGCGATGCCGCCGAGACCGCCGGCCAGCATCTCGTACACGCTCGCGGTGAACGGGTTGGCGGGCAGCGGGAGGCGGGCGGAGGAGACGGTGCCGAGCGACCAGAGCAGGGCGGCGAGCAGGACGAGCAGCACGCCGCCGATGCCGACGTCGCCGCTGAGCCCGGGGAGGGTGAGGACGGCGAGACCGGCGAGGCCGATCAGCACGCCGCCGTACGCGCCGAGCCCGGGGCGCTCGCCGGCGGCGGTGCGCAGCACGACGACCCAGACGGGGACGGCGGCGACGAGGAGGGCGGCGAGGCCGGAGGGGATGGTGGTCTCGGCGAGGTTGACGAGGCCGTTGCCGCCGAGGATGAGGAGGAGGCCGACGAGGGCGGCGGAGCCGAGCCGACGCCGGTCGACCTTGAGGGCGGCGGGGCCGTGGCGCCAGGCCACGAGCGCGGCGAGGAGCAGTCCGGCGACGATGAAGCGGGCGCCGGAGGCGAGGAAGGGCGGGACGGTCTCGACGACGATCCGGATGCCGAGGTAGGTGGAGCCCCAGACGACGTAGACGATGCCGAGGGCGGCCCAGACGGCACCGGTGATGCGGCGGGCGGCCGGGGCGGCGGGAGTGAGGGTGGGCGCGGGGGTGGGTATCTGGAGCCGCTTCGGCTCGACGGGGGTGCTCTTCGGCTCGGCGGCGGGGCTTGTCATGAGCAGGAGATTAGGGATTCCGTACGCATCCGACCAGGAATTCTGCCCGTCTCCGGGCAGGGAGACGCCGATCCTGCCCGGAGACGGGCAGGATCGGCGCCGCCGGAGCTACTTCTCGCCCTCGCCCGTGGTCTTGAGGGCCAGCCACAGCTCCATGCGGACGTCCGGGTCGTCGAGCGAGCGCCCGAGGATCTCCTCGACGCGCCGCATCCGGTAGCGCAGGGTGTGCCGGTGGACCCCGAGGTCGGCCGCGGCGGCGTCCCACTGCCCGTGCCGGGAGAGCCAGGCGCGCAGGCTGGCGACGAGGTCGCCGCGCCCGGTGGCGTCGTGGTCGCGCAGCGCCCGGAGCATGCCGTCGGCGAAGGCCCGTACGGCCTCGTCGGCGAGGAGCGGCAGGACGGAACCGGCCGCCAGGTCCTCGTGCTCGACGAGGGCGCGGCCCCGGCGGCGGGCCACCGAGAGGGCCTGCTCGGCCTGCTTGTACGCGGCTGCCGCGGTGACCGGCCCGGCGGCCGCGGAGAGCCCGACGACCACGCCGGCGTCGTCGGCCTCGCGCTCGGCGTACCCGGCGCAGGCGGAGACGACCGCGCCGCCGTCGCCGGCGAGGACGATGAGCCGGTCGTCGCCCTCGGGGACGGTGAGCACGGCCTCACCGGCGCGGGCGGCGGCGGCCTCCAGGGCCTCGGCGAGGACGGGCAGCGGAAGCTCGGCGGAAGCGGCAGCGGTCTCACGGCCCCCGGCCCCAGGCGTTGCCCCGGCTCCGGCGGGCTCGGCGACCAGCAGCCGGAAGGGCGCGTCGAGCAGACCGCCGTACACGTCCCCGGCGACGGCGCGGGCGTGCTCCGGCTGACCGGCGAGCATCATGCGCAGGACGGCGGCGCCGAGCCGGTGTTCGGCGGCCTGGAGGGAGCGGGAGCGTTCGGTGGTGAGGGTGAGGAGGGCGATCGCGGAGTGGACGGCGTACCGCTCGGCGGTGCCGAGGGGCGCGGCGGTGCCGACGGCGAGGGCGCCGCGGACCCGGCGTCCGGTCCCGAGCGACTGGAGCTCGACCCGGTCGTCGGTGCCGCCGACGACCGCGCTGGCGGGGGCGGGCCGCTCGCGGAGCCGCTCGACGTCGGGGGTGAGCCGGGCGGCGCGGCGGGCCGCCCACTCCGGCGAGACGGCGACGACGGAGCCGGAGGCGTCGTAGAGCGCGGCCCAGCCGTCGACGTGGGCGGCGAGCCGGGCGACGACCGCGTCGGGCCCCTCGGCGAGGGCGGCCCGGGTGAGCTCGCGCTGGGCCTCGAAACCGGCGGTGACGGCGCGGTACTGGTCGGCGGCGATGGCGGCGGAGACGGCCTTGCTGATGGCGAGGAAGGGGGTGCGGCGCGGCACTTCGAGCAGCGGCAGGTGCTCGGCCCGGGCGGCTTCGAGGAGGGCGCCGGGGATCTCGTCGTAGTTCACCCCGACGGCGAACCCGAGCCCGACGACCCCCGCCCCGAGCAGCCGCCGCACGTACCGGCGCATCGCCTCGGCGTCCTCGGCGTCGAGGGTCAGGGCGGTGGTCAGCAGCAGCTCCCCGCCCTCCATGTACGGCACGGGATCGGCCAGCTCACTGACGTGCGCCCACCGGACGGGCGTGTCGAGACGGTCCTCCCCGGCCCGGACCACGAGCCGGAGGGAGGAGTGCTGGACGAGCGAGGCGAGGGTGGGCGGCATCGGAAACCGGCGGACCTTTGAGCGGGGGCCGAACACGCGACACCCGCGCCCGGCAACGGAAGAACGCCGCTGGGGAGGGCGGCCCACCCGATTGTGCCAGGGCGGCCGGAGGGTCGCTCTCAGCTGCGCAGGTCGACCAGGAGCGGCGGCGTGTGTTCACCCCGCACGTGGGTGAGGGAGAGGACCGCGTGGCCGGGCGGCACGCCGTGCGCCAGGTCGGAGGCGGACCAGCGCTCCCGCTCGACCTCGCGGACGGTCACGGCGTCGCTGGTGACGGCCCTGCCGGTGACGAGTTTGCGCACGGCGTGCGCCACCCGGGTGAGGGGTTCGTCGGAGCGGACGGTCCGGCTGGTGACGTCCCGGGTCTCGACCCATTCGGTGCCCCAGGTCTCCGCGAACCGCTTGCCGTCCCAGGTGGTGACCCCGGCGAGGGCGAACCGGCAGCCGACCGCCCCGAACAACGGGGTGCGCAGGTGCTCGGGGACGTCCTCGACGGTACGGAGCCCGAGGACGACCCCGGCGTGGGCGGAGCGCAGCCGCTGGAGGCCCCGCACGGTCTCGGCGGTCAGGGTGTGCGCGGCGTCGTCGAGCACGAGGCAGGCGAAGCGGGAGCGGTCGGTCCGGCCGACGGCCCGGCCGAGGAACTGGGCGAGCACGAGCCGGGTGAGGAGCCTGGAGGCTTCGGCGTGGCCGGCCTCCGGCAGGTCGATCCGGACGCGCACGGGGTGCTCCAGGGCGCGCATGGTGAACGGCGTGCTCGCCCCGGAGGTGTCGAAGAAGTGGGCGAAGGCGGGTCGGTCGAGGAGGGCGACCCGGTCGGCGAGGCGGGTGGCCGGGTCCCCGTCGGCGCCCTGCTGGCGTGCGCGGGCGTCGAGTTCGCGGACGAGGGAGGCGTGGCCGGTCCGTTCGAGCGAGGCGCGCAGGGCCTGGAGGCGCGTGGCGTCGCCGTCGAGGAGTTCGCGGAGCTCGGGGACCGAGGGGAAGCGGTGGTGGACGGCGTGGAAGGGGCCGAGGAGCTGGGCGAGCGTGGTGGTGGCCCGGCGGGTGTCGGTGGTCTCGGCCGCCAGGACGTCGGCGAGCAGCGCGGCCGCCCTGTCCGGGTCGGAGGTGCCGCCGTAGAGGTCGAGGTCGTGCGGTGACGCGGGGTCGCCGACCCGGATGACGACGTCGAACGCCTCGTCCGGGCCGAGGGGCGCGGAGTCGGAGCCGACCACGACGACGGCGGCCTGTCCGGCGAGCGCCTGGAGGCACAGGGACTCGACGAGGGGACGGACGACCCGGGTCGTCTTGCCGCTGCCCGAGGGGCCGACGACGAGCATGCCGGTGCCGAGCACCTCGGGGTCGAGGGCGAGGCCGGTGGTGCGGCGCGCGTACGGGTTGCGGGAGGTGTCCGTGACGGTGCCGAGGCGTACCTGCCGGAGGGCGAGGTCGTGCGTGCCCGTCCGGCCGGCCAGGGCGCGGGCGCCGGAGGGGTGCAGGAAGGCGGCGGCGCCTCGCGCGTGGACCTCGCCGACGAAGGCCGCCTGCCGGTCGGGGGTGTGGCCGGCCGATTCCCAGGCGGTGCTGATCCGGGCGTGGTCGACGTCGTTCATGGCGCCGGAGGCGGCCTCGGCGGCGAGCCGGTCGGCCGCCTCGGTGAGCCCCGCGGCCCTCAGCCCGGGCCAGTCGGCCAGGTCGGCGGTGCCGGGGGTGGGGGGCCCGGGGGCCGCGGCGGCTCCCGCCGGCGGGGTCGGGCGGCGCAGGCCGAGCCAGACGAAGGGGAGGGCGGTGGCGAGCGTGAGGAGCAGCGTGGCCGTGTCCTCCATCTCCAGGTTGGCGAAGACCGCGTCGGGCCCCGTCAGGTCGTACGGCAGCATCGAGAGGACGAGGGGGCGCAGCGGCAGCCAGTCGCCGCGGACGAGGGCGACGGTGAGGAGGCCCGCGAGGGCGGCGAGGAGGAGCTGGGCCGGGCGGCCGCGCTCCCGGACGAGCCGGTTCCAGGCGTACGGCCAGCGGCCGAAGCGGCCGATCCCGCCGAAGATGGCGGCGAAGAGGACGAAGCGGTAGACGGCCAGGGCGATGGGGCCTCCGGTGCCGGGGGCGGGCGCTCCGCCGAGCGGGCGCCACCAGTCGCCGGGGGTGAAGAGCCGGATCGGCACGCTCCAGTAGGGGATGTAGCCGTTGCGGAGCAGCGACCAGAGCAGGACGGCGACGAGGAGGGAGATCGTCGCGCCGGCGAGCACGGTCCGCAGGGGGGTCTCGTCCGGCTCGCGGTCGGGGCGGGGCACGTGTCCGTACCGCCAGACGCCGGGGGCGGCCTCGGGGCGGGGCGCGCGCAGCCAGTCGGCGAGCGTGCCGCCTCCCCGCCCTGCGGCGGGTGCGGAGGCCGGCTTCGGGGGTGCGGAGGGCGGCCTGGTTCCGGGCATCGGCGGGACTCCGGCGGGCGCTCCGGCCGGGCGGGGGATCCCGGCGTGCGGACGCCCGTCGTGCGTGCTCCGCGAGCCGTGTGTGCCCTCGAACTCCATGTCCCCTGCCCCCTGGCCCTTCGACTCCGCGGCGCTGTCGTCGGGGCCCAATCTAGAGCCTCGGTCACGGATCATGCCCCGGATCAGGGCGATGGCACGGAGTCGTCCCGGACAACGGCGCGTATGGCCGATCCGGACAAGGACACACCGGGATCACTCCCATCCGTAGCATGCGCCGGGCACGCGGCCCCGCCTAGCCTGCGGAGGAAACCCGCAAGAGCGTCCAGAACACCCCAGGAGCCCCGCATGAACGCTGTCCCGCAGGAGCGGCGCGTCGTCACCGCCATTCCCGGTCCGAAGTCGCAGGAGCTTCAGGCTCGCCGGCTGGAGACGGTCGCCGGGGGCGTGGGCTCCACGCTGCCCGTGTTCACGAAGCGCGCGGGCGGCGGGATCATCGAGGACGTCGACGGCAACCGCCTGATCGACTTCGGCTCCGGCATCGCCGTGACGTCCGTGGGCGCCTCCGCCGAGGCCGTCGTGCGCCGCGCCGCCGCGCAGCTCCAGGACTTCACCCACACCTGTTTCATGGTGACCCCGTACGAGGGCTACGTGGAGGTCTGCGAGGCGCTGGCCGAGCTGACCCCGGGCGACCACGCCAAGAAGTCCGCGCTCTTCAACTCCGGCGCCGAGGCCGTCGAGAACGCCGTCAAGATCGCGCGTTCGTACACCAAGCGCCAGGCCGTCGTCGTCTTCGACCACGGCTACCACGGCCGGACGAACCTCACCATGGGCATGACGGCGAAGAACATGCCGTACAAGCAGGGCTTCGGCCCGTTCGCCCCCGAGGTCTACCGCGTGCCGGTCGCCTACGGCTACCGCTGGCCCACCGGCGCCGAGAACGCCGGCCCGGAGGCCGCCGCCCAGGCGATCGACAACATCGTCAAGCAGATCGGCGCCGACAACGTCGCCGCGATCGTCATCGAGCCGGTCCTCGGCGAGGGCGGCTTCATCGAGCCGGCCAAGGGCTTCCTCCCGGCGATCGTGAAGTTCGCCAACGACAACGGCATCGTCTTCGTCGCGGACGAGATCCAGGCCGGCTTCTGCCGCACCGGCCAGTGGTTCGCCTGTGAGGACGAGGGCATCGTCCCGGACCTCATCACCACCGCCAAGGGCATCGCGGGCGGTCTGCCGCTCGCCGCCGTCACCGGCCGCGCCGAGATCATGGACTCCGTCCACGGCGGCGGTCTGGGCGGCACCTACGGCGGCAACCCGGTGGCCTGCGCCGGTGCGCTCGGCGCCATCGAGACGATGAAGGAGCTGGACCTCAACGGGAAGGCCAAGCGCATCGAGGAGGTCATGAAGGGCCGCCTCACCGCGATGCAGGAGAAGTTCCCGCTCATCGGCGACATCCGCGGCCGCGGCGCCATGATCGCCATCGAGCTCGTGAAGGACCCGGTGACGAAGGAGCCGGCCGCCGAGGCCGCCGCCGCGCTCGCCAAGTACTGCCACAACGAGGGCGTCCTCGTCCTCACCTGCGGCACCTACGGCAACGTGCTGCGCTTCCTCCCGCCGCTGGTCATCGGCGAGGACCTGCTCAACGAGGGTCTGGACGTCATCGAGTCGGCGCTGGCCGCGCTCTGACGAGCCGCCGCCGGTCGCTTCGGCGCAAAGAGTGAAGACTCTGTGGGGGGCCGATGGCGGGACGCGTTTCCCGCTGTCGGTCCCCCGCTTCGTGCCGTACGGTCGTCCCCAGATGAGAGAAACACCCAGGGCGGAGCCTCCCCAGCCCCGCCCGCACCGTGCCGACGCGCACACCGCCGGAGCCTCGTGCTCCGGGACTCCTCACCGATCGGATGGCCGCCCGCCCCACACCCCCCGGGGCGCGCGGCAGCCCGATCCCCTCGGCCGCCCCGGAACCACCCCCCCTGTTCCAGGGCGGCCGGCTCTCTTCTCGGCGCTCGTCGCCCTCGCCGTCGTGACCTGGCAGGTGCTCGTCCACGGCCCCTTGGCCAGGCTCGACGAGCGGGTGTCCCGCTCTCTGGTGGACACCGTCCCCCGGCGGCTGAGCGAACTCGCCTCCGACCTCGGCAATCTGACCGTGGCCCTTCCCGTGCTCGCCGCCGCGATGGCGTACGCGGTGTGGCGCGGCCGGCGCCGCGACGCCCTCTTCGCGGGCCTCGCCATGGCCGCCGTACCGCTGCTCGTCGTCCCCCTGAAGGAGTGGACGGCCCGCCCCGGTCCGCTCGAACCCTGGGCCCAGGGCTACTACCCGTCCGGTCATACGGCCACGGCGATGGTGGCCTATTTCGGTGCCGCGTACCTGGTGTCGAGGCGACTCGTCCCCGTCGCCGCCGTGCTGACGGCGGTGACGGGGACGGGTCTGGTCCTGCGGGGCTACCACTGGCCGCTGGATGTGCTGGCCAGTCTCTGCCTGGGCTTCCTGATCCTGGGGGTCAGCTCCAGTTATAGGCGTCGAAGTTCCGGCTGAACTCCCACTGGTTGAAGCGGTCCCAGTTGATCGACCAGGTCATCAGGCCGCGCAGGGACGACCAGGTGCCGTGGGTCTGGTAGGTGCCGCAGTTGGTCTTCTTGGTGAGGCAGTCCAGGGCCTTGTCGACCTCGGCCGGGCTGGTGTGGCCGTTGCCCGCCTGGGTGGAGGCGGGGAGGCCGATGGCGACCTGGTCGGGGCGCAGGCCCGGGAAGACGCGCTCGGTGTTGCCGGCGACCGGGAAGCCGGTGAGCAGCATGTCGGTCATGGCGATGTGGAAGTCGGCGCCGCCCATGGAGTGGTACTGGTTGTCCAGGCCCATGATGGGGCCGGAGTTGTAGTCCTGGACGTGCAGCAGGGTGAGGTCGTCGCGCAGGGCGTGGATGACCGGCAGGTAGGCGCCGGCGCGCGGGTCCTGGCCGCCCCAGGGGCCGGAGCCGTAGAACTGGTAGCCGAGCTGGACGAAGAAGGTCTCGGGGGCCATCGTCAGGACGAACTTCGCGCCGTACTTGGCCTTGAGGGTCTTGATCGCCTGGATGAGGTTGACGATGACCGGGCTGGTCGGGTTCCGGAAGTCGGTGTCGCCGGTCTGGAGCGAGAGCGAGTGGCCCTCGAAGTCGATGTCGAGGCCGTCGAGGCCGTACTCGTCGATGATCTTCGAGACGGACGAGACGAAGGCGTCGCGGGCGGCGGTGGTGCCGAGCTGGACCTGCCCGTTCTGGCCGCCGATGGAGATGAGGACCTTCTTGCCGGCGGCCTGCTTGGCCTTGATGGCGGCCTTGAAGTCCGCCTCCGACTCGACGGTCGGGCACTCGGCGACCGGGCAGAGCTTGAAGCGGATGTCGCCGGAGGTCACCGAGGTCGGCTCGCCGAAGGCGAGGTTGATGACGTCCCAGGAGTCCGGCACGTCGGCCATGCGGGTGTAGCCGGAGCCGTTGGCGAAGCTGGCGTGGAGGTAGCCGACGAGGGCGCGGGCGGGCAGTTCGGTGCCTCCGCCGCCGCCGGAGGTCGTGGTGGCGGTGACGGCCGTGGACTTCGCGGACTCGCCCGCGCTGTTGGCGGCGGAGACCTGGAAGGAGTACGGGGTGTTCGGGGTGAGGCCGGTGGCGGTGTACGAGGTGCCGGTGACCGTCGCGACGAGGCTCGTGCCGCGGTAGACCTTGTACGAGGTGGCTCCCGCGACCGCGGGCCAGGTGAGCGGCACCGAGGTGGAGGTCGGGCTGCCGGCGGCCAGGCCCGTGGGGGTGGCGGGGATCTGGACGGGGTCGCCGCCGGGGCCGTAGAGCGAGAGGTCGTCGGCCTGGTAGGCGGGGGTGCCGTACCAGCCGTGGGTGTAGACGGTGACCGAGGTGGTGTTCGCGCCGGTGGTGAAGGACTTGCTGAGTTTCTGCCAGTCCGGGGCCGACTGGGTCCAGCCGTAGCCGTCGGTGGTGCCGGTGCCGGTGACGCCCAGGTAGACGTAGCTGCCGCGGACCCAGCCGCTGAGCGTGTACGCGGAGTTGGGCTTCACGGTGATGGTCTGGGAGCACTTGGCGTTGTCGCTGCCGGCCGGGGTGGCCTGGAGCGCCTGGGTGCCGCCGTGCACGGGCGAGGCGACGACGGCGCCGCTGCCCGCCGTGCAGTTCCAGCCGTCCAGGCCGGCCTCGAAGCCGCCGTTGCGCGCGAGTTCGGAGTCGGCGGCCTGGGCGGCCGGTGAGAGTGCGGCGAGCCCGCCCATGGCGAGGGCGCCCGCCAGGAGCAGGGTGAGAGGTCTGGTGCGGTCCACGACTGCCTCCGGGGGTGGGGGATCGGAGTGGAGCGCGCCACAGCATGGTCCAGACCAATCGAGTGGTCAAGACCTCTGTACGGGGCGGGACTTGGGAGGGGGGACGCGCGGGGGGCGGTTTCAGGAGGCGCTCCCCCCTCGTGGCTCCTCGCGGGCGAGTCCGCCCGCGGCCTCGTGCATGGCCAGTTCGAGCAGCGAGGCGTCGGTGAGCGTGCCCCGCCCGTCGGGGACGACGAGCCAGCGCACTCCCCCGGTCGACCGGCCCGGATACGGGACGACGATCCAGGTGCCGGGGCCGGCGCCGCGCACTCCGGTGCCGAGCCAGCGGGCGGCGGTGCCGGGCGGGACGAAGAAGCCGACGCGGGCGTCGCCGAAGTCGGCGAGGACGGGTCCTGGCCGGTCGACCAGGCGGGTCAGGACGTCGAGGGTGGGGTGGCCGAGCCCGCCCGGCAGGATCAGCACGTCCCAGCGCCGGCCGGCGGGCAGCAGGGCGACCCCGTGCGGGTTGCGCTCCCACTCCCAGCGGCAGGCGTCGGGATCCGGCGCGACCGCGGCCAGCCATTCCACCGCGGCCTTGACGCCCGGGGCCCCCGTAGATGTCATCGTGCGAACTCCTCTCCGTGAGGACGCGCGGAGGTGCGCGTCCACACGGAGAGAGCGCGATGGTTCCCCGCTGTTACGCGGGTTTCCCTACCCATCGGTTGTGATCTGAATCACACCTCGGGAGGCGGCCTCAGCTGTCGAAGCCGAGGCCCAGCTTGTCCATCGTCTTCAGCCACAGGTTCCGCCGGCCGCCGTTGGCGTCCGCGCGGGCCAGCGACCACTTGGTGATCCCGATGCCGGCCCAGGCGATCGGCTCCGGCGGGAAGGGCAGCGGCTTGGAGCGGACCATGGACAGCTCCGTGCGCTCGGTGCGCTCCCCCGCGAGCAGGTCGAGCATCACGTCGGCGCCGAAGCGGGTGGCGCCGACGCCGAGGCCGGTGTAGCCCGCCGCGTACGCCACCTTGCCCTGGTGGGCGGTGCCGAAGAAGGCCGAGAAGCGCGAGCAGGTGTCGATCGCGCCGCCCCAGGCGTGGCTGAAACGGAGCCCCTCCAGCTGCGGGAAGCAGGTGAAGAAGTGCTCGGCCAGCTTGAGGTACGTCTCCGGGCGGTGGTCCATCTCCGCCTGCACCTTGCCGCCGAAGCGGTAGATGGCGTCGTAGCCGCCCCAGAGGATGCGGTGGTCGGCGGTGATGCGGAAGTAGTGGAACTGGTTGGCGGAGTCGCCGAGACCCTGCCGGTTCTTCCAGCCGATGGAGGCGAGCTGCTCGTCGGTGAGCGGCTCGGTGACCAGCGCGTAGTCGTAGACCGGGACGGTGTACGGGCGCAGCCGCTTGACCAGCGACGGGAAGACGTTGGTGCCGAGGGCGACCCGGCGGGCGGCGACCCGGCCGTACGGGGTGCGGACGGCCATGCCCGCGCCGGCCGACACCAAGTCGAGGCCCGGGGTGTTCTCGAAGATCCGCACGCCGAGGTCGAGGCAGGCGCGCTTGAGGCCCCAGGCGAGCTTCGCCGGGTGGAGCATGGCGACGCCGTCGCGGTCCCACAGGCCGCCGCGGAAGGTCGGCGAGTTCACCTCGGCCCGGACGGCGTCCTGGTCGAGGAGGGTGAGGCCGTCGGCGAGGCCGAGCCGGTCGGCCTCCTCGTACCACTCGTGGAGCTCGTCGACCTGGTACGCCTCGGTGGCCACGTCGATCTCGCCGGTGCGCTCGAACTCGCAGTCCAGCGCGTAGCGGGTGACGGCCTCCTCGATGGAGTCGAGGTTGGCCGCGCCGAGCCGTTCGAGCTGCGGCAGCTCGCCCGGCCAGCGGGAGAGGCCGTTGCCGAAGCCGTGGGTGAGGGAGGCGGCGCAGAAGCCGCCGTTGCGGCCCGAGGCGGCCCAGCCCACCTCGTGGCCTTCGATCAGCACGACGTCCTGGGAGGGGTCGCGCTCCTTGGCGAGGAGCGCGGTCCACAGTCCGCTGTAGCCGCCGCCGACGACGAGGAGGTCGCACTTCTCGGTGCCGGTGAGGGCGGGCAGGGCGCCGGGCTTGCCGGGGTCTTCCAGCCAGAAGGGGACGGGCTGGGCGTCGGAGAGAGATTGTGCAGCGAGACGCATGGCGACTGGGGCCATGGTTTCCAACTCCTTCGGTGCCTGAGAGCTTCCTACGCTCAGGCTGTTGCTGTTTTCTTGCGCCGGTTCGTAATGATTTGCCCGGCTACGACGATCAGTACCGCGAGGACGAACATCGCGGAGCCGATCACGTTGATCTGAACGGGGGTACCGCGCTGTGCCGAGCCCCAGACGAACATGGGGAAGGTCACGGTGGAGCCCGCGTTGAAGTTGGTGATGATGAAGTCGTCGAACGAGAGTGCGAAGGCGAGCAGGGCGCCGGCCGCGATGCCGGGCGCGGCGATCGGCAGCGTGACCCGCAGGAAGGTCTGCGCGGGCCCCGCGTAGAGGTCGCGCGCCGCCTCCTCCAGGCGCGGGTCCATGGACATGACCCGGGCCTTGACCGCCGTCACGACGAACGACAGGCAGAACATGATGTGGGCGATGAGGACCGTCCAGAAGCCCAGCTCGATCCCCATGTTGAGGAAGAGGGTGAGCAACGAGGCGGCCATCACGACCTCGGGCATCGCCATCGGCAGGAAGATCAGCGAGTTGATCGCGCCGCGCGCCCGGAAGCGGTAGCGGACCAGGGCGAAGGCGATCATCGTGCCGAGGACGACGGCGCCGACCGTGGCCCAGGCGGCGAGCTGGAGCGAGAGCGTGAGCGACTCGCACATGTCGGCGACGCCGCAGGGGTCCTTCCAGGCGTCGAGGGAGAACTGCTGCCACGAGTAGTTGAAGCGCCCGTTCGGCTTGTTGAACGAGAACACCATGACCACGACGTTCGGCAGGATCATGTACGCGAGCGTCAGCAGGCCCGCGATGACGACGACGTTCTTGCGCAGCCAGGTCATCAGACGAGGTCCTCCGTTCCCGCCTTGCGGATGTAGACGGTGACCATGAGGAGCACGATCGCCATGAGGATGAAGGACAGGGCGGCGGCCGTCGGGTAGTCCAGGACGCGGAGGAACTGCGACTGGATGACGTTGCCGATCATCTTGGTGTCGGTGGAGCCGAGCAGTTCGGCGTTGACGTAGTCGCCGCTCGCCGGGATGAAGGTGAGCAGGGTGCCGGAGACGACGCCGGGCATCGACAGCGGGAAGGTCACCTTGCGGAAGGTGGTCGCCGGGGAGGCGTAGAGGTCCTTCGCCGCCTCGTGCAGCCGGCCGTCGATCCGCTCCAGCGAGGTGTAGAGCGGCAGGATCATGAACGGCAGGAAGTTGTACGTGAGGCCGCAGACGACCGCCATCGGCGTGGCCAGCACCCGCTCGCCCTCGGTCCAGCCGAGCCAGCTGGTCACGTCGAGGACGTGCAGCGCGTTGAGCACGTCGACCACGAGGCTGTCGTCGGCCAGGATCGTCTTCCACGCCAGCGTCCGGATGAGGAAGCTGGTGAAGAAGGGCGCGATCACGAGGACGAGGAGCAGGTTGCGCCAGCGGCCCGCCTTGAAGGCGATGAGGTACGCGAGCGGGTAGCCGAGCAGCAGGCAGAGCAGCGTCGCGGTGCCCGCGTACGCCAGGGAGCGCAGCAGCTGCGGCCAGTACTCGGTGAAGGCGTCGACGTACGTCCGGAAGTGCCAGGTGACCTGGAAGCCCTCTTCGAGGGAGCCCGTCTGCACCGAGGTCGACGCCTGGTAGACGAGCGGCAGGGCGAAGAAGACGATCAGCCAGAGGATGCCGGGCAGCAGCAGCCAGTAGGGGACGAGCCGCTTGCGGGTGGGAGGCTTGCGCAGCACCGGTTCGTCGACCGGTCCGGGGGCCTCCTTGGTCAGGGTGGTGCTCACGAGGCGTCCTCCACCGTCTCCACGCCCGCGTCGATGTCCTGGGCGGCATCCAGCCCGAACGTGTGGGCCGGGTTCCAGTGCAGGATCACCTCGGCGCCGGGGCGGAGCCGCGCGTCGCGCTCGATGTTCTGCTCGTAGACCTGGAGCTCCGCGCCGGCCGGCGAGTTCACCACGTACTGGGTGGAGACGCCGATGAAGGAGGAGTCCACGATCCGGCCGGTGACCTGGTTGCGCCCGTCCGCGATCGAGCCGGCGTCGTCGGCGTGCGTGAGCGAGATCTTCTCGGGGCGGACGCCGACCAGGAGCTTGCCGCCCTGGCGGACGGCGTCGGTACAGCGGTCGCCGGGCACCTTGAGCTTGCCGCCGCCCGCGGTGACGACCACGTCCGAACCGGTCTCGACGACCTCCGCCTCGATGAGGTTGGAGGTGCCGAGGAAGTTGGCGACGAAGGTGGTGCGCGGGTTCTCGTACAGGTCGCCGGGGGCACCGAGCTGCTCGACCCGGCCGCCGTTCATGACCGCGACCTGGTCGGCCATGGTCATGGCCTCCTCCTGGTCGTGGGTGACGTGCACGAAGGTGATGCCGACCTCGGTCTGGATCCGCTTGAGCTCCAGCTGCATCTGGCGGCGCAGCTTGAGGTCGAGGGCGCCGAGCGGCTCGTCGAGGAGGAGCACCTGCGGGTGGTTGATGAGCGCGCGGGCGACGGCGACGCGCTGCTGCTGGCCGCCGGAGAGCTGGTGCGGCTTGTGCCGGGCCTTGTCGCCGAGCTGGACGAGCTCCAGCATGTCGTCGACCTGCTTCTTCACCGACTTGATGCCGCGGCGGCGCAGGCCGAAGGCGATGTTCTCGGAGATGTCCATGTGCGGGAAGAGCGCGTAGGACTGGAAGACGGTGTTGACCGGCCGCTTGTAGGGCGGGAGGTCGGTGACGTCCCGGTCGCCGAGGAAGATCGTGCCGGTGGAGGGGTCCTCCAGGCCGGCGATCATGCGCAGGGTGGTGGTCTTGCCGCAGCCCGAGGCGCCGAGCAGGGCGAAGAAGGAGCCCTGCGGGACGGTGAGGTCGAGCGGGTGGACGGCGGTGAAGGAGCCGTAGGTCTTGCTGATCCCGGTGAGTCGGACGTCGCCGCCGGTGGTCTTGTCAGTCATGGGTTGCGGTCCCGGATCTACGTGTTGGATGGACGACGGCTCAGGCGCCGATGAGCTTCGCGAACTTCTCCTCGTACGCCGTCTCTTCCTCGCTGGTCAGCGAGCGGAAGGCGCGGGACTTCCTGGCCATGGCCTTGTCCGGGAGGATCAGCGTGTTGGCGGCCAGCTCGGGATCGATCTTGGCCAGCTCGTCCTTGACCCCGTCGACGGGGCAGACGTAGTTGATGTACGCGGCGAGCTGGGCGGCCACGGGAAGCTCGTAGTAGTAGTCGATGAGCTTCTCGGCGTTGGTCTTGTGACCGGCCTGCGCCGGGACGAGCAGGTTGTCCGTGGAGGTGATGTACCCGGCGTTCGGGATGGCGTACTGGATGTCCGGGTTGTCCGCCTGGAGCTGGATGACGTCGCCGGCCCAGGCGAGACAGGCGGCGAGGTCGCCCTTGTCCAGGTCGGAGGTGTAGTCGTTGCCGGTGAAGCGGCGGATCTGCTTCTTGTCGACGGCCTTCTGGAGGCGTCCGATCGCCGCGTCGTAGTCGGCGTCGGTGAACTTCCCCGGGTCCTTGCCCAGGTCGAGCAGGGTCATGCCGACGGTGTCGCGCATCTCGGTGAGGAAGCCGACCCGGCCCTTGAGGGCGGGGTCGTCGAGGAGCTGGCTGACCGAGTCGACCTTCTTCCCGCCGGTCGCCTTGGTGTTGTAGGCGATGACGGTGGAGATGCCGGTCCAGGGGTACGAGTAGGAGCGGCCCGGGTCCCAGTCGGGGCGGCGGAACTGCGCGGAGAGGTTCGCGTAGGCGTTGGGCAGGTTCGCGGGGTCGAGCTTCTGCGCCCAGCCGAGCCGGATGATGCGGGCGGCGAGCCAGTCGGTGACGCAGATCAGGTCGCGGCCGGTGTCCTGGCCGGCCGCGAGCTGCGGCTTGATCTTGCCGAAGAACTCGACGTTGTCGTTGATGTCCTCGGTGTACTTGACCTTGATCCCGGTGCGCCTGGTGAACTCCGCCAGGGTCGGGCGGGACTTCTCGTCCTCGCTGACGTCCATGTACTCGGTCCAGTTGGAGAAGTTGAGCGTCTTCTCCTTGGCCGACACGTCGGTGGACGCGGGGCCCTGGCCCTCCCGCTTGGCCGGCGGGATGCCGCAGGCGGTCAGGCCGGCCAGGCCGCCGACCGCCAGCGCGCCCACGCCGCCGGCCCGCAGCAGCGAACGGCGGCCGAGGGCACCACGGCCGCTCGTCATGCTCCGCCGGATCGCCGCGAGCTGCGCGGCGGACAGGCGGTCGGGCTCGTACTGCTCCATGCGCTGTGCCCTTTCGGGATGGTTGCGCCGCTGGTCGGGCGGCTGACGACTATCGGTCCCCGAAGATCGTGCGGTGCCAGTCCTTGGCCGCCACCGCGGTGTTGTCGAACATCACGTGCTTGACCTGCGTGTACTCCTCGAAGGAGTAGGCGGACATGTCCTTTCCGTAGCCGGACGCCTTGGACCCGCCGTGCGGCATCTCGCTGATGATCGGGATGTGGTCGTTGACCCAGACGCAGCCGGCCTGGATCTCCCGGGTGGCCCGGTTCGCCCGGTAGACGTCGCGGCTCCAGGCGGAGGCGGCGAGGCCGTACGGGGTGTCGTTGGCGAGCCGGATGCCCTCGTCGTCGGTGTCGAAGGGCAGGGCCACCAGGACCGGGCCGAAGATCTCCGACTGCACGACCTCGCTGTCCTGCGCCGCGCCGGTGATCAGGGTGGGACGGTAGTATGCGCCGTTCTTGAGCTCTCCACCAGGGGCTTCGCCTCCGGTGACGACGGTCGCGTAGCCGCGGGCGCGCTCGACGAAGCCGGCGACCCGGTCGCGGTGGACGTACGAGACCAGCGGGCCGAGGTCGGTGGACGGGTCGAAGGGGTCGCCGAGCCGGACGGTCTCCATCAGCTCCGCGACCCGGGCGACGAAGGCGTCGAAGAGCGGGCGCTGGACGTAGGCGCGGGTGGCGGCGGTGCAGTCCTGGCCGCTGTTGATGAGGGAGGCGGCCACGGCGCCGTGGGCCGCCGCCTCCAGGTCGGCGTCGTCGAAGACGACGAAGGGGGCCTTGCCGCCCAGCTCCAGGTGGAGCCGCTTGACGGTGGCGGTGGCGACCTCGGCGACCCGCTTGCCGACCGGGGTGGAGCCGGTGAAGGACGTCATGACGACGTCGGGGTGGCCGACCAGGTGCTCGCCCGCCACCCGGCCGGAGCCGGTGACCACGTTGATCACGCCGTCGGGGATGCCCGCCTCCTTCGCCGCCTGCGCGAACATCAGGGAGGTGAGCGGGGTCAGCTCGGCCGGCTTCAGGACGATCGTGTTGCCCGCGGCGATCGCCGGGAGGATCTTCCAGGCGGCCATCTGGAGCGGGTAGTTCCAGGGCGCGATCGAGCCGACCACGCCGAGCGGCTCGCGCCGGATGTACGAGGTGTGGTCGCCGGAGTACTCGGCGGCGGACTGGCCCTGGAGGTGGCGGGCCGCGCCGGCGAAGAAGGCGGTGTTGTCGATCGTGCCCGGCACGTCGAACTCGGTGGTGAGCCGGATCGGCTTGCCGCACTGGAGGGACTCGACCCGCGCGAAGTCCTCCGCCCACTCGGCGAGGACCGCGGCGAAGCGGTGGAGGGCGTCGGAGCGCTCACCGGGGGTGGCGCCGGCCCATCCGGGGAAGGCCGCCTTGGCGGCGGCCACGGCCGCGTCGACGTCCGCGGTGGAGGCGAGCGCGTAGGTGTACACGCTCTCGCCGGTGGCGGGGTCGACGACGCTGTGCGTCTGTCCCGAGGTTCCGGGGCGGAGCCGTCCGCCGATGTACTGCGCGCCGTCCGCGAAGCGGTCCGTCACCTGGAAGCGGTTGCCCATGACGCTCTCCGTTGTCCCAGCTCGAATTGAGTGCCGATCCTGACAGAGGGATACGACTCGAACAAGTGATTCCGTTGTTGCCTTTTGGTTACTCGACGGAATCGGTCGACCAAGTGTCGAGGCGGCAGGAAAATCTTCGTACGGAATGTCGGTCGCTAATGCCAGACTCGCGTGCATGAAGACCGTCGAGGAGCTGACACAGCAGGTCAGCAGGGGTGAGAAGGTGAAGTGGCTGCACTTCTGGGGCCACCGTCCGGCCCCGGACGGACGGCTCACGGCGAGCTGTCTGAGCCAATGGTGGCCGTCACCCTTCGAAAGCGACGGGGTGCGGTACGCCACGGCGGAGCACTGGATGATGGCGGAGAAGGCGCGCCTCTTCGGCGACGCCGAGGCGGAGCGGACGGCGCTCGCCGCCCGCACCCCGGCGGAGGCGAAGAACGCGGGCCGGATGGTCCGCGGCTTCGACGAGACCGTGTGGGCGCGGGAGCGCCTGGGGATCGTGGTGGCCGGCAGCGTCCACAAGTTCGCCTCCGACGAGGGGCTGCGGAGCTATCTGCTCGGGACCGGCACCCGGGTCCTGGTGGAGGCGAGCCCGCTGGACCGCGTCTGGGGCATCGGCCTCGCCGCCGGTGACCCCGGCGCCCACGACCCGGCCCGCTGGCGCGGGCTCAACCTGCTGGGCTTCGCGCTGATGGAGGCGCGGGAGCGGCTGCGTACCGGCGCCGGGTCAGCGGCGGGCGTCGACGACGAGGACCGCTGAGGTCGTCCCGCCGCCCTCGCTCTCCTCGTACTCGTCGATCCGCAGGAAGAGCCAGACGACGAAGGCGAGGACCGCCGCGCCGAGGACGGTGGAGACGACGCCGAGCACGATGCCCGCGGTGGCGGCCCCGCCGTTGCCCGCCTCGCCCCGCTGGACGCGCTTGCGCCCGAGGAGACCGAAGATCAGGGCGAGGACACCGAGGACGATCGACGGGAGGCCGTAGAACCAGAAGAGGCAGGTACCGATGATCCCCAGCACCATGCCCGCCGTGCCCATGCCGTTGTACTGGCCGGCTGTCCGCCCGTACGGCGAGGGGTGGGCCGGCGGATAGCCGTACGCGCCGGGGCCCGACGCCGGCGGATAGCCGTACGCGCCGGGGCCCGACGCCGGCGGATAGCCGTACGAGGACGGGCCGGCGGCCGGGTACCCGTAGCCGCCCACGGGCGCGGGGGCGCCGTACGAGGACGGGCCGCCGGGGGCGACCGGGGGCGGCGGCAGCTCACCGGCGGCCAGGTCCCCGGTCGGCAGGGAGGTGACCGTCGGCTGGTCGTGCACCGGACGGTCCGCCGCGGGCCGCTTGCCCAGGTCCACGGCCTCGTCCGCCCGCCGCCGCGGGGCCCACGGGTCGGCCGCGTCCCGGTCCTGCGGGTCCTGCTCTGCGTTCCTGGACAATCGGGGCTCCCTCCGTGGTCCCGTCATGCTACGGCGTCCCGGCCGGCCGCCCCCGCCCGGCCTACGATGACCCGATGACCGATCTCCACCCCTTCATCGCGGGCCTGCCCAAGGCCGAGCTGCACGTCCACCACGTGGGCTCCGCCTCCCCCCGGATCGTCTCCGAGCTGGCCGCCCGGCATCCGGACTCCAAGGTCCCCACGGACCCGGAGGCGCTCGCCGACTACTTCACCTTCACCGACTTCGCGCACTTCATCGACGTGTACCTCTCCGTCGTGGACCTCGTGCGCACCCCCGAGGACGTCCGGCTGCTGACCTTCGAGGTCGCCCGCGACATGGCCCGGCAGAACATCCGCTACGCCGAGCTAACCATCACCCCGTACTCCTCCACCCGCCGCGGCATCGAGGAGCGGGCGTTCATGGCGGCGATCGAGGACGCCCGCAAGGCGGCGGAGGCCGAGTTCGGCACCGTGCTGCGCTGGTGCTTCGACATCCCCGGCGAGGCCGGCCTGGAGGCCGCCGAGGAGACCGCGCGGCTCGCCGTCACCGACGGCATCCGCCCCGAGGGCCTCGTCTCCTTCGGCCTCGGCGGCCCCGAGATCGGGGTGCCGCGCCCGCAGTTCAAGCCGTACTTCGACCGGGCCCGCGCGGCCGGGCTCCGCTCGGTCCCGCACGCCGGCGAGACCACCGGCCCGGAGACCGTCTGGGACGCCATCCGCGACCTGGGCGCCGAGCGGATCGGCCACGGCACCAGCTCCGTCCAGGACCCCGGGCTCCTCGCGTACCTCGCGGAGCACCGGATCGCCCTGGAGGTCTGCCCGACCTCCAACATCGCGACCCGCGCCGTGGCCACCCTCGACGAGCACCCGATCCGGCAGATGGTGGACGCCGGGGTCCTGGTCACCGTCAACAGCGACGACCCGCCGATGTTCGGCACCGACCTGAACAACGAGTACGCCGTCGCCGCCCGCCTCCTCGGCCTCGACGAGCGCGGTGTCGCGGGCCTCGCGAAGAACGCCGTCGAGGCGTCCTTCCTCGACCCGGCCGGCAAGGACCGGCTGACCGCCGAGATCGACACGTACACGGAGAACTGGCTGGCGCGTTGAGGCCCCCGAGAATGGGCCCATGCGATCTGTCACTGTCGTAGGCCACCGCGGCGACCCCTACCGCGCCCGCGAGAACACCCTCCCCTCGATCGGTTCCGCCTTCGAGCGGGGCGCGGACGCGGTCGAGGTCGACGTCCGGCTCACGAAGGACGGGGTGCCCGTCCTGCTCCACGACGACACCCTGAAGCGGCTCTGGGGCCACGACCGGCCGCTCGCCGCGCTCAGCCACGCGCAACTGCGCGAGCTGACGTACGACGGGGTGCCGACGCTCCGCGACGCGCTCCTGGCCGCCGGGGCGCACCGGCTGATGCTCGACCTGCCCGGCGGGAACGAGGACTCGGTCCGCCGGATCGTCGGCGCCGTCCGCGAGGCCGGCGCCGGCGAGCGGGTCTACTACTGCGCCGGCGCCGTCGCCATGCTCCAGGTCCGGGCCGCCGACCCGCACGCGGAGATCGCCCTCACCTGGACCTCGCTCGCACCGCCCCGGCCCGTGCTGCTCGACGCCGTCCGCCCGAAGTGGCTCAACTACCGCTGGGGACTGACCAGTCGGGCGCTCACCGAGCGCGTGCACCGGGACGGGCTGCTCGTCTCGGCCTGGACGCCCGACACCCGCAGGAGCATGCGTAGGCTGATCGCGAACGGGGTCGACTCGATCACCACCAACCGGGTCGACACCCTCGCCGACGTCCTGCGAAAGGCCCCCTGATGAACGACCGGATCCGGACCGACATCGCCCACAACGCCCGGGTGTGGAACTACTGGCTGGGCGGCAAGGACAACTACCCGGTCGACCGGGCCGTCGGCGACCAGGTCACCTCCTTCCACCCGAGCATCGGCGACGTCGCCCGCGCGGACCGGGCGTTCCTCGGCCGCGCGGTCACCCGGCTCGCCGACGGGGCCGGGATCCGCCAGTTCCTCGACATCGGCACCGGACTGCCGACCGCCGACAACACCCACGAGGTCGCGCAGCGGATCGCGCCGGACGCCCGGATCGTCTACGTCGACAACGACCCGATCGTCCTCACCCACGCCCGCGCGCTCCTCACCAGCGCCCCCGAGGGCGTCACCGAGTACGTCGACGCCGACGCCCACGACCCGGAGCGGATCCTGGCGGCGGCCGGCGAGGTGCTCGACCTGGACCGGCCGGTGGCGGTGCTGATGCTCGGCATCCTCAACTTCGTCCTCGACACCGGAAAGGCCCGGTCGATCGTGCGGACGCTCATGGACGCCGTGCCGTCCGGCAGCCACCTCGTCCTCACCCACCCGACGCTGGAGCCGGAGCTCGGCGGCGAGGGCAACAAGGCGGCGATGGCGTTCTGGAACGAGAACGCCACCCCGCCGATCACCGCCCGCACCCGCGAGGAGTTCACCTCCTTCTTCGACGGCCTGGAGCTCCTCGAACCCGGCATCGTCTCCTGCTCCCGGTGGGGCGCGCCGGAGGCCGCCGCGGTGGCGCAGTTCGGCGCGGTGGGCCGCAAGCCGTAATGCGGATACGGGGGGTGGGGCAGCCCGGGAGTGGGGCGCGGCGCATCCGGGGGCCGTGGACGCGGGGCTCGCGCTGCTCGTGCAGGCGGCGGTGACGATGCCCTTCGTCGTGCCGCGCGCGCCGGAGCTGGAGCCGGCGACCTGGGCGGCGTACGGGCTGACGACGCTGACCGTGCTGCCGCTGGTGTGGCGGCGGCGGGCGCCGATGGCGGTGCTGCTCGCGGTGCTCGCCGCGAGCGCGCTGTACCAGCTGACGATGGAGGGACCCGGGCAGCCGCTGCCGTACCAGGGGCTGGTGTGCGTCCACACGATCGCGGTGCTCGCGCCGGCCTGGCAGCGGGCGGTGACGGCGGGGCTGCTGCTGGTCGCGGTGCCGGTGTCGGTATGGCTCAACACCCGCTCGGTCCGCGAACTCACCTTCTCCCTCTTCGTGTTCGGCGCGGCCTACGTCTTCGGGCGGCTCACCGACGCCCGGCAGCGGGCGCACCTGGTCGAGGCGGAGCGGGCGGCGGCCCGCGAACGGGCCCGGATCGCCCGGGAGATGCACGACATCCTGTCGCACGCGGTGAGCCTGATGATCGTGCAGGCGGAGGCCGGTCCGGTGGCGGTGCGCAGGGCGCCGGAGCGGGCGGAGGCCGCGTTCGACGCGATCTCCGCGACCGGACGGGACGCGATGGACCAACTGCGGCGGATGCTGGGCCTGTTGCGCGACGAGGACGCCGGGGACGGCCGGGCGCCGCAGCCGGGCCTGGACGAGCTGCCCGCGCTGCTCGACCGGGTGCGGGCCGGCGGTCTCGACGTGCGGTACGAGACCTCCGGCGCGGTGGCGGGGCTGCCCGCGCCGCTCGCGGCGACCGTGTACCGGATCGCGCAGGAGGCCCTCACCAACACCGTCCGGCACGCCCGGGCCCGTACCGCCACCGTCCGGATCGACCGGTCCGGCGCCCGGCTCACCGTCCTGGTCACCGACGACGGCCGTGGCCCGCGCCCCTCGCCCCTCCCGGCGGCGGGCAGGACGGCGGGCCACGGTCTGGCCGGGATACGGGAGCGGGCAGCGGCGCACGGCGGCGCGGCGACCGTGGGCGCGGGGCCGGGCGGCACCGGATTCGAGGTGCGGGCGGAACTGCCCGTACCCTCCCCCGCGGAGGTGGGACCGTGACGATCCGTGTGGTGGTGGCCGACGACCAGGAGCTGGTCCGCAGCGGCTTCGCCCTGATCCTCGACGTCCAGGACGACATCGAGGTCGTCGCGGAGGTCGCCGACGGGGCGGCGGCGGTGGAGGCGGTGCGCCGCCTCCGGCCCGACGTGGCGCTGCTCGACATCCGGATGCCCCGGATGGACGGCATCGAGGCGTGCCGGACGATCGGCGCGGAGAGCGCCTGCCGGACGGTGATCCTGACGACCTTCGACTCGGACGCGTACGTGTACGAGGCGCTGCACGCGGGCGCGAGCGGCTTCCTCCTCAAGGACGTGCGCCGGGACGACCTGGTGCACGCGGTGCGGGTGGTGGCGGCGGGCGACTCGCTCCTCGCGCCCTCGGTGGCCCGCCGGCTCGTGGAGCAGTACACGGCGGGCGGCCCGCGCCGGGCGGTGGGCCCCGACCCCCGCCTTGAGGTGCTGACGGGCCGGGAGCGGGAGACGCTGCTGCTGCTCGCGCGGGGCCTGTCGAACGCGGAGATCGCGGCGGAGCTGGTGGTCAGCGAGCACACGGTGAAGACCCATGTGGGGAACGTGCTGGCGAAGCTGGGGCTGCGGGACCGGATCCAGGCGGTGATCTGCGCGTACGAGACGGGCCTGGTCGCGCCGGGCCCTCCCCCGCCCGGGGGACTCCCGGGCACCGGATCCTCCCCCGCGCGGACGAGGGACTGACCGGCGAGGACCACCGGTGCGGGCGATCCGTGGATCACGGCAGGTGAGCAGGATGGAGCCATCGAGAACAACGGCTCAAGTCACCGGAGTTGACCATGAGGAAGTCCATGCGGAAGTCCACGGGGAAGTCCACCCGCACTCTGCTCGCCGCCGCCCTGGTGCTGGGCGTCGCGGCGGTCCCCGCCACCGTCTCCCCCGCCTTCGCGGCACCGGCACCGGCTGCCGCGGCGACCGCGCCGGCCGTCCCGGACCTGTCGGCGGTGATCGCCGGCCTGCCGCGCGCCGACGCGACGGCGGCGCTGGTCCGGGTGGGCGGCACCGAGGGTGTCTGGCGGGGCAGCGCGGGCGTGCGCGACCTGGAGTCGGGGGCGCCGGCGGACCCGGCGGGCCGCTTCCGGGCCGGTTCGGTGACGAAGGTCTTCACGGCGGCGACCGTCCTCCAGCTCGCCGCCGAGGGCCGGATCGACCTGGACCGCACGGCCCGCTCGTACCTGCCGGAGCTGATCCCCGGCCGGTACGCGAGGGTGACCGTCCGCCAGTTGCTGAACCACACGCACGGCATCCCGGCGGCGGACTTCCCCGGGACGACGGTGGAGGAGTGGTACGAGAACCGCTTCGCCGTCCACGAGCCGGAGGAGCTGGTCCGCTCGGCGACCGCGAAGCCGCGCGAGTTCCGCCCCGGCACCCGCCAGCACTACCTCAACATCGGCTACACGATCGCGGGCCTGCTCGTGGAGCGGGTGACCGGGGACGCGTACGAGGAGCAGGTGGAGCGGCGGATCCTGCGCCCGCTCGGGCTCCGGGACACGTACTTCCCCGGCGAGGACCCGGGGATCCGGGGCCCGTACAACCACGGCTATCAGACGATGCGGCTGGACGACGGCACGACCGGGCTGCGGGACGTCTCGGTCTGGGGGGTGACGGACGGCTGGGCGGCCGGCGACCTGATCTCGACCACGGCGGACCTGGAGCGGTTCACCCGGGCCCTGTTCGCGGGCCGGGTGGTCCGCGGCCCGCTCCTGGAGGAGATGTTCACCCTCCCGAAGGTCACCGACTTCGGCTCCGGCGACCCGGCCGCGTACTCGTCGGGCCTGTCGATGAAGCGGCTCGGCGGGCGCGAGGTGTGGGGCAAGACCGGCGGCCGCTGGGGCTACAACGCGGCCATCTCCTCGACCCGCCACGGCGAGCGGACCCTGGTCTACAGCGTCAACTCCACCGACGCCAAGGGCCAGTCCATGAACCCCACGGCCCTGGAACTCATGCTGGCGACATACGGCCTGCCGTCGCGGTGACCCCACCGGCCGCTTCGACGCGCTTGATCATGCGGCGCACGTGGAGCAGCGGCAGGATGCCGAAGACCCCGAAGGACATGTCGATGACCGACCACCAGAAGGGGATGTCGCGGATCGGCCCGCAGATCAGGGCGAGGGGAACGATGCCGACGCAGGCGATCATGCCGAACTCGACGACCCAGATGTTGCGGACCGGGTCGCGGTAGGGCCCGTAGAAGGCGACGGCGATGACGAGGTGGGCGAAGGCCAGCCAGTCGGTGCCGTAGAGGAGGTACGGCGCGTCGGCGCCGGCCGCCTCGACCCCGCCCGCCACCTTGTGGATCCACTCGGCGAGACCGGGCAGGGCGTCGGCGACGGGCGCGGCCCAGCCGGTCAATGAGGAGTCGAGCCAGCGGAGTTCGGTGACGAGCGGGAAGGCGGTGGCCCCGCTCAGGACGAGACAGACGACGAAGAAGATCAGCCAGGCGCGGATGCGCGCGAGAAGGGCTCTCGGCCCGTTCGTGTCGCTCATGGGCCCAGCGTACGCCCGCCCTGAACGCGTTCAAAAACGGGGGGTGGTACGTCTCCGGGGTGGCCGGGCCGTCTCAGAGGCCGACGATCCCGTTCCACCGCTTGGCCATGGCCCGGCGCTCGCCGGAGGTGATGTCGCGGGCGATGGAGAGCCGGCTCCGCATGTCCTTGTCGGGGAAGATGAGCGGGTCCTCGGCGAGCGCGGCGAGTTCCTCGTCGCCGGAGTCGGCGAGCACGGCCTGGGCGGCCGGGACCGGGCAGACGTAGTTGACCCAGGCGGCGAGTTCGGCGGCGACCTCGGGCTCGTAGTAGTAGTCGACGAGCTTCTCGGCGTTGGTCTTGTGGCGCGCGAGGTTGGGGATCATCAGCGACTCCGCCCACAGCTCGCCGCCCTCCTCGGGCACGACGAACTCGATGTCGGGGTTGTCGGCCTGGAGCTGGATGACGTCGCCGGAGTACGCCTGGCAGGCCAGCACGTCCCCGCCGGCGAGGTCCTTGATGTAGTCGTTGCCGGTGAAACGGCGGATGTGCTTCGTGCGGACGAGCTTCTCGATCTGGTCGCAGACGGCGTGGAAGTCGTCCTCGGTCCAGCGCGTGACGTCGGCGCCGTTGCCCTGCATGAGCAGGGAGATGGACTCGTCGAGGCCGGAGAGGAGGGTGACCTTGCCGCGCAGGTCGGCGTCCCACAGCTGGCGGGTGGAGCGCAGCTCGCGGCCGAGCCGGCGCCGGTTGTAGGCGATGCCGGTGATGCCGGACTGCCAGGGCACGGAGTGGAGCCGGCCGGGGTCGAAGGCGGGGCGGCGCAGCTGGGGGTCGAGGTGCTCGGCGACGTTGGTCTGGGCGGCGCGGTCCATCTTCTGGACCCAGCCGAGACGGACGAAGCGGGCGGCCATCCAGTCGCTGACGACGATGAGGTCGCGGTCGGTGGCCTGGCCGTTCATCAGGGCCGGGCCTATCTTGCCGAAGAACTCGTCGTTGTCGTTGATCTCCTCCGTGTAGTGGACGGAGATCCCGGTCCGCTTCCGGAAGGCGTCGAGGCTGGGCCGCTTCTGCGGGTCCTCGTCGTCGGTGTCGATGTAGAGCGGCCAGTTCGCGAACGTGACGTTGCGCTCGCGGCCGGACAGGTCCCGGCCGGCGCGCTCGCTCTCGGCGACGTAGGCGGGCTTCACGCCGCAGGCGGCGAGGAGGCCGGTGGCTCCGGCGGCGCCGAGACCCCGCAGGACGGACCGGCGGGGCATGGTGTTCCTTGCTGTCGCTCTCACCCGCGAAGCATCCCGCCCGGCTCCCGGCCGCCGCAATGGACGGTCCGTCGAGCGGCACGGCACGGCCCCGACACCTTGTCGATCATCCGATCGACGGGTGCCGGGGCCGTACCGGAACCACGAGGGCTCCGGGACTACCGGGCGGTTCAGCCCAGCGAGGTCATCACGTGCTTGATGCGCGTGTAGTCCTCGAAGCCGTACGCGGAGAGGTCCTTGCCGTAGCCGGACTTCTTGAAGCCGCCGTGCGGCATCTCGGCGACCAGCGGGATGTGGGTGTTGATCCAGACGCAGCCGAAGTCGAGCGACTTGGACATGCGCATGGCGCGCTGGTGGTCCTTGGTCCAGACGGAGGAGGCCAGGGCGAACTCGACGCCGTTGGCGAACTCCAGGGCCTGGGCCTCGTCCGTGAAGGACTGGACGGTGATGACCGGGCCGAAGACCTCGTTCTGGATGATCTCGTCGTCCTGCTTCAGGCCGGAGACGACGGTCGGGGCGTAGAAGTAGCCCTTGTCGCCGACGCGGTGACCGCCGGACTCGACCTTGGCGTGGGCCGGGAGGCGGTCGATGAAGCCGGAGACCTGCTTCAGCTGGTTGGCGTTGTTGAGCGGGCCGTAGAGCACGTCCTCGTCGTCCGGCTGACCGGTCTTCGTCTCGGCGGCGGCCTTGGCGAGCGCGGCGACGAACTCGTCGTGGATGGACTCGTGGACGAGCACGCGGGTGGCGGCCGTACAGTCCTGGCCGGCGTTGAAGAAGCCCGCGACGGAGATGTCGCCGACGGCCGCCTCGATGTCGGTGTCCTCGAAGACCACGACCGGGGCCTTGCCACCCAGCTCCAGGTGGACGCGCTTGACGTCCTTGGCCGCCGACTCGGCGACCTGCATGCCGGCCCGGACGGAGCCGGTGATGGAGGCCATCGCCGGGGTGGGGTGCTCGACCATGGCGCGGCCGGTCTCGCGGTCGCCGCAGATGACGTTGAAGACGCCCTTGGGGACGATCGAGCCGATGATCTCGGCCATCAGGACCGTGGAGGCGGGGGTGGTGTCCGAGGGCTTGAGGACGACCGTGTTGCCCGCGGCGAGCGCCGGGGCGAACTTCCACACGGCCATCATCATCGGGTAGTTCCACGGCGCGACCTGGGCGCAGACGCCGACCGGCTCGCGGCGGATGATCGAGGTCATGCCCTCCATGTACTCGCCGGCCGAGCGGCCCTCGAGCAGACGGGCGGCGCCGGCGAAGAAGCGGATCTGGTCCACCATCGGCGGAACCTCCTCGCTCGCGACGAGGGCGGTCGGCTTGCCGGTGTTCAGGACCTCGGCGGCGATGAGGTCGTCGGCGCGCTCCTCGAAGGCGTCGGCGATCTTGAGGAGCACCTTCTGGCGCTCGGACGGCGTGGTGTCGCGCCAGGCGGGGAAGGCGGCCGCGGCGGCCTCCATGGCGGCGTCGACGTCGGCCTGGCCGGAGAGCGGGGAGGTCGCGTACACCTCGCCGGTGGCCGGGTTGATCACCTCGATCGTGCGGCCGTCGGCCGCGTCGCGGAACTCTCCGTCGATGTAGTTACGCAGCCGGCGCAGCTCGGTGGTCACTTGCCACCCCTCCTGTCACGTTCTGTTCCGCACGGCCTTGTGCGGGCGTCCCGATGGGCGAGACACCTCAGCCTACTTGCTCGGCTGACGCTTTCAACAGCCCCGACCCCTCTCCACTTCGGATTCAGTGACATCAGAGCCCTCAGACAACGAATTACATCGCTCTGGGGTTGCGCGACGGCGCATCTCGGTGCACAGTGAGGACGTGGCCAGTCGAAGCGCAGACTCCAGAACCGGAACCGGTTCGTCCCCGACGATCGATGCCGTCTCCCTGGCGATCATCGAGCAGCTCCAGGAGGACGGCCGCCGTCCCTACGCCGCCATCGGCAAGGCCGTCGGCCTCTCCGAAGCGGCCGTGCGGCAGCGCGTCCAGAAGCTCCTCGACCAGGGCGTCATGCAGATCGTCGCCGTCACCGACCCGCTCACCGTGGGCCTGAGGCGGCAGGCGATGGTCGGCATCCACGTCGAGGGTGACCTGGATCCGGTCGCCGAAGCGCTGACCGACATGCCCGAGTGCGAGTACGTGGTGATGACCGCGGGCTCGTTCGACCTGATGGTGGAGATCGTCTGCGAGGACGACGACCACCTTCTGGAAGTGATCAACAAGCGGATCCGCACGCTCCCCGGCGTGCGCTCCACCGAGAGCTTCGTTTACCTGAAGCTCAAGAAGCAGACCTATATGTGGGGAACCCGATAACCGTGACCCAGGACCTCTCCAAGACTGCCTACGACCACCTGTGGATGCACTTCACCCGCATGTCGTCGTACGAGAACAGCCCCGTCCCCACCATCGTCCGCGGTGAGGGCACGTACATCTTCGACGACAAGGGCAAGCGCTACCTCGACGGCCTCGCCGGCCTCTTCGTGGTCAACGCCGGACACGGCCGCCAGGAGCTGGCCGAGGTCGCGTACAAGCAGGCCCAGGAGCTCGCGTTCTTCCCCGTGTGGTCGTACGCGCACCCCAAGGCCGTCGAGCTCGCCGAGCGCCTCGCCGACTACGCCCCGGGCGACCTCAACAAGGTCTTCTTCACCACCGGTGGCGGCGAGGCCGTCGAGACCGCGTGGAAGCTCGCCAAGCAGTACTTCAAGCTCCAGGGCAAGCACACCAAGTACAAGGTCATCTCGCGTGCGGTCGCCTACCACGGCACCCCGCAGGGCGCCCTGTCCATCACCGGCCTGCCGGCCCTGAAGGCCCCCTTCGAGCCGCTGGTCCCCGGCGCGCACAAGGTGCCGAACACCAACATCTACCGCGCCCCGATCCACGGCGACGACCCCGAGGCGTTCGGCCGCTGGGCCGCCGACCAGATCGAGCAGCAGATCCTCTTCGAGGGCCCCGACACCGTCGCGGCCGTCTTCCTGGAGCCGGTGCAGAACGCCGGTGGCTGCTTCCCGCCGCCGCCCGGCTACTTCCAGCGCGTCCGCGAGATCTGCGACCAGTACGACGTGCTCCTCGTCTCCGACGAGACGATCTGCGCCTTCGGCCGCCTCGGCACGATGTTCGCCTGTGACAAGTTCGGCTACGTGCCGGACATGATCACCTGCGCCAAGGGCATGACCTCGGGCTACTCCCCGATCGGCGCCTGCATCGTCTCGGACCGCATCGCGGAGCCGTTCTACAAGGGCGACAACACCTTCCTCCACGGCTACACCTTCGGTGGCCACCCGGTGTCCTCGGCGGTCGCGATCGCCAACCTGGACATCTTCGACAAGGAGGGCCTGAACCAGCACGTCCTCGACCAGGAGGGCAACTTCTTCGACACCCTGAAGAAGCTGCACGACCTCCCGATCGTCGGCGACGTCCGCGGCAACGGCTTCTTCTACGGCATCGAGCTCGTCAAGGACAAGGTCACCAAGGAGTCCTTCACGGACGAGGAGACCGAGCGCGTCCTGTACGGCTTCCTGTCCAAGGCGCTCTTCGACAACGGCCTGTACTGCCGTGCCGACGACCGCGGCGACCCGGTCATCCAGCTGGCCCCGCCGCTCATCGCCGACCAGGGCACCTTCGACGAGATCGAGGGCATCCTGCGGTCGGTGCTGACCGAGGCGTGGACCAAGCTCTGAGTCCCACGGGAACCATCCCCCGAGGTTCCCGCCCTCACGCCGCCCTCACGGCGTGACCCCCGCGGCCCGGGCATGCCGCCATCCGAGTGGATGGCGGCGGCCCGGGCCGCGTGCTGTCCGTACAAACGGATCCGAATACTTACGGTGCCCAGTGACCGACAGGCCCGACCCTCGTTCCCCCGGACGGGGGAACGCAAGTATCGGATCCGACATCGAGGTGTACGCGATGGCCCCACCGGACAACGACGTGCTCTGGGCGCGTTCCCTGCACTGCTCCCTCGGCGGCACGGAGGCCCTCAGCGGCGTCTCCGTCGGCGTCCGCGAAGGCGAGATCCTCGCCGTGACCGGCCCCCGCGGCAGCGGCAAGACCACCCTCCTGCGCTGCCTCTCCGGCGAGCTCCCCGCCCAGAAGGGCGAGGTCTGGTTCAACAGCTCCCCCGTCCACACCCTGCCCCGCGCCGGACGCGAACGGCTCCGCCGCGAACGCTTCGGCTGGATCGGCCCCGAGCCCGGACTCGTCCCCGAACTCACCGCCTGGGAGAACACCGCCCTGCCGCTGCTGCTGCGCGGGATCCCCCACCGGGCCGCGCGGACCGCCGCCCGCGAGTGGCTCGACCGGCTCGACATCGGCGCCTGCGCCGCCGTCCGCCCGCACGGCCTCACCCACTCGCAGCGCCAGCGCGTCGCCATCGCCCGCGCGCTCGCCGCCGCCCCCTCCGTCCTCTTCGCCGACGAACCCACCGCCGCCCTGCACCGGGCCGACGGCGCGCAGGTGCTCCGCACCCTCACCGCCGCCGCCCGCTCGCACGGCATCACCGTGCTCCTCGCCACCCACGACGGCGAGGTCGCGGCGCTCGCCGACCGCACGGTCACCCTCCTCGACGGACGCCGGGCCGGCAGCGTGCCGCCCGCCACGGGGGCGGAGGGCGTCGCCGCGTGCTCGCTCTCCGTCTAGTCCGCGGCTCCCACCCGCTCGTCCAGCTGCGGCGGCTCCTCGTCGCCGCGGCCGCCGCCGGCGTGGGCTTCCTGCTGCTGTGCACCCTCGGCTACGCCGTCGGCCACCCCGAGCACGCCGCCGCCTCCGCGCTGCGGCTCCTCTGGTGCGCGCTGCCGATCGCCGCCACCGTCCAGTTCGCCGTCGCCGTCGCCCGCACCGACCCGGCCACCCGGCCCCGCCCCGGGCTCTCCTCGATCGGCCTCGGCCCGGCCCGGCTCACCGCCATCGCCGCCACCTCCACGGCCGTCGCCTGCACGCTGGGCTCGATGGTCGCCCTCCTCGTCTACCTGCACCTGCGCGGCGACATCACCGGCCTCCCCTTCGACGGGGCCGCCGCCGGACTCCTCGCCGCCGACCAGCCACTGCCGCTGGCCGCCGCCCTCACCCTCCTCGCGATCGTGCCCGTCGCCGGCGCCACCGCCGCCGGCCTCGCCCTGCGCCCCCGCACCGGCACCCCCGCCCCCGAGGGCGCCGCCCGGCCCGTCCCGAACGGCCTGCCGTGGGGCGTCGCGCTCATCGCCGTCGGCCTCGCCGTGGAGACGTACGCGGGGCGCGGCGGCGGCGACGGCGTCGCCCTGCCCGGCCGCTTCGACGGCTCCCCCGCCGGCGTCCTCGCCGGCTGGATCCTCACCGCCGGCGGACTCGCGCTCGCCGGCCCCGGCCTCACCCACCTGGCCGGACGGCTCCTCCAGACCGCCCGGCCCGGCGCCGTCCGGCTCCTCGCCGGCCGCGTCCTCATGGACGAGGCCGGCCGCATCGGCCGCCCCCTCGGCGTCGTCTGCGCGGTCCTCTCCGGCACCCTCGCCGCCGCCACCGTGTACGCGGCCCAGGACGGCGGCACCGCCTTCGGACCGCTCACCGGCCTCGGCGCCGGCGTCGTCATGGCCTGCACCCTGGCGACCCTGCTCACCGCCGCCCTGGAGTCCCGCCAGTGCCGCGCCCACACCACCGAGGCCCTGGCCCGGCTCGGCGCCCCGCCGACCGTCCTGCGCACCGCGGCCCTGCTCCGCGCCGGAGCCCTCCTCGCCGTCTTCCTCCCCCTCACCTGGCTCATCGGCGAACTCGCCGCCCTCCCCCTCACCGCCTGACCACCCGTCCCGCCCCGGAAGACCGGGGCCGGAAAAGCGGGGCCGGAAAAGCGGGGCCGGAAAAGCGGGAGGCCGCGTCGCCAGGGCCCGCCTATCGTGGGCCCATGGCGACGACGCCCCCACCACCGCCGCGCCCGCAGGGACGCGTCCGCGAGATCCACACCCTGGACGAGTTCGACGCGTCGCTCGCCCGGCCCGGCGGCCTCGCCGGGCACCGGGTCCAGTCCGTCGACCTCACCGACCGCACCTTCGCCCTGCTCACCGGCTCCACCGCCGGCACCGTCTTCCTCGGCTGCCCGATGGAGCCGGAGGCGGCGGCCAAGGTGCGGGCCGACGGCGCGCTGGTCTTCCCGCCCGTCCCCGACCTCCCCTTCGACCCGTACCGCAACGCCCTCTGCACCCCCGAAGAGCTGTACGAGGGCGTCACCGGGCCCGGCGGATACGAGGCGACCCCCGACGCCCGCTCCTACGCCTGGTTCGGCGCCACCCGCGTCGACGGCGACGTCTTCTCCTCCATGCTCCGCTCGATCCACGACGACGCCGTCGGCGACGCCCTCGACGAACACCTCGCCGGCCGGCGGGTCGTCGGCGTCATGGGCGGCCACGCGATGGCCCGCGGCACCGACGCCTACGCGGGCGCCGCCCGCCTGGGCCGCACCCTGGCCCGCGCCGGCTACACGGTCACCACCGGCGGCGGCCCGGGCGCCATGGAGGCGGCCAACCTGGGCGCCTACCTGGCCCCCTTCGACGACGCGGCCCTCCCGGAAGCCCTGGCCCTCCTGGCGAAGGCCCCCTCCTTCACCCCCTCGGTGACGGACTGGGCCCGCGCCGCCTTCGCCGTACGGGCGCTGCTACCGGGAGGCGGCGACTCGACCGGCATCCCCACCTGGTTCTACGGCCACGAACCCCCCAACGCCTTCGCCGGCCGCATCGCCAAGTACTTCGCCAACGCCCTCCGCGAAGACGGCCTCCTGGCCCGCTCCACCTCCGGCGTCGTCTTCCTCCCCGGCGCCGCCGGCACCGTCCAGGAGATCTTCGCCCACGCCACCCCGAACTACTACGGCACCCTGGCCACCCCCATGGTCCTGGTGGACCGCGCCCACTGGACCACCCACCTCCCCGCCTGGCCCCTCCTGCGATCCCTCGCCGAGGACCGCCCCATGGCCACCCGCACCACCCTCGTCGACACCATCGACGAAGCCCCGGCAGCCCTCGAACGCCTGGGTGCCCCTTAGCGGTACGCCCCCGCTACGACCCGCTCCGACCCTCCCCGTCCAGCACCACCACGTCCTCCGGGCGGAACGTCACCGCCACCTCAGCGCCCTCCTCCGGGACCTCCCGCAGCGGGAGCTCCGCCTCCAGCGGGGGGCCGGACGGGGGGCGGAGGAGGACCGAGACGTGGTGGCCCCGGAAGGTACGGGACTCCACCCGGCAGGGGAGGGCCTTGCCCGTGGCCGTGACCTGGACGCCTGCCGGGCGGACCAGGAGGGTGCGTTCTCCCTGGGGGGAGCCCTCCGGGACCGGGATACGGCCCCAGGGCGTCTCCGCCAGCGTCCCTGACACCGTGGCCGGGACGACGTTCTCGAAGCCGAGGAAGCGGGCCACGAACTCCGAGCCGGGGCGCTGCCACACCTCCACCGGGGTGCCCGAGCGCACGATGCGGCCGTCCCGCATGACCACCACCCGGTCCGCGAGGGCGAACGCCTCCCCCTGGTCGTGGGTGACCGCGAGGACCGTCGTGCCGAGCCGCCCGAACAACTGCCGCAGCTCCACCACCAGCCGCTCCCGCAGCCCCCGGTCCAGCTGCCCCAGCGGCTCGTCCAACATCAGCAGGCGGGGCCGGGGCGCCAGCGCCCGGGCCAGCGCCACCCGCTGCTGCTCACCGCCGGACAGCACGGCGACCGGCCGCCGGCCCGCGCCCGGCAGCCCGACCAGGTCGAGCAGCTCCTCGACCCGCGCCACCCGCTCGTCCTTCGGCATACCGTGCATCCGCGGCCCGAAGGCCACGTTCCCGGCGACGTCCTTCTGCGGGAAGAGCTGGTGGTCCTGGAACATCAGGCCCACCCCGCGCCGGTGCACCGGCACCCCCGCCTGGTCGGCGCCGGCCAGCAGCACCCGGCCCTCGTCCAGCGCCTGGAGCCCGGCGACCGCCCGCAGCAGCGTCGACTTCCCGGACCCGCTCGGCCCCAGCACGCACACGATCTCGTGCTCGGCCACCTCCAGGTCCACCGCGTCCAGGACCGCCCGAGCTCCGAACCGTACCGTCGCTCCCTCAAGGGTCAGCATCAGAACTCCCCGGTGGTCCGGTCGGTGCGCAGCCGTTCAAGCAGCAGCAGGGACACCGCGCACACCACCATCAGAATCGTCGACAGGGCCATCGCCTGCCCGTAGTTGAGCTCGCCCGGCCGGCCGAGCAGCCGCGCCACCGCGACCGGCAGCGTCGGATTGTCGGGCCGCGCGATGAACACCGTCGCGCCGAACTCGCCGAGCGACACCGCGAAGGCGAACCCGGCGGCGATCAGCAGCGCCCGCCGCACCAGCGGCAGGTCCACCTCACGCCACGCCCGCCACGGCGACGCCCCGAGCACCGCCGCCGCCTCCCGCAGCCGCTCGTCCACCGCCCGCAGCACCGGCAGCATCGTCCGTACCACGAAGGGCACACCGACCAACGCCTGCGCGAGCGGTACGAGGATCCAGCTGGCCCGCAGATCGAACGGCGGCTCGTCCAGCGTGATCAGAAAACCAAAACCCACCGTCACCGCCGACACCCCGAGCGGCAGCATCAGCAGCGCGTCGAACCCCCGCACGAGCCGCCCCGCCCGCCGCGTCAGCGCCGCCGCCGCCAGCCCGCCGACCACCACCGCGATCGCCGTCGCCGCCACCGCGTACCGCAGCGAGTTCCCCACCGCCTCCAGCGGCGGCACCAGGAACGTCCCCGCCTCGTCCAGCGACCCCAGCGCCCGGTAGTAGCGCAGCCCGTACCCCTCCGGCGTCGCGAAGGAACGCTCCGCCAGCACCCCGAGCGGCAGCAGGATCAGCACCGCCACCGACACCAGCACCCCGGCGAGCAGCGCCCACTGCCCGAAGCCGCGCGGCCGCCGCGCGGTCAGCTCCGGCGCCACCAGCCGCAGCGCCGTCTCCCGCCGCCGCACCGTCCGCGCGTGCACGGCGAGGATCGCCCCCACCGCCACGAACTGCACCAGCGTCAGCACCGCCGCCGTCCGCAGATCGAGCAGCCGCGCCGTCTGCCGGTAGATCTCCGCCTCCAGCGTCGTGTACGCGTCCCCGCCGAGGATCTGCACGACACCGAAGGACGTGAAGGTGAAGAGGAAGACCATCAGCGCCGCCGCCGACACCGCCGGCACCAGCGCGGGCAGCGTCACCGTCCGCCACGCCCGCCACCGCGACGCGCCCAGCACCCGCGCCGCCTCCTCCTGCCGCGGATCGAGCTGCGCCCACAGCCCGCCGACCGTCCGGACGACGACCGCGTAGTTGAAGAAGACGTGCGCGAGGAGGATCGCCCACACCGTCGTGTCGAGCCGCAGCCCCCACAGCGCGTCGGTGAACCCGCCCCGCCCCACCAGCGCCAGGAACGCCGTCCCCACCAGCACCGTCGGCAGCACGAACGGCACGGTCACGACCGCCCGCAGCACCCCCTTCCCGGGGAACGCGAAGCGGGCGAAGACATACGCCCCCGGCAGCGCCACCAGCAGCGTCAGCCCCGTGGAGGCGGCCGCCTGCCACACGGTGAAGCCGAGCACGTCGAGGATGTCGGACCGGCCCAGCGTCGCCCCGATCACGCCCAGGTCCCAGGCGCCGGCGGGCCGCAGCCCGCGCTCGACGATCGACACGACGGGCCAGGCGAAGAACACCGCGAAGAACGCGACGGGCAGGGCCATCAGCCCCAGCCGCGCCGCGCTCCCCCGGCGGTCACGCCTCACTTGAGGAGCGACGACCACTGCTGGATCCACGCCTCACGCTTCTCGGCGATCTTCTCCGGAGCCATCGTCTCCGGCTGCTCCACGACCACACCGTGCTGGGTGAACAGCTCCGGCAGGGTCGCGTCCTTCGCCACCGGGTTGACGAACATCTGGAGCGGCATATCGTCCTGGAACTTCTTCGAGATCAGGAAGTCGATCAGCGCCTTGCCGCCCTCGGGGTTCTTCGCCCCGTTCAGCAGCCCCGCGAACTCGATCTGCCGGAAGCAGGTGCCGGCGGACACCCCGGTGGGCGCCTCCTTCGGCTGCGGCTCCGCGTACAGCACCTCGACCGGCGGGCTGGAGGCGTAGGAGACGACCAGCGGGCGGTCGCCCTTGGCCTCCTTGCCGCCGGCCGAGCCGGAGAACTCCTGGTTGTAGGCGAGCTCCCAGCTGTCGACGGTCTTCACGCCGTTCGCCTTCAGCTTCTTCCAGTAGTCCTGCCAGCCGTCGTCGCCGTACTTCGCGACCGTGCCGAGCAGGAAACCGAGGCCCGGGGAGGACCGCTCGGGGTTCTCCACCACCAGCATGTCCTTGTACTGCGGCTTCGCCAGGTCGTCGAAGGTCTGCGGCGGCGCCAGCTTCCTGTCCGCGAAGAACTTCTTGTCGTAGTTGACGCAGATGTCACCGGTGTCGACCGGCGTCACCCGCTTGTCGAGCTTGAAGGTGTCCGGGATCCGGTCCAGGCCCTTCGCCTCGTACGGCACGAAGATGCCGTTCTCCACGGCGCGGGAGAGCAGCGTGTTGTCGACGCCGAAGAAGACGTCGCCCTGCGGGGAGCCCTTGGTCAGGATCTCCTTGTTGACGGCCTCGCCCGCGTCACCGGCCTTCAGCACCTTCACGGTGAAACCGGTCTGCTTCGTGAACTCCGCCAGCACCTCCTTGGAGGCGTTGAACGAGTCGTGGCTCACGAGGGTCACGGTCTTCGGCACCGGCGCACCGGACTTCCCCGCGGCGTCGCGGACGTCCTCGGTGGAGCAGGCGGCGAGGCTCGTGATGCCGAGCGCCGCGGCCAGCGCGACGGCGGCGGCCTTCTTGGTGTTCATGTGTTGTCCTCCTGGGTGGGACCAGGAAGAGACGCGGCCCCGCCCGCGACCGGAGACCGGACGCGGGCAGGGCGCAACAGCTCGAGTTACGACCGAACTCCCTACCCAGAATGACCTGGGCGAGGTTCAGAGGGTCTGCGGTCTACGGTTACCGCACTCTCAGCGCTGTGGCGCTCCCCTGTCGGAATATGCAGGTGTGTTCGAGCTCAGGGTACAAGGTCAGCGCTCGGAGGCCGCGAGCTGTCCACAGGCACCGTCGATCTCCTGACCCCGGGTGTCACGGACGGTCACCGGCACACCGTGCCGGGCGATCGCGTCGACGAACGCCTTCTCGTCCTCCGGCCGGGACGCCGTCCACTTCGAGCCCGGCGTCGGGTTCAGCGGGATCAGGTTGACGTGCACCCGCTTGCCCTTGAGCAGCTTGCCGAGCAGGTCACCGCGCCACGCCTGGTCGTTGATGTCCCGGATGAGGGCGTACTCGATGGAGATCCGGCGCCCGGACTTCTCCGCGTACTCCCACGCCGCGTCCAGCACCTCCCGCACCTTCCAGCGCGTGTTCACCGGCACCAGCGTGTCCCGCAGCTCGTCGTCCGGCGCGTGCAGCGACACCGCGAGCCGGCACTTGAAGCCCTCGTCGGCGAAGCGCAGCATCGCCGGCACCAGACCCACCGTGGACACGGTGATCCCGCGCTGGGAGATGCCCAGACCGTCCGGCTCGGGGTCGGTCAGCCGCCGGATGGCGCCGACGACCCGCTTGTAGTTGGCGAGCGGCTCGCCCATCCCCATGAAGACGATGTTCGACAGCCGCGCCGGACCGCCCGGCACCTCGCCGTCGCGCAGCGCGCGCATGCCGTCGACGATCTGGTGCACGATCTCGGCGGTCGACAGGTTCCGGTCGAGACCGGCCTGCCCGGTCGCGCAGAACGGGCAGTTCATGCCGCAGCCGGCCTGCGAGGAGATGCACATCGTCACCCGGTCCGGGTAGCGCATGAGCACCGACTCGACGAGCGTGCCGTCGTGCAGCCGCCACAGCGTCTTACGGGTGGTGTCGTCGTCGCACGAGATGTGCCGCACCACCGACATCAGGTCGGGCAGCAGCTCCCCGGCCAGCTTCTCCCGCGAGGCGGCCGGGATGTCGGTCCACGCGGCGGGGTCGTGCGCGTACCGCGAGAAGTAGTGCGTCGACAGCTGCTTCGCGCGGAAGGGCTTCTCGCCGATCGCGGCGACGGCCTCCTTCCGCTCGGCGGGCGAGAGGTCGGCGAGGTGCCGCGGCGGCTTCTTGGCTCCGCGGGGGGCGACGAAAGTGAGTTCTCCGGGGGCCGGACGAGCCACGGCGGCGTCTCTCCTCAAACAGGCACGAGGTCGGACGTCCCGCGATGGCGGGGAGCACGGCACGGCGGTGCCGGGGCGACCTCACTGGACCGTCCCCGCGGCGGCGAGGACGACGAAAGGGCCCGGGACACACGCCCCGAGCCCTTCCAGAGTACCCGCTGTCCGTCAACCCGTTCCGACGACGATCCCCGGCGGGTGAACGCTCAGCCCGTGCCGACGAACAGCGCGAGCAGCAGCCACACCACCGGCGCCGTCGGCAGCAGCGAGTCCAGCCGGTCCATGATGCCGCCGTGGCCGGGGAGCAGCGTCCCCATGTCCTTGATGCCAAGGTCCCGCTTGATCATCGACTCGCCGAGGTCGCCGAGCGTCGCGCTCGCCGCCACCGCCAGGCCGAGGATCAGACCCTGCCACCAGGTGCCGTCGTCGATCAGGAACTGCATGCACAGCGCGCCGGCCGCCATCGCGAAGGCCACCGCGCCGAACAGTCCCTCGCGGGTCTTGCCGGGGCTGATCCGCGGCGCCAGCTTGTGCTTGCCGAACCGCCAGCCCACCGCGTACGCCCCGGTGTCGCTGACCACCGTGAGCAGCAGGAACGTGAGCACCCGCCACGGCCCGTCGTCCGCGGTCAGCAGCAGCGCCACGAAGGTCGCCAGGAACGGCACGTAGAACGCGGCGAAGACGCCCGCCGTGACGTCCTTCAGATACCCCTCGGGGGGTTCCGTCATCCGCCAGACGAGCACCGCGAGCGCCGTCAGGGCCATCGCGACCCAGGCGCCCTCGGGGCCCCGTACGTATCCGGCGACGACCATCGCCGCGCCGCCGACCGCGAGCGGCACCAGCGGCGCCTTGATGCCCTTGCGCTCCTGGAGCCGCGAGGTCAGCTCCCACAGACCGACGACCACGGCCACCGCTATGACGCCGACGAAGGCCGGCGGCCAGATGAACAGCGACACGATGATCACTGCCCCGAGACCGACTCCGACCCCTATCGCCGCGCCCAGGTCCCGGCCCGCGCTCTTCTTCTGCCGCGGCGCGGGGGCCGGGGCCGGCGGAGGAGGCGAGGCGGGGCTGGGCATGGGCTCCTGCGGGTGCTCGTGCGGCTGCTCGTCACGGAACAGGGGACCGCTCTGGTGAGCGGCCCCCCGTCCGTGTCCGTCCTGGAATCCGCCGGCGGGAACGTCGGGCACGATGGGCATGGGGCGAGTCTGCGCCGCCCGGTGCCGATCGTGGGCGGGACCCGCCGGGGCAGGCCCCTGGTCGGGTCCGCCGAGACCTGAACCGGCCGCCGGCGCCCCCCAGGATGAGTCGTTCATCAGACCTCGAGGAGCTCGGCTTCCTTGTGCTTCAGCAGCTCGTCCACCTGCGCGACGTACTTCGCGGTGGTGTCGTCGAGCTCCTTCTCCGCGCGCCGGCCCTCGTCCTCACCGACCTCGCCGTCCTTGACGAGCTTGTCGATGGTCTCCTTGGCCTTGCGGCGCACGGAGCGGATCGAGATCTTGGAGTCCTCGGCCTTGCCCTTGGCGACCTTGATGTACTCCTTGCGGCGCTCCTCGGTCAGCTCGGGGAACACCACCCGGATGATGTTGCCGTCGTTGCTCGGGTTGACGCCGAGGTCCGAGTCGCGGATGGCCTGCTCGATGTTGCGCAGCGCGCTCTTGTCGAACGGGGTCACCACGGCCATGCGCGGCTCCGGCACCGAGAACGAGGCCAGCTGGTTGATGGGCGTGATGGCGCCGTAGTAGTCGGCCACGATCTTGTTGAACATCGCCGGGTGCGCACGGCCGGTGCGGATCGCGGCGAAGTCCTCCTTGGCGACCACGACGGCCTTCTCCATCTTCTCCTCGGCCTCGAGGAGGGTCTCTTCGATCACCACATGCTCCTGCGTGTCGTCGCGTTGTGTCCTGCACGGTGTACGACCGGCAGGGCTGTCGTCCAGCCCCGTGCGGGGCGGTTCCCGGTTCGGGTGTGGCTCAGGCCCGGGTGCCCTGGTCGCTCACGAGCGTGCCGATCTTCTCACCCGTCACGGCGCGCGCGATATTGCCCTCGGCGAGCAGTTCGAAGACGAGGATCGGGAGCTTGTTGTCGCGGCACAGCGTGATGGCGGTGGCGTCGGCGACCTTGAGGTCGCGCGAGATGACCTCGCCGTACTCCAGCGCGTCGAACTTGACCGCGCCGGGGTTGGTCTTCGGGTCGGAGTCGTAGACGCCGTCCACGCCGTTCTTGCCCATGAGGAGGGCCTCGGCGTCGATCTCCAGCGCGCGCTGGGCGGCGGTGGTGTCCGTCGAGAAGTACGGCATGCCCATGCCGGCGCCGAAGATGACCACGCGGCCCTTCTCCAGGTGGCGCACGGCGCGCAGCGGGATGTACGGCTCGGCGACCTGGCCCATGGTGATGGCGGTCTGGACGCGCGAGTCGATGCCCTCCTTCTCCAGGAAGTCCTGGAGGGCGAGGCAGTTCATCACGGTGCCGAGCATGCCCATGTAGTCGGACCGGGCCCGGTCCATGCCGCGCTGCTGGAGCTCGGCGCCACGGAAGAAGTTGCCGCCGCCGATCACGATCGCGATCTGAGCGCCGTCTCGGACGACGGCCGCGATCTCACGCGCGATGGCGTGCACGACGTCGGGGTCGACACCGAGACCGGTACCGCCGGAGAAGGCTTCCCCGGACAGCTTCAGCATGTAGCGGCCGAGCTTCTTGCCGCTGTTGTCGTCGTCGCCCTGTACGGCGCCCTGATTCATGGAGATCTCCTCGTGCACATACGAAGAAGGCCATTGCCCTGGGTCCTCGTGGGTTTCCCGTACGGCAATGGCCTCCTCGTCACATCTGCGGTCGTCCCGCGCGGGGCGGGACGACTGTCTCAGACCCTACCCGGGTCCGGTGTCCGTCGCGTGTGCGGACGGACTCAGATGCCGACCTTGATGCGGGTGAAGCGCTTCAGGGTGACACCGGCCTCGTTGAGGACCTGCTGGACCGACTTCTTGTTGTCCAGGGCGTACGGCTGACCGAGCAGCGTGGCGTCCTTGAAGAAGCCGTTGACGCGACCCTCGACGATCTTGGCGATCGCGGCCTCGGGCTTGCCCTCGGCGCGGGTGGTCTCCTCGGCGATGCGACGCTCGGACTCGACGACCTCGGCCGGGACGTCCTCACGGGTGAGGTACTTCGGCGCGAAGGCGGCGATGTGCTGCGCGACACCCTTGGCGACCTCGGCGTTCTCCTTGTCGAGCTCGACGAGGACACCGATCTGCGGCGGGAGGTCCGGCATGGTGCGGTGCATGTACGCGGAGACGTAGCCGTCCGCGTAGGCCGCGAAGCGGTCCAGGACGATCTTCTCGCCGAGGTTGGCATTGGCCTCGTCCACGAACGCCTGCACGGTCTTGCCGGCCTCGATCTCGGAGGCGAGCAGCGCCGCGATGTCGGCCGGCTTGGTGGCGGCGACGTGTGCGGCGAGCGCGTTGGCGACGGCGAGGAACTTGTCACCCTTGGCGACGAAGTCCGTCTCGCACTTCAGCTCGACGAGGACGCCGGAGGTGTTGTCGCCGGCGATGAGGGAGACCACGGCGCCGTTCTCGGCGGAGCGGCCCTCGCGCTTGGCGACACCCTTCTGGCCCTTGATGCGCAGGGCCTCGACGGCCTTGTCGACGTCGCCGTCGGCCTCTTCGAGGGCCTTCTTGCAGTCCATCATGCCGGCGCCGGTGAGCTCACGGAGCTTCTTGACGTCAGCGGCGGTGTAGTTCGCCATGAGTCTGTTTCTCTCTCGAAGTCAGAAAGATCTACGAAGATCTACGGCGGGACGGCGGGGGCTTCATGGGCCCCCGCCGTCACCTCCGTGGTGTTCCGGAGTGCGGAAGGGTCAGGCCTGCTCGGCCGGAGCCTCGGCCTCGGCCTCGGCGACAGCCTCGGCAGCGGCCTCGGCCGGGGTCTCGACCTCGGCCTCGGCCTCGGCGGCCTTCTCGGTCTCGGCGGAGGACTGGACCTCGGCGGCCTCGTCCTTCTTCTCGCCCTCGAGCAGGTCGCGCTCCCACTCGGCGAGCGGCTCGCCGGCGGCCTTCTCGCCCGGCTTCGAGTCACCGGTCGCGGCACCGGAACGGGCGATGAGGCCCTCGGCGACGGCGTCGGCGATCACGCGGGTGAGCAGGGTGACGGAGCGGATCGCGTCGTCGTTGCCCGGGATCTTGTAGTCGACCTCGTCGGGGTCGCAGTTGGTGTCGAGGATCGCGACGACCGGGATGTTGAGCTTGCGAGCCTCGCCGACGGCGATGTGCTCCTTCTTGGTGTCGACGATCCAGACGGCGCTCGGCACCTTCTGCATCTCGCGGATACCACCGAGGGTCTTCTCCAGCTTGGCCTTCTCGCGCGAGAGGACCAGGAGCTCCTTCTTGGTGAGACCCGACGCCGCGACGTCCTCGAAGTCGATCTGCTCAAGCTCCTTGAGGCGCTGCAGACGCTTGTAGACGGTCGAGAAGTTGGTGAGCATGCCGCCCAGCCAGCGCTGGTTCACGTAGGGCATGCCGACACGCGTCGCCTGCTCGGCGATGGCCTCCTGGGCCTGCTTCTTCGTACCGACGAACATCACGGAGCCACCGTGCGCGACGGTCTCCTTGACGAACTCGAAGGCGCGGTCGATGTACGACAGCGACTGGAGCAGGTCGATGATGTAGATGCCGTTGCGCTCGGTGAAGATGAAGCGCTTCATCTTCGGGTTCCAGCGACGGGTCTGGTGACCGAAGTGGACGCCGCTCTCCAGCAGCTCCCGCATCGTGACGACGGCCATGGCCATCTCCTTGGGTTTCTCGGTTGTGTTCCTGACGCCCCGGCGCGCCGTGCCACGAAGGACCGAAAGGCGCTGCCACCGTGCTCCAGGAGCCGAGTGGCGGGGCGTGCGAAGTCGACCCGGTGACCCGGGTCGCCATAGGAAGTGTACGGGACCCCGGGAGCGCCGGGTGACGGCACTGTCCACAGCCCGCCCCTTATCCACAGAAACCCGCCACCCCCGTCACCGACGGTACCCACCGGGCACGCTCATCCCATGAACACGACGACACTCGTCCTCGCCCTCACCCTCTGGTGGCCCGTAGGACCACCCGCCCCCGACATCCTCCGCCCCTGGCACCCCCCGGCAGGCCCCTACGCCCCCGGCCACCGCGGCATCGACCTCGCCACCCCCGAAGGCACCACCGTCCACGCCCCCACCGCCGGCACCGTCACCTTCGCCGGCCAGGTAGCCGGCCGCGGCACCGTGACCCTCACCCTCCCGAACACCGGCACACCCCCACTCCGCACCACCTTCACCCCCGTCACCCCCCTCGCCCGCACAGGCGACCACATCCGCCCAGGAGACCCCCTAGCCCGCGTCACCCCCAACACCCACTGCCCCCGCACCTGCCTCCACTGGGGCCTCCTCCGAGGCGACCACTACCTCGACCCGCTGCTGCTGCTGAGGAGGGGACCGTCACGGCTGCTGCCGCTGGTGAGGTGAGCGGGAGGGGAGGGGGAAGGGGCTGGGCTGGGCTGGGGTGGGGCGAGGGGCGGGGAGGGAGGGGGTGGGGGCGGGGGGGGGAGGGGGCCCCTGGTTCAGGTGGTGGGGCCGGTGACGCCGTGGAGGGCCATCGTGACGGCGGCTTCGGCGATGCGGTCGGGGTGTTCGGCGGCGCCGAGTTCGATGCGGCGGACGGCGGCGTCGACGACGCCCTGGAGGAGCATGGCGCCGAGGCGGGGTTCGGGTACGCCGAGGGCGGCGAGGGCTTCGACGACCATGGCGACGAGGCCGCCGTGGGCGGCGCGGATCTTCTCGCGGGCGCCGTCGTCGAGCTCGCCTGCGGAGATGGCGACGACGGCGCGGTGGCGGCGGTCGCCGACGAGGTCGAGCTGCTTGCGGACGTAGGCGGCGACCTTGTCCTCGGGGGTGTCGGCGCCGGCCATGGCGGTCTCGACCTCGGCGGCCCAGACGGGGAAGTCGACCGCGCAGAGTTCCTCGACGACGGCGGCGCGGGAGCGGAAGTACTCGTAGACCGAGGAGCGGGCGAGGCCGGTGCGCTCGGCGAGTGCGGGGAAGGTCAGCGCCTCCGTCCCGCCCTCGGACAGCAGGGAACGCGCGGCGTCCAGCAGGGCGCCGCGCTGCATGGTCCGGTGCTCGGCCACGGAGGCCGCTCGAATCCTGGGCACGGCTCCACTGTACGACCGGTGGGGCGGGGTCAGCGCCCTACATCGGCGAGCTTGGCGCGGAGCTGAAGGACGGATTTGGTGTGGATCTGGCTGACGCGGCTCTCGGTGACCCCGAGGACGTTGCCGATCTCGGCGAGGGTGAGGCCCTCGTAGTAGTAGAGCGTGACGACGGTCTTCTCGCGCTCGGGGAGGGTGTTGATGGCGCGGGCGAGGAGTCGGCGGAGTTCGCGGTCCTCGGCGACCTCGACGGGGTTGTCGGCGGCCGTGTCCTCCAGGGTGTCCATGAGGGAGAGGCGGTCGCCGCCCTCTCCGCCGACGTGCAGCAGCTCTTCGAGGGCGACGACGTTGGCCAGGGACAACTGGCTGAAGACGGCGTGCAGTTCTACCAGCTGGATGCCGAGTTCGGCGGCGACCTCGCTCTCGCTGGGGGTGCGGCGGAGCTGGGCTTCGAGGGTGGCGTAGGCGCGCTCGACGTTGCGGGCCTTCTGGCGCACGGAGCGGGGGATCCAGTCGAGGGCGCGCAGTTCGTCGATCATCGCGCCGCGGATGCGGGTGATGGCGTAGGTCTCGAACTTGATGGCGCGCTCGACGTCGAACTTCTCGATGGCGTCGATGAGGCCGAAGACCCCGGAGGAGACGAAGTCCGCCTGTTCGACGTTGGACGGCAGGCCGACGCTGACGCGTCCGGCGACGTACTTGACGAGGGGCGAGTAGTGCAGGATCAGCTGCTCCCGCAGCCGCTCGTCGCCGGTGGACTTGTACGAGCGCCACAGCTCGTCGAGCGAGGTCGGCGCGGCCGGCCGCACGGTGCCCCGGGCTGCTGGGGGCACCGCAGCGCGGTCAGACCCGGAGGTGTGCTGGGGCATGCGTTGCCTTGAGCCGTTCTGCTGTCGGGTGTGTCGGTTCGGTCGTCCTGTGGGGAATCCTGGTGAGCGTAGCGTGAGTGCGGTGTCGCGGTGAGCGAACGGGGGCGGATGGCGCCGGTCCGGGTGTGCGTGGTCGGCCGGGTCTTCGAACGGGGGCGGTGTCGCGCGTCGGCCCCGCGGGTGCGGCCGAGAGAACTCGGTTGTTCATCGGCTTCACCTTTTCACCCGAATGCGCCAGGTCAAGGACCGCCTCGCCGCGCGTTCGATCCCGGCTTGCCGGTGTTCGTCAACCTCCATCCGTCGCCGTCCCGCTCGGCGTGACCGAGGGCGTGGAGTTCGTACAGCCGGGCGAGTGCGTCGTCGGGGGTGGTTCCGGCGCGGCGGGCGATCTCGGTGGTGGGGGCGGGTGGGTGGGCGGGGAGGGCTTCGAGGACCTGGGCGGTGGCGGAGGCGAGGAGGTCGCGGGGCAGGACGGGGCCGCGTCGGGCGGGGGCGAGGTCGCCGATGGCGCCGACGAGTTCGACGATCTCGTCGGCGTCGGTGACGAGGGTGGCGCCGCCGCGGAGGAGTTCGTGGACTCCGGCGGAGAGGGCGCTGGTGACGGGGCCGGGGACGCCCATGGTGTGGCGGCCGAGGCGGGTGGCGGCGCGGGCGGTGACGAGGGAGCCGCTGCGGTGCTGGGCTTCGACGACGACGGTGCCGCGGGTGAGGGCGGCGATGACGCGGTTGCGGAGGATGAAGCGGCTGGGGGTGGGGTGGCTGCCGGGTGGGAGTTCGCCGATGAGGAGGCCCTGGTGGGCGATGCGGTCGAGGAGTTCGGTGTGGCCGCGGGGGTAGGGGGTGTCGACGCCGCTGGCGAGGACGGCGGCGGTGGCTCCGCCGGCGGCGAGGGCGCCGCGGTGGGCGGCGCCGTCGATGCCGTAGGCGGCGCCGGAGACGACGATCCAGCCGTGGCGGCTGAGTCCGGTGGCGAGGTCGGCGGCGGTGTGGGCGCCGTACGGGGTGCAGGCGCGGGCGCCGACGAGGGCGACGGAGCGCAGGGCCCAGGTGCGGAGGGAGGCGGGGCCTCGGGTCCAGAGGCCGAGGGGGCGGGCGTCGCCGAGGTCGTCGAGTTGGGTGGGCCAGTCGGGGTCGCCGGGGATGAGGAAGCGGCCGCCGAGTCGGGTGATGTGGTCGAGGTCGGCTTCGGGGGTGGTGGTGCGGGCGCGGTGGCGCCAGCCGGCGAGGCGGCGGGCGCCGGTGCCGGGGAGTGGGGGGTGGCGGGGGTCGCGGAGGTGGGTGAGGAGTCCGGTGGCTCCGTGGGTGCGCAGGGCGTGGCCGGCTTGTTCGTCGCCGGGTTCGACGATGCGGGTGAGGGCGGCGCGGGCGAGTCGTTCGGCGTCGGGCGGGTGGGGGGTCATGGGCGGTCTCCGGTGGGGAGGGGGACACCTCGGGTGATGCCGGTGCGGAGTTCGAGGGCGTGGGCGATGTCGTCGTGGCCGGGGCGGTCGTGTCCGGCGAGGTCGGCGATGGTCCAGGCGACGCGGAGGACGCGGTCGAGGCCGCGGGCGGTGAGGAGTCCTCGTTCGATGTCGCGTTCGGCGTGGGCGAGGGCTCCGGGGGCGGCGAGGTAGCGGGTGCGGAGTTCGTGGCCCGGGATCTCGCTGTTGAGGGTCCAGGGGGTGCCGGTGAGGCGGGCGGTGGTGCGGGCGCGGGCTTCGCGGACGCGGTCGGCGACGGTGGTGGTGGGTTCGCCTCGGCCTCCGCCGCCGAGGAGGTCGGCGCGGGTGACGGGTTCGGCTTCGACGCGGAGGTCGACGCGGTCGAGGAGGGGGCCGGAGAGGCGGGCCTGGTAGCGGCGGACGGCGGAGGGCGGGCATTCGCAGCCGGCGCCGTGGAGGGTGTGGCGGCCACAGGGGCAGGGGTTGGCGGCGAGGGCGAGGAGGAAGCGGGCGGGGAGCCGGACGACGCCGGCGGTGCGGGCGATGACGACGTGCCCGGATTCGAGGGGCTGGCGGAGGGCGTCGAGGGATTTGGTGGAGAATTCGGGCGCTTCGTCCAGGAAAAGGACGCCTCGGTGGGCGAGGGAGACGGCGCCGGGTCGGGGGATGCCGTTTCCGCCGCCGACGAGGGACTGCATGGTGGCGGAGTGGTGGGGTGCGCAGTAGGGGGCGCGGCGGACGAGGGGTTCGCCGGGCGGGAGGATGCCGGCGACGGAGTGGACGGCGGTGACTTCGAGGGATTCCTGTCGGGTGAGGGGCGGGAGGATGCCGGGGAGTCGTTCGGCGAGCATGGTCTTGCCGGCGCCGGGTGGTCCGGTGAGGAGCAGGTGGTGGCCGCCGGCGGCGGCGACCTCGAGGGCGCGGCGGGCGGTGTGCTGGCCGGCGACGTCGGCGAGGTCGGGGCCTTCGCCGGGGTCGGGGGCGAGTCCGGTGCCGATGCCGGCGCCGGGGACGAGGAGTCCGGCGAGCATGGCGTCGGGTCGGCCGTGTTCGGTGGGGTCTTCGTCGGGGACGGGTTCGCCGGCGAGGACGGCGATGAGCTGGCGGAGGGTGCGGATGCCGAGGACGGAGACGCCGGGGACGAGGGATGCCTCGCCTGCGGTCTGTTCGGGGACGACGACCTGGTGGTAGCCGGCGTCGGCGGCGGCGAGGACGGCGGGGAGGATGCCGCGGACGGGTCGGACGCGTCCGTCGAGGCCGAGTTCGCCGATGAGGACGAGGTCGGCGATGGAGCGGGGGTCGATGCGTTCGGCCGCGCCGAGGACGGCGGCGGCTACGGCGAGGTCGAAGCCGCTGCCGCTCTTGGGGACGGACGCGGGGCTGAGTCCGACGGTGAGTTTCTTCTGGGGCCATTCGGCGCCGGAGTTGACGACGGAGGCGCGGACGCGGTCGCGGCTCTCGCTGAGGCTCTTGTCGGGGAGGCCGACAAGGGTGAAGGCGGCGACGCCGGGTTCGAGGTCGGCCTGGACTTCGACGACGACGCCTTCGACGCCGACGAGGGCGACGGAGCAGGTGCGGGCGAAGGCCATCTCAGGCCACCCCCTGGGCGTGGGTGACGACGGGGGCGCCGCGTCGGGGCAGGACGATGCCGATGAGGTCGATGCGGACGCCGCCGGCGGGTGGTGGGGTGCCGGTTCGGTCGAGCCAGCAGTGGGCGAGGTGTCGGAGCCGTGCGGCTTTGTCAGGTGTGACGGCGGCCATGGGGTGTTGGAAGCGGCCGATGCGTCGGGTCTTGACCTCGCAGATGACGAGGGTGTCGCCGTGCAGGGCGACGATGTCGATCTCTCCTTCGCGGCCGCAGCGCCAGTTGCGGGCGAGGATGTGCAGGCCGGTGAGGGTGAGCCGGCGGGCTGCCAGCTCTTCTCCGTACCGTCCGAGTGCTCGGGTCGCGTTCATGAGCACCACCTCCGTCACTGACTGTGACGGAGGTGGTGTCGGGCGTGTGCGGGGCTGTGGACGAGTGGGCGGTCGCGGGGATCCGCCTCACTCACACGGGTGAGAGGAGCGGGGTCAGCTGCCGGGCAGTTCGAGGTCGCTCTTGTTGAGCTCCTCGATGTTGACGTCCTTGAAGGTGAGGACGCGGACCTGCTTGACGAACCTGGCCGGCCGGTACATGTCCCAGACCCAGGCGTCGGCCATGCTGACCTCGAAGAAGACCTCGCCCTGGACCGAGTGCACCTGCATCTCGTAGTCGTTGGTGAGGTAGAAGCGCCGCTCGGTCTCGATCACGTATTTGAACAGCCCGACGACGTCGCGGTACTCCCGGTAGAGCTTCAGCTCCATCTCGGTCTCGTACTTCTCGAGGTCCTCGGCGCTCATGGCATGTTCCCCTTCAGCCGTGCGTCCCCCTATTGTGCGCCAGTCGCGGGTGCCCCCTGAACGATTTCGGGGGCGAGGACGACGGGCGTGCTCGGGGGTCCCTCGTCGAGCAGCGTGCGGAGCAGCTCGGCGAGCCTGATGGGGTACACGGTCTCATGGGCCGCCGACAGTTCGGCGGAGGTCCACCATCTCAGGCCGGAGAGGCTGCGGGTCTCCAGTTCGGTGAGGGCTTGGGGGCCGGGTACGGGGCCGGTGTGGCGGGTGCGGGCGAGGTAGTACCACTCGTCCTGGTGCCATTGGCGGCCGGCGAAGGGGAAGGAGCAGTGGCGCTGCCAGAGGACGGGGCCGAGTTCGACGTCGGTGAGGCCGGTCTCCTCGGCGAGTTCGCGGAGTGCGGCCTGGGCGCGGGTCTCGTCGCCCTCCAGTCCGCCGCCGGGGGTGAACCACCAGGTGTCGGTGGGGTCGTCGGGTTCGTGGCCGTGCATGAGGAGGAGGCGGTCGTCGGGGTCGAGCAGGATGACCCGGGCGACCTGCCGGACCTCGACGGCCGCCGCCGCCACGCCCGCGCCCGAAGCGGCCGAGCCCGCGCCCGCGCCCGCGCCCGCGCCCGAGCCCGCACCCGCGCCCCCGGAATCCGTGCCCGCGCCCCCAGTGGCCGAGCCCGTACCGCACCCCGCACCTGCGGGAACCGAGCCCGTATCGCTGTCCGCGCCGGCGGGAGCGGAGCTCGTACCGTCCGTCATGCCTTCACCTTCTCCCCCGCGGGCTTCTTCCGCCCTCCCAGGCGTTGGGCGAGCGGGCCGTAGGCGGCGCCGCCGAGGATGAGGACGGTGCCGGCGGCGATGGCGGTGAGGAGGAGGGTGACGGGGCCGGGGGTGGAGACGCCGCCGGGCAGGGCGGCGAAGGCGGCCGGTCGTTCCACGGTGCCGCCGGTGAGGGGCCAGATGACGGAGTCGACGCGGGCGACGACGGTGGAGCGGGGCACCGAGCCCTGGGCGGCGTCCTCCAGGTGGGTGCGGGAGTCGAGGGAGGCGCTGCGGTCGTCGCCGAGGAGGAAGAGGCTGTCCTCGGGGACGGTGGCGGTGAAGTCCTCGCCGGAGGCGCGGGTGGTGCCGCCCGGTCCGGGCCGCAGATACGGTTCCTCGACGGGGGTGCCGTTGACGGTGAGGCGGCCGTCGTCGCCGCAGCAGGCGACGGTGTCGCCGCCGACGGCGACGACCCGCTTGACCATGGGCGAGTTGCCCCACAGCGGGTCCTTGAAGACGACGACGTCGCCGCGCCGCACCTCGTCGCCGTCGACGCGCTCGGCAAGGACCTTGGAGCCGATGTCGAGGGTGGGGGCCATGGAGCCGGTGGGCACGGTGTACGGCTGGTAGAGCAGGGCTCCCCCGGCGAAGCCGCCGAGGAAGAGCAGACAGCCGACGGCCACGGCCAGCCCCGACAGCGTGCTGCCGAGCCGGCCGCGGCCGTCACGGTTCTTGGTCGTTCCGCTCATGCGTACCCCAGAGGTCTGTCGACGATCTGGGACGGCACCCTACCCGCGGGAAGCTACTCGGCGGTATGCCGTGCGGCCCGCTTCTTGCGGCGCCAGAGCACCAGCGGGAGCGCTCCGGCGAAGCCTGCGGCCGCGGGCAGGGCCGCGGCGGGGGCGGCCGCCGCTGCCGCCGCTGCCGGGTTCAGGCCGGGCTGGTCGAAGACGTCCGGGACCGGCAGGGTGGCCCAGCGGGTGACGGGCCAGGCGACGACGACGGCGCGGCCGACGACCTGGTCGTTGGCGATCGTGCCGCCGCCGGGGAGCTCCTGGTGGAAGCGGGAGTCGAGCGAGTTCTGCCGGTTGTCGCCCATGACCCAGATGCGGTCCTGGGGGACCTTGATCGGGCCGAAGGAGTCCTGGCAGGGGACGGAGCCGGGGTAGAGGTAGGCGGTCTCGTCGAGCTCCTTGCCGTTGAGGACGACCTTGCCGCCCTCCTTGCAGGAGATGGTGTCGCCGCCGACGGCGATGACCCGCTTGATGAGGTCCTTCTCCTCGGCGGACGGCATGAGGCCGATGAAGCTGAGGAACTTCTGGACCGCGTTGGGCTTGGGGGTCTCCGCGGTCTCCAGCCAGCCGCCCGGGTCGTGGAAGACGACGACCTCGCCGCGCTCGGGCTCGGAGCCGAACCAGGGGGTCAGCTTGTCGACGAGGACGCGGTCGCCCTTCTTGAGGGTGTTCATCATCGATTCCGAAGGAATCGAGAACGCCTGCACCAGGAAGGTCTTGATGAGCAGGGCGAGGATCAGCGCGATGCCGATGAGGAGGGGCAGTTCCTTCCAGAAGGACCGCTGCTTGCTCGGGCGCGCGCCGGAGTCGCCGGCCTCACCCGCCTCGCCCGTCCCGCCGGCGTCACCCGTCCCGCCGGTCCCACCGGTCCCGTCGGTCCGTCCCGGCTCGTCGCCGGACGATGCCGTCCCGTCGCCGCTGGTGTTGTCTTCCGTCACGTTCTCACCTCTGGCCCCGTCGGCCCTGTCCTCGGGCCCGTCGTGTCCGGAACGTGCGCCGACGGCCACTTCCCCCACATCCACTCCTCACTCCGTGCAACTGCCCGCCCCGGAACAGGGACAGGCCCGCCACTCCCATAACGAGCAGGAGTTCCGCAGGGGTCGGCGGCCAGGGCATTCCGTTCACGTTCCGCGAGGACACACTATGCGACATACCGAGCGCGGTCTCGGAGGTCGTACGCCCGTCCGGTACGGCGGCGAAGGTCTCCCGCTCCTCCAGACCGCGCCAGTGGCCGAGCGGCCAGGCGATGGCCACCGCGCGGCCCACGACCTGCTCCTCGGCGACGGTGCCCCGGCCGGGCTCGTCCAGGTGGTAGCGGGAGTCGGCGGAGTCGGAGCGGTGGTCGCCGAGGACGAAGATCCGGCCCTCGGGGACCTTCACGTCGAAGGGGATCGTGGAGGGCTTGTCGCCGGGGTTGAGGTACGGCTCGTCCAGCGGCACGCCGTTGACGGTGATCCGCCCGTCCTCGCCGCAGCAGCGGACGGTGTCGCCGCCGACCGCGATCACTCGCTTGATGAGGTCCCGCTCGTCGGCGGAGGGCATCAGGCCGATGAAGGTCAGCGCCTGCTTGATCTGCTTGATGCCGATGGGGTCCTCGGCTGCGGGGGCGGGCTGCTGGTGGAGCCAGTTGCCGGGGTCCTTGAAGACCACGACGTCCCCGCGCTGGGGCTTGGAGCCGAACCACGGGGTGAGCTTGTCGACGACCACCCGGTCGTGGATCTTGATCGTCTGCTCCATCGAACCGGAGGGGATGACGAACGCCTGGACCAGGAAGGTCTTGAGGACGAGGGCGATCAGGACGGCGACGCCGACGAGGATGGGGATCTCGCGGATCGCCGAGCGCTGCCGGCGCCGCTTGACCTTCCGGGCCAGCCTGCGGCGTTCGGCCCTGCCGGGCGGTGCCTGCGTCCCGCCCCCCGGCTCAGCGCCCGCCCGGCGGCCGCGGCTACCCATGTCCGCTCCCCCGCGGCCCGACCTGGTGTCCGGAGGCGGGCGGCGCCGGTACGGAGTCGTACGCGTCGGTCTCGGTCACGGTGGTCCAGCGGGCGAAGGGCCAGACGATCCAGTCGGCGCGGCCGACGACCTTGTCGACGGGGACCATGCCGCCGCCGGGGCTGCCGAGGTGGTCGCGGGAGTCGCTGGACTGGCTGCGATGGTCGCCCATGACCCAGAGGGTGCCGGGGGGTACGACGATGTCGAAGGGCACGTCGGAGGGCTTGTCGCCGAGGGTGAGGTACGGCTCCTCGACGCGGGTTCCGTTGACGGTGATCCGGCCCTTGGCGTCGCAGCAGACGACCCGGTCGCCGCCGACGCCGACGACCCGCTTCACGAAGTCGGTCTCGTCGGGGGCCGCGAGCCCGAGGGCGGCGGCCGCGTCGTGCAGCAGGCCGGTGACGGGATTGCCCGCCGGCTCCTCCTGGACGAACGATCCGGTGCCGTCGAAGACGACGACGTCACCGCGGCGCGGCTCGTTGCTGAAACGGTACGCCAGTTTGTTGACGAGGATCCGGTCCCCGACCTGGAGGGTGGGCTCCATGGAACGGCTGGGGATCAGGAACGGCTGCGCGACGAAGTGGCTGACGAGCAGCAGGAAGACCACGCTGGCCCCGCCGATGAGGCCCGTCCTGCGCCAGGAGGGGCCGGAAACGCGCACGGAGCGCGACCCGTCGTCCGTGGCGGGATCCGGTTGGGGATCCGCCGGGGAGGAGGGGTCGCGCTCCGTGTGCTGTGCTTCGGTGTCCATCGGGGGGTGAGCCTATCCGGCCCGCCTGTACGTGGAGCGTGAAGCTTCGCGCGAGCGGTGAGCCGGAGCTCAGTTGTCGCGCTTCTCCTTGATCTTCGCGGCCTTGCCGCGCAGCTCACGGAGGTAGTAGAGCTTCGCGCGACGGACGTCACCGCGGGTGACGAGCTCGATCTTCTCGAAGATCGGGCTGTTCACCGGGAAGGTGCGCTCGACGCCGACGGAGAACGAGACCTTGCGGACGGTGAAGGTCTCGGAGACGCCGGAGCCCTGGCGGCGGATGACGACGCCCTTGAACTGCTGGATACGGGAGCGGTTGCCCTCGATGACGCGCACGTGGACGTTCACGGTGTCGCCGGGACGGAAGGCGGGCAGGTCGGAGCGGAGGGAAGCCGCGTTCACCTGGTCGAGCAGGGAGGCCATGGAGGTCTCTTTCCTCGCTGATGCCACAGGTCATCAACGGTGAGGTACGAACGATGAGAGCGCCGTGCGGTCGATGGCGGGCGGCTCCCCCTGTGGCAGGGGCGCGCGCCGGACGTACGGCAGTCGCCTATTCTTCCACGCCCTCGACCCTGCGCCAAAATCGGCCGCCGGGCTCGGGGGCCCAGCCCAGGATCGAGAGGGTCTCGCGGTCCTTCTTGTCGAAGGCGGCGGGGTCGCAGCGCTCGATGAGGTCGGGCCGGTTGGCGGCGGTGCGGCGGAACGCCTCGTCGCGGCGCCAGCGGGCGATCTTGCCGTGGTGGCCGCTGACCAGCACGTCGGGGATCGCGTGGCCGCGCCACTCGGGGGGCTTGGTGTAGACGGGGCCTTCGAGGAGGTTGGCCATGGCGCCGGGGGCGAAGGAGTCGTCGCGGTGGGACTCGGCGTTGCCGAGGACGCCGGGGAGGAGGCGGGCGACGGCCTCGGTGATCACCAGGACGGCGGCTTCGCCGCCGGCGAGCACGTAGTCGCCGATGGAGACCTCGATGACCGGCATGCGGGTCGCGTACTCGTCCATGACGCGCCGGTCGATGCCCTCGTAGCGGGCGGGGGTGAAGATCAGCCAGGGCCGCTCGGAGAGCTCGACGGCGAGTTCCTGGGTGAAGGGGCGGCCGCTGGGGGTGGGGACGACGATGACGGGGCTGTGGGCGCCCGCCTCGTAGCCGTCGGCGAGGGTCTGGTCGAGGGCCTCGCCCCAGGGCTCGGTCTTCATGACCATGCCGGGGCCGCCGCCGTAGGGGGTGTCGTCGACGGTGTTGTGCCGGTCGTACGTCCACTGCCGCAGGTCGTGGACGTGGACGTCGAGCCGGCCACGCGCGCGTGCCTTGCCGACGAGGGAGACGTTCAGCGGTTCGAGGTACTCGGGGAAGATCGTGACGACGTCGAGCCTCATGCCTGGTCGTCCTCTTCGGTGTCGCGCTTCGCGTCCGTCTCCTCGGCCTCTTCGGCGTCGCGGGCGGAGGCGATCTCGGCGCGGTCGTCGATGAGGCCGGGCGGCGGGTCGATGACGGCCCGCTGGTTCTCCAGGTCGATCTCGGTGACGATCTGCTCCACGAACGGGATCATCAGCTCGGTGCCGTCGGGGCGCTCCACGATGAAGAGGTCCTGCGAGGGCAGGTGGGAGATCTCGGTGATCACGCCGATCTCGGTGCCGTCGGCGAGGACCACGTCGAGGTCGACGAGCTGGTGGTCGTAGTACTCGTCCTCCTCCTCGGGGAGTTCCTCGGGGTCGATCTCGGCGATGAGGAGGGTGTTGCGGAGGGCTTCGGCGGCGTTGCGGTCGCGGACGCCCTCGAAGCGCAGCAGCAGCCGGCCGCTGTGCACCTTGCCGGACTCGATGGTCAGCGGACCGGCGGAGGCCGGGTCGGTGAGCAGGACGGCGCCGGGGCCGAGCCGCAGTTCGGGCTCGTCGGTGCGCACCTCCACGGTGACGTCGCCCTTGATCCCGTGGGCGCGGCCGATCCGCGCGACTACCAACTGCACTGGTGAACTCTTCCTGTCGTACGGCAACGGGCCGGGGTGGGCGGTCTGCCCTCCCCGGCCCGTGCCGGTGTCAAACTTTCAGCGGACCTGGTCCACGTCGACGAGGTCGACGCGGATGCCACGGCCGCCGATGGCGCCCACGACGGTACGCAGCGCGCGCGCGGTGCGGCCGTTGCGGCCGATCACCTTGCCGAGGTCGTCGGGGTGGACCCGGACCTCGAGTACGCGGCCGCGGCGCAGGTTGCGCGAGGCGACCTGCACGTCGTCGGGGTTGTCGACGATGCCCTTCACGAGGTGCTCGAGAGCCTCCTCGAGCATGATCAGGCCTCGGTGGTGGACTCGGCCTCGGCCTCGTCCGCCTTCGCCTTCTTGGCCTTCGGGGTGATGGCCTCGCCCTTGTCCTCAGAGCCCTCGAGGGCCTTGGCGAACTCGTCGAAGGAAGCGCGCTTCTCTTCCTTCGTCACCGGGGAGAGCAGGGCCTTCTCCGGGGCGGGGAGGCCCTTGTGCTTCTGCCAGTCGCCGGTGAGCTTGAGGATGGCGAGGACGGGCTCGGTCGGCTGGGCGCCGACGGAGAGCCAGTACTGCGCGCGCTCGGAGTCGACCTCGATACGCGACGGGTTGTACGTCGGGTGGTAGAGGCCGATCTCCTCGATCGCGCGGCCGTCACGGCGGGTGCGCGAGTCGGCGACGACGATGCGGTAGTGCGGCTGGCGAATCTTGCCGAGGCGCTTGAGCTTGATCTTGACTGCCACTGGAGTGGTGTCTCCTGGTCTTGACGTGGTTGGGCACTTGAGATGCCACGTGGGGTTGCGGTACTCGGGTGCCCGATGGACGCGTCAGCCGGAGGAGAGAGGGGTCCTGTGCGACTGTCGAGTACAGCTGACCATTGTGCCACACGCCGCCAGGTCAGCCGGCGGCGCCCACCGTCTCCGGGATCCGGAAGGGTTTGCCGCAGCCGCCGCACACGATGGGGGCCTGCGCGAGCACCGAGGGGACCACGCGCACGTTGCGCCCGCAGTCGCAGACGGCCTTGACGCGGACGCCGCCGCCGGAGGAGCCGTGCCGGGCGGCAGGTCCGCGGAAGGAGCGCTTGGTGTCGGCGGCCGTGGCGACGGTGTGGGCCTTGAGGGCGCGCTGGAGCCGCTCGATGGTGGGCCGGTAGCGCCGCTTCGCCTCGGGGTTGAGCGTGACCAGGGAGAAGCCGCTGCTGGCGTGCGGCTCCTCGGGATGGTCGAGGCCCATCTCCTCGGCGATCGCGAGGAATCTGCGGTTGTGGTAGCGGCCGGCGCGGGAGGTGTCGCGGACACCCCGGGCGGCGGCGATGCCGTGGACTGCCTCGTGGAGCAGTCGCTCGAAGGAGAGCTCGGCGCCGCAGGCGGACGAGGACTCTCCGATCAGGGACTCGGGCGCGGCGAGGTCCGGCAGCTCGGGGTGGTGCCGCTGAATGTCGGCCCACGCCTGCGCCAGCTCTGCGGCGAGGACAGGTGGTGTCGTGCTCACGTCGGGTACAACGAGCCGGATCGCTTCCGGGTTCCATTCCGGGGCAACTCAAATATTTTGCACGTACCCGTCAGTCGGTACCCAGGCGTCCGGAGCTGGTGCACAGCGGCGCATACGCCCCGGCGCGCGGGCAGGTCACGCGCGCCGGAGCGGTGTGGGACGGGACACTACCGGGCGGGTGCCCGAGTTCGGGTACCGCCCCCCTCCCCCGCCGGCGGGGGCTCGCGCGGTCCTGGCCCGAACTCGTCCCGAGTCGTCCGGTGCGAGCACTGGACGCCGGACGCGATGCGCAGTTCCCTGACTACGGGGGGCTGTCGTCCGGCACGGATTGGGGCCTGATCCATGACACCTACGCTCGTCCCGCACCACCCCGCGCGTGACTGGGCCGAGATCCAGGAACGGATGCTCGTCCCGCTCTACGAGGCGGTCTACGAACGTCTCGGCGTGGGTCCCGGCACGCGCCTGCTGGGCCTGGACTGCGGCACCGGCCTCGCCCTGCTGATGGCCGCGGCCCGGGGTGCCTCGGCCTCCGGGGCGGAGGGGGACCACGCGCGCGTGGAGCTGGCGAGGACCCGGCTTCCCGGCGCCGTGACGGTCACCTCGGACGTGCCGGGGGACGGCCCGTACGACGTGGTCACCGCCTTCCACGCGGCGGACCGCACCTCCTTCGGGCCGGCCGACCTCACCCGGGCGGCCCAACCGGGCACTGCGGTCGTGCTGGCGGGCTGGGGGCCGGCGGAGGGGTGCGCGACGGAGCCGCTGCTGCGGCTCGCGGACCGGCTGGCCGACCGGCGCCCCTCCCCCCGTACCGACCTGGGCGCCCTCGCCGTCCGGGCCGGGCTGAGGCCGGTCGGCGCGGGGCGCGTCGCCTGCCCCTTCGGCTACGCGGACGAGGCGAGCGCGGTACGCGGCCTGCTGTCCACGGGCGTCTTCGACGCGGCGGTAAGCGCCACCGACCCCTCCCAGGTGGAAAAGGAGATCGAGGAGGCAGTAACCCCGTACCGCCGCCCCGACAGCACGGTATGGATGCCAAGCGTCTTCCGGTACGTGGTCGCCCGCGTGCCGTAGGCCGGGCGGGGGTCAGGGGGGGGTGGGGCTCGGGCGGGCGGTCTCGGGGAGCGGGGCCCAGGCGGGCGCCGCCAGGCGAGGGCTCAGGCGGGCGCCTCCAGGTCGGGGCTCGGGCCGGTGCCTCCGGGCCGGGGCTCGGGCCGGTGCCTCCAAGGCGGGGCACAGGCCGGCGCCTCTGGGTTGCGGCTCAGGCGCACGTCTCCGGGTGGAGGCTCGCACCTCCGGGTCCCGGCCCAGGCCGGCACCTCCGAGCCGAGGCTCGGGCGGGCAACTCCGGGGCGGGGCCCAGGCCCGCGCCTCCAGGTCGGGGCCCGGGCGGCGCCTCCAAGACGGGGCCCAGGCGGACGTCTCCGGGCCGGGGGCCCAGGCCGGCTCGGGGTAGCGGCTCAGGCGGGCGTCTCCGGGCCAGGCCCGGACCGGCGTATCCGGGTCGCGGCCCAGGCGGGGTCTCCGGTCGCGGCTCAGGCCGACGTCTCCGAGTCGCGACTCAAGCCCGCGTTTCCGGTTTGGGGGCGACCCCCGGGTCGGGGGTGTTCGGGGATTGGCGGGTGATGCCTGCTGCGCGGTAGGCGGCGTCCTCTTCCAGGGTTTCGTTGGCTAGGAGGGCGGCGCTGAGGGCGTCCAGTTTGTCGCGGTGGTCGCGGAGGAGGCGTACGGCGTCCTCGTAGCACTCGTCGACGATGCGGCGCATCTCGGCGTCGACGGCGTCGAGGGTCGCGGGGGCGGCGGAGAGCCCGTACGCCTGCTGGGCGTCGCTGGGGATGGCGGTGAGGCGGCCGACGGTCTCGCTCATGCCCCAGCGGCCGACCATGCCGCGGGCGATGTTGGTGACCTGTTCGAGGTCGCTCTCGGCGCCGGTGGTGATGACGCCGAAGACGACCCGCTCGGCCGCCATGCCGCCGAGGGCGCCGATGATCCGGCCGCGCAGGTACTCCTCGGTGTAGGCGTACTTGTCGGCGTCGGGGGTGGAGAGGGTGACGCCGAGGGCGCGGCCGCGGGGCACGATGGTGATCTTGCGGACGGGGTCGGCGCCGGGCTGGAGCATGCCGAGGAGGGCGTGGCCGCTCTCGTGGTACGCGGTGCGGCGCCGTTCCTCCTCGGGCATGACGAGGGGGCGTTCGGCGCCGAGCTGGACCTTCTCCAGGGCGTCGGAGAGGTCGGACTGGGTGACGGCCCGCTGTTCGCGCTTGACGGCGAGGAGGGCGGCCTCGTTGGCGAGGTTGGCGAGTTCGGCGCCGGTCATGCCGGGGGTGGTGCGGGCGACCTGTTCCAGGTCGACGTCCTTGGCGAGCGGGATCTGCCGGGTGTGGATCTTGAGGATGGCCTCGCGGCCGCCCCGGTCGGGCGGGTTGACGTGGACGATCCGGTCGAAGCGGCCGGGGCGGGTGAGGGCGGGGTCGAGGACGTCGGCGCGGTTGGTGGCGGCGAGCACGATGACGCCCTCGGAGCCGGTGAAGCCGTCCATCTCGGTGAGGATCTGGTTGAGGGTCTGCTCGCGTTCGTCGTGGCCGCCCATGCCGGAGCCGCCGCCGCGGGCGCGCCCGATGGTGTCGATCTCGTCGATGAAGATGATCGCGGGGGCGACCTTGCGGGCCTCGGCGAAGAGCTCGCGGACGCGGGAGGCGCCGACGCCGACGATCATCTCGATGAACTCGGAGGCGGAGGCGGAGAAGAACGGCACTCCGGCCTCGCCGGCGACGGCGCGCGCGAGGAGCGTCTTGCCGGTGCCGGGCGGGCCGGCGAGGAGGACGCCGCGGGGCATCTTGGCGCCCATCTCGCGGTACGCCTGCGGGTTCTTCAGGAAGTCGACGACGTCGTTGAGTTCGCCCTCGACCTCGTCGATGCCGGCGACGTCGGCGAAGGTGGTCCGCTTGCCGCCCTCCACCTCGACGGGTTTCGGCGGCTGCTTGCGGCCGAGCATGCCGCCGGCCCCGCCCATGCCGGCGCTCATCCGGCGGGCGATGAAGACCCAGAGGACGACGAGGAGCAGCATCGGGGCGAGGGAGATGAGGAGGTTGGCGAGGAAGGACCGTTCCTGCACCACGGGCTCGGCGGTGACGGTGACCTTTTGTTTGGTGAGCTGCGCCCACAGGTCGTCGTCGGCGAAGGCGGGCCGCTGGGTCTGGAACTTGGTGTAGTCGCCCTTGCCGTCGGGCACGGGCTGTTTCTCCTTGAGCTGGCCCTGGATGGCGTCGCCCTTGGAGTAGATCTTGGTGACGTTGCCGGCGGCGACCTGCTTGTCGAACTCGGTGTACGAGATGGTCGGGCCGTCGCCCTCGTTGAAGAACGACAGGACGATGTTGGCGAGCAGGTAGACGACGAGGGCGGTGAGGATGAGGCTGCCCCAGCCCCCCGGCATCCGCTTCTTCGGCGACGGGGGCGGCGGGGCCCCTTCCGAGCGCCAGGGCTGGTCGGTCCGGTCGCGCGGGGGTACGGGGTTGGCCACTGGGCTCTCCTCGGGGCGGCAGTGGCCCCAGTATCGAAGAGCGGGACGAACGCGGCATTCCGGATGGGCCGGGTGGGCGAAAAGGGGCCCGGGGCGGTTTCGGTGAGACGAAACCGGCCCGGGCCCCTCGTGTCGGCGGGGGTCGGGTGTCAGCCCATGAACTTCTTGAACTCGTCCGGCAGCTCGAAGTCCTGCGGGCCCTGGCCGGCGCCCGGCAGACCGAAGGCGCCGCCCTGCTGGGCCTGCTCCCGCTTCTGCTGGGCGGCCTGCTCGTCGGCCTTCCGCTTCATCGGGTTGCCGCTCTTGCGCTTGCCCTTGGCCTGCTTGATCTGCTTCTTCTGGCGGCCGGGGCCGCCGCCCATGCCCGGGATGCCGGGCATGCCGGGCATGCCGCCGCCCTGGGCCATGCGGGACATCATCTTGCGGGCCTCGAAGAACCGCTCGACCAGGCCCTTGACGGCGCTGACCTCGACGCCGGAGCCCTTGGCGATACGGGCGCGGCGGGAGCCGTTGATGATGGTCGGGTCGTGGCGCTCGGCCGGGGTCATCGACTTGATGATGGCGGCGGTACGGTCGACGTCCCGCTCGTCGATGTTGGCGATCTGCTCCTTCATCTGGCCCATGCCGGGCAGCATGCCGAGGAGCTTGCTGATGGAGCCCATCTTGCGGACCTGCTCCATCTGGGCGAGGAAGTCGTCCAGGGTGAAGTCCTGGCCCTTCTTCGACGCGAGCTTCGAGGCCATCTTGGCGGCCTCTTCCTCGTCGAAGGTCTGCTGGGCCTTCTCGATGAGCGACAGCATGTCGCCCATGCCGAGGATGCGGGACGCCATGCGGTCCGGGTGGAACGCGTCGAACTCGTCCAGCTTCTCGCCGTTGGAGGCGAACATGATCTGCTTGCCGGTGACGTGCGCGATGGAGAGCGCGGCACCGCCTCGGGCGTCGCCGTCGAGCTTGGAGAGCACGACGCCGTCGAAGCCGACGCCGTCGCGGAATGCCTCGGCGGTGTTGACCGCGTCCTGACCGATCATGGCGTCGACGACGAAGAGGATCTCGTCGGGCGAGACGGCGTCGCGGATGTCCGCGGCCTGCTGCATCAGCTCCTGGTCGATGCCGAGGCGGCCGGCGGTGTCGACGACGACGACGTCGAAGACCTTGGAGCGCGCGTACTCGATCGAGTCCTTGGCGACCTGGACCGGGTCGCCGACGCCGTTGCCGGGCTGGGGGCCGTAGAAGGCGACGCCGGCGCGGTCGGCGACGACCGAGAGCTGGTTGACGGCGTTGGGGCGCTGGAGGTCGCAGGCGACGAGCAGCGGCGTGTGGCCCTGCCCCTTCAGCCAGAGGCCGAGCTTTCCGGCGAGGGTGGTCTTACCGGCACCCTGGAGACCGGCGAGCATGATCACGGTGGGCCCGGACTTGGCGAACCGCAGCCGACGGGTCTCGCCGCCGAGGATCGAGATCAGCTCGTCATTGACGATCTTGATGACCTGCTGGCTGGGGTTCAGCGCCTTGGAGACCTCGGCGCCGAGGGCCCGCTCCTTGACGTTCTTGATGAACGCGCGGACGACCGGCAGGGCGACGTCGGCCTCGAGGAGGGCGATACGGATTTCCCGGGCCGCGCTGTCGATGTCCTGCTCGGAGAGGCGGCCTTTGCCCCGGAGGGACTTGAAAGTCGCGCTGAGGCGGTCGGAAAGCGTATCGAACACGGTGGTCGCGATCCTCGGGTCGGGGCGGATGGTCGCCACCCAGGGTATCCGGCCCTGGGACGGAGCCGCCCTCGCCGGTCGAAGAAGACGGGCGAGGGCGGAATCCCTATGGGAGTGGGGAGCACGCTGCCCCGGACAGACAGCCATTGCCGCGGAGTGGGCCATCCCCGCCCCGGCGGGGAGCACGCCGTGCTCAACGACACACCCCACCCCCGGGTCACCCCTTCACCCCAGCGCCCGCTCCAGTGCCCTCGCCAGGTCGATGGCCTCCTCGTCCGGGAGGAGGGTGCCGTCGGGGCGGGTGATGTAGAGGGTGTCGACGGCGTTGGCGCCGAGGGTGGAGACGTGGGCGCTGCGGACGCGTACCGCCGCTCCCTCCAGGGCGCGGCCGATGCGGTGGAGCAGGCCTGGGGCGTCCTGGGCGCGGACCTCCAGGACGGTGGCGAGGCGGGAGTCGGCGGGGGCGACGGTGACGCGGGGCGGCGGGGCCTGGACGCCGCGGCGGCGCGGGTAGGCGGCCTCGCGCTCGGCGAGGCGGGCGGGGATGTCGAGGGAGCCGTCGAGGGCGCGCAGCAGGTCGGCGCGGAGCCGGTGGCCCTGGGGCAGGGAGCCGTACTCGGCGGCGACGCGCCAGTCGAGGACGAGGACGGAGCCGGGGCCCGAGTCCAGTTCGGCGGGGAGGTCCACGGCGCGGAGCTCGGCGGCGCGGACGGTGAGCCGGTGGAGGGCGAGGACGCCGGCGACGGCGGGCAGCACGCCGGGCTGGTCGGGCAGGGCGATGACGAGTTCGACGCCGACGGGTTCGGGTTCGTCGGGGTCGAGGGGCTGTTCGCCCTCGGTGTGGAGGGCGAGGACGGGTTCGCCGGTGCGCAGGGCCTCGATGGCGAGGCGTTCCTGTTCGGCGCTGGGCGCGGCGGCCTCGGGGTCGGGCAGGGGCTCACCTGCGAGGACGCCGGTGACGCGTTTGACGAGGTCGGCGACGAGGGAGGCGCGCCAGGCGGACCAGGCGGCGGGCCCGGTGGCGAGGGCGTCGGCCTCGGTGAGGGCGTGGAGGAGTTCGAGGGTGCCGACGGTGCCGACGGCGGTGGCGACGGACTGGACGGTGGCGGGGTCGTCGAGGTCGCGGCGGGTGGCGGTGTCGACGAGGAGGAGGTGGTGGCGGACGACGGTGGCGATGGTGGCGGTGTCGGTGCGGTCGAAGCCGATGCGGGCGGCGAGGTCGCGGGCGATGGTCTCGCCGGCGGCGGAGTGGTCGCCGGGCCAGCCCTTGCCGATGTCGTGGAGGAGGGCGGCGACGAGGAGGAGGTCGGGGCGGCCGACGCGGCGGGTGAGGGAGGCGGCGCGGACGGCGGTCTCGACGAGGTGGCGGTCGACGGTCCAGGTGTGGACGGGGTTGCGCTGGGGGCGGTGGCGGACGCGTTCCCAGTCGGGCAGGAGGCGGGTGACGATCCCCTCGGCCTCCAGTGCCTCCCAGACGGGCACGGCGTCGGCGCCGGCGCCGAGGAGGGTGACGAGGGCCTCGCGGGCCTCGGCGGGCCAGGGCACGGGCAGCGGCTTGGCGGTGGCGGCCAGGTGCCGTACGGCGTGCGGGGAGAGCGGCAGCCCGTGCTGGGCGGCCGCGGCGGCGGCGCGCAGCGGGAGGGCGACGTCGCGTTCCGGGCGCGCGGAGAGGGCGAGGACGGCCTCGCCGTCCATCTCGACGACGCCCTCGGCGAGCGGGGTGCGTTCCACGGCCTGTTTCCGGTCGCCGGCGCGGCCGCCGAGGAGGGTACGGAGCCGGGGGCGGGCGGAGCGGGCCTTGAGGACGCGGCCGACCTCACGCCAGGTGACGTCGGAGGCGTACGTGACGATGCCGGCGGCCTCGTACACCTCGCGGAGCAGGGTGTCGGCGTCGAGGAGGCCGAGTTCCTTGGCGACGGCGTCCTGTTCCTGGAGGGCGAGGCGGTCGGTGGCGCGGCCGGTGGCGAGGTGGAGGGCGTCGCGGGCGTCGAGGAGGCGGCGGCGGGCGGTGTCGAGGCCGTCGCGGGGGGCGTCGGCGAGCCAGGAGGCGGCGACGGCGCGCAGGGCCTGGGCGTCGCGGAGGCCGCCGCGGGCCTCCTTGAGGTCGGGTTCGAGGAGGAAGCGGAGTTCGCCGGCGCGTTCGGCGCGGTCGCGGCAGAGTTCGGCGAGTTCGGGGAGGCGGCGGACGGCCTGGTTGCGCCAGTCGGCGAGGACGGTGGAGCGCAGGGCGGCGGCGAGGGCGGTGTCGCCGGCGACCGGGCGGGCGTCGAGGAGGCCGAGCTGGACCTTGAGGTCCTCGGCGGCGGTGGCTCGGGCCTGGGCGGGGGTGCGGACCGAGTGGTCGAGGGCGAGCCCGAGGTCCCAGACGGGGTACCAGAGGCGGTCGGCGAGGGCGGCGACGGCCTCCTTGGGCGCGCTGCCGTCGTGGAGCAGGAGGAGGTCGAGGTCGCTGCGCGGGGACAGCTCGGCGCGCCCGTAGCCGCCGACGGCGACGAGCGCGGTGCCCGGGGGCGGCGAGGCGGCGGCGAAGAGGCCGGCCAGCCACCCGTCGGTGAGCCGGGCGAGACCCCCGCGCCGCTCCGGCCCCGCCCCCGCCTTCTCCCGAAGAAGCCGCACCCGCGCCGCCGCGTAGGACCCGCCGACCTGCCCCTCGGTCGCGCCCTGCGCTTCGGACGCGGCCTGCTCCCCAGTCGCGTCCCGCGGTACGGGCGCGGCCTGCTCCCCGGTCGCATCCCGCGCTTCCGTCGCGCCCCACGCTTCGGGCACGCCCCGCGCTTCCGTCGCGTCCCGCCGTTCGGGCACATCCCGCCATTCGGGCACATCCCGCCGTTCGGGCGCGTCCTGCGGTTCGTGGGTGGTCACCGGCGGCTCCTTCTCTGCGGACGGGGCTGCGGAAACGGCCCGGCGGACCGGTGGGTCCGTCGGGCCGTGCTGCTAGAGGGCGTCGGGCCCGCGCTCGCCGGTGCGGACGCGGACGGCGGTCTCGACCGGGACGCTCCACACCTTTCCGTCACCGATCTTGCCGGTGCGGGCGGCCTTCACGACGACGTCGATGAGCTGTTCGGCGTCGTCGTCCTCGACCAGGACCTCGATGCGGATCTTGGGGACGAGGTCGACGGTGTACTCGGCTCCGCGGTAGACCTCGGTGTGGCCGCGCTGGCGTCCGTATCCGCTGGCCTCGGTGACGGTGAGGCCGTGGACCCCGAAGGCCTGGAGGGCCTCCTTGATCTCGTCGAGCCGGTGCGGCTTCACGACCGCGGTGATGAGCTTCATGCGTCCACCTTCTTGTTCTCCGTGACTACCGGCGCGGCGACGGCGGTGCTGCGCCCGGAGGCGCCGCCGCCGGCTCCGCTGAAGTCGTAGGCGGTCTCGGCGTGCTCGACCTGGTCGATGCCGGAGACCTCGTCGTCCTCGGGGACCCTCATGCCCATGGTCTTGTCGATGATCAGGGCGAGGATCGCGGAGGCGATCAGAGAGTAGGCGAGGACGGCGAAGACGCCGACGGCCTGCTTGCCGAGCTGCTCCAGGCCGCCGCCGTAGAAGAGGCCCTTGGCGTCGGACTGGACGCCGCCGGTGGCGAAGAAGCCGACGAGGAGGGAGCCGATGACACCGCCGACGAGGTGGACGCCGATGACGTCGAGGGAGTCGTCGTAGCCGAACTTGTACTTGAGGCCGACGGCCATGGCGCAGACGAGACCGGCGATGGCGCCGATGGCGATGGCGCCGAGCGGGGAGCAGGAGCCGCCGGCGGGGGTGATGGCGACGAGGCCGGCGACGGCGCCGGAGGCGGCGCCGAGGGTCGTGAAGGCGCCGTGCCGGATCTTCTCGTAGAAGAGCCAGGCGAGCATGGCGGCGCCGGTGGCGACCTGCGTGTTGACGAACATCACGGCGCCGACGCCGTCGTCGTTGCCGAGCCAGGAACCGGCGTTGAAGCCGAACCAGCCGAACCAGAGGAGACCGGCGCCGAGCATGACGAGCGGGAGGCTGTGCGGGCGCATCGGGTCCTTCTTGAAGCCGACGCGCTTGCCGATGACGAGGATGACGCCGAGGGCCGCGGCGCCGGCGTTGATGTGGACCGCGGTGCCGCCGGCGAAGTCGATGACGCCCATCTCGAAGAGCCAGCCGCCGGAGCCCCAGACCCAGTGGGCGACGGGGAAGTAGACGACCGTGACCCACAGGGCGATGAAGAGGGCCCAGGCGGTGAACTTGACCCGGTCGGCGAGGGCGCCGCTGATGAGGGCCGGGGTGAGGATGGCGAACATGAGCTGGAAGACGGCGAAGACGTACACCGGGATGGTGTAGCCGTCCCAGAGTTCGGTGACGCCGATGCCGCTGAGGCCGAGGTAGTCGGAGGACCAGCCGACGATGCCGCCGGTGTCGGTGCCGAAGGCGACGCTGAAGCCGTAGAGCACCCACAGGATCGTGACGATCCCGAGGCTGATGAAGCTCATCATCAGCATGTTGAGGGTGGACTTGACGCGGACCATGCCTCCGTAGAAGAAGGCGAGGGCCGGGGTCATCAGCATGACCAGGGCGGTGCAGATGAGCATGAACCCGGTGTTGGCGGCGGACAGCTCGGGGGCGTCTGCTGCCAGGGTCGTGATGGCTGGTGCCATCGGCGTCTCCTCGTCGTCGGATGCGGCCTGTGCGGGGCGGGGCCGGCGGTGAGCGGCGGCCTGAGGGGTGGCCGGTTATGGGCCAGAGATTCGCGCAGCGCGGTTTCCGACGATGCCGCTCGATGTTTCGGGGCAGTGACGAAGGGCGGGGGTGTGTTACGTGACCGTGAACGCACGGGTCACGGGGAGGTAACGGGCGTACTCTCCCGGCCGGACCGGGTGGGCCGGGTGGGGCGCAAGGGGCCAGGACGCGGGCCGGCCGCGCCGGCGTCCGTGTGTCCTGTGCGGCGGGGGAGCCGAGTCGGGCAGTACGGGACGTCCGGCGCGGCCGGGGTCGTGGGGCTCGCGGGAGCCGGCGGGGCGGGTCAGACGGCCTCGGCGGACTCGGGCAGGAGCAGGGTGAGCCGGTCGGTGAGGTCGACCACCTCGGCGACGTCGCCGAAGTCGCGGGCGGCGGTGTCGACGGTCTTGCGAAGCCGGTTGTTGACCCGCTCGGAGCGGATGGAGCGGGCGACTCCGAGGGCCTTCTCGGCGAGGACCACGGACTGTTCGGGTTCGCGCTTGAGCAGGTGGACGGTGGCCATGCCGATGAGGTTGAGGGCGTACGACCGCTGGTGGTCGGTGTCCTTCCCGAAGAGTTCGACGGCCCGCTCCATGACGGGTTCGGCCATCGAGGCGTACGTCGGGGAGCGCCCGGCGACGTAGGCGAGGTCGCGGTAGGAGTGCGAGTTCTCGCCGTTGAGCTCGGCCTCGGTGAAGAAGCGGATCCAGTCGGGGTCGGGCCCGCCCTCGAAGGTGGCGTCGGCGAAGGTGTCCTCGGCCATCCGCACGGCCCGCTTGCACTTGGAGGGCTGGCCCATGTTGGCGTAGGCGCGGGCCTCCATCGCATACAGCATGGCCTGGGTGCGGGGGGTGGCGCAGTCGCGACTGCCGTACTGGGCCAGGTGGATGAGTTCGAGGGCGTCGTCGGGGCGGCCGAGGTGGATCATCTGCCGGCTCATGGAGGAGAGGATGTACGAGCCGAGCGGCTTGTCGCCCGCCTCCTTGGCGGCGTGCAGGGCGAGGACGAAGTACTTCTGGGCGGTGGGCTGGAGGCCCACGTCGTAGCTCATCCACCCGGCGAGTTCGGCCAGTTCGGCGGCGACGGTGAAGAGGCGCTTGGCGGTGGCGGCCGGCTGGTTCTCCTGGAGGAGGTCGGTGACCTCGTGGAGCTGGCCGACGACGGCCTTGCGGCGCAGTCCGCCGCCGCACTGGGCGTCCCACTTGCGGAACATGGCGGTGGTGGATTCGAGGAGGTCGAGCTCGATCTCGGAGAGCCTGCGGGGGCGGCGGGCGTCGGCCGCCGGGTCGGCGGGGGCGGGTTCGCCGGTGGGGGTGGGCACCAGCCAGCGCTGCATGGGCTCGATGAGGGAGGGGCCGGCGGCGAGCTGGAGGGAGGAGCCGAGGAAGCCGCGCCGGGCGAGCATCAGGTCGCTGCGGGAGAACTCGCTGAGCAGGGAGACGGTCTGCGGTCCGGCCCAGGGCAGGTCGACTCCGGAGACGGAGGGTGTCTGGTGCGCGGTGCGCAGTCCGAGGTCCTCGATGGCGACGACGGAGCCGAAGCGCTCGGAGAACAGTTCGGAGAGGATTCTCGGGATGGGTTCGCGGGGTTGTTCGCCGTCGAGCCAGCGGCGCACCCGGGAGGTGTCGGTGGAGATGTGGTGCGCGCCCATCTGGCGGGCCCTGCGGTTGACCTGGCGGGCGAGTTCGCCCTTGGACCAGCCGCTGCGCACGAACCACGAGCCGAGCCGCTCGTTGGGGCGCTTGCCGGCAGTCGTACCGTCTGTGCCGTTGCCGCCCACTGGAACGCCCCCATCCACCTGATTGCCTGTCGTGCGAACCCCTATCAGAATGCCGCGTCCCGCGGCTCCCCGCTCGGTGTTCCGACTCCTTCGAACGGGAAACCTGGTTGCCTCCGGCATACCCACCCGCGCACGCCCCTCCGGGCTTCGGGTACCGAAAGTAATCCTACGATCACCCCTGCGGTGAGGGCGTGACAAGAAACGCCACCATTCGCCACCCCTTCGAATGAACTCGCCGGGCGCTCCACACGATTCACTTGACATGCGACGAACCGGAGTCGGCGTACGGAAGCGCGAAGAGGCGCGCGCCACCGTGCGCACCACCCCGTTCGCGACCGTGCGCCACGCTGGGCGACGGATCGCGGACGAGACGTGACCGTACGTGACAGGTGGGTTCCGGGTCGTAACCACCGGCGCGTCCTACCCGTTGGAGGGGGCATGGGCTTCACGATCGGCGGCATCCGTGAGATGCGGTCCGGCTCACGGCGCCGCGCACGCACGACCGAGTGCACCGCGGTGGCCGAGTACACCGGACTGTGGGGCTGGGACGTCCAGCCCGGCGCGCGGGCCGTCTCCGGCCAGTGCTCCTGCGGCGACCGGGCCTGTACGGCCCCGGGCGCGCATCCCCTCTCCTTCGCGCCGCCGGTTCCGGCGGGCGCGGGGCTCGACGACGCGACGAAGGCGTGGTCGGAGTATCCCGGGGCGGCGCTGCTGCTGCCGGTGGGCCGCGCCTTCGACGTGATCGAGGTGGCGGAGGCGGCGGGCCGGCGGGCGCTGGTCCGGATGGAGCGGATGGGGCTGCCGCTGGGGCCGGTGTGCGCGACGCCGACCGGCCGGGCGCAGTTCTTCGTGGCGCCGGGCGCGGCGGCCGAGCTGCCGCGGCTGCTGTACCGGATGGGCTGGGACGACGCGGAGCTGGACCTGCACTGTCTGGGGCCGGGCGGCCACATCACCGCTCCCCCGTCGAACCTGGGCGGGCTGGGTCCGGTGCGCTGGCTGCGACCGCCGACGCTGGACACGGCGGGGGCGCCGCCGCAGGCCCGGCTGCTGCTCGGCACGCTGGCGTACATGTGCCATCGGACGCACGCCTAGTCCGCCCGGTCGTACGGCGCGGGCCCCCGCTCCTGTGACGGAGCGGGGGCCCTTTCGCGTGGCCGTCGCGGGGTCGGTCGCTGGGTCAGTCGCCGATGAGGGCGTCGACGAAGGCGGCGGGCTCGAAGGGGGCCAGGTCGTCCGGGCCCTCGCCGAGGCCGACGAGCTTGACGGGGACGCCGAGCTCGCGCTGGACGGCGACGACGATGCCGCCCTTGGCGGTGCCGTCGAGCTTGGTCAGGACGATGCCGGTGATGTCGACGACCTCGGCGAAGACGCGGGCCTGGATGAGGCCGTTCTGGCCGGTGGTCGCGTCGAGGACGAGGAGGATCTCGTCGAGCGGGCCGTGCTTCTCGACGACGCGCTTGACCTTGCCGAGCTCGTCCATGAGGCCGGTCTTGGTGTGGAGGCGGCCGGCGGTGTCGACGAGGACGACGTCGGCCTTCTCGGCGATGCCCTCCTTGACGGCGTCGTACGCGATCGAGGCGGGGTCGCCGCCCTCGGGGCCGCGGACGGTGCGGGCGCCGACGCGGTCGCCCCAGGTCTGGAGCTGGTCGGCGGCGGCGGCGCGGAAGGTGTCGGCGGCGCCGAGGACGACGGACTTGCCGTCGGCGACCAGGACGCGGGCGAGCTTGCCGGTGGTGGTGGTCTTGCCGGTGCCGTTGACGCCGACGACCATGACGACGCCGGGGACGTCCTGGGGGCTCTCGGTGTGGACGGTGCGGTCGAAGTCGCCGAGGAGGGCGATGAGCTCCTCGCGGAGCAGGGCGCGCAGTTCCTCGGGGGTGCGGGTGCCGAGCACCTTGACGCGCTCGCGGAGCCGCTCGACCAGTTCCTGGGTGGGGGCGACGCCGACGTCGGCGGTGAGGAGGGTCTCCTCGATCTCCTCCCAGGTGTCCTCGTCGAGGTGCTCGCGGGAGAGCAGGGTCAGCAGGCCCTTGCCCAGCGAGTTCTGGGAGCGGGCGAGACGGGCCCGGAGGCGGACGAGGCGTCCGGCGGTGGGCTCGGGGACCTCGATCTCGGGCGCCGGGGGCGCCTCGGCGACGACCGGGTCCTCGATGGCGGCGGGGGTCTCGACCGCCTCCTCGGCGGTCGGGAGGCCGACCTCCTCGACGGTGCGGCGTGGTTCTTCCCGCGGTGTCTCCGCCTCGTCGCCGACGTGCGGCTCGGCGGGCGGAGCGGTGATGGTCGGCGTGGTGGACGGCGGTTCGGCCGGCGGCAGCTGCTTCTTCTTGCGACCGCTGATCACGAGCCCGCTGGTCACGGCGACCGCGACGACCAGAGCGATGACTACAGCAAGGATGAGTTCCATAACGTCATCCAGTATCGGCCACGACCCGCCCGGTGACGCAGTACGTACGCAGCGTGGGTCGCGGTTCCCGGGCCACCCGGCCGTTCTCATCTGACGACACGTCAGCTATGGTCGCCCCTCGCCGGCAGCCCACCCGCGGAGGGGACCCGATGGCCTTCAGCGTCGTACGTTTCAACCTGGTCGACCCGCGCGCCACCCCCGAGTCGCTGGCGGAGCGGTACCGCGCCGCCCTGGAGATGGCGGCCTACGCCGACGAGCACGGGGTGGACACCGTCCAGACCGAGGAGCACCACGGGGTGGAGAACAACTGGCTCCCCTCCCCCTTCGTCTTCGCGGGCGCGGTCTTCGGCGCCACCCGCCGGATCGCGGTCACGGTCTCCGCGATCATCGGCCCGCTGCACGATCCGCTGCGGCTGGCGGAGGAGATCGCGGTGCTCGACCTGCTGAGCCGGGGCCGGCTGGTGACGGTGGCGGGGATCGGCTACCGCCCGGAGGAGTACGAGGAGCGCGGGGTCGACTGGGGGCGGCGCGGGAGGCTCCAGGACGAACTCCTGGAGACCCTGCTCGCCGCCTGGACCGGCGAGCCGTTCACGTACTGGGGCCGTACGGTACGGGTCACCCCGCGGCCCTTCACCCGGCCGCGTCCGCTGCTGCTGGTCGGGGGCTCGTCGAAGGCCGCGGCGCGGCGGGCGGCCCGGCTGGGGCTGCCGTTCTTCCCGTCGGCGCACCTGCCGGAGCTGGAGGCGTACTACCGGGAGAGGTGCGCGGAGTACGGCACCGAGGGCTGGACGATGATGCCGGGGCGGGAGACTCCGCTGCTGCACGTGGCGGAGGATCCGGACCGGACGTGGGCGGAGTACGGGGAGCACTTCCTGCACGAGGCGCGGATGTACGCCTCCTGGCAGTCGAAGGACATCCGCTCGGCGGTGCGGTCGGCGGCGACGAGCGTGGCGGAGCTGCGGGCGGAGGGGGTGTACCGGGTGGTGACGCCGGAGGAGTGCGCGGGGCTCGGTCTGGAGAGCCTGGTGCTGCATCCGCTGTGCGGCGGGATGCCGGTGGAGGAGGGGTGGCGGAGCGTGCGGCTGTTCTGCGACGAGGTGCTGCCCCGGCTCGGGGCGTGAGCCTCGGGCCGGGGCAGCGTTCGTGAGGAGAGGGGCAGCGGGGAGTTAGCCCATCTCCTCCAACGCCTTGCCCTTGGTCTCCTTGACGTACTTGAGCACGAAGGGGATCGAGAGCACGGCGAAGACCGTGTAGATGACGTAGGTGCCGGAGAGGTTCCAGTCCGACAGGGACGGGAAGCTGGCGGTGATGGCCCAGTTGGCGATCCACTGGGCGGAGGCGGCGACGCCGAGGGCGGCGGCGCGGATCCGGTTGGGGAACATCTCGCCGAGGAAGACCCAGACGACCACGCCCCAGGAGAGGGCGAAGAAGAGCACGAAGACGTGGGCGGCGACGAGGGCGACGACGCCCTGGGTCTCGGGGAGCTTGCCGTCGACGAGGTCGGCGGAGAAGGCCCATGCCTCGAAGGCGAGGGCGATCGCCATGCCGACGGAACCGACGAGGGCGAGCGGCTTGCGGCCGACGCGGTCGACCAGGACCATCGCGATCACGGTGCCGATGATGTTGATGATCGATGTGGTGAACGAGTAGAAGAACGAGCTCGACGGGTCGATGCCGACGGACTGCCAGAGCGTCGAGGAGTAGTAGAAGGCGACGTTGATGCCGACGAGCTGCTGGAAGACGGAGAGCCCGATGCCGACCCAGACGATGGGCAGGAGGCGGAAGCGGCCGCCGGCGACGAGCAGGTCCTTGAAGGTGGACTTGTGCTCGCTGCGCATGGCGTTCTCGATCTCGGCGACCCGGTGGTCGAGGTCGACGCCCTTGCCCTCGACCTCGGCGAGCACCTCCTTGGCGCGCTCGGTCCTGCCCACGGAGATGAGGAAGCGGGGGGACTCGGGGATGGCGAAGGAGAGCAGTCCGTAGAGGAGGGCGGGGACGACCATCACGCCGAGCATCCACTGCCATGCCTCCAGGCCGCCGATCTCGCCGCGCTGGTCGCCGTCGGCGATCTGGAGGATGCCGTAGTTGACGAGCTGGGAGATGGCGATGCCGATGACGATGGCCGCCTGCTGGAAGGAGCCGAGGCGGCCGCGGTAGGCGGCAGGGGCGACCTCGGCGATGTAGGCGGGGCCGATGACGGAGGCCATGCCGATGGCGAAGCCGCCGACGATCCGCCAGAAGGCCAGGTCCCAGAGGGCGAAGGGCAGGGCGGAGCCGATGGCGCTGATGGTGAAGAGGGTCGCGGAGATCTGCATGCAGCGGATGCGGCCGATGCGGTCGGCGATCCGGCCGGCGGTCGCGGCGCCGATGGCGCAGCCGATCAGGGCGATGGCGATGACCTGGGCGAGGGTCGCGGAGCCGATGTCGTAGCGGTCGCGGATGGCCTCGACGGCGCCGTTGATGACGGAGCTGTCGTAGCCGAAGAGGAATCCGCCCATGGCGGCGGAGGCGGTGATGAAGATGACGTGGCCGAGGTGGTCCGGGTGCGCCGCCCTGCCTTCGGAAGGCGGCGGCGTGGGGGCCTGTGCGGTGTCGGTCACATGGACTCCTCGGTGGGGGGAACAACCCTTCCAATGGCTTCCAGTGGCGCACACCTTCACGCCGCCCACCACGTGAAGGTAAAAGCAACGTTGCAGAGACTATGCGTTCAAGTTTTGAAGTCAAGAGGCGATGTCATATGACTTTTAATCAGTCTGAAACCCGTTGATGTTCACAGCTTGAAGAAGTGATGGCGTCAGCGCGGCTCAGCGGAGCCGCTGGCTGATCACCTTCGAGACACCGTCGCCCTGCATCGACACCCCGTACAGCGCGTCCGCGACCTCCATCGTCCGCTTCTGGTGGGTGATCACGATGAGCTGCGAGGACTCCTGGAGCTCCCGCATGATCCGGATCAGGCGCTGGAGGTTGGTGTCGTCGAGCGCCGCCTCGACCTCGTCCATGACGTAGAAGGGGCTCGGCCGGGCCTTGAAGATCGAGACCAGGAGCGCCACGGCGGTCAGCGAGCGCTCGCCGCCGGAGAGCAGCGAGAGCCGCTTGACCTTCTTGCCCGGCGGCCGGGCCTCCACCTCGACGCCGGTGGTGAGCATGTTGTCGGGGTCGGTGAGCACCAGCCGGCCCTCGCCGCCAGGGAAGAGCCGGGAGAAGACTCCCTCGAACTCGCGGGCGGTGTCCCGGTACGCCTCCGTGAAGACCTGCTCGACCCGCTGGTCGACCTCCTTCACGACCTGAAGCAGATCGGCGCGGGTCTTCTTCAGGTCCTCCAGCTGCTCGGAGAGGAAGCGGTGCCGGTCCTCCAGGGCGGCGAACTCCTCCAGGGCCAGCGGGTTGACCTTGCCGAGCTGCTGGAAGGCACGCTCGGCCGCTTTCAGCCGCTTCTCCTGCTCCGAACGGATGAACGGGCGGGGCTGGTTGCGGGGGTCGTCCGGGTCCTCGGGCAGCGTCTCGCCCTCGGCGGGCGGCGACGGCGGCACGGGCTGGTCGGGGCCGTACTCGGCGGTGAGCGCGCCCGTCTCGACCCCGAACTCCTCCAGGGCCTTGGCCTCCAGCTGCTCGATCCGCAGCCGCTTCTCGGCGCCCAGGACCTCGCCGCGGTGGACGGAGTCGGTGAGCTTGTCGAGCTCGGCCTTGAGGTCGCGGCCCCGGGCGCGGGCGGCGCCGAGGCCCTGCTCGCGGTCGGCGCGGGCGGCGGCCGCCGCGGCGCGCTCGCGCTCGGCCCGCTCCAGCGAGACCTCGATGTGGGCGAGGAGGGTACGGGCTCCGGCGGCGACCGCGCTCGCGACCCGGGCCTCGTGGCGGAGCCGGGCCCGGCGCTGCTCGGCACGCGCGCGTGCGTCCCGTTCGGCGCGGGCGGCCCGGTCGAGGGAGTCGGCCCGGCCGGCCAGGCCCTTGACCCGCTCCTCGTGGGTGCGAACCTGGAGGCGGGCCTCCATCTCGGTCTGGCGGGCGTTGGAGCCGTCGATGGCGAGCCGGTCGCGGACGGAGGTATCGGGCTCCTCCTCGGCCGGGGCCTCCTCGGCGACGAGCAGCCGCTCGGCCAGCTCCTCGGCCTCGGCACGCGCGCGTTCCAGGGCCTCCTGGGCGCGGGCGACGGCGGCGGCGGTCCGTTCGGCCTCGCCCGCCGCTCCCCTGGCCTGGCCGGCCAGCCGTCCGAGGGCCTGGGCGACGGACGCCTTCTCCTTCTCGGCGGTACGCCTCAGGGCGTCGAGCTCCTCGACGCGCGCGGCGGCGGCCCGGCGGCGCTCGCCGGTCTCCTCCTTGGCCAGCGCCGACCGCTCGCACCGGACGGCCAGTTCGGCCAGCTCGGCGGCGGCCTCGTCGACCTGCGCCTGCACTTCGAGGAGGCTGGGCGCACCGGCGGAGCCGCCCTGCGCGTGATGCGCGCCGAGCAGATCGCCCTCGGCGGTGACGGCGACGAGTCCGGGCCGGGTCCGCACCAGCTCCAGCGCCTCGTCGAGCCCCCCGACCACGACGACCCCGTCGAGCAGCCGCCGTACCGCCCCGACGAGCCCGTCGGGCCCCCGGACCAGCCCGGCGGCGAGCACGGCGCCCGCGGGGAGGGCCGGTTCGGTGGGGTGGGGCTCCGGGGCGGGGGCCTCCGTCGTGAGGATCAGGGTGGCCCGGCCCGCGTCCTGTTTGCGGAGGAGGCGGAGGGCTTCCACGGCGGCGGCGGGTCCGTCGGCGGCCAGGGCGTCGGCGGCGGCGCCGAGCGCGGCGGCGACGGGGACCTCGTACCCGGGGGTGACGGTGAGGAGTTCGGCGGCCGGGCCGAGGATCCCGGCGAGTCCGGCGGTGAGCAGGGCGCCGGTGCCGTCCTTGCGGCGGAGCCCGAGCGCGAGGGTGTCGTGCCGGGCGCGGGTGGCGGCGCGGCGGCTCTCGGCGGTGGCGGCCTCCTCGCGGGCGGCGCCCAGCGCGGTCTCCGCGTCGGCGAGGGCGCGGCGGGCCTCCTCGTACCGCTCGCCGTGCGCGGTGTCGGCGGCGTCGAGGTCGTCGACCTCCGCCTTGAGCTGCTCGTACTCCTCCTGTGCGGCGACGGCCCGGTCGGCGGCGTCGTCGCGGGCGTCGGTGAGCCGGTCGATCTCGGCCTGGGCGGAGGCGGCGCGCGAGCGGGCGGCGTTGACCTGGCCGTGCAGCCGGGCGAGGCCCTCTCGGCGGTCGGCGAGGGCGCGGGCGGCGTCCTTGAGGCGCCGCTCCTCGGCGGCGAGGGCCCGTTCCAGTTCGGCCCGGTGGTCGACGGTGTCCTCCAGGGCCCGTTCGGCGGCCTCCAGGGCGGCCTCCAGCTCGGCCTCCTGTTCGCGGACGCGGGCGGCCTCGCGCTCCAGGTCCTCGGGGTCGCGGCCGCGCCGCTCCTCGGCGGGGGCGTCGGTGGCGCTCTTCACGCGCGCGTCGGCGAGGGAGACGGTGCCGCGGACGCGTTCGGCGAGCTGGGAGAGGGCGTACCAGCTCTGCTGGGCGCGCTCCAGGCGCGGGGCGAGGGCGCGGACCTCGGCCTCCAGCGCGGCCTCGCGGGCGAGCGCGGCGCGCAGCTCCTCCTCGGTGGCCTCCTTGCGGGCGAGGAGGGCGGCCTCGTCGGCGAGTTCGGCGTGCAGGGCGCGCTGGTGGCGGACGAGGTCGTCGGCGAGGAGGCGGAGGCGGGCGTCGCGCAGGTCGGCCTGGATGACGACGGCGCGGCGGGCGACGGCGGCCTGCCGGCCGAGCGGTTTGAGCTGGCGGCGCAGTTCGTCGGTGAGGTCCTGCACGCGCGCGAGGTTGGCCTGCATCGCGTCGAGCTTCCGCAGCGCCTTCTCCTTGCGCTTGCGGTGCTTGAGGACGCCCGCGGCCTCCTCGATGAAGGCGCGGCGGCCCATCGGGTCGGCGTGCAGGACGGAGTCGAGCTGTCCCTGGCCGACGATGACGTGCATCTCGCGGCCGATGCCGGAGTCGGAGAGGAGGTCCTGGATGTCGAGGAGCCGGCAGGTGTCGCCGTTGATCTGGTACTCGCTGCTGCCGCCCCGGAACATGATCCGGGTGATCGTCACCTCGGCGTAGTCGATGGGCAGGGCGCCGTCGGAGTTGTCGATGGTGAGCGAGACCTCGGCGCGGCCGAGCGGGGGCCGCCCGGTGGTGCCGGCGAAGATGACGTCCTCCATCTTGCCGCCGCGCAGCGACTTGGCGCCCTGTTCGCCCATGACCCAGGAGAGCGCGTCGACGACGTTGGACTTCCCGGAGCCGTTGGGGCCGACGACGCAGGTGATTCCGGGTTCGAACCTCAGCGTGGTGGCGGAGGCGAACGACTTGAATCCGCGGAGCGTCAGGGCCTTGAGGTGCACCCCCGGGACTCTACCCGGGGTGTCGCGTTTCGCCCGTGATCGCGCAGGGCAGACCTCGGGTGAGGAAGGGGTGTGACGAGGGGGAGACGCGGGGGGCAAGAAAAGAAGGGACGCCGAAGCGCCCCTTGCCTATTCAGCTGTTCCCACCTGAGCCCTTCGGGGCTGGGTGTCAGGTGAGCGCAGGCTCCGCCTGGGGTACGTCGAGGTCGATGCGGTCGAGCAGCGACTCGCCCTGGTGAGCGGCGGCAGCGGCGAGCGCGTCGTTCTCGGTCTGGATCCGTACGAGCTCGGATTCCAGATCCTGGACGCGCTGCTGGAGCCGTCGCATCTCGGCGAGGAGTCGCGGGTCGGAGCCGCCGACGTAACCGAGAAGCGCCTTTGCCATGATGAGTGGTCCTCCACACTGAGTGACCGACCGATTGCGGTGTGGGTCGTGAGGGATGGATTCGCACCCGCGGTGCTCGGCAGTACCTGAGTCGTGCCGGTGTTCTACTGCCACACAGCTAAGGTGCGCGGGGCTTCCAGAGTCTCACCAAAAAGTTTGACGGTCAACACGATCACGCCCCGATCGGCGTGGCACACGGGGAGTTCGCGGCCGCTTCGTACGCGGCGGCGCCTCTCGACCCGTTGCCCCGGGGCGTTGACGATCATCCTTACCCGGGAAGCCTTGCACGAGTGTCGAATCTTGGCAACCACCAGGCTCTTCTCCTGTTCACCCGCCCGAAACCCGGCCCGGACCGGCCCTCCTCCCGGTGCCTGTGGAGGGCGTCCGGAGGGAGGGCCGGCGGAGGGCTCGGGGGGCGGGGTCAGCGGATCGCGAAGCCGTCGTAGCCGCCGCGGATCGTGCCCCATATCTCGGTGACACCGTCCACGCGGCCGGGCGTGTCCCCGGTCCGCAGCCAGTCGAGAAGGCGGTGGCAATTGTCACTCGGGCCCTCGGCCACCACCTGGACCCGGCCGTCGTCGAGGTTCAGGGCGAAGCCGGTGAGCTCGCCGATCTCCAGAGCGTTTGCCCTGGTGAACCAGCGGAAGCCCACTCCCTGTACCCGTCCGCGCACCCAGGCGGTCATCCGTACGTCGTCACTCATGGCTGCACGCTAGCGGGCGGATTGCCCGAACAGCACGTCGCGGCGGCTTGCCATGGCGTACAGTCCGTCGGAATGCGCCTCACCCACACGGGTGCACGTCTCTCGGTCGCCAGTACGCAGCGTCACGCTCTGCGGAGATCCATACCGAAAGCAAAGGCCGCAAAGATCCAGCACGATCCCGTCGGGATCCAGCACAGAGCCAGCTCAGGAGGCAGGCAGATGGGACGCCACCGTCGCTCCGGCGCCGCGCCCGCCGGGGCAGACTACGCGACCGGCACCGACCGCGGTCACGGGGGTACGCGCCGCAAGCGCCGCCACCCCGTCCGCAACGGACTGCTCGGGGCCTCGGCGGCGGTCGCCGTCGGCGCCGTCGCGGTCGCCTCGGGCCTCCTCCCCGGCGGGGAGACCCTCACCACCGGCAGCGTGGGCAGCAGCCGTCCGACCACCGCCGAGACCCGCCAGACCCCGGAGCTGACCACCCAGGGCGCCGGGGCGACCCGCACCCCGGCGGAGAAGTCGGCCGCCACGGGCAGGAGCGCGCCGGCCCCGAAGAAGTCGACGGCCTCCGCCTCGGCCTCCCCGAAGCCCACGCCCACCCCCACGAAGAGCGCGACCCCCTCCCCCACGCCGTCGAAGACGCGCACCCAGGCCCCGGCGCCCACCACCACCACGGCCAAGCCGAAGCCGAAGCTGATACCCACGCCGAAGCCCAAGCCGTCGAAGGCCCCGGCCACCACCAAGGCCGCCGCCCCGGCGCCCGCGCCCACCACTCAGGAACCGGACGAGGAGACGACGGCCGCGGGCTCCACCGCCGACCGCGCGGACGCGGCCGAGGCCGGGGTGCTGCGCCTGGTGAACGTCGAGCGCGGCAAGGTGGGCTGCTCCCCGCTCCAGCCCTCGGACAGCCTCGCCCAGCTCGCCGGCGCCCTGAGCGCCGACATGGCCGCACGGAACTTCTTCGACCACACCGACCCCGACGGCGCCACCCCCTGGACCCGCGCCCAGGCCGCCGGCATCGCCAACCTCGGCGCCGAGAACATCGCCCGCGGCCAGGTCGACGCGACCTCCGTGGTGGTCTCCTGGATGAACAGCGACGGCCACCGCGCCAACATCCTGAACTGCGACTTCACCACCCTCGGCGTCGGCGTCCACTTCGCCGACGGCGGCCCCTGGTGGACCCAGGACTTCGGCCGCTGAGCCCTAGGCGGGCACGCTCACTTTCCGAAAGCGCGGTCTGGTGGTGAGCGGGCGGCGCGCGTACCGTGGGCTCCATGACCGACGATCTCGCCTTTGACGTGTTCGCGCGGGGGTGTGCCTCGCGGGTGACGCTGGAGCACGTCACGGGGCGGTGGGGCAGCCTCACCCTGGGAGCCCTGTACGAGGGCTCCTTCCGCTTCAACGAACTGCGGCGGCGGGTCGACGGCGTCAGCGAGAAGATGCTCGCGCAGACGCTGCACGCGCTGGAGCGCGACGGGCTGGTGCACCGCGAGGCGCAGCCGGTCAATCCGCCCCGCGTCGACTACCGGCTGACCCCGCTCGGGCGGGACGTCGCCGAGCGGCTCGTCGGCCTGATCGCGCTGGTCGAGGGGCGGATGCCGGAGGTCGTCGCGGCCAGGGAGGCGTACGACTCCGAGCGCGCCCCCGTCACGGGCTGACGCGCGGCGGGCGCTGGCAGCGCGGGCAGAAGTAGCTGGAACGGTTCATCCAGGCGCGGCGGCGCATCGGCGTCCCGCAGCGGCGGCAGGGCTCGTCCTCGCGCCCGTACGCATCGAGCGAGCGGTCGAAGTAGCCGGACTCGCCGTTCACGTTCACGTAGAGGCTGTCGAAACTGGTGCCGCCGGCCGCGAGCGCCTCGTTCATCACGTCGCGGACGTGGCCGAGGAGCTCGGCCGAGCGCGGGCGGGTGAGGGTGGCGGTCGGCCGGTCGTAGTGCAGCCCCGCCCGCCACAGCGCCTCGTCGGCGTAGATGTTGCCGACCCCGCTGATCAGCGACTGGTCGAGGAGCGCCCGCTTGATCGTGGTCCGCCGCAGCCGGAGCGCGGCCTGGAAGGCGGCGTCGTCGAAGGCGGGGTCCAGCGGGTCGCGGGCGATGTGCCCGATGACGTCCGGCAGCCCGTCCGGGGTCTGGTCGTGGAGCGAGAGCCCGCCGAAGGTGCGCTGGTCGACGAAGCGGAGCTCCGTACCGGCGACACCCGCGACGGAGTCGCTGTCGGACGGCGTGAAGCGGATCCGGATGCGCAGGTGCTTCTCGCTCGGAGCGGCCTCCGGCTGCACCAGGAGCTGCCCGCTCATCCCGAGGTGGCCGAGGACCGAGGTGCCGGTGCCGGCGAGCGGCAGCCACAGGTACTTGCCCCGGCGCCGAGCCGGCTCGAAACGCTGTCCCGTCAGCCGGGCCGCGAAGTCCTCGCCGCCCGCGGGGTGACGTCGTACGGCCCGGGGGTGGAGCACCTCGACGCCGGCCACGGTCCGGCCGGCGACCCAGCGCTCCAGTCCGCGCCGGACGACCTCGACCTCGGGCAGCTCGGGCACGGGACTCCTCCGGAGGGGGTACGGGGTGGTGGTCCTCGCAGCCTACCGCCCGGGGCCGGACCGGCCGGGCCCGCCCGGAAACGGCTCCGCCCGCCCCTGGCGGGGGCGGGCGGTGGGTCTTCCGCTGAAGGATGCGGGCGGTGGCCGGTGCGGGGAGCGGTCAGGCGGTGGCCGGTGCGGCCCCGTCCTTCCCGTCCTGCTCACCGGCAGCACCGGAAGCACCGGATTCACCGGTCGCACCAGGCACACCGGTCTCACCGGCGTCGGCAGCGGCCTTGGCCGCCGCCGCCCGCTCGTCCGCGGCCGCGCGGATCGCGCGCCACGCGGACTCGGCGGCCTGCTGCTCCGCCTCCTTCTTGCTGCGGCCGGTGCCGGTGCCGTACGAGACACCACCGACGCGGGCGGCAGCAGTGAAGGTCTTCTCGTGGTCCGGGCCCTCCTCGGAGACGAGGTACTCCGGAACGCCGAGCCCCTCGGCCGCGGTGAGTTCCTGGAGACTGGTCTTCCAGTCCAGGCCGGCACCGAGGTTCGAGGACTTCTCGATCAGCGGGTCGAAGAGCCGGTGCACCAGCTCGGACGCCGCGTCGAGGCCCTGGTCGAGATAGACCGCGCCGATCACCGCTTCGAGGGTGTCGGCGAGGATGGATGCCTTGTCCCGGCCGCCCGTGCCCTCTTCACCCCGGCCGAGCCGGATGAAGGAGCCCAGGTCGAGACCACGCCCGACGTCCGCCAGCGCACGCGAGTTGACCACCGCGGCCCGAAGCTTGGCCAGCTGGCCTTCGGGCAGATCGGGGTGGGTGCGGTAGAGGGTGTCGGTGACCACCAGGCCGAGCACGGAGTCCCCGAGGAACTCCAGCCGCTCGTTGGTGGGCAGACCGCCGTTCTCGTACGCGTACGAGCGGTGGGTCAGCGCACGCACCAGAAGGGCGGACTCGAGGTGATACCCGAGCCGCCCTTCCAGAAGCGTGTGGGACGAGGCGCTGTTGATGTTGTCAGACATCGTGCCTCTCACCAGCCCGCTCAGACCGCGAGGACCTGGCGCTTGTTGTAGGTGCCGCAGCTCGGGCACGCGATGTGCTGGAGCTTCGGCTCCTGGCAACGCTCACACGAAACCAGGGTGGGGACCGCAGCCTTCCACTGCGACCGGCGGTGGCGCGTGTTGCTGCGCGACATCTTCCGCTTCGGAACAGCCACGGCTACTTCTCCTGCTTCTCGTCGACACCGGTAGCGGCGTCGCTCATGTTGTCTTTCTCGTCGGCTCCCAGTGAACCGGCGAGTTCCTGCAGTGCCGCCCAACGGATGTCGGTGGCGTCGTGGTGGTGGTCCGGGTGGTCGTTCAGGTTGATTCCGCATTCGGAACACAGACCCGCACAGTCCTCCCGGCACACCGGCTGCATCGGCAGAGCGAGCACCACGGCGTCACGCAGCACAGGTTCGAGGTCGAACATGCCGTCCTCGAGGGGGATCATGCTCTCGTCTTCATCCTCCTCGTCGTCCGCGACCGCTTTGACGCGGCCCCGGTCGTCGGAGTCGGGGTACGAGAACATCTCCTGGAAGTCCGCGTCGAGCTCCAGCTCGACGGGCTCCAGACACCTTACGCACTCCCCCTCGGCCGATGCACGGGCGGTGCCTGTGACAAGCACCCCTTCCATGACCGACTCGAGTCGGAGCTCGATCTCCACCGGAGCGCCCTCGGGCACTCCGACGACCCCGGCGACGCCGAGGTCGGCGGGCGCGTCGACCGTGCGGGAGATCCGCTGGAGGGCACCGGGACGCCGCCCCAGCTCGTGTGTGTCGAACACGAGGGGGTTGCGGTGGTCGAGGCGCGTGCTCAGGGTTCTTCCTGCTTTCGGATCGTTCGCGTCGCAAGTCTCAGGGGGCTGCCGTTCGCGGGCAGCATGGATCGCGGACATACACGCGACCGAAGAGCCAGGATACTGGACGCTTCGCCCAGGGCCCAATCCGGCCCTTCCGGCTACTGCTGGCCCTGCTCGTACCGGCGCAGCTGCTCCAGGTCGATCATGCTCGTGTCGAAGAAGCTGGTCTCGTCGAGCGCGGCCGGCTGCGGCTGGACCTGCGGCTGCTGCTGGTACGCGTAGGGGTCCTGCTGCTGGTAGCCGTACGGGTCCACCTGCTGGGGCTGCTGCTGGTACGCGTACGGGTCCTGCTGCTGGTAGCCGTACGGATCCACCTGCTGAGGCTGCTGCTGGTAGCCGTAGGGGTCCTGCTGGGCGGGGATCTGCGCGGCGACCGGGGCGGGGGCGGCCACGGGCGGCAGGGGGGCGACCGGCTCCGGGTCGGCGAGCTCCGCGAGGCCGGCGAGGTAGTCGGCGTCGCTGGTGTGCACGGAGTGGCCGAGGCCGTCCTGGGCGGCCATGTGCTCGCCGAGGGCGTCGGTGGCGATCCGGCCGTGCAGCTTCTGCCGGCCGCGGCCGACGGCCTCCAGGGTCTTGGAGAGGACCGCCTCGAAGGCGCCGAGCTTGGCGTCCACGTACTCGTCGGCGCGGGAGATCAGGGTCTGCGGGTCCGCGCTGTACTCGGGGGCGTCCTCGTCGGCGTACCCGTGCTCGTCCAGGCCCGGGCCGCGGCCGAGGAGCTTCTCGCGGCCCCGGTCGACGGAGCCGATGGTCTTGTTGAGGACGACCTCGAAGTTGGCGAGCTTGGAGTCGACGTACTCGTCGGCCTCGGCCTTGACCTCCTCGGCCTCGCGGCGGGCCTCGGAGAGGATCCGGTCGGCCTCCTCCTGGGAGAGCCGGGCGATCTGGGTGTCGGAGACGATCGTGCCGCGCTCGGCGTGGGCGGCCTCGATGATCCGCTCGGCCTCCTGGCGCGCGTGCTCGACCATCTGCTCGCGTCCGCCGATGAGCTCCTGGGCCTGGGCGAGGGAGTTCGGCAGGGCGTCCCGCACCTCGTCGAGGAGGGCGAGCAGATCGGCGCGGTTGACCACACAGGAGGCCGACATGGGCATCGAGCGGGCGCCTTGTACGGTCGCGACGATCTCGTCGAGCTTCTTCTGCACGTCCACCGGGTGCTCGCCACTCTCTACAGCTGGATGGAGACGGACGGGACGACTGTAAGGGCAGTCGTGGCCCGTCCGACACCAGGTGACGGAGTGTCAGCGGTGGTGGCCGCGCGTCACTTCCCGCGGAGCCGCTCGGTCAGCCGGCCGAGGACCGCGGGGGGCACCAGGTGGGAGACGTCGCCGCCCCAGGCCGCGACCTCCTTGACCAGCGAGGACGACAGGAAGCTGTACGTGGGGTTGGTGGGCACGAACAGCGTCTCGACGCCCGACAGGCCGATGTTCATCTGGGCCATCTGGAGCTCGTAGTCGAAGTCGCTGACCGCGCGCAGCCCCTTGACGATGGCGGGGATGTCGCGCTGCTTGCAGAAGTCGACGAGCAGGCCGTGGAAGGACTCCACCTCGACGTTGCCGAAGTCGGCGGTGACCTCGCGGATCAGCTCGATCCGCTCCTCGACCGCGAACAGGCCCTGCTTGGACTGATTGATCATCACCGCGACGTGCACGACGTCGTACAGCTTGGAGGCGCGGGCGATGATGTCGAGATGTCCGTTGGTGATGGGGTCGAACGACCCCGGACAGACGGCGCGGCGCAACCTGGTTCCCTCGCTCTCCGGTCCGGTCATCGTGCGTCTTCGCACGTAGAGGCGGCGCGACCGTACCAAAACGTTCCCTCGCCGTAGCGACGGGACCGCAGTGGTTCGAAGCCGTCCGGCCAGCCGAAGGAGCCGCCTCGGGTGCTGCGCTCCACGGTGACGACGGCATCCTCGCTCAGCCAGCCCCCCGAGCGCAGTGTGAGGAGGATCTCCCGCAGTTCCTCGTCGGCGACCGCGTAGGGCGGGTCGAGGAAGACCAGGTCGTACGGCTCGGCCGGGGCCGGTCCGGTGACGATCTGCTCGGCCTTGCCGGTCCGGGCCTCGGCGCCGGGCAGGCCGAGCGCCGACACGTTCTCCCGGACGGTGCGGGAGGCGCGGGCGTCGGCCTCGACGAGGAGGGCGTGGACGGCGCCGCGGGACAGCGCCTCCAGGCCGACGGCTCCGGAGCCGGCGTACAGGTCGGCGACCCGGGCGCCCTCGATGCCGTGGAGCGCCTCCCAGGTGGAGAAGAGGCCCTCGCGCGCCCGGTCGGAGGTGGGGCGGGTGCCGGTGCCCGGGGGCACGGCCAGGCGCCGTCCGCCGGCGGTGCCGGCGATCACGCGGGTCATCGGTTTCCTCGTCCTGCGTCGTCCAGTGCGTACGCCCCAGGATATGGCCGTACGGGCCGGGGGCGCGGTCAGCCCTTCTCCAGGTACTCCTCCCGCTCCTCGCTCAGCAGGGCGTCCAGGGCGGTGCGGAGTCCCGGGTGGGCGTCGAGGTCGGGGTCGGCGAGGACGAGGGCGGTGGCCTCCTCGCGGGCGGCGGCGATGACCTCCTCGTCCTCGATGACGGCGAGGACCCGCAGGGAGGAGCGGACGCCGGACTGCGCCTGGCCGAGGACGTCGCCCTCGCGGCGCTGTTCGAGGTCGATGCGGGAGAGCTCGAAGCCGTCGAGGGTGGCGGCGACGGCGGCGAGGCGCTGCCGGGCCGGGCCGGCCTCGGGCATCTCGCTGACGAGGAGGCAGAGGCCGGGGGCGGAGCCTCGGCCGACGCGGCCGCGGAGCTGGTGGAGCTGGGAGACGCCGAAGCGGTCGGCGTCCATGATCACCATGGCGGTGGCGTTGGGGACGTTGACCCCGACCTCGATGACGGTGGTGGCGACGAGGACGTCGAGCTCGCCGGCGGCGAAGCGGCGCATGACGTCGTCCTTGTCGTCGGGGTGCATGCGCCCGTGCAGGACGGCGACGCGGAGCCCGGCGAGGGGTCCGGCGGAGAGCTTCTCGGCGACGTCGAGGACGGCGAGCGGGGGCCGCTTCTCGGCCTCGTCCTCGGCGGAGGGCTTCCGCTTGGCGCCCTTCTTCTCGGCCGCCTGGTCGACGTCGTCGCCGATGCGGGGGCAGACGACGTACGCCTGGTGGCCGTTCTCCACCTCCTCGCGGACCCGCTCCCACGCGCGCGTGAGGAAGTGCGGCTTGTCGGCGGCGGGGACGACGTGGCTGGCGATCGGGGAGCGTCCGGCGGGGAGCTGGTCGAGGACGGAGGTCTCCAGGTCGCCGAAGACGGTCATGGCGACGGTCCGCGGGATCGGGGTGGCGGTCATGACCAGCAGATGCGGAGGCTGCTTCCCCTTGCCCCGCAGCGCGTCGCGCTGCTCGACGCCGAACCGGTGCTGCTCGTCGACGACGACAAGCCCCAGGTCGTGGAACTGCACCTTGTCCTCGATGAGCGCGTGCGTCCCGATGACGATCCCCGCCTCCCCGGTCACCAGGTCGAGCAGCGCCTGCCGCCGCCCGGCGGCCCCCATGGACCCGGTGAGCACCACCACCTTGGTCGCCCGCTCGGCCCCACCGAGCATGCCCCCCTCGGCCAGCTCCCCCATCATCTCGGTGACCGACCGATGATGCTGCTGAGCCAGCACCTCGGTGGGCGCGAGCATCGCGGCCTGCCCCCCGGCATCGACGACGGCGAGCATGGCCCGCAGCGCCACCAACGTCTTGCCCGAGCCGACCTCGCCCTGGAGGAGGCGGTGCATGGGGTGGTCGGTGGCGAGGTCGTCGAAGATCTCCTTGGAGACCTTGCGCTGGCCTTCGGTGAGGGTGAAGGGGAGGGTGGCGTCGAAGGCGGTGAGGATGCCGTTCTCGGCGGGGCGGCGGGGGACGGCGGGGAGTTGGGTGTCGGCGTGGCGGCGGCGGGCGAGGGCCACCTGGAGGACGAACGCCTCGTCCCACTTGAGGCGTTCGCGGGCGGCGGCGACGTCGGCCTTGGTGCGGGGGCGGTGGATCAGGCGGAGGGCGTCGGGGAGTTCGGCGAGGCCGCGGCCCTCGCGGAGGGCGGGCGGGAGCGGGTCGACGGCGTCGACGGCGCTCGGCAGGACGGCGTCGACGGCCTTGGCGATCTTCCAGGACTCCAGTTTGGTGGTGGCCGGGTAGATCGGGATGAGGGCGCCGGCCCAGGCGTCCACCGCCACGTCGCCGTCGCCGCGCAGGAGTTCGTAGGCGGGGTGGGCGAGCTGGAGGCGCCGGTTGAAGAGCGAGACCTTGCCGGAGAACATCGCGCGCGTGCCGGGCACCAGGTCGTGGTGGGGCTTGTGGACGCCCTTGCCGAAGAAGACCAGCTGGAGCCGGCCGTACCCGTCGGTGATGGTCACTTCGAGGCGCTGGCTGCGGCCCTTGGCGCCGTTGAAGGTGTGGACGCGGGCGTCCGCGACCTGGGCGACGACCGTGACGTGCTCGTCGAGCGGCAGGTCGGAGAGCGTGGTCAGCTCGCCCCGCTCCGCGTACCGCCGGGGGTAGTGGTGGAGGAGGTCCCCGACCGTGTGCAGGTCGAGGGCCTCGGCCATGACCTTGGCGGTGGCGGGGCCGAGTGACTTCTTGAGGGGTTCGTCGAGCGCGGGCACGTGTTCCATTGCACACCACGACGCCGACAGTCGGGGCGATGCCTGTGGACAACGCGCCCGGAGCGGCCCCGCCACGCGTGGCCACGCGTGGCTATTCGACGCCGATGAGGAGCGGCGGGGCGCCTTCGCCCGCGTGGTACGTGACGGTGTCGACGGCCAGGTAGCCGCGCCGGACGTGGGCTTCGAGGGTGTCGGCGAGGCCGGGCGGGGCGCTGTCGGCGACGACGAGGGTGACGAGTTCGCCGCCGGCCTGGAGCATCCGGTCGAGGACCGTGCGGGCGGTGTCGGTGAGGTCCTCTCCGATGACGGCGACGTCGCCCTCGATGAGGCCGAGGACGTCGCCGGCCTGGCAGACGCCGGCGCTGGTGAAGGACTGGCGTTCGGCGACGGCGAGTTCGGCGTAGCGGGTGGCGCCGGCGGCGGCGGTCATGGCGACGACGTCCTCGTCGAAGCTGCGCTCGGGTTCGTGGACGGCGAGGGCGGCGATGCCCTGGACGGCGGCCCGGGTGGGGATGAGGGCGACCCGGATGCCCTCGGCGCGGGCCCGTTCGGCGGCGGACGCGGCGGCCGCGCGCAGGTCGGTGTCGTTGGGCAGGAGGACCACCTCGCGCGCGTGGGCGCGGCGGACGGCGGCGAGGAGTTCGTCCCCGGCGGGCGGTTCGCCGGGCCTGGCCTGGACGGTGGTGGCGCCGGCCTCGGCGCAGAGCACGGCGAGTCCTTCGCCGGGGAGGACGGCGACGACGGCGCGCGGGGCCCGTTCCTCGCGCGCGTGGGCGGGCGTTCCCGGTGCTCCGGCCGCTCCGGCCGCTCCGGGGGCTTCGGCCGCGTGACCGCCGCCCGGCGCGGAGGCGGGGGCGGCCACAGGCACATGCGCGTGCGCGTGTGCCGTGCTCGCGAAGTGGGTGACGCGGATCCGGTGCGGCCGCCCCGCCTCGATCCCGGCCTCGACGGCGGCGCCCGCGTCGTCGACGTGCACGTGGACGTTCCAGAGCCCGTCGCCGCCGACGACGACGAGGGAGTCGCCGAGGGCGTCGAGCCGGGCCCTGAGGAGTTCGACGGCGGCGTCCTCGGCCTCCAGGAGGTACAGCACCTCGTAGCCGGGGCCCGTGTCGTCGGGGCCGCAGGGCTCTCCCGGGACGACGGGCAGGGCCCGTACCACCGGGGACGGCGGCAGCGGTTCCGGCGCCCGGCCGGTCACCGTCTCCACCAGCGCGCCGAGGACGGCCACCAGGCCCTGCCCACCGGCGTCCACGACCCCCGCGCGGCCGAGCACGGCCAGCTGGCCGGGGGTGGCCTCCAGGGCCGTCCTGGCCCCGTCGTAGGCCCTCCTGGCCACGTCCGGGAGGGTTCCGCCGGTCGCGCAGGAGGCCGCGGCGGCGGCCGCGACGGTGAGGATGGTGCCCTCCTCGGGGTGGGCGACGGCCGCGCGGGCGGAGGCGGCCGCGTCGTCGAGGGCGCGGGCGAGGTGGTCGCCGTCGGCGCCCTCCGCGAGCACCCCGGCCATGCCGCGCAGCAGCTGGGACAGGATGGTGCCGGAGTTGCCGCGGGCGCCGAGGAGCGCTCCGTGGGCCATGGCGCGGACGGCGTCGGTGGTGTCGGGGGCGGAGGTGCCGGAGGCTCCGGGGGCGGTGAAGACGGCCTCGACGGCCCGGTGGGCGGCGTCCGCGGTCAGGTACAGGTTGGTGCCGGTGTCCCCGTCGGCGACCGGGTAGACGTTGATGGCGTCGATCGCGGCCCGCTCCCGCCCGAGTGCCTCGGCCGTCCGCGCGCTCCAGGCCCGGACCGCCTCGGCGTCGAGGACGAGACGCTCGTCACTCCGGACGGCGTGGTCGAAGGGCTGCGGGGCTCGCGACAACGGGGGTCCTCCTTGGGCGGTGCGGCTCACCGCAGGGTAGACGGGGGTCTCCCTGGCCCGGGGGGCCGGGAGAGGGTCGGACCGGACCGTGGTAGTTTCGTTCCACCGAGGCAGTCGTTGTATGCTGCTTCGGTTGCCCGGCACTCGCCGGGCCATCCCCGGCAAGCCACTTCAGACTCCTGATTCCGGTGCGCCGGATCTCACTGTAAATCTGAAGTCTTTGGAGTGACCCGTGGCTGCCAACTGCGACGTCTGCGGCAAGGGGCCGGGCTTCGGCAACAACATTTCGCACTCGCACCGCCGTACGTCTCGTCGCTGGAACCCGAACATCCAGCGTGTGCGTGCCGTGGTCGGTCGGACGCCGAAGCGGCTCAACGTCTGCACCTCGTGCATCAAGGCCGGCAAGGTCTCGCGCTAATCGCGACGTTTCAGTCGTAGCGCAGCCCCTGCGGTTGCCTTGAGAGGCCGGTTCACCTCGGTGAACCGGCCTCTTGCCGTGCCCGGGGACTTTCAGCGGCGCAGTTCCCACGCGTGGTCGACGGGCCCGATGCCCTCCCCCAGGGAGAATCCGGCGGCGATCGCCCCGGTGACGTACGCCTTCGCCTCCCGTACGGCCTCCGGGACCGGGAGGCCCTTGGCGAGCCCGGACGCGATGGCCGAGGCGAGGGTGCAGCCGGTGCCATGGGTGTGCCGGTTGTCGTGACGGGGGGCGCGCAGCCAGTGTTCCTCGGTGCCGTCGGTGAGCAGGTCCACCGCCTCGCGGCCGGTGGGCAGGTGGCCGCCCTTGATCAGGACCCACTCCGGCCCGTACGACAGGACGCCCTCGGCGGCGTTCCTCATGTCGCTCTCGTACACGACGTGCACGCCGGTGAGCTGCGTCACCTCGTCCAGGTTGGGCGTGGCGACGGTCGCGGTCGGCAGCAGCCGGTTCCGTACGGACTCCAGGGCGCTGGCCGCGAGCAGCGAGTCACCGTGCTTGGAGACGCCGACCGGGTCCACGACCACGGGCACGTCCGTGCCCGCGAGGAGTTCGGCGACGGTCTCGACGAGCGGGGCGGTGGCGAGCATGCCGGTCTTGACCGCGTGGACGCCGATGTCGTCGACGACGGCCCGGTACTGGGCGCGGACCGCCTCCTCGGGAAGCTCCCAGACGCCCCGCACGCCCCGCGAGTTCTGCGCGGTGACGGCGGTGAGGACGCTCATGCCGTGGACGCCGAGGGCGAGCATGGTCTTGAGGTCGGCCTGGATGCCCGCGCCGCCGCCGGAGTCGGATCCGGCGACGGTCAGGACGAGCGGCGGTGCGGGGCTCACTCGGTCTCCCCGAAGTGGTCCCAGCCGCCGGTGCTGTGCCAGGGGGCGCCGTCGACGGTCACCTGGGGCAGCGCGGAGGGGGCGATGACCTCGCCGATGACCTTCCAGCGCGCGGGCAGCTTCACGTCCGGCGGGAAGGTGGCGACGATCGCGTGGTCCTCACCTCCGGTGAGGACCCACTGGAGCGGGTCGACGCCGACGGCCTGGCCGATGTCGTGCATCTGGCCGGGGATGTCGATGAGTCCGGAGCGCAGGTCGATGCGGACGTTGCTGGCCTCGGCGATGTGGCCGAGGTCGGCGATGAGGCCGTCGCTGACGTCGCACATGGCGGTGGCGCCGAGCCCGGCGGCGGCCGGACCCGCGTGGTAGGGCGGTTCGGGCCGGCGGTGCGCCTCGACGAAGGCGCGGGGGGAGCGGAAGCCCCGGGAGAGGACCGCGTAGCCGGCGGCGGACCAGCCGAGCCAGCCGGTGTAGGCGACGACGTCGCCGGGCTGGGCGCCGCCCCGGGTGACCGGGTCGGCGTTGCGGAGGTCGCCGAGGGCGGTGATGGAGACCATGATCGTGTCGCCGCGGACGACGTCTCCGCCGACCACGGCCGCGCCCGCGACCTGACATTCGTCGCGCAGTCCGTCCATGAGTTCCGTGGGCCAGGTGACCGGGAGCTCGGCGGGGACGACGAGGCCGAGGAGGAGGGCGGTGGGGACCGCGCCCATGGCGGCGATGTCGGCGAGGTTCTGCGCGGCGGCCTTGCGGCCGACGTCGTACGCCGTCGACCAGTCGCGGCGGAAGTGCCGTCCTTCGAGCAGGATGTCCGTGCTGGCCACCACGCGCCGGTCCGGGGCGGAGACCACGGCGGCGTCGTCGCCGGGCCCGATCCGTACCGCCGGGGTGGAGGTGAGCCGGGACGTGAGCTCTCTGATGAGCCCGAACTCGCCCAGTTCTCCGACTGTGCCCTTCACCGCGTCTCACCTCGTGTCGTCGTGCCGGCCGGCGGTCGGCGGAGCGTCCGTGCGCGCCGCGGGTCGCGGGCCGTCACCGTGCTGGGTACCGTCAAGTTGACCGTCAACTTCTGTCCTGTGTACGCCACACCCCGGGCGCCCCGGTAGGCGCGGGACTCCCCGCGGCTTCCGGCAACGCGGTACCGTGGCGTCTCTTTCTCCCACAAGATCCTCGTGGCCGCCCTGGAGGTTCCGTGGTACAGGCGTACATCCTGATTCAGACCGAGGTGGGCAAGGCGTCGACCGTCGCCGACACCATCGCCAAGATCCCGGGGGTGATCCAGGCAGAGGACGTGACCGGACCGTACGACGTGATCGTGCGGGCGCAGGCCGACACGGTCGACGAGCTCGGCCGCATGGTGGTCGCGAAGGTCCAGCAGGTGGACGGCATCACCCGCACCCTGACCTGCCCGGTCGTCCATCTGTAGCCCCCGTCTACGCTTGGCCGGTGACTTCTTCCCACCGGCCTCTCGGCCTGCCCGTCTCGGCCGCCGTCCTGCTGCTGGCCGTCACCGGCTGCTCCGCCGACGCCCAGGCGTCGGTACCGGTGCCGTCACCGCCCGCGGCGGAGGCGGCGCTCTGCCGTGCGCTGGCGAAGGAGCTCCCGGACACCGTGGCGGGGCAGGAGCGGAGCGATCCGTCCCCCGACTCGGAGCTGACCGCCGGCTGGGGTGACGGTGCGATCGTACTGCGCTGCGGGGTCCCCCGGCCCGAAAAGATGAGCGATCCGCAGGCGCAGGCCGTCTCCGCCGAGCGCGTCCGCTGGATGCTGGAGCGGACGGAGGGCGGCGGACCCCGTTTCACCTCGGTGTACCGCGAGACGTACGTCGAGATCGCCCTGGACGAGCGGTACGCCCACGACATCGCGCCGCTGGTCGATCTGGCCGCCCCGGTGGACCGCTCGGTGCCCTGCGCCCTGGAGCCGGAGTGCCGTTAGGCCCTTGCCTCCGGGTCCCGGAGGCGAGGGCCCCGGCCGTCGGCTAGCGCAGGCCCGTGGAGCGGGTCAGCGCGGCCTGGACGAGCCGGTCGACGAGCTCGGGGTAGCTCACGCCGCTCTCCTGCCACATGCGCGGGTACATGGAGATCGGGGTGAAGCCGGGCATGGTGTTGATCTCGTTGATGACGAAGTCGCCGTCCTCGGTGAGGAAGAAGTCGGCGCGGACCAGGCCCTCGCAGGAGACCGCCTCGTAGGCGGCGACGGCCAGGCGCTGGACCTCGGCGGTGGCCTCGTCGCCGATGGGGGCGGGCACCAGACCGGAGGCCGAGTCGATGTACTTGGCCTCGAAGTCGTAGAAGTCGTGGTCGGTGACCGGCGGGATCTCGGCGGGCACGCTGGCGCGCGGGCCGTCCTCGAACTCCAGGACGCCGCACTCGATCTCGCGGCCGCGCACCAGCGCCTCCACGATGATCTTCGGGTCGTAGCGGCGGGCCTCCTCGACGGCCTCGTCGAGGCCGGAGAGGTCGTCGACCTTGGTGATGCCGACGGAGGAGCCGCCGCGGGCCGGCTTCACGAAGAGCGGCCAGCCGTGGTCGGCGGCGAACTCGACGATCTTCTTGCGGGCCTCGGCCGGGTTGCGGTCCCACTCGCGCGGCCGGATCACCTCGTACGGGCCGACCGGCAGGCCGTAGGAGACGAAGACCCGCTTCATGTACTCCTTGTCCTGGCCGACCGCGGAGGCGAGGACGCCCGCGCCGACGTACGGGATGCCGGAGAGCTCCAGGAGGCCCTGGAGGGTGCCGTCCTCGCCGTACGGGCCGTGGAGCATGGGGAAGACGACGTCGACCTGGCCGAGGGCCTGCGGCAGGCTGCCGGGCTCGTGGAGGACGACCTCGCGGTCCGCCGGGTCGACGGGGATGACCACGCCGCCGGTCTCCGACTCGGCGAGCTGGGCGACGTCCGGCAGGGAGCGCTCGGCGATCGCCATCCGCTCGGGGGCGTCGGCGGTCAGCGCCCAGCGCCCCTCCCTGGTGATGCCGATGGGAAGCACGTCGTACTTGGTCCGGTCGATCGCCTTGAGGACGGCGCCGGCGGTGACGACGGAGATGGCGTGCTCCGAGCTGCGTCCGCCGAAGACGACGGCCACGCGCGGCTTGCGGGGGCTCTGGGTGTTCTCGCTCATATCGCGTTGAGCGTACCTTGCGGTGTCCGAACTCCTGAGCGCCCCGCTGACGGCCTCCCGCGTCCGGCTCAGCGGCTTTGGCTCAGCGTCTTCGGCTCAGCGCCTTTCGGGCTTGGCGCTGCGCGACATGAGCTCCTTGAGCGCGACCGTCGGCGGCTTGCCGTCGTGGACGATGGAGACGACGGTCTCGGTGATGGGCATGTCGACGCCGTGCCGGCGGGCCAGATCGAGCACCGACTCGCAGGACTTGACGCCCTCGGCGGTCTGCTTGGTGGCCGCGACGGCCTCCTGGAGGGTCATCCCGCGGCCCAGGTTGGTGCCGAAGGTGTTGTTCCGGGAGAGCGGCGAGGAGCAGGTGGCGACGAGGTCGCCGAGGCCCGCGAGGCCGGAGAAGGTGAGCGGGTCGGCGCCCATGGCGAGGCCGAGGCGGGTGGTCTCGGCGAGGCCGCGGGTGATGAGCGTGGCCTTGGAGTTGTCGCCGAGGCCCATGCCGTTGGCGATGCCGACGGCGAGGCCGATGACGTTCTTCACCGCGCCGCCGAGCTCGCAGCCGACGACGTCGGTGTTGGTGTACGGGCGGAAGTACGGGGTCATGCAGGCGGCCTGGAGCCGCTGGGCGACCGACTCGTCGACGCAGGCGGCGACGGCGGCGGCGGGCTGCCGGGCGGCGATCTCGCGGGCCAGGTTGGGGCCGGTGAGGACGGCCACGCGCTCGGCGGGGACGTCGGCGACCTCGGTGATGACCTCGCTCATCCGCTTGGCGGTGCCGAGTTCGATGCCCTTCATCAGGGAGACGAGCACGGTGTCGGGGCCGAGCTTCGGCGCCCAGGCGGCGAGGTTCTCGCGCAGGGTCTGGGAGGGGATGACCAGGACGGCGAAGTCGGCTCCCTCGGCGGCCTCGGCCGCGTCCGCGGTGGCCGTGATGCCCCGGGGGAGTTCGATGCCGGGCAGGTAGTCCGGGTTGGTACGGGTGGCGTTGATGGTCTCGGCGAGCGCGGGGCGGCGGCCCCAGAGGCTCACCTCGCAGCCCGCGTCGGCCATCACCATGGCGAAGGCGGTGCCCCAGGAACCGTTGCCGAAGACGGCGGCCTTGGTCACTTGGCGCCTCCCTCGGCGGCCTTGCGGCGCTGCTCCAGGCGGGCGCGGCGCGGGTCGTACGGCTCCGCGGGGGCCTGCTCGCCGCGGACCTCCGCCAGCAGGGCGGTGATGGCCGCCATGATCGTCTCGGTGGCCTCGCGCAGCACCTCGGGGGTGGGCTCCAGGCCGTCGAAGCGGGAGAGGTCGACGGGCGGGCCGGCCTGCACGATGAGCGTCTTGCGCGGGAAGAGCCGGAACTTGTCCGTCTTGGCGTACGGCGGCATCGCGAGGTTGGCGCCCCACTGGGCCACCGGGATGACGGGCGCCTTGGTGAGCAGCGCGACGCGGGCGGCGCCGGTCTTGCCGTGCATGGGCCACATGTCGGGGTCGCGGGTGAGGGTGCCCTCGGGGTAGAAGGCGACGCACTCGCCCCGCTCGATGGCCTCGACGGCGGCGCGGAAGGCGTCCAGGGCGTCGGTGGTCTCGCGGTAGACGGGGATCTGCCCGGTGTTGCGGAGCATCGTGCCGACGAATCCGGCCTTGAAGAGGCCGGCCTTGGCCAGGAAGCGGGGCACTCGGCCGGTGTTGTACTGGTAATGCGCGTAGGAGAGCGGGTCCAGGTAGGAGTTGTGGTTGACCGCGGTGATGAAGCCGCCGTCGGCCGGGATGTGCTCCGTGCCGCGCCAGTCCCTCTTGAACAGAACCACCAGGGGGGGTTTGGCGATGACCGCCGCGAGGCGGTACCAGAAGCCGATTCTGCGGCGGGGCACTCGGGGCACCTTTCTCCGGTGTCTTGCTGGCAGGGGGTCAAGTGTCGCCCCATGCTCCTGCTCTGTCGAGGACACCGTACGCCCCGGGGCCGGGGCCGTACCGCCGGGGCGGGACAGAATGGTCGGCGATGAACACGGATGCGGACGACGGCTGGTCCCTGGTCGTACCCCTGAAACCCCTGGCCCTGGCGAAGAGCCGGCTGGCGCCCTCCGCCGGGGAGCTGCTGCGCCCCCGGCTGGCCCTGGCCTTCGCCGAGGACACCGTGGCGGCGGCGCTGGACTGCCCGGAGGTACGGGACGTGGTGGTGGTCACGGACGATCCGGCGGCGGGCCGGGCGCTGGCGGCGCTGGGGGCCCTCATCGTGCCGGACTCCCCGGCGGCGGGGCTCAACGCGGCGCTGGCGCACGGGGCCCGGGCGGTGCGGGAGCGGCGGCCGCACGCGCGCGTGGCGGCGTTGAACGCGGATCTTCCGGCGCTGCGTCCGGTGGAGCTGGCGCGGGTCCTGGCGGTGGCCCGGCAATTCCCGAGGGCATTTCTCGCGGATGCCGCCGAAATAGGTACGACATTCCTCTCGGCGGCACCGGGGGTGGAATTGGAACCGGCTTTCGGGGGTCCGTCGCGGCTGCGGCATTTGTCGTCGGGAGCGGTGGAAATCACGCTGGCCGGGGTGGATTCCGTCCGCCGGGACGTGGACACCGGCGAGGATCTGGCGGCGGCGGGGGCCCTGGGGCTCGGCCCGCGGACGGCGGCCCGGCGGCCGGCGGCGGCCGGATAGGCTGCGGTCCATGCAGGCGACCGCGTACACGTACGACCCCGAGAACCGCAGCGGCAGTGTGCTGCTCGACGACGGCACCCCGGTGGATTTCGGGGCGGACGCGTTCGACGCGGGCGGGCTGCGGCTGCTCCGGCCGGGGCAGCGCGTGCGGATCGAGGCGGAGCCCGGCACCTCGGGCGCGGGCCTGCGGATCACCCTGGTGACGTTGCAGACCTTCTGAGTCGCTCCCCCGGTCCCGTACCGCCGGGTCCGCGCGCACGCGCCGCGGGCCGGGCTCCCGTGCGGGAGCCCGGCCCGGCGGACGTGCGGTGACCGTCCTACTTCTTGGCGGCGGCCTTCTTGGCCGTGGCGGTCTTGCGCGCCGTGGTCTTCTTGGCGGGCGCCTTCTTCGCCGTGGCCTTCTTGGCCGGGGCGGTCTTCTTGGCGGCGGCCTTCTTGGCCGTGGTGGCCGTGGTGGCCTTCTTGGCGGCGGCGGTGGTGGTCTTCTTGGCGGCCGCCGCCGTCTTCTTGGTGGCGGCCGAGGTCTTCTTCGCGGCCGCGGTGGTGGTCTTCTTCGCCGGGGTCGCCTTCTTCGCGGCGGCGGCGGTGGTCTTCTTGGCCGGCGTGGCCTTCTTGGCGGCGGCCTTCTTGGCCGTGGTGGCCTTCTTGGCGACGGCCTTCTTCACGGTGGCGGAGGCGCCGCCGGTCAGGCTGCCCTTGGGGGCCTTCTTGACGGAGACCTCGCCGCCCTTGGGGAGCTTCTTCGAGCCGCTGACCAGGTCCTTGAAGCCCTGACCCGCGCGGAAGCGCGGAACGGAGGTCTTCTTGACCCGCACGCGCTCACCCGTCTGCGGGTTGCGGGCGTAGCGGGCCGGGCGGTCGACCTTCTCGAACGAGCCGAAGCCCGTCACCGAGACCCGGTCGCCGGAGACCACGGCGCGCACGATGGCGTCGAGCACGTGGTCGACGGCTTCGGCGGCCTGCTGGCGACCGCCCAACTTGTCGGCAATCGCTTCTACGAGCTGCGCCTTGTTCACGTCTTCCCCTTCGGAGACTTTGCCGGAACGAAACTGTTCTAGCGTTTTCGCACGTTAGGCATGTATATACCGCAAATCAAACACGAAACGGCCTAATCACCCTTGTGCCGCAACGCGGAAGTGCCGTTGCGGAGTTCCTGGTGTCAGTCGTCTTCAGGGAATCGGCCCTCATCGAGGTCCTTCATCAACCGGTCCAGACGCGTTGCCGCGTCCGCGAGATCGTGCTTCGCCGCGGCCGTGACGACCAGCAGCTTCCGGGACAGCGCCATCCTTACGCCCTCCGGGACTTGCAGTGCGCGCACTCGGGAGTGCGCTTCCTTCAATCGGGCGGCGACTTCCTCGTAGAGCTCGAGTTGGTTGTCGCGTTCCATGCACCGATTGTGCCATCTAGGGCGAGTTGTCGCCCGACAGGGTCTCAACAAGCGACTGCGCCCCCCACCGGAGGGTGGGGGGCGCAGTCTTGGAAAAGCGCTGCTCAGGCCGTAATTGTACGGGGCTTGAAGGACGGCCTGGCCGCCTCGTAGGCCGCGATGTCGGCTTCGTTCTGAAGGGTGAGGCTGATGTCGTCGAGGCCGTTCAGGAGCCGCCAGCGGGCGTTCTCGTCGAGCTCGAAGTCGGCGTCGATCCCGGCCGCCAGGACCTTGCGGGACTCCAGGTCGACGGTGATCTCGGCGGTGGGGTCGGCCTCGGTCAGCTCCCAGAGGGCGTCGACGGTCGCCTGGGGCAGGACCACGGTCAGCAGACCGTTCTTCAGCGAGTTGCCGCGGAAGATGTCGGCGAAGCGGGCCGAGATGACCGTCTTGAAGCCGTAGTTCTGGAGCGCCCAGACGGCGTGCTCGCGGGAGGAGCCGGTGCCGAAGTCGGGGCCGGCCACCAGGACCGTGGCGCCCTGCCGCTCGGGGCGGTTGAGGACGAACTCGGAGTCCTTGCGCCACGCCTCGAAGAGCCCGTCCTCGAAGCCGTCGCGGGTGACCTTCTTCAGCCAGTGCGCGGGGATGATCTGGTCGGTGTCGACGTTGCTGCGGCGCAGCGGGACGGCCCGGCCGGTGTGGTGGGTGAAAGCTTCCATGGTTCCTCAGACCCCCGCGGTGGTGACGGTGTCGGACAGGTCGGCCGGGGAGGCCAGGTGACCCAGGACTGCGGTGGCGGCGGCGACCTGGGGGGAGACCAGGTGGGTGCGGCCGCCCTTGCCCTGCCGGCCCTCGAAGTTGCGGTTGGAGGTGGACGCGGAGCGCTCACCGGGGGCCAGCTGGTCGGGGTTCATGCCCAGGCACATGGAGCAGCCCGCGTGCCGCCATTCGGCGCCGGCGGCCTTGAAGACCTTGTCCAGGCCCTCCTCGACGGCCTGGAGGGCGACCCGGACGGAGCCGGGGACGACCAGCATGCGGACGCCGTCGGCGACCTGCCGGCCTTCCAGCAGGGAGGCGGCGTTGCGCAGGTCCTCGATGCGGCCGTTGGTGCAGGAGCCTACGAAGACGGTGTCGACCTTGATGTCGCGCAGCGGCTGTCCGGCGGTCAACCCCATGTACTCCAGGGCCTTTTCGGCGGCGAGGCGCTCCGAGGGGTCTTCGTACGAAGCCGGGTCGGGGACGTTCGCCGAAAGCGGGGCGCCCTGGCCGGGGTTGGTGCCCCAGGTGACGAACGGGGCCAGCTCGGCGGCCTCGATGACGACCTCGGCGTCGAAGACGGCGTCCTCGTCGGTCCGCAGCGTCTTCCAGTAGGCGACGGCGGCGTCCCAGTCCTCGCCCACGGGGGCGTGCGGGCGGCCTTCGAGGTAGTCGAAGGTGGTCTGGTCGGGGGCGATCATGCCCGCGCGGGCACCGGCCTCGATGGACATGTTGCAGATGGTCATCCGGCCCTCCATCGAGAGTTTCTCGATGGCGGAGCCCCGGTACTCCAGGACGTAGCCCTGGCCGCCGCCGGTGCCGATCTTCGCGATGACGGCGAGGATCAGGTCCTTGGCGGTGACGTCGGCGGGCAGCTCGCCGTTCACGGTGATGGCCATGGTCTTCGGGCGGGCCATGGGCAGCGTCTGGGTGGCCAGGACGTGCTCGACCTGGCTGGTGCCGATGCCGAACGCCAGGCCGCCGAAGGCGCCGTGGGTGGAGGTGTGAGAGTCGCCGCAGACCACGGTCATGCCGGGCTGGGTGAGGCCCAGCTGGGGTCCCACGACGTGGACGACGCCCTGCTCGACGTCGCCGAGCGGGTGGAGCCGTACACCGAACTCCGCGCAGTTCTTGCGCAGGGTCTCCAGCTGGGCGCGGGAGACGGGGTCGGCGATCGGCTTGTCGATGTCGAGGGTGGGGGTGTTGTGGTCCTCGGTGGCGATGGTGAGGTCGAGGCGCCGCACCGGGCGGCCGTTCTGGCGGAGACCGTCGAACGCCTGGGGACTGGTCACCTCGTGCAGCAGGTGAAGATCGATGAAGAGGAGGTCGGGCTCGCCTTCGGCGCGCCGGACGACGTGGTCGTCCCAGACCTTCTCCGCGAGTGTCCTACCCATCGCTTTCCCTCCGGCCGGCGGCTGCGCCGGCACCACTAGAGACCGTTGTGCGGTCCGTTGTGCGGCCGCCTCACCAGAGTGACAAGTTCCTCGGAAAATTGAACTTGCGTTTCACAGAGTGAGACGCGAATATCGTTGCATGGACAACTCTAGCGGCGTAGGCGTTCTCGACAAGGCAGCCCTTGTCCTGAGCGCCCTGGAGTCCGGTCCGGCCACCCTCGCAGGACTGGTCGCGGCGACGGGACTCGCACGACCCACGGCCCACCGACTGGCCGTGGCATTGGAACACCACCGGATGGTCGCCCGCGACATGCAGGGCCGTTTCATTCTCGGTCCGCGGCTGGCGGAGCTGGCGGCGGCGGCCGGTGAGGACCGCCTCCTGGCGACGGCGGGTCCGGTGCTGACGCATCTGCGCGACGTGACCGGGGAGAGCGCGCAGCTCTACCGGCGCCAGGGCGACATGCGGATCTGCGTGGCGGCGGCCGAGCGGCTGTCCGGTCTGCGGGACACGGTCCCGGTGGGCTCCACGCTGACCATGAAGGCCGGCTCGTCGGCGCAGATCCTGATGGCCTGGGAGGAGCCCGAGCGGCTGCACCGGGGTCTCCAGGGCGCCCGCTTCACGGCGACGGCCCTGTCGGGCGTACGGCGCCGCGGCTGGGCCCAGTCGATCGGTGAGCGGGAGCCGGGCGTCGCGTCCGTCTCCGCGCCCGTCAGGGGCCCCTCGAACCGCGTGGTGGCCGCCGTGTCGGTGTCGGGTCCGATCGAGCGTCTGACGCGCCACCCGGGCCGGATGCACGCCCAGGCGGTCATCGACGCCGCCGCGCGTCTCAGCGAGGCCCTGCGCCGCAACGGCTGATCTTCCTCTGTTCATCTGTACGTTCCCCGGCCCACCGCTCCAACGCCGCAGCGGTGGGCCGGAGTTGTGTCCGGGTGCGGGCGACGGCCGGGAACAGCGAAGAAGCCCTCCCCCGAAGGGAAGGGCTTCCTCCTTGAGTACCCCCGACCGGATTCGAACCGGCGCTACCGCCTTGAGAGGGCGGCGTGCTAGGCCGCTACACAACGGGGGCAAGATCAAGTGCCATGCGACGGAGTCGCGTGACGTTACTACGCTGGCCTACCTGGACTCGAACCAAGACTAACTGAACCAGAATCAGTCGTGCTGCCAATTACACCATAGGCCACTGGTGGTGAAGACCAGTTGGTACCCCCGACCGGATTCGAACCGGCGCTACCGCCTTGAGAGGGCGGCGTGCTAGGCCGCTACACAACGGGGGCCCTAGCGATCCTGCATCGGGTTCACCGGGAGCTACCCAGGTGATCCCGCGGGAAGGATCTGTACCCCCGACCGGATTCGAACCGGCGCTACCGCCTTGAGAGGGCGGCGTGCTAGGCCGCTACACAACGGGGGCTTTGTGGATGCCATCCACGGTTTGCAGATGAGCTCTGCGAGCTGGCCTACCTGGACTCGAACCAAGACTAACTGAACCAGAATCAGTCGTGCTGCCAATTACACCATAGGCCACCGGGGCAACTTCCCCGTGAGGGGGATCTTGCTCGGCTTGCGCTTTCCGGGTTCTTGCCTTTCGGCTTGCTCCCCTCGGCGCAGGAAGAACATTACCCGAAGGTGGACGGTGCTCCAAAACGGGTATCCCCGCGGAGCAGCGGGAGGAGCTGGTGGAGGTCGGTGATGCGGTGCAGGCCGGGCCGGCCGCCGGTGTCGGCGCGGTCCAGCCAGATGCCGTGCAGCCCCGCCTCCTGGGCGCCGAGCGCGTCGGTGTCGGGGCGGTCGCCCACGTACGCCACCTCGTGCGGGGCGAGGCCGAGCGCCGTACAGCCGGCGTGGAACGCCTCGGCGGCGGGCTTGGCGCTGCCCAGTTCGGCGGCGCACAGGACGGCCTCGAAGTGGTCGCGGACACCGAGGGCGCGCAGCTTGGGTTCCTGGGCGTGGATGCTGGAGTTCGACAGGACGGCCTGCCGGTAGTCGGCGGCGAGCAGGTCCAGGACGGGCAGCGCGTCGGGGAAGAGCTCCCAGGCGGCCTCGTAGTGGGCCACGTACCGGCCGAACCAGGCGTCGGCCTCGGCGTCGGTCAGGGACGGCCGCTCCAGGAAGTCGCGGACCCGCCGCCGGCGCTGGTCCTGCCAGTCCCCCAGGCTGTCCTCGTAACGCCGCCAGTGCAGCTCGGTGAGCTCCTTCCAGTGGAGCAGGGCGTCCTCGACGGAGCCGTGCAGGCCGGTCAGGCCCTCGGCGGCGAGGTGGGCGCGCATGCCGGCGCGGTCGGCCGCCGCGTAGTCGAAGATCGTGTCGTCCACGTCCCAGAGGACGGCGCGGATGCTCATGGGACCGACCGTACGCCGGTGGCGGGCGGGTCCGGGAGCGCTTCACGGGGTGCGGGTGAAGCGGAAGGGGTGGAGGTCGGTGACGAAGCAGGCGACCTCGCCGTCGGCGTCGCGGCCGGTCCAGGTCGGGTAGAGGCCGTCGCCCCAGCCGGAGGCGAAGACGGCGATGGTGTGGCCGTTCTCACCCTCGGCGACGAAGGCGGTCGGTCCGGGGGTGTCGGCGTCCAGCCCCTCCCACACGACACCCGAGTCGTCGTCGGTGCCGGGGAAGGAGTGGTGGGCGACGGTGTCGAGGAAGCAGCCGGCCCCGGCGTCCACCCCGAACCCGAAGGAGTCGTCCTCGGGCTCGCCGGGGACGAGGGCGGGCTCCCAGCGGACCACCGGGGTGTCGCGGATCACCAGCCGGGCGGCGGCGTTCACGGTGTGGTCGTAGGGATACGTGAAGGTGACCTCGGCGGTCTGGACCCGGTAGCGGCCGGGCGGGACCGTGGCGGTGAAGGGCTCGGGCCGCTCGTCGTCCTGGCAGAGGTGCACGATCGGGTCGCAGGCGACGAGCCGGCCGGTGGGCAGGTCCAGCTCCCCCACCTCCCGCACGGCGAAGACGGCGTCCCTCTTCTCCAAGGTCGGTACGACGGCTCCCGGGGTGAACCAGTGGGTGAAGTCAGGCGGTGTCATGGACATGGGCCGACCCTAGGGGCCGGGTACGACAGCGGGGTGCGTACGACGACGGGGGCGGGGGCCGGGGCGGGGGCCGGGCGCCCCCCCCCGGGGGGCCCGCGGGGGGGGCCGCCCCGCGGGGCGGGCCGGGGGGCCCCGCGCGGGCGGGCGCGGGGGGCGGCGGGGCCCGGGCCCCCCCCGGGGGGCGGGGCCCCCCCGGGGGGGCCGGCCCCCGGGGGGGGGCGCCCCCGGCGCGGGCCCCGGGCCCCCGCCCCCGTGGCGTACGGCGGGTGTCGCCTACGCGGCGAGCTTCGCGAGGGCCGCGTCGATGCGGGCCAGGGTCTTCTCCTTGCCCAGGATCTCCAGGGACTCGAAGAGGGGCAGGCCGACAGTGCGGCCGGTGACGGCGACGCGGACGGGGGCCTGGGCCTTGCCGAGCTTGAGGCCGTGGGCCTCGCCGGCGGCCAGGACCGCGTTCTTGAGCGACTCGGGGTCGTTCCAGTCGGCGTCCACCAGCTTCTCGCGGGCGGTGGTGAGGAGGGCCGCGGGCTCGCCCTTCATGGCCTTGTCCCACGAGGGCTGGTCGAGGACCGGCTCGGGCAGGAAGAGGAAGTCGACGTTGGCCGTGATCTCGGAGAGCACGGTCAGGCGGGTCTGGGCGTGCGGGGCGATCCGCTCCCAGGCCGCGCGGTCGAAGTCCTCGGGGGCCCAGGGGGCGTGCGGGGCCTGGAGCCAGGGCTCGCACGCCTCGGCGAAGGTCTTCACGTCCAGCATGCGGATGTGGTCCGCGTTGATGGACTCGGCCTTCTTGAGGTCGAAGCGGGCCGGGTTGGCGTTGACGTCCGCGATGTCGAACTTCGCCACCATCTCGGGGATGGTGAAGATGTCCTGGTCGGCGGAGAAGGACCAGCCGAGCAGCGACAGGTAGTTCAGCAGGCCCTCGGGGAGGAAGCCGCGCTCCCGGTAGAGGTTGAGGGACGCCTGCGGGTCGCGCTTGGAGAGCTTCTTGTTGCCCTCGCCCATCACGTACGGCAGGTGGCCGAAGGCGGGGATCTCCTTGGCGACACCCAGCTCGATCAGGGCCTTGTAGAGGGCGACCTGGCGGGGGGTGGAGGAGAGCAGGTCCTCGCCGCGCAGGACGTGGGTGATCTCCATCAGGGCGTCGTCGACCGGGTTGACCAGGGTGTAGAGCGGGGCGCCGTTGGCCCGGAGGATGCCGTAGTCCGGCACGTTCTCCGGGGTGAAGGTGAGCTCGCCGCGGACCAGGTCGGTGAAGGTGATCGGCTCGTCGGGCATCCGGAAGCGGACGATCGGCTCGCGGCCCTCCGCCTCGTACGCGGCGACCTGCTCGGCCGACAGCTCGCGGCAGTGGCCGTCGTAGCCGGACGGGCGGCCGGCGGCGCGGGCCGCCTCGCGGCGCTCGTCCAGCTCGGCGGTGTTGCAGTAGCAGCGGTACGCGTACCCGCCGGCGAGCAGCTTCTCGGCGACGTCCTGATAGATGTCCATCCGCTGCGACTGGCGGTACGGGGCGTGCGGGCCGCCGACCTCGGGGCCCTCGTCCCAGTCGAGGCCGAGCCACTTGAGGGAGTCGAGCAGCTGCTCGTACGACTCCTCGGAGTCGCGGGCCGCGTCGGTGTCCTCGATGCGGAAGACCATCGTGCCCTGGTTGTGCCGGGCGAAGGCCCAGTTGAAGAGGGCGGTGCGGACCAGGCCCACATGGGGGTTGCCGGTCGGGGACGGACAGAAACGGACGCGGAGGTTCGCGTTAGCCACGCTTGATCACCCTGTTGGTGAGAGTGCCGATGCCTTCGATGGTGACGGCGACCTCGTCGCCGACGGTGAGGGGGCCGACCCCGGCGGGGGTGCCGGTGAGGATGACGTCGCCGGGGAGCAGCGTCATGGCCTCGGTGATGTGGACGACCAGGTCCTCGATGGAGCGGATCATGTCGCTCGTCCGACCGAGCTGGCGTTGTTCGCCGTTGACCGTGGCCTGGACGGCGAGGTCGCTCGGGTCGAGGTCGGTCTCCACCCAGGGGCCCAGCGGGCAGCTCGTGTCGAAGCCCTTGGCGCGGGCCCACTGGGCCTCGCGCTGCTGGACGTCGCGGGCGGTCACGTCGTTGGCGCAGGTGTAGCCGAAGATCACGTCCTTGACGCGCTCCCGGGGCACCTCGCGGCACATGCGGCCGATCACCACGGCGAGTTCGGCCTCGTGGTGCAGCTCGCTGGAGAAGGAGGGGAACTCGATGGCGTCGCCGGGGCCGATGACGGAGGTGGTCGGCTTGAAGAAGGCGACCGGGACCTCGGGGACCTCGTTGCCGAGTTCCTTGGCGTGCTCCGCGTAGTTGCGGCCGATGGCCACGACCTTGTTGGGGAGCACCGGCGGCAGGAGCCGTACCTTGCTCAGCGGGACCTTGGTGCCGCTGAGCTCGAAGTCGGTGTACGGGATGCCCTTGATGATGTCGAGGACGAGGCCGCCGGACTCGATGGTCCCCTCGCCCTCGACCGCGCCGAAGGCGACATTGCCGTCGATGGAGAATCTGGCGATGCGCACGAGTGCTGTCGCCCCTCACTTGGTACTGGCTGGAGTCTGACGCTCCAGGCTAACGCGGCGCGGGGCGGCCGACCGGCGGATATCGCCGGTGACGGGCGGGCGAACGGGCGGATCAGACCTCGGAGAGGTAGGCCGGCACGTAGGGCGCGGGGGCCTGCATCAGGACGGTGCGGCGCGGGTTGGCCGTGGCGCCGGGGAGGTCCGTCCCGTACGCGGGGGTGGCGCCGCGACCGAGGGCGTCGGCGTCCGCGAGGTGGGCGAGGGTGGAACGGCGCGGGTTGGCCGTGGTGGCGGGCGTGGGTGCAGTCATCGCGCTGTCAGACCTTGTTCCGGGACGGGCGCCCGTACGGGCGCGAGAATGGTGTAAAGCGTCAGGCTAAATCAAGGTGTTCCCTTCGAATGCATGGCCAAGACATCCACTCCCGTGTGAGTTTGCTCACCACTGGGCGGATATTCCGCTCATTACGGACAGGCATGTCAGGTCACGGAAAGGGACATTCCGCCACTGAACCCGCCATTCCGCTCCTGATCATCGCGACTGGGACACTCGAGGGCGCCAGGCTATTGGAGAGGAAAAGTCCGAAACCTCCGTGATCATCTTCTACACCCCGTGATCTCGTGCGCACGGTTGGTCATCCCCCTCGCGGTACAGACCTCAGCCCTTGTTGGAGTTCCGGCACTGTGCTGGAATTCCACGCACCGCCGCGGGTTCGACGCCGGCACGCAGGGGGCGCAACGCAGCGCCGGCCGAGTGGCGGGGAAGGGGGATCTGCGCCGGTCACCGACGACCACCTGGGGCGCACCGACGCGTCCCGACGACGCCGACACCGTCCGCTCCGGTTCCACCCGGAAGGACGCCTGGTCCAGAGGTTGCGACGCTAGTGCAGGGACGTTTCAAGAGGGATGGCGCGGGCTCTGCCCAGGCCCGCAAGGGCCGTGCGGAGGCTCCGTCGGAGCAGGAACCGCGTGCCGGGACCGACCGCGGTCCCGCGGCCCCGCACTCCACCCAGCAGGCGCCCGGCCCGGGCGGTCAGGGCAGGGCCCAGGGCAAGGCCGCGCGGCCGAACGGCGAGTCCGGCGACGGCTCCGCGCGCCGCTCCGGCCCGTCCGCCGCGCCCGGCGAGCAGTCCGGCGCGGCCGGCACCGCACGCGGTGAGAAGGGTGAGAAGGGCGCCAAGCCCGCCACTCCCGAGAACCCGGCCGGTCCCCGAATAGCCCTCCGCAACTGGCGCATCTCCACCCGCCTCGTGGCCCTGCTGACCCTCCCCGTGGTCGCGGCCACCAGCCTCGGCGGCATCCGCATCAGCGAGTCGCTCCAGGACATCCAGCAGCTCGACCACATGCAGCTGCTCACCAAGCTGACCCGTGAGGCGACCGCGCTCGCGCAGGCCCTCCAGGCCGAGCGCGACCTGTCCGCCGGTCCGCTCGCCAACGGGCGCCCGGTCAGCGACTACCAGGTCTCCAACCCGCGCCGCCGCACGGACCGCCAGTACGACGCCTTCCTCGACGCCACCCGGGCCATCCCGAACGCCGAGGACGACGAGGCGCTCCAGAGCATCCGCTCCAACGTCAGCACCATCGCCTCGCAGGTCCTCGACCTCCACAGCATCCGGACGACCGCCTACCGCAAGAACGTCCAGCAGTCGGTGACGGTCGAGGCGTACAGCCGTCTGATCCGCTCGCTGCTCAGCCTGTCCCAGGACATGGCGCAGGCGACCAGCAACCCGGACATGATCAAGCGGACCCGCGCGCTCGCCGCGTTCTCGTCCGCCAAGGAGTACGCCTCCATCCAGCAGGCGATCATCGCGGGCGCCCTGCCGGCCAGCGACAAGACCGCCGGCCGGATCCAGCCCGGTGACCGCCTCTACGGCGAGGCCGCGCTCAACGGCGAGAACAACGCCTTCAAGTCCTTCACCGCGGTCTACGAGGCGACCGGCGGCAACGCCACCGACCTCACCGAGTCGCTCCACTCCGGCAACCCCACCATCGTGGACGCCGAGAAGTACGCCGAGCGCGTGCTGAAGGCCGACCAGACCATGCCCGGCGGCGAGAAGCGCGGTTACCTCAACTTCACCGACGAGTACGAGACCAAGATCGCGGCCATGGGCCGCATCGAGAACCAGCTCCTCGGCGAGATGGAGACGGTCGCCCGTGAGCTGCGGCAGGAGGCGCAGCGCGAGGCGATCATCAACGGTGCGCTGATCCTCCTCGTCCTCGGCGTCTCGCTCGTCGGCGCCTTCGTCGTGGCCCGCTCCATGATCCGCTCGCTGCGCCGGCTCCAGGACACCGCGACCAAGGTCGCCCAGGAACGCCTGCCCGAGCTCGTCAAGCAGCTCTCCGAGTCCGACCCGCAGGACGTCGACACCTCCGTCGAGTCCGTCGGCGTGCACTCCCGGGACGAGATCGGCCAGGTGGCCACGGCCTTCGACGACGTGCACCGCGAGGCCGTCCGCCTCGCCGCCGAGCAGGCCCTCCTCCGGGGCAACGTCAACGCGATGTTCACCAACCTCTCGCGCCGCTCCCAGGGCCTCATCCAGCGTCAGCTCTCGCTCATCTCCGAGCTGGAGTCCCGCGAGGCCGACCCGGACCAGCTCTCCTCGCTCTTCAAGCTCGACCACCTCGCGACCCGTATGCGCCGGAACGGCGAGAACCTCCTCGTCCTCGCCGGCGAGGAGCCGGGCCGCCGCTGGACCCGCCCGGTCCCGCTGGTCGACGTGCTCCGCGCCGCCGCCTCCGAGGTGGAGCAGTACGAGCGCATCGAACTGGCCGCGGTCCCGGCGACGGACGTCGCCGGCCGCGTCGTCAACGACCTCGTGCACCTCCTCGCCGAGCTGCTGGAGAACGCCACCTCGTTCTCCTCCCCGCAGACCAAGGTCCGCGTCACCGGTCACGCGCTGCCCGACGGCCGCGTGCTGGTCGAGATCCACGACACCGGCATCGGCCTCTCCCCCGAGGACCTGGCCGCGATCAACGAGCGGCTCGCCTCGCCCCCCACCGTGGACGTCTCCGTCTCCCGCCGCATGGGCCTCTTCGTGGTCGGCCGCCTGTCCCTGCGACACGGCATCCGCATCCAGCTGCGCCCGTCCGACTCGGGCGGCACCACCGCGCTCGTCATGCTGCCGGTCGACGTCGCCCAGGGCGGCCGCAAGCCGGCCCTCAAGCAGGGCCCCGGCGCCCCGGGCACGGCCCCGCAGGGCGGCAACGCCCCCGGCGGGCGTCTCCCCGGCGGCCCCGGCGCGGCCGGCGGTCCCGGTGCTCCGGGTGCCGGCGGTCCCGGCGCCGGACGTCCGGGGCTCGGCGGCCCCTCGGCCCCGGCCGGGCGCCTCGGCGCCGGTCCCGGCGCCGCGCGTCCGCAGGTCGGCCCGGCCGGCGGAGCGCGTACCGCGCTGCCCGCCCGGGACGGCGCGCCGCAGGCTCCCCAGGCCCCGCGCCAGCAGCCCCAGCCGGCCAACGCCCAGCTGGAACAGACCGGTCAGCTTCCGCAGCTCCCCCAGCCTCCGCAGCCCGGCCCGGGTGCCGGTCTCATCGGCGGCGCGGCGAGCGCCATCCCGTCCCGTACGGACGTGTGGGGCGGCCAGCAGCAGAACACCCAGCAGAACCAGCACGCCCCGCAGGCCCCGCAGCAGCAGGACCCGCTGGGTGCCCCGAACGGCTTCCCGCGCGCCGAGCTGCCCGGCGGCAACCCCCAGCCGCAGCGCCCGCAGGCCGCGAGCTGGGGCAGCGACCAGGCCCCGTCGCCGGTACGCCGCCCGCAGCAGGACATGACGCCGCTGGACGCGCCGCGCGGTCACGACGACCCGGAGACCACGGGTTCGTACGCCGCGCCCGGCGCCCCGCAGGGCCCGGGTTCGACGGGCCAGTTCGCGCGCCCCGACTTCGGTGCGCCGCAGGCGCCCCAGGCCCCGCAGTACCAGGACCCGGCGTCCACCTCGCAGTTCGCCCGTCCGGACTACGACGCGCCGCAGGGTCCCGGCTCCACGGGCCAGTTCCCGCGGCCGGACTTCGGTGCCCCGCAGGTGCCCCAGGCGCCCCAGATGCCGCAGGCGCCCCAGGCCCCGCAGTTCCAGGACCGTCCTCCGTACGGCAGCCAGCCCTTCGTACCGCAGGCGCAGCAGCAGCCGGGGGCCCCGCAGGCCCCGGCCCCGCGCCAGCGCACCGGCAACGACTTCGGCACGCCGCCCCAGCAGGGCCTCCCGCAGCAGGGTCTCCCCCAGGGTCAGCAGCCGGGTCTCCCGCAGGCGCCGCAGCACGTCGCACCGCAGGCCCACGCCCCCGAGCCGCGTCAGCCGCAGCTCGGCCGGCCGCGCCGTCCGGAGGCCCTGCCGCCGGCGACCGGCGCGGGCGACGGGCGCACCCCGCTGTACGACACGCTGGAGACCAACTGGTTCCACCAGGAACAGGGTCAGCAGCAGGCCCCGGCCCAGCCGGCGCAGCAGCAGCGGGGGCCCGAGGTCGACCAGACCATGCAGACCCCGGTCGTGCGGCAGCCCGCTCCGGCGGCGCAGCCCCCGGCCCCCGGCCAGGCGCCCGACGGCGGGCGGCCGGCCAACTGGCGGCCCTCGCCCAACGACGATCTGGTGCGCCAGGCCGAGCGGGCGCGCAAGCCCTCCGCCGGCGGGGTCACCACCTCCGGTCTTCCGCGCCGTGTGCCGAAGGCCAACCTCGTACCCGGGACCGCACAGGAGCAGGCCCACACGGCCGGCCCCCAGGTCTCGCGTGCACCCGACGACGTCCGCGGCCGGCTCACCAACCTGCGCCGCGGTATCCAGCAGGGCCGGCAGGCGGGCAACTCGACCACGGGTAGCTTCCACCTCGGTCCGAACCACCAGCAGGAGCGATAGTTGAGCGCGATGAGCCAGGCGGCGCAGAACCTGAACTGGTTGATCACCAACTTCGTGGACAACACCCCCGGGGTGTCCCACACGGTGGTGGTCTCCGCCGACGGCCTGCTGCTGGCCATGTCCGAAGGATTCCCCCGCGATCGTGCCGACCAGCTGGCGGCGGTCGCGTCCGGGCTCACCTCGCTGACCGCGGGTGCCTCCCGGATCTTCGAGGGCGGTCCCGTGGCACAGACCGTGGTGGAGATGGAGCGCGGCTTCCTCTTCCTCATGTCGGTCTCCGACGGCTCCTCGCTCGCCGTGCTCGCACACCCGGAGTGCGACATCGGCCTCGTGGGCTACGAGATGGCGCTGCTGGTCGACCGGGCCGGCAGCGTGCTCACCCCGGATCTCCGCGCGGAGCTCCAGGGCAGCCTGCTGCACTAGCGGTCCCCACCCGCCCGCAGCGCCTGTCCCCTCGACGGGGCGGTACGCACCCCATCACGTACCGCCCCCGGCACCGTTCATCGTCCGGCCGCCCCATCCGGCCCCCCACCGGCCCCATCAGACGGCAGAGGCTTTGCTGTCACGCCCGGAGGATTCATGACCCCGCCCCCCGCCACTCACGATCCGTACGGCGGTTCGTCCCTGGACGATCCGTACGGTCATGAGGGCGACCAGCCGCTGGTCCGTCCGTACGCGATGACCGGCGGCCGGACCCGGCCGCGCTACCAGCTCGCCATCGAGGCGCTGGTCAGCACCACGGCCGACCCGGCGCACCTCGCCACGCTCCTCCCCGAGCACCAGCGCATCTGCCACCTGTGCCGTGAGGTCAAGTCGGTGGCCGAGGTGTCCGCCCTGCTGTCGATGCCGCTCGGTGTCGCCCGGATCCTCGTGGCCGACCTGGCCGAGGCGGGCATGGTGGCCATCCACCAGCCGGGCAATGGAGAAGCCGGCGGCACGCCGGACGTGACACTGCTCGAAAGGGTGCTCAGTGGACTTCGCAAGCTCTAACGGCGGCGCGGCCAGATCGACCACCAGCGCGAAGATCGTGGTGGCGGGTGGCTTCGGCGTGGGCAAGACCACGTTCGTCGGCGCCGTCTCGGAGATCAATCCGCTGCGTACCGAGGCCGTGATGACGGCGGCCTCCGCCGGGATCGACGATCTGACCCACACCGGCGGCAAGACCACCACCACGGTGGCGATGGACTTCGGCCGCATCACGCTGGACACCGATCTGATCCTGTACCTGTTCGGCACCCCGGGTCAGGACCGCTTCTGGTTCATGTGGGACGACCTGGTGCGCGGCGCGATCGGCGCCGTCGTCCTCGTCGACACCCGCCGTCTCGCCGACTGCTTCCCGGCCGTCGACTACTTCGAGAACTCGGGGCTCCCCTTCGTCATCGCCCTCAACGGCTTCGAGGGCCACCAGCCGTACACTCCGGACGAGGTGCGCGAGGCTCTCCAGATCGGTCCGGACACCCCGATCATCACGACGGACGCCCGCCACCGGGCGGACGCGAAGAGCGCGCTGATCACCCTCGTCGAGCACGCCCTCATGGCCCGGCTCAAGTAGGTTCTCGGCCAAGGCAGTTGTCATATGCCGCCGCACCGGGGCGGTCGGGGTCCTTCTGTGGCCTTCGCCACGGCCGGCCCCGGGCTTCATAACATTTCGACAGAGAATTCGGGCGCCTCGGACACCCGACGCATCCGGTCCGTGTCGCTGCGCTCACATGAGCCCCGCCTTTTGGCGGGGCTCGCTCTTTATGCCCGTTTTATGTGAGGCGTGGACCACTGAAAGCGGCCCCGTCCCACTGTTTGGAACCGACCCCCTTCACGTGCTGCAATTCATGAACTCCCGAGTAGTACGGCCCTGAATGAAACACCGGCACGACGTAGGTGCCGACGCGGAGAGGTTGTTGGTCGAGTGAGGCGAAGCATGGATGGCTCCGCGGAGCAGGAGACGCGGGGCAACTTCACCCCGCCGTCGCGCAGCGCGGTGTCGCCCGCGGACGTACCGGTGACACCCGTGCCCGCGCCCGCCCCCCGGGGCAGCTCCAGCAAGCTGTCCCCGCGCAACTGGCGCGTGCCCACCCGCCTGAACGCGATCCTCCTCATACCCGTGCTCGTCGGCCTCGTCATGGGCGGCTTCCAGGTCAAGGGGTCGATCGACACCTGGCAGGAGGCCCAGGACGCCGAGAAGACGGCGCTCATCGTGCGCGCCGCCTCGGAGTACTCCACCGCCCTGCTCGACGAACGCGACCTGACAGCGGCCCCGCTGCTCGCCGGGAAGGACCGCGCCGGCGAGGAGATCACCCGGGCGTACGCGAACACCGACGCCGCCCGCGCCCGCTTCGACGAGGCCGTCAAGAACCTCCCCTCGGGCCAGGGCCTCGAACGGCGCATCCAGCTGTTCCGCAACGAGGAGCCCAAGCTCGCCGAGCTGCGCAAGGTGGCCTACACCGCCTCGCAGGACCCGGTGAACACGCAGCTCGCGTACACCGGTGTCCAGCACTACCTCATGGAGCTCTCCAACGAGCTCGGCCTCGGCACCGGCAACATCACCAGCTACGGCCGTACCGTCTACGCCGTCCAGCTGGCCAAGGGCGCCGCGTCGCTCCAGCGCTCCATCGGCACCCAGCTGCTCGTCCGGCCCAGCGCCAAGGAAACCGTCTTCGCGCAGCAGTCCGTCGCCTTCAACTCGTACAACTACCTGGAGCAGATCGCCCTCGGCGAGTACAACTCCGGTGGCACCGCCGAGGACGTCGAGCGGCTGAAGAAGGTCATGGCCGGCAAGGCCGCCGCGGGCGAGAAGCAGATGCGCGCCGCCGGCGTCCAGCTCCCCAAGGGCAAGGACGGCTCGGTCTACACCGGTCTCGCCACCGCCATCGGCAGCGCCGACGACGGCGACGCGGTGAAGGCCCTCAAGTCCAAGGGGATCGACGCCGAGAGCTGGCTGGCGGTGACCACCGCCAAGTTCGACGGCTACAGCGAGGTCGAGAAGCACCTCGTCGACAAGGCCGTGGCCGAGGCCACCGAGATCTCCTCCGACGCGCAGACCGACGCCTGGGTCACCGGCGCCATCGTCGTCATCGCCCTGCTCGCCGCCTTCATCCTCGCCGGGATGATGGCCCGCCAGATGAGCCGCTCGATGCGCGAGCTGCGTACCGCCGCCTTCGGCATCGCCGAGCAGCGCCTGCCGATGCTGGTCGACCAGCTCTCCCGTACCGAGCCGGGCCGGGTCGACACCCGGGTGCAGCCCATCCCGATCGACTCGCAGGACGAGATCGGCGAGGTCGCCCGCGCCTTCGACCAGGTCCACCGCGAGGCCGTCCGGCTCGCCGCCGAGCAGGCCATGCTCCGGGGCAACGTCAACGCGATCTTCACCAACCTCTCGCGCCGCAACCAGTCGCTGATCGAGGGCCAGCTGACCCTCATCACCGACCTGGAGAACAACGAGGCCGACCCGGACCAGCTGGAGAACCTCTTCAAGCTGGACCACCTCGCGACCCGTATGCGCCGCAACGGCGAGAACCTCCTCGTCCTCGCCGGCGAGGAGCCGGGCCGCCGCTGGGACCAGCCCGTCCCGCTCGTCGACGTGCTGCGCGCCGCCTCCTCCGAGGTGGAGCAGTACGAGCGCATCGAGATCGCCGGCGTGCCGGACGCCGACATCCACGGCCAGGCCGTGACCGACCTCGTGCACCTGCTCGCCGAGCTGCTGGAGAACGCCACCACGTTCTCCTCCCCGCAGACCAAGGTCCGCGTCACCGCGACCCGTCTCCCCGACGGCCGCGTGATGGTCGAGATCCACGACAAGGGCATCGGCCTCACCGCCGAGGACTTCGCGGACATCAACCACAAGCTGGCGAACCCGCCGACCGTGGACGCCGCCGTCTCCCAGCGCATGGGCCTCTTCGTGGTCGGCCGGCTCTCCGACCGGCACGGCATCCGCGTCCAGCTCCGCCCCTCGGGCGAGCAGGCCGGCACCACCTCGCTGGTCATGCTCCCCGACGCCATCACCCACGGTGGCGGTGGCGAGCAGCCCGCGCAGGACGACTTCACGGTCTCCCAGATCATCCCGCACCAGCAGCAGGGCGGCTTCGAGCCCGCGGTGGCCCCGATGCGGACCGCGGCCGAGCTCGGCTTCGACGACTCGCGCTACGAGCAGCAGGGCGAGGGCCAGCAGCTGGACCCGGTCAACCGCTCACTGATCCGCGAGGAGCGCCGCGCCGCGCTGGAGGCCCAGGTGCAGAGCCCGGACGGCGCGCCCTACGGCGACGAGTCCGAGCAGGGCCAGGTGTACGGCTCCGAGTACGGCCAGGAGCAGGGCTACGGCCAGGAGTACCCGCAGGCGTACGAGCAGATCCAGGCCCAGCAGGTCCAGGGTCAGGAGTACGGCCGGGGGTACGACCAGGGTCAGACCCAGGAGTACGCGCAGGGCTACGAGCAGCAGCCGCAGGACGGCTACGGCTACCCGCAGCAGCAGGGCTACGAGGGGTACGGCCAGCAGGCCGACGCGTACCCGCAGCAGGCGTATGCGGAAGCCGCGTACGGCACCCAGGGCGCGACCCCGGACGGGTACGACCAGGCGTTCGAACCCCAGTCCCACCAGGGCGAGTGGCCCGCGCAGAGCTCCTACCAGGGCGCTTTCGACCAGGGCTACCAGCCGGAATCGGAATCTTCCCAGGCCGCTCCCGAACAGGGCCACGAGCGCGTAGGCTTCGACCGTCCGGCCCCGGCTCCCAGCCCCGCGCCGGGCACCGGCAGCGGACTGACCGACGCCGGTCTGCCGCGCCGCGGCGGCGGCGCCCCGCAGCCCCAGGCGCAGCGGCCCGCGCCGCCGGCCCAGCCCGCCCAGCCGGTGGGGCAGGACGAGCAGCAGCAGAACGAAGGCTCCGACGACTGGCGCTCGGCCAACGACGAGCGCTGGGAGCAGGCCAAGAAGCTCCGCGAGCCGAAGGCGGGCGGGGTCACTCCGTCCGGTCTCCCCCGGCGCGTCCCCAAGGCCAACCTGGTCGAGGGCACCGCGGAGCAGACCCCGCAGGGCGGCCCCCAGGTCTCCCGCGCGCCCGAGGACGTCCGGGGCAGGTTGAGCAACCTGCGCCGCGGTGTCCAGCAGGGACGTACCGCGGGGTCGGACACGAACGGATCGGGCTTCGGCCCGGGTAGTACCTACAACCAGGAGCGTTAGTGTGAGCCCGATGAGCCAGGCGGCGCAGAATCTGAACTGGTTGATCACCAACTTCGTGGACAACACCCCCGGGGTGTCCCACACGGTGGTGGTCTCCGCCGACGGACTCCTGCTGGCCATGTCCGAGGGATTCCCCCGGGACCGTGCCGACCAGCTGGCGGCGGTGGCCTCCGGGCTGACCTCGCTGACCGCGGGCGCGTCCCGGATCTTCGAGGGCGGCGCGGTCAACCAGACCGTGGTGGAGATGGAGCGCGGCTTCCTCTTCATCATGTCGGTCTCGGACGGCTCCTCGCTGGCCGTCCTCGCCCACCCCGAGTCCGACATCGGTCTCGTGGGCTACGAGATGGCCCTGCTGGTGGACCGCGCGGGCTCCGTCCTCACCCCGGACCTGCGGGCGGAGCTCCAGGGAAGTCTTCTCAACTAACAGACACACAGTGCGTATCTCGTCACCGCACCGTTAGGGTGCGGTGACGCGGCTCCAAGGGACATGGACCGCGAGGCAGTCGGAGGAGGAGACGTGGGAACACCCCCGGGGGCGAACCCCTACAACGGATTCGACGCGCATCAGGCGCCGCTGGGCGACACCGCGCAGAACCGCTACAACTTCCCTTCCGCACCCAGCAGACAGGGTGTCCCCCCGTCCTACGGACAGCCGCAGGCGCAGCCGGTGGTCCCGCGTGCGGCGGGCTCGTCGAGCTCCGGCGGCGGGCACAACCCCCTCGTGCGTCCGTACGCGATGACCGGCGGCCGGACCCGGCCGCGCTACCAGCTCGCCATCGAGGCGCTGGTCAGCACCACGGCCGATCCGTCCCGGTTGCAGGGGCAGTTGCCCGAGCACCAGCGGATCTGCCGGCTGTGCTTCGAGATCAAGTCGGTCGCGGAGATCTCGGCGCTCCTCTCCATCCCCCTCGGCGTTGCCCGGATCCTCGTCGCCGACCTGGCCGAGGCCGGACTTGTCGCCATTCACCAGCCCGGCGGCGACGAGGCCGCCGGCGGTCAGCCAGACGTGACACTGCTCGAAAGGGTGCTCAGTGGACTTCGCAAGCTCTAGCGGCGGCGCGGCCCGTTCAACCACCAGCGCGAAGATCGTGGTGGCGGGTGGCTTCGGCGTGGGCAAGACCACGTTCGTCGGCGCCGTCTCGGAGATCAATCCGCTGCGTACCGAGGCCGTCATGACGTCCGCGTCCGCGGGCATCGACGACCTCACCCACACCGGCGACAAGACGACGACGACCGTCGCCATGGACTTCGGCCGCATCACGCTGGACCAGGACCTGATCCTGTACCTGTTCGGCACCCCCGGTCAGGACCGCTTCTGGTTCATGTGGGACGACCTGGTGCGCGGCGCGATCGGCGCCGTCGTCCTCGTCGACACCCGCCGTCTCGCCGACTGCTTCCCCGCGGTCGACTACTTCGAGAACTCGGGCCTCCCGTTCGTCATCGCCCTCAACGGCTTCGACGGGAACCAGCCCTACAACCCGGAGGAGGTCCGCGAGGCCCTCCAGATCGGTCCGGACACCCCGATCATCACGACCGACGCCCGCCACCGCGCGGACGCCAAGAGCGCGCTCATCACCCTCGTCGAGCACGCGCTCATGGCCCGCCTGCGGTAACCGTCCCGACGGGCTCGTCGGCAGCACCGCCACACGGAAGGGCCCCCGCTCCTCTCAGGAGCGGGGGCCCTTTTCCGTCTGTCCGGTCTCCCGGGCGTCCGGGGCGTCAGCGCCAGCTGTGCGGGGCGCGGAAGCCGTTCTCGCGCTCCAGACGGCGCCAGCCGGCGGTGGTGCGGCCGTGGCCGGCGACGGCGGGCTCGGGCTGCGCGGCGGCGCGGGCGAGCAGGACCGCGGTGATGGCGGCCAGCTCCTCGGGGTCGGCGTGGCCCTTCTCGACGCGGAGAAGGTTGGCTGTGGCAGGCGTGGTCACTTCGGTGGACTCCTTTTGCGAGTCTTACTGAGGCGGGTTGCCGTGCTTGCGGGACGGCAGGTCGGCGTGCTTGGTGCGGAGCATCGCGAGGGACCGGATGAGCACCTGGCGGGTGTCGGCGGGGTCGATGACGTCATCGACGAGACCGCGCTCGGCCGCGTAGTACGGGTGCATCAGCTCGGCCTTGTACTCCTTGACCATGCGGGTGCGCATGGCCTCCGGGTCCTCGGCCTCGGCGATCTGCTTGCGGAAGATCACGTTGGCGGCGCCCTCGGCGCCCATGACCGCGATTTCGTTGGTGGGCCAGGCGTACGTCAGGTCGGCGCCGATGGACTGGGAGTCCATGACGATGTAAGCGCCGCCGTACGCCTTGCGCAGGATCAGGGAGATCCGGGGCACGGTCGCGTTGCAGTACGCGTAGAGCAGCTTCGCGCCGTGGCGGATGATTCCACCGTGCTCCTGGTCGACGCCGGGCAGGAAGCCGGGGACGTCCAGAAGGGTGATGATCGGGATGTTGAAGGCGTCGCACATCTGCACGAAGCGGGCGGCCTTCTCGGACGCCTCGATGTCGAGGACGCCGGCGAGGGACTGCGGCTGGTTGGCGACGATGCCGACGACCTGCCCGTCGAGGCGGGCGAGGGCGCAGATGATGTTGCGCGCCCAGCGCTCGTGGATCTCCAGGTAGTCGCCGTCGTCGACGAGCTCCTCGATGACCTTGTGCATGTCGTACGGGCGGTTGCCGTCGGCGGGCACGAGGTCGAGCAGGACGTCGGAGCGGCGGTCGGCCGGGTCCTCGGAGGCGACGGTCGGCGGGTTCTCGCGGTTGTTCTGCGGGAGCATCGACAGGAGGTAGCGGACCTCCGCGATGCAGGTCTCCTCGTCGTCGTACGCGAAGTGCGCGACGCCGGAGGTCTCGGCGTGCACGTCGGCGCCGCCGAGGCCGTTCTGGCTGATCTCCTCGCCGGTGACCGCCTTGACGACGTCCGGGCCGGTGATGAACATCTGCGAGGTCTCGCGGACCATGAAGACGAAGTCGGTGAGGGCGGGGCTGTAGGCGGCGCCGCCGGCGCACGGGCCGAGCATCACGCTGATCTGCGGGATGACGCCGGACGCCTTGGTGTTGCGCTGGAAGATGCCGCCGTAGCCGGCGAGGGCGGAGACGCCCTCCTGGATACGGGCTCCGGCGCCGTCGTTCAGGGAGACCAGCGGGGCACCGGCCGCGATGGCCATGTCCATGATCTTGTGGATCTTGGTGGCGTGGGCCTCGCCGAGGGCGCCGCCGAAGATCCGGAAGTCGTGCGCGTAGACGAAGACCGTGCGGCCCTCGACCGTGCCCCAGCCGGTGATGACACCGTCGGTGTACGGCTTCCTGGCCTCCAGGCCGAAGCCCTGGGCGCGGTGCCGGCGGAGCTGCTCGACCTCGTTGAAGGAACCCGGGTCGAGGAGCAGCTCGATGCGCTCGCGCGCGGTCAGCTTGCCCTTCGCGTGCTGGGCCTCGGTCGCGCGCTCGCTGGGGCCGGCCAACGCCTGCTCGCGCAGGACGTGCAGTTCGGCGACGCGGCCACGTGCGTCGGTGGGCTCGCTCGGGATCTCGTCGACAAGGGTCATGTACCGACCCTACGAACTCGACCAAGGAAACCCCGCCGTCGACTCCGTACAGTCTCGCGTGTCGATTCCTGGCGAGGACGTACAGAACCGTGGACCGGCCGGAGCGAGTCAACAGCCGGGAACCCCCTTTGCTTGTAGGGGTTCCACAAACGACAGGGCGCGGGCCCCCGAGGTGAGGGGACCCGCGCGCCGTGGCGGTGTGCGGTTCAGCAGCCGCCGCAGTTGTAGAAGGTCACGTCCCAGTGGTTGCCCTCGTCGGCGTAGACGTTACCGGCGCCGGAGCGCCACTGCGGCGCCCCGTCCCCGCGTACGCCGATGTAGGTGAACGTGTTCTCCACGTAGTTGGTGACGCAGGTGCCCTTGGAGAAGTCCAGCTTGTAGCCGTTCCAGTGCGAGTAGGTGCCGCCCGCGTGGCCGGTCTCGGTGCCGCCGGTGATGTTGAGGGCGCAGCCGCTGGCGCTCTTGAGGGTCTGGGCGCCCTGGGCGGTGGCGAGGTTGAGCTGCTCGAAGGACGTACAGGTGGGGCTGGAGCGGTTCGAGCAGCCGCCGGACGAGGACCAGGTGATGCCGGAGGAGCTGAACCTGGAGGTCGCACTGGCGTGGCTGATCTTGGTGACGGCGTGGGCCTCGCCGCCGGAGGTGAGGGCGCCGAATCCCGGGGCGAAGAGGGCGCCGAGGACGAGGGCGACTGCGGTGAGGACGGAGCGGAGTTTCACGGGGGTTGCCTCCTGCGGATGACCGTGACGGGTGGGGACGGCTGTGCAGGTGGTGCTCGTCGCGCAGGGAGATGGTGCCGTAGTTCTACGCGCGTCCGCCAGAGGGCGTCGGGGTCGGAGTGGGGCCGTCCGGGTGGGCCGTCCGGATGAACGGTTTCCCTAGATGTTGAAAGTTGAACGGAATGGGGTTACAGTCGTTCTCGTTGAAGGTTCAACAACACCTCGACGAACACCCCCGACAAGGAGCACGCCATGGGTCTCTTCGGCCGCAAGAACACCGAGTCCGCCACCACCACCGCCACCCTCCCGGTCGACCCGGCCCTCGCCGCCCTGACCGGCGACTACACCATCGACCCGGCGCACAGCAGCATCGGCTTCACCGTCCGCCACGCGATGGTCACCAACGTCCGCGGCACCTTCGGCGAGCACGAGGGCGCGCTGAAGCTCGACGGCTCGAACCCGGGCGCCTCCACCGCCGCGATCGACGTCAGGATCGCCTCCATCGACACCGGCATCGGCGACCGCGACGGCCACCTGCGCAGCGGCGACTTCTTCGACGCCGAGCAGTTCCCGCTGATGAGCTTCCGCTCCACCGAGGCGGCGCAGCTGGGCGGCGACAAGTACCGGATCACCGGCGACCTGACCATCAAGGACGTCACCAAGCCGCTCTCCATCGACCTGGAGTTCAACGGCACCGCGACGGACGTCTACGGCAACGAGCGCGTCGGCTTCGAGGGCTCCGCCGAGATCCTGCGCTCCGAGTGGGGCCTCACCTGGAACGCGGCCCTGGAGACCGGCGGTGTCATGGTCAGCGACAAGGTGAAGCTGAACTTCGACATCTCCGCGATCAAGAACGCCGCCTGACCCCTTCCCGGTAGAACCCGGACACGAGCGCGCCCGCACTCCGCCCCCACGGCGGAGGCGGGCGCTCGGCATTCCAGGGTCTTCCCATCGCTGGTCAGGAGCGTTGTCAGAGGCGGCCGTTAGCGTCGGCGGCATGGAGATCCACATCGACAGTGCCGTGCTGACCGAAGCCGTCGCGTGGGCCGCGCGCGTGCTGCCCGCCCGCTCCCCCATGCCCGTCCTCGGCGGACTGCTCCTGGAGGCCGGCGAGGACGGCGGGCTGAGCGTCTTCGGGCTCGACCACGAGGCGTCCGCGCGCGTGGAGGTCGAGGCCGCGACCGTCGCCCCGGGCCGCGCGCTGGTGCTCGGCCGGCGGCTGCTCGACATCTGCAAGGTGCTGCCGCCGGGGCGGACCGAGCTGGCCGTGGAGGGCGCCCGGCTCTCGGTCACCTCCGGCGAGGTCCGCTTCGGCCTCTCGCTGCTGCCGCTCGACTCCTATCCGGCCGCCCCGGCGCTGCCGCCGGTCCTCGGAGAGGTCGACGGGGCCGCCTTCGCGGAGGCGGTCGGCCAGGTCACGGCGGCGGCCGGGCGGGACGACTCGCTGCCGGTCCTCACCGGGATACGGCTCGCGCTGGACGGCCCCCTGATGACGCTGGCCGCCACCGACCGCTACCGGTACGCGGTCCGCACCCTGGAGTGGTACCCGGAGTTCGGGGCGGCCGCCGCCGGACCCGCCGACGTGGTCGTGCCGGCCCGCCGCCTCGCCGAGACCGCCAGGTCCTTCGCGGGCGGCGGCCGGGCCCGGATCGGGCTCGACGCGCACTCCATCGGCTTCGAGCGGGCCGGGGTGCGCACCACCGCCCGGCTGCTCGACGGCCGGCTCCCCCGCCACGACAAGCTGTTCGCCCTCGGCGACCACGCGGTCGCGGTCACCGGCCGGGCCGCGCTGGTCGAGGCCGTGCGGCGGGTCGCGGTGGTCGCCGAGGGCGACAGCCCGGTCCAGCTGGCCTTCGAGGGGACGACGCTCCGGCTGCGCGCGGGGTACGAGGACGACGTGGCCTCCCAGCGGCTGCCCGCGGTCCTCGACGGCGCCGAGGCGATGACGGTCGCCTTCAACCCGGGCTATCTGCTGGACGCCCTGTCCCGGTTCACCGCCGAGGACGTACGCCTCCACCTGCTGGGTCCCGGCCAGCGCGCCCTCCTGGCCGACGGCGAGGACGGCCGCCACCGACACCTGCTGATGTCGGTGAAGCCCCTGGTCTGACGGCGGTCGGTGCGCTCTCACGGCCTGACGGCGGTCAGAAGCCTCCGCCGCCGTCGAAGCCGCCTCCGCCGCCGAAGTCTCCGCCGCCGTAGTCACCGGAGGAGAAGTCCCCGGAGGAGAAATCGCCGCCCGAAAAGTCGCCGCCGCCGTACTCGGAGGCGTACGCGGGGGTGGCGAGGGCCGAGCCGAGCATGGTGCCCACGAGCAGGCCGGGCAGCAGCCCGCCGCCGAAGTAGCCGCCCGCCCAGGGGCCGTAGGCCGGGCCCGCCTCCCAGTAGGGGCGGCGACCGGCGTCGGTCTCGACCGTACGGGCGAGCGGGTCCTGGCCGTCGTCCAGGCGGGCCGCGTCGGCGGCGCAGACCGGGACCTCGCGGGAGGCACCGCCGGCCGGGGTCCAGGTGCGGTCCTCGATGGACGGGCCGTGGCGCGGGTCGAAGAAGCACGGGGGCCGGCGCTCGGGCAGCGCGCGGGAGCCGCGGCGGGCGTCGAGCACCGCCAGGGAGTAGCGCCCGTCCTCCAGCGCCTGGGTGACCCCGCGGACCTCGTGCGGGCGCTCCACCGCGCCCATCCGTGTCTTCGCGCGGTCGTAGGAGTCGAGGGCCTGTTCGTAGTCGGCGCGCATCGCCTCGTTCGCGCCGGCCTCCGCGGGGTGGAAGTCGAGCCGCTCCAGCTCCTCGCCGAAGGCGGTGATGTCCTCGTCGACGACGACCCGGAGCTTCTCCACGGCCGCCCGCTCCTCCGCCTCCCTCTTCTTCCGCCTGCTCCGCACCACGGCGTAGGCGCCCGCGCCGCCGACGGCGGCCACCGCGCCGAGGGTGACGAGGCCGGCGACCGGGACCCCGGAGTCGGAGCCGCCGCCGGGCCATGCCTCGGGTGCGGCGCCGCGCATCGCGGGGAGGACCTGGTCGGCGAAGGCGTTCAGTTCGGTGGCGGCGTCGGCGCCTGGCTGCCGGACCGAGTCGGCGATGTTCTGGACGGCCGTCGGCGGCATCACGGAGGGATCGGAGCCCGCGTCGAAGCCGTCGCCGAGCGCCACCGCGTACACCCCGGCGATGCCGGTCTGGGCGCGCAGGTTGTCGATGAGCCCCTGCGGCGGGTACTCCGCGCCCTCCGGCAGGACGGCCACGAAGAGGGGCTTGTCCGCGTCCTCGATCTTCTGCGCAAGGGCGGCGGCCTCGCCCGCCGAGAGCTGGTCGGCTGCGCCCGGGTCGACGTAGACCGGGCCTTGGCGCAGGGCCGCGGCCGCGTCCGAGACGCCCGCGGCCCTGGCTCCCGCCGCCGCGGGTGCCAGGGCCAGAAGCAGCAGGAGGATCAGCCCGGCGAGGGCCGACCACACCGAAATCTCCCTGGTCCTCATGGTTCGCACTTACCCGAATGGGCGAGAACTAGACATATCGGGCGGAGATCGTTTACTCCGCGGGGTCGACCCCGGCGCGCAGCAGCCCGTAGGTGAAGGCGTCCTCGATGGCCTGCCAGGAGGCGGCGATCACGTTCTCGCCGACGCCGACGGTGGCCCACTCGGTGTTGCCGTCGCTCGTGGTGACGAGGACGCGGGTGGTGGACTCGGTGCCGTGCCGGCCTTCGAGGATGCGGACCTTGTAGTCGACCAGCTCGAACTTGGCGAGCTGCGGGTAGATCCGCTCCAGGGCGACGCGCAGGGCGCGGTCGAGGGCGTTGACCGGGCCGTTGCCCTCAGCGGTGGCGAGCATCCGCTCGCCCTTGGCCCAGAGCTTGACGGTGGCCTCGTTGGCGTGGGTGCCGTCGGGGCGGTTCTCGGTGATCGCCCGCCAGGACTCGGTGCGGAAGTAGCGGCGGGCCCGGCCCTCGGCCTCGGCGCGGAGCAGCAGCTCGAAGGAGGCGTCGGCGGCCTCGTAGGTGTAGCCCTGGAGCTCGCGCTCCTTGACCCGCTCGACGACCCGGGCGACCAGCGCGCGGTCGTCACCGAGGTCGACGCCGAGCTCCTTGCCCTTGAGCTCGATGGAGGCGCGGCCGGCCATGTCGGAGACGAGCATCCGCATGGTGTTGCCGACCCGCTCGGGGTCGATGTGCTGGTAGAGGTCGGGGTCGACCTTGATGGCGGAGGCGTGCAGGCCGGCCTTGTGGGCGAAGGCGGAGACGCCCACGTACGGCTGGTGGGTGGAGGGCGTGAGGTTGACGACCTCGGCGATGGCGTGCGAGATGCGGGTCATCTCGGCGAGGGCGCCCTCGGGCAGTACGCGCTTGTCGTACTTGAGTTCCAGGGCGGCGACGACGGGGAAGAGGTTGGCGTTGCCGACCCGCTCGCCGTAGCCGTTGGCGGTGCACTGCACGTGGGTGGCGCCCGCGTCGACGGCGGCGAGGGTGTTGGCGACGGCGCAGCCGGTGTCGTCCTGGGCGTGGATGCCGAGCCGGGCGCCGGTGTCGGCGATGACGGTGCCGACGACGGCCTGGACCTGGGCGGGGAGCATGCCGCCGTTGGTGTCGCAGAGGATGACGACGTCGGCGCCGGCCTCGTGCGCGGCGCGGACCACGGCCTTGGCGTAGGCGGGGTTCGCCTTGTAGCCGTCGAAGAAGTGCTCGCAGTCGACGAAGACGCGGCGGCCCTGGGAGGTCAGGAAGGAGACGGTGTCGCGGACCATCTCCAGGTTCTCGTCGAGGGTGGTGCGCAGGGCCAGTTCGACGTGCCGGTCGTGGGACTTGGCCACCAGGGTGATCACCGGGGCGCCGGAGTCGAGGAGCGCCCTGACCTGCGGGTCGTCGGCGGCGCTGCCGCCGGCCCGGCGGGTGGCGCCGAAGGCGACGAGCTGCGCGTTCCTGAAGCTGATCTCCTGGCGGGCGCGGGCGAAGAACTCGGTGTCCCGCGGGTTGGCGCCGGGCCAGCCGCCTTCGATGAAGCCGACGCCGAAGTCGTCGAGGTGCCGGGCGATGGTCAGCTTGTCCGCGACGGTGAGGTTGATGCCCTCACGCTGGGCTCCGTCGCGGAGCGTCGTGTCGAAGACGTGGAAGCTGTCGTCGGCCGGGCCGGCGCCCGGACGGGTGCTCTCGCCGTTCTCGGTGGTCATGACTGTGTTGGCTCCTGTCGGATGTGGCTCCGGAAGGTCTGGATCCACTTGCCCCCATTCTCACGCGCCCTCCGCCTCCGGCATGGGTGGGGCCGGAAAACGAAAAAACCCCTCGCGGGTGCGAGAGGTCTGCGCGCGGGTCTGGGGCACGATGGCCGCTGCCGCGGGGGTGGAGTCCCGGGGTTCAGCGGTCACTGCGGACCGGCGCGCCGCTGCCGATAATCATCGTGGTAGCAAGCACGCCCGCAGTCTGCCACAGGCCCGCGCGGTTCAGGACGCGGATCTCACGATGCGGAATCCACGGCGGCACCGGTCTTCCGGGCGGGCGGTACGGGGCCGGGCGCGGCGCCGGTCCCCTCGGCGGTGCCCACCCGGGCGAGGTCGATGTCGCGGGTCTCGCGCATGGCCAGGTAGACGACCAGGGAGACGGCCGCGCAGCCGGCCACGTACCAGGCGAAGCCGGACTCGATCCCGGCGTTCTTGAACCAGAGGGCCACGTACTCGGCGGTGCCGCCGAAGAGCGCGTTGGCGATGGCGTACGGCAGGGCGACGCCGAGGGCGCGGATGCCGGTGGGGAACAGTTCGGCCTTCACGCAGGCATTGATCGAGGTGTAGCCGGTGACGACGAGCAGTGCGAGGAGGGAGAGGCCGAGGGCGGGCCAGAAGGAGTCGGCGCGCTTGAGCATGGTCAGGATCGGCACGGTGAGGAGGGTGGAGCCGACGGCGAAGGTGATGAGGAGGGGGCGGCGGCCGATCCGGTCGGAGAGCGCGCCGGCGAGCGGCTGGAGGCAGGCGAAGACGATGAGGGCGCAGAAGGAGACGAGGGTGGCGGTCTGCTTGGGCAGGCCCGCGCTGTTGGAGAGGTATTTGGTGAGGTACGTGGTGTACGTGTAGTAGGCCACCGTGCCGCCCATGGTGAGGGCGACGACGAGGAACGCCTCGCGGCGGTGGTCCCAGAGCGCGCGCAGGGTGCCCTGCCGGCCGGGGGCGACACCGGCGTCGGCGGTCTCCTCGTACACCTCGGTCTCCAGCATGTTCCGGCGCAGGTAGAAGACGACGGCGGCGCCGAGGGCGCCGATCACGAAGGGGACGCGCCAGCCCCAGGCGTGCAGCGCCTCGGTGGACATCGTGTGCTGGAGGACCAGCAGCAGGCCGAGGCCGAAGACCTGTCCGGCGGTCATGGAGACGTACTGGAAGCTGGAGGCGAGGCCGCGCCGGCCGGGGGCGGACGCCTCGGTGAGGTAGGTGGCGCTGGCCGCGTACTCGCCGCCGACGGAGAGGCCCTGGAGGAGGCGGGCGACGAGGAGGACGGCGGCGCCGCCGTAGCCCGCGACGGAGTAGGTGGGGGCGACGGCGATGAGCAGCGCGGAGGCGGACATGAGGGTGACGGTGAGGGTGAGCGCGGCCTTGCGGCCCTTCCGGTCGCCGACCCGGCCGAGGAGCCAGCCGCCGACCGGGCGCATGAAGAAGCCGACGGCGAAGATGCCGGCGGTGTTCATGAGTTTGGCGGTGTCGTTGCCCTCGGGGAAGAAGGCTCCCGCGAAGTACACGGCGAAGCTCGCGTACACGAACCAGTCGAACCACTCGACCATGTTCCCGGCCGACCCGACCCAGATCTTCTTCCAGTGATCTCGTCCCATGGCCCGGAACCGTGCCGGAGGGACCCGCCGCCCAACAAGGGTGCAGGGCACAACGATCGGGAGTACTTACGTGCGTTACGTTCGCGGGATCAGGGTTTCGTCGATGAACTCCCGTACCTGGGCGAGGACTTCGCTCCGCCCGGTGCCGGGCAGACCGACCGCGACGTGCACGCTGTAGCCGTCCAGGAGGGCGCGCATCCGGGTGGCGAAGCGGTCGGGGTCGACGGGCCGGAACTCGCCGCGCGAGACGCCCTGGGCGAGGATCGCGACGAGGTCCCGGTGCCAGGCCCCCTCGATGGCGGCCTGGCGGGCGCGGGCGTCCTCTGCGGCGTTCTGGGACCGGTTCCAGACCTCCAGCCAGAGCGTCCAGTGCGGGTCGCGCGGCCCGTCGGGGACGTACACGTCGACGAAGCCTTCGAGCCGTTCCCGCGCGCTGCCCGGCAGTGAGAGCAGGGCCCGCCGCTCGGCGCCGAGCCGGCCCTCGCTCCATTCCAGGGTCTGGAGCAGCAGCTCGTCCTTGGTGCGGAAGTAGTAGAGGAGGTGCCCGCTGCTCATTCCCACCTGCCGCCCGAGACCGGCCATGGTCAGCCCGTCGAGACCGCGCTCGGCCACGGTGTCCATGGCCGCCGCGAAGACGTCCTCCCGCGGCGGCGCGGCCTGGTTGCGACGGCGGGGGGCGGCGGGCGGGTTGCTGCTCTGACTCACTCGTACGTTCTACACCGCCGGCTGCTGCTGGGTGATGCAGTGGATGCCGCCCCCGGCGGCGAAGATCGTGCGGGCGTCGACCAGGACGACCTCGCGCTCCGGGAAGAGGCGGCGGAAGATCTCGGCGGCGAGCTCGTCGTGCGGGTCGTCGAAGGCGCAGAGGACGACGGCGCCGTTGCAGAGGTAGTGGTTGATGTACGAGTAGTCGACCCAGTCGCCCTCCTCGTCCTTGAGGACGGTGGGGGCGGGGACCTCGATGACCTCCAGGGGGCGGCCCTGGGCGTCGGTCTGGGCGCGGAGGATGTCGACGTACAGCCGGGAGCGGCCGTAGTCGGGGTGGTTCGGGTCCTGCTGGCTGTGGACGAGGACGGTGCCGGGGCGGGCGAAGGCGGCGACGATGTCGACGTGGCCCTGGGTGCCGTACATGCCGTAGTCGCCGGCGAGGCCGTGCGGGAGCCAGATCGCCTTGGTGGTGCCGAGCTTGGCGTGGATCTCCCGCTCGACCTCCTCGCGGCTCCACTCGGGGTTGCGGCCGGAGCCGAGCTGCACGGTGTCGGTGAGGAGGACGGTGCCCTCGCCGTCGACGTGGATGCCGCCGCCCTCGTTGACCAGCTCGCTGTTCAGTACGGGCACCTCGGCGACGTCCGCGACATGGCGGGCGATCTTGGAGTCGTGCTCCCAGCGGGCCCAGTCCTGGGCGCCCCAGCCGTTGAACACCCAGTCCACGGCGGCGAGGGAGGTGCCGTCGGTGACGAAGGTGGGGCCGATGTCGCGCATCCACGCGTCGTCGAGCTCGCGCTCGACCAGGTCGATGTCGTCGCCGAGGAGGGCGCGGGCGCCCTCCGCGTCGCCGGGCGCGACCACCATGGTCACCGGCTCGAAGCGGCGGACGGTGCGGGCGACGGAGGCCCACGCCCGGCGCGCCCCGGTCAGCTCCTCCTCGTCGGTGAAGGTGGGGTTGGGGCTGGGCCAGGCCATCCAGGTCCGCTCGTGCGGGGTCCACTCGGCGGGCATGCGGTAGGTCATGGCGGTACGTCCTAGCGGTTCGGGGGAGGCAGAGACGGTTCAGCTCCTGTTTGAGTGCCACTCTAAATGCTGGACAGAACGCTTCCAAGCAGCGGCCGACAGACCGGGCGGAGGTCACATTGAGCGCCGCTCAAAATGGGCAAGAAAAGAGCGCCCGGGACGGAGACCGTCCCGGGCGCCTTCGAGGAACCGGCTAGCGGGTCACTTCCCCAGCTCGTGCATCCAGCCGTGGGTGTCCTCGGCCTTGCCGGTCTGGATCGCGAGCAGCGCGTCGCGCAGCTTCATGGTGACCTCGCCGGGCTCGCCGCCCGACTGCCGCCACTCGCCGCGCGCGGACTTCACCGTGCCGACGGGGGTGATGACGGCGGCGGTGCCGCAGGCGAAGACCTCGGTGAGGGTGCCGTTCTCGGTGTCGGCCTGCCACTGGTCGATGGAGACACGGGCCTCCTCGGACGTGTAGCCGAGGTCCCGGGCGACCTTGAGGAGGGAGTCGCGGGTGATGCCGGCGAGCAGCGAGCCGGTGAGGGTCGGCGTGACGATCCTGTCGCCGTACACGAAGTACAGGTTCATGCCGCCGAGCTCCTCGACCCACTTGTGCTCGACCGCGTCGAGGTAGCAGACCTGGTCGCAGCCCTTCTCCGCCGCCTCGGCCTGCGCGAGCAGGGAGGCCGCGTAGTTGCCGCCGGTCTTGGCGTCGCCCATGCCGCCGGGGACGGCGCGGACGCGGTCCTCGGAGGCCCAGATGGAGACGGGCTTGACGCCGCCGGAGAAGTACGGGCCGGCCGGGGAGGCGATGACGACGAAGAGGTACTCGTTGGCCGGGCGGACACCCAGGCCGACCTCGGTCGCGATCATGAACGGGCGGAGGTAGAGCGAGTCCTCGCCGCCGTGCGCGGGGACCCACGCCTCGTCCTGGCGGACCAGGGCGTCGCACGCCTCGATGAAGGTCTCGACCGGGAGCTCCGGCATGCCGAGGCGGTGCGCCGAGGACTGGAAGCGCCGGGCGTTGGCGTCGGGGCGGAAGGAGGCGACCGAGCCGTCGGGGCGGCGGTACGCCTTCAGGCCCTCGAAGATCTCCTGCGCGTAGTGCAGGACGTTGGTGGCCGGGTCGAGGGAGAGCGGGCCGTACGGCACGAGCTGGCCGTCGTGCCAGCCGCGGCCCTCGGTCCAGCGGATGGTGACCATGTGGTCGGTGAAGTGGCGGCCGAATCCCGGATTCGCCAGGATCGCCGCGCGCTCCGCGTCGGACAGCGGGCTGGAGGAGGGCTTGAGCTCGATGGTCGTCATGGGTGCTAGTCCTTCACCGGTTGTGTGTGTCGGACCGCGCCCACGCCCGCCTCGCAGTACTGCTAGGACGTCCGAGCTTTCCCGCACGCCGCGGCCCACGTCTGATTATCGCGCGTGGGAACCGGGGTACGAAACGGGTGAGCGGTCCAGGGTTCGATGGTGACACCCCGCGACCGCACAGGAAACAGCCGCCGGGTGCGTGGGTGACCCGGCGGCTGCTGTGTGGTGTCAGTGGCGCGCGGGTCAGCTCGCTACTCGCGCGGCGAGCGCGTCGCCGATCTGGTCCGTCGTGCGGACGGCGTCGCCGCGCTCGGTGAGGTCGGCCTCGACGGCCGCCTCGACCCGGGCGGCCTCGGCCTCGTGGCCGAGGTGGCGCAGCAGGAGGGCGACGGAGAGGACGGTGGCCGTGGGGTCGGCCTTGCCCTGGCCCGCGATGTCCGGAGCGGAGCCGTGGACCGGCTCGAACATGGACGGGAAGTCGCGGCTCGGGTTGATGTTGCCCGAGGCGGCGACGCCGATGCCGCCGGAGACGGCCGCGGCGAGGTCGGTGATGATGTCGCCGAAGAGGTTGTCGGTGACGATGACGTCGAAGCGGGCCGGGTCGGTGACGAGGAAGATCGTCGCGGCGTCGACGTGCAGGTAGTCGGTGGTGACCTCGGGGAACTCCTGGGCGACCTTGTTGAAGGTGTCGGTCCAGAGGTGGCCGGCGAAGGTCAGCACGTTGTTCTTGTGCACCAGCGTCAGCTTCTTGCGCGGGCGGGCCTGGGCGCGGGCGAAGGCGTCCCGGACCACGCGCTCGACACCGAAGGCGGTGTTGACGGAGACCTCGGTGGCGACCTCGTGCGGGGTGCCCTTGCGGATGGTGCCGCCGTTGCCCGTGTACGGGCCCTCGGTGCCCTCGCGGACGACGACGAAGTCGATCGCGGGCTGGCCGGCGAGCGGGGTCGAGACGCCGGGGAGCAGCTTCGAGGGGCGCAGGTTCACGTGGTGGTCGAAGGCGAAGCGCAGCTTCAGCAGGAAGCCGCGCTCCAGGACGCCGGACGGCACCGAGGGGTCGCCGATCGCGCCGAGCAGGATGGCGTCGTGCTTCTTGAGGGAGTCCAGGTCGGCGTCGGTGAGGGTCTCACCGGTGGCGTGGTAGCGCCGGGCGCCGAAGTCGTACTCCTCGGTCTCCAGCTTCACGTCCTGGGGAAGCACGGCCGCGAGGACCTTGAGGCCCTGGGCCACGACCTCCTGGCCGATGCCGTCGCCGGGAATGACTGCGAGATTGATGCTGTGAGACATGGCGGCACCCTACTCTTCGTCCCATCGTCTGACACGCATCGTCCACCATGTGGACGAACGGACAGGCGTCGGGCTGGTCAGTGGCCGGTGGAGCCGCCGTTGTCACGGCGGTCGAGGGCGCGCTGGAGGGCGGCGGCGGCGTTCTGCCGGGCCTCGTCGCTGGGACGGGCGGCGGAGTGGCGGACGCGGGGGGTGGTCTGAGCGGCCATGAGGGGTCGACTCCTTGAGATCAGTGGTGATCCGGACGTGCGGAGATCAGCTGCGATCGGGAGATCAGTGATCGAAGGCGCCTGAAAGGGGCGGGGAGCGCCGCCACAGGGGTTGCCTGCACAGGGCGTCGCGCTCTCGACCGCCATTCGCTGATGTAGCGAGACGTTCGGCTTCTACAAAGCTAGGCCAGCGACCCGCATCTGTCTCCACAATTACTCGGACTTCCTACTATCTGAGACAGTGGCTCTCCCCCGGTCCCCCGCGCCGTCACAGCACGTCGCGTCACAGCACGTCGCCGTCAGAGCCCCGTCGCCGTCAGAGCACGTCGCCGTCCCGCCAGTCGACGACGAGGGGGGCGGCGGGGTCCGGAAGGGTGAGGGCGCCCGCGGGGCGGACGAAGACGCCGCCCTCCTCCTCCGGGAGCCGTACGACCCCGCCGGGGCCCAGCACCTCGATCCGCCCGCCCCAGACCCGCCAGCCGCGCGCCCGGTAGAGGGCGGCGCCCTCGTCGGAGGCGGAGAGCGCGCCGAAGGCGTGGGTGGCGTCGATGACCCGCTCCAGGGCGTCCATGACCGCGCCGCCGAGGCCGCGGCGGCGGGCGTCGGCCCGGACGGCGACCCCTTCGACGTACCCGATCCGGTACGAGCGTCCGCGGTGCAGCACCCGCCGCTGGACGACGGCCCCGTGCGCGACGAGCCCCGCCTCGTCCTCGATCCAGGCGTGGACGCCGCCGAGGGTGTGGTCCCAGTCCTCCGCGGAGAAGTCGCCGTCGAAGGCGGCGTCGAGCAGGGCGCGGGCGGCCGTCAGCCGCTCCGCGCCGAGGGAATGGGTGGGCGCGGTCCTCACGGTCATCCGCCCACCCTGCCACCGGCTCCCCCGGGCCCGCACATGAATACCGCCCCCGACCCCGGCCTGGGGGGACCGGGGAGGGGGGCGGTGATCAGGGGCCGCTCACGCGGCGGGCGGGCCTCAGCCCATGTGCGGGTAGCCGTACTCGGTCGGCGGGACCAGCGTCTCCTTGATGGCGCGGGTCAGCGTCCAGCGCATCAGGTTCTGCGGGGCGCCGGCCTTGTCGTTCGTACCCGAGGCGCGGCCGCCGCCGAAGGGCTGCTGGCCGACGACGGCGCCGGTCGACTTGTCGTTGATGTAGAAGTTGCCCGCGGCGAAGCGGAGCTTCTCCATCGTGTACGCGGCGGCGGCGCGGTCGTTGGAGATGACCGCACCGGTCAGCGCGTAGTCCGACACCGACTCCATCTGCTCCAGCATGGCGTCGTACTGGTCGTCCTCGTAGACGTGGACGGCGAGGATCGGGCCGAAGTACTCGGCCTTGAAGACCTCGTTCTCCGGGTCGGTGCAGGCGATGACGGTCGGGCGGACGAAGTAGCCCTCCGAGTCGTCGTAGGTGCCGCCGGCGACGATCGTGCAGCTCGGGTCGGAGGACGCACGGTCGATCGCCGCCTTGTTCTTCGCGAACGAGCGGTCGTCGATGACGGCACCGATGAAGTTCGACAGGTCGGTGACGTCACCCATCTTGATGCCGTCGACCTCGGCCGCGAACTCCTCCTTGAAGCCGTCGTTCCAGATGGAGGCCGGGACGTAGGCGCGCGAGGACGCGGAGCACTTCTGGCCCTGGAACTCGAAGGAGCCACGGGTCAGCGCGGTCTTCAGGATCGCGCGGTCGGCGCTGGGGTGGGCGACGACGAAGTCCTTGCCGCCGGTCTCGCCGACGATCCGCGGGTAGGAGCGGTACTTCTCGATGTTGGTGCCGACCGTCTTCCACAGGTGCTGGAAGGTCTTGGTCGAGCCGGTGAAGTGGATGCCGGCCAGGTCGCGGTGGTTCAGGGCCACCTCGGAGACGGCGATGCCGTCGCCGGTCACCAGGTTGATGACGCCCTTCGGCAGGCCGGCCTCCTCCAGGAGCTCCATGAGGAGCACGGCGGAGTGGGTCTGCGTCGGGGACGGCTTCCAGACCACCACGTTGCCCATGAGGGCGGGGGCGGTGGGCAGGTTGCCCGCGATGGCCGTGAAGTTGAACGGCGTGATCGCGTAGACGAAGCCCTCCAGCGGGCGGTGGTCCAGTCGGTTCCACACGCCCGGGGAGTTCGCCGGCGGCTGCTCGGCCAGGATCTGGCGGGCGTACGCGACGTTGAAGCGCCAGAAGTCGACGAGCTCGCACGGGGTGTCGATCTCGGCCTGCTGGGCGGTCTTCGACTGGCCGAGCATGGTGGACGCGGCCAGCGTCTCGCGCCAGGGGCCGGCGAGCAGCTCGGCGGCGCGCAGGATGATCGCGGCGCGGTCGTCGAAGGACATCGCGCGCCAGGCCGGGGCGGCGGCCAGGGCCGCGTCGATCGCCTCCTGGGCGTCGGCCTCGGTGGCACCGCGGAAGGTGCCGATGACGGCCCTGTGGTTGTGCGGCTGGACGACCTTGAACTCCTCGCCGCCGCCCATGCGCTTCACGCCGCCGATGGTCATCGGCAGCTCGCGCGGGTTGTCGGCCAGCTCCTTGAGCTTGGCCTCCAGCCGGGCGCGCTCGGGCGAACCGGGGGCGTAGCCGTGCACCGGCTCGTTGACGGGAGTGGGGACCTGGGTCACAGCGTCCATGAGTCTCGGAACTCCTTCAAAGAGGGGTAGTGGGCTCAGCCCTTGGTCAGGATGGAGCGGACGAAGAAGAGCAGGTTGGCCGGCTTCTCCGCGAGACGGCGCATGAAGTAGCCGTACCAGTCGGTGCCGTAGGCCGTGTAGACGCGCATGCGGTGGCCCTCGGCGGCGAGGCGGTTCTGCTCCTCGGAGCGGATGCCGTACAGCATCTGGAACTCGTACTCGTCCAGCTTGCGCCCGGCGCGGCGGGCCAGCTCCTGGCCGATGGCGATGAGGCGCGGGTCGTGCGAGCCGATCATCGGGTAGCCCTCGCCGTCCATCAGGATCTTCATGATCCGGACGTACGCCTTGTCGATCTCGGGCTTGTCCTGGATGGCGACCTCGGCGGGCTCCTTGTAGGCGCCCTTCACGATCCGGACGCGGGAGCCGTTCGCGGCGAGGCGGCGCGCGTCGGCCTCGGTGCGGAAGAGGTACGCCTGGATGACACAGCCGGTCTGCGGGTGGTCCTTCCGCAGCTCCTCGTGGATGGCGAACATCGAGTCGAGGGTGGTGTGGTCCTCGGCGTCCAGGGTGACGGTGGTGCCGATCTCGGCGGCGGCCGCGACGACCGGGCGCACGTTGGCGAGGGCCAGCTCGTGGCCGTTCTCCAGGGACTGCCCGAACATCGACAGCTTGACGGACATCTCGGCGCGCTCGCCGAGGCCCAGCTCCTTGAGGCGGCCGATCAGCTCCAGGTAGGCGTCACGGGCGGCGTAGGACTGCTCGACGGTGGTGATGTCCTCCCCGACGACGTCGAGGGTGACCTCCAGGCCGCGGTCGGTCAGCTCCTGGACGATCGGCACGACGTCGTCCACGATCTCGCCGGCGATGAAGCGCGCCACGACCTGCTTGGTCCCGGGCGCGGCCGACACGAGACGGCGCATCTTGTCGCTGCGCGACGCGGCGAGGATCACGGGACCCAGCACGGGGCACCTCCAAAGGGGCGAGGAAGAACAGGGCCATTACCGGCGGTACGGGTACGAACCGGGAACAGCACGGAGAACCACCGTGAAACCTATGGATCGCTCCGATCCTGCGCCATCTACAGCTGTCACGCATCCGTGAGCGCGCCCTCAGACATCTGTCTGAAAGAGCGGGTGACGGGTGCGAGAATGGGGCCCGTGAAGGGCGATTACCAGGATCTGGTGGACGAGATCTCGGCGCTGCTCGGCGCCCCGGCGACGCTGGAGAACCGCGACTTCGGGCTGATCGCCTTCGGGGCGCACGACAGCGACGACGACAGCGCCATGGACCCGGTCCGCACCCGCTCGATCCTGACCCGGAGGTCGACCCCGGCGGTCCGCGCCTGGTTCGAGGGCTTCGGCATCACCCGGGCCACCGGCCCCGTCCGCATCCCGGCCGCGCCGGACGCGGGCGTCTTCCGGGACCGGATCTGTCTTCCGGTACGCCATCGGGGTGTCGTCCTCGGCTACGTCTGGCTCCTGGACGCCGAGCCGGGCCCCTCGCACGAGCGGCTGACGGCCGCGATGGAGGTGGCCGCCCGGATCGGCGAGCTCCTCGCCGACGAGGAGCGCGCCGGCGCCGACCTCTCCCGCGAGCTGCGCACCGTCCTGACGGCGGAGCGCGGCTGGCAGTACGACATGGCCGTCGCCGCCCTCCGTACGGCCCTGGGCCCCGACGCGGACGGCCTCCACGCCCTGATCTGCCTGGCCCCCTGGACCGGCGAGGACTCCCCCTCCCCCCGCACGGTCCCCGGCACGGCCGCCGTCTGCACCCTCCCGTGGCACGGCCCCGCCATCACCCCGGCCCCCACCGGAACCGCCGCGCCGAGGCGCCGCGCCGAGAACGGCGGCCCGGGACCCGCACCGGCGCCCGACGGGGGTTACGCCCCCGGTCCCGCCCCGCAGCGGGCGCTGGCCCTCCTGGTGCGGCTCCGCTCCGCCGACAACCTCTCCCCCGCCACGACCGCCGCCGAACAGCTCCGCGGACCGGCGGGCGCGGCGGCCGTCGCCGGGATCGCCGCCCCCCGGCGCGGCCTCGGCGAGCTGGACCGGTGCTGGCACGAGGCGACCGGCGCGGCCCGCGCCGCGCACGCCCAGCCCCGGCTCGCCCCGCTCGCCCGCTGGTCCGACCTCGGCCCGTACCGCCTGCTCACCGCCCTCCCGCCGGCCGAACCGGACCCGGCGGTCCGCGCGCTCCTGGGCCCCGCGCACACGGAACTGGCCCGCACGGCCGAGGTGTTCCTCGACCACGCGGGCCAGGCGGGCCGCACGGCGGCAGCCCTGGGCATCCACCGCCAGACCCTCTACTACCGCCTCTCCCGAGTCGAACAACTCACCGGCCTCGACCTGGACACCGGCGAGGACCGCCTCCTGCTCCACATGGCCCTGAAGGCGGCCCGACTCTGAGCCGCGAAGAGCCGCAACAGCACCCTCGGCAGCGCCCGTAACAGCGACGTACCCGGCCGCTGGGCAGCCGTCCGGGACGGTGTCCAGCGGCCGGGTACGGGAAACCCTGCCGGGGAAGGGTCAGATCAGGTTGACCGAGCGGGCCGAGGTGGCGCCGATCTCCGAGGAGATCTCGGCGATCACGGCCGCGGGGACGGTGTCGTCGACGGTGAGCACGACGAGCGCCTCGCCGCCCTCCTCCGTGCGGGAGACCTGCATGCCCGCGATGTTCAGACCGGCCTCGCCGAGGATCCGGCCGACGGTGCCGACGACGCCGGGACGGTCCTCGTAACGCAGCACGACCATGTGGTCGGCGAGCGCGAGGTCCACGTCGTACTCGCCGACGGCGACGATCTTCTGGAGGTGCTTGGGGCCGGCCAGGGTGCCGGAGACCGAGACCTCCTCGCCGCTGGAGAGCGTGCCGCGCACGGTGACCATGTTGCGGTGGTCGGGCGACTCGGAGCTGGTGGTGAGGCGGACCTCGACACCGCGCTCCTGCGCGAACAGCGGCGCGTTCACGTACGACACGGTCTCGTCGACCACGTCCTCGAACACGCCCTTGAGCGCGGAGAGTTCGAGCACCTTGACGTCGTGCTGGGTGATCTCGCCGTACACCTCGACGTCGAGGCGGGCCGCGACCTCGCCCGCGAGGGCGGTGAAGATCCGGCCGAGCTTCTCGGCGAGCGGCAGACCCGGCTTGACGTCCTCGGCGATGACGCCGCCCTGGACGTTGACCGCGTCCGGGACGAGCTCGCCGGCGAGGGCGAGGCGCACGGAGCGGGCGACGGCGATGCCGGCCTTCTCCTGGGCCTCGTCGGTGGAGGCGCCGAGGTGCGGGGTGCAGACGACCTGGTCGAGCTCGAAGAGCGGGGAGTCCGTGCAGGGCTCCTTCGCGTACACGTCGAGGCCGGCGCCGGCGACGCGGCCCTCCTTGAGGGCCGAGTACAGCGCGGCCTCGTCGACGATCCCGCCACGCGCGGCGTTGACGATCCGGACGCTCGGCTTGACCCGGTGCAGCGCCTCGTCACCGATGAGACCGAGGGTCTCCGGGGTCTTCGGCAGGTGGACGGTGATGAAGTCGGCGACCTCCAGGAGCTCGTCCAGGGCCAGCAGCTTCACCCCCATCTGGGCGGCGCGGGCGGGCTGCACGTAGGGGTCGTACGCGACGATCTTCATGCCGAAGGCGGACATCCGCTGGGCGACCAGGACGCCGATGCGGCCGAGGCCGACGACGCCGAGGGTCTTCTCGCTGAGCTCGACGCCCGTGTACTTGTTCCGCTTCCACTCGCCGTTCTTGAGCGCGGTGTTGGCCTGCGGGATGTTGCGCGCGGTGGCGACCAGCAGACCGCACGCGAGCTCGGCGGCGGTGACGATGTTGGAGGTCGGGGCGTTCACGACCATCACGCCCGCCTTGGTGGCGGCGGAGACGTCCACGTTGTCCAGGCCGACGCCGGCGCGGGCGACGACCCGCAGCTTCTGCGCGGCGGCGATGGCCTCAGCGTCGACCTTGGTGGCCGAGCGGACGAGGATGGCGTCGACATCGGCGATCGCGGGGATCAGCTCGGCGCGGTCGGCGCCGTTGCAGTGCCGGATCTCGAAGTCCGGGCCCAGGGCGTCGACGGTGGCGGGCGACAGCTCTTCAGCGATGAGTACGACAGGTTTCGAGCTCACGTGAGTCCTCACAGAGGCAGTGCGGACGGCCGTCCCGACGGCCGCAGGCGGTGGAGGGGGCTTGCCGCGTGAAAGCGCACGACGCTGTGGGCCAGACGCGATGTTGTTGAGCAGTGTAGTGCCGCATCGGCGCACGTCGTACGCCTCGTTGGAAGGATCACCCGTCCGTGTTGGACGGGGTGTCCAATGAAGCGGGACGGGGCCGGACAGAGTGTCCGGCCCCGTCCCGAGGGGCTTACGCCTCCTCGTCGTTCACCCAGCTCATGAGCTTGCGCAGCTCCTTGCCGGTGGTCTCCAGGAGGTGCTGCTCGTCCTGGGTCTTGTACTCGTTGTACTTCTTCAGACCGCCGTGGTACTCGTCCATCCAGTTCTTGGCGAAGGTGCCGTCCTGGATCTCCGTGAGGACCTTCTTCATCTCGGCCTTGGTGTCGGCGGTGATGACGCGCGGGCCGGTGATGTAGTCGCCCCACTCGGCGGTCTCGGAGACGGACCAGCGCATCTTCTCCAGGCCGCCCTCGTACATGAGGTCCACGATCAGCTTCAGCTCGTGGAGGCACTCGAAGTACGCGATCTCCGGCTGGTAGCCGGCCTCGACCAGGGTCTCGAAACCGGCCTTGACGAGCGCGGACGCGCCACCGCAGAGAACGGCCTGCTCGCCGAAGAGGTCGGTCTCGGTCTCCTCGGTGAAGGTGGTCTTGATGACGCCGGCGCGGGTGCCGCCGATCGCCTTGGCGTAGGAGAGGGCGAGCGCGAAGGCGTTGCCGGTGGCGTCCTGCTCGACGGCGGCGATCGCGGGGACGCCGCGGCCCTCCTCGTACTGGCGGCGGACCAGGTGGCCCGGGCCCTTCGGGGCGACCAGGGCGACGTCGACGCCGGCCGGGGGCTTGATGAAGCCGAAGCGGACGTTGAAGCCGTGGGCGAAGAACAGCGCGTCGCCGTCCTTCAGGTTCGGGGCGATGGACTCCTCGTAGACCTTGGCCTGGATCGGGTCCGGGATCAGGATCATGATGAGGTCGGCCTCGGCCGCCGCCTCGGCGGGGGTGACCACGCGCAGGCCCTGCTCCTCGGCCTTGGCCTTGGACTTCGAGCCCTCGTGGAGACCGACGCGGACGTCGACGCCCGAGTCGCGGAGCGACAGCGCGTGGGCGTGGCCCTGGCTGCCGTAACCGATCACGGCGACCTTGCGGCCCTGGATGATCGAGAGGTCGGCGTCGGCGTCGTAGAACAGCTCGGCCACTGGGAATCTCCTTGAGGTGCTGGTGTTGCGTCCCACCGTACGGCGGGGAGCGGAAGGAAGGTTGAGGGGTCTCGTCAGGCGGACCGCCGGATGGACCGGCGGTCAGCCCCCGTGGACGGTGCGGAGCGTCACGCGCTGCGGTCGAGTGCCCGCAGGGACCGGTCCGTGATGGACCGGGCGCCACGCCCTATGGCGATGGTGCCCGACTGGACGAGCTCCTTGATGCCGAACTGCTCCAGCATCTTGAGCATGGCGTCCAGCTTGTCGCTCGAACCGGTGGCCTCGATGGTGACGGCCTCGGGCGAGACGTCGACGGTCTTGGCGCGGAAGAGCTTGACGATCTCGACGATCTGGGAGCGGGTCTCGTTGTCGGCGCGGACCTTCACCAGGACGAGCTCGCGCTGGATCGCGGCGCTGGGCTCGAGTTCGACGATCTTCAGGACGTTGACCAGCTTGTTGAGCTGCTTGGTGACCTGCTCCAGGGGCAGCGACTCGACGTTGACCACGATGGTGATGCGGCTGATGTCGGGGTGCTCGGTGACGCCGACGGCGAGGGAGTCGATGTTGAATCCGCGACGGGAGAACAGGGCGGCGATCCGGGCGAGGATGCCGGGCGTGTTCTCGACGAGGACGGAGAGGGTGTGCTTGGACATGGTGTGTGGGCCTCTTCCCTGTGACGCGTCGCTGCTCAGTCGTCTTCGCCGTCGCCGAAGTCGGGGCGGACGCCCCGGGCGGCCATGACCTCGTCGTTGGAGGTGCCGGCGGCGACCATGGGCCAGACCTGGGCGTCCTCGTGGACGATGAAGTCGATGACGACCGGACGGTCGTTGATGGCGTTGGCCTCGGCGATGACCTTGTCGAGGTCGTCCGGGGACTCGCAGCGCAGGGCGACGCAGCCCATGGCCTCGGACAGCTTCACGAAGTCCGGGACGCGGGTGCCCTTGGCCTCCGGGTTGACGTCGTCCGGGCCGGAGTGCAGGACGGTGTTGGAGTAGCGCTGGTTGTAGAACAGGGTCTGCCACTGGCGGACCATCCCGAGGGCGCCGTTGTTGATGATGGCGACCTTGATCGGGATGTTGTTCAGGGCACAGGTGGTGAGCTCCTGATTGGTCATCTGGAAGCAGCCGTCGCCGTCGATCGCCCAGACCGTGCGGTCGGGCGCGCCGGCCTTGGCGCCCATGGCGGCCGGGACGGCGTAACCCATCGTCCCCAGGCCGCCGGAGTTCAGCCAGGTGGCGGGCTTCTCGTAGTCGATGAAGTGGGCGGCCCACATCTGGTGCTGACCGACGCCCGCGGTGAAGATCGTGCCCTCGGGGGCGAGCTTGCCGATGCGCTGGATGACCTGCTGCGGGGAGAGGCTGCCGTCCTCCGGCAGGTCGTAGCCGAGCGGGTAGGTCTCGCGCCAGCGGTTCAGGTCGGACCACCAGGCGGAGTAGTCGCCCTGGTTGCCCTCGCTGTGCTCGGCCTGGACGGCCTGGACCAGGTCGGCGATGACCTCGCGGGCGTCACCGACGATCGGGACGTCGGCCGCGCGGTTCTTGCCGATCTCGGCCGGGTCGATGTCCGCGTGGACGATCTTGGCGTACGGGGCGAAGCTGTCGAGCTTGCCGGTGACGCGGTCGTCGAAGCGGGCGCCGAGGGCGACGATCAGGTCGGACTTCTGGAGCGCGGTGACGGCGGTGACGGAGCCGTGCATGCCGGGCATGCCGACGTGCAGCGGGTGGCTGTCCGGGAAGGCGCCGAGGGCCATCAGGGTGGTGGTGACCGGGGCGCCGGTGAGCTCGGCCAGGATCTTCAGCTCGGCCGTCGCACCCGACTTGATGACACCGCCGCCGACGTAGAGGACCGGGCGCTTGGCCGCGGCGATGAGCTTCGCCGCCTCCCGGATCTGCTTGGCGTGCGGCTTGGTCACCGGGCGGTAGCCGGGCAGGTCGGTCTGCGGCGGCCAGGAGAAGGTGGTCTTCGCCTGGAGGGCGTCCTTGGCGATGTCGACCAGGACCGGGCCGGGGCGGCCGGTGGAGGCGATGTGGAACGCCTCGGCGATGGTCTTCGCGATGTCCTCGGCCTTGGTGACCAGGAAGTTGTGCTTGGTGACCGGCATGGTGATGCCGACGATGTCCGCCTCCTGGAAGGCGTCGGTGCCGATCGCCTTGGAGGCGACCTGCCCGGTGATCGCGACCAGCGGGACCGAGTCCATGTGCGCGTCGGCGATCGGGGTGACCAGGTTGGTCGCGCCGGGACCGGAGGTCGCCATGCAGACGCCGACCCTGCCGGTGGCCTGGGCGTAGCCGGTGGCCGCGTGGCCGGCGCCCTGCTCGTGGCGGACCAGGACGTGGCGGACCTTCTTGGAGTCCATCATCGGGTCGTACGCGGGCAGGATGCAGCCGCCCGGGATACCGAAGACGGTGTCCGCACCCACCTCTTCGAGAGAGCGGATGAGGGACTGCGCGCCCGTGACGTGCTCGACGGTGGGGGCGGGCGTCGCGCCGCTGCGGGGCCGCGGCTGCGGATGGTGCCCGGTGGCCTGCTCGGTCATCAGCATCTCTTCTCGAAGCAGAGGGTTTTTTTGCGGGGTGTTTTACGAGGGTTTGCGTCGTATTCCGAGAGAACCAGTGCAACAAAAAACCCCTCGTGCCGGAAGGCAAGCGAGGGGAGCGCGTCGGGTGGTTCTCAGCCGGCCTTCGGGGGCCTGGCTTCAGCCGACGCGCTTTCCAAGTACGAGAATTCGGGTGCGCATGGCACTGACCCTCCCTCCCGGGCCACACCACTGTCAAGTGGGTGGGACGCGCGTCTCATCATGTGAGCTGATCGGGGGACGGATTCCGCCGTGTCTCCCGGCCCGTCCCGGCCGGTACGGAGACGGTTCCGGGCAGCGGGTACGCGCCCCGGACGAGGGCCCGGCGGAGCCGGTACTCGTCGAGCGGGCCCGAGAACGCCATGCCCTGTGCGTGGCGGCAGCCCATGGCGCGCAGGGCCAGCACCTGCTCGGGGACGTCCACGCCGTCGGCGACGGTCTGCATGCCCAGCTCGCCGGCGATGCGGAGCACCCCACTGGTGATCTTCCGGAGCCGGGCGGATTCGACCACGCCTTCGACGAGTGCCCTGTCCAGTTTCAGTATGTCGACCGGGAGGCGTCTGAGGGCGTGGACGGCGACGTGTCCGCTGCCGAAGCCGTCGAGGGCGATCCGCACGCCGAGCCGGCGCAGGGCGACCAGGCGCTGCTCCAGCTCGTCCAGGGGGGTCCTGTGGTCGGTGTCGGCCAGCTCGACGACGAGCGAGCCGGACGGCAGCCCGTGGCGGGCCAGCAGCCCCTCGACGGAGCCGAGGGGCATCGAGCGGTCGAGGAGGCGGCGGGCGGAGAGCCGCACGGAGACCGGGGTGCGGTGGCCGCTGCCGGCCCGCTCGGCGGCCTGCTCGACGGCCTGCTCCAGGAGCCAGCGGCCCAGCTCGGCGGTGCGCTCGCCGTCGTCGGTGACCCGCAGGTACTCCGCGGGGGTGAAGAGGATGCCCTGGGCGGAGCGCCAGCGGGCCTGCGCGCTGACGCCGGAGACCCGGCCGGTGGCCAGGTCCACCACCGGCTGGTGGAGGAGGGCGAACTCGCCGTCGTGGAGCGCGCTGCGCAGCCGCGCGGCGAGCTCGGTGCGCCGGACCACCTCGGCCTGCATCTGGGGCACGTACAGCTCGACGCGGTCCTTGCCGCCGGCCTTGGCGCGGTACATGGCGAGGTCGGCGTTGCGCAGGAGGTCGCCGGCGCCGATGCCGGGCTCGGCGAAGGCGACACCGATGGAGGCGGCGACCCGGACCTCGCTGCCGCCGTCGACGCGGTAGGGGCGGGAGAGGGTGAGCCGGAGCCGGTCGGCGATCTCCTGGACCTGGGCCTCGCGGGCGGCGCGGTCGTGCAGGCCGTCGCCGAGGATGAGGGCGGCGAACTCGTCGCCGCCGAGCCGGGCGGCGGTGTCCCCGGCCCGTACGGCCTCCTGGAGGCGGCGGGCGGCCTGGATCAGGAGGTCGTCCCCGGCCTGGTGGCCGAGCCGGTCGTTGACCGCCTTGAAGCCGTCGAGGTCGATGAAGAGCACGGCGGTGCCCAGGTCGGAGGAGCGGCGGCCGCCGAGGGCCTGTCCGACGCGGCGGGTGAAGAGCGCGCGGTTGGGCAGGTCGGTGAGCGGGTCGTGCTCGGCGTTGTGCTGCAACTGGGCCTGGAGCCGGACCCGTTCGGTCACGTCGCGGCTGTTGAAGATCAGGCCGCCCTGGTGCCGGTTGACGGTGGACTCGACGTTGAGCCAGGCCCCGGTGCCGGAGCGGAAGCGGCACTCGATGCGGGTGGTGGGCTCCTCGGCGGGCGAGGCGGCGAGGAAGCGGCGCACCTCGTGGACGACGGCGCCGAGGTCCTCGGGGTGGATGAGCGCGGCCAGTTCGGAGCCGATCAGCTCCTCGGCGTCGCGGCCGTACACGCCGGTGGCGGCGGGACTGACGTACCGCAGGACGCCGCTGGGCGCGGCGATCATGATGACGTCGCTGGAGCCCTGCACGAGCGACCTGAAGTGGTTCTCCTTCTGGGCCAGTTCGTGGGTGAGGGCGATGTTGTCGATCAGCATGATGCCCTGGCGGACGACGAGGGCGAGGACGACGCCGCAGCCGGTGAGGACGACGACGCGGTCGACCCGGCGGCCCTCGACCACGTTGTACAGGATGCCGAGGGTGCAGACGGCGGCGGCGAGGTACGGGGTGAGGGCGGCGAGCGAGCCGGCGATGGGCCTGCCGGGCAGCCCGGGGCCGCCGGCCGTGGCCACCTCCGGCGGGCGGTGGACGCCCCAGGGGGCGTACGCGAGCAGCAGGGAGCCGGCGAACCAGCCGGCGTCGAGCAGCTGGCCCGAGACGTAGTTGGCGCGCAGCAGGGGCGAGGTGAAGAGGGCGTCGCAGAGCACGGTGAGGGCGAGGGCGGCGATGGCGGTGTTGACCGCGGAGCGGTTGGCCTGGGAGCGGCGGAAGTGGAGCGCGAGGACCATGCTCACGAGCACGATGTCGAGCAGGGGGTACGCGAGCGAGAGCGCGGCCTGCGCCACGGACTCTGCCTGGAAATGGGTGGTGTGGGCGAGCGCCAGGCTCCAGGTGAGGGTCAGCAGGGACCCGGCGATCAGCCAGGCGTCGAGCCCGAGGCAGACCCACCCCGCCCGGGTGACGGGCTTCTTGGCGAGGACGAGCAGGCCGACGATGGCGGGCGGGGCGAAGAGTAAGAAGAACAGGTCGGCGACCGAGGACTCCGGGACCTCCTGCCCGAGCACGACCTCGTACCAGCCCCAGACAGCGTTCCCCGCGCCGGCCATGAAGGACGAGAAGGCGAAGAGGAGCCAGGCGGGGCGGGTGCCGCCGTACTCGGTCCTGGCGTGCAGGAAGCAGGAGACGGCGGCGGTGAAGGCGGCGGCGCTCAGGCCGAAGTCCCCCATGAACAGGGCGAGCCGGGGGGAGCCCCAGCCGAGGGCGGCGCCGGTGGTGTAGCCGGCGCAGACGAGGGCGAGGGCGATCTGCGCGAGGAGCGAGCCGGCCCAGGAGGCCGGCCGGTCCGAGCCGGGCGCGGATCGCTCGGGTCCGGGGAGGCCGGGGCCTGCCGGTGCGGGCCCGCGCCGCAGCACCGCGGTCGCGCCGGTGCCGCTCACCGTGTCCTCCCGCCCCTCGTCGTGCCCGAACCCCCCGCCCTCACCGTCCGCCCCACCGAAGGCGTGCGGACCGAGGGGAGCGGGAGCGGGGGGAGCGGGAAGAGGTGCCGGCGCGTCGGCCCCGGGGCGTGCGGGAGCCGCGCCGCGCACGCCTGAGGGGCGGCCGTACGGCTCCGGGACGGGCACACGGGGCCGCCGGGACGGGACCGCACCGGCCGCCCGCGGCGACTCGGCGCCGCGGGCGGTACCGCGGTCGGTGCCTGGCTCCGAGGCGCGGGGTAGGGCCGTGGTGTCGGTGGGCGGCGCTGTGCCGTCCAGGCACTCCGCGCGGTGCGGCGCGGCCTGGTCCGGCACCGACCGCGCGAGACCGGCAGCGAGGCGCGGGAGATGCTCCGGCGGCGGCGTCGCCGCGCCGGACCGTCGGTCCGTCGGCCGTGCATCACCCGTCACCCCCCTCGGAATCTGATGACCCGTCACTTCGCTCCCCAGCGTCAGCCCGTACACGACGCAGTCCCCCGATCCGGGACGATACACCAGGACCGTCACTCAGGGACAGGGTCGCAGTACTCTCCGTGACGGTCAGGGGGCTTGCGGGCGGCGCGCGACGGGGGCGCACACGGCCGGACGGGCCTCAGGTGGTGCGGAGGACGTTCGCGAGCTCCTCCCCCGCCGCGAACCGTCCCACCTGCCCCGCGATCAGCCGCTTCGCCCTCGGCATGAACGCCGAAGTGGAACCCCCGACATGGGGCGTGAGCAGCACACCGGGAGCGTGCCACAGCGGGTGCCCGGACGGCAGCGGTTCCGGGTCGGTCACGTCGAGCGCCGCCGTGATCCGACCGCTCTCGACCTCCTTGAGCAGGGCGTTCGTGTCGACGACCGGACCCCGGGCGACGTTGACGAGCAGCGCCCCGTCCTTCATGCGGGCGAGGAACCCCGCGTCGGCCAGGTGCCGGGTCCCCGGCGTGAGCGGAGTGGAGAGGATCACCACGTCGGCCTCGGGGAGCAGGGCGGGCAGCTCGGCCAGGGCGTGCACGGGGCCGCGGGGCGTGGTGCGCGCGGAGCGTGCGACGCGCGCCACCCGCGCGCACTCGAAGGGTGCGAGCCGGTCCTCGATCGCCGAGCCGATGGATCCGTATCCGACGATCAGGACGGACTTGTCGGCGAGCGCCGGGTAGAAGCCGTCCCGCCACTCCTCGGCGTCCTGGCCGCGCACGAAGCCCGGGATGCCGCGCAGGGAGGCCAGGACGAGGGCGAGGGTGAGTTCGGCGGTGCTGGCCTCGTGGACGCCCTTGGCGTTGCAGACCGAGACGCCGGGGCCGAGCGCGCCGAGCCCGGGGACGACGTGGTCGATGCCGGCCGAGAGGGTCTGGACGACGCGCACCGAGGTCATCGCGGCGAGCGGCCGGACCGCGATCTCGGAGCCCTTCATGTACGGGACGACGTAGAAGCCGCAGTCGGCGGGATCGGCCGGGAAGTCGGCTCCGCCGTCCCAGAAACGGTAGTTCAGTCCCGACGCGCCCGGGTCGGGCAGCCCGTCGATCTCGTCGGCGGGGATCGGAAGCCACACGTCAGCGGTGGTGGGTGCGAGTGTCATGACCGGGAGGCTATGCGAAGAATCCCGGACGCCATTGGTTACTTTGGGGGGCGGCACAAGGAGGGGTAGCGGCACGTGGAGCGCAGGACTATCGGGGCGACGGCGCTCGACGTGGGGGCCATCGGCCTCGGCTGCATGCCGATGAGCTGGGCCTACAGCCGCTCGGAACAGCGGGGATCCCTCTCGCTGCGGGCCGTGCACGCGGCGCTCGACGCCGGGGTGAGCCTGCTCGACACCGCCGACATGTACGGGCCGTTCACCAATGAACTGCTGCTGGGGCGGGTGCTGAAGGAGCGCCGGGCGGACGTCTTCGTGTCGACGAAGTGCGGGCTGCTCGTCGGCGACGGGCACGTGGTCACCAACGGGCGCCCGGAGTACGTGCGGAGGGCCTGCGACGCCTCGCTGCGGCGCCTCCAGACGGACGTCCTCGACCTGTACCTCCTCCATCGCGCGGACCCGGAGGTCCCGGTGGAGGAGACGTGGGGCGCGATGGCGGGGCTGGTGGCCGCGGGCAAGGTCCGGGCGCTCGGGCTGAGCGCCGTCGGGGTGCGGCGGACCCGGCGTTCGCGGACGGGCGATCTGTACGAGGGAACGATCCGTCAGTTGTCGCGGGTGCAGCAGGTGTTCCCGGTGGCGGCGGTGCAGGCCGAGCTGTCGGTGTGGGCCCCGGAGGCGCTGGCGCGGCTGCTGCCCTGGTGCGTGGCGCGCGGCGTCGGGCTGCTCGCGGCGATGCCGCTGGGCAGCGGTTTCCTGACCGGGACGCTGACGCCCGGCGGCGGCTTCGAGGCGGACGACCCGCGGGCCCGGCACCCGCGCTTCACCGCCGAGATGATGGCGGCGAACCAGCCGCTGGTGGCCGGGCTGCGGCGGGTGGCCGCGCGCCACGGCGACGGGGTGACCGCGGCGCAGGTGGCGCTGGCGTGGGTGCTCGCCCAGGGGCGGCACGTGGTGCCGGTGCCGGGGACGAAGCGGGAGCGGTGGGCGCTGGAGAACGCCGGAGCGGCCGGGCTGCGGCTCACGGCCGGCGACCTGGCGGAGCTCGCGACGCTGCCCGCGCCGCGCGAGTCCTGGGACTGACACGCCTCTGACCTGCGGTTTCCTCGGGCGGGGTAAGAGAGATCGAGAAAAGGCGCCGGAGGCGGGAACGTGATCGGGGCGAGCGGTGTATCAAGAGTGGAAGGGATGCCGCTCGAACGCTCGTACCGTCGGAGGGACCGGATCATGAGCCGTCCTGTTGTTCTGAAAGCCCTGGGGTGCGCCGCCGCGCTGGTCTTCGCGGCGGGCTGTTCCTCGGGCGGTGACACCGGGGGCCAGGGCACCTCGCCACCGCCCGGCTCGTCGGCGCCCGGGGCGTCCGCGCCGGGCTCGCCCGCGCCTCCGGATCCTGCCGGGGAGGGACGGGTGGCGGTGGCGGGGACGCTCACCGAGGGGCTGCGCTCGCCCTGGGGGCTCGCCGCGCTGCCGGGCGGCGATCTGCTGGTGTCCTCGCGGGACGAGCGGACGGTCACCCGGGTGGACGGGCGGACCGGGGCGAAGACCTCGCTGGGCGAGGTGCCGGGCGTGGTGCCGGGCGGCGAGGGCGGGCTGATGGGCCTGGCCGTGCGCGACGGGTGGGTGTACGCGTACCTGACCGCCGAGTCGGACAACCGGATCGTGCGGATGCGGTACGGCGGCGGGGACGGCGACCGGCTGGGGGCACCGCGGCCGGTGCTCACGGGCATCCCCAAGGGCACGGTCCACAACGGCGGGCGGATCGCCTTCGGACCGGACGGGATGCTGTACGCCGGGACGGGCGAGAGGGGCGAGACGGGGCTCGCGCAGGACAAGGGGTCGCTGGGCGGGAAAATCCTGCGGATGACGCCGGAGGGGAAGCCGGCGCCGGGCAATCCCTTCGAGGGCTCGGTGGTCTATTCGTACGGGCACCGGAACGTGCAGGGGATCGCCTGGGACGCCGAAGGGCGCCTGTGGGCGGCCGAGTTCGGGCAGAACGAGTGGGACGAGCTGAACCTGGTCGAGCCGGGGCGGAACTACGGCTGGCCGGAGGTCGAGGGCAAGGCCGGGAAGGCGGGGTTCGTGGACCCGGTGGCGCAGTGGCCGACCTCGGAGGCGTCGCCGAGCGGCATCGCCTACGCGCGGGGCGCGGTGTGGATGGCGGGCCTGCGGGGCGAGCGCCTGTGGCGGATCCCGCTCTCGGGCCCGGAGCTCTCCGGCGAGCCGGAGGCGTTCCTGAGCGGCGAGTACGGGCGCCTGCGCACGGTCCTCGCGGACGGGGCCGGGCGGCTGTGGCTGGTGACGAGCGAGACCGACTCCCGGGGCACCCCCGAGGCGGGGGACGACCGGATCCTGCGGCTCGACGTGAGATGACGGCCCGGGGTCAGCGGGGGGTGTCGATCAGGTGGAGGCGGTGGGCCAGGGCGGCGGCTTCGCCTCGGCCGGAGACGCCGAGTTTGGCGAGGATGTTGGAGACGTGGACGCTGGCCGTCTTCGGTGAGATGAACAGCTCCTCGGCGATCTGCCGGTTGGTGCGGCCGGCCGCGACCAGGCGCAGGACGTCCTGTTCGCGGGGGGTCAGGCCGAAGGCGTCGGCCTCGGGCTCCATCTCCGGGGTGCCGGGGGCGGGGTCGGCGGTGAGGGGGATGCGGGCGCGGGCGGCGAGGAGTTCGACGTCCTCGCGGAGCGGGCGGGCGCCGAGGGCGACGGCGGTGGCGTGGGCCTGCCGGAGCAGGGCCGTGGCCTCCTCGCGCCGGCCGCCCTCGGTGAGGAGGACGTCGGCGAGCCGGTGGCGGGCGCGGGCCAGCGGGTAGGGCTGGTCGAGCGGGGTCCACGCCTCGACGGCCTCGGCCCAGCGGGCGGAGGTCTCGCGGCCCTCGGCGCGGGCGAGTTCCTCGGCGACCTGGGTCGAGTGGGCGGCCCAGACCGGGGCGGGGGCGGCGAGGGCGCGGACGCAGCGCCGGATGACGGCGAGCGCCTCGGCGCGGCCCTCCTCGGCGGCGGGCAGGCCGCGGCTGTCGGCCTCGGCGGTGACGGCGGCGAGGACGAGGGGCCAGCCGTAGCGGTGGGTGCCGGGCGGGAATCCGGCGTCGGCGGCGGCCGCGAGGCGGGCGCGGACGTCGGCCAGGCGTCCCTCGGCGGCGGCCGCGGCGGTGGCGATGCCGGTCAGGGGGAGGGTGTACTGCGGGATGGGGTCGCGGGTGCCGTAGACGGCGCGGGCGTCGTCGAGGTGGCGGGCGGCGGTGGCGGTCTCGCCGCGGGCGACGGCGATCTGGGCGAGCCGGAGGTGGGCGGAGCCGCGGGGCTTGGCGCTGGTGGCGGAGGAGAGGAGGCGTTCGGCCTCGGCGCGGGCCTCGTCCCAGCGGCCGAGGGAGTGGAGGGACTCGGCCTTGTTGCCGCGGATCCAGCCGGCGGACTCGACCAGGCCGCGGGTGCGGGTGAGTTCGAGGCCGGCGTCGGAGAGCGCCACGGCCTCGGCGGAGCGGCCGAGGGACTCCAGGGCGGAGACGATGTTGATGTGGGCGCGTGCCGCCTCGTGGAACTGCCCGAGAGCGGTGGTCCGTTCACGGACCGCGTGCATCTCGGCGAGACCGGCCTCGCGGTCGCCGGCGGCGACCATGATGGTGCCGAGGGTGAGCCGGGCGTTGAGTTCGGTCCCCTCGGCCTCGACCAGGCGGGCGTACTCGACGGCGCGTTCGGCGGCGGCGAGGGAGTCGGGGCCGGGGTTGCGGAGCATGCCCCAGCCGGCGGCTCCGGCGAGGACGGTGGCGTGGACGGCGGAGGGCGGCAGGCCCTTGACGAGTTCCTGGGCTCGGGAGATCTCGGCCCAGCCGTCGCCGCGGCCGAGGTTGGACTGGAGCCGGCCCTGCTCGGTCCAGAACCAGGCGGCGCGCAGGGGGTCGTGCTCGTCGTCGCCGTCGAGAAGGCGGAGCGCCATCTTGCCGATCTTGACGGCGCGTTCGCGTTCGCCGCAGAGGCGGGCGGCGACGGCGGCCTCGGCGAGCAGGTCGAGCTGGCGCAGCGGGGTGGTCTCGGGGTCGCAGCCGCAGGCCGGGTAGGAGTCGGCGTAGTCGATGGGGCGCAGTCCGGCGCGGACGTCGGCGGGGGCCTCGTCCCAGAGTTCCATGGCCCGTTCGAGGAGGCGGAGCTGTTCGGCGTAGGCGTGGCGCTTGCGGGTGGCGACGGAGGCGTCGAGGACGGCGGGGAGGGCCTTGGCCGGGTCGTGGGCGTGGTACCAGTACGTGGCGAGGCGGGTGGCCCGCTCGTCGGGGCGGACCAGGCCGGGGTCGGCTTCCAGGGCCTCGGCGTAGCGGCGGTTGAGGCGGGAGCGTTCGCCGGGCAGCAGGTCGTCGCTGACGGCCTCGCGGACGAGGGAGTGGCGGAAGCGGTAGCCGTCGCCGTCGGGGACGGCGAGGAGGATGTTGGCGCCGACGGCGGCGCGCAGGGCCTCGATGAGGTCGTCCTCGGAGAGGCGGGAGACGGCGGCGAGGAGGCCGTACTCGACGGTGGAGCCGCCCTCGGCGACGATCCGGGCGACGCGCTGGCTGTCCTCGGGGAGGGCCTCGACGCGGACCAGGAGCAGGTCGCGGAGGGAGTCGCTGAGCGGGCCGGTGCCGTCGCCGCAGGAGCGGGAGGCGACGAGTTCCTCGACGAAGAAGGCGTTGCCGTCGGAGCGGTCGAAGATCTCGTCGACGAGGCCGGGGGCGGGCTCGGCGGCCAGGATGCCGGTGAGCTGGCGGTGCACCTCGGTGCGGGTGAAGCGGGAGAGCTCGATGCGGCGGATGGTGCGCATCCGGTCGAGTTCGGCGAGGAGGGGGCGCAGCGGGTGGCGGCGGTGGATGTCGTCGGCGCGGTAGGTGGCGACGACCACGATCCGGCCGCGGCGCAGGGTGCGCAGCAGGTAGGTGAGGAGGTGGCGGGTGGAGGTGTCGGCCCAGTGGAGGTCCTCGAGGACGAGGACGAGGGTGCGGTCGGCGGCGAGCCGCTCCAGGAGGCGGACGGTGAGCTCGAAGAGGCGGGCGGTGGCGTCCTCGTCCCCGGCGTCGGGGCCGCCGGGTTCGCCGAGTTCGGGGAGGAGGCGGGCGAGCTCGCTCTCGTGCCCGTCGGCGGCGGCGGTCAGCTCGTCGGGGAGGCGGCGGCGGAGGGTGCGCAGGGCGGCGGAGAAGGGGGCGAAGGGGAGTCCGTCGGCGCCGAGCTCCACGCAGCCGCCGAGGGCGACGACGGCCCCGGTGGCGCAGGCCGCGTCGCGGAACTCCTCGATGAGCCGGGTCTTGCCGACACCGGCCTCACCGGCGACGAGCAGCGCCTGGGGCTCTCCCGCGGTCGCGCGGGAGAGCGCCTCGGTGAGGGCGGTGAGTTCGCCGGCGCGGCCGACGAAGACGGGACTGACGGACCTGGTCTCCACGGCGCCGAGCATCGCACAGGCGCCCCGCGGGTCGTTCATACGGGGGTCACGCGACCGTGGCGTAGTGGTCCTTGCCGGCGCTCACCCGCCCCTCCGGTTCCTGGCGTCCGGCCCGGCGGGCGGCCTTGGCGGCGCGGGCGGCCTCGCGGCCGAGGCGCTGGGCGGCGGCCTCGCGGACCAGCTCGGCGTGGGCGGTGCGGTGGAGTTCGTACGCGAACATGGGGTGCTCCCTGGGCGGTGGTGTCGGTATCGCTCCTTGCGATGCCTCTACCTTCCCCGCCCAGCCGGTGCCGGGGCATCGGGCGAGTGCCGCATGTTCGGGGTGCGGGGGGCCTTAGGGAGGGCCCGGGGGTGCCTTAGGGCGCCCGGGGGTGGTGCGTACGGGGTGGGCGGGGGCCTAGGCGGGTTTCGCGGCGCGCCATTCGGGGGCGAGGACGGCCCAGATCTCGGTGTCGGTGCGGGTGCCGCGGTGGGTGTAGTTCTCGCGGAGGACGCCTTCCCTGGTCATGCCGAGGCGGCGGGCGACGGCGATGCTGGGCGCGTTCCTCGTGGAGGCGAACCATTCGACGCGGTGGATCCCGCGCCGCTCGACGGCCCAGTCGATGAGGGTCCGGCAGGCGCGGGTGACCAGGCCCCGGCCGGCGGCGGCGGGCTCCAGCCAGCAGCCGACCTCGGCGTTTCCGGCGGCCACGTCCATGGTGCGGAACATGACGCCGCCGACGAGGGTGCCGTCGGCCCAGATGCCGTAGAGGCGTCCGGCGTCGTTCGCGGTCTTCTCGGCGTAGCCGCGGAGGAAGGCGCGGGCGGAGTCGAGGTCGTGGACGACGTCGGCGAGGCCGATGTGCTCGCCGACGAAGGCGCGGCCGCGGTCCATGTGGGCGAGGAACTCCTCCGCCTGCCAGGGCTCCAGCGGCCTGAGCTCGGCGCCGTCGTCACCCAGCGATATCGCGAACATCCTCGTGTTCCTCCGTGGTCGGTACGGTCACGCGCTGTCCGGGGATCTTCGCACGGGCGTCCGCGGCGACCCGGGACTCCGGCGGTTCGATGCTGATCCGGGGCAGGATCCGGTCGAGGCTCCGGGGCAGCCACCAGTTGGCTCCGCCGAGCATGTGCATGAGGGCGGGGACGAGGAGGGTGCGCAGGACGAAGGCGTCGAGGGCGACGGCGGCGGCGAGGGCGATGCCGAACATCGCGATGACCCGGTCGCCGGAGAGGACGAAGGCGAGGAAGACCGAGATCATGATGACCGCGGCGGAGTTGATCACGCGGCTGGTCTCGGCGAGGCCGACCCGGACCGCCCGCCGGTTGTCGCCGGTCTCCAGCCACTCCTCGTACATCCGGCTGACCAGGAAGACCTGGTAGTCCATGGAGAGGCCGAAGAGGACCGAGACCATGATCACAGGGAGGAAGGGCTCGATCGGGCCGGAGCTGCCGAGGCCGAGGAGTTCGCTGCCCCAGCCCCACTGGAAGATCGCGACGACGATGCCGAAGGCTGCGGCGACGGCGGCGATGTTCATGGCGGCGGCCTTGAGCGGGATGCCGATGGACCGGAACGCGAGCAGCAGGAGCAGACAGCCGAGGGCGACGACGACGCCGACGAAGAGCGGCAGCTTGCCGACGATGATCTCGGCGAAGTCGTCGTACGAGGCGGTGATGCCGCCGACGTGGACGTCGAGGGAGGTGCCGGCCTCGGCGGCCGGGATCACGTCGTGGCGGAGCCGGTCGACGAGCTCGCTGGTGGCCTTCGACTGCGGGGAGGAGTCGGGGACGACGGTGAGGAAGGCGGTGTCGCCGGAGCCGTTGTACGTGACCGGGGAGACCGAGGAGACGCCCTTGGCGGCGGAGAGCGCGTCCGGGAGCTGGTCGAGGGCGACCCGGTCGTCGGCGCCGTCGAGACCGGCGACCAGGGTGAGGGGGCCGTTGACGCCGGGGCCGAAACCGTCGGCGAGGAGGTCGTACGCCTGCCGGGTGGTGGCGGAGGCCGGGTTGTTGCCCTGGTCGGAGGTGCCGAGGTGGAGCGAGAGCGTGGGCAGCGCGAGGACGACCATGACGACGGCGGCGACGCCCCCGAGGAGCTTGGGGTGGCGCTCGACGAAGGCGGACCAGCGCGCGGCGAAGCCGGTGGGCAGCTCGGGCTGCGGGCCGTGCTCGGCGAGCGCCCGCCGCTCGCGCCGGGAGAGGGCGCGCATGCCGATGAGGGAGAGCAGCGCGGGCAGCAGGGTGACGGAGGCGGCGACGGTGAGGACGACGGTGAGGGAGGCGGCGATGGCGACGCCGTTGAGGAAGCTCAGCCGGAGGATGAGCATGCCGAGGAGGGCGATGCAGACGGTCGCGCCGGCGAAGACGACGGCCCTGCCGGTGGTGGCGACGGCGGTCTCGGCGGCCTCGGCGACGCCCAGGCCGCGTTTCAGGCCCTTGCGGTGCCGGGTGACGATGAAGAGCGCGTAGTCGATGCCGACGCCGAGGCCGATGAGCATGCCGAGCATGGGGGCGAAGTCGGCGACCGTCATCAGGTGGCCGAGGAGCACGATCCCGGAGTAGGCGATGCCGACGCTGACCAGGGCGGTGGCGATGGGCAGCAGGGAGGCGGCGAGGGAGCCGAAGGCGAGGAAGAGGACGACGGCGGCGACGGCCACGCCGACGGCCTCGGCGATGTGCCCGCCGGGCGCCTCGGTGAGGGCGACGGCGCTGCCGCCGAGCTCCACCTGGAGCCCTTCGGCCCCGGCGGCCTTCGCGGTGTCGACGAGCGCCCGCGCCTGGGAGACGGGGATGTCGTCGGCCTGCTCGCGGAAGGTGACGGTCGCGTACGCGGTGTGCCCGTCCTCGCTGACCTGACCGGGCGCGGCGCCGTCCCCGTACGGGGAGGTGACCGCGGCGACGCCGGGGAGCGCGGAGACCTTCTCCAGCATCGGCGCGACGCGGTCCTGGACGGCGTCGGCGCGGACGCTGCCGCGCTCGGTGTGCCAGACGATGGTGTCGGTGTCGCCGCCGAGCCCCTGGAACCCGCGGTCGAGCAGCGCGGTGGCCCGCCCCGACTCGGTGCCGGGCACCTCGTAGTCATTGGAGTACGCGCTACCGGCGAAGAGGGCGGCGCCGCCGACCCCGACCAGCGCGAGGACCCACAGGAGAACGGCGACGAGGCGGTGCCTGATGAACCACCGTGCGATGGCTGCCAAAGAACGTGCTCCCTGCCTGGATCGGTGCTCGCGGCCCACTGTCGCAGCCAAACGTGATCGTTTGCCCGTTTCGTGTCGATACTCACAGATCACGGAGGCGCCGGCGGGGCACCACCGCACGGCGGGTCGAGCGCTCGGCGGGCGACCCGGACGCGTCGCGGCACAGGCGCCGGGACCGCGCGCCACGCTCCGGAAACGGACGCGTTCCAGTTCGGTCCGCGGGCGGGTCGTTCGGTTGACCACGCCTCCTCCCGAGCGGCAAGCTGACCTTCTGTCATTCACTGTGCCCTGGGGGAACGTTGAGCAAGTCGGCACACCACATCGGACCTGACTCCGCGCCGGATCGCTACCGGTTGCTCCGCTCCATCGGGCGTGGTGGTGAGGCGGTGTTGTATCTCGCGGAGATCGAGCTCGCGGGTGGGACCGAGCCGGTCGTCGTGAAGGTCCTCGACTCGAAGACGACGATCACGCCCGAGTTCTTCGAGCGGGTCAGCCGGAAGTGGAACGAGCAGGCGGAGCTGCTGCGGTTCGTCAGCCGGCCCGGGGTCGTCGGGGTGCGGGAGCACTTCCAGGGGTCGCCCATCCACGCGCCCGGCGAGTCCGGCACGCTCACCGGGCGGGCCCTGGTCCTCGTCATGAACCACGTCGACGGCCTCGACCTGCGCGACTGGCGCGCCGAGCGGACCCTGGCCACCCCGGCCGAGCGGCGCGAGGTCATGCGGACGCTGGAGCAGCTTGCCGACGTCCTCGACTGGCTGCACTCCGGCAAGGCCACGCCGTCCGGCCGGACCGTCGTCCACGGCGACCTCTCGCCGGGCAACGTGATGGTCGACGAGCACGGTCAGGCGACCCTCGTCGACTTCGGCCTCTCCAAGCTGACCGCCGACCACCAGACCGCCGAGGTGTGGTTCACCCCCGGCTACGCGGCGCCGGAGATCTTCGAGGGCAAGCGGACCCCGGCCACCGACCGGTACGCCTTCGGGGCCATCGCCTACTTCCTGCTGAGCGGCCAGTCCCCGCCGGCCACGCCCGAGCAGCTCGCGGTCGCGTTCGCCACGGTGCCACAGATCGCCGGGCTGCCGGAGGAGCAGCGCAAGCGCGTACTCGCCATCGCCTCGGCCGACGCGGACAAGCGGCCGCTGCTGCTGTCGTCGTGGGTCAAGGAGGTCCGGCACGGGGTGGTGTCCACCACGACCACCTCCCGCCCCGCCGGTCCGCAGGACGCGGTCCCGCCCCGCCCGGCCGACGCCCCCGCCGTGGTGCCTCCGCTGCCGGTCGCACCGCCGGTGGCGCCCCCGTCGCAGCCGCCCGCCGAGGCGCCGGCCGCCGCGCCCCAGGACGCCGCGCCTACGCCCCCGCCGACGCAGCCGCCGGTTCCCGCGCCCGCACCCGTTGAGGCGTCTGCCCCCGCCCCGGCCGGTTTCGGGGCGCCCACCCCGATCCCGGCCGCCCCGCTCGGCTACGACGCCGGCCAGGGCCCGTACGGACCGCCGAGCGCCGGGATGCCGACGTACGGCGGACCGGGCTACGGGGGCCACGGCGGGCACGGTGGCGGGCCGACCGGGCCCCAGCGGTCGCCGCGGCCCGCGCCGCGCAAGCGCCGCAAGGGGCCGCTGATCGGGGCCGTCGCCGGTGTCCTCCTGGTCGCCGTCCTCGCCGTCGTCGGGATCCGGCTGCTCGGGGACCGCGACGCCAAGGACGCCAAGAACAACCAGGCCGGCTCCCCCACCACCGCCTCGGCCTCGGCGACCACCGACGCCCCCACCGAGGAGCCGACCACCGAGGCGCCCAGCGAGACGCCCTCCGAGGAGCCGACCACGGAGGAGCCGACGGCGGAGGCGACCACCGAGCCGCCCGCGAGCGGCAGCCCGTCGCTCGATCCCGGTTCCGTGCCCGACAGCAAGCAGGCCGACCTGACCAGCCTGACGCCGGTCGACGGGCTCGACGGGTTCACCGTGACCTCCTCCGCCACGCTCAACGCGAGGGACTACGGCTCCGCCTTCGTGACCGGGTGTTCCGACGAGTCGTACATGGAGTTCAACCTCGGCCGGGCCTGGGAGACGCTGGAGTTCACCGCCGGCATCGACGACGACTCGCCGACCGAGGAGGCGCGGATCTCCATCTCGGTCGACGACCAGCCCGCCCCCTTCGCCCAGGCGGTGTCGCTCGGCAAGCCGGTCGTCAAGAGCATCTCGGTCAAGGGCGCCCTGCGTCTGCGGATCCGCGTCGAGGACACCTGCTCCTTCTCGCAGGAGGCGCTCGTGGTCATCGCCGCCCCCGTGCTCAAGCGGTAGCCCGTACGCGGCGACGAGAGCGGCCCCGCACCGGAGTCCCGGTGCGGGGCCGCTCTCGTACGTGCACGAGCGGGGGATCAGCCCTCGCTGACGCCCAGCCGCTCCAGGATGAGGTCCTTGACCTTCGCCGCGTCGGCCTGGCCACGGGTGGCCTTCATGACCGCGCCGACCAGGGCGCCGACCGCCGCGACCTTGCCGCCGCGGATCTTGTCGGCGATGGCCGCGTTGCCCGCGATGGCCTCGTCGACGGCCGCGCCGAGCGCGCCGTCGTCGGAGACGACCTTCAGACCGCGCTTCTCGACGACCTCGTCCGGAGCGCCCTCGCCGGCGAGGACGCCCTCGATGACCTGGCGCGCCAGCTTGTCGTTGAGGTCGCCGCCGGCCACCAGGGCCGAGACCCGGGCCACGTCCGCCGGGGTGATGGGCAGCTCCTCCAGGGAGACGCCCTTCTCGTTGGCGTTGCGGGCCAGCTCGCCCATCCACCACTTGCGGGCCGAGGCCGCGTCCGCGCCCGCCTCGATCGTGGCGACGATCGGGTCGACCGCCTCCGCGTTGAGGATGGCCTGCATCTCGACCTCGGTGACGCCCCACTCCTCGCGCAGCCGGGTACGGCGCACGCGCGGCAGCTCGGGCAGCCCCTTCCGCAGCTCCTCGACCCACTCACGGGCCGGGGCGATCGGGACGAGGTCCGGCTCCGGGAAGTAGCGGTAGTCCTCGGCGTTGTCCTTGATGCGGCCCGAGGTGGTGGAGCCGTCGTCCTCGTGGAAGTGACGGGTCTCCTGCACGATCGTGCCGCCGGACTCCAGGACCGCCGCGTGGCGCTGGATCTCGAAGCGCGCCGCCCGCTCGACCGAGCGGAGCGAGTTCACGTTCTTCGTCTCCGAGCGGGTGCCGAAGGTCTCGGAACCCTTCGGCATCAGCGACAGGTTGACGTCGCAGCGCATCTGGCCCTTGTCCATGCGCGCGTCGGAGACGCCCAGGGACCGGATGACCTCGCGCAGCTCGGCCACGTAAGCCTTGGCGACCTCGGGGGCCCGCTCGCCGGCGCCGACGATCGGCTTGGTGACGATCTCGATCAGCGGGATGCCGGCCCGGTTGTAGTCGAGCAGCGAGTGCGAGGCGCCGTGGATGCGGCCGGTCGCGCCACCGATGTGGGTGGACTTGCCGGTGTCCTCCTCCATGTGGGCGCGCTCGATCTCCACGCGGAAGACCTCGCCGTCCTCCAGCTGGACGTCCAGGTAGCCGTTGAAGGCGATGGGCTCGTCGTACTGGGAGGTCTGGAAGTTCTTCGGCATGTCCGGATAGAAGTAGTTCTTCCGGGCGAAGCGGCACCACTCGGCGATCTCGCAGTGCAGCGCGAGGCCGATCTTGATCGCGGACTCGACGCCGATCTCGTTGACCACCGGCAGCGCGCCGGGCAGGCCGAGACAGGTCGGGCAGGTCTGCGCGTTGGGCTCGGCGCCCAGCTCGGTCGAGCAGCCGCAGAACATCTTGGTCCGCGTGCCGAGCTCGACATGGACCTCCAGGCCCATGACGGGGTCGAACGAGGCGAGCGCCGCCTCGTACGACAGCAGTTCAGTGACAGTCACGGTGGAACTTTCCCCTTCAGCCCAGCAGGACGTCGTCGTCGCCGAGGCGCTTCAGCTCGCGGTACAGGATCGCGAGGCCGGTGACGATGGCGGCGGCGGACACGGCGGAGTCGATCAGCCGCAGGACGTCGTTGTCGTTACGGGCCAGCTTGGCCTGCTTGGCGACGCTGACGGCACCGAACGCGGTGGTCGCGAGCGAGACGTAGATGCCGGTCTTCGACTTCTTGAAGTTCTTGGCCTTCTTTGCCATGGCACTCACAGCGACGGAGCCTCCTCAAGCAGCGGGTGGCCCCACTTTTCCACGAAGGCGGCCTCGACGGCGGCACCGACCTTGTAGAGCCGGTCGTCCTGCATGGCGGGGGCGATGATCTGCAACCCGACCGGGAGACCGTCCTCCGGCGCCAGGCCGCAGGGCAGCGACATGGCGGCGTTTCCGGCCAGGTTGGTCGGGATGGTGCACAGGTCCGCGAGGTACATCGCCATCGGGTCGTCGGCGCGCTCGCCGATCGGGAAGGCGGTGGTCGGGGTCGTCGGGGAGACGATCACGTCGACCTGCTCGAACGCCTTCTCGAACTCGCGGGTGATGAGGGTGCGGACCTTCTGGGCCGAGCCGAACCACGCGTCGTAGTAGCCGGAGCTGAGCGCGTAGGTGCCGAGGATGATGCGGCGCTTCACCTCGGGGCCGAAGCCGGCCTCGCGGGTCAGGGCGGTGACGTCCTCGGCGGACCGGGTGCCGTCGTCGCCGGCCCGGAGGCCGTACCGCAGACCGTCGAAACGGGCCAGGTTGGACGAGCACTCGGACGGCGCGATCAGGTAGTACGCCGAAAGGGCCAGGTCGAAGCTGGGGCAGTCCAGCTCGACGATCTCGGCGCCGAGCTCCTTCAGCAGCTCGACGGACTCGTCGAAGCGCTGCATGACGCCGGCCTGGTAGCCCTCGCCGCGGAACTGCTTGACGACGCCGACGCGCATCCCGGCCACCGAGCCGTTGCGCGCGGCCTCGACCACGGGCGGCACGGGCAGGTCGGCGGAGGTGGAGTCGAGCGGGTCGTGGCCGGCGATCGCCTCGTGCAGCAGGGCCGCGTCCAGGACCGTGCGGGCACAGGGGCCGCCCTGGTCGAGGGAGGAGGAGAAGGCCACCATGCCGTAGCGGGAGACCGCGCCGTAGGTCGGCTTGACGCCGACCGTGCCGGTGACGGCGGCGGGCTGGCGGATGGAACCGCCGGTGTCCGTGCCGATGGCCAGCGGGGCCTGGTACGCCGCGAGGGCGGCCGACGAGCCGCCGCCGGAGCCGCCGGGGATCCGGGTGAGGTCCCAGGGGTTGCCGGTCGGGCCGTAGGCGCTGTTCTCGGTGGAGGAGCCCATGGCGAACTCGTCCATGTTGGTCTTGCCGAGGATGACCACGTCGGCGGCCTTGAGCCGCTTGACCAGGGTCGCGTCGTACGGCGGGATCCAGCCCTCGAGCATCTTCGAACCGACCGTGGTGGGCACGCCCCGGGTCGTGAAGATGTCCTTGAGCGCGAGCGGGACGCCGGCCAGCGGGCCGAGCTTCTCGCCGCGGGCGCGCTTCTCGTCGACGGCGCGGGCCTGCGCGAGCGCGCCCTCGCGGTCGACGTGCAGGAAGGCGTGGACCTTCTCGTCGACGGCGTCGATACGGGCCAGGTGGGCCTCGGTGACCTCGACCGCGGTGAGCTCGCCCGAGGCGATCCTCGCGGCGATCTCGGCGGCGGTGAGCTTGATGATGTCCGTCATGGTCAGTCCTCCCCCAGGATCTGCGGCACCTTGAAACGCTGCTGTTCCTGGGCGGGGGCGCCGGAGAGCGCCTGCGCGGGGGTGAGCGAAGGACGGACCTCGTCCGCGCGCATGACGTTCGTCAGCGGCAGCGGGTGGGAGGTCGGCGGTACGTCCTGCTCGGCGACCTCGGAGACGCGGGCGACCGCGCCGATGATGTCGTCGAGCTGACCGGCGAAGTGGTCGAGTTCCTCGTCGGCGAGTTCCAGACGCGCCAGCCGAGCGAGGTGTGCGACCTCCTCGCGCGTGATGCCAGGCATGCAGCGATCCTCTGGGGTGAGTCTGATGATGTGGGGCCAATCCTATGGGGACGGCACCACTGCCCGTGAAACGGTCGCCCCTGAACAGCCCCGGAGAACCCCCTGAGCGGACCCCGAAGGGTCCGCTCAGGGGGTTCTCGGGGGTCTCGGTGGCCCGCCGGGGTCACTGCACGACGTGTCCGGGGGCCGGGTCGAGCTCGATCGCGGGCGCCTCGGCCGTCTCGACGGCCCGGCGCCAGCCGTGCTCGCCGCGGGCGCGCAGCCAGGCCGTCGTCTCGGCGGGCGGCATCGCGGCCGAGACCAGCCAGCCCTGGACGGCGTCGCAGCCCAGGTCCCGCAGCCGCTCCCAGGTCTCGTCGTCCTCGACGCCCTCGGCGACGACGAGGAGGCCGAGGGAGTGGGCGAGGTCGACGGTGCAGCGGACGATCTCGGCGTCCTCGGTGTCGACGGCGAGCCGGGCGACGAAGGAGCGGTCGATCTTCAGCTCGCTGACCGGGAGGCGGCGCAGGTGGACGAGGGAGGAGTAGCCGGTGCCGAAGTCGTCCAGGGACATCTTCACGCCGTGGCCGGTGAGGCCGTTGAGCGTGTCGGCGGCGCGCTGGGGGTCCTCGAGGAGGACGTGTTCCGTTATCTCCAGCTGGAGGGAGCCGGCCGGGACGCCGTGGCGGGCCAGGCGGGCGGCGACGGCGCCGGCGAAGCCGGGGGTGTGCACGTCGCGCGGCGAGACGTTGACCGCGACGGGCACCTCCAGGCCCTGGGCGCGCCAGCGGGCGACCTGGGCGAGGGCGGTCTCCAGGACGTACTCGGTGAGGTGCGGCATCAGGCCGGAGGACTCGGCGATGGCGATGAACTCGTCCGGGGGAACCTTTCCTCGCTCCGGATGGACCCAGCGGACGAGGGCTTCGAGACCGGCGACCTGGCCGTCGAAACGGACCTTCGGCTGGTAGTGGAGTTCGACCTCGCCGGCGTCCAGGGCGCGGCGCAGGTCGCCCAGGAGGCCGAGGCGGTCGGGGGTGTTGGAGTCGCGCTTGGACTCGTACACCTCGACGCCGGTGCGGTCGCGCTTGGCCTGGTACATGGCGACGTCGGCGCGGCGCAGCAGGCCCTCGGCGTCGCCCGCGTGGTCGGGGTAGACGGCGACGCCGGCGCTGGCCTCCAGGACGAGGGTGAGTCCGTCGAGGTCGAGCGGGGAGGAGAGTTCGGCGACGAGGTGGCGGGCGACCCGCTGGGCGCTGGTCGTGGAGTCGGCGACGGGCAGCAGGACGGCGAACTCGTCGCCGCCGAGCCGGGCGGCCTCGGCGCCGCGGGGCAGGGCGAGGCGGAGCCGGTCGGCGATCTGGAGGAGGAGCCGGTCGCCGGCGAGGTGGCCGAGGGTGTCGTTGACCGAGCGGAAGCGGTCGAGGTCGATGAGGACGAGGGCGGCGCGGGCCCGCTCGCCCTCGGCGTCCTCCAGCGCGGTCCAGGTGCGCTCCAGGAGCCACTGGCGGTTGGGGAGGCCGGTGAGCGGGTCGCGGAGCTGTTCCTCGGCGCGGGCGCGGGCGATCCAGAGCGTGGAGTCGAGGGCGATCAGCGGGATCGCGAAGAGCGGCAGCAGGACCGGGAAGGCGGCGGCGACGACGCAGATCAGCGGGGCGATGCCGAGCAGGGCGACGGCGACGAGCCCCTGCCGGAGCAGGGCGGTGCGGGCGACGGTGGGCAGGCCCCGGCCGGGCGGGGCGAGGGTGTACCACAGCAGCAGGCGGGTCGCGAGGAGGTAGGCGCCGGCGGCGAGGACGATCTCCGGGACGTCGGTGATCCCCCAGTCGAGCGGGTGCCAGGGGTCGTCGACGCTGGGGACGTCGCCGAAGAGGGCGAGGACGAGGGCGGCGGCGCCGACGCCGAGGATGTCGGCCGCGCCGTGCAGCAGGCCCTGCCGCCATCGGTGCCGGCGGGCGGCGCTGACGAGGACGACGACGGTGAGCGAGACGAGTCCGGCGGGGACCCAGCCGTACAGGAGGAGAACGGCGAGGGTGAGGGCGGCGCCGGAGCCGGTGCCGCCCCACCAGCGCTCGCGCCCGAGCGCGACGAGGTGGCCGACGATGAGGCCGGTGAGGAGGGCGAGGGACCAGCCGGCGACCCCGCTCGGGAAAAGCGGGTGGCCGGTCGTCAGGGCCCGCTGGAGCCCGGTGACGAGCACGGCGGCGGCGGTGCCCACCACGGCGGCGGGCAGGCCGGTGAAGCCCGCGGGGAGCACCCGGCCGCGCGGCCGTGGCACCGGGGCGGCACTCTCGGTCGGTTCCATTCCCGTCCCTCTCACAGGCGGCGGTGCCGTCGCTGTCCGATGGGCCGCCGCGAGGCGGCCCGGGTGGCGTCCGGCCACCGCTGGTGCGCCCGCCGGCTTCGGGGCGGGGCGCGGGGCGCGGGGCCGTTCGTCCGGTCGCACGGCCGCGCAGAACCCTCGCGCGGCGGTGCGGGACAAGACGCACGGTCACCACACTAGGCCGCCGAGGGCGCCGAGGGGCAGCGCTCTCCCTCTCTTGCCCGAATGCGACCTGGCCACCCGTAACGATCTGGTATGCGCCGAACGGGTGAGCTTCCAGGGCCCGGAGAGGGGTGACCGGCGGTTACTCCTCGATCGGCTGTGCGGCTTCGCGAGCGGCCTCGGGACCCTGTTCGAGCAGGATCTTGAAGCCTTCCTCGTCCAGAACCGGAACCTTCAGCTGCATGGCCTTGTCGTACTTGGAGCCCGGGTTCTCCCCCACGACGACGAAGCTCGTCTTCTTCGAAACGGAACCGGTGACCTTCGCTCCGCGGCTCTGGAGCGATTCTTTTGCGCCATCCCTGGTGAAGTGCTCCAGGGTGCCGGTCACGACGACCGTCAGTCCCTCCAGGGGGCGCGGTCCCTCGTCCTCCCCGGCGCCCTCGTCCTCCAGGGTGACGCCGGCGGCGCGCCACTTCCGCACGATCTCGCGGTGCCACTCCTCGGCGAACCACTGCTTCACGGCGGCGGCGATGATGCCGCCGACGCCGTCGACCGCGGCCAGCTCCTCCTCGGTGGCCTGCTCGATCCGGTCCAGGGAGCGGAACTCGCGGGCGAGCGCCTCGGCGGCGACGGGGCCGACGTGGCGGATGGAGAGGCCGTTGATGAAGCGGGCGAGTGGACGCGTCTTCGCCGCCGCGATGTTCTCCAGCATGGCGAGCGCGTTCTTCTTCGGCTCGCCCTTCTGGTTGGCGAAGACGGTGACGATCTTCTCCTCGCCGGTCTTCGGGTCCCGCTTGGGCAGTCCGCTGTCGGCGTCGAGCACGTACGCCTTGATGGGCAGCAGTTGCTCGATGGTGAGGTCGAAGAGGTCGCCCTCGTCGGTGAGGGGCGGCTCGGCGGGCTCCAGGGGGCGGGTGAGGGCGGCGGCGGCGACCGCGCCGAAGCTCTCGATGTCCAGGCACTGGCGGCCGGCGAGGAAGAAGAGGCGCTCGCGGAGCTGGGCCGGGCAGGTCCGGGCGTTCGGACAGCGGAGGTCGATGTCGCCCTCCTTCATCGGCTTCAGCGCCGTGCCGCACTCGGGGCACTCGGCCGGCATCACGAACTCCCGCTCGGTGCCGTCCCGCAGGTCGACGACCGGGCCGAGGATCTCGGGGATGACGTCGCCCGCCTTGCGGAGCACGACGGTGTCGCCGATGAGGACGCCCTTGGCCTTCACCACCTCCTGGTTGTGGAGGGTGGCGAACTCGACCTCGGAGCCGGCCACGGTGACGGGCTCCACCTGCGCGTACGGGGTGACGCGCCCGGTGCGGCCGACGCCGACCTTGATGTCGACCAGCTTGGTGTTGACCTCCTCCGGCGCGTACTTCCAGGCGATGGCCCAGCGCGGGGCGCGCGCGGTGGAGCCGAGCCGGCCCTGGAGGGGGATCTCGTCGAGCTTGACGACGACGCCGTCGATCTCGTGGGCGACGGAGTGCCGGTTCTCGCCGTAGTACGCGATGAACTCGCGGACCTCGGGGAGGGTGGCGACCACCTTGTTGTGCCCGGAGGTGGGCAGGCCCCACTCGCGCAGCAGCCCGTACGCCTCCGAGAGGCGGGAGATCTCGAAGCCCGCGCGGGCGCCGATGCCGTGGACCACCATGTGGAGCGGGCGGGTGGCGGTGACCTTCGGGTCCTTCTGGCGCAGCGAGCCGGCCGCCGCGTTGCGCGGGTTGGCGAAGGGCTTGTCGCCGGCCTCGACCAGGCGGGCGTTGAGCGCCTCGAACCCCTCCATGGGGAAGTAGACCTCGCCCCGGATCTCGACGAGCTCCGGGATCCGGTCGCCCCGGAGGCGCTCGGGGACGTCGGTGATCGTGCGCACGTTGGGCGTGATGTCCTCGCCGGTGCGCCCGTCGCCGCGGGTGGCGGCGCGGGTGAGCCGGCCGTGCTCGTAGGTGAGGTTGACGGCGAGGCCGTCGACCTTGAGCTCGCACAGGAAGTGGAAGTCGGGGGTGCCGACGTCCCGGCCGACGCGCTCGGCCCAGGTCGCCAGCTCCTCGTCGTCGAAGGCGTTGTCCAGCGAGAGCATGCGCTCGCGGTGCTCGACGGCGGTGAACTCGGTCGCGTACTGCCCGGCCACTTTCTGGGTCGGCGAGTCGGGCGTGCGCAGCTCGGGGTACTCGTCCTCCAGCGCCTCCAGGGCGCGCAGGAGTTGGTCGAACTCCGCGTCGCTGACGACCGGCTGGTCCTTCACGTAGTACCGGAAGCGGTGCTCCTCGACCTGCTCGGCCAGTTCGGCGTGCTTCTCGCGTGCCTCGGAGGGCACGACCGCCTCTTCACCGGGCAGGGCCCCCTGTTCGACTGCCACCTTCGTCCGTCCTCCCGTGCCTTCAGAACCCGGTCACTCTGGGTTGTCCGCGAGCGATCTCGCCGCCCGGGCGCAGTGGGCGAGCGCCGCCCGGGCGTACGCGGGCGAGGCGCCCGCCAGCCCGCACGTGGGGGTGACGACCACGGACTCGGCGAGAGTCCCCGGATTCAGCCCCAGCCTGCGCCACAGCGTCCTGACACCCATGACGCTACCGCCCGGGTCGGACAATGCCGTGTCGGTGGAGGGCACCACACCGGCGAAGAGCTTCGTGCCGGCCTCCACGGCCTCGCCGAGGGGCTCCTCGTCACGTTCGGTGAGCAGCCCGAAGTCGAACGAGACGCCGGCGACACCGGCCCTGCGGAGCAGGGCGAAGGGCACGCCGGGGGCGCAGGAGTGGACGGTCACGGGCCCGTCGTGGGCGGCGATGACGTCCCGCAGGGTGGCCTCGACGACCTGCCGGTCGACGGCCCGGTGGGTGCGGTAGCCGCTGGCGGTGCGGACCTGGCCGAGGAGGACGGCGGTGAGCGAGGGCTCGTCGAGCTGGAGCACGATCCGGGCGCCGGGCACGCGCTTGGCGAGGTCGGCGAGGTGTTCACGCAGGCCCTCGGCGAGGGAGGCGGCGAGGTCCCGGCAGGCTCCGAGGTCGCCCAGGGCCGCCTCCCCGCCGCGGAGTTCGAGGGCGGCGGCGAGGGTCCACGGGCCGACCGCCTGGACCTTGAGCGGGCCCTCGTACCCCTGGGTGAACTCCTCCAGGGCGTCGAGGTCCTCGCCGAGCCAGGAGCGGGCGCGGCGGGTGTCGCGGCCGGGCCGGTCGCTGATCCGCCAGCCGCTGGGCTCCACGTGCGCGTACAGGTCGACGAGCATCCCGAGGGTGCGGCCGATCATGTCGGCGCCGGGGCCGCGGGCGGGGAGTTCGGCGAGGAAGGGGAAGTCCTCGAAGGAGCCGGTGACGGTCTTGGCGGCCTCGCGGGCGTCGCCGCCGGGCAGGGAGCCGACGCCGGTCGCCGGGCCCCACTGGGCGCTGTCGTTCATCGTCATCGCCCCGGACGGACCGTCAGGTCGTTGACCTCGGCGTCGCGCGGCAGGTCGAGCGCCATCACGATGGTGGTCGCCACGGACTCGGGGTCGATCCAGCGCGCGGGGTCGTACTCCTTGCCCTCCTGCTGGTGCACCTTGGCCTGCATGGGGCTGGCGGTGCGCCCGGGGTAGACGGAGGTGACCCGGACGCCGTGGGCGTGCTCCTCGTGGCGCAGCGAGTCCGCGAGGGCCTTCAGGCCGTGCTTGGAGGCGGCGTACGCGCTCCACTCGGCGTGCGCGTTCAGTCCGGCGCCCGAGTTCACGAAGACGACGTGCCCCTGGGTGAGGCGGAGCTGCGGCAGGAAGTGCCGGGTGAGCTCGGCGGGGGCGATCAGGTTGACGTTCAGCTGGTGGAGCCACGCCTTGGGGGTCAGCTCCCCCACGGTGCCGAGGTCGACGACGCCGGCGATGTGCAGCAGCGAGTCGATCCGCTCGGGCAGGCTCTGGTGCGAGAACGCCCAGGAGATCCTGCCCGGCTCGGCGAGGTCCCCCACGAGCGTCCGCGCGCCGGGAAACTCCGCCGCCAGCTCCTTCGCCCGCCCCGCGTCGCGCGCGTGCAGCACGAGCTCGTCCCCGCGCGCGTGCAACCGCCGCGCGACGGCGGCGCCGATGCCGGAACCGGCCCCGGTGATCACATGAGTAGCCATGGGCCCATGCTCCCACCCGCGCTCAGGAGGAGGGGGTGGGGGCGGGCGTCGTGGCGGACCAGAAGTCGGAGCGGACGTGGGGGGTGGGGATCTCGCCGAGGGGGTACGCGGGCCCGTTGGGCTCGGTGGTCGATGCGGCGACGTCGGACTTCTCGACGCACGGGGTGGTGACGTCGAGGAACACCTGGCCCTTGTAGGCGACCTCCACGGAGAGCATGAAGCCGTCGGACGTCCTGGCGAAGATGGCCGGCGCCTCCTTGTGGGGGTTCACGCCGGTGATCTCGTACCCGCTCTTCTTCCAGAAGCGTTCGATCACGCCCAGGAAGCTGCCGCGCCGCTGCTCTGAGACGATGGTCGTCACGGTGCGCCGCCGGGTCACCGTGCAGCTCCCGGACGTGGTCGTGTCGTGGGCCCACTGGACCTCGGGCACGACGGCCTTCAGCGTCGCGTCGAGCATCGCGTCCGCGCTGTTCGCCGCATCCTGCATGTTCATGTCCAACTTCGCTCCTCCGCCGTCCGGCGTTCCGCATCCCGCGAGCACCGCGCCCGCCAGGAGGACGGAGGCGGCGCCCCGTACCGCCCGTCCCATTCGCCTCATCGGTGCTCCTCCGTCGTGATCAAGTCGGGTTGGCCGGCGACGATCCGTGCGATGTTCTTGGCCGACTCGGGATCCACCTCCGGCGTGAAGTACTGGGAGTGGGCGTCGAAGCCGCCCCCCTCCCGGATCATCGCCGGCCCGTCGTCGACCTTGAAGCGACGGGCGTGGAAGGCCTCGCTCGCCGGGTCCTTGCCGAAGTACACGTCGTCGTTGCCGAGGTCGAAGAGGTCGCGGGTCAGCAGGACGCCCAGCGGGCCGCCCAGCGCGCCTCGTCCTTGCTCGGCAGGTGGGTGACCGGGTCGTTGTCGGCGGCGCCGACGAAGACGTGGTCCTTGCCGACCCCGAGCTCCTCGGCTTTCTGCGCGTCCACGCCGGGGCTGCCGAGGAGGATGATGTCGTCCGCACCGGGGATGCCGCCGGACTGCTGGGCGGCCGTTCCCACGGTGAGCGAACCGTACGAGTGACCGATCGCCGTCACATGGGGATCCGCGTTCTGGTTCGTCGCCGAGAGCCCCGCCATGAACTCGTTGTACGCCGGGGCGCCCCGCTGGGCGTCGCCCTTCGTCATGACGTCCACGTGCTGCGGTGCGTCGTACCCGAGCCAGATGATGGAGGCACTGGACGGGTCGTGGCGCCGGGCACCCATGGCCGTGTCCTGCGCCCGCTTCATCGTGTCGTCGACGAACTCCCCGTCGAGCTTCGTTCCAAGGCCCGGTACGTACGCCGAGACGTTCCTCGACGTGTCCGGGTTGCCGTACGAGACGATCGCGCGGCCGTTGCCCTCGTCGCCGATACCCAGGAGGAACATCGGCGGGTCGCTCGGCGCGTTCAGCTTCTCCTGGATGCCGCGCAGGGCGTCCAGCTTCGTCTTCGCGTCGTCGCCGCCCTCCCGGGCCAGCTCGTCCATGAGGATCGGCAGGTAGGTGCGGTTGGCCTCGTCCCGGGCCGTGGCCGGGATGCCGTCGAGGCCGCCGACCAGGTCCGGGGCGACCTCCAGGTACTCCTCGCGCTGCTCGTCCGTCAGGCCGTCCCACCACTTCTTGCGCTCGGCGGGGCTCTTGTCGGCCGGGACGTCCTCGCCGAGGTACATGCCGGCCGTGCCGCGCACGTCGGCGGTGTCCTGGCGGACGTCCTTCAGGGTGGCCTCGGTGACCTCGAGGCCCTTCTCCGCCTTCAGGCCGGTGAGGGTCCTGGCGTACCGGGCGTCGACCTCGCCGGCGGCCCGCACGGCGCGCGCGATGCGGTCCGCCACGGCCTGGGCCTTCGCCTGGTTCGGGTTGAGCGGCAGGAACCCGGGGAAGCCGCCCTGGGGGCTGCCGAGCGGTGGTGCTTCGAGGGGGAGCCGGGCGCTGCCCCGGACGGTGCCGCCGGGGGCGTCCTTCGCCGTTCCGGCCAGGTCGGTGACCTGAGCGGCCGGGAAGCTCACGGAGCCGTCCTCGTGGACGGTGAGCCCCTGGGCGGCGGCGTCGGCAAGGGCGTTCTTCAGCTGGATCTGCGGCTCCGCGATGTCGGCGGCGAGGCCGTTGAGCGTCGTCCGGACGAGGCCGCACTCGCTGTGCAGATACTGGAAGTTGCGGCTGAGGCGCTTGAGCCGGCCGAGGGCCGCCTCCGCCGACTGGCTCTCCTGCGTCTCGCGGAGCTTCGCGGACATGGCCCGGTCGACCCGGGTCCGGTCGGCGTCGGAGCGGTTCGAGACCTGGTGCCAGGCGTCGCCCGCCTCGGTGAGCTCGGAGGTCTTCAGGTCGCGCAGCTGCTGCCAGGTGAGGGTGGCGCCGGTCATCGCTTCTCCTCGCCGGGCTTGGTGTCGATGGAGGCGAGGGAGCTTTTCACCGACGCGTCGGTCTCGCCCATTTCCTTCGCGACCGCGAGCAATGTCCCCTGAAGCGCCTCGCATTCGTCGCGTACGGACGCGAGGCGGTCCTCCCAGGAGCGTCGTACGGCGGTGAGCGCGGCGAGCGCGGAGAGGCCGGCGGCTCCGGACGACACACCCTCGTGGCCGGGGCCGAGGGCGGAGCGGCTCGTCTCGGTGCTGGTCCGCACGGCGCCCGCCGTACCGGAGGCGCTGGTCCAGGGGCCGTCGCTGTGCTTGAGGTTGCCCGAGCCGGTCGTGCCCGAGGGGCCGGAGCCCGGATCCGTGGAGGCCAGATTCATCCGGGTGTCGTCTCCGGCCGCCCCGAAGATGTCCTGCCAGCGCTGCGTTGGGCCCACCAAGATCCCCCGATCCCCGTTGCGTGTCGTGTGCGCCCGACGACATTAGCGGAGCCCGGCCATGAGTACGCAATCGCGAAGAGGAGTCAGGAACTCAGCCCCTCAGCTGCGACTCCAGGTACGCCAGTGCCGTCGGCCCGTCCTCGGCGAAGAAGGCGAGGTCGGTGAGGGGGCGGGGGAGGAAGCCTTCGTTCTCCATGCGCTGGAACTGGGTCTTGAGGCCGTCGTAGAAGCCGGCGGTGTTGAGGAGGACGACGGGCTTGGTGTGCTTGGCGTGCTTCTTCAGTTCCAGGATCTCGGTGGCCTCGTCGAGGGTGCCGGTGCCGCCGACCATGACGACGATCGCGTCGGACTTGGCGAGGAGGAGGGCCTTCCGCTCGGCGAGGTCGCCGGCGATGGTCATCTCGTCGGCGTTCGGGCGGGCCTTGGCGGCGAGGAAGTCGACGGAGACGCCGACGAGGCGGCCGCCGGCCTCCTGGACGCCGTCCGCGACGACCTTCATCAGGCCGGTGTCGGAGCCGCCCCAGACGAGGGTGTGGCCGGCCTTGCCGAGGAGGCCGGCGAACTCGCGGGCGGGGGCGGTGTAGCGCTCGTCGAGGTCGGCGGCGGAGAGGAAGACGCAGATGTTCATGCCGCCACCGTAGGCCACGGGGCTTTTCGGACCTCGCTGAGCTGCGGGTTCCAAGATTCTTGGGGAAATCCCGGGGCGCGGCGATGAGTTCCGGCGGGGGCGCCGGTCTGCCCTGCCATGGACGAGGTGAGGACGGTCGTGTCGCGGGACGGGACGACGATCGCGTACGGGCGGTACGGGGCCGGGGACGGGCCCGCGGTGGTGCTGGTGGGCGGGGAGCCGGGGCCGGGGGCCGGGGAGGTGCCGCTGGCGCGGCTGCTGGCGCGGGACTTCCCCGTGCTCGTGTACGACCGCCGGGGGCGCGGCCGCGACCGCGCGCCCGAGCGGGAGCTGGAGGACCTGGCGGCGGTGCTGGCGGCGGCCGGGCCCGGCGCGGCGGTGCACGGCAACGGGGCGGGCGGCGCGCTGGCGCTCGCGGCCGCGGCGGCGGGGCTGCCGGTGGCGGCGGTGTCGGTCTTCGAGCCGGCGTACGACGCTCTCGTGGCCCTTCCCGAGGTCCACGCGCGCGTGCTGGTGGTCGACGGGGGCGCCAGCCCCGCGCCGGTGCGCCGGGCGGCCCGGGAGCTGTCTGCGCTGCTGCCCCGGGCCCGGCACCGGACCCTCACGGGGCAGACCCACGAGGTGGCGCCGCATGTGCTGGCGCCGGTGCTCGCGGAGTTCGTGGCGGAGTCGTCCGACGTCGCGTGAGCCGGACGGCCCCCGCTACGCGGGGGTCGCCGCCGTGCGCCGTACCGTCGTCGCGATGGTGGCCGAGCCGACCACGCGGGTGCCGTCGTAGAGGACGATGGCCTGGCCGGGGGCGACTCCCCTGACGGGCTCGTCGAAGGCGACCTTCAGCTCGCCGTCCTCCAGGGTCGCGCTCACCTCGGTCTCGCCGCCGTGGGCGCGGAGCTGGGCGGTGTAGCGGCCGGGGCCCTCGGGGGCGGTGCCGCACCAGCGGGGCTTGATCGCGGTGAGGGCGGTGACGTCGAGGGACTCGGCGGGGCCGACGGTGACCGTGTTGTCCACGGGCGAGATGTCGAGGACGTAGCGGGGCTTGCCGTCGGCGGCCGGGTGGCCGATGCGCAGGCCCTTGCGCTGGCCGATGGTGTAGCCGTACGCGCCCTCGTGGGTGCCCAGCTTCGTCCCCGACTCGTCGACGATGTCGCCCTCCGCGCGGCCCAGGCGGGAGGCGAGGAAGCCCTGGGTGTCGCCGTCGGCGATGAAGCAGATGTCGTGGCTGTCGGGCTTCTTGGCGACGGCGAGGCCGCGCCGCTCGGCCTCGGCCCGGATCTCGTCCTTGGTGGTGAGGGTGTCGCCGAGCGGGAACATCGCGTGGGCGAGCTGCTGCTCGTCCAGGACGCCGAGCACGTACGACTGGTCCTTCGCCATGTCGGAGGCGCGGTGCAGCTCGCGGGTGCCGTCCCCGTTCAGCACCACGGTGGCGTAGTGGCCGGTGCAGACCGCGTCGAAGCCGAGGGCGAGCGCCTTGTCGAGCAGCGCGGCGAACTTGATCTTCTCGTTGCAGCGCAGGCACGGGTTGGGCGTACGGCCGGCCTCGTACTCCGCGACGAAGTCGTCGACGACGTCGGCCCGGAAGCGCTCGGCGAGGTCCCACACGTAGAAGGGGATGCCGATGACGTCGGCGGCCCGGCGCGCGTCGCGCGAGTCCTCGATGGTGCAGCAGCCGCGGGCTCCGGTGCGGAAGGACTGCGGGTTCGCGGAGAGCGCGAGGTGCACTCCGGTCACGTCGTGCCCGGCCTCGACGGCACGGGCGGCGGCGACGGCGGAGTCCACCCCGCCGGACATGGCGGCGAGGACCCGGAGGGGACCGGTGCGGGGGCTCTGGGGCGGGGTCTGAGTCATAGCCCTACCAGGGTACGGGTCGGCGGGAACCGTCTGGCCTGGACCGAGCGTTCTGGTGGGCATGGGGAGCGAGAACGGGAAGAAGCGGGGGGTCGGGCGGCGTGCCGTCCTGCTCGGCGGCGGGGCGGCCGTGGTCGGCACGGCGGTGCTGGCCCGCGAGGAGCTGGCGCGGGCCTGGTGGCGGCTGCCGTGGATGGAGAAGCCGCGGGTGGACGGGGAGCTGGACTACCGAGCGGCCGCGTGGACGGCGGCGCACCAGGCGAACTCGCGGCGGGCGAACCGGCCGGACGACTACCGGATCGACCGGGTGGTGATCCACGTCGTGCAGGGCAGTTACTCCACCGCGCTGAAGGTCTTCAGGAACCCGCTGCACGAGGCCGCCACGCACTACGTGGTCGGCAAGGACGGGCGGGTCGCGCAGATGGTGCGGGAGCTCGACGTGGCGTACCACGCCGGGAACCGGGAGATGAACGAGCGGAGCATCGGCATCGAGCACGAGGGCTTCGTGGACCGGCCGCAGGACTTCACGAAGGCCATGTACGAGGCGTCGGCCCGGCTGACGGCGGACATCTGCGCCCGGCACGGGATACCGGTGGACCGGGAGCACCTCGTCGAGCACGCGGAGGTCGAGGGCACCGACCACACCGATCCCGGCCCGCACTGGGACTGGGACCGGTATCTGGAGCTGGTCCGCCGGGAGCGGACGAAGCTCCCGGCGTGAGCCCCGGGGTGAGCCCTGCGTAAGCCCCGCGTGAGCCCTGTGTGAGCCCCGCCAGACCGGACCCGCCTGGCTCAGCTGAGACCGGCGGTCCTGGCGCGCTCCACGGCGGGGCCGATGGCCTCGGCGACGGCCTTCACGTCGTCCTCGGTGGAGGTGTGGCCGAGGGAGAAGCGCAGGGTGCCGCGGGCCAGGTCGGGGTCGGTGCCGGTGGCGAGCAGGACGTGGCTGGGCTGGGCGATGCCCGCGGTGCAGGCGGAGCCGGTGGAGCAGGCGATGCCGGCGGCGTCGAGGAGGAGGAGCAGGGAGTCGCCCTCGCAGCCGGGGAAGGTGAAGTGGGCGTTGGCCGGGAGCCGGTCGTCCGGGTCGCCGCCGAGGATCGCGTCGGGGACGGCGGTACGGACGGTGGTGACGAGCGCGTCGCGCAGGGCGCCGACCTCGCGGGCGAAGGTCTCCTGCCCGTCGGCGGCGAGCCGGGCGGCGGTGGCGAAGGCGGCGACGGCGGGGACGTCGAGGGTGCCGGAGCGGACGTGGCGCTCCTGTCCGCCGCCGTGGAGGACGGGCACGGGCGTGTGCTCGCGGCCGAGGAGCAGGGCGCCGATGCCGTACGGGCCGCCGATCTTGTGACCGGAGACGGTCATGGCGGCGAGGCCGGAGGCGGCGAAGTCGACCGGGAGCTGCCCTACCGCCTGGACGGCGTCGGCGTGCAGCGGGACGCCGAACTCGGCGGCGGTGTCGGCGAGCGCGCGGACCGGCATGACGGTGCCGATCTCGTTGTTGGCCCACATCACCGTGGCGAGGGCGACGGACTCCGGGTCGCGGGCGAGGGCCTCGCGCAGCGCCTCGGGGTGGACCCGGCCGTACGCGTCGACCGGCAGGTACTCGACGTCGGCGCCCTCGTGGGTGGCGAGCCAGTCGACGGCGTCGAGGACGGCGTGGTGCTCGACGGGGCTGGCGAGGACGCGGGTGCGGCGCGGGTCGGCGGCGCGGCGGGACCAGTACAGGCCCTTCACCGCGAGGTTGTCGGCCTCGGTGCCGCCGGAGGTGAACACCACCTCGCTGGGCCGGGCGCCGAGCGCGGCGGCGAGGGTCTCGCGGCCCTCCTCGACGGTCCGCCGGGCGCGGCGCCCCGCGGCGTGCAGGGACGAGGCGTTGCCCGTGACGGCGAGCTGGGCGGTCATCGCCTCGATCGCCTCGGGAAGCATGGGCGTGGTCGCGGCGTGGTCGAGGTAAGCCATGGTGGGTCGATTCTACGAGCCCGGGTGCGGCCTTCCTCGACGAGGCCGGACCCGACCCCCGGCGACCGCCCCGTTCAGGCCATACCGGGGGTGGGCCAGGGGGCGGGTCAGGGGGTGGAGCGGGGGGTGGAGCGGGAGTGGAGCGCAGGCCGGACCGGGTCAGTCGCGCGGGGCGCGGGCGAGCTGGCGGGACTGGGCCACGAGCCGTCCGGCGCTGTCCCAGACCTCGGCGTCCTCCTCCAGGAAGCCGCCGGCGAGGTTGCGGGTGGTGATGGAGACCCGCAGCGGGCCGGGGGCGGGGCGGCAGCGGACGTGGGTGGTGAGCTCCACGGTCGGGGTCCAGCCCTTGAGGCCCAGCTCGAAGGAGGTCGGCGGCAGGGCGTCGACGGCGAGCAGCAGCGAGAGCGGGTCGGGCTCGCGGCCGTCGGCGAGGCCGAACCAGGCGCGCATCTCGCCCTTGCCGGAGGGCGCGCCGATCGCCCAGCCGACGCAGGCGGGGTCGAGGCGCAGGTCGAGCCGGTCGGTGATGGCGGAGGAGCCGGGGATCGGCGGGGCCGGGCCGTCGGAGGCGCTGAAGCACTGGTCGATCGGGGCGAAGGCGGGCGGTACGGCGGTGGTGCGCACGTCGTCCGCGAGGGCGCCCAGGTCGCCGTAGGAGGCGAGGACGCGGATCCGCTCGACCTCGGTGCCGTCCTCGGCGTACTGGTAGAGGGAGGCGGTGCCGGTGGAGAGGGTCCGGCCGGTGCGGACGGTCTCCGTCCTGATGACCGCGGGGCCCGGCGCCGACGGCGTGAGGTAGTGCGCCGAGATGGTGAACGGGTCGGGGTGCGGCAGGTGGTCGCCGAGCGCGCGGCCGAGGAGGGCGAGGAGGTAGCCGCCGTTGACGGCATGGATGATCGTCCAGCCGGCCGAGAGGTCGGCGTCGTACACACCGGGCTCGCGGAGGGTGACGGCGGTGTCCCGGTCGAACTCGCTGAGCGCCGCGGTCTCGGCGGCGGTGCTCGTCTCGATGCTCGTCTCGGGGCTCGTCTCGGTGCTCGTGCTCATACGGCCGACGGTACCGCAGGAAACTACTGAGCGGTAGCTTTTTCGGGCTCCTCGCGGGCCGACGAACGGCGGTTCCACGCGCGCGGGGCCCGCCAGTGGTAGCGCATGGCGAGCAGCCGCAGAAGGAAGGCGGTGAGCACGGCGGCGCCGCTGGTGTAGGCGTTCAGGATGTCGTAGCGGATGAACAGCACGACCATGGCCGAGCCGACGATCGCGGGCACCGCGTAGAGGTCGCGGTCCCAGCGGAGCAGCGAGGGCACCTCGTTGGCGAGGACGTCGCGCAGCACGCCGCCGCCGACGGCCGTGGCGAGGCCGAGCGCCGCCGAGGAGGTGAGGCCGAGCCCGTAGTCGTACGCCTTCGTCGTCCCGGTCACGCAGAAGAGGCCGAGGCCGGCCGCGTCGAAGACGTTCACCGCGGTCTGGGTCCGCTCCACCTCCGGGTGGAGGAAGAAGACGAGCACGGTGGCGACCAGCGGCATGAGGAAGTAGCCGAGGTCGGTGAAGGCGGCCGGGGGTACGGCCCCGATGATCAGGTCGCGCAGGAGACCGCCGCCGAGCGCGGTGACCTCGGCGAGCACCGCCATGCCGAAGACGTCGAAGTTCTTGCGGACGGCGAGGAGGGCGCCGGAGATGGCGAAGACGAAGATGCCGACGAGGTCGAGCGTGTGTTGGACCGACGGGCTGAACAGATCGTGGAGCACCGGCCAATTGTGCCGTGTGTTCGGAAAGGGCCCGGCCGCCACACGGCGACCGGGCCCTCTCCGGATGTCCTACTTGTCCTCGGAGGCGTCCTCGGAGGCGTCCTTGGAGGTGCCTTCGGAGGAGTCCCCAGAGGTCCCGTCGGAAGCGGCCTCCGCCTCCGGCGCCTCCGCCTGGGCCGGGATCACGACCGCGTCGGTGTCGCCCGCCGGGCGGAGCGTGCCGTCCTGGATCTCGCGGGTGAAGTGGCAGGCCACCTTGTGCCCGCCGCCCGCGTCCGTGAGCTCCGGGCGCTCCGTGCCGCAGCGGTCCTGCGCCCAGGGGCAGCGGGTGTGGAAGCGGCAGCCGGCCGGCGGGTTCGCCGGGGAGGGCAGGTCGCCGTGGAGGAGGATCCGCTCGCGGCGCTCCTCGACCTCGGGGTCCGGCACCGGCACCGCGGACATGAGCGCCCGGGTGTACGGGTGCAGCGGCTCCTCGTACAGCGTGTCGCTCGGCGCCTCCTCGACCAGGGAGCCGAGGTACATCACGCCGATGACGTCCGAGATGTGCCGGACGACGGCGAGGTCGTGGGCGATGACCAGGTAGGTCAGGCCCATCGACTCCTGGAGCTCTTCGAGCAGGTTGATGACCTGGGCCTGGATGGAGACGTCGAGCGCGGAGACCGGCTCGTCGCAGATGATCAGGTCGGGTTCGAGGACCAGCGCGCGGGCGATGCCGATGCGCTGGCGCTGGCCGCCGGAGAACTCGTGCGGGTAGCGGGAGAGCGAGTTGGCGGGCAGGCCCACCTTGGCGAGGATCTCCCGGATCCTCTCCCGCCGCTCGTCCTGGTTCGCGCCGATGCCGTGCGCGGCCATGCCCTCGCTGAGGATCGACTCGATGTTCTGGCGCGGGTTGAGGCTGCCCAGCGGGTCCTGGAAGACCATCTGGAGGCGGCGGCGGAAGGTCCGCAGCTCCTTCTCGGGCAGCTTGGCCACGTCGGTGCCGTCGAGGACGACGGAGCCGTCGGTGACGTCGACGAGCCGCAGCACGGCCCGCCCGAGGGTGGTCTTGCCGCAGCCCGACTCGCCGACCAGGCCGTACGTCTGGCCCGCCTCGACCTTGAGCGAGATGCCGTCCACGGCGTAGACGTGGCCGACCGTGCGGTCGAAGAGGATGCCCTTCTTGACGGGGAAGTGGACCTTCACGCCGTCGAGTTCGAGCAGGCTCATGCCGGTACCTCCGTCGTGGCGAGGACCGGGTTCGCGCAGCGGGCGCGGTGGCCGGCCGCGCGCGGTTCGGTCAGTTCGGGCGTGCCGGTGAGGCACTCCATCTCGTACCGGTCGCAGCGGGGGGCGAAGGCGCAGCCGTCGGCCCAGGCGATCTGGTCGTTGATGGACCCGCGGATCGGGTGGAGCGGTTCGCCGCGCGGGGCGTCGAGCCGGGGGATGGAGCCGAACAGGCCGTGGGTGTACGGGTGCGTCGGGTGGGCGAACAGCTCGCGGCGGCCCGCCGATTCGACGACCTTGCCGGCGTAGAGGACGTTCACCTGGTCGCAGAGGCCGGCGACGACACCCAGGTCGTGGGTGATCATCAGCAGCGCGGTGCCCTCCTGGTCGACCAGTTCCTTGAGGAGTTCGAGGATCTGAGCCTGGATGGTGACGTCGAGCGCGGTGGTCGGCTCGTCGGCGATGAGCAGGCGGGGGGCGCAGGCCACCGCCATGGCGATGAGCGCGCGCTGCCGCATGCCGCCGGAGAGCTGGTGCGGGTACTCCTTGAGGCGCCGGTCCGGGTCGGGGATGCCGACCCGGTCGAGCAGGTGCGCGGCCTCCTTGCGGGCGGCCTCGCCCTTCAGCCCGCGGTGGCGCTGGAGGATCTCGGTGACCTGGACGCCGATGGGGATGACCGGGTTCAGCGAGGACAGCGGGTCCTGGAAGATCATCGCCATGTCGCGTCCGCGCAGGTCGCGCATCTTGGACGGGGACAGCTTCAGCAGGTCCGTGCCGTCGAGGTCGGCGCGGCCGCCGAGGGTGACGCCCTTGGCGGGCAGCAGCCCCATGAGGGCGAGCGAGGTCACGGACTTGCCGCACCCCGACTCGCCGACGAGGCCGACGACCTGGCCCTGGTCGACGCTGAAGGAGACGCCGTTGACCGCCCGGACGTCCTTGCGGCCGCGGCCGCCGAAGGTGACGGTGAGTTCGTCCACGGTGAGCAGTGGCATGGTCAGCCTCGCAGCTTCGGGTCGAGGGCTTCGCGCATGGCCTCGCCGAGCAGGGTGAAGCCGAGGGCGGTGATGACGATGCCGACCGCCGGGTACATGGACATCATCGGCTCGTTGTCGAAGAAGCGCTGGGCCGCGGAGAGCATGACGCCCCACTCCGGCACCGCGGGGTCGGGGTTGCCGAGTCCGAGGTAGGAGAGGGCGGCGGCCTCGATGATGGCGGTGGCGAGGCTGAGCGTCGCCTGGACGATCACCGGGCTCAGCGAGTTCGGCAGGATCTGGGTGAAGACGATCCGCCGCTTGCGGATGCCGAGCGAGCGGGCCGCGAGGACGTAGTCGCTGTTGCCCTGGGCGAGCATCGAGCCGCGCAGCAGACGGGCGAAGACCGGGATCTGCACCACGCCGACGGCGATCATCACGGTGGTGAGGGACTGGCCCAGCACGGCGGCGACGGAGACGGCGAGGAGCAGGGACGGCAGCGCGAGCAGGATGTCGGTGACGCGCATGATCGCGTCGTCGATCCGCCGTCCGGCCTTGCCGCCGAGGGTCGCGCAGGCGCCCGACAGGATGCCGACCACGGCGCCGATCAGCAGACCGATGAGCATGGAGACGACGCCGACGAGCAGCGTCTGGCGGGCGCCCACGAGCATCCGGGAGAACAGGTCGCGGCCGAGGTGGTCGAGGCCGAACCAGTTCCCGGCGCGCGCGCCGACGAACTCGCCGCGGTTGGAGAAGACCTCGCCGCGCCAGGTCTGCTCGGCGGGGCCGTACGGGGCGATCCACGGGCCGATGATCGCCAGCAGGACGAACCCGGCGATGATCACGCCGCCGATGATGGCCATCTTGCTGGCGCGCAGCCGGCGCAGCGCCTCGCGCCAGAGGCTGGCGCCGCTGGCGGTCTCGGTCTTCGCCGTGAGCTGGGCGAGCCGGTCGATCTTGGAAGTGGTGGTGATCAGACTCATCAGTGCACCCGCACCCTCGGGTCGATGACGCTGTACGCGAGGTCGACGAGCATGTTGATCACCACGTAGATCACGGCGATGAACATGATGAAGCCGACCAGCACCGGGTAGTCACGGGCGTCGATGGCGGTCCGGATGAAGGAGCCGATGCCGCCGAAGGTGAAGACGGACTCGGTGAGCACCGCGCCGGAGAGCAGGCTGCCGGTGAGCAGGCCGACGGCGGTGACGACGGGGAGCATCGCGTTGCGCAGGATGTGGCGGACGCGGACGACCCGGCGCTCCAGGCCCTTGGACTCGGCGGTGCGGATGTAGTCCTCGCCGAGCACCTCCAGGACGCTGGCGCGGGTCATGCGGACGATGACCGCGAGCGGGATGGTGGCCAGGGCGATGCCGGGCAGCACGAGGTGCATCAGCGCGTCCCAGGCGGCGTCGAACTCGCCGGTGAGCACGCCGTCGAGGACGGCGAAGCCGGTGACGCTGGTGGCGTCGATGCCGGTGGACTGGCGGCCGAAGGTGCCGAAGATGTCACCGAAGGCGCCCTTGAGCAGCTGCGCCAGGAAGAAGACCGGGATGCAGATGCCGACGAGGGAGCCGGAGACGGAGGCCACGTCGATCCAGCCGCCGCGCTTGCGGGCGGCGAGGTAGCCGAGCGGGATGCCCACGGCGATGGCGATGAACATGGCCGCGAGGCTGAGTTCGACCGTCGCGGGGAAGCGCAGGACGAACTCGTCCCAGACGGGCTGGCCGGTCTGCACCGAGGTGCCGAGGTCGAGGTCGAGAAGGCGCTTGAGGAAGCGTCCGTACTGGACGTAGATCGGCTGGTCGAGTCCCAGCGCGCGGTTGATGCGCGCCACATCGGCTTCGGTCGCCCGCTCGCCCAGGATCGCTGAGGCGGGTCCGCCGGGCAGTCGGTTCAGCCAGATGAACAGCAGAACCGACAGGCCGAGCAGGGTGGGTATGAGCTGGAGAAGTCGTCGTACGACGAGTCGCAACACCCCGCGTGCCCCTTTCTTGCGTGTGGAGGGTGGATGCGCGGACGCCCGGTCACGGCAGGAGCGCGTGACCGGGCGGACCGCTTACGGGGGTGTTACTTGAAGGAGACCTCGGCGAAGTTCTCCTGCGTCAGCGGGGAGACCTTCGGCGGGACCACGTTCTTGCCGAACGCGATGGCCGGCGGGGAGGAGGTCAGCGGGAGACCGGGCAGGTACGCCATGATCGCCTCGTTGGCGGCCTTGTAGAGGTCCGTGCGCTTGGACGGGTCGCCCTGGAGCGAGCCGGCCTTCACCGCGTTGAAGACCTTGTCGTCCTTGAAGCCCCACTGCTTGTCGTACCCGGCGAACCAGGTGCCGATGAAGTTGTAGCCGTCGTTGAAGTCACCGGTCCAGCCGAGCATGTGGAGGGCGCAGCCGCCCTTCTCCACGGCGTCGACGTAGTCCGGGTTCCACTTCTTCGGCTTCGGGGTGACCTTGATGCCGGCCTTCTCCAGGTCGGCCTTGACCAGCTCGAAGATGTCCTGCGGGGCGGGCATGTACGGGCGGGTGACCTCGGTCGGGTAGCAGAAGTCGACCGCGAGGTTGCTCGCGCCGGCGCCGGCGAGGAGCTGCTTGGCCTTGGCGGTGTCGAAGGGGTACTTCTTCACGTTCTCCGAGTAGCCGGCGACCGTGTCGGGCATGAACTGGGTCGCGACCTTGCCGCCCTCGGGCAGCTGGGTCTTGACGATGTTCTCGCGGTCGACGGCGTGCGCGATGGCCTGGCGGACCTCGGGCTTCTTCAGCGCCGGGTTGGCCTCCTGCGTCATACCGAGGTAGAGCAGGTTGAAGACGTCACGGGTCGGGACCTGGAAGCCCGCGCCCTCAAGGGTCTTGATGTCGGCGGGCGCGACGAGGTCGTATCCGTCGATGTCACCGGCCTGGAGCGCCTGGCGGCGGCCCTCCTCGGTGTCGATCGTGCGGAAGACCAGGTTCTTCACCTTGGCCTTGTCGCCCCAGTAGTCGTCGAAGCGCTCCAGGGCGACTTCCTTGTTGCCCTTGTTCCACTTCGTGATCTTGTACGGGCCGGTGCCGGCGACCGTGCCGGCCTCCTGGCTGTACTTGGGGTACGTGATGGCGTCCCCGGCCTCGGTGGCCTGCTGCTTCCCGTACTCCTGGATCGCCTTGGGCGAGTGGATCGCGAGGGCGTTCAGGGAGAAGCCGCCGGGCAGGTTGGCGGAGGGCTCGAAGACCTCGATGACGGCGGTGGACTCGTCCTTGGCCGTGCAGGACTTGTAGTTCGCCTTGGGCGTCTCCTTGTCCTCGTTGGCCTTGAAGCCGCCCATGATGGTCTGCCAGTAGTACGAGACCGCGCTCGACTGGTAGGTGCCCTTCCAGTTGAACCAGTAGTCGTAATTGGCGCAGACCGCCGCCGCGTTGAAGGCTTCGCCGTCGTGGAACTTCACGCCCTTGCGGAGGTTGAAGGTCCAGACGGTGCCCTCGGGGTTGCTCGACCACTTCTCGGCGAGCCCGCCCACCAGCTGGCTGCCGCCGGGCTCGTGCTCCAGGAGCGCCTCGAACGCCTGGCGGGTGACCCGGAAGGTCTCGCCGTCGCTCGCGAGGGCCGGGTCGAGGGAGGCCGGGTCGCCCGGGGCGCCGAACACGAAGGTGTCCTTGGCTCCGGACTTGTTCTCGTCCTTGTCCCGGTCGCTCGCGCAGCCCGTGGCGATGAGGCCGACCGTGAGGGCCGCCGTCAGAGCCCGGGTCGACCGGGAATTGAGTATGCGCATGGGTCCACCCCTGGGTCGCCATGTGTGGTCTTGACCGGCCGAACGCTACTGGCGAGTGACGCGGCAGAGAACAGTCCGCATAGCGGTGATACCAACCTGAGACCCGGACACTCACCAAAACGGTCCGATGCCGGACATCGGCGGCGGGAGCGGGCTCAAGCGGACGCAAAACCCCGCCCTGGCAAGGTATTTCGGCCAGGGCGGGGAAAGGGGACGAAGCGGGGCTCAGCGGTGCTGTGCGGGCGGGTAGCCGTATCCCGGACGGGGGGATCCCGCATGGTGGGACGGCGCCGCGTGCGCGTCGCGGTCGTAGAAGGGCCGGGCGTGGGCCCGCAGCCAGAGCGCGACGGGGTCGTACGAGTCGGACAGCGCGACCGTCGAGACGGGCAGTCCCTCGGGCACGGTGCCGATCGACTGGCGCATCATCGCCCGCACCTCGTCCACCGCCGCGGCCGAACCGTCGTACAGGTCAAGGCCGATGACCAGGTACGGGGTCCCCAGCGCGGGCTGCACCCAGCCGCGGCGCAGCGAGCGGACGGCCGGGGTCCGGTGCGCGTTCTGGGTGAGCTGGGCGTAGAACTGCGGGATCTCCAGGGCGGGTTCGGAGACCCGGAGCGGACCGGCGGGCATCCGGTCGAGGCCGGTGGCGATCCGGCGCAGGTCGGCCCAGGGGATGCCGACGCCGCCGCCGGGGGCGTGCGGGTTGAGCCAGACGCCCCAGCGCTCGGGGTAGAGGGCGCGTGCGATCTCGCGGCCGGTGACGCGCTCGTGGGCGCGGTGCCAGCCGGAGGCGGCGAGTTCGCCGGCGGAGGTGACGCAGGGCGCGTAACCGAGCCCGTCGACCTCCATGTTGCCGTACTGGGCGTCCGAGGAGCCCTGGCTGCCCTGCCAGAGCAGCATGTACAGCTCGCCGTCGGCCAGCGCGTGCAGCAGGCCCTCGTACGCGTCGTAGCGTCCGGGCGCCACCTGGCGCAGCATGTGCTCGACCTGTCCGGTCGCGGCGCTGCCTGACGCGCTCACCCTGGGTCCCGCCCCTCTGTCTCGTACGGCTCGGCTCGGTGCTTCGGTCTCGGTCGGTCCAGCTTAGACAGGGCCGGGGGTCATCCGGTGGCGCGCTGGAAGAAGGGGCGCACCCGCTCCAGCATCCAGTCTCCGACGGGGTCGGCGGCCATGTCGAGGAGGATCAGGTTGACCGGCCAGGCGACCTCGACGCGGCCGAGCGCGCGGCCGAGGGCGTCCAGCGGGGCGTTGCGGTCGACGCCGTCCCAGCCGGTGAGCTGGACGCCGATGAAGAGGGCCGGTTCGGTGCCCTCGACGCTGGCGAGGGCACGGCGGGCGGTGGCGACGACGCCGGTGGCGTCGAACTCGGCGGAGGCGGCGGCGAGGAAGTCGACCGGGTCGTCCTGCCAGTCGGGCTCGAAGAGCCGGACCCGGCCGCCGCTCGCGGGCCCGTCGAGGGCGGTGCGGCCGGCCCGGCAGAGCTCGGCGACGGCGGGCGGGGGCAGCGGGACGCCGACAATGCCGCCGGGGTTCACGGCGATGCCGAGCTGCGGGGGCAGGCCGCGGGCGAAGTCACGGGCGGGGGCGACGGTGAAGGACATGTGGTCGCCGACGCAGGCGAGGAACTGCTCCTGGGAGCTGAAGACGGGGACGTACGCGGCGCCGCCGATCTCCATCGTGGCGAGGTCCAGGTCGGGGCTGTCGGGGCCGCCGCCGTTGGGCAGCGGGACCCAGACGGGGCTGCGGCCGAGCACCTCGATGAGCCGGCCCCCGGCCGCGGGCTCCCCGAGCGCGGCGGCCAGCGCCTCCTCCAGCTCGTTGCCCGGCCACGTCACGTCCACGGTGCTTCCGTCCCCTGTCTCGTACGGCCCTGCTCCCGGCCGCCCCGCAGCACCCTAACGCCGCCCCACCCCACCCGTGACCAGAACCCGCACCTGCGGCCCCCGGGGAAGCCCCCGGGGGCCTCTGGCGGCCCCCGGCAGCCTCAGGCCGGACGCGGGGGCCTCCCGGGCCCTGCGCGGGCCTCAGGCGGTCTCTCGGAAGGTGATGCGGCGCAGGGTGGTCGCGGCGGGGCGGTCCAGGAGGGTGGCGGAGGCGCAGCCCCGGGGGAGGCGGCCGGATTCCACCGCCGTGACGAGGCGGGCCACGGCTCTGCGGTGGCGGGCGAAGGCGTACGCGGAGACGCCTCGGCCCCGCTCGCGCTGGCCGTCCATGGCCGTGTCCGCGTCCACGTCCAGGAGGACGAGGTGGAGGGCGCGGCCGCGGCGGGCGGCGGAGCGGGCGAGCCAGCCGCGGACCCAGGACTGGGTGCCGCAGTCGTGGACGACGACCCCCGCGCCGGAGCGCAGGGCCCGGTGGAGACCGGCGTAGTGCGCGATCCGGACCAGCGGACGGTAGAGCGCGTACGGCAGGAAGGACGGCATCCGGGCCTCCCAGCGCTCCCGCGCGTCCTGCGAGTCGATGCCCCGGCCCTCGGCGGCCCGCCGCAGCAGCGTCGACTTGCCGCTGCCGGGCAGCCCGGACACGACCACGACGTCACCGGCCGCGAAGGCGAGGGCGCGCGGACCGCGCCCGCCCCGCTCGCGCAGGTCCCGCACGACGCGCCCGCGCCTGCGGGTCCGGGCGCGGGCCCGCTGCGCGGGTATGGCGGCGTCGGTCGCGAAGACGCCGGTGTGCTGGATCCTCATCGCTGCTCCCCCTGTCGGGTCCCCGGGGGACGTACCGGGAGACCTCACGGAGACCCTTGCCCACGAAGTGTAAAGAAACGGTAATCCGAGACAAGTGATTTGCGGCGCCGACACCGCGTGCGATGATGTGCGCGCCAGGCGCGCGCAGCGCCTTACAACCGCATACCGGCCGCTCGAATCCGCGCGGGAGAGTTCCGGACCGGCCACGGCCGTCCGGGCGCCGAAGGAGCAAGACCCTCCCTTGAATCTCTCAGGCCCCGTACCGCGTGGATGAGGCAGATCTGAAAAGCGGGACACCTGTCGTGTCCCCACCCAAGGTGCAAGCCGGGGATGCCCCCGGTGAACCTCTCAGGTTCCATGACAGATGGGGAGGAACGTCCTTGCCTGTCATGTTTTCCGCCTTCGGGACCCGGGAGCCACGTCCATCATGAGCACCACCCCCCGTCTGACCGCCCTCGATGCCCTGCATCGTTCGCTGGGCGCGACCATGACCGACTTCGCCGGCTGGGACATGCCGCTGCGCTACACCAGCGAGCGCGACGAGCACAACGCCGTCCGCACCCGGGCCGGGCTCTTCGACCTCTCCCACATGGGCGAGATCACCGTCACCGGCCCGCAGGCCGTCGACCTGCTCGACTTCGCCCTCGTCGGCAACATCTCCACGGTGGGCAACGGGCGCGCCCGGTACACGATGATCTGCCAGGAGGACGGCGGGATCCTCGACGACCTGATCGTCTACCGCCTGGGCGAGACCGAGTACATGGTCGTCGCCAACGCCTCCAACGCCCAGATCGTCCTGGACGCCCTGCTGGCCCGCGCCGGCGGCTTCGACGCCGAGGTCCGCGACGACCGCGACGCGTACGCCCTGATCGCCGTCCAGGGCCCGGAGTCCCCCGGCATCCTGAAGTCCCTCACCGACGCCGACCTGGACGGCCTGAAGTACTACGCGGGCCTCCCGGGCACCGTCGCCGGCGTCCCGGCGCTCATCGCCCGCACCGGCTACACCGGCGAGGACGGCTTCGAGCTGTTCCTGAAGCCGGAGCACGCCGAAGGCGTCTGGAAGGCGCTGACCGAGGCGGGCGCGGGCGTCGGCCTGATCCCCTGCGGCCTCTCCTGCCGTGACACGCTCCGCCTGGAGGCGGGCATGCCGCTGTACGGGCACGAGCTGACCACCGCCCTCACCCCCTTCGACGCCGGTCTCGGCCGGGTCGTGAAGTTCGAGAAGCCGGGCGACTTCGTGGGCCGCAAGGCCCTGGAGGCCGCGGCCGAGCGCGCCGAGTCCGCCCCGCCGCGCAAGCTGGTCGGCCTGATCGCCGAGGGCCGCCGCGTCCCGCGCGCCGGCATGGCCGTCGTCGCCGGCGGCGAGGTCGTCGGCGAGGTCACCTCCGGCGCCCCCTCCCCGACGCTCGGCGAGCCGATCGCGATGGCGTACGTCGACGCGGCGCACGCCGCCCCCGGCACCGAGGGTGTAGGGGTGGACATCCGCGGTACCCACGAGCCGTACAAGGTCGTGGCGCTGCCGTTCTACAAGCGTCAGAAGTAGGCGTCCGCCCGCTCCGGACCCGCTCCGGACGTGACGCATTCGTCTCAGGACACGTCTCACCCCGCAAGACCCACGTACATCCGCACTCCCCCGATCCAGGAGAATCAGGCCATGAGCAACCCCCAGCAGCTTCGCTACAGCAAGGAGCACGAGTGGCTGTCGGCCGTCGAGGACGGCGTCGCCACGGTCGGCATCACGGAGCACGCGGCCAACGCCCTCGGTGACGTCGTCTACGTGCAGCTCCCCGAGGTCGGCGCGACCGTGACCGCGGGCGAGTCCTGTGGCGAGCTGGAGTCGACCAAGTCCGTCAGCGACCTCTACGCCCCGGTGACGGGCGAGATCGTCGAGGCCAACCAGGACGTCGTCGACGACCCCTCGCTGGTGAACTCCGCCCCCTTCGAGGGCGGCTGGCTGTTCAAGGTGCGCATCACGGGCGAGCCGGACGCCCTGCTCACCGCCGACGAGTACACCGCCTTCACCGCAGGCTGACCGAGACCCCCTAGGGATCGCTTCATGTCGCTTCTGAACACTCCCCTCCACGAGCTGGACCCGGACGTCGCCGCCGCCGTCGACGCCGAGCTCCACCGCCAGCAGTCCACCCTCGAGATGATCGCGTCGGAGAACTTCGCTCCGGTCGCGGTCATGGAGGCCCAGGGCTCCGTCCTCACCAACAAGTACGCCGAGGGCTACCCGGGCCGCCGCTACTACGGCGGCTGCGAGCACGTCGACGTGGCCGAGCAGATCGCGATCGACCGGATCAAGGACCTGTTCGGCGCCGAGTACGCCAACGTGCAGCCGCACTCCGGCGCCTCCGCCAACCAGGCCGCGCTCTTCGCGATCGCCCAGCCGGGCGACACGATCCTCGGTCTCGACCTGGCGCACGGCGGCCACCTCACCCACGGCATGCGCCTGAACTTCTCGGGCAAGCAGTTCAACGTGGTCGCGTACCACGTGGACGAGGCCGGCCTGGTCGACATGGCCGAGGTCGAGCGCCTCGCCAAGGAGCACCGCCCGAAGGTGATCATCGCCGGCTGGTCGGCGTACCCGCGTCAGCTGGACTTCGCGGAGTTCCGCCGGATCGCCGACGAGGTCGAGGCGTACCTGTGGGTCGACATGGCCCACTTCGCCGGACTGGTCGCGGCGGGTCTCCACCCGAACCCCGTCGCGTACGCGGACGTGGTGACCTCCACCACGCACAAGACGCTCGGCGGCCCGCGCGGCGGCATCATCCTGGCGAAGAAGGAATTCGCCAAGAAGCTGAACTCCTCGGTCTTCCCCGGCTTCCAGGGCGGCCCGCTGGAGCACGTGATCGCGGCCAAGGCCGTCTCCTTCAAGATCGCGGCCTCGGAGGAGTTCAAGGAGCGCCAGCAGCGCACCCTGGACGGCGCCCGGATCCTGGCCGAGCGCCTGGTCCAGGACGACGTCACGGCCCACGGCGTCTCCGTCCTCTCCGGCGGCACGGACGTGCACCTGGTCCTGGTGGACCTGCGTAACTCCGAGCTCGACGGCCAGCAGGCCGAGGACCGTCTCCACGAGGTCGGCATCACGGTCAACCGGAACGCCGTTCCGAACGACCCGCGCCCGCCGATGGTCACCTCCGGTCTGCGCATCGGCACGCCGGCCCTCGCCACCCGCGGCTTCACGGCCGAGGACTTCACCGAGGTCGCCGACATCATCGCCGAGACGCTGAAGCCCGGCTTCGACGCGGACAAGGCCGAGTCGCTGAAGGCCCGCGTGACCGCTCTGGCCGACAAGCACCCGCTGTACCCCGGCCTGAAGTAATTTCGTACGCTTTCGTTCGGGGACCCGTCCCTCACGGAAGTACCGGGGCACCGCGCACACTGGACAGTGAGCGCGGTGCCCCGCCCCATGTCTTCAACGCTTTTCTGCTCCACCCCGGCAGACAACGGCGTCTAGCCCCACAAGGAGTCCTCCCGTGGCCATCTCGGTCTTCGACCTCTTCTCGGTCGGCATCGGCCCGTCCAGCTCCCACACCGTGGGCCCGATGCGCGCGGCCCGGATGTTCGCCCGCCGGCTGAAGAACGAGGGGCTGCTCGACGGCGTCGCCTCGGTCCGGGCGGAGCTGTACGGCTCCCTCGGCGCGACCGGCCACGGGCACGGCACCCCGAAGGCGGTGCTGCTCGGCCTGGAGGGCAGCTCGCCCCGCACGGTCGACGTCGAGACGGCGGACGACGAGGTCGAGCGGATCAAGGCGAGCGGGCGGATCAACCTGCTCGGCGCGCGCGAGATCCCGTTCTCCTTCGACGACGACCTGATCCTGCACCGCCGCAAGGCGCTCCCGTACCACGCCAACGGGATGACGATCTTCGCGTACGACGCCGAGGGCGGGCTCGTCCTGGAGAAGACGTACTACTCCGTCGGCGGCGGCTTCGTCGTGGACGAGGACGCGGTGGCCGGCGAGAACCCGATCATCCCGGACGACACCGTCCTGAAGTACCCCTTCCGCACCGGCGACGAGCTGCTCCGCCTCACCAAGGAGACCGGCCTGTCGATCTCCTCGCTGATGCTGGAGAACGAGCGGTCCTGGCGCACCGAGGAGGAGATCCGCGCGGGTCTCCTGGAGATCTGGCGGGTCATGCAGGCGTGCGTCTCGCGCGGCATGGCCCGCGAGGGCATCCTGCCCGGCGGTCTGAAGGTCCGCCGCCGCGCGGCGACCCTGGCCCGCAAGCTGCGCTCCGAGGGCGACCCGGCCATGCACGCGATGGAGTGGATCACTCTCTACGCGATGGCGGTGAACGAGGAGAACGCGGCGGGCGGCCGGGTGGTCACCGCCCCGACGAACGGCGCGGCCGGCATCATCCCGGCGGTCCTGCACTACTACATGAACTTCGTCCCGGGTGCCGACGAGGACGGGATCGTGCGCTTCCTGCTGGCGGCCGGCGCGGTCGGCATGCTCTTCAAGGAGAACGCCTCGATCTCCGGCGCCGAGGTCGGCTGCCAGGGCGAGGTCGGCTCGGCCTGCTCGATGGCGGCGGGCGCGCTGGCCGAGGTCCTGGGCGGCTCCCCCGAGCAGGTGGAGAACGCGGCCGAGATCGGCATGGAGCACAACCTGGGCCTGACCTGCGACCCGGTCGGCGGCCTGGTCCAGATCCCCTGCATCGAGCGCAACGGCATGGCGGCGGTCAAGGCCGTCACGGCGGCGAAGATGTCGATGCGCGGCGACGGCAGCCACCTGGTCTCCCTCGACAAGGTCATCAAGACCATGAAGGAGACGGGCGCCGACATGAGCGTCAAGTACAAGGAGACCGCCCGCGGCGGCCTCGCGGTGAACATCATCGAGTGCTGAGCACGCGCGCGCGTGCGTGCGTGATGAACGGCCGGGCCCGCCCCCACGGGTCCGGCCGTTCGTCGTTCGGCCGTCAGGGGTCAGCGGTCAGGGGTCAGTAGCGGACCCAGAGGACGATGACGTCCGGGCGGGTGGCGGTGAAGGGCTCGCAGAGGTAGATCTTGCCCCAGAACGCCTCGCCGGCCCGGCCGGCGGCCTGGCACTCGGCGTACGAGGAGTGGTGGCTGCGGGCGTAGAAGCCGGGTCCCGCGGCCTCGGCCGTGGCGGCCGTGCCGAGGGCGAGGGCTCCGGCGGTGGCCGCGGTGGCGAGGGCGGCTGCGACGCGTCGGTACATGGCATGTCCTCCTGAATGAACGATGCGATGTGGTGCGTGGGAGTGCCGTGCGGTGCGGTGCGGCTGCGCAGCCGGGGGGAAACGTATCGGCGTCACCCCCTCCCGGCAATAGGTCTAGGCCAATGCTCGTACGGATGTCCGGAAACCCCGGACCCGGCCGGTTCCCGTCGGTAGGGTCCGGTCATGACCATGACCGTGGATGCCGAATGTCTCGCCCTCACCCGCACCCTGCGCCGCCGCGGGGTCGTCGTGCTCAGCGTCTTCGGGGTGGTGTGGGCGCTCGCGGGCGGGTCCGGGCTACCGGGGCCCGGGGTCCTGGTCGCCGGGGTGGTCGGGGCCCTGCTGGCGGGCGCGACGCTGGTGGCCGGCTTCCGGGGGACGGCCGGTGAGGTGACCCGGCCGGTGCGGCTGCCGGAGCGGTGGAACCGCGGGATCGGGATCGTGAACGCGGCCGAGGTGGTCGCGATCGTCGGCGTGATCGCGGGCGCGAACGCGGCCGGGCACCAGGAGTGGATCCCGGTCGGCGTCTGTCTCGTCGTCGGCCTGCACTTCTTCCCGCTGGCCCGGCTCTACGACCAGCGGCAGTACGGCTGGGCGGCGGCGGCCCTGACGGCCCTGGCGGTGGTCGGCGCCGCCCTGCTGGCCGCCGGGCTGTCGGCGGAGACCGTACGGGCCGCGGTGGGCCTTCCCGCGGCCCTGGCACTGTGGGGCACCGCCCTGCTCGTGGCGCGCGACTGACCCGACCTGACCTGACCCGACCGACCCGCCCGACCCGGCCCCACCCGGCCGGTCAGAACCGCAGCCAGTGCGGGTCCGGCACGACCGTGAGCAGCGCGGAGAGCGCCACGATCACGGCCAGCACGGCGAGTTCCACCCGGGCCGGGGGCCGGGCGTCGATGCCGGACATCAGCCGGGAGCGGGCCACCAGGGCCAGCAGGCTGGCGCCGCCGAAGAGGGCGAGCTTCACCAGCAGGACCCTGCCGTACGCGGTGGTGAGCACGGTGTCCAGGGGGAGCCGGCGCAGCGTGGAGACGGTGCCGGTGACGGCGAGGGCCGCGTAGACGCAGGCGGCCATCCGGGCGTACCGCAGGAAGACCTCGCGCCCGCCGCCGCGCAGCCTGAGCACCCGGAGGACGTACAGCAGGGTTCCGGTCCAGAGCGAGGCGGCGGTGAGGTGGACGACGGTGAGTCCGGTGCCGAAGCCGAAGCCGGCGGTCTCGGGGTGGGCGCGCAGGGCCTCGGCGACGATCGCGGCGGCGACCGGGAGGGCGGCGAGTCCGGGGCGCCGGGAGGCGGCGCAGACGGCGGCGAGCAGGCAGGCGTTGGCGGTGACGAGCAGCAGCCGCCCTTCGCGGAGCCCGTAGACGACCGGGAGGCTGAGGCCGCTGACGGCGGCGAGGAGGAGCAGGAGGCCGGCGGAGGCGGCGGCGGCGAGCAGGGCGCCGGGGGCGGCCAGGGAGCGCGGCAGGGGGCCTTGGGCGGCGAGCCGGGTGCCCGCGAGTTCGCCGGCGGCGACGGCGAGGCCGGCGAGGAGCAGGATCCGCAGCGCCGTGGTCGCGCCGGCCGCGGGTATCTCCAGTTCGCCGGTGCCCGTCCGGGCCAGGCCGGCGCCGAGGACGGCGACGGCGAGGACGCCGAGGACGGCGGCGGCGAGGGCCGCGGCGGTCAGACGGCTCGGGGTGCCGAGGGGTCCGGGAAGCGTCACCGGACGATCGTCACCGAGCCCGGGACGGGCGGCAACTCAGGGTGAACGCCGCCCGGTCCCGGTCCCGCGACCGGTCAGGTCCGGGTCACGCCTTGCTGAGGTGGGACCAGAACTCGTCCCACGACAGGCGGCCGTCGCCGTTGTCGTCGCGCTGCTTGATGAGGGCCTCGGCCACCGTCTCGGTGACGTTGAAGTCGCCCAGCTGGGCCATGACGCTCTTGTACTCCGCGGCGGTGATGAAGCCGTCCCCGTCCACGTCGTACCGGTTGAATGCCGTGCGTGCCGACTCGATGTCCGCCACTGCTTCCGCCCCTTCTCGGTGCTGATCTGACGGGGGTCAGATTAGCTGGCCGGGCGGTGTCCGATGATGGCGGTATGAGCGGTGACGTGAGGCGGATCCTGGAGGCGGCGGCGCGCGGGGAGTTCCCCGCCATGGACGGCGGGACGACGGTGGTCCCGCAGCCGGACGGGAGGGACGCCGGGGTGCTGGCCTTCACGGCCCACTCGGTGGTCTTCGCCGACGTCGATCCGGAGTGGGTACGGGCCGAACTGGCCGCGACCGGGAGCGATCCGCTCGCGGCGAGCATGAACCCGGGCTTCCTGGTGCGGCTGATGGCGCGGACCGGCCGGCGGATGAACACCGTCGACCTGTTGACGGTCGCGGACGCCCTGCCGGGCCCGCCGCCGGTGGAGCTGCGGGAGATCGAGGACCCGGAGCACCCGCGGGTGGCGCGGGCGCTGAAGTACCGGGACGAGGTACGGGTGTGGGCGGCGGACGGCGGGGTGCTGATCCTGGGGCGCGGGGTCGCGGGGCGTCTGGAGGCGGCGATCGAGGTGGACGAGGAGGTGCGGCACCGGGGTCTGGGCCGGGCGCTGGCGGTGGCGGCGCGCCATCTGACGCCGGACGCCGTGGTGTGGGCGCAGCAGTCGCCGGGCAACGCGCGGAGCGTGCGGACCTTCCAGGCGGCGGGGTACCGGCCGGTGGCGTCGGAGGCGCTGCTCACCGCGCTCTGAGCCACTGGAGAGCTGTCCACTATGTGGATGATCGAGGGAAACAATCGATGAACCGCATAGTCATTCATGGTTTTCAAGGTGGGTGCTGCACGTCACCAACGATTCACTGTTAAAACGTGCCGTTATGTCCAGATTGATAACGATAAGGGCGTTTGGCGGTGTGGGGTGCCGTCTGCCATAGTCGGTGGCACGACCCCCATTGACCCGGGCCAGGTCGTCCTAGCGGCCGTGGATAACACCCCCCCGTCCACGGCGCATCACACGGAAGCCCCCTCAGCCCCACCACGGCGTACGGGGGCTTCCGTGCGTTCAGCGGTCGGTGACGCGCATCTCGAACCAGGTCGTCTTGCCGCGCGGCCCGAGGTCCGCGCCCCAGCGGTCGGAGAGCTTGTCCACGAGGAAGAGGCCCCGGCCGCTGACGTCCAGCTCGCCCACCGGCATCAGACAGGGCAGTCCGCGCGAGGGGTCGCGCACCTCGATCCGGACCCGGCCGGGGCGCCGCTGGGCGCGCAGCACGAAGACCCGGGCGCCGGTGTGCCGGACCGCGTTGCCCACCAGTTCGGAGACGAGCAGGACCGCGTGCTCGGCGAGGGTCGGGCCGAGCCCCCACTGCCGCAGCACCACGTACTGGGTCATCCGCCGGGCGATCCTGGCCGACTCCGGCAGCGACGGCAGGCGCACGTCGACCTCCGCCGGGTTGCCGTACCGGGCCATCGCCGCGAGGGCCTCCTCGTCCTCCAGGGTCGCCGTCCACCGGGCGGCGGGCACGCCGCCCTGCCGTGGTTGTTCCCTGCTCTCCAGGCCCGCCATGCCCCCCATCATGGACGCCGGGGACGAGCCGCGGGGGCCGTTCCGGTGGAATGGCCCCCGCGGGACGGCGCGTCGCCGTGACGATCCGTCGGATCGGGCATGACGATCCGTCGGATCGGCCGCGCCCGTGCGCTGTACTCGGCGGCGGTCAGGCGAACTTGGCCTTGCCCGGGCCCTCTTCGACGAAGCTGCGCATGCCGGTCTCGCGGTCGGCGGTGGCGAACAGCGCGGAGAACCAGGTGCGTTCGAGGGCGAGGCCGGTGTCGATGTCGGCCTCCAGACCCTGGTCGATCGCCTCCTTGGCGGCGCGCAGCGCCACCGCCGGGCCCTGGGCGAGCTTCGCGGCCCAGGCGTGCGCCTGCTCGTACACCTCGGCGGCCGGGACGACCCGGTCGACCAGGCCGAGGGTCAGGGCCTCGTCGGCCTTCACCATCCGGCCGGTGAAGATGAGGTCCTTGGCCTTGGAGGGGCCGACCAGGCGGGAGAGCCGCTGGGTGCCGCCGGCGCCGGGGATCAGACCGAGCAGGATCTCGGGCTGGCCCAGCTTCGCGTTGTCGGCGGCGATCCGGTAGTCGGCGCAGAGGGCGAGCTCGCAGCCGCCGCCGAGGGCGTACCCGGTGATCGCGGCGACGACCGGCTTGGGGATGCGGGCGACGGCGGTGAAGGAGTCCTGGAGCGCGCGCGACCGCTCGACCATGGCCACGTGGTCCATGACCTGCATCTCCTTGATGTCCGCGCCGGCCGCGAAGACCTTCTCGCCGCCGTAGAGGACCACGGCCCGCACGTCGGCGCGGTCGGTGGCCTCCCGGGCCAGCTCGCGCAGCCGGTCCTGGGTGGCGACGTCCAGGGCGTTCATCGGGGGACGGTCGAGGCGGATCGTGCCGACGCCGTCGGCGACTTCGAGGTTCACAGTCATGGGGAAGAGGTTAATCGGCGTTAACGACGGCGGGCCCGGTGCTGTTGCTCACAGCACCGGGCCCGCCGTACGAAGGAGACCGGGGAGACCTAGGCGGTCCACTCCGACCAGGACATGTTCCAGCCGTTCAGGCCGTTCTCCGGCTTGATCTGCTTGTCCTTGGAGTTCTTCACGATGATGACGTCACCGATGAGCGAGCGGTCGTAGAACCAGGCGGCCGGGGTCGAGCTGTCGCCCGCGCCCCGGGTGTCCGAGAGGCCGACGCAGCCGTGGCTGACGTTCTGCGAGCCGAAGGTGCTCTTCGGGGCCCAGTAGTTGCCGTGCACGAAGGTGCCGGAGGTGGACAGGCGCATCGCGTGCGGCACGTCCTTGATGTCGTACTCGCCGCCGAAGCCGACGGTGGCCCCGTTCATGCGGGTCACCTTGTACTTCTCGCTGATGACCATCTGGCCGTTGTACGTGGTCGTGGACGGCGCGCCCGCGGTGATCGGCAGGGTCTTGATGATCTGCCCGTCGCGCTCGACCTTCATCGTCTTGGCGCTGGCGTCGACCGTGGAGACCTGACGGCGGCCGATGGTGAAGGAGTACGACTTCTTCTGCTTGCCGTAGACGCCCGGGCGGCCCTCGACGCCGTCCAGGTTCAGCTCGACGGTGACCTTGGTCCCGGCCTTCCAGTACTCCTCGGGACGGAAGTCGAGGCGGTCGTTGCCGAACCAGTGGCCCTCGATCTCGACGGCCGGCTCGGCCGTCACCTTGATGGCCTTCTCCACGGCCTCGGGGTCGGTGATGCCCCGGGTGAAGTTGATGGAGACCGGCATGCCGACGCCGACGGTCGTGTCGGCCTCCGGCGTGTAGTGGCCGATGAAGGTGTTCTTCGGGACCAGCGTGGTGAAGGTGGTGTCCTTCGCCGACTCGCGGCCCTCGGCGTCCTTCGCGATCGCGTGGACCTTGTACTGCGTGCCGGCCGACAGGTGGGCCACCGGCTCCCAGCTGGCCCCGTCCGCCGAGATCTTCCCCTCGACCGCGGTCCCCTTGGAGTCGGCGACGGTCACGGTGGTCAGCTTGCCCTGCGCCGCGGTGACCTTGAGGCCGCCGCTGGTGGCGACCGAGTCGGCGCCGTCCTTCGGCAGGATCGTCACGACCGCCTGCGAGGCGGCGTTGTCGGGCGCCGCGGTCCCCGTGCCCTGCCCGCCCCCCTGGCCGGGAGCGGTCTTGGACGGCTCCTCGCCGCCGCAGGCGGTCAGGACCAGCAGCAACGCCCCCGTGGCGAGGGCTCCGAGGCGCACGCCCCTGCGCCGCGCCGACTTCCCCGATATCGGCTGCCCGTTCACTATGGTCTTCTCCCCTCGCACGACCCGGCTACCGGCCGGGCCCCACCCCCTGTACGCACGTCCCGCGCACGGCGCTAGATAATCACACCGGAAGACACGAAAGTTCCACGTGAATGTCACCGTTCAGTCCCAGTCGGGGCGGTACCGGAGGCGCGCGGGGGGCCGCGCGCGTCCGGCCCGGTGCCCGGCCCGAGGAGCGGTGGGGCGAGGGGGCCCGGTCAGCGGAGCGCGGAACCCGCCGTCCAGCTCTTCCAGTCGAGGTTCCAGCCGCCCAGACCGTTGTCCGGGGCGACCTTCCGGTCCTTCGAGTTGACCACCTCGACGACGTCGCCGATCAGGCTCCGGTCGAAGAACCAGCCCCCCGGGGTGTCGGCGCCGCCGCCCTTCACGTCCCGCAGTCCCACGCAGCCGTGGCTGACGTTGGCCGAGCCGAACGTGGCCGGATCGGCCCAGTAGTTGCCGTGGATGAAGGTCCCCGACTCGGTCAGCCGCATCGCGTGCGGCACGTCCTTGATGTCGTACTCGCCGCCGAAGCCGACCGTGGCGCCGTTCATCCGGGTCACGTCGTACAGCTCGGTCACCACCATCTTCCCGTTGTACGTGGTGGTCTTCGGCGCGCCCGCGGTGATCGGCAGGGTGGCGAGGACCCGCCCGTCGCGCCGCACCTCCATGGTGTGGGCGGCGGCGTCGACCAGTGAGACCTGGGAGCGGCCGACGGTGAAGCCGACCGTCTTGCGCTGGATGCCGTAGACGCCGGGGGCGCCCTCGACGTCCCGCAGACCGAGCTCGACCTTCACCTTCGTGCCCGCCGCCCAGTACTCGGCGGGGCGGAAGTCCAGCCGCTCCTTGCCGAACCAGTGGCCGGAGATCTCCACCGGCGGGTCGGCGGTGACCCGGATGGCCCGCTCCACCTCGGCCCGGTTCTCGATCGGGCGGTTGAAGCCGAAGGAGACGATCATGCCGGCGCCGACAGTGGAACGGTTCTCCGGAGTGAAGTAGCCGATGAACCGGCTCTCCGGCACGACCGTGGTGAAGGTGGTGTGCCGGGCCGAGCGCCGCCCGTGCGCGTCGAGCGCCACCGCGTCCACGCTGTACTTCGCGGCGAGCGCGAGCCGGCTGCCCTCGGCGGGCCGCCAGCGCAGCCCGTCGGCCCCGATCGCGCCGGGCACGGCCGAACGGCGCCCGTCCGCCACCTGGGTCACGCTCACCCGTTCGAGCCGCCCGCTGTCCACCCGTACCTCCAGCGGACCCTCCGGGGGCACCGCCCGGGCGCCGTCCTCCGGGCTGACCCGGATCACGTCCCCGGGGGCCCTCGCCTTGCCCGGAAGTCCCAGGCCGACGCCTCCTTCCCCGTCCGATCCGGTGCAGCCGGCGAGACCCACGAGGAGCCCCGCCACCGCGAGGAGTTGCCCGGCCCGTTCCCATACACGTGTCACGCGTGGCCCAACGACGACCCCCCTCCAGGGGAAACGTCCGTGCGGGCCATGTTGGGGGGACGGCGCTGCGGGCAGAACAGGAAGGACGACCGGGAGTACACGAGGGTGCGGGAGGACGCGCGGGGCCGGGGCCGGGACGCCCCGGCCCCGGTACGCGGGCCCCGCCGGAGCCGCGGGAGGCCAGGGCGGTGTCGAGCGCAGCCGAACAGCAGGCGGTACCGGAGCATGCCCCGGAACGGACCGCGCCCCCGGTGTGGCCGGGGGCACCCACCCCCCTCGGGGCCCGCTGCCGGACCGGGCCGGACGGGACCCGGGGCACCAACTTCGCCCTCTGGGCGGGCGGCGCGGAGGCCGTGGAGCTCTGCCTCTTCGCGCCGGACGGCACCGAGACCCGGCTGCCGCTGACCGAGCTCACCCACGAGATCTGGCACGGCTTCGTGCCCGGCGTCGGACCCGGGCAGCGGTACGGCTACCGGGCGCACGGCCGCTGGGACCCGTGGACCGGCGCCCGCTGGAACCCGGCGAAGCTCCTCCTCGACCCGTACGCGCGCGCCGTGGACGGCGACTTCCGGCTGCCGCCCGAGGTCTACGGGCACGTCAGGGACTGGCCCCAGCAGCACGTCGCCGACACCGTCCGCGACGAGCGGGACTCCGCCCCGCACGTCCCCAAGGGCGTCGTCGTCCTGGACGACGACGACTGGTCCGACGACCGCAGGCCCAAGACGCCCTGGCAGGACTCCGTCATCTACGAGGTCCACGTCAAGGGCTTCACCGCCCGGCACCCCGGCATCCCCGAGCACCTGCGGGGCACCTACGCGGGGCTCGCCCACCCGGCCGCCATCGACCACCTCGTCCGCCTCGGGGTGACGGCCGTCGAACTACTGCCCGTCCACCAGTTCGCCCACGAGGACCACCTGCTGCGCCGCGGCCTCACCAACTACTGGGGCTACAACTCGATCGGCTACTTCGCCCCGCACGCCGGCTACTCCTCCTCCGGCACCGCCGGACAGCAGGTCGGCGAGTTCAAGCGGATGGTACGGGCGCTGCACGCGGCCGGCATCGAGGTCATCCTCGACGTCGTCTACAACCACACCGCCGAGGCCGGCGAGCTCGGCCCGACCCTGTCCCTCAAGGGCATCGACAACCGCGGCTACTACCGGCTCCAGTCCGACGCCCGCCGGTACGCCGACTACACCGGCTGCGGCAACACCCTCCACGTCGTCCAGCCCCAGGTGCTCCGGCTCATCACCGACTCCCTGCGCTACTGGGTCACCGAGATGGGCGTCGACGGCTTCCGCTTCGACCTGGCGGCGGCCCTCGCCCGCTCGATGCACGACGTCGACATGCTCTCCCCGTTCCTCGCCGTCATCGCCCAGGACCCCGTGCTGCGCCGGGTCAAGCTCATCGCCGAACCCTGGGACGTCGGCAACGGCGGCTACCAGGTCGGCGCCTTCCCGCCGCTGTGGACCGAGTGGAACGACCGCTACCGGGACGCCGTACGGGACTTCTGGCGCGGCGCCCTGCCCGACGTCCGCGACCTCGGCTACCGGCTCTCCGGCTCCAGCGACCTCTACGCCTGGGGCGGCCGGCGGCCGTACGCCTCCGTCAACTTCGTCACCGCCCACGACGGCTTCACCCTGCGCGACCTCGTCACGTACGAACGCAAGCACAACGAGGCCAACGGCGAGGGCAACCGGGACGGCACCCACGACAACCGCTCCTGGAACTGCGGCACCGAGGGCGAGACCGACGACCCGGAGACCGGCGCGCTCCGGCTGCGGCAGCTCCGCAACCTGCTCACCACGCTGCTGCTCTCCACCGGTGTGCCGATGCTCGTCGCGGGCGACGAGATGGGCCGCACCCAGGGCGGCAACAACAACGCGTACTGCCAGGACAACGAGATCAGCTGGCTCGACTGGTCGCTGCCCGAGGACCCGGGCCGCGCCCAGCTCCTCGCCCTGACGAGGCGGCTGCTCGCCCTGCGCCACCGCCATCCGGTGCTGCGCCGCCGCGCCTTCTTCTCCGGCCGGCCGCAGGGCGCGGACGGGCTGCGGGACCTCGCCTGGTTCGGCCCCGACGGCACGGAGATGACCGAGCGGGACTGGTACGCCCCCTCCGCCACGCTCGCCCTCTACCTGTCGGGCCGCGACATACCGGGCCGGGACGAGCGCGGCGAGCAGGTCCTCGACGACAGCTTCCTCGCCGTGCTCCACGCGGGCCCCGCCCCGCTGGACTTCCGGCTCCCCGGGGCGCCCTGGGCCCAGACGTACGAACGCGTCCTGGACACCGCCCTCGACGACCAGAGCGCGCCCCCGGCCACGCTCCACCCGGGCGGGGCGGTGCTGCCGGTGGGGGCGCGGTCGGTGGTGCTGCTGAGGGTGACGGAGTGAGGCGGAGCCGTGGCGGGCGGCTCCGCCCGGCCACCGCGGCGCGACGGCGGTGGCCGGGCGGAGGGGGGTGCTTCCCCCTGGTGGGCCGGGGCGCGACCCACCCGGTACACCCGCGCGCGGGGACGTCGGCTCCCGCTCCCCCGTGGACGGCCCCGCGCGTGCGAACAGTGTCGGGCCGTCCGGCGGCCGGTGTCGTTGGCCCCGGGCGCACGGCTCATTGACGCTGAGCGCACTCCCGGTGCTCGCGGGGGCTGCGGCCGTGCGCGGCGCGGAAGGCGCGGCTGAAGGCGGCCGGGTGGCGGAAGCCCCAGCGGGCGGCGATCTCGTGGACGGGGATCCCCCGCAGCGCCGGGTCGGCCAGGTCGCGGGCGGCGCGGGCCAGGCGCTGCGCGCGGATCCAGCCGGCGACGGTGAGGCCCTCGTCCTGGTAGATGCGGTGCAGGTAGCGCACCGAGATGTGGTGGGCGGCGGCGATCGGCTCGGGGCCGAGTCCGGGGTCGCCGAGCCGGCGCAGGGCGAAGTCCTGGGTGCTCAGCCGCAGGGCGTGGCGACGGCTCTCGGGCGAGGCGGCGCCCTCGGCGTCGAGGCGTGCCTCGCCGGCGCCGGCCAGCAGGTCGAGGAGGACCGTGGTCAGCCGCGGCCCGTCCTCGGGGCGGAAGGCGCCGGGGTCGGCGGCGATCCGGCGCAGCACGTCGGAGAGGAGCGCGGCGAAGCCGGAGTCGCCGGGCATCGGCAGGGCGAGGAGCCGTTCGGCGGCGCGGGCGGGCAGCGGCAGCAGCTCGCGGGGGAACTGGGCCACGATGTGGTCGAGCCGTTCGGTGCGGGCCGCGCCGGGGAGGCGGGTCTCGCCGTGGAAGGGGTGGGACGAGTCGTACACGGTGAGGTCCCCCGTCCGGTAGACGTGGCGGCGGCCGGCCTGGGAGAGGGCCATCTCGCCGCTGAGGGTGAGCGAGACCATGAGGTAGCCGGGGTCGGCGCGGCGGATGAGGCGCGGGGTGCGGCGGGTGATGAGGGGCGGGTAGCGGAGGGCCATCACCTGGGCGGCGCCGAGGTCGACGGTGGCCGCCTCGGCGTGGAAGTCGTCGGCGTGGTCGCTGCTCATGGCGGTGGGGATGAGCGTGGCGGCCGTCATGTCGTGCCAGTGCCCGAAGCGTTCGCGCCGCGCCAGGTGGGCGGTGGTGATGTGGTGGACCTTCATGACTCCCCCCGGGGACGGCCCGATCCGGCCTGTGACGCGTCCAACGTGCCACAGCGGGGCGGGAGATGAGAGGGGAGGGGTGGCCGTCTCCGGGACCGGGTGTCCGAAAATCGGGTGAGACGTGTCAGTGGTGACTCGTATGGTCGGACCTGATGCCCGAGAAACCTGCCACCCCCGAGGACCACCCCGCCCGCCGTTCGGCGGTGCGGGTGCTGCTGCGGCTCTGGCCGTACGTCCGTCCGGTGCGCGCGCGGTTCTTCACCGCCGCCGCCGTCGCCATCGTCGCCTCCTGTCTGTCCCTGGTGATCCCGCTGGTCCTGAAGTGGCTGGTGGACGGTCCGGTCGCGGACCGGGACCCCGGCGGAGTGTGGCTGGGGGCGCTCTATCTGCTGCTGCTCGGGATCACCGAGGCGGTCCTCTTCGGGCTGCGGCGGTGGCTGGTGGCCCGGCCGCTGTCGTCGGTCGAGGCGCGGATGCGGGAGGACCTGTACGGCCGGCTCCAGCGGCTGCCGATCGCCTTCCACGACCGGTGGGCGTCGGGGCAGCTGCTCTCGCGCGGCACCACCGACCTCATGATCGTCCGGATGTTCCTGGCCTTCCCGCTGACCTTCCTGCTGGTCAACGCGGTGACGATCGTGGCGGGCTGTGCGCTGCTGCTCGCCCAGGACTGGTCGCTCGGGCTGGTGCTGCTGACGCCGGTGGTGCCGGTGATGGTGCTCTGCTCGTACTTCGAGCGGCGGTACGGGGTGGTGGCTCGGCGGGCTCAGGACCAGGTGGGCGATCTGACGACGGTGGTGGAGGAGAGCGTCCTCGGCATCCGGATCGTCAAGGGCTTCGGGCGGCACCGCAGCCAGGCGGAGTCCTTCCGCCGGCTCGCGGAGCTGCTGCGCTCCACGGAGCTGTCGAAGGCGCGGCTGCTGGCCATGATCTGGGCGCTGATCACGATCCTGCCGGAGCTGGCGATCGGGGCGGCGCTGGTGCTCGGCACCGTGCGGGTCGCGGACGGCGGGCTCTCGGCGGGCACCCTGGTGGCCTTCCTGTCGACGGCGCTGGCGCTGCGCTGGCCCGTGGACTCGATCGGCTTCCTGCTGGCGATGAGCCAGGAGGCGGTGACGGCGACGGAACGGTACTTCGAGGTGATGGACTCGGAGGAGGAGCGGGATCCGGTCGCTCCGGCGGCGGGGAAGGGGGCCGCCGACGGGCTGCGCTTCGAGGGCGTGTCCTTCCGCTTCCCGGACGCGCCCGACGGCGCCCCGCCCGTCCTCGACGGCATCGACCTGCACGTACGGCCGGGCGAGACGCTGGCGCTGGTCGGGGCCACCGGCTCCGGCAAGACCACGCTGACCGCGCTCGTGCCCCGGCTGCACGAGGCGGGCGGCGGGCGGATCCTGCTGGACGGCGAGGACATCGCCCTGATGGGGCGGGAGCGGCTGCGGACGCTGGTGTCGGTGGCCTTCGAGGAGCCGACCCTCTTCTCGGCGAGCGTCGGCGAGAACGTGCTGATGGGCGCGGGCGCGGCGGCGGGACCGGCGGAGCTGGACCGGGCGCTCGGGATCGCGCAGGCGGACGGTTTCGTCGGGCGGCTGCCCGAGGGGGCCGGGACGCAGGTCGGCGAGCAGGGGCTGAGCCTGTCGGGCGGGCAGCGGCAGCGGCTCGCGCTGGCCCGCGCGGTCGTCGGACGGCCGCGCTTCCTGGTGCTCGACGATCCCCTGTCGGCGCTGGACGTGCACACCGAGGCGCGGGTGGAGGCGGCCCTGCGCGAGGTGCTGAGGGAGACGACGGCGCTGGTCGTGGCGCACCGGCCGTCGACGGTGATGCTGGCCGACCGGGTGGCGCTGCTGTCGGGCGGCCGGATCGCGGCGGTCGGCACCCATCAGGAGCTGCTGCGGAGCAGTACCGAGTACGCCTGGCTGATGTCGGGCGCGGGCGAGGGCGAGGGCGGGACGGCCGTGGAGACGGGGGACGGGCAGCGATGACGGAGACCACGCTCGCGCAGCCGGAGGAGAAGGACGTCCGGGCGGCCGGGGAGGAGGGGTCCGGGCCGGGCGATCCGTTCGACCGGGACGACCTGCCGGCGCCGCGCGGGGCGACCGGGGCGCTGCTGCGCTCGCTGCTGGCCGCGCACCGGTTCCGGGTGGCGGTGGCGGCGCTGGTGCTGCTGCTGAAGGAGGCGGCGGTCCAGGCGGGCCCGCTGCTCGTGGCGTACGCGATCGACCGGGGGGTGCCGGCCTTCCGGGCCGGGGACCACGGGCCGCTGGTGGCGGTGGCGGTCGGCTATCTGCTGTGCGCGGTGGGCGCGGGGGCGCTCCAGTACGTGTTCGTGCGGGGCGCGGCGCGGATCAACCAGGACGTGCTGCTCGACCTGCGGGGGCGGATCTTCCGGCACGCGCAGGTGCTGAGCGTGGACTTCCACGAGCGGTACACCTCGGGGCGGCTGATCTCGCGGTCGACGACGGACGTGGAGTCGCTGCGGGAGCTGCTGTCGGAGGGGCTCCAGGAACTGATCGGGGTGGTGCTGTCGTTCGTGTCGATCTCGCTGGTGCTGCTCTGGCTGGACCTGGGGATCGGGGCGGTGGCGGTGGCCTCGTTCGGGCCGCTGTACCTGCTGGTGCGGATGTACCGGCGGCGGGCGGGCGCGGTCTTCGCGGAGCGGTCGACGGCGATCGCCGGGGTGATCGTGAAGTTCGCGGAGACGATGAACGGGATCCGGCCGGTGCGGGCGTTCCGCCGGGAGCGGGTGAACGAGGCGGAGTTCGGGGCGCTGAACCACCGGCACGAGCGGAGCAACGGCGACGCGCTCCTGGAGATGGCCCGCTATGTGGTGGGGTCGCGGCTGGTGGCGAACACGGCGGTGGCCGGAATGTGCCTGTGGGGCGCGTACCGGGTGGCGGACGGTTCGCTGGAGCTCGGTGTGCTCGCGGCGGCGGTGCTGTACGTGCGGCGGCTGTACGACCCGATCGACCGGCTGGGGATGTTCCTCAACTCGTACGAGTCGGCGGCGGCGTCGCTGGCCAAGATCGCGGGCCTGCTGGCGCAGGAGCCGGGCGTGCCGGAGGCGGAGGCTCCGCGCGGGCTGCCGGAGCGGGCCGGGGCGGCGCCGGGCCGGGAGGTCGTCTTCGACGGGGTGCGGTTCGCGTACCGGACGGGCGGCGAGGTGCTGCCCCGCTTCGACCTGCGGATCCCGGCCGGCCAGACGGTGGCCGTGGTCGGCGCGACGGGCGCGGGCAAGTCGACGCTGGCGAAGCTGCTGGCCCGCTTCTACGACCCGACGGAGGGCCGGGTGCTGCTCGACGGCGTCGACCTGCGGGAGCTGGCGACGCCGGAGCTGCGGCGTGGGGTGGTGATGGTGACGCAGGAGGCGTTCCTGTTCTCCGGGACGGTCGCGGAGAACATCGCGATCGGGCGTCCGGAGGCGAGCCGCGAGGAGATCGAGCAGGCGGCGAAGGCGATCGGCGCGCACGAGTTCATCGCCGGTCTCCCGGACGGCTACGACACGGACGTACGCAAGCGGGGTGGCCGTATCTCGGCCGGTCAGCGCCAGTTGGTGGCCTTCGCCCGCGCGCTCCTGGCGGACCCGGCGGTCCTCATCCTGGACGAGGCGACGAGCTCCCTGGACGTCCCGGGCGAGCGGGCGGTGCAGCACGCGATGGACACGGTCCTGGCGGGCCGTACGGCCGTGGTCATCGCCCACCGCCTCTCCACGGTCGAGGTCGCGGACCGCGTCCTGGTGATGGAGGCGGGCCGCGTGGTCGAGGACGGCACCCCCGCCGAACTCGTCGGCGGCGAAGGCCGCTACGCGGGTCTCCACCGCGCCTGGCGCGACTCCTTGGCGGGGTGACGGCCGGCGGGGGCGGGGCCGGAGGGCGTCCGAGCGGGCAGATCGGATGCGGCGCCGAGCGGGCGGGCGGGAAGCGCCGCCGAGCGGAACGTGTGCTTCACGCCGTGGGTTTTCGGCCAACGGGTAGGTAAAGGCGGCTGGTGTCCGAGGGGCGGGACGGGCGGCGGAGGGCCGGCGTCCGGATCTCCGGGCACGGGGGGATTCCCGCACGGAGAACGTGGGACGACCGGCTCCTCATGATCGATGAAACGTCCGGTTAACGAACACGGCCGTACGCGCAGCGGACGACTTCCGGCCAAGTTGTTGACGCGCCCCTGACAGATACCGGCGGTAGCTGCCAGTCTCTCCCCCGGTTCCTCGCAACCGTGTTCGCCGCCTCACCCGATCGTGTGTCACCGCTCTGCTTGCTCCGCCCGGCCCGCCCACCCAGTGGTCCGGTACCCCCCTCGCAAAAGGAGTTCGCGTGAGATCCACGCCCAGCCGCCGTGCCACCGCGACCGGCGCGCTCGTCGCCGCCGCCGCCATGCTCGCCGTCGGCGTCCAGGCCGGCAGCGCCTCCGCCGACATCACCGGGGCGGCCGCCCCCGCGGCCCAGGCCACCGGGAAGGTCAACCCCGGCAAGCTCCCCGCCGACCTCTCCCCCGCCGAGCGCACCGCGCTGATCAAGGCCGCCGACGCCGACAAGGCCGACACGGCCAAGGCGCTGGGACTCGGCGCCCAGGAGAAGCTGGTCGTCCGCGACGTGGTCCAGGACCGCGACGGCACCACCCACACGCGCTACGAGCGCACCTACGCCGGACTCCCCGTCCTCGGCGGCGACCTGATCGTCGCCGCGACCGGCACCGGGGCCACCACCGGGGTCAGCAAGTCCTCCCGGTCGGAGCTGAAGAACGTCGACCTCTCGGCCACCGTCGCCCCCGCCGCCGCGGAGAAGCAGGCCGTCGGCCTCGCCGCCGCCGAGGGCTCCAAGGCCACCAAGAGCGAGCGCGCCCCGCGCAAGGTCGTCTGGATGGGCCAGAGCGGCGCCCCCGTCCTCGCGTACGAGACCGTCGTCGGCGGCCTCCAGCACGACGGCACCCCGAACGAGCTGCACGTCGTCACCAACGCCAAGACCGGCGCGAAGCTGTACGAGTGGCAGGCCGTGCACACCGGCACGGGCAACACGCAGTACAGCGGCCAGGTCACGCTCGGCACCGCGCCCTCGTACACGCTGACCGACACGGGCCGCGGCAACCACAAGACGTACAACCTCAACCGGGGCACCTCCGGCACCGGCACCCTCTTCTCCGGCGCGGACGACGTCTGGGGCGACGGCACCCCGCAGAACCTGGAGACGGCCGGCGCCGACGCCCACTACGGCGCCGCGCTCACCTGGGACTACTACAAGAACGTGCACGGCCGCAGCGGCATCCGCGGCGACGGCGTCGGCGCGTACTCCCGCGTCCACTACGGCAACGCCTACGTCAACGCCTTCTGGCAGGACTCCTGCTTCTGCATGACGTACGGCGACGGCGCGGGCAACACCAAGCCGCTGACCTCCATCGACGTGGCCGCGCACGAGATGACCCACGGCCTGACCTCGGTCACCGCCAAGCTGGTCTACAGCGGCGAGTCCGGCGGCCTCAACGAGGCCACCTCGGACATCTTCGCGGCGGCCGTCGAATTCTACGGCAACAACGCCCAGGACCAGGGCGACTACCTCGTCGGCGAGAAGATCGACATCCGCGGCAACGGCACCCCGCTGCGGTACATGGACAAGCCGAGCAAGGACGGCTCCTCCAAGGACTACTGGTACTCCGGCATCGGCAACGTCGACGTCCACTACTCCTCGGGCCCGGCCAACCACTTCTACTACCTGCTCTCCGAGGGCAGCGGCGTCAAGACGATCAACGGCGTCACCTACGACTCGCCGACCTCCGACGGCCTGCCCGTCACCGGCATCGGCCGTGACAAGGCGTCGCTGATCTGGTTCAAGGCGCTCACCACCAAGTGGACCGCGTCCACCAACTACGCGGGCGCCCGCACCGGCACGGTCGCCGTCGCCACCGAGCTCTACGGCGCGAACAGCCCCGAGGTCGCGGCCGTCGAGCACGCCTGGGCCGCCGTCGCCGTCGGCTCCCGCCCCGGTGGCGGCAACCCCGGCGGCAAGGTCTTCGAGAACACCGCCGACGTCTCCATCCCGGACTCCCCCGGCGCCGCGGTCACCTCGACCGTGAACGTCACCGGCGTCACCGGCAACGCGCCGAGCAACCTCTCCGTCGGCGTGGACATCGTCCACACCTACAAGGGCGACCTCGTCGTCGACCTGGTCGCTCCCGACGGCTCGGTCTACAACCTCCACAACCGCACCGGCGGCGGCACCGACAACATCGTCCAGACCTACACCGTGAACGCCTCCTCCGAGGTCGCCAACGGCGCCTGGAAGCTCCGTGTCCAGGACAAGGCCGGCGCCGACACCGGCTACATCAACGGCTTCAAGCTGACCTTCCCGTAACCCGGGAGGCGAGAGCCCGAAGCACCCACGACGGACGCCCGGAGGGACCCATCCCTCCGGGCATCCGCCCGTTCACCGCAGCTCGTCCTTCGCGGTCAGCCGGCCCGCCGTGAAGCACAGCCGGTAGACCGGGAGTTCCGCGAACACCGTCGCCCGGTAGTACCGGCACTCGTCCACCCCGCCCGGCTCCGCCGGCAGCCCCGCCGGCCTGGTCTCCAGGGCGTGGTCGGGCAGGTCCTCCACGATCTCCGCGTACGCCTGGCCGACCAGCAGCCGCGCGTAGTTGTCGGGCTCCAGGTACGAGCGGGACTGCGACCACACCGCGACGCCCGCCGTCAGCACCGCGAGCGCGGCCAGCAGCGCCAGCGGGATCCAGATCGCCCGCACCAGGTCCTTGCGGACCCTGCGGCGGGCCCGGTCCAGCTCGCGGGCCGAGGTCGGCGCGGCCGGCACCGCCGCCGGAGCCCGCCGGGGCAGCACCGCCGTCAGCGCGAAACCGCCGCCGCGCACCGGGCCGTGCGCCAGGGTGCCGCCGGCCAGCCGGACCCGCTCGTCCAGGCCGACCAGGCCGGAGCCCCCGGAGGCGGGCGGCCCCGACCCGGCGCCCGGCCCGCTCTCCACCCGTACCGTCACGCGCGGCCCGGACTCCCGGACGTCGACCGTGACGGCGGCGCTAGGGGCGTGCTTCGCCGCGTTCGTCAGCCCCTCCTGCACCACCCGGTGCAGCGCCCGGTCCGCCATCCCCGGCAGCGCGGGCGGGGCGCCGGACAGCGTCACGTCCAGGCCCGAGGCCCGCGCCCGGTCCACCAGGTCGCCGACCGTCTCGCCCGGCGGGGCGGTCGGGGCGCCGTCGCCCTCCTCCCGCAGCACCCCGATGACGTCCCGCAGCCGCTCGGTCGCCTCCGCCGCCGCCCTGCGCAGCTCGCCCGCCGCCCGCTGCTGCGCGGCGCCGAGGCCCGGATCGACCTCCAGGGCGCCCGCCCGCACCGCGATCAGCGCCAGGTCGTGGCCGAGGGAGTCGTGCATGTCACCGGCGATCCGCGACCGCTCCCGCAGCCGCTCCCGGTCGGCGACGGCCGCGTGCTCCCGCTCCATCCGGTCGGCCAGCTCCCAGCCGCTGCGCACCAGCCGGTCGTACTGGCGGACGTACCGGCCGACCAGCCAGGGCGCCACGATCGCCAGCGCGAGCGCGAGGAGGAGGGTGAACCAAGGACCGAGGGAGGTCCCGGTCAGCCGGGTGAGCAGCAGCCCCACCGCGGCCACCGCCCCGAACAGCCAGAGCGACCCGCGCGTGTGGTCCTGCCGCCGCCCGGCGAGATAGCCGAACGCGACGAGCGCGAGGCTGTACGAGGGCGTGAACAGCTCCAGGGAGGCGGGCAGGCTCGCGGCGACGGTCACGGCCAGCGGCAGCAGCGGCCACCGCCGGCTGACGGCGACGCACCCCCCGAGCACGGTCACCCCGGCGGCGACCTGGAACCAGGAGCCCCCGTCGTTCGGATCCGACCGCAACAGCACCGGCACCGAGAGCAGCGCCCACAGCGCCAGATCGAACACCCGCCGCCGCACCACCGACGTCTCAGGCACCGGGCCCGCCGTCCTGCCCCGTCTCCGGCCCGTGCGCGTCGCCCGCGAGGCCCGCCTCGTGGGCGAGGACGGCGAGTTGGACCCGGTTGCGCAGGCCCAGGCGGGAGAGGACCGCGCTGACGTGGGCTTTGACGGTGCCCTCCACCACGTACATGCGGGCGGCGATCTCCTGGTTGGAGCAGCCGGCGGCGAGCAGGGAGACGACCTCGCGTTCGCGGCCGGTGAGGGGGGCCAGGCGGGCGCGGGCGGCGGCGGCGCGGGTGAGCCGTTCGCCGCCGAGGGTGTCGATGACGCGGCGGGCGACGGTGGGCGAGAGGGCGGCGCCGCCCGCGGCGACCGCGCGGACCCCGGCGATCAGTTCGCGCGGGTCGCCGGACTTGAGGAGGAAGCCGCCGACGCCGCCGCCGAGGGCGCGGGCGATGTAGTCGTCCTCGGAGAAGGTGGTGAGCATGACGACGGCCGTGTCCGGGAGGATCCGGCGGAGCGCGTCGGCGGCGGCGAGCCCGTCGAGGCGGGGCATCCGGATGTCGAGGAGGGCGACGTCGGGCCGGTGGAGCCGGGCCAGCTCCACCGCCTCCTGCCCGTCGCCCGCCTCGGCGACCACCTCGATCCCCGGGTCGGTGGTGAGGATGGCCCGCACCCCGGCACGGATCATCGCCTCGTCGTCGGCCAGCAGCACCCTGATCATGCGCTCCAGCCTAGGCCGACGACACGGTCCTGCCGGGAGCGGCCGCTACCGCAGGAGCACGCCCGCGCCCTCGCCGCCCGGGTCCTCCGGGAGGGCGACGAGGCCCGGCTCGGCGGGGTGGGCGAGGAGGGGGTGGGCGGGGAGGACGCGGACGGTGCAGCCGAAGGGGCCGGTGCGGTCGAGCTCCAGGGTGCCCGCGTACGGCTGGCGGCCCTCCAGGTCCGGTCCGCCGGCCGGCTTGAGCGTCACGGTGCGGGTGCCGGTGAGGGTGTCGTCGGCGCCGACCCGGCCGGTGACCGCCTGCACCTCGACGTCGTCCGGGGCGAGACCGCCGAGCGCGACCCGGACCCGGACGACCGGGGTCGCGCCCAGCTCGGCGCCCGCCTCGGCGAGGTCGTCGCCGATCTCCACGTGGTCCACCGAGACCCCCGGCCAGGCCGCCCGGACCCGCGCCTTCCAGGCGGCGAGCTCCCGGGCCCGGTCCGGGGTCAGCGCCCGGCGGGCCCCGGCGGCGGGGACGTACAGCCGCTCGACGTACTCCCTGACCATCCGGTCGGCGAGCACCCGGGGGCCGAGGTCGGAGAGGGTGCGGCGGACCATGGCGGTCCAGGCGGCGGGGACACCGTCGGCGCCGCGGTCGTAGAAACGGGGCGCGACCCGGCGCTCGATCAGCTCGTAGAGCGCGGCCGCCTCCAGGTCGTCGCGGCGCTCCTCGTCGGCCGCGGCGGCGCCGTCGGCCGTCGGGATGGCCCAGCCGAACTCGGGCTCGTACCACTCGTCCCACCAGCCGTCGAGGACGGAGAGGTTGAGACAGCCGTTGAGCGCCGCCTTCATGCCGCTGGTGCCGCACGCCTCCAGCGGGCGCAGCGGGTTGTTGAGCCAGACGTCGCAGCCGGGGTAGAGGCCGCGGGCCATCTCCATGCCGTAGTCGGGCAGGAAGACGATCCGGTGCCGGACCCGGGGGTCGTCGGCGAAGCGGACCAGCTCCTGGACGAGCTTCTTGCCGCCGTCGTCGGCCGGGTGGGCCTTGCCGGCGACGACCAGCTGCACCGGCCGCTCGGGGTGGAGCAGCAGGGCGCGCAGCCGGTCCTTGTCGCGGAGCATCAGCGTGAGCCGCTTGTACGAGGGGACCCGGCGGGCGAAGCCGATGGTGAGGACCTCGGGGTCGAGGACGGTGTCGGTCCAGCCGAGTTCGGCGGCGCCGGCGCCGCGCTGCCGCCAGGAGGCGCGCAGCCGGTCGCGGACGTCGGCGACGAGCCGGGTGCGCAGGGTGCGGCGCAGCTCCCACAGCTCGCGGTCGCTCGGGTCGGGGCCGAGGCGGCCGACCTCGGGCGCGGTCCAGGTGGGGGCGTGGACGCCGTTGGTGATGGAGGTGATGGGCACCTCCTCGGCGTCGAAGCCGGGCCAGAGTCCGGCGAACATGGCGCGGCTGACGGCGCCGTGGAGGGTGGAGACGCCGTTGGCCCGCTGGGCGAGCCGCAGGCCCATGGCGGCCATGTTGAAGAGGCGGGCCTCGCCGCCGAGCGGGGTCTCGTCGCCGAGGGCGAGGATCCGGCCGGTGTCGAGTCCGGGCAGGGCGCCGTCGTCGCCGAGGTGGCGGGCGACCAGCTCGCGGTCGAAGCGGTCGATGCCGGCGGGGACGGGGGTGTGGGTGGTGAAGACGGTGCCGGCCCGGACGGTCTCCAGGGCGGCCTCGAAGTCCAGCCCCTCGCCCTGGAGTTCACGGATCCGTTCGAGGCCGAGGAAGCCGGCGTGGCCCTCGTTGGTGTGGAAGACCTCGGGTGCGGGGTGGCCGGTGAGCCGGGTGTACGTCCGGACCGCGCGGACGCCGCCGATGCCGAGCAGCATCTCCTGGAGGAGCCGGTGCTCGCTGCCGCCGCCGTACAGCCGGTCGGTGACGGACCGCTCGCCGGGGTCGTTCTCCTCGACGTCCGAGTCGAGCATGAGCAGCGGTACGCGCCCGACCTGGGCGATCCACAGCTGCGCGTGGAGGCTGCGCCCGCCGGGGAGGGCGAGGGTGATCCGGGCGGGGGCGCCGTCGGGCTCGCGGAGGAGGGTGACGGGCAGCTCGCCGGGGTCGAGGACGGGGTACTGCTCCTGCTGCCAGCCGTCGCGGCCGAGGGACTGCCGGAAGTAGCCGTGGCGGTAGAGGAGTCCGACGCCGATCAGGGGGACGCCGAGGTCGCTGGCGGACTTGAGGTGGTCGCCGGCGAGGATGCCGAGCCCTCCGGAGTACTGGGGCAGGGCGGCGGCGACGCCGAACTCGGGCGAGAAGTAGGCGAGGGCGGCGGGGCCGTCGCCGGAACCGCGCTCCTGGTACCAGCGGGGCCCGCGCAGATAGGCGTCGAGGTCCTCGGCGGCGGCCCCGAGCCGGGCGAGGAAGTCGCGGTCGGCGGCGAGCGCGGCGAGCCGCGGGGCCTCCAGGGCGCCGAGGACGCGGACGGGATCGGCGCCCGCGAGCCCCTCGGGGGCGAGGGAGTCGAAGAGGGCGCGGGTCGGTTCGTGCCAGGACCAGCGCAGGTTGCTCGCCAGGCCGGCGAGGGGTCGGAGGGTGTCGGGGAGGACAGGACGCACGGTGAATCGACGGATTGCCTTCACGTGTCCCACCTTCGCAGGCCGGTGACGGTACGGAGCGGACGCACCACGCTGTGCGTCCGGCGTGCCGCACCGAGCGTAGGGCCTGGATCCGGGTGCGGGCGGGGCGCCCGGGGGCACGGACGGGGCGTCAGGGGGCGCGTCCGGGGCGGACCCGGGCCCGTCAGGGCGCTTCGCCGACCCCCAGGGCCTGCACGTCGACCAGGTTGAACGCCTCGTGGACGTAGACGTTGGTCAGCCTCGGGTTGCGGTGGTTGACGACCTTCTCGGCGCTGAACGGCAGGTAGTAGGCCCCGTCGGTGACCCGGTGGTTGATCTCCTGGTAGATGCGGGTCGCCTCGGCGTCGTCGGTCTCGGCCGACGCCTGGTCGAACAGTTCGTCGATCCGGGGGTCGTTCACCCGGGCGTAGTTGCTGTTGCCCTCGGTCCTGCTCAGGGCGCTGTCGGCGAGGGGCTGGAGGAAGCCCGCGCCGGTGGGGAAGTCGGCCCCCCACCCCAGCATCAGCATGCCGATCCCCTTCTCCTTCAGGATCCCGGGAGAAGCCAGGGCGGAGAAGTAGGCCGTGACGTTGTCGAACCGCTCCATGTCCAGGGTGATGCCGACGGCCTTCAGGTCGTTCTGGAGGACGGTGACCGCGTCGACGTCCTTGGGGTTCGCGCTGTTCACGGCGATCTTCGTCGTGAAGCCGCCGGGCTTGCCGCACGCCCGCAGCGCCTCCCGGGCCTCCTCCCGCCGGGGCTCGCCCCCGGTCAGGCCGAAGGGGTCGTAGGAGTCGGCGCCCCGGACCGTCGGGGGCAGCATGCTGCCCTGCGGCGAGGAGAACGGATCCCCGCCGCGCGCGAGACGCAGGGCCTTGGTGCCGGCCGCGTACACCACCGCCTTGCGGCAGTTCACGTTGTTCAGCGGGGCGGTGTCGGAGATCATCGCGGCCATCCGGAGGTACCCGCTGTACGGGTTGTCCACGTCGGCCTTGAGCTTCGGGTCCGCCAGCACCCGGGCGGCGGTCGCCTGATCCAGGCCGACCTGGGAGGCGTCCAGGTCGGCGGTGCCCGCGAGGAGCTGCTCGTCCACCTGGGACTTGTCGGACAGGATGCTCAGCTCGACGCGGTCCGGCAGGGCCTTGCGGAGCGGGTCGGTGGCGGGGTCCCACTTCTCGTTGCGGACGAGGACCAGCGACCGGTCCGGCTGGTACGAGGAGAACTTGTACGGGCCCGAGGAGAGGGGCCTGTTCTCGTAACGGGCCGCGGAGTCGAACTGCCGCGGCACGGGGGCCGTGGCGCCCATGGTGAGCAGGTACGGGAACCGGGAGTCGGCCTCGGCCAGCCGGAAGATCAGCGTGAGGTCGTCCGGGGCCTCGACGGACCGCAGGCCCGACGACCCCGTGTCCTTGTACGGGCCCGGGTAGTTCTGCTTCTGGTCGAGGGCGTCGACGAGGTACGTGGGTCCGCCGACGATCTCCGGGGCGAAGATCCGCTCGATGCCGTACTTGACGTTCGCGGCGGTGATCGGCGAGCCGTCCTCGAACGTGAGGCCGGGCCTCAGGCGGAACGTGTAGGTCCGGCCGTCCGCGGACACCTCGGGCTGCGCCGCGGCCAGGTCCGGGACCACCGAGAGGCCGTTCTGGCCCGGTTCGGCGGAGTAGGTCATCAGCGTGCGGGTGTAGAGCCGCTGGATGTTCCAGACCCACCCCGAGTAGGAGCGGGCCGGATCCCAGGAATCGGCGTCCACCGCGCTCGCCAGGCGGAGGGTGCCGCCCTTCTTGTCGGAGGGGTTGACCACCTTGCCGACGGCGGCGTTGAAGCCCCGGCCGGTCTGCGGGGAGCCCTGGCCCTTCCCCTGGCCCTGGCCCTGCTGCCCTTGACCCTGCTGCCCCTTCCCCTGCTTCCCGGACGGGTCGTCCTTCTGGGAGAGGATCACGGCGGTGACGCCGCCTCCCGCCACCAGGGCGACGCCGAGGGCGATCGCCACGAGCTTGCGGCCCCGGGGGCGGCGGGGCGCGCGGGCCGGACCGCCGGCGCCGGGACCGGCGGGGTACGGGGCGGGGGGCGTGGTCGCGTACGGGTTGACGGCGTACGGGTTGCCGGCGGGGGGCGTCGACGGCATCGCGGGCGGCGGCGTGGCCGGCATCGCGGGCGGTACGGCGGGGCCCTTCGCGAGGGGGACGCGGGGGTCGGGCGCGGAGGCGGGGGTGGTGGGGGTGGCGGGGGTGGTGGGGGTCGGGGTGGGGGTGGGTATCGGCGCGGGACCGGCACCGGCCTGCGGACCGACGGCTCCCACCGCGTCGCCGAGGGCCGTCGCCACCGCCTCCGGCAGCCAGTGGGTCTCGTTCGCCGGCCCTCCCCCGTAGGTGTGGCCGCTCCCCTCGCCGAGCGGTCCCGCGAACTCCGCCAGCAGCTGCGGCACGGTGGGCCGCCGGGCGGGGTCCTTCTCCAGGCAGCGGGCGATGAACTCCACCCCGGGCGGCAGCAGGCGCAGGTCGGGTTCCCCGTACACGGCGCGGAAGTTCACCGAGTGCGCGGAGCCGGTCCCGAACGGTCCGACCCCGGTGGCCGTGAAGGCCAGCACCGCGCCCAGCGAGAACACGTCGCTCGCCGGGCCGACGGCGCTTCCCGCCACCTGCTCGGGCGACATGAAGCCGGGGGTGCCGATCACCATCCCCGCCTGCGTCAGGACGTGCGACTCGGCGATCAGCGAGATGCCGAAGTCGATCACCCGGGGCCCGTCGGCGGCGATCAGCACGTTCGACGGCTTCAGGTCACGATGGATCAGCCCCGTGCCGTGGATGGCCTCCAGGGCCTCGACCAGGCCCGCGCCCAGGTAGAGCAGCGAGCGCCGGGGCCACGCCCCGTGGGTGCGCACCGCCGTCTCCAGGGGCAGCCCGGGGACGTAGGCGGTGGCGAGCCAGGGAGGCGAGCCGAGGGGGTCGGCGTCGACCACGGCGGCGGTGAAGAAGCCGGTGACCCTCCGGGCGGCGTCCACCTCGCGGACGAACCGCCGCTGGAACTCGGGGTCTTCCGCGAGTTCGGCGCGCACCACCTTGACGGCGACCATCCGGCCGCTGGTGGACCGCCCCAGATAGACCCGGCCCATCCCGCCCGCGCCCAGGCGCGCGAGAATCCGGTACCGCCCCACCTGTCGCGGATCCGACCCGTCCAGCGCTTGCAAGACCGCCCCCGTCCCCGGCGCCGCATCCCCTGGACGCCGGGACGATTACATCAGATCGGCCGCCCGGACCGGCGCTGGGACCGGCGCCCGGTTCACGCCCTGCGGGGCGCGGCGGCCCGGTACTCCCCCGGGGTCGTCCCGTAGGTGGTGCGGAAGGCGAGGTGGAAGCCGACCCGGCTGCGGTAGCCGACGCGGGCGGGTACGGCCGACTGGGGGAGCCCGGTCCCGGCGAGCAGCCGGGCCGCCTCCCGTATCCGCCGGGCCGTCAGATGGCGGGCCGGGGGCGTGCCGACGGCCTCGCGGAAGGCGGCGGTGAAGGCGGAGCGGGACATCCCGGCCTCGCGGGCCAGGGTCACCACGGTCCACGGCTCGGCGTAGCGGGTCTCGATGGCGGCGAGGGCGCGGCCGATGCCGGGGTCGGGGTACGGGCCGTCCGGCGGCCGGGGCGGTACGGCGAGGGCGAGGGCGGTCTCCAGGACGCGGAGCGCGAGCAGCCCGTCGCCGGGCCCGGTCCGCCGTCCGGGCGCGGCGAGCAGCGCGAGGGTGTCGTGGAGCAGGGGCGCCGCCTCGACCCGTTCCCGTTCGAGGCGGAGGGCGCGCGGCAGCGCGGCGACGAGCGGGACGACGCCCCGCTGCCCGTACCCGCTCCGGACGGTCAGCACCCGGACCCCGGCCCCGGACCCGGCCCCAGCCCCGCCGAGCTCGACCACGACGGCGGGAGGTCCGGACGGGGGCGGGGACCCGGCGGGAGGCGGGGTGCCCGAGGCGTCGGGTCCCGCGGCGAGCCGGTGCCGTCCGCCGGCCGGCAGCAGCGCGAGGTCCCCGGCGGCGAGTTCGAGGACCCGGACCCCCGGCACGGCGAGCCGGCACCGCCCGGCCAGCACGTGGTGAAGCACGGCCCGAGCGCCGCGGCCTCCGGCGCCCGCACCCGCGTCCCAACCCATCAGCGTCTCCCGTCTTCCGCACCCGGTGACGACGGAGCGTCAGCGTAGCGAGGAAGGGCGGGGTATCCGGTTCGCCCCACTACGGGCGGCGGGTTTCTTGTCCTGCGCGCGACCTTGCCCGACCCCCTACGCCCTAGTAGTTAACAAAGGGCCGGATTGCCCACCCGAGAACCTGGGGAAGGCTCCCCGGGTACCCCCCCGAATCCGTCCTCCCCGTACCCGTCTTCATCCCTGTGGGCCCGCCATCCGAGTGAACGCGGAGGGGCGCGGCGATGCCGTCCTCCCCCCGGCCTCCGGCGCGGCTAGAAAGAGCGCACCACCACCCGCACCCCCGCAAACCATCAGGTGATGCTGTGAATCCGCTCATGGGACGCATTCCCGTACTGGACGTCCGCCCGCTGGTCGACTGCGGCCGGCGCCCCGCGAAGGCGGTGGCCGGCGAGACCTTCGAGATCTCGGCGACCGTCTTCCGCGAGGGCCACGACGCGGTCGCCGCCAATGTCGTGCTCACCGGCCCCACCGGCCGGACCGGTCCGTGGACCCCGATGCGCGAGCTGGCCGAGGGCTCCGACCGCTGGGGCGCCGAGGTCACCCCGGACGCCGAGGGCCTCTGGACGTACACCGTCGAGGCGTGGAGCGACCCGCTGGCGACCTGGCGCCACGCGGCGAAGATCAAGATCCCGGCCGGGATCGACTCCGAACTCGTCCTGGCCGAGGGCGCGGAGCTGCACGAGCGGGCCGCCAAGGGCGTCCCGAAGAAGGGCGGCGGGCGCGAGGCGGTGCTCGCGGCGGCCGACGCGCTGCGCGACGAGTCCCGGCCCGCCGCCGCGCGGCTGGCCGCCGCGCTCGCCCCGCAGGTGACCGGGGCCCTGGACCGGCATCCGCTGCGCGAACTGGTCTCCGCCTCCCCGGTGTTCCCGCTCCGGGTGGAGCGGGAGCGCGCCCTGTACGGCTCCTGGTACGAGTTCTTCCCGCGTTCGGAGGGCGTGCGGAAGGTCAAGGGCCGTACGGTGCCCGGGAACTTCCGCACCGCGGCCGAACGGCTTCCGGCCATCGCGGCGATGGGCTTCGACGTGGTCTACCTGCCGCCGATCCACCCGATCGGCGAGACCCACCGCAAGGGCCCCAACAACGCGCTGTCGGCGGCTCCGGGCGATGTCGGCGTGCCGTGGGCGATCGGCTCGCCGGAGGGCGGGCACGACGCGATCCACCCGGACCTGGGCACCATCGAGGACTTCGACGCCTTCGTGGCCCGCGCCCGTGAACTGCGCCTGGAGATCGCGCTGGACTTCGCGCTCCAGTGCTCGCCCGACCACCCGTGGGTGGAGAAGCACCCGGAGTGGTTCCACCACCGCCCGGACGGCTCGATCGCCTACGCGGAGAACCCGCCGAAGAAGTACCAGGACATCTTCCCCATCGCGTTCGACGTCGACATGGACGGCATCGTGGCGGAGACCGTGCGGGTCATGCGCCACTGGATGGACCACGGGGTGCGGATCTTCCGGGTGGACAACCCGCACACCAAGCCGGTGGTGTTCTGGGAGCGGGTCATCGGGGAGGTCAACGGCCGGGACCCGGACGTGATCTTCCTGGCGGAGGCGTTCACCCGGCCCGCGATGATGCGGACGCTCGGCGCGATCGGCTTCCAGCAGTCGTACACGTACTTCACCTGGCGGAACACGAAGGACGAGCTGACCGAGTACCTGACCGAGCTGTCCGGGGACGTGGCGGCGCAGATGCGGCCCAACCTCTTCGTGAACACCCCGGACATCCTGCACGCCTACCTCCAGGAGGGCGGCCGGCCGGCCTTCGAGGCGCGGGCGGTGCTCGCGGCGACGCTCTCCCCGACCTGGGGGATCTACGCCGGGTACGAGCTGTGCGAGAACACCCCGCTGCGCGAGGGCAGCGAGGAGTACCTGGACTCGGAGAAGTACCAACTCCGGCCGCGCGACTGGGAGTCGCTGGAGCGGTCGGGCGCGACGATCACTCCGCTGATCACCTCCCTGAACCGGATCCGGCGCCGTCACCCGGCGCTCCGGCGGCTGCGGAACCTGTCCTTCCACGAGACGGACAACCCGCGGGTGATCGCCTACTCGAAGAGGTCGGGTTCGAACACCGTTCTGGTGGTCGTCAACCTCGACCCGCACCACACCCAGGAGGCGACGGTCTCGTTGAACATGCCGGTACTCGGCCTCGGCTGGCACGAGACCGTGCCGGTGCGCGACGAGCTCACCGGCGACACCTATCACTGGGGCAGGAACGCCTACGTGCGCCTGGAACCGGGCGTCACGCCCGCGCACGTGCTCGTCCTGCGACCGTCCCCGCAGACCGGAGGGTCACCCACCTCATGACTGTCAACGATCCCGTCCCCGACACCTTCGAGGACACCCCCGCCAAGGACCGCGATCCCGACTGGTTCAAGCGGGCGGTCTTCTACGAGGTCCTCGTCCGGTCCTTCCAGGACAGCAACGGCGACGGCGTCGGCGACCTGAAGGGCATCACGTCCCGGCTGGACTACCTCCAGTGGCTCGGCGTGGACTGCCTGTGGCTGCCGCCGTTCTTCAAGTCCCCGCTGCGCGACGGCGGCTACGACGTCGCCGACTACACCTCGGTCCTCCCCGAGTTCGGCGACCTCGCCGACTTCGTCGAGTTCGTGGACGCGGCGCACCAGCGCGGGATGCGCGTGATCATCGACTTCGTCATGAACCACACCAGCGACCAGCACCCGTGGTTCCAGGAGTCGCGGCGCGACCCGGAAGGACCGTACGGCGACTACTACGTCTGGGCCGACGACGACAAGCAGTACGCCGACGCCCGGATCATCTTCGTCGACACCGAGACCTCCAACTGGACCTTCGACCCGGTCCGCAAGCAGTACTACTGGCACCGCTTCTTCTCGCACCAGCCGGACCTCAACTACGAGAACCCGGCGGTCCAGGAGGAGATCCTGTCGGCGCTGAAGTTCTGGCTGGACCTGGGCATCGACGGCTTCCGGCTCGACGCGGTGCCGTACCTGTACCAGCAGGAGGGCACCAACTGCGAGAACCTGCCGGCCACCCACACCTTCCTCAAGCAGGTCCGCAAGGAGATCGACGCCCACTACCCGGACACGGTGCTGCTGGCCGAGGCCAACCAGTGGCCCGAGGACGTCGTCGACTACTTCGGCGACTTCCGCTCCGGCGGCGACGAGTGCCACATGGCCTTCCACTTCCCGGTCATGCCGCGGATCTTCATGGCCGTGCGCCGCGAGTCCCGGTACCCGGTCTCGGAGATCCTGGCGAAGACCCCGCAGATCCCCTCCGGCTGCCAGTGGGGCATCTTCCTCCGCAACCACGACGAGCTCACGCTCGAGATGGTCACGGACGAGGAGCGCGACTACATGTACGCCGAGTACGCCAAGGACCCGCGCATGCGGGCCAACATCGGCATCCGGCGCCGGCTCGCCCCGCTCCTCGACAACGACCGCAACCAGATGGAGCTGTTCACCGCCCTGCTCTTCTCGCTGCCGGGCTCCCCGGTGCTGTACTACGGCGACGAGATCGGCATGGGCGACAACATCTGGCTCGGCGACCGGGACGGGGTGCGGACCCCGATGCAGTGGACCCCGGACCGGAACGCGGGCTTCTCCTCCTGCGACCCGGGGCGGCTCTACCTGCCGACCATCATGGACCCGGTCCACGGCTACCAGGTGACCAACGTGGAGGCGGGGATGGCCTCGCCGTCCTCGCTGCTGCACTGGACGAAGCGGATGATCGAGATCCGCAAGCAGAACCGTGCCTTCGGGACGGGGACGTACACCGAACTCCCGTCCTCCAACGCGGCGGTGCTCGCCTTCCTGAGGGAGGACGGTGACGATCTCGTCCTCTGCGTGAACAACTTCTCGCGGCACGCCCAGCCGACCGAGCTGGACCTGCGGCGTTTCGCCGGGATGCGGCCGGTCGAGCTGATCGGCGGGGTGGAGTTCCCGGCGGTCGGCGAGCTGCCGTACCTGCTGACGCTGGCGGGCCACGGCTTCTACTGGTTCCGCATGAAGCGGAGTTGACGGGCGGCCGTTTCGGCCTCCGCCGGGGTGGGGCGGTTTCCGCCGCCCCACTCTGGGAACTGTGTCCCACACACGATTCAGCCCCATCCGGGTCCATCCATACGGATCTTCCCTTTCCGACACGTCCCGCACATCCGGACAGCCCCAGCCGCCATCCGGGACAATCTGCGCATTTGAATGCCTACGACAGCCAACTGCGCGCCCCGGGGAAAGGACGCGATGCCATGCCGGAGACCGCATCCACCACCCGGGCGCCGGACGCCCTCCTTCCGTGCCTCGCACCCCTGCTCCACGAATGGCTGCCCCGGCAGCGCTGGTTCGCGGGCAAGGGCCGCCGGGTCACCGGATTCACGCTGGACGCGGCCACCGAGCTGCTGCCCCTGGACGGCGCCGGGCCCGGACTCCTCCATCTCCTCCTGCGGGTCGAACAGCCGGGCCGGCCGCCCGGCGAACCCGCCGACTGCTACCAACTCCTGCTCGGCGTACGGTCCCAGCTGCCGCCGCGTCTCGCCCCCGCGCTCATCGGGCGCGTCCGGCAGGGCCCGCTGGCCGGGCGCGCCGTCTACGAGGGACTGCGCGATCCGCGCCTCGCCGGTCTCCTGTACGAGCGGCTGCGCAGCCCCGGCCGCACCGGGCCGCTCCGCTTCCACGCGACCCGGCCGCTGCCGGGGGCGCTCGCGCCGCGGGTCCTGGACGCCGAACAGTCCAACTCCTCGCTGGTGTTCGGCGACTCGTACATCCTGAAGATCTTCCGCCGGGTCAGTCCCGGCGCCAACCCCGACCTCGAACTGCCGCTCGCGCTCGACCGGGCCGGCTGCGCCCGCGTCCCGGCGCCGGTGGCCTGGTTCGAGTCGGGGGCGGCGACGCTGGGCGTCCTCCAGCCGTACCTCCGCGACTCCCGGGACGGCTGGCGGCTCGCGCTCGACGCGCTGGCGGCGGGGCGGGAGTTCGCCGCGGAGGCGCGGGCGCTGGGGCGGGCCACCGCGGAGGTCCACCTGGCGCTCGCCGAGGCCCTGCCCACCCAGCGGCTGGAGCGCGCCGAGACCGAGGGACTGGCGGCCGCGATGGACCGGCGGCTGCACGCCGCCGCGCAGGCGGTCCCCGCGCTGCTGCCGTTCGTCCCCGGGCTCCGGGCCGTCTTCGCGGCGGCCGGCGAAGCGGAGGGGGCGGGCGCGGTGCAGCGCATCCACGGCGACCTGCACCTCGGGCAGACGCTGCGGGGGTCCGACGGGGCGTGGGCCGTCATCGACTTCGAGGGCGAGCCGGCGAAGCCGCTCGACGAGCGGCGGCGCCCGCAGCCGACCGTCCGCGACGTCGCCGGCATGCTGCGCTCCTTCGACTACGCGGCCCGGACGCACCGGCCCTGGAACGCGGAGTGGGCTGCGCGGTGCAGGGCGGCGTACTGCACGGGGTACGCGGAGGTCGCGGGCGCGGATCCGCGGACGGACCCGGCGCTGCTCCGCGCCTACGAGACGGACAAGGCGGTCTACGAGGTCGTGTACGAAGCCCGCCACCGCCCCGACTGGCTCCCCGTCCCCATGTCCGCCATCCACCGCCTATCCACCCCCCATTGACCCCCGCTCCGCCGCCGCCCTGCCCCGGACACCCGTCCCGCTGGGGCGGCGCCCACCCCCCGCTCCCCCGCCGTTCCGTTGCGGGCAACCGTCCCGCTGAGGCGGTGCCCACCCCTCGCTCCGCCGCCGTTTCGTTGTGGGCAATCGTTCCGCTGGGGCGGAACGGGTGGGCACAACGGAACGGCACCCTGCGCGGGTGCCTCCGCTTCCGTGCCTGGACCCGCACCACTTGTGCACCGGCCTTCGGGTGCGGGTTCGGGCGCGGAAAGCCTTGGCCCGGCACGGGGCGCCGTCCCGTGTGCCCACCCGTCCCGCCCTGCGGGACGCCTGCCCACACGGGCGGGGGCGGGGCCCACAGCGCGGGGCCCGCACGGGGCGGGCCCTCAGGGGGGCCCGGGTCCCGCAGGGGGCGCCGTATGGGGGACATGGCCCGTTCGGCGGAGTTTCCTGGTGGGGGGCGGGGGAGTTGCCTTGTTCGTACCCTTTTCTACGTTTCAGGAGGCTTCCGGTGACCGCCAAGACGCCCCGCACGGCGCCCCCCCTCGACCCCGGCGACCGCGCGCGGCTGCTGGCCGGAGAGCATCACGACCCGCACGCCCTCCTCGGCGCCCACCCGGTGAAGGGCGGCCTCGTCATCCGCGCCCTGCGCCCCTGGGCGCAGGGCGTCACGGCCGTCCTGCCGAAGGGCCGCGAGGTCGAGCTGTTCGACGACGGCGACGGACTGTTCTCCGCGCTCGTCCCGCTGCTCCGCAAGGTCCCCGCGTACGAGCTCCGCGTGCGGTACGAGGGCAGCGAGATCTCCGTACAGGACCCGTACCGCCACCTCCCCTCCCTCGGCGAGCTCGACCTGCACCTGATCGGCGAGGGCCGGCACGAGGAGCTGTGGACGGCACTCGGCTCCCGCGCGATGACCCACGGCGGCGTGGCCGGCACCCGCTTCGCCGTCTGGGCGCCGAACGCCCGCGGCGTCCGCGTCACCGGTGACTTCACCCACTGGGACGGCACCGGCCTGCCCATGCGCTCCCTCGGCTCGACCGGCGTGTGGGAGCTGTTCGTCCCCGGCATCGGGGAGGGCGCGGTCTACAAGTACGACATCACCCACCCCGACGGCTCGCACACCGTCCGCGCCGACCCGATGGCCCGCCGCACAGAGTGCCCGCCGGACACCGCCTCCATCGTCACCGAGTCGCACTACGCCTGGAGCGACCAGGAGTGGATGGCCCGGCGCGGCGCCCGCCCGCCGCACGAGGCGCCGATCTCCGTGTACGAGCTCCACCTGCCCTCCTGGCGCCCGGGGCTGACCTACCGCCAACTGGCCGACGAGCTGCCCGAGTACGTGAGCGAACTCGGCTTCACCCACGTGGAGTTCATGCCGGTCACCGAGCACCCCTTCGGCGGCTCCTGGGGCTACCAGGTCACCGGCTTCTACGCGCCGACCGCCCGCCTGGGCACCCCGGACGACTTCAAGTTCCTGGTGGACGCGCTGCACCGGGCCGGGATCGGCGTCCTGATGGACTGGGTGCCGGCGCACTTCCCGAAGGACGACTGGGCGCTGGCCGAGTTCGACGGGCGCCCGCTCTACGAGCACGCGGACCCGCGCCGCTCGCACCACCCGGACTGGGGCACGCTGGAGTTCGACTACGGCCGCACGGAGGTGCGCAACTTCCTCGTCGCCAACGCCGTCTACTGGTGCCAGGAGTTCCACGTCGACGGCCTGCGCGTGGACGCGGTCGCCTCGATGCTCTACCTCGACTACTCACGCGAGTACGGCGAGTGGCTGCCGAACGAGTACGGCGGCCGGGAGAACCTGGACGCGGTCGCCTTCCTCCAGGAGATGAACGCCACCGTCTACCGCCGCTGCCCCGGCATCGTCACCTTCGCCGAGGAGTCGACGGCCTGGGACGGGGTGACGCGGGCGACGGACCTGGTCGGCCCGGGCGGTCACGGCGGGCTCGGCTTCGGCATGAAGTGGAACATGGGCTGGATGCACGACTCGCTCCAGTACATGGAGAAGGAGGCCGTGCACCGCAAGTACCACCACCACGAGATGACCTTCTCGATGGTGTACGCGTACAGCGAGAACTACATCCTGCCGATCTCGCACGACGAGGTCGTGCACGGCAAGCGGGCGCTGGTGTCGAAGATGCCCGGCGACTGGTGGCAGCGGCGCGCCAACCACCGCGCCTACCTCGGCTTCATGTGGGCCCACCCCGGCAAGCAACTCCTGTTCATGGGGCAGGAGTTCGCGCAGGGCGCGGAGTGGTCGGCGGACCACGGCCCGGAGTGGTGGCTGCTCGACCCGGAGTACGGCGCCGAGGCCGACCACCGGGGCGTGAAGGACCTGGTGCGGGACCTGAACCGGGTCTACACGGCGACGCCCTCGCTGTGGGAGCGGGACACCGCGCCGGAGGGCTTCGAGTGGGTGGTGGGGGACGCGGCCGACGACAACGTCCTCGCCTTCCTGCGCTACGACGGCTTCGGCTCGCCGCTCCTCGCCGTCTGCAACTTCTCCCCCGTCGTCCGGCACGACTACCGGCTCGGCGTGCCGGACTCCTTCGCCGCGTGGGGCGAGGTGCTGAACACGGACGCGGCGCGGTACGGCGGCTCGGACCTGACCGGCACCGACCCGGTGAAGACCGAGTCGGTGCCGTGGCACGGCCGGGCGGCGAGCGTCCGGATGACGCTGCCGCCGCTCGCGACGGTCTGGCTCAGGCCCGCGTGAGCGTGTTCAGCGCCGCGTGACCGTGTTCAGGCCCGTCTGACGATTCCGAGCCGCTGGGTGGCCCGGGTCAGCGCCACGTACAGGTCGTTCGTCCCGTGCGTGGCGCCGGCCCGGATGCCGTCCGGGTCGACGACGAGGACGGTGTCGAACTCCAGGCCCTTCGCCTGCCGGGGGTCGAGGAGGACCACCGGGCGCGTCAGGTCGGGCTTCGGGCCGTACGCGGCGTCGGGGAGGGCCTCGACGAGGGCGGGGAGCAGCTCCGCCGGGGCGATCACGGCGAGCCGGCCCTCGGCGCCCCGCTCGGCCGCGACGGCGTCGGCGGTCTCCTTCACCGGGTCCTCGACGGTCCGGTCCCAGGGCTCGACGCCGGTGGAGCGGACGGAGCCGGGCGGCTCGAAGGAGGGGTCGTCCGCGCGGCGCACGGCGGCGGCGACCGCCATGATCTCGGCGGGCGTGCGGTAGTTGACCGCGAGCCTCACGTGCTGCCAGCGGTCCTCCACGTACGGGGTGAGGATCCGCTCCCAGGCGCCGACGCCGGCCGGGTCGCCGGTCTGGGCGGGGTCGCCGACGAGGGTCATGGAGCGGGTGGGGCTGCGGCGCATCAGGAGGCGCCACTGCATCGCGGACAGCTCCTGCGCCTCGTCGACGATGATGTGGCCGAAGGCCCAGGTGCGGTCGGCGGCGGCCCGCTCGGCGGCGGTGCGGTGGTCGGCCTCCTCCTGCCGCTCGGCGAACCGCTCGGCGTCGATGATGTCGTGCGCGGACAGCACCTCGGAGGCGTCCTCGTCGAGCTCCTCCTTGTCCTCGAACTCGTAGGTGCGGGAGGCGAAGGAGACGTCGAGGACGCCCTGCGCGTACTGCACCTGGCGCTGCCGCTCGGCCTCCTGCGCGGCGCGGGCGGCGGAGTCGTCGTGGCCGAGGAGCTCGGCGGCCTCGTCGAGGAGGGGTACGTCGCCCGGGGTCCACGCGCCGCCGTCGCGGCGGATCGCGGCGGCGTCCTCCTCGGGGAGGTGGGTGGGTTCGGCGAGGTAGCCGGTGAGGAACTCCTCGGGGGTGAGCTCGGGCCAGAGGTCGTCGATGGCGGCGTGCACGTCGGGGTTGGCGGCGACGCCCTTGGCGAGCAGGGCGATGTCGTCGGGGCCCAGGAAGTTCGGGCCGCCGTAGGGGTCGGCGCCGATCCGGTCGGCGAGCTGCGCGGCGAGCGCGTCGAGGATCCGGAAGGCGAAGTAGGGGCGGGCGAGGTTGTGCGGGAGGAAGGTCTCGCGGGCCTTGTGGCGGGCCTCCAGGGCCATGTCCCAGTCGAGGACGAGGTCGCCGTCCTCGTGCGGGACGACGAGCGGCGCCCCGCGCTCGGGGACCTGCTGCCGGTCGCGTACGGCCTCCGCGAGAGCGGCGGCCATCCGGACGTCGCCCTTCACGGCGGCGGAGCGCGGGGTGTCCGTACCGCCGGCGCGAACGCCCGGGTACAGCTCGCCGGGGGTGGCGAGGAGGACGCCGGTCTCGCCGAGCGAGGGCAGCACGTTGCCGATGTAGCCGAGGAAGGCCGGGTTGGGGCCGACGATGAGGACGGCCCGCTTGGCGAGCTGCTCGCGGTGGGCGTAGAGCAGGTACGCCGCCCGGTGCAGGGCGACGGCGGTCTTGCCGGTGCCGGGGCCGCCCTCGACGACGAGGACGCCGGCGTGCGGGGAGCGGATGATGGCGTCCTGCTCGGCCTGGATGGTCTGCACGATGTCGTGCATCCGGCCGGTGCGGGCGGCGTCGAGCGCGGCGAGCAGCACCTCGTCGGCGTCGCGGCCCTCGTGCCCGGAGCGGCTGCGGTCGGCGAGGTCCAGGACCTCGTCGTGGAGCGAGACGACCTCGCGTCCCTGGGTGGTGATGTGCCGGCGGCGGGTGAGGCCCATGGGCTCGTGGCCGGTGGCGAGGTAGAAGGGGCGGGCGATCTCGGCGCGCCAGTCGACGACGAGCGGGGTCCGCTTCGGGTCGTCCTCGCGCAGCCCGATGCGCCCGATGTGGTGGTCGCGGCCGTCCTGGAAGACGAGCCGCCCGAAGCAGAGCCCGGTCTCGCCGGCGTTGAACGCGGCGAGCAGCCCCGACTGCTCGGCGACCATGATGTCCCGCTCCAGGCGCGACTGCGCGCTCCCGGTCCCGGGGGCCTTGAGCGCGTCCCCGACGGCGGCCTCGGCCCGGTCCCTCAGGTCGTCGAGCCGCGCGTAGAGCGAGGTGATGAATTTCTGCTCGTCCCGAATTGGCTCGGTTGACAATTCGACTCCCAGCGCGATACAGTGCCTTTAGTGAAATGCTCCGTGAATTCGTCGGACGTAAAGTCCGACTACGCACACGGAATTCACTAATATAGGCGCCGCACCACCCCGACTGTCAATTCAGCCGGGGTATTTTTGTGCGCCCGTCAGGCCCCCTGGGACTTCGTGTGGCGGAGGATCGCCTCCGCCAGCGGGGCGTGCACCCGCGGGGGCAGGGCGTGGCCCATGCCGGGGATCTCCACGAGGCGGGCGCCGCGGATCACCTGGGCGAGGTGCTCGGCGTGCGGGGGCGGGGCGACCGGCTCGGCCGGGGCGGCGATCACCAGGACGGGGACCTCGGTGGCGGCCAGTTCGTCGGTGCGGAGGAGCCCGGAGGCGTCGGCGCGGGCGTGCGCGGTGCCGGGCGTGTGGTGTCCGGTGTGGGCGACGATCGCGCGCTCCCGCTCACGGAACCAGTCCGCGTCGAAGGGCAGCGCGTCGCCGGCGAGGGCCCGCCAGTGCGCGACCCGGTGGTCCAGCTCCGCCTCCAGGTCGCGGTCCTCCTCGGGGCGGGACCAGAACTCCAGGAGGTGCTTCGCGGGCCCGGGCAGCTCCTCGGCCGGGACGCGGGTGCCGTCGGGGCGGACGTACGGGGTGGTGCTGAGCGCGGCGGTGCCGATGACCGTGGCGCCGAGCAGCCGGTCCGGGTGGTCGGCGACCAGGAGCTGGGTGAGCAGTCCGCCGAGGGACATGCCGACGACGTGGGCCCGCTCGATCCCGTACGCGTCGAGGACCGCGACGGCGTCCTCGGCGAGCCGGGAGAGCGGGTAGGGCTTCTCGTCGAAGGCCCAGGTGGAGCGGCCGGTGTCCCGGTGGTCGTAGCGGATCACCCGGTGGCGCTCGGCGAGCAGCGCCACCAGCCCGTCGGGCCAGGCGAGGCCCGAGGCCAGCGCGCCCATGACCAGGAGCAGCGGGGGCCGGCCGGGGTCGCCGTACTCCTCGGTCCAGAGCCGTACGCCCGGCTCCACGTCCACATACCGTTCCCGCGTCATGCGGATCTCCTCCCGTCGGCTCAACAAGACGAGACGTATCGTATCGCCAACACCCCGGGGAAGGTCAAGCACCACGGAGGGCCGGACCCCTCGCGAAAGGGCCGGACCCCTCGGGAGGGATCCGACCCTCCCCCTACGGGGCGCCCGGGGTGAGGCTCTAGGTGTCCGGGCTGAGGGCCTTGGCGTCCGGGGTGAGGCTCTTGTGGAAGTGGACGTCCTCCGCGCCGCCCGGGATGCCGAGCGTGCGGCCGGTCTCCACGTACCCGTGCCGCCGGTAGAAGTCCGGGGCCTGGAAGGTGAAGGAGGAGACGACGGCGCGGTCGCAGCCGCGCCGGCGGGCCTCCGCCTCGGCCGCGCGCAGCAGCCGGCTCCCCCAGCCGCCCTGGCGGTGGTCCTCGCGCACCCACAGCATGTCGATGCCGAGCAGTCCGGCCCAGGTCCAGGCGGTCAGCCCGCCGACGGTCTCGCCCGTCGCCGGGTCGACCGCGCGCACGGACAGCTCGCCCTGGTCCTCGGCGGTGGTCCGGGTGGCCGCGAAGTTGTACGCGTCGAGGCCCCGGTCCAGGAGTTTCGTCAGGTCCGGGTCGCGGCCCCCGACGGTCAGCCCCGTCTCGTCGTGATCATGGTTCATGGGGCCGAGTCTGGCACGGGATCCGGGCCCCGGCTCAGTCCAGGACGTCTTCCAGCTCCTGCCGGAGCTTCCGCTTCGGGCGCGCCCCGACCAGGGACTTCACCGGCTCGCCGCCCTGGAAGACCATCAGGGTGGGGGTGGCCAGGACGCCGTAGCGGGCGGTGGTCTCGGGGTTGCGGTCGACGTCGATCTCGACCACGCGCAGCCGTCCCTCCTCCTCCGCCGCGAGCGCGGCGAGCACCGGCTTCAGCTGGCGGCAGGGGCCGCACCAGGTGGCCGTGAACTGCACCAGGACCGGGGGCCCGGCCGCCAGGACGTCCGCCGCGAACTCCGCGTCGCTCGTCTCGGTCACCGTGGGATTCGTCGTCATCTCCGTCATCTCCGTCACTCCTCCGTGCTCGCTGTCGTCTCCGTGCTCGCTGCCGTCTCCGTGCCGAGCTCGCACCGCGGGGCCGGGCCCGCGGGCAGGTCCGCCTCGGCCCTCAGCAGCTGGACGGCCACCTGGTCGCGTACCTCCTGGAGGCGGCCGAGCAGCGCGTCCAGCTCGTCGAGCTTGCGGCGGTAGACCGCGACCGACGCGGGACAGGAGTCCCCCGCCGGATGCCCCGCCCGCAGGCAGTCGACGAACGGCCGGGTCTCCTCCAGCTCGAACCCGAAGTCCTGGAGGGTCCGGATCTCCCGCAGCAGCCGCAGGTCGCTCTCGTCGTAGGTGCGGTGCCCCTGTTCGGTGCGCCGGGCGGGCAGGAGACCACGGGACTCGTAGTACCGCAGGGTCCGCGTGGTCGTCCCGGCCCGCTCGGCCAGCTCTCCGATGCGCATGACGACGAACGTACGCGTTGACGCCGACGTCAAGGCAAGACGGCGGGGTACGGAACCTCAGCCGGCCGCCTTGAGGAGGGGCACGATCTCCGCCTCCTCGTACGCGAAGTGCGTCTCCAGCTCCGACCGCAGCCGGTCGAACTCGGGGCGCAGTTCCTCCGGCCCGGTCTCGTCGACCCGGGCGAGCAGCCCGCGCAGCTCCTCCAGGGCGCGGGCGACGGTCTCGTGCTCGGCCCGCAGCCGCTCGAAGACCTCCGCCTTCTCGGGGAACTCCCGTGCCAGGTACGGGAAGAGGCCCGCGCCCTCGCCTCCGTGGTGGTGGGCGAGGCCCGCGCAGAAGGTGAGGCAGTGGCGGCGGAGCTCCACCGTGAGTTCGGCCGCGCCCGGCGCCGCGAGGCCGTCGGCGAGGGCGGCGAGCTCGCCGCGCAGCCAGTCGTGGATCTTGACCAGCTCGTCGGCGAGGGCGTCGAGCCGGTTCGGCGGGGCGTAGTCGGAGACCGGGATCCGGTGGAGGACCACGACGGGCAGGACCCGGGTGGTGGCCTTCTGGTAGTCGGCGTATCCGGGGGCGGCGGCGACGACCTTCGCGAAGAGCGCGTCCCGCTCGGCGCCGGTCGCGGCGACGGCGGTGGCCTGCCAGCGGTCCTCGCCCACCTCGACGGTCACGGTGGGGTGGGCCAGGACGTTGCGGTACCAGTCCGGGTGGCGGTCGGAGCCGCCGGCCGAGCCGACGACGAGGAGGCGGTCGCCGTCCTCGACGAAGCCGAGCGGGGTGGTGTGTTCTGCGCCGGACCTGGCGCCGGTGGTGGTGAGGAGAAGGAGCACCCATCCCTCGAAGGGGCCGCCGAGGCGTCCGGCGTTGGTGCGGAATTCTTCGATGATCTGGACGTTGAAGTCGAGAGGCAACTGCCGTCCCTACTGTCCTCTTGCCTCCATGTCTCCGCTTTCGAGCGCGGACCGACACGCGACGTGAGTGGCCCCATCTCACGCGAAGGCCCTTGACGGTGTCAAGGGCCTTTCGCGCACGGAGCGGGATCCTCCCGGTGCCCGGATCCGGCTCAAGGCCCGGGTCCCGGGAGGAGGTTCACGACGGTCAGACGCCGGCGCGGGCGCGCTCCTCGCCCTGGTCACGCTGGTCCGGCACGGCGGTGGGGTCGTCGGCCGCCGGAGCGTGGCCGGCGTGGTCGTCCACGAACGTCTTCTCGTCGAAGGGGAACTTCCCCGCCAGGACCTCGGTCACCCGTGTCCGGTCGATCTCCTTCGTCCAGGTGCCGACGAGGACGGTGGCGACGGCGTTGCCCGCGAAGTTGGTGAGGGCGCGCGCCTCGCTCATGAAGCGGTCGATGCCGACGATGAGGCCGACGCCGTCGACCAGGTCGGGGCGGTGCGACTGGAGGCCGCCCGCGAGGGTGGCGAGGCCCGCGCCGGTGACGCCGGCGGCACCCTTCGAGGCGATGATCATGAAGACGAGGAGGGAGATCTGCTCGCCGATCGAGAGCGGGTCGCCCATCGCCTCGGCGACGAAGAGCGAGGCCATCGTGAGGTAGATGGCGGTGCCGTCGAGGTTGAAGGAGTAGCCGGTGGGGACGGTGATGCCGACGACCGGCTTCGAGACGCCCAGGTGCTCCATCTTCGCGATCAGGCGGGGCAGCGCCGACTCGGAGGACGAGGTCGACAGGATCAGCAGGAACTCGCGGCCCAGGTACTTCAGAAGCGCCCAGATGCTGACCCCGGCGACCAGCCGGAGCAGCGCGCCGAGGACGACGAAGACGAAGAGCGCGCAGGTCAGATAGAAGCCGATCATGATGACGGCGAGCGACTTCAGGGCGTCGAGCCCGGTCGCGCCGACGACGGCGGCGATGGCGCCGAAGGCGCCCACCGGGGCCGCCCACATGATCATGGAGAGGATGCGGAAGACCAGCCGCTGGATGTGCCCGATGCCGCGCAGCACCGGCTCGCCCGCCGAACCCATGGCCTGGAGCGCGAAGCCCGCGAGGAGGGCGACGAGGAGGGTCTGGAGGACCTCGCCCTCGGTGAAGGCGGAGACGAGCGTGGTCGGGATGATCCCGAGCAGGAAGTCGGCGGTGCCCTCGCTCGCGCCCTCCGCCTGCTGGGCTCCGGCCTCGGCCAGCTCCTTGGTGAGGTGGAGGCCGGAGCCGGGCTCCAGGAGGTTGCCGACGAGGAGGCCGATCGCGAGTGCGACGGTCGACATCACGAGGAAGTAGCCGAGGGCGAGACCGCCGACGGCGCCGACCTTGGCGGCCTTGCGGACCGAGCCGACGCCCAGGACGATCGTGCAGAAGATGATCGGCGAGATCATCATCTTGATCAGGTTCACGAAGCCGGTGCCCAGCGGCTTCAGCTCGACGGCCACGCCCGGGGCGAGGAAACCGACGCCGATGCCGAGCAGGACGGCGCCGATCACGGCCAGATACAGATAGTGGGTACGGTCCCGGCGTGCGGCCACGGGGTCCTCCTCGCGCTGATGGGTGTCCACGTCCCGGTGGACTCCGCGACTATCCATCAGCCTGTGACCGGGGTCACGGTTACGTGCGTTTCGTTCACGACCGAAACGTCACAGGCCCTCCCCAGGGGGCCTGGGGACGGTTCGGGGGAAGGGCACGATTCGGGAACGCAATGCCTCGGAGCAAATCCCGGCGTGCACACTTGCTCGCATGCGCCTCCCGCTCCTCCGCCCCCTCCCCCGGCCACGGCCCCGCAGCCTGGCGGGCCAGCTCTTCGCGATGCAGGTCGTGCTGATGGCCGCGGTCGTGGCGGGCTGCGCGGTCTTCGCGTACCTCACCGACCAGGGCCAGGCGGAGGAGACCGCGCGGCGCCAGTCCACCGCGACCGCGACGGCCGTCGCCGGGTCGCCGTCCGTGGTGGCCGCGGCCCAGGCCGCCGATCCGTCCGTCGCGCTCCAGCCGTACGCGGAGGAGCTGCGCCGGCGGGCGGACGTGGCCTTCATCGTGATCATGGCGCCGGACGGCACGCGGTGGACCCACCCGGAACCCGACCGGATCGGCGCGCACTACCTCGGCCACATCGAACCGGCGCTGCGCGGCGAGACCTTCTCCGAGACCCACCTCGGCACCCTCGGCCCGTCCGTGCGGACGATCACGCCGGTCCTCGCCGACGGGCGGGTGATCGCCCTGGTCAGCGCGGGCATCACCATCGAGCGGATCAGCGCGCAGGTACGGGAGCAGGTCGCCGCGCTGCTCGGGATGGCGGGCGCGGCGCTCGCGCTCGGCGGAGCGGGGACGTACGTCATCAACGCCCGGCTGCGGCGGCACACCCACGGGATGAACGCCGCCGAGCTGAGCCGGATGCACGACTACCACGAGGCGGCGCTGCACGCCGTGCGGGAGGGGCTGGTCATGCTCGACGGGCGGCGCAGGATCGCGCTCATCAACGACGGGGCGCGCGAACTGCTGGGCCTGGACGAGGGGGTGATCGGACGGCCCGCGGCGGAGCTCGGGCTGCCGGCGGGGCTCACCGGGGCGCTGCTCTCCTCGGAGCCCCGGGTGGACGAGACGCACCTGACCGACGACCGGGTCCTCGTCGTCAACACCCGCCCGGTGGTGGGCGGGGAGCGGCGCGGCACGGTGGTGACCCTCCGGGACCGCACCGAACTCCAGTCGCTCTCCGGGGAGCTGGACTCGGAGCGCGGCTTCACGGAGGCGCTGCGCTCGCAGGCCCACGAGGCGGCCAACCGGCTGCACACGGTGGTGTCGCTCATCGAACTCGGGCGCGTGGCCGAGGCGGTGGAGTTCGCGACGGCCGAGCTGGAGCTGGCGCAGGCGCTCACGGACCGGGTGGTGGACGCGGTCGGCGAGCCGGTCCTCGCGGCGCTGCTGCTCGGCAAGGCGGCGCAGGCCAACGAGCGGGGCGTGGAGCTGGTGCTCACCGAGGACAGCCGGATCGACGACGGGCTGCTCCCGCCGTCCCTGGCGCCGAGGGACCTCGTCACGGTCCTGGGCAATCTCGTGGACAACGCGGTGGAGGCGGCGGGCGGCACCCCGCACGCGCGCGTGACGGTCACCGTCGCGGCCCGCGCGGGCGACGGGGAGCTGCTGCTCCGGGTCGACGACAGCGGGCCCGGCGTCCGCCCCGCCGACCGGGACGCGGTCCTCGGCCGGGGCTGGTCCACCCGCGGCCCGGGCCGCGGCCTGGGCCTGGCCCTGGTCCGCCAGGCCGTCACCCGCGCCTCCGGCACCCTCACCGTCACCGAGACCCCCGAGGGCGGCGCCCGCTTCACGGTCCGGGTACCGCTGACACCCCAGGCGCCGACGCCGGGCGACGCCCCGGCCCACCTCCCCCGGGACGCGGACCCGGGCACCAGCGGCGTACCCCCACGGCCACGGCACGCCGACGACCGGCCGGGTGCGACCACCGCGCTCCCGGCCCGGCCGTGCCACGGCCCGGACGCCGGTCCGGACGCCGAGCCGGCCACCCGCGCCGACGACGGTGCCGTGCGCCGGGCCGGCGGAGGTGCCCGGTGAGCGGGGTGCAGGAGATTCGGGTGTTGGTGGTCGAGGACGATCCTGTCGCCGCCGACGCGCACGCGTTGTACGCGGGGCGGGTGGAGGGGTTCCGGGTGGTGGGGGTGGCGCACTCGCGCGCCGCGGCGGTGCGGCAGCTCGACCGCGTGCCGGTCGACCTGATCCTGCTCGACCTCTATCTGCCGGACGGGCACGGGCTGGCGCTGCTGCGGGCGCTGCGGGCCGCCGGGCACGGGGCGGACGTCATCGCCGTGACCTCGGCGCGCGATCTGGCGGTGGTGCGCGAGGGGGTGTCGCTCGGGGTCGTCCAGTACGTGCTCAAGCCCTTCGCCTTCGCCACGCTCCGGGACCGGCTGACGCGGTACGCGGAGTTCCGGGGCGCGGCCGGGGAGGCGTCCGGGCAGGACGAGGTCGACCGGGCGCTCGCCGCGCTGCGCGCCCCGCACCCCGCGACCCTGCCGAAGGGGCTGAGCGGCCCGACCCTGGAGGCCGTCACCCGCACCCTGCGCGAGGCGCCGGTCGGGCTGACGGCGGCCGAGGCGGGCCTGGCGGTGGGGATCTCGCGGATCACCGCCCGCCGCTATCTGGAGCACCTGGTCACCGAGGACCGGGCGGCGCGGGCTCCGCAGTACGGACAGATCGGCCGCCCGGAGCTCCAGTACCGCTGGCGCGGGAGCCGCTGAGACGGAGCGCGTACCGCTCACCGGACGTCACGCGCCGATTACCGGTTGGTTCCCATGTTCCTACAGGCCGTGGCCTCGGATGAACGCACCGTAGCCAGTCGTTGCCCCGGGCGCCTACCTTGGCGACGTGCACCGTCCCTCTCCCCCCTTCGACGCCCCGGCCGCGCGCCGCCTGCGCCAGGGGCTCGGCATGGCGCCGGGTCATGTCGCGTACGGCCTGCGGGCCCAGTACGGCCTCCCCGTCACCCCCGACACCGTCGCCGCCTGGGAGCGCGGCACCCTCGTGCCGAGCGAGCAGGAGCTGACCGCCCTCGCCGGTGTCCTGTGGTGCTCCCCCGCCGACCTGATCGCCGTCGCCTCCACGCTGCGGGAGCACCGGATGGCGCGGGGGCTGTCCGTGGAGGAGCTGGCCCGGCGGGTGGGCGTCGCGGCGCCCGCGTACGCCCGGATGGAGGACGAGGGCGGCTGGAAGGGCACCGAGCGGCAGACGGCCGCGCTCGCCGAGGCGCTGGGGCTCGGCCCGCGGGCCCTGATCACCGCGACCGGCGGTGACGAGCGGCTCGCGGAGCTGCTGCGGGACGCGGCGACGACCCGCTGGCAGGCGTACGTGAAGCCGGCGGTACGGATGCTGCCGCTGCCGAAGCGGATCGTGGAGCCGGCGCTGGCGCGGCTGCACACGGAGTACCACGCCCATATGGCGGCGACGTCCAGCTGGGGCGCCTCGGGGGCGACGGGCGACGAGGGCCGGGCGTACCTGGAGGCGGTCAACGAGCACTTCTGGGCGGCGGTCGGGCTGTAGGTCCCGGAAAAGACAGGACGGAGGTCCCGCCGCGCGGGACCTCCGTCCTGGGGTGCGTACCGGCGGTCAGAAGACCGACTCGGCCTCGCGGATGCGGTCCTCCGGGACCGTCTTGAGCCGGGTGACGGCCTCGGCGAGCGGCACCATCTTCACGTCGGTGCCGCGCAGCGCGGTCATGTTGCCGAACTCGCCGCGGTGCACGGCCTCGACCGCGTGCCAGCCGAAGCGGGTGGCGAGGACGCGGTCGTACGCGGTGGGGGTGCCGCCGCGCTGGACGTGGCCGAGGATGACCGGGCGGGCCTCCTTGCCGAGGCGCCGCTCCAGCTCGTAGGCGAGGGCGGTGCCGATGCCCTGGAAGCGCTCGTGGCCGAACTGGTCGATCGCGCCCTTGCCGTAGTCCATCGTGCCCTCGGCGGGGTGGGCGCCCTCGGCGACGCAGATGACGGCGAACTTCTTGCCGCGGGCGAAGCGCTCCTCGACCATCTTGACCAGGTCGGCGGGGTGGAAGGGGCGCTCGGGCAGGCAGATGCCGTGGGCGCCGCCGGCCATGCCGGACTCCAGCGCGATCCAGCCGGCGTGACGGCCCATCACCTCGACGACCATGACCCGCTGGTGGGACTCGGCGGTGGTCTTCAGCCGGTCCATCGCCTCGGTGGCGACGCCGACGGCGGTGTCGAAACCGAAGGTGCGGTCGGTGGAGGAGATGTCGTTGTCGATGGTCTTGGGGACGCCGACGACGGGCACGCCCGCGTCGGACAGCATCCGGGCGGCCGTCAGGGTGCCCTCGCCGCCGATCGGGATGAGGGCGTCGAAGCCGCTCTTCTCGACGAGTTCCTTGGCGTTGTCGCAGGCCGCGGCGAAGCGGTCGCGCTCCAGGCGGGAGGAGCCGAGGATGGTGCCGCCGCGGGCGAGGATGCCGCTGACGGCGTTGAGGTCGAGGGTGCGGTAGCGCCCGTCGAGGAGTCCGGCGTAGCCGTCCTCGAAGCCGATGACCTCGTCCCCGTAGTTGGTCACGGCCCGGTGCACGACCGACCGGATCACTGCGTTCAGGCCGGGGCAGTCGCCGCCTGCGGTGAGAACTCCGATGCGCATCGTGCTGTGTCTCCTGCTCGGTCGCGGTCAGTTTGAGCCGATTCGATTCTCACACGACCGGTGCCTCGCGGCCGTTCGCCGCCGCTCCGCGCGTGCCGGGAACGGGTCCGTCCGGGGGTCTTTCGTCCCCCGGAGAGGGGCCTTCGTACAGCGGGCGGCCTACCCAGGTGCAGAGGTATTGTCAAGGGGGTAATGCCACCCTATCGGTGCCTTTCCAGCACCGGGGGTTGACGCAGGCGAGGGCCGGGCCCCGAGGACGGGCCGGGCCCTCGCGCAGGACGGCCCCTCCACGGGACGGGCCCCTTCCGCAGGACTGGACAGGAGACCACGGCGTGACGCGCAGTGTGTACGTGACCGGGATCGACCGCGGGGACGGCCGCCAGGTCGTCGAGCTGGGAGTCATGGAACTCCTCACCCGACAGGTGGACCGGGTGGGGGTGTTCCGTCCACTGGTGCACGACGGCCCCGACCGCCTCTTCGACCTCCTGCGCACCCGCTACCGGCTCACCCAGGACCCGTCGACGGTCTACGGCATGGACTACCACGAGGCGTCCGCGCTCCAGGCCGAGCAGGGCACCGACGAACTCCTCTCCCGGCTCGTCGACCGCTTCCACGCGGTCGCCCGCGACTACGAGGTCGTCCTCGTCCTCGGTACGGACTTCGCCGGCACCCAGGTCCCCGACGAGCTGGCGCTCAACGCCCGTCTGGCGAACGAGTTCGGCGCCTCCGTCATCCCGGTCGTCGGCGGCAAGGGCCAGGAGGCCGAGTCCGTCCGCGCCGAGGCGCGCAACGCCTTCCGCGCCTACGACGGCCTCGGCTGCGACGTCCTCGCGATGGTCGTCAACCGGGTGACGGCCGAGGACCGCGAGGTCATCGCCGAGCGGCTCGCCGCCCGCCTCCCCGTCCCCTGCTACGTCCTCCCGGACGAGCCCGCGCTCGCCGCCCCGACCGTCGCCCAGATCACCCACGCGCTCGGCGCGAGCGTCGTCCTCGGCGACGACGCCGGGCTGGCCCGCGACGCCCTGGACTTCGTCTTCGGCGGCGCGATGCTGCCGAACTTCCTCAACGCGCTGACCCCCGGCTGCCTGGTCGTCACCCCCGGGGACCGCGCCGACCTGGTCGTCGGCGCGCTCGCCGCCCATTCGGCCGGTACGCCTCCGATCGCCGGCGTCCTGCTCACCCTGGACGAGCGGCCCAGCGACGCGATCCTCACCCTGGCGGCCCGGCTCGCGCCCGGCACCCCGGTGATCTCCGTCCCCGGCAACAGCTTCCCGACCGCCGCCGAACTCTTCGCCCTGGAGGGCAAGCTGAACGCGGCCACCCCGCGCAAGGCGGAGACCGCGCTCGGCCTCTTCGAGCGGCACGTGGACACCGCCGACCTGCTCAAGCGGATCTCGGTGGCGCCCAGCGGCCGGGTCACCCCCATGATGTTCGAGCACGAGCTGCTTGAGCAGGCGCGCGCCGACCGGCGCCGGGTGGTGCTCCCCGAGGGCAGCGAGGAGCGGGTGCTGCGCGCCGCCGACGTGCTGCTGCGCCGGGACGTCTGCGACCTCACCCTGCTCGGCGACGTCGAGGCGATCCGCAAGAAGGCGGCCGACCTCAGCGTCGACCTGCGCGGGACCCAGCTGATCGACCCGCAGACCTCCGAGCTGCGGGACGCCTTCGCCGAGAAGTACGCGGCGCTGCGGGCCCACAAGGGCGTCACCGTGGAGCTGGCGTACGACGTCGTCGCCGACGTGAACTACTTCGGCACCCTGATGGTGCAGGAGGGCCTGGCCGACGGCATGGTCTCCGGCTCGGTCCACTCCACCGCCGCGACCATCCGCCCCGCCTTCGAGATCATCAAGACCAAGCCGGACGCCTCGATCGTCTCCTCGGTCTTCTTCATGTGCCTCGCCGACAAGGTGCTCGTGTACGGCGACTGCGCGGTCAACCCGGACCCGGACGCCGAGCAGCTCGCGGACATCGCCGTGCAGTCGGCGGCCACCGCCGCCCGCTTCGGCGTCGAGCCGCGGATCGCGATGCTCTCGTACTCGACCGGCACCTCCGGCTCGGGCGCGGACGTCGACAAGGTGCGCGAGGCGACCAAGCTGGTCCGCGACGCGCACCCGGCGCTGCGGATCGAGGGCCCGATCCAGTACGACGCGGCCGTGGAGCCCTCCGTGGCGGCGACCAAGCTGCCCGGCTCCGAGGTGGCCGGCCAGGCGACCGTGCTGATCTTCCCCGACCTCAACACGGGGAACAACACCTATAAAGCGGTCCAGCGCTCGGCCGGCGCCGTCGCCGTCGGCCCGGTCCTCCAGGGCCTGCGCAAGCCGGTCAACGACCTCTCGCGCGGCGCCCTCGTCAGCGACATCGTCAACACGGTCGCCATCACCGCGATCCAGTCCCAGGTCCCCGCCGGGGCCGCAGACGCCCAGGAGCCCACCGCATGACGACCCCCCTCCCGGTACCCGCCGGAGCCCCCAGCCGCGTCCTCGTCCTCAACTCCGGCTCCTCGTCGGTGAAGTACCAGCTGCTCGACATGAGCGACGGCAGCCGGCTCGCCCTCGGCCTGGTGGAACGGATCGGCGAGGACACCTCCCGGCTCGCCCACACCCCGCTCCAGGGCGGCGGCGGCGCGAAGCGCGAGCGGACCGGCCCGATCCCCGACCACGCGGCGGCCCTCAAGGCGGTCGCCGCGGAGCTGGCGGCCGACGGCCTCGGGCTCGACTCCCCCGAGCTGGCCGCGATCGGGCACCGGGTGGTGCACGGCGGGCTGCGCTTCACCGAGCCGACCGTCATCGACGACGAGGTCGTCGCGGAGATCGAGCGCCTGGTGCCGGTGGCGCCGCTGCACAACCCGGCGAACCTGCTCGGCATCCGTACGGCCATGGCGATGCGCCCCGACCTGCCGCAGGTCGCCGTCTTCGACACCGCCTTCCACACCACGATGCCGGAGGCGGCGGCACGGTACGCGATCGACGTGGAGACCGCCGACGCGCACCGGATCCGCCGCTACGGCTTCCACGGCACCTCGCACGCGTACGTCTCCCGGGCGGCGGCGAAGCTGCTCGGCAAGGAGCCGGAGGAGGTGAACGTGATCGTGCTCCACCTCGGCAACGGCGCCTCCGCCTCGGCGGTCCGCGGCGGACGCTGCGTGGACACCTCCATGGGCCTGACCCCGCTGGAGGGCCTGGTCATGGGCACCCGCTCCGGCGACATCGACCCGGCCGTCACCTTCCACCTCAAGCGGGTGGCGGGCATGACCGCCGACGAGATCGACGTCCTGCTCAACAAGAAGTCCGGCCTGGTCGGGCTCTGCGGCGACAACGACATGCGCGAGATCCGGCGCCGGATCGACGAGGGCGACGAGCGGGCCGCGCTCGCCTTCGACATCTACATCCACCGCCTGAAGAAATACATCGGCGCGTATTACGCGGTCCTCGGCCGGGTGGACGCCGTCGTCTTCACCGCCGGCGTGGGCGAGAACGCGGCGCCGGTACGGGAGGCGGCGATCGCCGGCCTGGAGGAGCTGGGCCTCGCGGTGGACGCCGACCTCAACGCCGTACGGTCGGACGAACCGCGGGTCGTCTCCCCCGAGTACGCGCGGGTCGCGGTGGCCGTCGTACCGACCGACGAGGAGCTGGAGATCGCCCGCCAGACCTTCGATCTGACGGGTGAAAGGCCGGGTGCGAGTCCGGGTGAAAGTCCGGTCGGAAGTCCGGTTGGAAGTCCGGTCGGAAAAGTTACTCGAACGACAAACGCCTGAGCGGGCCCCCGCCCATTTGTACTTTCCGCCAGCCGGAATATTCCGCAGTGAAACAAACCGATAGGATCCGCCTCATGCGCCGTTCCAAAATCGTCTGCACGCTGGGCCCCGCCGTCGACTCGTATGAGCAGCTGAAGGCTCTCATCGAGGCCGGTATGAACGTGGCCCGATTCAACTTCAGCCACGGCTCCCAGGCAGAACACCAGGAGCGGTACGACCGCGTCCGGCAGGTCTCCGCGGACACCGGGCACGCCGTCGGCGTCCTCGCCGACCTCCAGGGCCCCAAGATCCGCCTGGAGACCTTCGCCGAGGGCCCGGTCGAGCTGGTGCGCGGTGACGAGTTCACCATCACCACCGAGGACGTCCCCGGCGACAAGTCCATCTGCGGCACCACCTACAAGGGTCTGCCCGGCGACGTCTCCAAGGGCGACCAGGTCCTCATCAACGACGGCAACGTCGAGCTGCGGGTCGTCGAGGTCGACGGCCCCCGGGTCAAGACCGTGGTCATCGAGGGCGGTGTCATCTCCGACCACAAGGGCATCAACCTGCCCGGCGCGGCCGTCAACGTCCCCGCGCTGTCGGAGAAGGACGTCGACGACCTCCGCTTCGCGCTCCGCATGGGCTGCGACATGGTCGCCCTCTCCTTCGTCCGCGACGCCAACGACGTCAAGGACGTCCACAAGGTGATGGACGAGGAGGGCCGCCGGGTCCCGGTCATCGCCAAGGTCGAGAAGCCGCAGGCCGTCGAGAACATGGAAGGCGTCGTCGCCGCCTTCGACGCGGTCATGGTCGCCCGTGGCGACCTCGCCGTCGAGTACCCGCTGGAGCGGGTCCCGATGGTGCAGAAGCGCCTCGTCGAGATGTGCCGCCGCAACGCCAAGCCCGTCATCGTCGCCACCCAGATGATGGAGTCGATGATCACCAACTCCCGTCCGACCCGCGCCGAGGCGAGCGACGTCGCCAACGCGATCCTGGACGGCGCGGACGCGGTCATGCTCTCCGCCGAGTCCTCGGTCGGCGCCTACCCGATCGAGACCGTGAAGACGATGTCGAAGATCGTCGTCGCGGCCGAGCAGGAGCTGCTCTCCAAGGGCCTCCAGCCCCTGGTCCCCGGCAAGAAGCCGCGCACCCAGGGCGGCTCCGTCGCCCGCGCGGCCTGCGAGATCGCCGACTTCCTCGGCGGCAAGGCGCTGATCGCCTTCACCCAGTCCGGTGACACGGCCCGCCGCCTCTCCCGCTACCGGGTCCAGCAGCCGATCCTCGCCTTCACCACGGACGAGAACACCCGCAACCAGCTCACCCTGAGCTGGGGCGTCGAGTCCTTCGTCGTCCCGCACGTCGACAACACCGACGCGATGGTCGACCTCGTCGACGCCGAGCTCCTCAAGCTCCAGCGCCACAACGAGGGCGACACCATGGTCATCACCGCCGGCTCGCCCCCCGGCGTCCCCGGCACCACGAACATGGTCCGCGTCCACCACCTGGGCGGCGGCGAGCGCGACTGACGCGCCCCCGCGGACAGACAGAACGGCCGGTGGGCCGCACCCCGATGAGGGGTGCGGCCCACCGGCCGTTGCCGACCACCCTCGTCGAGAAGTCTGCTGGCCGCGGTCGCGGCGGAGCCCGATGCCGCGCTCGCGTCGGCCGTCGTCGGAGAGGTCCTGGAGCGGGTGCCGCGCGCCGAGCGCGGGGCTGGCGGAAGCCGGGCGGACGAAGCGGATCCGGCGCGCCGCCGCCGAGGCGCTCGGCTGACGGCGTGACACGACGACGGCCTCCCCTCCCGGTCGGGGAGAGGGAGGCCGTCGTGCTCAGCCGAGGTCGGGTCAGCTGGGTTCGATGGTGTTGCGGAGGCCGGGGATCTTGAGGGTGCCGCCGAACTGGCCGGCCTGGACGACCGTGCAGTTCGAGAAGATGGCGAGCGGCACGTCGAGGGGCGGCGGGGAGTTCGGGGTGAACTCGATGGGGATGATCCCGAAGAGGTTGCCCTTGATCGACTCGGTGTACATGGTCACCGTGCCGTTCCGGATCGTCGAGGTCGAGCCCCTGTTCGAGCGGACGTGCGCCGTGCGGCCCTCCGAGTGGACGGTCGTCTGGTGCAGGTCCTTGATGTCCACGCCGTCCTTGGCCGTGAACTTGAGGACCTTCTTGATCTGCCCGCTGGAGGTCTTCACCTCCACGATGCCGTGGTACTTCAGCCCCTTGAGGGTGAGCAGGGAGGTGCTGAGGCGCCACGGGTCGTCCGGCAGGAGCGGGATGCCGGGCTCCAGGTCGGCGGCGGCGAGGGCCTCCGCGTCCGGTTCGGGGCACGGGAAGCGCGGCTTGGCGCCCTCGGGTATGTCCGTGTCCTTCTTGGCGTCCAGGCCCTGGGCGCTCTCGGGGAGCTCCTCGACCTTCGCGCCGGCCTTCTCCGCGGCCTTCTCGATGGCGGCCTTGGCCTTGGCGGCGGCGGGCGCGAGCTCCTCCGTCGCCTTGGCCTCCGTCTTCTTCGGCTCGCTCGTGGGCTCGGACGTCGCCTCGGGCGCCGGTGCCTGGGTGGACGGGGTCTCGTCCGGCGTGGCCGCCTTCTGCTGCGGGGCGGCCGTCGTCGCGGTGGCGGACGGGGTCGCCGTGGGCTCCTTCTTCGGGGCGAGCCCGTCGAAGAAGTCCTTCAGGGTGTCGCCGACGCCCAGCGGGTCGAGCGGGTTGACCGACTTCGTGGGCGTGGGCGTGGCCTTCGGGGCGGTGTCGGCGGCGGGTGCCGCAGCCTGCGCCCCGCCCTGGGTGGCGGCGGATTCGGACGTCGTCGCCGTCGGCTCCGGGGTCGCCGTGGCGGTGGGCGTGGCGGTCGCGGTCGCGGACGGGGTCGCCGTCGCGGACGCGGTGGCCGTCGGCTCCACCGGCTTCGTGACCGTGGCCGTAGCCGTCGGCTCCGGCTTCGCGGTCTCGGTGGCCTTCGCCGTGGGCGTGGCCGTCGTCTCCTCCGCCACCGGCTCGTCGGAGCGGGTCACACAGGGGCCGGGCGCGAAGGGGATGTCCTTCTCGTCGGCCAGTGCGGGGCTGGGCGCGAGGCCCATGCCCACGAACACCGCGGTCGGCATGGCCGCGAGCGCCATCGCCTTGCCCGCGGGGCCCTGGATCCTGTTCAGCAGCGTCTTGCGAGGGGCCGCGTGGCGCGGCCCGCTCCTGCCGAGGCCCTGCTGGGTCTCGTCACCCCGCACTGTTCCTCCCGCCCTTGGCGTCGATCGTCGTCTCGGTCGCCGGTCCGGCGGTCTCGCGCTGCTCGGGCACCCCGGCCGCCGCGACGGCCCGGGTCTCGGCCTCGGAGCCGGTCTCCGCGAAGACCTCCGGCCCGCCGTCGTGCTCCGCCTCCGCCGTCCCCGGCGTCTCCTCGGTCTCCTCGATCTCGGGCGCGGGGGCCCAGGACGCCGACAGGGCGCCGCCGATGAGGGCGAAGAGGAAGCCGACGACCAGTCCGCCGAAGTTCGACACGGGGATGGACACCAGCGCCAGGACGATCGCCGCGACACCCGCGAAGACCCGGACGATGGGCTGGAACCACATCGTGAGGCCGAGGGTGACGAGCAGGACGCCGATGATCAGCGCGCCCGCTCCGGCGGTCGTGGCCATGGCGAGGGTGACGTTGCCGAGCCGCACGTCGCCGTAGGGAAGGTAGGCGATCGGCAGGCCGCCGATCATGGTGAACAGTCCCGCCCAGAAGGGCCGGGTCTGCCTCCAGACCTTGAACCGGTTCTCCTTCTTGGGGACTTCGCGGGAGGCAAGGGTCTCGGCGCTCATGGAAACAGCTCCCTGGAAGCGGTATTGCTGAGAAAAGGTGAAGAGACCGGGGCCGGACCCCGGTGCGAGTGCGGGCCGCCGGAACGGCCCGCACCCTGAGGGACCGGATCAGTCCTTGAAGCACTCCGCCGAGGTGCCCCGGTGCAGGGACAGGCTCAGGTTGGGGAGCTTGAAGGTCGCGGCGGTGGTCGCCCACGCCTTCTGCTCGACGTTGCTGAGCTTGGCGGTCTTGGCGCGCTGCGCGAAGCCGTTCAGGTTGGCCCTGGTCTCGGGCTGGATGCCCGGGCGCCCCGGAAGGACCTCGCCCTTGGCGTTCTTGTCGGCGGAGCCCGCCGCGACGCCGATGTCGATGTTCTCGAACTCGGCGTCGGCCTTCAGCGAGGAGACGTCGAGGTACAGGCCCTCGGCGTACACCGGCTTGCCGGCCTGGGTGCCCGCGTTCAGCTGGAGCGTCACGTCACCGACGAACGGGATCTTCGGCGTGACGACCGACTGGCACATCTTGGTGATCCAGGCCTTGTTGAAGCCCGAAACGGCGACCGGAGCGGCGAACGACTCGCCCTCCAGCGTCTTGCCGGAGGCGACGCTGCCGTACTGGACGAAGCCCTCACCGACGAGGCTTTCCGCACGGACCTTGAACTCCTGGCCGGAGATGCTGAACGACGCGGCGAGCGCGCCCTGGGCCAGGCCGACACCGATCGCGGCCGTGGCGGCCACGCTCGGAACCATGACGACGGCGAACCGCTTCCATCTGGTCCCGCCACGAACCTGGGACTTCATGAGAATCCTCCTTCTCGGACGTACATCTCCAGGAGGGCCCGGGGCCCGGCCTGGGATGGGAGAAGAGCTACGTCCTCGGGAAGGAGAGCGCCGAGGCAGCAGAAGGCGCGACGCGCGTCCGGCTCACCGGCGATCACCCCCGAGCGACAACCATGTGCCGCGCGTGCGCACGGCCCGGTGGACAGGTCCTGCCCGGTGGGAGCAGGAACCCCCCTGTCCGATCGGCCGGCCGCCTGAGGCCGCCGGCCCGCCCGGTGGGGACCCTCGCCGCGCTCCCAGGCGGTGGCCGGGGCGTGCGGTTCGGACCGAGCGTGGCCGATCGTGGTCCATTCGCGGCGCCCGCACAAGGGGTTCATTACTCGCTAGTAACGGATGCGTGACCGCGCCATGGCGCGATGCCGCCGACCGGGCACACAGGGTGGAGTCACCTGGTGCGGAAAATCCTCTTATAGGAGGGTGAACCCGGACAGATTCACGGGTTCGATTTACTGCAAGTAACAGCGGCCGCGTTTGTCAAGATTTGGTAAAGCGCGGCCGCCACTTGTCACCGTGTCGCCAAATCGCCAGGCATTCCGGGACCCTGCCCCGCCCTGAGCAGGCGCTTAGCGCAGGGCCGGGAATTCGGGGCTCAGAAAAGGACGCGCGCGAGCGCCTGCCGGGCCGCGATCACCCGCGGGTCCTCCGGGCCGATCACCTCGAACAGCTCCAGGAGCTTCAGCCGCGCCGTGTCCCGGTCGTCGCCGAAGGTCCGGCGCACGGTCTCCACGAGGCGCCCGAAGGCGTCCTGCACATGACCGCCCACCAGGTCCAGGTCGGCGGCGGCGATCTGCGCGGTGACGTCCGCCGGGTTGTCCGCCGCGTTCTTCCGCACCAGCTGCGGGTCCATGCCCTGCACCCGCGTGAGCAGTTCGGCCTGGGCGAGGCCCAGCTTGGCCTCGGGGTGCTCGGGGTCGTCGGCCAGCACGTTCTGGTACGCCCGGACCGCACCGCCCAGGTCGCCCGCGTCGAGCGCGGACATGGCCGCCTCCAGGAGGGCGTCGTACGGGCCGGCGGCCGGGCGGGCGGCGGGCTCGGAGCCGTCCGCGTCCCGGTCCACGGCGAGACCGGTGAGGCCGAAGCGCTCCTCGCCGACCTGGATCAGCTGGTCGAGGGTCTCGCGGATCTGCGCCTCGGGCACCGCACCCTGGAAGAGGGGCAGCGCCTGACCGGCGACGACCGCGAAAACGGCCGGAATTCCCTGGATGCCGAACTGCTGCATCAGCATCTGGTTGGCGTCGACGTCGATCTTCGCGAGCAGGAAGCGGCCGTCGTACTCCACGGCCAGCCGCTCCAGGAGCGGGCCCAGCTGCTTGCAGGGCTCGCACCACTCGGCCCAGAAGTCGAGGACGACCGGGACCTCGGCGGAACGCTGGAGCACATCGCGCTCGAAGCCCGCCTCGTCGACGTCGATCACCAGGGCGGAGGGCGGCACCGCCGCGGGCCCGCCGTGCCGGGCGGCCTCGGCGCGCGCCTGCTCCGCCTTCGCCTTGGCCTCTCCGGCCGCCTTCACCGCGGCGAGGTCGACGACGCCGCTCATGGACATGTTTCGGGGCTGCATGAGTACATCCTCCCCCTTCCGCGCGCGGATCCGGTAAGCCATGGCTGAACAGCGCCCTCCGCCGAGGGCGCCCACCGCTCGCCGGGTCCCCACCCGGCGTCCTGCATGGTTGTCGCTCAGGCCGCTCATTGCCTTTCGCTACGGGTCGTAGCGTAAGGGCGGGGCCCGGGGCGAAGGGAAGCCCTCCGGCGTGAACTGCCTCACATCACGCGCCTCTGGCGCCGTACCTACCGGCGGGTATGGTCGTCGTCCATGTCATGCAAGTCCGGCCACCCCACCTCACGCACCACCCGCACCGGCCGCCCCCGCTCCACCGAGGCCGACGCGGCCATCCTGGAGGCGACCCGCGCGGCCCTGGTGGAGCTGGGCTGGTCCAAGCTCACGATGGGCGACGTCGCCACCCGGGCCGGAGTCGCCAAGACCACGCTGTACCGCCGCTGGGCCAACAAGAACGAACTCGTCGTCGACGCCGTCGCCGTCCTCTTCGATGAACTCGAACTGCCCGACCTGGGTTCCCTCCAGGCCGACATCGAGCACGTCGTCCTCCAGTTCGCGGCCCTCCTGGAGCGCCCCGAGACCAAGACGGCGCTGATGGCCGTGGTCGCCGAGTCGACCCGCGACGCCCCGCTGCGCGAGCGGATCCGCACCTCGATCGTGGAGCGCCAGAAGCGGCTGGTCCTCGACGGCCGCCGGCGGGCGCAGGAGCGCGGCGAACTGCCCGCGGAGCGCGACCCGGTGGCCGTGGACGCCACCGACGACCTCATCTTCGACGTCGTCGCGGGCGCCGTGGTGCACCGCGCCCTGGTCAGCGCCGAGCCGGTCGACACGGCCTGGGTCGCCCGCCTCTCGGCCCTCCTGGTCGGCGGCCTGGGCGCCCTGGCGGCCCTCGGCTGACCGCGCGGAGAGACACGACCGAGGGCCGGTACGGGAGTCCCCGTACCGGCCCTCAGTCCGTCATGTCCCCAGCCGTCATGTCCCCAGCGGGGATCAGAAGCCCGCGGGCTCCACGTACACGCCCCACTCCTCGCGGAGCACGTCGCAGATCTCGCCGAGGGTGGCCTCGGCGCGGACGGCGTCGAGCATCGGCGGGATCATGTTGGAGCCGTCCCGGGAGGCCGCCAGCATGGCGTCGAGGGAGGCGCGGACCTTCGCCTCGTCGCGGCGGCCCTTGCGCTCGCCGAGGACCCGGACCTGCTCCCACTCGACCTCGTGGCTGACCCGCAGGATCTCCAGGTCGCCGGTGACGGAGCCGTGGTGGACGTTGACGCCGACGACGCGCTTCTCGCCCTTCTCCAGGGACTGCTGGTAGCGGAAGGCGGACTCGGCGATCTCGCCGGTGAACCAGCCGTCCTCGATGCCGCGCAGGATGCCGGAGGTGATCGGCCCGATCGGGTGCTTGCCGTCCGGGTGGGCGCGCAGGCCGCGCTCCTTGATCTGCTCGAAGATCTTCTCGGCGTCGGCCTCGATGCGGTCGGTGAGCTGCTCGACGTACCAGGAGCCGCCCAGCGGGTCGGCGACGTTGGCCACGCCGGTCTCCTCCATCAGCACCTGCTGGGTGCGCAGGGCGATCTCGGCGGCCTGCGCGCTGGGGAGCGCGAGGGTCTCGTCGAGGGCGTTGGTGTGGAGGGAGTTGGTGCCGCCGAGGACGGCGGAGAGGGCCTCGACCGCGGTCCGCACGACGTTGTTGTACGGCTGCTGGGCGGTGAGCGAGACACCGGCGGTCTGGGTGTGGAAGCGGAGCCACTGCGCCTTGTCGGTCTCGGCGCCGTACACCTCCTTCATCCAGCGGGCCCAGATCCGGCGGGCGGCGCGGAACTTGGCGATCTCCTCGAAGAAGTCGAGGTGCGCGTCGAAGAAGAAGGAGAGGCCGGGGGCGAAGACGTCCACGTCGAGGCCGCGGGAGAGGCCGAGCTCGACGTAGCCGAAGCCGTCGGCGAGGGTGTACGCCAGCTCCTGCGCGGCCGTCGCCCCGGCCTCGCGGATGTGGTAGCCGGAGACGGAGAGCGGCTTGTACGCGGGGATGCCGGCCGCGCAGTGCTCCATCAGGTCGCCGATGAGGCGCAGGTGCGGCTCGGGCGGGAAGAGCCACTCCTTCTGCGCGATGTACTCCTTGAAGATGTCGGTCTGGAGCGTGCCGTTGAGGACGGCGGGGTCGACGCCCTGGCGCTCGGCGGCGACGAGGTACATGCAGAAGACGGGGACGGCGGGGCCGGAGATCGTCATCGACGTGGTGACGTCGCCGAGCGGGATGTCCTTGAAGAGGACCTCCATGTCGGCGGCGGAGTCGATGGCGACGCCGCAGTGGCCGACCTCGCCGAGGGAGCGGGGGTCGTCGGAGTCGCGGCCCATGAGGGTGGGCATGTCGAAGGCGACCGAGAGCCCGCCGCCGCCGGCGGCGAGGATCATCTTGTACCGCTCGTTGGTCTGCTCGGCGTTGCCGAAGCCGGCGAACTGGCGGATGGTCCAGGTGCGGCCCCGGTAGCCGGTGGGGTGGAGCCCCCGGGTGAAGGGGTACTCGCCCGGCCAGCCGATGCGCTTGAACCCCTCGTAGGTGTCCCCGGGCCGGGGCCCGTAGACCGGCTCGACCGGGTCCCCGGAGAGCGTGGTGAAGTCCGCCTCGCGCTTGCGGGCCTTGTCGTAACGGGCCTGCCAGCGACGGCGGCCTTCCTCGATCGCGTCAGCGTCCATGCCTTCGAATTTACTAGGACGTCCTAGTAAATGTCGATGACAAACCCCCGCACGCTTGTACGGGGGTGGGTGTCAGGCTCGTACGGGCACCGGCTGCGCGCCGCTGACCAGCGGCTTCACCTCGGCGACGACCTTGCGCTCGACGAAGAAGGCGGCGAAGGGGATCGTGCCGGAGAGGAGCAGCCACACGATCTTGCCGAACGACCAGCGGGCCTTGGAGCCCAGGTCGAAGGCGAAGACGAGGTAGATGATGTAGAGCACACCATGGGTCTGGGAGACCGCGAAGGTCAGGTCCTCGCCGGTGTCGAAGCCGTACTTGGCGACCATGCAGCCGCAGAGCACGAGCAGCATGACGGCGGTCACGTACGCCATGACGCGGTAGCGGGTCAGCACGCTGGATTTCATGCCGTCGAGCGTAACCGCACGTTCCGGGGCGATCTTCGCTGGGGTCAGCCCTCGTCGAAGTCGTGTGCCGCGACCCGGAGGGGGCGGAGGAGGGCGAAGATCTCGGCGCACTCCTCGGAGTCGTACGCGCCGAGGCCGAACTCCATCTCCATCAGGTCGCGGGTGGCCGCCTCGACCACCTCGCGGCCCTTCTCCGTGATGGAGGCGAGGGTGCCGCGCCCGTCGTTGGGGTTGGGGCGCTTGGCGACGAGGCCCGACCGCACCAGGCGGTCCACCGTGTTCGTCACCGAGGTGGGGTGGACCATCAGCCGCTCGCCGATCTTCGACATGGTCAGCTCGCCCTCCTTGGAGAAGGTGAGCAGCACCAGCGCCTCGTAGCGGGCGAAGGTCAGCCCGTACGGCTTGACCACCGCGTCGACCTCGGCCAGCAGGATCTGGTGGGCGCGCATGATCGAGGTGATCGCGGCCATCGAGGGGACCGGACCCCAGCGCTTCTGCCAGAGTTCGTCGGCTCGGGCGATGGGATCGAACGGGAGACTGAGCGGCTTCGGCACGCGTCGACCTTACCGACTGGTCATATGGCGGTCAGCCCCGTCTCGCCCTTCGGTCGCCAGGAGTCCGGCGATGATCAGCGTCGCCAGCAGGCCCGCCCCGGCGACGACGAGGTGGACCGGGACGAACTCCGCGACGAGTCCGGCACCGGCCATGCCGAGGCCCTGGACGGTCATCATGCCCGCCGTCATCAGGGTCATGGCCCTCCCCCGGCGCTCCTCGGGGACGGCGGCGACGAACCGGGCGTCGAGCCCGAGGGTGTACGCGCCGGCGGCGCCGGCCAGCACGAGGGCGAGCGCCGCGAGGGCGGGGCCGGGGCGGAGCGCGTACAGGAGGAAGGGGAGGAAGCCGGCGAGGAGGAGGGGGGCGACGAGCCGGACGCGGGTGGCGGGGCGCAGGACGGCGCCGGCGAGGAGTTCGCCGGCGATGGTGCCGACCGGCATCGCGCACATGAGGAGGCCGAGGGCGGCGGTGGAGACGCCGAGCTCGTCGGCGTAGGGCGCGGCGAGGGCCTCGGGGACGACGACGAAGAGCGGCGGCACCCAGAAGAGCAGCATCAGGCCGCGGATCCGGCGGTCGCGCAGCAGGGACCAGGTGGCGCCGAGCCCTTCGCGCCCGGCGGCGGCGCGGGCGGGGCGGCGGGCGGTGCCGAGGCGCAGCAGCAGGGCGGAGAGGAGGAAGGTGCCGGCGGTGAGGGCGATGGCGCCGCGGGCGGGGACGACGGTGAGCAGGACGCCGCCGACGCCGAACCCGGCGAGGAGGGCGGACTGGGAGACGATCCGCAGGAGCGAGCGGCCGAGGACGAAGAGGTCGCCCTCGCCGAGGATGTCGGCGAGGGTCGCCATCCGGGTCCCCTGGAAGACGGGGGCGACGGCGGCGACGGCGCAGCGCAGGACGAGGAGTCCGGCGACGGGGGTCGCGGGCAGGACCATGAGCGCGACGGCTCCGGCGCAGATCAGGTCGCAGACGACGAGGACCCGGCGGGGCGGGTGCCGGTCGGCGAGCCCGGCGAGGAGGGTGCCGCCGAGGAGGTAGGGGAGGAAGCCGAGGGCGAAGGTGAGGGAGGAGAGGAGCGGGGAGCGGGTGAGGTCGTAGACGAGGACGGTGAGCGCGATCTCGCTGACGACGAGCCCGAGGAGGGAGAGCAGATGCGCCCCGAACACCCACCGGAACTCACGGACGCGGAAGACGGCGAGGTACCCGGGCGGGGGTGGGGTGTCGGGCAGCGGTGTGGTGGGAGGGGTGTCGGTCAGGGACATGGCGGCAGCCTGCGGGCCGGGAGGCGGCCGCCTCTAGACTTTCGGCTCCAGCCGAATCTTCCGTCTCGCCCAGGGGGCTCCGTGCCGTATCACCTGCTCTTCGGGGAGGCCGACGCGCTGCGGATCCGGTTCGCGGTGTCGCCGTTGTGGGAGACGCAGTCGGCGGTACGGGTGCTGGCGCGGCCCCGGCAGCAGGGGTACCACCTGCCGTGGCTGCGGCGGATCGCCGGGGCCGCGCGGGAGCTGGAGCTGGCGCCGCTCCAGCTGCTGATGCCGGAGCGGGGGCACTCGCCGGACTTCCTGTACCCGCCTCCGCTCGGGCCCGCCGCGTCCTTCGAGGACGAGCTCGCGGCCGTACGGGCGATCGATCCGGCTCTGGTCGGGCCGGATCTCGCGCGGGCGCTGGCGTGCACGCCGGGGGCCTCGGAGAGCGCGGAGGGGCGGCGGCTGCTCGCCGATCCTGCGGGGGCGGTGGAGCGGCTGGCGGAGCTGCTCCGGGCGGCCTGGGAGGCGCTGGTCGCGCCCGAGTGGCCCCGGCTGCGGGCGCTGCTCGAAGCGGATGTCGCGTACCACTCGCGGCGGCTGGCGGAGGGCGGTCTGGAGCGGCTGCTCGGCGAACTGCACCCGTCGTTCTCCTGGGATCCGGAGGCGTCCGTCCTCCAGGTGCGCGGCTATCGCGGGGAGCACGTGCGGGCGCTGGGCGGTCAGGGGCTGGTGCTGATGCCGTCGGTGTTCATCTGGCCGGAGGTGGTGAGCGGCTTCGAGGAGCCGTGGCAGCCGACGGTGGTGTATCCGGTGCGCGGGATCGGCGGGCTGTGGACGGAGGCGCGGGAGCGCACGCCCGAGGCGCTCGCGCGGCTCCTCGGGCCGGTGCGGGCGGACGTGCTGTGCGCCCTCGTCGAGCCGATGGGGACGACGGCGCTGGCGCATCTCCTCGGCCGGGCGCCCTCGTCGGTCTCCGCGCATCTGTCGGTGCTGCGGGAGGCGGGGCTGCTGACCTCGCGGCGTTACGGCCACCAGGTGCTGTACGAGCGGACGCCGCTGGGGATCGCGGTGTCGCAGCCGGACGCCGGGTGACCGACATGTCACGATGGCGCGGTCTGTCCGATTTCCCTGCGGGCGGACCCACGCCCGCACTCCCCTTGCCGCCGACCCTGAGGGCCCGGATGTCCCGCCGCACCACCGCCACCACCACGCTCGCCCTCCTCAGCGCGCTGCTGCTGACCGCGAGCGGCTGCTCCTCCGACGAGCCCGCGCCCTCCCCCGTCGGTCCGCCGGCCGCGACGAAGGGCGAGGCCCCGGCGCCGACCGGCGGCTCGCCGTTCTGGGTGGACCCGGAGAGCGACGCGGCCCGGCAGGTGAAGCAGTACGAGGCGCAGGGCCGCGCCGACGACGCCCGGGTGCTGAAGCGGATCTCGGAGCAGCCGGTCGCGGACTGGCCGGCCGGGGACGACCCGGTGCCGGAGATCCGGCGGGCGGTGCGCGGGGCGACGGCCGAGGACCGGACGGCGGTCTTCGTGGCGTACAACATCCCGCACCGCGACTGCGGCCTGTACTCGGCGGGCGGCGCGCGGGACGGGCAGGCGTACCGGACGTGGGTGGACTCCTTCGCCTCGGCGATCGGGGACGCCTCCGCGGTGGTGGTCCTGGAGCCGGACGCGGTGCCGCACATGGTGGACGGCTGCACGCCGGGGCAGTACCACCAGGAGCGGTCGGCGCTGCTCGCCGAGGCGATCGAGCGGCTGAAGCGGCAGCCGGGGACCCGGGTCTACCTGGACGCGGGGAACCCGGCGTGGATCGACGATCCGGGGAAGCTGGTGGAGCCGCTGCGGCGGGCCGGGATCGCCCGCGCGGACGGCTTCTCGCTCAATGTGTCGAACTTCCAGACGACGGCGGCGGTACGGGACTTCGGGGCGACCCTGTCCGGGTTGCTCGGCGGGATGCACTTCACGGTCGACACCAGCCGGAACGGCGCGGGACCCCTCCCGGGCGACGGGGCGGAGGCGTGGTGCAATCCCCCGGGCCGGTCGCTCGGCGTGCCGCCGACGGACCGGACCGGGGACGCGCTGGTGGACGCGTACCTGTGGATCAAGCGTCCCGGGGACTCGGACGGGCAGTGCCGGGGCGGCCCGGCCGCGGGGACCTGGTGGCCTGAGTACGCGCTGGGCCTGGCCCGCCGCGCCGACGCCTGAACCCGCTCAGTCGCTCTCGTTAGTCCCTGTCTTCTCCTTCGGGTCCTCCCCCATGACCTGGACCCACTTCGCCTCGGAGGGGATGCCGGCCTCGTCGGTGACGAAGAGCATGTACCAGCCGGGCGGGACGAGGGTGCGGTCCTCGGGGGCGTCCACGGTGACCGTGAGACCGTCCTCGCCCTTCGTCAGGCCCAGTTCCACCGAGCGCTGTTCGACGTCGGTGGTGTGGGTGACCGCGCTGGGCCGCATCAGCCGTGCCTTGGCGATCCGGCCGGCGTCCTTGGTCTTGAAGGTGGCGCGGCCGTTCCGGTCGAGCTCCCGGGGGCCCTCGCCGAGGGCCGGCCGGTCGTCGCCGGCCTTGTGGAGGTAGGGCGGGGTGAAGACCTCGATGCGCTGCTCGAAGGTGCCGAGCTTGGTGTTGTCCTTGTCGTCGAAGAGCGGGTCGGAGCCGAAGGTGGCGACCCGTCCGTCGGGCAGCAGCAGCGCCTCCGAGTGGTAGTTGCGGCCGACGGTGGGGTCGGCCGCCGCCGCGAAGGCGTTGGTGGCGGGGTCGTAGAACTGCGCCTTGAGGATGTCGCTGCCGCTGCGGCCGCGGTAGTCGCGGGAGCCGCCGGTGGTGAAGACGGTGTCGTCGGGGAGCAGGACGCTGCTGAGGTAGCGGGTGCCCTGCGGGAGCGAGGGCCCGTCCTGGAAGGTCGGGCTGTCGGTGGTGAGGTCGATGATGGAGGTGCGGGCGGTGGACTTGGGGGACTCGCCGACCCCGCCGCCGCCGAGGACCATGACCTTCTGGGCCTGCGCGGGCGGCAGGATCAGGGAGGCGGAGGTCTCCAGCTGGTCGGGGTCGGTGAGGCCGGGCAGGGGGGTGAAGGTGTTGGTCTTCAGGTCCCACAGGCCCGGCGCGCGGCCCTTCTCGGCCGGCCCGTAGCCGGCGTTGGAGCCGGTGTAGAGGAGCTTGCCGCCCTTGGTGAGGAAGAGGGAGGGGTAGGTGGGGAAGTAGCGGAAGGGGCCCTTGGTCCACTTCTTGGTCTTCGGGTCGTAGATCTCGTTGTCGCCGGGGACGACGTCGCCGACGTCGTTGAGCCCGGAGACGGCGAGGACCTTGCCGTCCTCCAGGCCGACCAGGGTGGGGTACCAGCGGGCGTCCTTCATGGGGGCGACCGGGATGTACTTCTCCGCCTTGGGGTCGAACTCGTAGGCGGCCTTGATGCCCTGGAAGTCCTGCTTCTCGGTGGTGAGCTTCTGGGCGAGGCCGTAGACGTCGTCGGCGGCCTTCCCCTTCAGTCCGACGACCTCGTACTGCGCGGCCTCGGTGGTGAGGCCCTGCGGGCCCTCCTCGACGGCCTCGACGAAGACCCGCGCCTCCGCCGCGGTCACCTTGGTCTTCCACGGCTTCATCTGGCCGCTCTTGAAGTACGAGATCTCGAACTCGCGCTTCGCCTTGGGGACGGTGACGTCGGTGGTGGTGACGTACTCGACCCCGGACGGGGAGCGGAAGACGGTGCCCTTCTTCAGCGTCACGGCCTTGTCGGGGCTCTCGTTCTTGACCCGCATGCCGCCGCCGGCCTTCTTCACCCCGCCGTCCAGGACCTCGTAGCGGGCGGTGCCGCCGGCCACCAGGAGCCGCCCGTCGGGCAGTTGGCTGTGGCCGGCGCAGAAGAAGTCCTCGGGGGTGGGGATCTTCTTGAAGGTGTTCTTCACCGGGTCCCACAGGACGGTGTCGAAGGTCCCGGCGTCGAAGTTCTTCTGGTTGTTGCCGGAGCCGGCGATCAGCAGCACCTTGCCGGTGTGCAGGAGGGCGGCGTGGATCGCGTTGATCCGCGTCCCGTCGGGGACGGAGACGCCGCCCCAGGAGCCGTACCTCTTCTTGTAGCCGGGCTGGGCGATCTTGTAGGCGTGGTACTTCTCCGAGGCGAAGGTGACGGCGGCGGGGGCGTTCAGCGCCGCGAGGACGAGGACGGCGCCGCTGCCGAGCAGGGTCTTCTTGAACTTCTTGGACGGCCGGTATGCCATGGATCAGTTCCCTCCGGTCGTCGTGGGCGCGGTGGTCGCGGGCGGGTGCGGGGGCAGGGGCGGGAACTGCGGCAGCGGCGGTACGGTGCGCACCTCGATCCCCTTCCGGGCGATGGCGAGCCGGCGGTCGCGGGTCCGGGCGCGGGCCCGTTCGCGGACGGCGCGGGCGCGCCGGTCGCGCAGGGAGGTCCAGGACCAGACGGTGACCGGGGCGAGCGCGATGAGGAGGGCGAGGAACGCCCAGGTGCGCATGGCCGCGTGGGTGTGGTCGAAGTGGACCGAGGCCACCAGGGAGGCGACGAGGACGGCCGCCCAGTAGAGGTGGATGCGGAAGGTGAGGAGCCGGTCGGGGCTGGCGGCGCCGCCCTTGGGGGTGACGACGAAGCGGCCGCGGGTGCGCAGCAGCGCGGAGGCGAGGGACCTGAGGTAGATGGGCGCGGAGAGCGCGGACATCACCATGCCGGCGAGGCCGCCGGAGCCTTCGGGCTCGTGCGGGGAGACGTTGTGGCGGCGGTTCCAGAGGTAGAGGCCGATCTGGAGGGCGACGGCATCGCTGTAGATCATGAGCCAGACCTGGGAGGAGACCTGGGTGCCGGAGGCGCCGAGCCACAGGTAGAGGACGCAACTGAGGATGCCGAGGAGCCAGTTGACGGCCGTCATGGGGTAGTAGACGAGCATGAGCGTGTAGTTGAGGAGGCGGCCGGGCGGCATGGAGAACGGCGCCTTCCAGAACTGCTTGATGACCGTCTCGTAGGTGCCGCGGGACCAGCGGAGCTGCTGGGTGAAGAAGTCGGTCCAGGACTCCGGTCCCTCGCCGACGGCGAGGACGTCGGGGGTGTAGACGGAGCGCCAGCGGCGGCCGGTGGCCGGGTTCCGGCGGCGGTGCAGCTCGAAGCCGGTGGCCATGTCCTCGGTGATGGAGTCGTACAGGCCGCCGATCTGCTTGAGGGCGGATATCCGGACGACGTTGTTGGTGCCGACGAACATGGGGGCGCGGTAGCGGTTCCCGGCGCGCTGGATGAGGGCGTGGAAGAGGAACTGCTGGGACTCGGCGGCCTTGGTGACGGCTCCGGTGTAGTTGCCGTAGACCTGCGGGCCGACGACGAAGGCGACGTCGGGGTCGCGGAAGTAACCAAGCATCCGCTCAAGGAAGTTGGGGAGCGGGACGTGGTCGGTGTCGACCGAGGCGAAGCAGTCGTAGGCGTCGCCGTGCATGGCGAGCCAGGCGTTGTAGTTGCCGTGCTTGGTCTTCGCCTTGTGCGGGCCCTTGGCGCGGTTCCACTCGGGGACGCCGGCGCGGGTGAAGTGGCGGACGCCGAGTTCGGCGCAGAGGGCCTTGGCCTCGTCGCTGTCGCCCTCGTCGAGGAGCCACACGTGCAGGGTGCCCTCGTGCCGCATGCGGACGGCGGCCTCCAGGGTCGCGCGGACCATGGTGAGGGGTTCCTTGCCGGGCACGTAGGTGGTGAGGAACGCGACCCGGGTGCCCTTCTCGGGGTACACCGGCACGGGGTCGCGGGCGACCATGGTGGCGTGGGCGATCGAGGAGACGTTCACCAGCATGAAGAGGCAGATGAGGCCGATCGACACGAGCATCACGGTGTCGTACGGCACCCGCCAGGAGTCGTCGCCCTCGCGGACGGTCCAGTGGCTGGGCCAGACCAGGTAGGCCAGCAGCACCGCGGAGAGCAGCGGTGCGAGGGCCATGAGGAGGACGGCTCGTATTCGGTGCGGCTCCTTCGAGAGCAGACTCGTGTACCGCACCTCGTAGGTCGCCGTGTCCGGTTCCGTGAGGGGACCGGCGAGTCGGCTGTAGGTGTCGTAGTCGTAGCCTCCCGGCCGCACGGTGCCTCCAGCTGTCGTCGATCGGGTCGATATCCCCACGAAAAGGGACTTCGTCCGGCGTGTCGACTGGAGTACTCCGAGTGAGGGTGTTCTAGCGCCCGCGTCCACCCGATCGACGCAGCGTGTACGTGACCGCCTTCCGCGCCACCGGGTTCAGCTCCTCGACGGCGGCGAGCAGGGCCCCGAGCTGCTCCAGCGCGGTGAGGGCCGCGTCGGCGCCCTCGGGGTCGACGCCCTCGTAGAGTTCGAGCCCGACGAAGGAGGCGGCGACGGCCCGGGCCAGCCCGGCCGGGTCGGTGAAGCCCTCCAGCGGGGTGCCGGCGAGGACCCGCCGGAGCACCCCCTCGATCTCCTCGATCCACAGGTCGAGCCCGGCGGCGGTGGCGGGGGCGAGCCGGGGGTGGGACTGGGCGCCGGCCAGCAGCTGGGCGAGGACGGCGACGTGCCCGGCGTCCCGCTCCTCGTCGTGCATCAGGCGCCCGAAGGCGAGCAGCTCGTTCAGGCTGGTGGCGGCCCGGAGCCGGTCGCGGTGGCGGGCCACCCGCTGTTCGGCGCCGCGCCGGCAGGCGGCGGCGAGCAGCTCGTCGACGGAGCCGAAGTGATAGAAGACGAGGGCCTGGTTGACCCCCGCGGCGGCCGCGACGGACCGGGCCGAGGTCCCGGCGATCCCGTGCTCGACGAGCGAGCGCAGGGCTCCGTCGAGCAGCTTCTCGCGGGTCTCCCGCCCCTTGGCGTCCCGCACCCCCGGCGCCTTCGCTTCCCGCCCCACGCCCGCCCCTCCCGCGTACGGATCCCACCCCGGCGCACCTCCGGCCGCCGCCGGCACCGGTGGCGCTCCCCCGCGGAGACACCGGTACCGGCAACGGCCGGAAAAGGGGAACGCGCCATGGTCCCCCACGGCCGTCCCCCGTCTTGAGCAACTGCTCAAGGAGGACGTTAACCGATAGAGATCACTCCCTCAAAGCCCCACCCCACACCAAGAAGCCCCCGGTCGCAGCCACCCACCCACCCCCCTCCTCCCACCCGGCGCTACACGCGCGCGACCGCGAGCATGTGCGAGCTCGCCGCGAGGAGGTCCGGATGCGGTTCCGCGAGGCGGGCGGCGGTGAGCGCCGCCTGGAACATGGGCGAGTCGATCAGGCTTTCCTTGGTGTACTGCTCGGTGGCCTTGAGGGCCGACCACACCGGTCCTTCGATCCCATACACCACGGAATCCGTCAGACCGGCCTCTCCCATCTCCGCGGCCAGCCCCTCCCCCGTGTGGAAGTACGAGCTGGTGAAGCCCTTGCGGCCGGGGGCGTGCACGCCCGTCACCAGGATGTCGGCCACAGCCTCGCGCACCCGGTCGACGGTGAGCAGGGTGGTGGCCACGTGCTCGAAGACCGAGGCGTAGCGGCCGATGGCCGCGGCCGCGACGATGCCGCCCGGGCGGACGACCCGGGCCGCCTCGCGCAGCGCGCGAAGCCGGTCCTCGCGGTCGAGCAGGTGGTACAGCGGGCCGAGGACGAGACCCACGTCGTACGAGGCGTCGGCCGCGTCCAGCGCGCGGGCGTCGCCGAGTTCGGCCCGGACGCCCGATGCCGCCGCCTCCTCGACGTGGCGCGGCACGGGATCGACGAGATCGACCGCGTACCCGTCCTCGATCAGCCATCGGGCGTGCACGCCCGGGCCGCCGCCGATGTCGATGATCCGGGCGGGCGCGGGCGGCAGGTGGCGCCGCAGCAGTTCCCGCGTGCGGACCATCTCCAGCACTCCGTCGGCGCTGCTGCTCAGTCGCTCGGACTCGTTGATGGTCTCGCTGTAGAAAGCGATGACCTCGGGAGCTACAGGGGGTGTGCGCATGGATGCGATTGTGACTGCTGGCCAGGCGTGGTCACACCCCCTTAGCCTGACCGGTCAACCGGTCATCTCCTACGCCGAGGAACGTACATGCCTCTCCTGAAGTACGAGCAGATCACCGAAAGCCTGCGCCGCCGCATCGCGGACGACGAGTTCCCGCCGGGCTCCCTCCTGCCGTCCAGCCGCGATCTGTGCGAGCAGTGGGGCGTCTCGCGGGCCACCGCGATCAAGGCCATGGAGGTACTGCGCGCCGACGGTCTGGTCACACCCCATCAGGGGCGCGGCTTCTCCGTGGTGGAGACACCCGTGGCCCGGCCGGCCGGTGGGCGCGGGGCCGGGACCAGCCGCGTCCAGGGCGGGATGCCGTTCAGGCGTCTCGGTGTCCCGGAGATGCTGATCCCGCCCTCCCACATCGCCGAAGCCCTGGGGCTGGAGAGTGGCGCCCGAGCGCTGCACCGCGTGCGATTGACCCTGCTGGAGGACAGGCCGCACTCGTACACGACGGCATGGTTTCCCCCGGACGTCGCGGATTCCTGCCCTCGCCTCCACCAAGGGGGACCGATCGCCGAGGGAACCACCCACTACATCCGGCGCACGACCGGTCGCGCCCCCGCACGGGGCACGGACATCACGACGGTCCGCCTGGCCACCAGCGCCGAAGCGGAACACCTTCGGGTGAAACGACCGTGCGCCGTGGCGGTGGTGCTGCACACGGCCTACGACGTCACAGACAGGCCCCTGGTCTGCGAAGAAGGGGTGACAGCGGAAGGAGTCTGGGAGCGGACGGACAACTACCCGATGGGACAGACCGATTGACTGGACCGGTCCACCGGTCCAGTCTGGGTTTCGGCGGAGCGCGCACGCGGAGTGCGGCCCGTCGCGCCGAGAGGAGTGACCATCCATGTCCACGCCCGGCCCACAGCACCCGAAACCCACCCCCCACCGCCCCCTCACACGCGCGGAGTCCCACCCCGGCTCTCCGAGCCGCGCCCTGCGCCTCCGCGCGGCGGACGGCTGGGAGCGGTTCATGCGCCGCCTCGACGCCACCCGCGATCAGGCGGCGGACACGTGACCGCCGCCGGCACCGACGGATACGAACAGCACCCCCTGCTGAACACCCTGGTCCGCGATGTCGCCTCGCGCGGCGAAGGGGAGTTGACCGCCGTGCTCCAAGAGATCCACGACAACGGCCGCGTCGTCCGAGTCGCCTACATCCGGCCCACGTCAGGCGTCGAGTGGACGACGTCCGCCGAGAACATCCGCCCCGCACACGGCACGCGCGGCGACGCCTCCACCCCACACCAAGAAGCCCCCGGCCAAGGGCCAGGGGCTTCGGGGTGGGTGGGGTCAGGGGGCGAGGTGGCGTTCGACTGTGTCGATCTTGGCGGTGAGGCCGTCGGTGACGCCGGGGCGGATGTCGGCCTTGAGGACGACGGAGACGCGGGGGGCGCGGGCCTCGACGGCGGCGACGGCTCGCTTCACGACGTCCATGACCTCGTCCCACTCCCCCTCGATGGACGTGAACATGGCGTCGGTGCGGTTCGGCAGGCCGGACTCGCGGACCACGCGAACGGCGTCGGCGACGTACGCGCCGACCTCCTCCCCCACGCCGAGCGGGGTGACCGAGAACGCGACGATCACGCCTTCACCGCGCTCTCGCCGGCCTCGGCGCGGGCGCGGGAGGCGATGACGGCGGCCTCGGCCTCGCGCTTCAGCTTGCGGTCGGCGAAGAAGCCGCCGAAGGGCACGACCGAGAGGAGGAAGTAGACGGCGGCGGTGCCGAAGCTCCACTTGGTGCGGTTCCAGGCGTCCAGCCAGAAGAGCACGTAGAGGACGAAGAGCACACCGTGGACGGCACCCATCACCGGCACCGCGTTGAAGTCCGTGGTCCGCTTGAGCACCGAGCAGACCAGCAGGAGCAGGAACGAGACGGCCTCGGGCGCGGAGACGAGCCGGAGGCGGTGGAGCGAGGAAGCGGTCTTGAGGTCCACGGAGGGGTCACCTTCGTTCGAGCCGATGTGCGAGCTGCCGGACACGATCTTGTGAACGGATGCACAAGGGTGGGCGGAATCCATTGTGCACGCCGACTTTGCAGTCTCTTTATCCGGGTCCCCGCTACCTTCAGCCCGTGGCTACGTTCCGACTCCAGGGCAGCAGGGTGCTCGCCGTGACGATGACCGGCGACGCCGTCAAGGCGAAGAACGGCTCGATGGTCGCCTACGACGGGCAGATGGCGTTCAAGAAGATGAGCGGCGGCGGGGAGGGCCTGCGCGGCATGGTCACCCGCCGGCTGACGGGCGAACAGATGGAGGTGATGGAGGTCAAGGGCCAGGGGACCTGCTGGTTCGCCGACCGGGCCTCCGAGATCAACCTCGTCCACCTGCACGGCGAGAAGCTGTGGGTGGAGGCGAGCAACCTGCTCTGCGCCGACGCGGGGCTGCGCACCGGCACCACCTTCACCGGTCTGCGCGGCGGCGCGTCCGGCAACGGCCTCTTCACCACCACGGTGGAGGGCACCGGGCAGGCGGCGATCATGTCCGACGGCCCGGCGACGGTGCTCCGGGTGACCCCGCAGTACCCGCTGTCGGTCGACCCCGGCGCGTACGTCGCCCACCAGGGCAACCTCCAGCAGCACTTCCAGTCGGGTGTGACCTTCCGCACCCTGCTCGGCGAGGGCGGCGGCGAGGCGTTCCAGATCCGCTTCGAGGGCGACGGGCTCGTGTACGTGCAGCCGAGTGAGCGGAACACCGTCGGGGGTGACGTGTGATGGCGTTCCGAGAACTGAACTCGAAGATGATCGAGGCGACGGTGATCCCCGGGCAGCGGCTCTACAGCCAGCGCGGCGCCATGCTCGCGTACCGCGGGGACGTCACGTTCACGCCGAACATCGCGGGCGGCCAGGGCGGCCTGATGTCGATGATCGGCCGCCGGGTGGCCGGCGAGGCGACGCCGCTGATGAGCGTCGAGGGCAACGGCACGGTGATGTTCGGGCACGGCGGCCACCACATCCAGGTGATCGCGCTGACCGGCGACACCCTCTACGTGGAGGCGGACCGGCTGCTCGCCTTCGACGGCACCCTGGAGCAGGGCACGATGTTCATGGGCTCGCAGGGCGGGGTCATGGGCCTGGTCCGCGGCCAGGTGACCGGCCAGGGCCTGTTCACCACGACCCTCAAGGGCCACGGCTCGGTCGCGGTCATGGCGCACGGCGGGGTCATCGAACTGCCGATCACCCCGGGCCGCCCCGTCCACGTCGACCCGCAGGCGTACGTGGCCCACCACGGCGACGTCCGCAACAAGCTCTCGACCGCGCTGGGCTGGCGGGACATGGTGGGCCGAGGCTCCGGCGAGGCGTTCCAGCTGGAGCTGAGCGGCAGCGGTGCGGTGTACGTCCAGGCGTCGGAGGAGAAGCTGTGAGCACCCCTGTCATCCACGATCCGCACACCCTGCCGTCGGACGACAACGTCAACGCGTACACCTTCTGCGTGGAGCTCAAGGGCTCCCAGTGGTTCCTTCAGAAGGGCAAGATGATCGCCTACTACGGGCGGATCGAGTTCAACGGCATCGGGCACGGGCGGCTCGACCGGCTGGTGCGGACCGCCTTCCACTCGCCGCTGCACGCGAGCGACTGGGTGGTGGCCGAGGGCCAGGGCAAGATGCTGCTCGCGGACCGGGCCTTCGACGTGAACGCGTACGACCTCGACCAGGGCAATCTGACGATCCGCTCCGGGAACCTGCTGGCCTACCAGCCGACGCTGGCGCTGAAGCAGTCGATCGTGCCGGGCTTCGTGACGCTGATCGGCACGGGCAAGTTCGTGGCGGCGTCGAACGGGCCCGTGGTCTTCATGGAGCCGCCGCTGCGGGTGGACCCGCAGGCGCTGGTCGGCTGGGCGGACTGCCCCTCCCCCTGCCACCATTACGACCACGGGTACCTGACGGGCGTGATGGGCGGCGTACGGGCCCTGACCGGCATCGGCGGCTCCTCCGGCGAGGAGCACCAGTTCGAGTTCGTCGGCGCGGGCACGGTGCTGCTCCAGTCGACGGAGCTGCTGATGGCGGAGCGGGACATCGGCGGGCCGCCGGCCCAGGCGGGGGTCCCGGGCGGGCACGGGGCGCACGGCTCGCACGGATCGCATGGTTCCGGCCAGGCGGCGCAGGGTGCGGTACCGCGCCTTCCCGGCCAGCTCGGGGACTTGCAGCGGCGCTTCGGGCTGTGAGCGGTAGTCTGCGGAGCGTGACGCGTCGAACGGCCGCGCGGGGCGTGCGGCCGGCCCGGCGGGTGCCGAGCGTCACCCCGCAGATTTCGTCAAGTATTCAACTTCTTAGGTAGAATCCACTCATGGACACCGAGACGGCCATCCCCTGGCTCACCGACGCCGAGCAGTGCGCGTGGCGCACCTTCCTCGACGTCCAGAGAATGCTGACGCACCAGCTGGAGCGCGACCTCCAGCCCTTCGGTCTGACGATGAACGACTACGAGATCCTCGTCAACCTCTCGGAGTCCGCCGAGCGCCGGCTCCGCATGAGCGACCTCGCGACCGCCACGCTCCAGTCCAAGAGCCGCCTCTCGCACCAGATCACCCGCATGGAGAACGCCGGGCTGGTCGAGCGGGTCAACTGCGAGTCCGACCGGCGCGGCCTCTACGCGGTCCTCACCGACCAGGGCATGGAGACCATGCGCAAGGTCGCCCCGCACCACGTGGAGTCCGTCCGCGACCACTTCATCGACCGGATCACCCCGGAGGCGCTCGGCGACCTCCACGAGTCGCTGAAGCCGGTCGCCGAGCGGCTGCGCGGCAAGCGCGGCAAGCCGTGACCTGACAGATGTGCCCGGTGTACGGGAAAGGGCCTCCCCGCCAAGCGGGGAGGCCCTTTCCCGTCACTACCGGCCCGATCGCCGGGCGGCTCACCGCCGGCTCAGTTGCCGGTCAGACTCGCCGCCGACCCGGTCGCCGGGCAGCCTCGTCGTCAGCTCGGTTGCCGGTCAGGCTCACTGCCCGCCCGGGCGTCGGACAGGCTCAGTTGCCGGCCCGGTCGCCGGCCAGGCTCGCCGCCGGCTCAGTTGCCGGACACGCTCACCGCCAACCCGGTCGCCGGACAGGCTCAGTTGCCGGTCAGGCTTGCCAGGAGTTCGTCGGAGGCTGCGTACGGGTCGAGCGCGCCGGTCGTGATGCGCTCGGCCAGCGCGTCGAGCCGCCGGTCCCCGTGCAGATCGCCGATCCGCTCGCGCAGCGCCGTGATGGTGATGGTCTCCACCTCGCGGGCCGCCCGGGCCTTCCTGCGCTCCGCCAGGACCCCGTGCTCCTCCATCCAGGCCCGGTGCTTCTCCAGGGCCTCCACGACCTCGTCGACGCCCTCGCCGCGCGCCGCGACCGTCTTCACGATCGGCGGCCGCCAGTCGCCGGGCCCGCGCGCCTCGCCGAGGCCCAGCATGTGGTTCAGCTCGCGGGCGGTGGCGTCGGCGCCGTCCCGGTCCGCCTTGTTGACCACGTACACGTCGCCGATCTCCAGGATGCCCGCCTTCGCGGCCTGGATCCCATCGCCCATGCCCGGCGCGAGCAGCACCACCGACGTGTCGGCCTGCCCGGCGATCTCCACCTCGGACTGCCCGACGCCGACGGTCTCCACCAGGATCACGTCGCAGCCGGCCGCGTCGAGGACGCGGATGGCCTGCGGGGCGGACCAGGCGAGCCCGCCCAGGTGCCCGCGGGTGGCCATCGAGCGGATGTAGACGCCCGGGTCGGAGGCGTGCTCCGACATCCGCACCCGGTCGCCGAGGAGCGCGCCGCCGCTGAACGGCGAGGACGGGTCGACGGCGAGCACGCCGACCCGCTTCCCGGCCCTGCGGTACGCGGTCACCAGCGCCGAGGTCGACGTGGACTTGCCGACGCCCGGCGAACCGGTCAGGCCCACCACGTAGGCGTTGCCGGTGAGCGGGGCCAGCGCCGCCATCACCTCGCGCAGCTGCGGGGACGCCCCCTCCACGAGCGAGATCAGCCGGGCCACGGCCCGCGGCCGGCCCTCCCGTGCCTGGGCGACCAGTTCGGGGACGTCCACCATGCTGCGTTCTCCTGGTTCTCCTGCGGGCTCCTGCTGGGGCTTACTTGCCGGCGACGCGGATGATCAGGGCGTCGCCCTGACCGCCGCCACCGCACAGCGCCGCCGCGCCGACGCCGCCGCCCCGCCGCTTCAGCTCCAGCGCGAGGTGGAGCACCACGCGGGCGCCGGACATGCCGATCGGGTGGCCGAGCGCGATGGCGCCGCCGTTGACGTTCACCTTTTCCGGGGAAACGCCGAGGTCCTTCATGGACTGTACGGCGACCGCGGCGAACGCCTCGTTGATCTCGATCAGATCGAGGTCGTCGACGGTCAGTCCGTCCTTCTTGAGGGCGTGCTGGATGGCGTTGGACGGCTGCGACTGGAGCGAGTTGTCCGGGCCGGCCACGTTGCCGTGGGCGCCGATCTCGGCGATCCACTCCAGGCCCAGCTCCTCCGCCTTGGCCTTGCTCATCACGACGACGGCGGCGGCGCCGTCGGAGATCTGCGAGGAGGTGCCGGCGGTGATGGTGCCGTCCTTGGCAAAGGCGGGACGGAGCTTGCCGAGGGACTCGACGGTGGTCTCGGCGCGGACGCCCTCGTCCTTGGCGAAGATCACCGGGTCGCCCTTGCGCTGCGGGATCTCGATCGGGGTGATCTCGGCCTCGAAGATGCCGTTCTTCTGTGCGGCGGCGGCGCGCTGGTGCGACAGCGCGGCGATCTCGTCCTGCTCGGGGCGCTGGATGCCGAGGCGGGTGTTGTGCTTCTCGGTCGACTCGCCCATCGCGATGGACTCGAAGGCGTCGGTCAGACCGTCGTACGCCATCGCGTCGAGCATCTCGATCGCGCCGTACTTGAAGCCCTCGCGGGACTTCGGCAGCAGGTGCGGGGCGTTGGTCATCGACTCCTGGCCGCCGGCGACCACGATGTCGAACTCACCGGCGCGGATCAGCTGGTCGGCCAGCGCGATGGCGTCCAGGCCCGACAGACAGACCTTGTTGATGGTGAGGGCGGGGACGTGCATCGGGATGCCGGCCTTGACGGCGGCCTGGCGGGCGGGGATCTGCCCGGCGCCCGCCTGGAGCACCTGGCCCATGATCACGTACTGCACCTGGTCGCCGCCGATCCCGGCCCGGTCCAGGGCGGCCTTGATGGCGAAACCGCCCAGGTCGGCGCCGGAGAAGGACTTGAGCGAGCCGAGCAGGCGACCCATGGGCGTGCGGGCGCCCGCGACGATCACTGAGGTGGTACCGGTCGTTCCAGACATGAGGCACGGCCCCTTGGGATGAGGAGTGAACGAGGGTTTACCGCCAATGTACTGAGCGGTGCGGCGCGAGGTCACCGGCCTGCCGGTGTGACGGCGCGCACGTTGCGTAACCATCCCGGCGGCGGTGCACTGGAGCCATGCTGACGCGTATCGACCACATCGGGATCGCCTGCTTCGACCTGGACAGGACCGTCGAGTTCTACCGTGCCACGTACGGCTTCGAGGTCTACCACTCCGAGGTCAACGAGGAGCAGGGCGTCCGCGAGGCCATGCTCCGGATCAACGCCACCGACGACGGCGGCGCCTCCTACCTCCAGCTCCTGGAGCCCACCCGCGAGGACTCCGCGGTCGGCAAGTGGCTGGCCAAGAACGGCGAGGGCGTCCACCACATCGCCTTCGGCACGGCGGACGTCGACGGTGACGCCGAGGCCATCCGCGGCAAGGGCGTCCGGGTCCTCTACGACGAGCCCCGGACCGGCTCCATGGGCTCCCGGATCACCTTCCTCCACCCCAAGGACTGCCACGGCGTCCTGACCGAACTCGTCACCTCCGCGCGGCCTTCCGCTGACCACTCCTCAGCGGAGCACTGACCTCCGTATTCCCGGCCCGGTAGAGTGGGCGACTCCGGGCCGGGGCCGGTCGGGGCCGCTTCGCGCGGCGCCGTAGTCGGGATGTCGGGGTCGTCCGATCTGCCACGATTCCCCGGGGGGCCGTTCTGTCGGGTGAACGGTCTCGTCGGAATGTTGCGACCAGGTTGGGGTCTCCCCTGCTCGCAGAGCTCGGGGAAGGATGGACCGCGCAGTGCGGGGCTACGAACGCCAGGAGAGCCACCGAGCTGAAGACGACCATCTCTCGCGGTTCGAAGCCGAGATGGACCGGCTGAAGAAGGAACGCGAGAAGGCCGTCCAGCACGCCGAGGACCTCGGTTACCAGGTCGAGGTCTTGCGTGCCAAGCTCCACGAGGCGCGGCGCACCATCGCGTCCCGTCCCGCCTACGACAGCGCGGACATCGGCTACCAGGCCGAACAGCTGCTGCGGAACGCGCAGGCGCAGGCCGAGCAGCTCCGCCAGGACGCCGAGCGCGAGCTGCGCGAGGCCCGGGCGCAGACCCAGCGGATCCTCCAGGAACACGCCGAGCACCAGGCCCGGCTCCAGGCCGAGCTGCACAACGAGGCCGTCCAGCGCCGCCAGCAGCTCGACCAGGAGCTGAACGAGCGCCGCCAGACCGTCGAGGCGCACGTCAACGAGAACGTGGCCTGGGCCGAGCAGCTGCGCGCCCGCACCGAGTCCCAGGCCCGCCGCCTGATGGACGAGGCCCGCGCCGAGGCCGAGCAGTCGCTCACCGCCGCCCGCACCGAGGCCACCCGCGTCTCCGAGGAGACCGGCCGCCGCGTCGGCGCCGAGGCCGAGGCCGCCCGCGCCGAGGCCGAAGCGATTCTGCTGCGCGCCCGCAAGGACGCCGAGCGGCTGATGACGGCCGCCTCCACGCAGGCCCAGGAGGCCACCGGCCACGCCGAGCAGCTGCGTACCACCGCCGTCGCCGAGACCGACCAGGCCCGCCGCCAGGCCACCGAGCTCTCCCGCGCCGCCGAGCAGCGGATCCAGGAGGCCGACGAGAAGCTGCGGCAGGCCCGCGCCGAGGCCGACAAGGCCCTCGCGGAGGCCAAGGAGGCCGCCGCGAAGACGCTGGCCTCCGCCGACTCCGTCAACGAGCAGCGCACCCGTACCGCCAAGTCGGAGATCGCCCGGCTGGTCGGCGAGGCCACCGAGAAGGCGGAGGCGCTCAAGGCCGAGGCCGAGGAGCAGCTGCGCGAGGCGACCGCCCGCTCCGAGAAGCTGGTCGCGGAGGCCACCGAGAAGGCCCGCACCTCGGCGGCCGAGGACTCCGCCGCCGCGCTCGCGAAGGCCGCCCGCAGCGCCGAGGAGGTCCTCAGCAAGGCGTCCGAGGAGGCCGCCGAGACCACCCGCAAGGCGTCCGAGGAGGCCGAGCGGGTCCGCCGCGAGGCCGAGACCGAGGCCGACCGGCTGCGGGCCCGCGCCGAGGAGCAGGCCGACGAGCTGCTCGGTTCGGCGAAGGACGACACCAAGGAGTACCGGGCCAAGACGGTCGAGCTCCAGGAGGAGGCCCGGCGGCTGCGCGGCGAGGCCGAGCAGCTGCGCGCCGAGGCCGTCGCCGAGGGCGAGCGGATCCGCGGCGAGGCCCGCCGCGAGGCCGTCCAGCAGATCGAGGAGGCGGCGAAGACCGCCGAGGAGCTGCTGGCCAAGGCGAAGGCCGACGCCGACGAGCTGCGCAGCAACGCGGGCGCGGAGAGCGAGAAGGTCAAGTCGGAGGCGATGGAGCGCGCCCAGACGCTCCGGACCCAGGCCGAGGAGACCCTGGAGCGGACCCGCGCCGAGGCCGAGCGGCTGCGGGCCGAGTCCGAGGAGCAGGCCGAGTCGGTACGTGAGGCCGCCGAGAAGGCTGCCGACGGGCTGCGCGCGGATGCCGAGCGGGCCGCCGAGGCCCGCCGGGCCGAGGCCGCGGAGGAGCTGACCCGGCTGCACACCGACGCCGAGGCGAAGGTGGCCGCGGCCGGTCAGGAGCTGACCGACGCGCGTGCCGAGGGCGAGCGGATCCGGCGCGAGGCCGCCGAGGAGACCGAGCGGCTGCGGGCCGAGGGCGCCGAGCGGATCCGGACGCTGCGGGAGCAGGCCGAGACCGAGGCCGAGCGGCTGCGGACCGAGGCCGCGTCGGACGCCTCCACGGCCCGCGCGGAGGCCGAGTCCACCGCGCAGCGGCTCACCTCCGAGGCGGAGACCGAGGCCGAGCGGCTGCGGTCGGAGGCCCAGGAGACCGCCGGCCGGGTGCGCGCCGAGGCCGCGGCCGCCGCCGAGCGGGTCGCCGCCGAGGCCGCCGAGGCGCTGGCCGCCGCGCAGGAGGAGGCCGTCCGGCGCCGCCGGGAGGCCGAGGAGACGCTGGAGTCGGCGCGGTCCGAGGCCGGCCGCGAGCGGGAGCACGCCCGCGAGCAGTCCGAGGAGCTGCTGGCCGCCGCCCGCAAGCGGGTGGAGGAGGCGCAGGCCGAGGCGCAGCGCCTGGTCGAGGAGGCGGACGCGCGGGCGACCGAGATGGTCGGCGCCGCCTCGCGAGCCGCGCAGGAGGTCCGCGACTCGGTCGCGGGGCTGCGCGAGCAGGCCGAGGAGGAGATCGCCGGGCTGCGCTCGGCCGCGGAGCACGCGGCGGAGCGGACGCGCACCGAGGCGCAGGAGGAGGCGGACCGGGTCCGCACCGACGCGTACGAGGAGCGGGAGCGGGCCTCGGAGGACGCGACCCGCACGCGGGCGCGTGCCCAGGAGGAGTCCGAGGCGGCGAAGGCGCTGGCCGAGCGGACGGTCGGGGACGCGATCGCGGAGGCGGAGAAGCTCCGTACGGACACCGCCGAGTACGCGCAGCGGGTGCGCACCGAGGCGACGGACGCGCTGGCGTCGGCCGAGCAGGACGCGTCCCGCACCCGGGCCGACGCCCGCAACGACGCCAACCGGATCCGTTCGGAGGCGGCCGAGAAGGCCGAGGGCGTCGTCGGCGAGGCGAACACGGAAGCCGGCCGGATCGCCACCGAGGCCGAACAGGTCCTCGACGAGGCCCGCCAGGCCGCCGACAAGCGCCGCCAGGACGCGGCGGAACAGGCCGACACCCTCATCGGCGAAGCCACCACCGAAGCCGAACGCATCGCCACCGAAGCCGAGCACGTCCTCGACGAAGCCCGCCAGGCCGCCGACAAGCGCCGCCAGGACGCCGCCGAACAAGCCGACACCCTCATCGGCGAAGCCACGACGGAGGCCGGGCGGATCGCGACCGAGGCCGAGCAGGTCCTCGACGAGGCCCGGAAGGCCGCCGACAAGCGGCGTCAGGACGCGGCGGAGCAGGCGGACAGTCTGGTCGGCGAGGCGACCTCGGAGGCGGGGCGGATCGCGGCCGAGTCGGCCGAGCTGCGGGAGACGACCGAGCGGGACGCGGCCCGGCTGCGGACCGAGGCGGAGCAGGTCAAGACGGACGGCGAGGCGCACGCCCAGGCGCTGCGGACGGCGGCCCTGGCCGACGCCGAGCAGATCCTGGACGAGGCCCGCCAGGCCGCCGACAAGCGGCGCCAGGACGCGGCCGAGCAGGCCGACGCCCTGGTGGGCGAGGCGACCACGGAGTCCGGCCGGATCACCGACGAGGCGATCGAGCTGGCCGAGTCGGTGACCGCCGACGCCCGGACCGAGGCGGAGCGGACCCTCGCGGACGCGGCCGGCGAGGCCGAGCGGCTGCGCGCCGAGGGCGCGGCGGACCTGGAGACGGCCCGTCAGGACGCCGAGCGGATCCGTACGGAGTCGGCGCGGGTCGAGGAGCGGGCGGAGGCCGCGGCCGAGCAGATGCGCTCGGAGGCCCGCGCGGAGGCCGACCGGACCCTGGACGAGGCCCGCGACGCCGGCGCGAAGAAGCGCGCGGACGCGGCCGAGCAGGCGGACCAGCTGATCGGCAAGGCCCAGGAGGAGGCGCTGCGCGCCACCACCGAGGCGGAGACGCAGGCGGACACGATGGTCGGCGCGGCCCGCAAGGAGGCCGACCGGATCGTCGCCGAGGCGACCGTGGACGGCAACGCGCTGGTGGAGAAGGCGCGGACCGACGCGGACGAGCTCCTGGTCGGGGCGCGGAAGGACGCGACCGACATAAGGGAGCGGGCGGAGGAGCTGCGCGGCCGGATCGAGGGCGAGATCGAGGAGCTGCACGAGCGGGCGCGGCGCGAGTCGGCCGAGCAGATGAAGACGGCCGGCGAGCGCGTCGACAAGCTGGTGAAGGCCGCCGAGGAGCAGCGCGTCGAGGCCGAGGAGAAGGCCAGGGAGATGGTCTCGGAGGCGAGTTCGGAGGCGAGCAAGGTCCGGATCGCCGCCGTCCGGAAGGCCGAGGCGCTCCTCAAGGAGGCCGAGCAGAAGAAGAGTTCGCTGGTGACCGAGGCCGAGCGGATCAAGGCGGAGGCGGAGGCCGAGGCGGAGCGGCTGGTCGACGAGGGCCGGCGCGAGCTGGAGGTCCTGACCCGGCGTCGTACCGACATCAATGCCGAGATCTCCCGTGTCCAGGACGTGCTGGAGGCGTTGGAGTCTTTCGAGACTCCGTCGGCGGGGACGAAGGACGGACTCAAGGCGGGCGCTTCCTCGGGTTCCACTCGTTCGAGTGGCAAGTCCCAGGACGGCTAGCCACTCAAAAGGCTGGACATTCTCCAGATCAAACGGGCATACGCTCGATGACACGCCGCTTCGGCCCCTAGGATTCCCTCTAACACCTCACCGGTCTCATTCGACAGGAACCCCATGAGCGACACATCCTCCCCCTTCGGCTTCGAGCTCGTGCGGCGTGGTTACGACCGCGGTCAGGTGGACGACCGCATTACCAAGCTCGTCGCCGACCGAGACAGTGCTCTGGCCCGGATCACCTCCCTGGAGAAGCGCATCGAGGAGCTCCACCTCGAGACGCAGAACGCCCAGGCGCAGGTGAGTGACGCGGAGCCGTCGTACGCCGGTCTCGGCGCGCGTGTCGAGAAGATCCTCCGTCTCGCCGAGGAGGAGGCGAAGGACCTGCGCGAGGAGGCCCGCCGCGCCGCCGAGCAGCACCGCGAGCTGGCCGAGTCGGCCGCCCAGCAGGTGCGCAACGACGCGGAGTCGTTCGCGGCCGAGCGCAAGTCCAAGGCCGAGGACGAGGGCGTCCGGATCGTCGAGAAGGCGCAGGGCGAGGCCAACTCGCTGCGTGCCGAGGCGCAGAAGGACGCGCAGTCGAAGCGCGAGGAGGCGGACGCCCTCTTCGAGGAGACCCGCGCCAAGGCCGCCCAGGCCGCCGCGGACTTCGAGACCAACCTGGCCAAGCGCCGCGAGCAGTCCGAGCGCGACCTGGCCTCCCGTCAGGCCAAGGCCGAGAAGCGCCTCGCCGAGATCGAGCACCGCGCCGAGCAGCTCCGCCTGGAGGCCGAGAAGCTCCGTACGGACGCCGAGCGCCGGGCCCGCCAGACGGTGGAGACCGCGCAGCGCCAGGCCGAGGACATCGTGGCCGACGCGAACGCCAAGGCCGACCGGATCCGTTCGGAATCGGAGCGCGAGCTCGCGGCGCTGACGAACCGCCGCGACTCCATCAACGCGCAGCTGACCAACGTCCGCGAGATGCTGGCGACGCTGACCGGTGCCGCGGTGGCCGCGGCCGGCTCCCCGCTGGACGAGGACCGCTCCGCGGGCGTGCCGGCCCAGCAGACCCGGTAAGCCCCGGCCGAGCCGGTAGCGCGTGCGTTCCGGACCCCCCGTCACTCCGGTGGCGGGGGGTTTCGCGCGCCTTTAGCTTGGTACGCATGATCGAGCTTGACGGGCTGACGAAACGGTACGGGACGAAGACGGCGGTCGATCATCTCTCCTTCCAGGTCAGGCCGGGCATGATCACCGGCTTCCTGGGGCCCAACGGGGCGGGGAAGTCGACCACGATGCGGATGATGCTCGATCTGGACAACCCGACGAGCGGGACGGTACGGATCGACGGCCGGCACTACCGCGAGCTGGACGAGCCGCTGAAGTACATCGGGGCGCTGCTCGACGCCAAGGCGATGCACGGGGGCCGGTCGGCGTACAACAACCTGCTGTGTCTGGCGCAGTCGAACCGGATCCCGGAGCGCCGGGTGGGCGAGGTGCTGGACCTGGTGGGTCTGACGGCGGTGGCGCGGAAGAAGTCGAAGGGTTTCTCGCTCGGTATGGGGCAGCGGCTCGGGATCGCGTCGGCGCTGCTCGGCGATCCGGAGATCCTGATGTTCGACGAACCCGTCAATGGTCTGGACCCTGAGGGAATTCACTGGATCCGCAATCTGATGAAGTCGCTGGCCTCGGAAGGGCGGACGATCTTCGTCTCCAGTCATCTCATGAGTGAAATGGCGCTGACGGCAGACCATCTGATCGTCATCGGGCAGGGAAAGTTGCTGGCCGACATGTCGATGGCGGATTTCATCCAGCAGAATTCGCGGAGTTTCGTCCGGCTGCGCTCTCCGCAGCAGGAACGGCTGCGGGACGTGCTCCACGCCGACGGATTCGTGGTGGTCGAGGCCGGAAACGGAACCCTGGAGGTGGACGGGGCCACGACCGAGAAGCTGGGCGAGCTGGCGGCGGCGAACCAGTTGACGCTGCACGAGCTGAGCGCCCAGCGCGCCTCCCTGGAGGAGGCGTTCATGCAGATGACGGCGGGCGCGGTGGAGTACCACGCGCACGGCACCGACGTGCACGGCGGCGAACCGGCCGCGCCCGGCCCCGTGTGGGGCGCGAACTCCGGCTGGGGGCCCGCACAGGGCCCGGGGGCCGGTCCGAGCGGCGAGGGGGTCTGACGATGGCGGCGGTACCCGCGGTCCTCCGGTCCGAGTGGACGAAGATCCGGACGGTCTCGTCGACGCTCTGGACCCTGGCGAGCGCGCTGTTCGTGACGGTGGCGATGGGCGCGGCGCTCTCGGCGCTCCTGAAGTCGAGTTTCGACGACCTCAACGACCTGGAGCAGGCGACCTTCGACCCGACCTTCGTGAGCTTCTCCGGGATGGTGCTGGGGCAGCTGGCGATGGTGGTCTTCGGCGTGCTGGTGGTGGGGACCGAGTACTCCTCGGGCATGATCCGCACCTCGCTCGCGGCCGTCCCCCAGCGGGCGACGTTCCTCTTCTCCAAGGTGGCGGTGGCCGGGGCGCTCGCCCTGATCGTCGGTCTGGTGACGAGCTTCCTGTCGTTCTTCCTCGGGCAGGCGCTGCTGGGCGAGCACCGGACGACGATCGGCGCGGACAACGTGCTGCGGGCGGTGGTCGGCGGCGGGCTCTACATGGGGCTGATCGCGCTGTTCTCGATGGGCGTGGCGGCGATGCTCCGCTCCTCGATGCTGTCGCTGGGCATCCTGGTGCCGTTCTTCTTCCTGATCTCCCAGATCCTGTCGGCGGTGCCGAAGGCGAAGGAGGTCGCCAAGTACTTCCCCGACCAGGCGGGCTCCAAGATCATGCAGGTGGTGCCGGACGCGCTGGGCTCGGAGAAGGCGCCGTACGGGCCCTGGGGCGGGCTCGGGATCATGCTGTTGTGGGTGGCGGCCGCCCTGCTCGGCGGCTACCTGGTGCTGAAGCGGCGGGACGCCTGACCCCGGTCCTCTGCGGACCCGGGACGCCCCGGACCCCCTGAGGCGGGGTCCGGGGCGTCCCGGATTTCCCCCGGAGGTTTCGCTTCGGTCTCGTATCTCCGGCGCGGGAACCGTCAACGGCTGGATAAGCTCCTGACTCGTACGGGGGCCTCGCGGTCACGCGCCGCCATGCCCCGATCGCACACCACCGACCTGTCGATGGGGCTGGAGAATGATCGAGGCAGTCGGCCTGACGAAGCGCTACGGCGCCAAGACGGCCGTGTACAACCTTTCCTTCCAGGTGAGGCCGGGTGTCGTCACCGGTTTCCTGGGCCCGAACGGCTCCGGCAAGTCGACCACCATGCGCATGATCCTGGGCCTGGACGCGCCCACGGCCGGCCAGGTGACGATCGGCGGCCACCCCTTCCGGCAACTGCCGAACGCGCCCCGGCAGGTGGGCGCCCTGCTCGACGCCAAGGCCGTGCACGGCGGCCGCAGCGCCCGCAACCACCTCCTCTCGCTGGCCCAGCTGGCCGGCATCCCGGCCCGCCGGGTGGACGAGGTGCTGAGCGTGGTGGGTCTCCAGGACGTGGCGAAGCGCCGTTCCAAGGGCTTCTCGCTCGGCATGGGCCAGCGGCTCGGCATCGCGGCGGCCCTGCTCGGCGACCCGCAGGTGCTGCTCTTCGACGAGCCGGTCAACGGCCTCGACCCCGAGGGCATCCTCTGGGTCCGCAACCTGATGAAGAAGCTGGCCTCCGAGGGCCGCACGGTCTTCGTCTCCAGCCACCTCATGAGCGAGATGGCGCTGACGGCCGACCACCTGATCGTGATCGGCCGCGGGCAGCTCCTCGCCGACATGCCGGTGAAGCAGTTCATCTCGGCGAACTCGGCGGACTTCGCCCGGGTCCGCACCCCGGACACCGAGCCCGGACTGCGGGACAAGCTGTCGGGCGTGCTCGCCGAGGCCGGCGGCCAGGTCCTCTCCGAGCCGGACGGGGCGCTGCGCGTCACCGGCCTGCCGCTGCCGAGGATCAGCGACCTGGCGCACGAGGCGGACGTACGGCTCTGGGAGCTGTCCCCGCACCAGGCGTCGCTGGAGGAGGCGTACATGCGGCTGACGCAGGGCGCGGTGGACTACCGCTCCAGCGACGACAAGCTGGCGCACCTCCAGGCCCCGCCGGGACCCGGCCAGCCGGGGTACGGCCTGCCGCCGCAGCCGGTGGCCCCGGCGGACGTGCCGCAGCAGGGCTGGTACGCGCCTCCGCCGCCCGGACAGAACCCCTACGCCGCCCCGCAGCCCCCCGCGGCCCCGGCCGCGCCGGGCACCCCGCAGCCGAGCGACACCACCAAGGACGCCCGATGACCGCCCCGACGCCGACCCCGACGCCTCAGCAGACGTACGGCTACGTCTCCCCCATCCCGGTCCGCCGGGCGCACCTCGGCGACGCGCTCGCCTCGGAGTGGACGAAGATCCGCTCGGTGCGCTCGACGATGTGGACGCTGGGGACGATGATCCTGCTGATGCTGGTGATCGGCCTCGGCGTGGCCGCGATCGCCGCCGGCGAGGGCGGCAGCATGGGCGAGGAGTCGGCGCTGCCGCTGGGCTTCTTCGGGATGCTGCCGGCGTCGATCTGCGTGATCACGCTGGGCGTGCTGACGATCTCGTCCGAGTACGGCACGGGCATGATCCGGACCACGCTGACGGCGTGCCCGAGCCGGGCCCGGGTGCTGACGGCGAAGGCGATCGTCTTCTTCCTGCTGGTCTTCACGGTGACCCTGGTGGTCGCGTTCGTGGTGGCGACCGCGCAGGTGGCGATGGTGGACGCGGCGGAGCCTTCGGGCGCGGAGTGGGCGCGGGCCACGGTCGGCGCGGCCGGGTTCCTCGCGGTGCTCGGCCTGCTGTCGATGGGCGTCGGCGCGCTGGTGCGGCACTCGGCCGGGGCCATCACGGTGATGATCGGTGTGCTGCTGCTGCCGCTGGTGGCGGCGCTGTTCATGTTCGCGCCGGCGCTGAAGGGGCTCCAGGAGGCGCTGTTCACCTACTCGGTGCCCTCGCAGATGATCGCGCTGTACAGCGAGCGGCCGCCGTTCGGCGAGAACGGCCCGGCGGGCTGGGAGGCCCTCTTCACGCTGGTGGGCGTCGCGGTCGTGGTGATGGGCGGCGCGTACGCGCTGCTGAACCGCCGGGACGTCTGAGCCGCCGGTCTCAGTACTTCGGAGCGTTGCGGGACCGCTGCACCCGGGAGGTGCGGCGGTCCTTCGCGTTCCAGCACGCCTTGTGCCAGTGGCGGCGGTCGTCGACGCCGCCGTACTCGGGCCAGGCGACGACGTGCGGGGCGCCGCCGGGGATCTCCTGGTCGCAGCCGGGGCAGCGGTAGCGCTTGCCCGGGGAGCTGGCGCCGGCGACGAGGCGGACGTACCACTCCTCGCCCTGCCAGGTCTCGGTGGCCTGCGAGCCGCCGTACCGGTCGTCGCGGTCGTCCTGCGCCTCGGGCTTGGCGCCGCGGCGGGAGCGGTGGTGACGCGGGGACACAGCACACCTCACGGGGTCGGGAAACACGGACCGTTCCCTCCAGCGTACGGGCCGCGACCAGGTGTCCGGGGCCCCGATCCGAGCCCCCGGACCGAAAATCGCAAGAACTTCATACAAGGCCGTTGCCTTTGGCACGTGTCAGGCGTTGTTGCCGGTACGAGGGGAAGGAACGCGTCGGCCGCGAGGAGGCAGAAGGCGATGCGCGTAGGAACGTTCGTTCTGGCGGCTCAGTTTCCGGGCCAGGGGCAGGGAGAGGCGCTGCACCGGGCGGTGCGGACCGCCGAGGTGGCCGAGGAGGCGGGCCTGGACTCGGTCTGGCTGGCCGAGCACCATTTCGTACCGTACGGAGTGTGCCCGTCGGCGGTGACGCTGGCGGCGCTGCTGCTGGGCCGCACCCGGCGGCTGCGGGTGGGGACGGCGGTGAGCGTGCTGCCGACCGTCCACCCGGTCGCCCTCGGCGAGCAGGCGGCGCTGCTGCACGTGGCCTCGGGCGGCAGATTCACCCTCGGGGTGGGACGCGGCGGGCCGTGGGTGGACCTTGAGGTGTTCGGCGCGGGTTTGGAGGCGTACGAGCGCGGCTTCCCGGAGGCGCTCGACCTGTTGCTGCGGTGGCTCACCGAGGCCCGTGTGGGTGCCGAGGGCGAACGATTCTCCTTCCGTGAGGTGCCGGTGGTGCCCCGGGCCGGCGAGCTGATCGGCGGCGATCCGTCGCCGGAGGTGGTCGTGGCCTGCACCTCGCCGAAGAGCGTGCGGCTCGCGGCCGAGCGTGGCCTGCCGATGCTCCTCGGGATGCACTGCGGCGACGAGGACAAGGCGGAGATGGTCGCGGCCTGGGCCCGCTGCGCGCGGGAGGCCGGACGGGACCCGGACGAGATCGCCCGGATCGGCGCCGGCCATGTGTCCGCGGGCGTGGTGCAGCTCGCGGACCGCGCCCGGGAGGCGGCCGAGACCCTGGTGAAGTCGATGCCGGGCTGGCTGAAGCAGGGCCTGGACGCGCATGTGACGGTGGACGGCCGGCACCGCGCGATGCGGGACCCGGTGGCGTACACCGAGCTGCTCTGCTCGCTGCACCCGGTCGGCACCCCGGCGCTCGCGGCGGACCGGCTGGCGGCGACCGCCGAGCGCACCGGCATCACCCGCTTCGCCCTGCTCGCCGAGGGCTCCGGCGACCTCGCCGGGACCGAGGAGAACCTGCGGCGCCTCGGCACCGAGGTCCTCCCCCGGCTGGGCTGAGGACAGGGACCCGCCGCCGCCCCGGCGTCCCCGCGACCGGTGCGCGTCGACACGCACCGATCGCGGCTCCCGCGGCGCGGAGCGGCGGCGTTCAGGTCCCGTCGGGTCCCGGCGGGTGCCGGCGGGTCCCGGTGACAGCGGTGGGACCTCAGCAGTCGCGCAGTTCCGGCGACTGGTTGAGCAGCTGGCCCCGTATCGAGGTGAAGCGGGCGAGCCGCTCGTCCACCGCCGGGTCCAGCGGGAAGACCGCCACCCGGTGGCAGTTCTGGAAGGCCAGACGCACCCCGAAGTGGCGCTGGAGCGCACCGCGGATCGCGTCGCTCGCCAGCGCGCGCAGCAGCTGACCGCGTGCCTGCTCATTGGGCGGCGGCGTCTGGTTGTCGGCGAACTCTCCGCCTTCCACCTCCAGCTGGGCCACCAGAGAACTGATCATCTCCCACGCGAAGGGCAGGGAGGTCCGGACGCAGTCGACGAAGGCGGCTTCGTCGACCTCGCCTCGCTCGGCCTGTTCCAACAGTGCCGGTGAGACGTCGAGCGACATGGGTTCTCCTCTCGCGACCCCGCGGAGCGGGGCCTGTGCGGGCAGGGACGAGGGCCGCCGTACGCCACGCAGCGTGCACGGACGACGACCTCCAGCTTCCACGGTAAGCGCGCGGTCCTGCCCGCACCAGGCGATTGGGCACACAACAGGCCGATAACCGACGGGTGTTCGGCTCACGCCGGTGCCCGAATCGCGTAGAAGGGCGCTCCTCTTGTAGCGTTGCCGACCATGCGTCTCGTCATTGCCCGCTGCTCCGTGGACTACGCGGGCCGGCTCACGGCCCATCTGCCCTCCGCACACCGTCTGATCCTGATCAAGGCCGACGGCAGTGTCTCCATCCACGCGGACGACCGGGCGTACAAACCGCTCAACTGGATGTCGCCGCCGTGCACCCTGAAGGAGGGGGCCGACGGTGAGGCCGGCATCTGGACCGTGATCAACAAAGCGGGCGAGAAACTGATCATCACGATGGAGGAGATCCTCCACGACTCGTCCCACGAGCTGGGTGTGGACCCGGGTCTCATCAAGGACGGCGTCGAGGCCCACCTCCAGGAGCTGCTGGCCGACCGCATCGAGACGCTGGGCGAGGGCTGGACGCTGGTCCGCCGCGAGTACCCGACGGCCATCGGCCCCGTCGACATCCTCTGCCGGGACGCGGACGGCGCCACGGTCGCCGTCGAGATCAAGCGGCGCGGCGAGATCGACGGCGTCGAGCAGCTGACCCGCTACCTGGAGCTGCTCAACCGTGACCCGCACCTCGCCCCGGTGAAGGGCATCTTCGCGGCCCAGGAGATCAAGCCGCAGGCGCGGGTCCTGGCGACGGACCGCGGGATCGACTGCGTGGTGCTCGACTACAACGCCCTGCGCGGCATCGAGGACGACAAGCTGCGGCTGTTCTGAACCGGACGGCCGGAAAGCACGGCGAAGGGGACGGCCCCGGGCGCACCGAGCGCCCGGGGCCGTCCCTTTTCGCGGGGTCTCAGCTCCCCGTGGCGGTGGGGGCCTCGTCGAGGGTCGAGGAGGCGCCGGCGCCGGGGGCCTCTCCGGTGGCGGTTTCGCTCGCCGGCGGGGAGGACGGCGGGGTCGTCGCCGGCGTGGTGGACGGAGTGGCCGGCGGGGTCGTCGAGGACGGCGGGGTGGACTGCGTGGCGGGCGGGGTCGTCGAGGACGGCGGAGTGGTGCCCGACGGTCCCGTCGGGGGCCGGGAGGTCTTCGTGGGCCCGGTGCTCGTCGGCCGTCCGGGACGCGTCGTCGTGTCGTCCGTCGCGCCCGGCGCACTCGTCGTCGACGGGTCCGGTTCGCCGGGCGTGGTGGTGGACGGGGAGCCGGTGGTCGTCGGGTCCGTGCCGGTCGCCGTCGGGGTCGCGCCGGAGGTGGTGGGGCCGGGCGAACCGGAGGTGGTCGGCGTACCCGTCGTGGTCGGGTCGCCGGACTCGCCCTCGGCGGGCGCCTCGTCGTCGGTCTCCGGCAGCTCCTCGGCGCCCTGGTCGGCGGTGCTGTCGGTGCTGACGGTGCCGGAGGTGGGCGTGTCGTCGGTGCCGGAGGTGGCGCCGAGGGTGACGACGGTGCCGAGGACGGCGACGAGGAGCGTGCCGGCGCCGACGGCGGCGAGGTTGCGGCGGGTGCCGTTGAGGATGCCCGCCTTGAGGCTCCGGCGCGGCCGGTCCTCCGGGGGTGCGGCCCGGCGGGAGACGACCGTGGGGCCCTCGTCGGCGACGTCGGGGAAGACCGGGAAGCCGGGCGGCGCGAGAGTCGGACCGGGGACCGGCGGCAGGACCTCGGTCGGCGGCTCGGCGGGGGCCGTGAGGGCGGCGGGGGCGACGGGGAGGGCCACGGGCAGGCCGCGCGGCGGGGAGTCGGTACGGGACGGCAGCAGGGCCGTCGGGGGCTCCTGCTCGCGGGTGAGGTCGGCGACGAGGGCGAGCGCCCGGCGGCCGGCGACCGTGCCGCGCTTGTCGGCGAGGACGCCGCGCAGGCCGATCGACGCCTCCAGCTCCGCGCGGGCGCGGGCGAGGTTGCCGGCGCAGACGGCGAGGACGCCGAGCTCGTGGTGGAAGTACGCCTCCTCCGCGACGTCCCCGGCGAGCCGGGCGGCCTCCTGGCCGGCGCGCAGGGCGCGCTCCCAGGCGCCCCAGTGGAGGCCGGCGGCGAAGGCGGGGGCGGCGGCCCGGGCGAGGGCGACGGCGGTGGCCCGGCGCTCGGCCACGGCCCCGGTGTCACCGTCGTGCGCACCGCCGGTGTCGCCGCTCGCGAGGACGGCGACGAGGCCGCCGAGGGCGGCGAGCAGGGCGTCGGACTCGGCGGCGGCCCGCTCGGGGCCCACCGAGGGGTGGCCGGCCCACCAGGCGTAGTGCTGGGCGGCGGTGTGGACGCGGTCGGGGGCGTCCTGGCCGTAGCCGTGGGCGAGGAGCTGGGTGAGGACGCCGCCGGCGAGCCGGTGCCGGGTGCCGGCGGGGGTGAGGAGGCCGCAGGCGCGGAGCTCGCCGAGGGCGGCGTCGGCGTGGGTGTCGCCGACGAGCGCCGGGAGGTGGGCGTGGTGCGGGACCTCTCCGCCGAGGGCGACGGCGAAGCGGAGGGTGGTCTGGGCGGAGCGGCTGAGCCGGGAGGCGAGCAGCGCGGCGGGTGCGGCGCCCTCGCCGAGGCTGGGCAGCGGCACCTCGTGGAGCTCGACGTCGGGGTCCTCGTACGGGTCGAGTCCGGGTACGGCGTCGGCGGGGCCCGCTCCCGGCGCCGTACCGGTCGGGCCGAACGCCTCCTCCAGGGCGCCGAAGGCGTCGAACTCGGCGGGGGTGACGCGCAGCCGGTCGCGCTGCCGGAGCAGGGCGCCCGCCTGCACGAAGCGGAGCGGCAGGCCCTCGGACTCGAACCAGAGGTCGCCGGCCCAGTTGGCCTCCTCATCGGTGAGGCGGCGGCCGACGGCGGCCTCCAGGAGGGCGAGGGAGGCGGCGCGGCCGAGGCCCGGGAGGGCGACCTCCTCGATCTGGGCCTCGGCGGAGGGCGCGGGGGCGCCGGGGGCGGCGGCGAGGAGGAAGGCGCACTCGGGGGCGGCGGCGAGGAGTTCGTCGAGGGCGGCGCCGCCGAACTCCAGGTCGTCGACGACCACGACGGCGCCGACGGTGGCGAGGCCGGCCCGCAGGCCCTCGCGGTCGGGCCGGTGGCGGGGGGCGTGCAGGACGGCGGCGCGGAGCTCGTGGAGGAGTTCGCCGGTGGTGCGGTGGTGGCCGGAGAGGCGGACGACGCCGTCGGGGGCGAGGGAGGCGCAGTCGGCGGCGACGGCGTCGAGGAGGGCCGTGCGGCCGGAGCCGTCGGGGCCTGTGAGGCGGGCGGAGCGGCCTCGGGTCAGCGTCTCGGTGAGGCGGGCGCGCTGCTGGTCGCGTTCGAGGAGGGGCAGTGCGGGGGCGGCGGGGCCGGGCGGCGCGGGCGCGGCGGCGGTGCGGCCGGCCTCGGCGCGTTCCTCGGGGGTGCGGCGGCGGGCGGCCGGGGGCTCCTCGCCGGGCGGGCATGGCTCGATCTCGCTGCCGTCGACGGGGTTGACGGTGAGGAGCAGCCCGCCGGAGACGATCCGGGTGACGCGGGCGCGGACGGGGGCCGCGGCGGCGCGCTCGGGCAGGGCGGCGGGCTGCGCGGGGCGGGCGTCCTCGGCCGCGGCGTCGTGACCGGACTCGTCCGGCCCCCGGTGTATCGGGTCCATGGTCAAAGCCCCCAAGAGCGGTGGTGCGGAGCCCGCCGGGTGGGTCCGTCTGCGGGTGCGGGCGACCGAACCCTAGACGGTCGCCGGACGCCCGGGAACAGGCGGGGTGCCGTGGAGACCAAGACGTCACGGTCTTGTGAGGATTGAGCGTGACGCCTGGTTCACACGGGGGCTTCACACACTGCGGGGGCCTGTTCACCGGGGGCCGCGGCCCGCGAGCCCCCGGCCGCGAGCCCTGGCCGCGAGCCCCGGCCGCGGACCCTGGCCCCGCGTCCCGTTCATCAGACGCGGGGCAGGGACTCCGCGGCGAGGCCGCCCTCGATGGCGAGGATGCGGTGGAGGCGGGTGGCGACGAGGAGCCGCTGCATCTGCGGCGGCACCCCGCGCAGGACGAGCCGGCGGCCGCACCGGCCGGCCCGCCGGTGCGCGCCCATGATCACGCCGAGTCCGGTCGCGTCCCAGGAGTCGAGTCCGGTCAGGTCGAGCACGAGATCGCCGACGCCGTCGTCGACGGCCGAGTGCAGGACCGTACGGGCGTCCGCCGCGCTCCGGACGTCGAGGCGGCCCCCGACGACCAGCTCGGCATGGTCGCCCCTGATGTGCATAGTCGCTCCCCGGGAAATGCTCCGTCTTCGCAACAACTGACTGCTGCCTCGGCAGATACGTTGCGCCTTGTCGTCGAACCGATACCTGAATTCACTCCATGGAGTGAGGTGGTGTGGCGGGCGGCGCTCAGTACTTGTAGAAGCCCTGCCCGCTCTTGCGGCCGATGTCACCCGCGTCCACCATCCGGCGCATCAGCTCCGGCGGCGCGAACTTCTCGTCCTGGGTCTCGGCATAGATGTTGCCGGTGGCGTTGACCAGGATGTCGACGCCGGTGAGGTCGGTGGTGGCCAGCGGGCCCATGGCGTGGCCGAAGCCCAGCCGGCACGCGAGATCGATGTCCTCGGCGGTGGCGACGCCCGACTCGTACAGCTTGGCGGCCTCGACGACGAGGGCGGAGATCAGCCGGGTGGTGACGAAGCCGGCGACGTCGCGGTTGACGACGATGCAGGTCTTGCCGACGGACTCGGCGAAGGAGCGGGCGGCCGCGAGGGTCTCGTCGCTCGTCTTGTAGCCGCGGACGAGCTCGACGAGCTGCATCATCGGGACGGGCGAGAAGAAGTGGACGCCGACGACGGCCTCGGGGCGCTCGGTCACTGCGGCGATCTTGGTGATCGGGATGGCGGAGGTGTTGGAGGCGAGGACCGCGCCGTCCTTGGCGATCTTGTCGAGGGCGCGGAAGATCTCGTGCTTGACCTCGATCTTCTCGAAGACGGCCTCGACGACGATGTCGGCGTCGGCGACCGCGTCGAGGTCGGTGGTGGCGGTGATGCGGCCGAGGGCGGCCTCCGCGTCGGCGGCCTCCAGCTTGCCCTTCGCGACGAACTTCTCGTACGAGGACCTGATGCCGTCGGTGCCGCGGGTCAGGGCGGCGTCGGTGACGTCGCGCAGGACCACGTCCCAGCCGGCCTGGGCCGAGACCTGAGCGATGCCGGCTCCCATGAGTCCGGCCCCGATGACGGCGAGCTTTCCGGCCACGAATTCCACCCCTTAACACCTGTTCACTTCTGGCTCTCCGGCGGAGATTAGCGGGCCGGGGGCGCCATGTGACCGCGAAGTAATGCGCGTCACGCTGTCTTTGACGGACGTCACACTCACGACAGGTGCGGCGGGCGGGGGCGTCACTAGGCTGGGGTGCATGGTCAATCTGACGCGCATCTACACCCGCACCGGCGACCAGGGCACGACGGCCCTGGGCGACATGAGCCGCACCGCCAAAACCGACCTCCGGATCGCGGCCTACGCGGACGCCAACGAGGCCAACGCGGTCATCGGCACCGCGCTGGCGCTCGGGCATCTGGAGGAGGAGGTCGTCGCGGTCCTCACCCGGGTCCAGAACGACCTCTTCGACGTGGGCGCCGACCTCGCCACCCCGGTCGTGGAGAACCCCGAGTACCCGCCGCTGCGGGTCGAGCAGGCGTACATCGACAAGCTGGAGGCGGACTGCGACCGCTTCCTGGAGGAGCTGGAGAAGCTGCGCTCCTTCATCCTTCCGGGCGGCACGCCCGGCGCGGCACTGCTGCACCAGGCGTGCACGGTGGTCCGCCGCGCCGAGCGCTCGACGTGGTCGGCCCTGGAGGTCCACGCCGAGACGATGAACCCCCTCACGGCCACCTACCTCAACCGCCTCTCAGACCTGCTCTTCATCCTTGCGCGGGTCGCGAACCGGGAGGTCGGGGACGTGCTCTGGGTCCCGGGGGGCGAGCGCTGAGGTGTCCTTCGCCGGGGCGGGCTCGGGGGCCTTCTTCGGCCAGACGGCGTAGCTGAGCACGATCAGGCCGTGGATGCCGACGATCCGCCAGACGCCGCCGATCGTGTCCTTCAGCTTCGAGGTGTCGCCGGCGTCGCCGACGTACCAGATCGCGGCGAGCAGCAGGGCGGCGGTGACGGAGGCGGCCACGACGGAGCCGAGCCAGATCTGCGCCTCGTGCCGGGCGCGGCCCATGCCGTAGCGGGGCGGCTTCGGGGGCGGCGGGGCGCCGCCGAAGCGGTGGGCGGCGTGCCCGTCGAGCCACTTCACGGTCCGGTGGCCGTGACCGACGGTGTAGCCGATGTAGATCGCGGCGAGCCCGTGCTTCCAGGCGGGCTCGGCGCCGTTCTTGAGGTCGATCGCGGTGACGACGAGGAGCAGCACCTCCAGGAACGGCTCGCACAGCAGCAGCCCCATCCCCAGCCTGGGCATGCGCAGCACGTAGCGGGCGCCGAGCCCGGCGGCCAGCAGGACCCAGAACCCCACCTCGCAGATCACGATCGTCGTGACGATCACGGCGGTTCCCCTTTCGCTTCCCCCGACGGTCCCTCCCAGCCTCCCGTGCGGGCGCGCCCGGTTCGTCGTCGCCGGAGAGGAAACGCGTCTACATCGTTCGACGGAGGCGCGGGCGGCCCCGGATCGGCCCCGACGCCGAGGTCCGGGGGCCGAAGGGCGTGTTGGATGGGTACGTGACCCTCCCCCGCCCGCACCGCCACGACGTGCTCATCGCCTTCGCCGGGCTCTCCGTCGGCGTGCTGCTCTGGTCGTACGGGCTCTACACGACGGGCGACCGGATCTTCGACCAGCGCTGGGCGGCGCTCGTACCGCTGGCGGCGATGGCCGCGGCGGAGGCGCTGCGCCGCGCCGCGCCGCAGACCGCCCTGCTCGTGGGCACGGCGGCCATCGTCGCCGACCAGTTCACCAACGGGAACCTGGCCACCGTGCTGATGTTCACGGACGTCGTCTACGCGGCGGTCGTCTACGGCACCCCGGCGCAGGCGCGCCGCATCCCGTACGTCACCGCCCTGATCACCGTCGGCACCACGGTGGCCTTCCTGGTCTGGTGGCAGAACGCCATCGCGCTGCTCGTCGGCGTGATCACGGGCATCATCTCCTTCCTGCCCGCCGTCACCGGCTCGATCGTCCGCAACCACCGGGAGGCGGCGGAGGCCGCCCGGCTGCGCGCCGAACAGACCGCGCTGCTGGCCGAGATGGACCGGGCGCAGGCGGTGGTCGCGGAGCGGGCGCGGATGGCGCGGGAGCTGCACGACGTGGTGGCGAACCACCTCTCGGCGATCGCGATCCACTCGACGGCCGCGCTCTCGCTGGACGACCCCGGCACCACCCGGCAGGCGCTGACCGTGATCCGGGAGAACAGCGTGGCGGGGCTCGCGGAGATGCGGCGGCTGATCGGGCTGCTGCGGGAGAGCGGCGCGGAGACCGAGCCGGCCGCGACGGCGACGCTCGCGGGGCTGGACGCGCTGGTGGCGCAGGCGCGGACGAACGGTGCGGCGAGCGGGCTTCGCTTCGTCCTGGAGGACGCCCGGCGGGAGGGCCCCGGGCTGCCGGCGCCGGTGGAGCTGGCCGCGTACCGGATCGTGCAGGAGGCGCTGACGAACGCGCTGAAGCACGCGGCGCCGGGCGAGGTGCGGGTGGCGCTGGCGCGGGAGGACGGGGCGCTGCGGGTGACGGTGACGAGTCCGTACGGGCAGGCGCCGGGGCCGCGCGCGCCGGGCTCGGGGGCGGGTCTGGTGGGGATGCGGGAGCGGGTGGCGCTGCTCGACGGGTCCCTGGAGGCCGGTCCGGTGACGGCGGACGGGGACGGCAAGGTGTGGCGGGTGCGGGCGGAGCTGCCCGTGGGAGCGAGCGAGGAGGAGCGGGCATGACGGTGCGGGTGGTGGTGGCCGAGGACCAGAGCGCGGTACGGGCCGGGCTGGTGCTGATCCTGGGCAGCGCGCCGGACATCGAGGTCGTCGGGGAGGCGGAGGACGGCGAGCGGGCGGTGGAGCTGGCCCGGGAGCTGCGGCCGGACCTGGTGCTGATGGACGTGCAGATGCCCCGGATGGACGGGGTGACGGCGACCCGTCTTGTGGTGGCGGAGGGGCTGGCGGACGTGCTGGTGCTGACCACCTTCGACCTGGACGAGTACGTCTTCGGGGCGCTGCGCGCGGGGGCGTCGGGCTTCCTGCTGAAGAACGCGGAGGCGCGGGAGCTGATCGAGGCGGTGCGGACGGTGGCGCGGGGCGAGGGGCTGATCGCGCCGGCGGTGACCCGGCGGCTGATCGCGGAGTTCGCTGCCCCCTCCCCGCCGGTACGCAGGGATCCCGCGGTCCTCGACGGCCTGACGCCGCGCGAGCGCGAGGTGCTGTCGGCGCTGGGGACGGGGCTGTCGAACGCGGAGATCGCGGTACGTCTCGACATGGCGGAGGCGACGGTGAAGACGCACGTCAGCAAGGTGCTGGGGAAGCTCGGGCTGCGCAGCCGGGTCCAAGCGGCCGTACTGGCGCAGGAGTTGGGCGTCTGAGAAACGGCGCCGACGTTGGTCTGGACCTCTTGACGATTGGTCCAGACCTTCCTACGCTCGCGGGGCGCGCGCAACTCTCTCGGACCACCCCCACCCAGAACGTCCGCAACTTGAGGAGCACCGTTGAGCACTCAAGCACCGACGCGCCGAAGAGGATTCAGAGCACGGGCCGCCGCGGCCCTCACCGCTCTGGCCCTCCCGCTCGCCGCCATGGTCGGGCTCGCCTCCCCCGCCGAGGCGGCCACCTCGGCGACCGCGACCTACACCAAGACCCAGGACTGGGGCAGCGGCTTCGGCGCCAACTGGACCGTCAAGAACACCGGCACCACCACCATCACCTCGTGGACCCTGGAGTGGGACTACCCCACCGGCACCAGGGTCACCTCCGCGTGGGACGCCACCGTCACCAACAGCGGCAACCACTGGACCGCCAAGAACGTCGGCTGGAACGGCACCCTGGCGCCCGGCGCCTCGGTCTCCTTCGGCTACAACGGCGCCGGATCCGGCGCCCCCACCGGCTGTAAGATCAACGGCGCCTCCTGCGACGGCTCCACCCCGCCCGGTGACAACCCGCCCTCGGCACCCGGCACCCCGGTCGCCTCGGACATCACCAACACCTCGGTGAAGCTCACCTGGGGCGCGGCCCAGGACGACGTCGCCGTCAAGAACTACGACGTCCTGCGCGACGGCACCAAGGTCACCACCACCACCGCCCTGAACTACACCGACCAGGGCCTCACCGCGGGCACCGACTACACCTACACCGTCGTCGCCCGCGACAGCATCGACCAGACCGGCCCCGCCGCCGGCCCGACCCCGGTGCGCACCACGGGTGGCGACACCCCGCCGCCGCCGAAGGCCGTCAAGCTGGGCTACTTCACCAACTGGGGCGTCTACGGGCGCAACTACCACGTGAAGAACATCGTGACCTCGGGCTCCGCGTCCAAGATCACCCACATCAACTACGCCTTCGGCAACGTGCAGGGCGGCAAGTGCACCATCGGTGACGCCTACGCCGACTACGACAAGGCGTACACCGCCGACCAGTCCGTCGACGGCGTCGCCGACACCTGGGACCAGCCGCTGCGCGGCAACTTCAACCAGCTGCGCAAGCTGAAGAAGGCGTACCCGAACATCAAGGTCCTCTGGTCCTTCGGCGGCTGGACCTGGTCCGGCGGCTTCGGCCAGGCCGTCCAGAACCCGGCCGCGTTCGCGCAGTCCTGCTACGACCTGGTCGAGGACCCGCGCTGGGCCGACGTCTTCGACGGCATCGACCTGGACTGGGAGTACCCGAACGCCTGCGGTCTCACCTGTGACACCAGCGGCGCCGCGTCCTTCAAGAACATGATGCAGGCCATGCGCGCCAAGTTCGGCACGAACAACCTGGTCACCGCGGCCGTCACGGCCGACGCCTCCGCCGGCGGCAAGATCGACGCCGCCGACTACGCGGGCGCCGCGCCGTACTACGACTGGCTGAACGTGATGACGTACGACTTCTTCGGCGCCTGGGCGGCGAAGGGCCCGACGGCCCCGCACTCCCCGCTGACCTCGTACGCCGGCATCCCGCAGGCGGGCTTCAACTCCGCCGAGGCGATCGCCAAGTTCAAGGCCAAGGGCGTCCCGGCCAACAAGCTGCTGCTCGGCATCGGCTTCTACGGACGCGGCTGGACCGGCGTCACCCAGTCCGCCCCCGGCGGCACGGCCACCGGACCGGCCCAGGGCACCTACGAGCAGGGCATCGAGGACTACAAGGTCCTCAAGAGCTCCTGCCCGGCCAACGGCACCATCGCCGGCACCGCCTACGCCCACTGCGGCACCAACTGGTGGAGCTACGACACCCCCGCCACCGTCAACTCCAAGATGAGCTGGGCCAAGAACCAGGGCCTCGGCGGAGCCTTCTTCTGGGAGTTCAGCGGTGACACCACCAACGGCGAGCTCGTGACGGCCATCAACACCGGCCTGAGCTAGCACTCCGGGTACGACGAAGCGGGGGACGGTGCAGCACACCGTCCCCCGCTTCTCGCCTAAAAAGACTCAGGCCACGTTGACCCTCTGCCCGGGCGGCGCCGCCTCCAGCCAGGCCATGAAGCCGGTGCGGGCGTCCTCGCTCATCGCGAGCTCCAGCCGGACGCCGTTGTACATGCAGGGCTGGATCACCGAGTCCGAGAGCAGCGCCAGCTCCTCCTCGCCCTCCGGCATCCGGCGCTCCAGGGCGACGATGGCCGAGCGCTCCAGGAAACGGCGCGGGCGGGGCGCGTACGAGAAGACCCGGAACCAGGCGATCTCGTCGCCGCTGTAGCGGGCGACCCCGTACACCCAGCCCTTGCCGGACAGGTCCGGCTCCTCCGGGACGTCCCAGCGCAGCGAACAGTCGAAGGTGCCGCCGGCCCGCTGGATCAGTCTGCGGCGCAGTCCGAAGACGAAGAGCCCGATCACCACCAGTGCGACGACCAGGCCGCACACGAGCAACGCGAGGAACATCTCCACCGACCTCCTCGCTGCGTCCCGTGACCGGCGCCGCCGGCCGAACCGAATACAACCTGCATCTGCATCGCCTCAGCCGCGGCACGGTCTGGAACATTCCAGCCGTGCCGCGGCTGAGGGCACTACTCTTCGGTCGCGGGTCCGCTAGCGGACCGCTACCGCGCGCAGCCGGACCTCGGCGCGCCGCTCGGCGGCGGCGTCCTCGTCCGACTTGGCACGCTCCAGCGCGCGCTCGGCGCGCTGGGCGTCGATCTCGTCCGCCAGCTCGGCGATCTCCGCCAGCAGCGACAGCTTGTCGTCGGCGAAGGAGATGAAACCGCCGTGGACGGCGGCCACGACGGTGGCGCCCTCGCTCGTGCGGATCGTCACCGGGCCCGACTCCAGCACACCGAGCAGCGGCTGGTGACCGGGCATGACGCCGATGTCGCCGGAGGTGGTACGCGCGATGACCAGGGTGGCCTCGCCGGACCAGACACTCCGGTCCGCGGCGACCAGCTCGACGTGCAGCTCAGCAGCCAAGGGTGGCTCCTCGGGTCACCACCCGGCGGTGCTGCCGGGTGTTGGGATCAATTCTAAGGGGCGTGGAGAGGAGGGCGGGAACGGCTCCCGCCCCCCTCGGGTGAGCACGGGGCTCAGGAGACGCCGAGCTCCTTGGCGTTCTTCTTGAGGTCCTCAAGACCACCACACATGAAGAACGCCTGCTCCGGGAAGTGGTCGAACTCTCCGTCGCAGATCGCGTTGAACGCGGCGATCGACTCGTCGAGCGGGACGTCCGAACCGTCCACACCGGTGAACTGCTTGGCGGCGTGGGTGTTCTGCGACAGGAAGCGCTCGACACGACGCGCACGGTGCACGACGAGCTTGTCTTCCTCGCTCAGCTCGTCGATACCGAGGATCGCGATGATGTCCTGGAGGTCCTTGTACTTCTGCAGGATGCCCTTGACGCGCATGGCGGCGTCGTAGTGGTCCTGCGCGATGTAGCGCGGGTCCAGGATCCGGGACGTGGAGTCCAGCGGGTCCACGGCCGGGTAGATGCCCTTCTCGGAGATCGGACGGGAGAGAACCGTCGTCGCGTCGAGGTGGGCGAAGGTGGTCGCCGGCGCCGGGTCGGTGAGGTCGTCGGCGGGGACGTAGATCGCCTGCATCGAGGTGATCGAGTGACCACGGGTCGAGGTGATGCGCTCCTGGAGGAGACCCATCTCGTCGGCCAGGTTCGGCTGGTAACCCACCGCGGAGGGCATACGGCCGAGCAGGGTCGACACCTCGGAACCGGCCTGGGTGAAGCGGAAGATGTTGTCGATGAAGAACAGCACGTCCTGCTTCTGCACATCGCGGAAGTACTCCGCCATGGTCAGACCGGCGAGGGCCACACGGAGACGGGTGCCCGGGGGCTCGTCCATCTGGCCGAAGACCAGCGCGGTCTTGTCCAGAACGCCGGACTCTTCCATCTCCGCGATGAGGTCGTTGCCCTCACGGGTGCGCTCGCCGACGCCGGCGAAGACGGAAACGCCCTCGTGCAGCTTGGCCACACGCATGATCATTTCCTGGATCAGAACGGTCTTGCCGACACCGGCGCCACCGAACAGACCGATCTTTCCACCCTTGACGTACGGGGTGAGAAGGTCGACGACCTTCAGGCCGGTCTCGAACATCTCGGTCTTCGACTCGAGGTCCGCGAACGCCGGGGCCTTGCGGTGGATGGACCAGCGCTCGCCGACCTCCGACTCCGCCTCGGGCTCGTTCAGGATCTGACCCAGCGTGTTGAACACGCGGCCCTTGGTGACGTCGCCGACGGGCACGGTGATGCCGTCGCCGGTGTCGACCACGGGGGCCTGGCGGACCAGACCGTCGGTGGGCTGCATCGAGATGGTGCGGACGACGCCGTCACCCAGGTGCTGCGCGACCTCGAGGGTCAGCGTCTTGAGCGCGCCCTCCTCGGCCGGGTCGGCGACCTGGACGTGCAGGGCGTTGTAGATCTCCGGCATCGCGTCGACGGGGAACTCCACGTCGACGACCGGGCCGATGACCCGGGCGACGCGGCCCGTGGCGGCGGCCGTCTCAACAGTGGTCGTCATTACTTGTCACTCCCCGCGGTCGCGTCGGCCAGGGCTGCGGTGCCACCGACGATCTCGCTGATTTCCTGGGTGATTTCGGCCTGGCGGGCCGCGTTGGCAAGTCGGGAGAGGTTGTTGATCAAGTCTCCCGCGTTGTCGGTCGCCGACTTCATCGCACGCCGCGTCGCGGCGTGCTTCGACGCCGACGACTGGAGCAGCGCGTTGTAGATGCGGCTCTCGACGTAGCGCGGCAGAAGGGCGTCCAGGACGTCCTCCGCCGACGGCTCGAAGTCGTACAGCGGACGGAGCGTGTCCTGCTCGCCCGCCTCCTTCGCCACCTCGTCGAGGCTGAGGGGCAGCAGCCGGGCCTCGACCGCCGTCTGCGTCATCATCGAGACGAACTCGGTGTAGACGATGTGGAGCTCGTCCACACCACCCTCGGCCGTGGCCTTCTCGATCGCCTCGATCAGCGGCTCGCCGATCTTCTTGGCGTCCGCGTACGTCGGCTCGTCCGTGAAGCCGGCCCACGTGTCGGCCAGCTTGCGCTCACGGAAGTTGAAGTGCGCGATGCCGCGGCGGCCGACGACGTAGACGTCGACCTCCTTGCTCTCGCTCTCCAGCCGCTTGATGAGCTGCTCCGCCGCCTTGATGGCGTTGGAGTTGAAGGCGCCGGCCAGACCGCGGTCGCTCGAGAGGAGCAGAACCGCGGCACGGGTCGGGTTCTCGGCCTCGGTGGTCAGCGGGTGCTTGTCGTTGGCGCCCGTGGCCACCGCGGTCACCGCGCGGGTGAGCTCGGTGGCGTACGGGGTCGACGACTGCACCTTGCGCTGAGCCTTGACCACGCGCGAGGCGGCGATCATCTCCATCGCCTTGGTGATCTTCTTCGTCGCGGTGACGGATTTGATGCGACGCTTGTAGACCCGGAGCTGCGCTCCCATGAGTCAGGTCCCTTCCGTCGTCACTTCGAGACGTTGACGGCGGCCGGGGCGTCGTCGCCGAGCAGCTTGCCGTCAGACGTCTCGAACTGCTTCTTGAACTCCGCGATGGCGTCGGCGACGGCCGTCAGGGTGTCGTCCGACATCTTCTTGCCCTCGCGGATGGAGGTCATGAGACCCGAGTGGTTCTGGCGGAGGTACGCCAGGAGCTCGGCCTCGAAGCGACGGATGTCGGCGACCGGGACGTCGTCCATCTTGCCCGTGGTGCCGGCCCAGACCGAGACGACCTGGTTCTCCGTGGGCATCGGCTGGTACTGAGCCTGCTTGAGCAGCTCGACCATCCGCTGACCGCGCTCCAGCTGCGCCTTCGAGGCCGCGTCCAGGTCGGAACCGAAGGCCGCGAACGCCTCCAGCTCACGGAACTGGGCGAGGTCCACGCGGAGGCGACCGGCGATCTGCTTCATGGCCGGGTGCTGGGCGGAGCCACCGACACGGGAGACCGAGATACCGACGTTCAGGGCCGGACGCTGGCCGGCGTTGAACAGGTCGGACTCCAGGAAGCACTGGCCGTCGGTGATGGAGATGACGTTGGTCGGGATGAACGCCGAGACGTCGTTCGCCTTCGTCTCGACGATCGGCAGACCGGTCATCGAACCGGCACCCAGCTCGTCCGAGAGCTTGGCGCAACGCTCCAGGAGACGGGAGTGCAGGTAGAAGACGTCACCCGGGTACGCCTCACGGCCCGGCGGGCGGCGCAGCAGCAGCGACACGGCGCGGTAGGCGTCGGCCTGCTTCGACAGGTCGTCGAAGATGATGAGGACGTGCTTGCCCTCGTACATCCAGTGCTGGCCGATGGCCGAGCCGGTGTACGGGGCGAGGTACTTGAAGCCGGCCGGGTCGGACGCCGGGGCCGCGACGATCGTCGTGTACTCGAGCGCGCCGGCCTCCTCCAGGGCACCGCGCACGGACGCGATGGTGGAGCCCTTCTGGCCGATGGCGACGTAGATGCAGCGGACCTGCTTGTTCACGTCGCCCGAGCGCCAGTTGTCGCGCTGGTTGATGATCGTGTCGACGGCCAGGGCGGTCTTGCCCGTCTGGCGGTCGCCGATGATCAGCTGACGCTGACCGCGGCCGACCGGGGTCATGGCGTCGACGGCCTTGTAGCCGGTCTCCATCGGCTCGTGCACCGACTTACGGGCCATCACGCCCGGGGCCTGCAGCTCGAGGGCGCGGCGGCCCTCGGTCGCGATCTCGCCGAGACCGTCGATCGGGTTGCCGAGCGGGTCGACGACGCGACCCAGGTAACCCTCGCCGACGCCGACCGAGAGGACCTCGCCGGTACGGGTGACCGCCTGACCCTCCTCGATACCGCTGAACTCGCCGAGGACGATCGCGCCGATCTCGCGCTCTTCGAGGTTCAGCGCGAGGCCGAGGGTGCCGTCCTCGAACTTCAGCAGCTCGTTCGCCATGGCCGAGGGAAGACCCTCGACCTTCGCGATGCCGTCACCGGCCAGGCTGACCGTGCCGACCTCCTCGCGCGAGGCCGCGTCCGGCTGGTACGACTGGACGAAGGTCTCCAGTGCGTCCCGGATCTCCTCCGGCCGGATCGTGAGCTCCGCCATCTGGGTTCCCTGCTCTCCTTGTTGGGCCCGAAGTTTCTTAAGGGGTCTGGGGGCCGACCCCCAGGAATCTTCTGCAATCTCTGCACGGCCCAACCGGGCCGCTGTGATGCGTGTTGTGTTGCTGTCGGCGGCTGCCGCCGTCAGCCGGCCAGCCGCCGCTTCGCCTCGCCGAGGCGCTCGGAGACCGTGCCGTCGATGATCTCGTCGCCGACCCGCACCGAGATCCCGCCGAGGACCGCGGGGTCCACGTCCAGGTTCAGGTGCATCTGGCGGCCGTACAGCTTCGCCAGCGCGGCGCCGAGGCGCTGCTTCTGCTGGTCGGACAGCGGTACCGCCGAGGTGACGACGGCGACCATCCGGTCCCGGCGCGCCGCGGCGAGCTTGGACAGGGACTCGAGTCCCGCTTCCAGGCTACGTCCCCGGGGCTGGGTCACCAGACGGACGACCAGGCGCTCGGTGGTGGCGTGGGCCTTCCCGCCGAGCAGGCTGCGGAGCAGCTCGCCCTTGGCGGTGGCCTTGGCGGTCTTGTCCGTCAGCGCCGAGCGGAGCTCGGTGCTGGAGGACACGATCCGGCCGAACCGGAACAGCTCGTCCTCGACGTCGTCGAGGGCTCCCGCCTTCTGGGCCGCGGTGAGGTCGGCGGTGTTCGCCAGCTCCTCGGCCGAGTCGACCAGGTCGCGCGAGCGCGACCAGCGGGACCGGACCATGCCGGAGACCAGATCGACGGTCTCCCCGCCCACCTGACCGCTCAGGAGTCGCTGCGCGAGCGCGGCCTTGGCCTCACCCGACTGCGCGGGATCGGTCAGGACCCGGCGCAGCGACACCTCACGGTCGAGCAGGGCGGTTACTGCGGCCAGCTCGTCCGCCAGCTTCGCCGCGTCGACCGAGGTGTTGTCGGTCAGCGCGTCGAGGGACTCGCGGGCGGCGGCCAGTGCCTCACGGCTCGCTCCGTTCATCGGACGGCCTCAGCCTTCTCCTCGAGCTCGTCGAGGAAGCGGTCGATCGTGCGGCTCTGGCGGGCGGTGTCCTCGAGGGACTCGCCGACCAGCTTGCCGGCCAGGTCGGTGGCGAGCTTGCCGACGTCCTGGCGCAGCGAGGAGGTCGCGGCCTTGCGGTCGGCCTCGATCTGCGAGTGACCGGCGGCGATGATCTCCTCGCGCTGGCGCTGACCCTCCGCCTTCATCTCCTGGATGATCGCGGTGCCCTGCTCCGTCGCCTCCTGGCGGAGACGCGCGGCCTCGTGGCGGGCCTCGGCAAGCTGTGCCTTGTACTGCTCCAGCACACTCTGAGCCTCGATCTGGGCCGACTCGGCCTTCTCGATGCCACCCTCGATGGCCTCGCGGCGCTCGACCAGAACCTTGTTGATGTTCGGGAGGAGCTTCTTGGCGAGGAAGCCGAAGACGATGACGAAGGCGATCAGGCCGATGACGAGCTCGTCAAGATGCGGGAGGAGGGGGGGCATGGGCTCCCCCTCGGCCGCAAGAAGCAGAGCGTTCACATCAGTGCCTTCCGTGAAAATGTGGCTGTCGTCGAGAAGCAGGCTTAGTAGACGAAGCCCATGACGATGCCGATGAGGGCGAGCGCCTCACAGAAGGCGAAACCCATGATCTGGTTGGTACGGATCAGGCCGGCCGCCTCGGGCTGACGGGCGAGGGCCTGGGTGCCGTTACCGAAGATGATGCCGACGCCGACGCCGGGGCCGATCGCGGCGAGGCCGTAACCGATGGCGGCGACGTTGCCTTCGACAGCAGCAAGGGTCTGGAGAGCGGACATGCCGGTTCTTCCTTCTCTTTCAAGGACCCGGTGGGGGTTGGCCACCGGAGACTGCGGGGTGGGTGGTGGAGCTGGTCCGTGTCAGGGGGCTCAGTGGTGCTCGGAGAGCGCGCCCTGGATGTAGCTGCAGGCCAGGAGGACGAAGACGTACGCCTGGACGGCCTGGATGAAGAGCTCGAAGGCGGTCATCACGAGGACCATCACGAAGGACGTGCCGGCGTACACGATGCCGATGCCGTTGAGCAGGTACCAGGAGGCCAGCGAGAACATCACGATCAGCAGGTGACCGGCGAACATGTTCGCGAACAGTCGGACCGCGTGCGTGAAGGGCCGGATGATCAGGTTCGAGAAGAACTCGAGGACGACGACCAGCGGCAGGATCGGGCCGAGGGACTTGTCCCAGCCGACGATGTTCTTCCAGCCGCCGACGAAGCCGTGCTTCTTGAAGGTCAGCGAGACCCAGACGACGTACACGATCAGCGCCAGGGCCGCCGGGAAGGCGATCAGCGAGGTGACCGGGAACTGGGCCAGCGGGATGATCGACCAGAGGTTCATCATCCAGACGAGGAAGAACATGGAGACCATGAAGGGGACGTACTTCTCGCCGTCCTTCTTGCCGATGATCTCGTAGACGATGCCGCGGCGCACGAAGTCGTACCCGGCCTCGCCGATCATCTGCATCTTGCCGGGGACCAGCTTCGGCTTGCGGAAGGCCGCCCAGAAGAAACCGACCACCACGACGGAGCTCAGGACCGCGAGCAGCATGGGCTTGGTCAGCTCGAAGCCGCCCCACGTCGCGATCGGCTCGTAGATGAACGTGTGCAGGCCCGGAGCCGGGAAGCCGCATCCGGTGAAGATGTGGCAATCCGGGTCGAAGGCAAGCGTCTGGTCAGCACTCACCGCGGGCTCCTTCAGCGTGGCGCATAGGTACGGCAACCTCGTTGTGTCGGCGCGGCGCACAGCCGCGGGTCGGCACTGGACTGGTGGTCTTACGGATAAGGGGGCGGCGGTTCGGCATCGAGCCTCGCGCTGGGACAGGCGCCGCTTCGGATGCCCGCGCCCGCAATGCCGCAGTTGGCACCGGACGATAGCAGGAAGCCGAACGCGCCTTTATCCCGGCCCTACCCTTCACGACTTCGAACCCGTTTTCTCGGGCTCGACGTACGTGATCTTGGCCTTCATGTAGGCACGGGCCTGAGCCGCGACCCACACCACGGTCGCCGCGAGCAGCGTGAAGGCGAAGGCCTTGAAGTCGAACACCGTGGTGCCCTTCAGCAAGGCCAGGAACACGAAGAGAACCAGCAGCTGGGTCGTGTAGAGCAAGAGCCCCATGGCCTGGAACAGCTGCGGAAGTTTCTTTGCCGTCCGCTGTAGCACCAGCATCCCGATGCCCATGAAGAGGAGCACGACCAGGGTGCCGAGCACGGCGCCGATAGCCCCCTTCCCGCCGGCGACGATGCCGCTGATCACCGTGGCGATGGCGCCGACGGCGGCAGTGGGTACGACGGCCGAGAGAAGAAGGCGTGCGTCGGTGGAAGGCATGGCGGTGTCTCCGCTTGATGGAGGGGGCGATGGTGTCGTCAGGGACGAGCGTATGCCCGGTCCGAGGTGGGTCTCGGGGCCAACAGACCGTCGCACTACGGTCTTTCGGCACTGTCGCCGGGTCTCGTGAACCGTATCACAAACTATTTGAATAGGTCTTTACCCACAGGGTGTGCCAACTGTCACACATGAGGGTTACAACGCGCGATTGCGCGCGACAGCGGGGCACCTTGTCTGGTATTGGGCTTTGCTGGGGCTTTCGTCGGCGGCGAGTGGGTGCAGAGCCGACGGAGCGTCAACTCGGCGTTCCGGCCTTCCGCCGGTCGGAGAAGCGCGAACGGTGACCGATGGCCGTCGAGCCGTGCAGCCCGGCCGGCACCGGAACCCGCTCGTCCGCCCCGTCCGCCGTCGCCTCGTGCTCCGGCTCCGGTTCGGGGACCGGCTTGCGGCGCCGGTAGCGCGGCGGGACGACGGCCTCCGCCCAGCGGGGCGCCCGCGGCGAGAAGCGCGGCAGCAGGAGCAGCACCAGACCGATGGCGCTCAGCACGGTGACGGTCAGCACGATCCACATGGACGTCGAGTGGACCGAGTACGCGAGCGTGCCGAAGGCGATCAGCGCCGACCAGAAGTACATGATCAGCACGGCCCGGCTGTGCGAGTGGCCGATCTCCAGGAGCCGGTGGTGCAGGTGGCCGCGGTCGGCGGCGAAGGGCGACTGGCCCTTCCAGGTGCGCCGCACGATCGCCAGGACCAGGTCGGTCATCGGGATCGCGATGATGGTCAGCGGCAGGATCAGCGGGATGAAGACGGGCAGGGCCGCGTGGGTCGCCTGCCGGGTCGAACCCTCGAAGATCTTCAGGGTGTCCGGGTCCACCTGGCCGGTGATGGAGATGGCGGAGGCGGCCAGGATCAGGCCGATCAGCATCGAGCCCGAGTCGCCCATGAAGATCCGCGCCGGGTGCATGTTGTGCGGCAGGAAGCCCAGGCACATGCCCATGAGGATCGCGGCGAAGAGGGTCGCGGGGGCCGCCGCCTCGATCGTGTAGCCGTACCAGAGGCGGTACGCGTACAGGAAGAAGGCGCCGGTGGCGATGCAGACCATGCCCGCGGCGAGGCCGTCGAGACCGTCCACGAAGTTGACCGCGTTGATGGTGAGGACGACGAGGGCGACCGTCAGCAGGGTGCCCTGCCACTGGGTCAGCGCGACCGTGCCGACGCCGGGGATCGGCAGCCACAGGATCGTCAGACCCTGCGCGACCATCACGCCGGCCGAGATCATCTGGGCGCCCAGCTTGATCAGCGCGTCCAGCTCGAACTTGTCGTCCAGGACGCCGATCAGCCAGATCAGCGCGGCGCCGGAGAGCAGCGCCCGCGGCTCGTTCGACTGCTCGAAGACGCTGTTGAGGTTCTGGAGGTGGTCGGCGACGAGCAGGCCCGCGCACAGCCCGAAGAACATGGCGATGCCACCGAGCCGCGGAGTCGGTTCTCGGTGTACGTCACGCGCGCGGATCTCCGGCATCGCGCCGGTCGCGATGGCGAACTTCCGCACCGGACCGGTCAGCAGATAGGTCACCGCGGCCGTGACACAGAGCGTCAGCAGGTAATCACGCACGGGCTGTCCCCACAGGAATCGCTGGCCATCTCAGCCCCACACCCTAGCCGTGCCGTCCATGTGGTTGGAGACACCAGGGGTCCCGGAACGGTTGCGGGCCCTTCCGGCTCACCCGCCATACGGGGGAAAACTCCTGGTCAGCTCCCGTACCTCGGCCCGTACCCGAGCCGTCTCCTCCGGTTCGTCCCGTAGCGCGACGGTGAACAGCGCGGCGATCCTGGCCATCTCCGGGGCGCCCATCCCCTGCGTCGTGACCGCGGCGGTGCCGAGCCGGATGCCGCGTCCGTCCCCGTACGGCAGGGCGCAGGTGTCCAGGACCATGCCGGCCGCGGAGAGGCGGGCCCGCGCGGTGCGCCCGTCGACGCCCAGCGGCGAGGGGTCGGCGGTGATGAGGTGGGTGTCGGTGCCGCCGGTGGTCAGCGCGAAGCCCTCGGCGGAGAGCGCGGCGGCGAGCACGCGCGCGTGTTCCACCACACGATGGGCGTACGCGGTGAACGCCGGGGTGGACGCCTCCCCCAGGGCGACGGCCTTCGCCGCGATGGTGTGCATCTGGGCGCCGCCCTGGGTGAACGGGAAGACCGCGCGGTCGACCCGTTCGGCCAGCTCCGCCGTGCACAGCACCATCCCGCCGCGCGGGCCGCGCAGCACCTTGTGGGTGGTCGCGCAGACGACGTCGGCGTACGGGACCGGGTTCGGCGCCGCGCCGCCGGCGACGAGCCCGATGGGGTGGGCGGCGTCGGCGATGAGATAGGCGCCCACCTCGTCGGCGACGGCCCGGAAGAGCGCGTAGTCGGGGTGGCGGGGGTAGGAGATGGAGCCGCAGACGATCGCCGTCGGGCGGTGGTGGCGGGCGAGGGCGGCGAGCTGCTCGTAGTCGATGAGGCCGGTCTCGGCGTCGACGCCGTACGGGACGAAGTCGAACCAGCGGCCGGAGAAGTTCGCCGGCGAACCGTGCGTGAGGTGCCCGCCGTGGTCGAGGCCCATGGCGAGGACCGTGTCACCGGGCCTCAGAAGGGCCGCGTACGCCGCCAGGACGGCCGAGGAGCCCGAGTGGGGCTGGAGGTTCGCATGATCGGCTCCGAAGAGCGAGGTGGCCCGTTCCACGGCGATGCGCTCGGCGGCGTCGGCGTACTCGCAGCCGCCGTGGTGGCGGGCGCCCGGATACCCCTCGGCGTACTTGTTGGCGAGCTGCGAGCCGAGCGTCGCCAGCACCGCGCGCGAGGTGAAGTTCTCCGCCGCGATCAACTGGAGCGTCTCGGCCTGCCGCCGCGCCTCCCCCAACAGCACGTCGGCGATCTCCGGATCCTGCCGCCGCAGGACGTCGAGAACCTCTTCGGGTGGCGCGCTGACCGACATGGCTGACTCCGTGCCTGGAGGGACGTAGCACCAATGTAGGCGCGCCCACCCCCACGCGCCCCCCGGAACGCCGCGCTGACTCAGCGCGGCGTGGAGACGCCCGTCAGGGCGGTGACGACGGGGTCCAGGGCCTCTTGGATTTCTTCGCCGATGGAGCGGAAGACGGTGATGGGGGCGCCGTAGGGGTCGTTGACCTCGTCCGCTTCGGCGGAGGGGGCGAGGAGCCACCCGCGTAGAGCGGCGGCGGCGCGGACCAGGGATCGTGCGCGTTCGACCACGCCGTCGCGGGGGTCCGGGAGGGTGGCGGGGTCGATGGCGCGGACCAGGCGGGTGAACTCCTTCAGGGTGAAGGTGCGCAGTCCGGCCGAGTGGCCCATCGAGATGACCTGCGCGCGGTGGTCGCGGGTCGCGGTGAGGACGAGGTCGGCGCGGATGACGTGCTCGTCGAGGAGCTCGCGCCCGACGAAGCCGCTGTGGTCGGCGCCGAAGTCGGCGAGGACCAGCTCCGCGTTGGTCTCCATGGGGGCGCCCTCGTGGCCCCAGGTGCCGGCGCTCTCCACGATGAGGCCCCGGCCGAGCCCCTCGCCGAGCCGCTCGCCCAGGGCGTGGCGGGTCAGCCGCTCGGTGATGGGCGAGCGGCAGACGTTGCCGGTGCTGACGTGGAGGATGCGGAAGGTTCCGACGTGCTCGTACCCCGCTATGCCACGCCCCTCAGGGGCGGTCAACTGGCCACCTCGAGGTCGGGTACGACCTTGCGGAGCTCCTCCGGTGACAGCGCGCCCTCGCGCAGCAGCACCGGGACCTTGCCCGTGACGTCGACGATGGAGGAGGGGACGATGCCGGGCGTGGGACCGCCGTCGAGGTAGACGGAGACGGCGTCGCCGAGCATCTGCTGGGCGGCGTCGCAGTCCTCCGGCGCGGGGAGCCCGATGGTGTTGGCCGAGGTGACCGCCATCGGGCCGACCTCGGTGAGCAGCTCGATGGCGACCGGGTGCAGCGGCATGCGGATGGCGACGGTGCCGCGGGTGTCGCCGAGGTCCCACTGGAGGGACGGCTGGTGGCGGGCGACCAGGGTGAGCGCGCCGGGCCAGAAGGCGTCGACGAGCTCCCATGCGTGCTCGGAGAAGTCGGTGACGAGGCCGTGCAGCGTGTTGGGGGAGCCGATGAGGACGGGGGTGGGCATGGTGCGGCCCCGGCCCTTGGCGGCGAGCAGGTCCGCGACGGCCTCGCTGGAGAAGGCGTCGGCGCCGATCCCGTACACGGTGTCAGTGGGGAGCACGACGAGTTCGCCGCGGCGGACGGCCGACGCGGCTTCGCGCAGGCCGGTCGCGCGATCGGTCGACTCGTTGCAGTCGTATCGGCGTGCCATCAGTCGCGCTCCTCCTCGGTGGTGGTGCGGTGCCGGCTCATGGCATCGCCTTGCGGGCGGTCGCGAAGCGCGGCCGGTTGTTCAGGTCGGGGTGGTCGGCGGCGTCCGCCCAGCCGGCCTCCTCGTTGAAGATCCACGGCACCTGGCCGCCCTGGGTGTCCGCGTGCTCGATGACGACGAGGCCGCCGGGGCGCAGCAGCCGGTGGGCGGTGCGCTCGATGCCGCGGATGGTGTCGAGGCCGTCCTCGCCGGAGAAGAGCGCCATCCCGGGGTCGTGGTCGCGGGCCTCGGGGGCGACGTACTCCCACTCGGTGAGGGGGATGTACGGCGGGTTGGAGATGACGAGGTCGACCTGGCCGTTGAGCTCCGGGAGCGCGGTGAGCGCGTCGCCCTGGTGGACGGTGACGCGGGAGCCCTCGGCGTTCTTCCGGGTCCAGACGAGCGCGTCGTCGGAGAGCTCGACGGCGTGGACGCGCGAGCGGGGCACCTCCTGGGCCATCGCGAGGGCGATGGCGCCGGAGCCGGTGCAGAGGTCGACGATGAGCGGCTCGACGACGTCCATCGCGCGGACGGCGTCTATGGCCCAGCCGACCACGGACTCGGTCTCCGGGCGGGGCACGAAGACGCCGGGGCCGACCTGGAGCTCCAGGTAGCGGAAGAACGCCCGGCCGGTGATGTGCTGGAGCGGTTCGCGCGCCTCGCGGCGCGCGATGGCCTCCCAGTAGCGGGCGTCGAAGTCGGCGTCCTTGACGTTGTGCAGCTCCCCCCGCTTGACGCCGTGCACGAACGCGGCGAGCTCCTCGGCGTCGAAACGCGGCGAGGGAACGCCGGCGTCGGCCAGCCGCTGGGTGGCCTGGGCCACCTCGGCAAGCAGCAGACTTCGGGGGCCTGGGGGTCGCCCCCCAGAAAGTGACTGCACGCTGGTCCTCCGTGGTGCGGGGTGGGGCTGGAGAGGGTGCCGGAGCGCGGACGCGCCTCAGGTCGCGGCGAGCTTGGCCGCCGAGTCGGCGTCGACGCATGCCTGGATGACGGCGTCGAGCTCGCCGTCGAGGACCTGGTCGAGGTTGTACGCCTTGAAGCCGACGCGGTGGTCGGAGAGGCGGTTCTCCGGGAAGTTGTACGTGCGGATCTTCTCGGAGCGGTCGACCGTGCGGACCTGGCTGCGGCGGGCGTCGGCCGCCTCGGCCTCGGCCTTCTCCTGGGCGGCGGCGAGGAGCCGGGAGCGCAGGATGCGCATGGCCTGCTCCTTGTTCTGGAGCTGGCTCTTCTCGTTCTGGCAGGAGGCGACGATGCCGGTCGGCAGGTGGGTGATGCGGACCGCGGAGTCGGTGGTGTTGACCGACTGGCCGCCGGGGCCGGAGGAGCGGTAGACGTCGATGCGCAGGTCGTTGGCGTGGATCTCGACGTCGACCTCCTCGGCCTCCGGGGTGACGAGCACGCCCGCGGCGGAGGTGTGGATGCGGCCGGCGGACTCGGTGGCGGGCACGCGCTGCACGCGGTGGACGCCGCCCTCGTACTTGAGGCGGGCCCAGACGCCCTGGCCGGGCTCGGTGGCGCCGTTGCCGCCCTTGGTCTTCACGGCGACCTGGACGTCCTTGTAGCCGCCGAGCTCGGACTCGGTGGCGTCGATGATCTCGGTCTTCCAGCCGACGCGCTCGGCGTAGCGGAGGTACATGCGGAGCAGGTCTCCGGCGAAGAGGGCGGACTCGTCGCCGCCGGCGCCGGCCTTGATCTCCAGGATGACGTCCTTGTCGTCGCTGGGGTCGCGCGGGACCAGCAGGAGGCGGAGCTTCTCGGTGAGCTCCTCGCGCTGCTTCTCCAGCTCCTTGACCTCGGCCGCGAAGTCGGGATCGTCGTGCGCGAACTCGCGCGCGGTCTCGATGTCGTCCCCGGTCTGCTTCCAGGAGCGGTACGTGCCGACGATCGGGGTCAGCTCGGCGTAGCGCTTGTTCAGCTTGCGCGCGTTGGCCTGGTCGGCGTGGACCGACGGGTCTGCGAGCTTCTTCTCCAGGTCGGCGTGCTCGCCGACCAGTTCCTCGACCGCCTCGAACATTCGGGGGCTCCTGGTTTCGTCTGTTGCTACGGGGACGCCAAAGCGCCGGTCCCGGCCGCCCCCGCGCGGGGGCGGCCGATGACCGGCGCGGGGGCTCGCTACTTCTTGGCGGAGCCGGCGGCCTTGCCGAAGCGGGCCTCGAAGCGGGCCACGCGGCCGCCGGTGTCGAGGATCTTCTGCTTGCCCGTGTAGAACGGGTGGCACTCGGAGCAGACCTCGGCACGGATGGTGCCCTCGGTCAGGGTGCTGCGGGTGGTGAACGACGCGCCACAGGTGCAGCTGACCTGGGTCTCGACGTACTCGGGGTGGATCTCGCGCTTCAAGGGTGTCTCCTAGTTCCGGGAGGGCGCCGGGTCGTCGCCGCGGGTTGCGGCGGACGTGAACCGGGGCCGACGTACCAGTCTGCCAGGACCGGCCGCATCTCCCCAAACCGGGGTGGGGCCGCAGGTATTCCCCGGGGCCGTCCGGGCCCGTTCTGGGCCCGTTCCGGGACCCGTCCGTGGCCCGGTGGCGGCCTGGCGTGACTACTTCAGGACGCCGTCGGCCTTGCCCGTGGCGTTGTCCTCGGTGGCGGCGGCGGGGATCGGCCGGTCGCCCTCCAGGGCCTTCCAGACCTGCTTCGCCTTCGCCTCGACGGGGACGACCCGGTTGGGGTCCTGGGGGTCGTACTGGACGGGGAGGGTCACCATGTGGACGTTCTGGGCGGAGATGCCGGTGAGGCCCTGCGCGAAGCCCATGAGCTCCTGGACGGAGTCGAGCTCGGAGTCCGGGGTGATGGCCTTGGTGGCGGCATCGGCGAGGTCGAGGAGCTTCTTGGGGTTGGTCCCCGCGCCGACGTCCTTGATCTGCTCGATGAACGCCTTCATGAACGCCTGCTGGAGCTGGATGCGGCCGAGGTCGCTGCCGTCGCCGACGCTCTTGCGGGTGCGGACGAGGGCGAGGGACTGCTCGCCGTCGAGGGTGTGGGTGCCGGGTTCCAGGTCGAGGTGGCTCTTGGAGTCCTTGATGGCCTGGGTGGTGGTGATCTCGACGCCGCCGAGGGTGTCGATGAGCTTCTTGAAGCCGGTGAAGTCGACCTCGATGTAGTGGTCCATGCGGATGCCGGACATGGCCTCGACGGTCTTGACGGCGCAGGCGGGGCCGCCGACCTCGTACGCGGTGTTGAACATCGCGCGGGTCTCGGCGGCGACCTCGGTGCCCTGCCCGTCGGTGCAGGCGGGGCGGTCGACGAGGGTGTCGCGCGGGATGGAGACGACGCTCGCCTTCTTGTGGCCCTCGTAGACGTGGAGGACCATCGCGGTGTCGGAGCGGGCGCCGCCCTCGTCCTTGCCGTAGGCGCCGTTGTCGCCGGAGCGGGAGTCGGAGCCGAGGACGAGGATGTCCATCGAGCCGTTGTCGACGTTCTTGGGGCGGTCGGTGCCCAGCTGGGCGTTGATGTCGACGCCCTGGAGGTTGCCGTCGAGCTTGAGGAACACGTAACCGAGTCCGGAGCCGGCCAGCACGAGCACGGCGGCGGCGCCGGACACGGCTATGCCGACGCGGCGGCGGCGCTTGGCGGGCGGTTTGCGGCGGCGTCCGGTGGCGCCGCGTGCGCGCCCGCTGCTCTTCTGCTCGGTCATCGTCTTCCCTCGGGCCTCTGGTTCACCTGATGTGACGGTGAAGCGCCCAAAAGGGTTGCATGCGGACCTGTGAGGTTTCGGTGGGTCGACGGTCGGAAACGCACCGTGCCCACCACTCGGGGAGTGGTGGGCACGGTGTTTGCGCAGGTCACGAACGGATCACGGCCCTGGGGCCGTCACCGGGGGTGTGACGCGGGTCTCCCCGCGTCACCGACGACGTCAGTCGTTGTTGCCGCCCGGCGTCGTCTTCTGGATCTGCAGCAGGAACTCGCCGTTCGACTTCGTCTGCTTGAGCTTGTCCAGGAGCAGCTCGATCGCCTGCTGCTGGTCGAGCGCGTGCAGGACGCGGCGGAGCTTCCAGGTGATGGCGAGCTCGTCGCTGCCGAGGAGGATCTCCTCCTTGCGGGTGCCCGAGGCGTCGACGTCGACGGCCGGGAAGATCCGCTTGTCGGCGAGCTTCCGGTCGAGCTTGAGCTCCATGTTGCCGGTGCCCTTGAACTCCTCGAAGATCACCTCGTCCATGCGCGAGCCGGTGTCGACCAGCGCGGTGGCCAGGATGGTCAGCGAGCCGCCGTCCTCGATGTTGCGCGCGGCACCGAAGAAGCGCTTCGGCGGGTAGAGCGCGGTCGAGTCGACACCACCGGACAGGATGCGGCCGGAGGCGGGCGCCGCGAGGTTGTACGCGCGGCCCAGGCGGGTGATGGAGTCCAGCAGGACGACCACGTCGTGACCCAGCTCGACGAGGCGCTTGGCGCGCTCGATGGCCAGCTCGGCGACGGTGGTGTGGTCCTCGGCCGGGCGGTCGAAGGTCGAGGAGATGACCTCGCCCTTCACCGACCGCTGCATGTCGGTGACCTCTTCCGGACGCTCGTCGACCAGGACGACCATCAGGTGGCACTCGGGGTTGTTGTGGGTGATCGCGTTGGCGATCGCCTGCATGATCATGGTCTTGCCGGTCTTCGGCGGGGCCACGATCAGACCGCGCTGGCCCTTGCCGATCGGCGACACGAGGTCGATGATCCGGGTGGTCAGCACGCCCGGGTCGGACTCCAGGCGGAGCCGGTCCTGGGGGTAGAGCGGGGTCAGCTTGTTGAACTCGGGGCGGCCGCGGCCGGAGTCCGGCGCCATGCCGTTGGTGGAGTCCAGGCGGACCAGCGCGTTGAACTTCTCGCGGCGCTCGCCCTCCTTCGGCTGGCGGACCGCGCCGGTGAGGTGGTCGCCCTTGCGCAGACCGCTCTTGCGGACCTGGGCGAGGGAGACGTACACGTCGTTCGGACCGGGCAGGTAGCCGGAGGTCCGGATGAACGCGTAGTTGTCGAGGATGTCGAGGATGCCCGCGACGGGGATCAGGACGTCGTCGTCGGAGACCTGCGGCTCGCCGGCGGCGAACTCGTCACGCCCGCGGCGCCCGCGGCGGTCGCGGTAACGCCCGCGACGCCCGCGGCGCCCGCCGTCGAAGTCGTCGTCGTCGAGACCGCCCTGCGGACCCTGGCCGCCCTGCGGACCCTGGCCCTGCTGCTGACCCTGACCCTGGCTCTGACCCTGGCCCTGGCCCTGGCCCTGACCCTGGCCCTGGCGCTGCTGGTCCTTGCGCTGGCCGCCGCCCTGCTGCTGGTCGTCGCCCTTGCCGCGCTCGCGCTGGCGGTCGCGACGGTCCCGGCGGTCACGGCGGGTGCGGCCCTCGGCGCCGTCCACGGCGGCCTCGGCCTTGTCGCCCTGCTGCTCGCCCTTGGCCTCGGTACGGGCCTCGGCCTTGACGGCCTGCGCGCCCTCGGCGCCCTCCGGCGAACCGGCGGGGGCGGTGGCGCGGCGGCGGCGGCGCTCGCCGGCCGGCTGCTCGTCGGCCTGCTCGGCGCCGGGCGACTTCGACGGCTGGCCCGGGATGTCAATCTGCTGCTGGGCGGGGGCCTGCTCGGCCTTCTCCGCCTTCGGCTCGGCGGCCTCGGCGGTCTCGCCCGTACGGGCCTTGGAGGTGGCGCGGCGCTTCGGCTTGGTCTCGGCGGCGGCCTCGGCCTTGGCGGGGGCCGCGGCACCGCCGCCGGCCTGCGCCTCCTTGATGACCTCGATCAGCTGGCTCTTACGCATCCGCGCGGTGCCCCTGATGCCGAGGCCGGACGCGACCTGCTGCAGCTCGGCCAGGACCATGCCCTCGAGGCCGGTGCCGGAGCGGCGGCGCCGTGCGGTGCCACCACTGGCAGCACCTGCGGCGGGCGCGGCGGCGTCGACAGTGCTGTCGGCAGGCACGCCCATCAGATCGGTGGTGTCGCTCACGAAGGGTCCTTCCCTGGAGCGGACGTCGGCCCTGTGGCTCGGCGACCGGTTGTGCTGTCCGGCAGGGTCCTGGTTGAGGGACCGTGTCCGGGGCGGTGGTCCCGCCGGGATGCGGCGAGAGGAGAGAAACGTGCTGTGGGTCCGGCCCGAGCGCCCCCTGCTCGGCCCTCGCATGTGATGAGCGAGGGGTGTCGTGCCGGTTCCGGAGCGTGCTCGAAACTGCTCAGGCAGGCTGCTCAGGCAGTTGGGGAGGCTCCCGGAAGAATGGGTGGTCCCTGAGGGGACACTCCGCACCGCTCCACAAAGAGGTCGGGTGCAGACTTGAGGTTAACACTACCGGCTCCAACAAACATTCCCCCTCTCACTCACCGGCAATCGCGTGTTCAGGACGCTGCCCGGCGTCCCGTACGGCGTCCGCCGCCGCGCCCTCAGGGCGCCAGCGGCAGCACGCTCGCTCCGGTCGCGTCGAGGTCGAGCCGGTTGGCGGCCCAGCCCTCGCCCGCGAGCAGGGCGACCTTGTCGGCCGTCCCGTTGTCGGCCAGCGCGAGGACCGTGGGGCCCGCGCCGGAGATGACCGCGGGCACACCGTCGGCCCGCAGCCGGTTCACGAGGGCGATGCTCTCCGGCATCGCGGGGGCCCGGTACTCCTGGTGCAGCCGGTCCTCGGTGGCCGCGAGCAGCAGCTCGGGGCGGCGGGTCAGGGCCTCGACGAGGAGGGCGGCGCGACCGGCGTTGGCGGCGGCGTCCACGTGCGGGACGGTGCGCGGCAGCAGGCCCCGGGCGGTCTCGGTCAGCACCGGCTTGCCGGGCACGAAGACCACCGGAACGATGGAATCCGAGGGGTCCATCCTGATCGCCCGCGCGGCGCCGGCCTCGGTCCACGCGAGGGTGAAGCCGCCGAGCAGACAGGCGGCGACGTTGTCGGGGTGCCCCTCGATCTCGGTGGCCAGCTCCAGCAGGGCGGCCTCGTCGAGCTTGGCGTCCCCGCCTATGGTCACGGCGCGGGCGGCGACGATGCCGGCGCAGATGGCGGCGGAGGAGGAGCCGAGGCCGCGGCCGTGCGGGATGCGGTTGGCGCAGACGACCTCAAGGCCGCGCGGCTGCCCGCCGAGCAGGTCGAAGGCCGTGCGCAGGGAGCGTACGAGCAGGTGCTTCTCGTCGCGCGGGAGCGTCTCGGCGCCCTCTCCGGCGATGTCGACGTGCAGCCCCGAGTCGGCGACCCGGACGACGACGTCGTCGTAGAGGCCCAGCGACAGGCCGAAGGCGTCGAAGCCCGGGCCGAGGTTGGCGCTGGTGGCGGGGACGCGCACCCTTACGGCGGCGGCGCGGAACGCGGGACCGGCCATCGCTCGATGACTCTCCTTGACTGCGGCAACGGGGTGTTCAAGAGAAGTGCTGGGGAACCCGGAGTACCGTTTCGGCCGCTTCGGCCGCGCGGAGGCGACAACGGCAACGACACCACGCATATGCGTCGGGGCGGGTTCGGTACAGCCTATCGAAGGAAGGTTCTGTGGCGACATAGGGCGCACGGGAGGCGCACGATGCGTGTCGCGCGCCAACCTGTGCGCCTATGTACGTTCCTGATCGGGTTTCGACCAGGGGCTTCACTCCGTCGGGGGAGTTTCCGCTCGTTCCCGAGCATCCGCTCCCCCGTCCGGGGCATCGGGATCAGGCCAGTCCGAGGCGCTCCGCGGCGGCCGCGGCGTCCACCGGGACGGTGACCGGCTGCGGGGCGCCGGCGACGGCCCAGTCGGGGTCCTTCAGGCCGTTGCCGGTCACGGTGCAGACGATCCGCTGGCCCGGGTCGACCTTGCCCTGCTCGGCGGCCTTCAGCAGACCGGCGACCGAGGCGGCCGAGGCGGGCTCCACGAAGACGCCCTCCTGCGCGGCCAACAGGCGGTAGGCGCGCAGGATCTCACGGTCCGTCACCTCGTCGATGAAGCCGCCCGACTCGTCGCGCGCGGCGATCGCGTACTGCCAGGAGGCCGGGTTGCCGATGCGGATCGCGGTGGCGATGGTCGACGGGTCCTTGACGACCTCGCCGCGCACCAGCGGGGCCGAACCGGACGCCTGGAAGCCCCACATGCGCGGCCGGAGGGTGGACATGGAGTCGGCGGCGTACTCGCTGTAGCCCTTCCAGTAGGCCGTGATGTTGCCGGCGTTGCCGACGGGCAGCACGTGGATGTCGGGCGCGTCGCCCAGCATGTCCACGATCTCGAACGCGGCGGTCTTCTGGCCCTCGATGCGGACCGGGTTGACCGAATTGACCAGCGCCACCGGGTAGTTCTCGGAGAGCGAGCGGGCCAGCGTCAGGCAGTCGTCGAAGTTGCCGTCCACCTGGAGGATCTTCGCGCCGTGCACGAGGGCCTGGCCCATCTTGCCGAGCGCGATCTTGCCCCGGGGCACCAGCACGGCGGAGACCATCCCGGCGCGCACCGCGTACGCGGCGGCGGAGGCGGAGGTGTTGCCGGTGGAGGCGCAGATGACGGCCTGCGCGCCCTCCTCCTTGGCCTTGGTGATGGCCATGGTCATGCCCCGGTCCTTGAAGGAGCCGGTGGGGTTGGCGCCCTCGACCTTGAGGTGCACCTCGCAGCCCGTGCGCTCGGAGAGGACCTGAGCGGGGACGAGCGGCGTGCCGCCCTCACGGAGCGTGACGACCGGCGTCGTGTCCGTGACCGGAAGGCGGTCCCGGTACTCCTCGATGATGCCGCGCCACTGGTGGGTGCCCTTGTTGGTCATGGGTCCTTACTCCCCTTCAACACGCATGATGCTGGCGACACCGCGCACGGTGTCGAGCTTGCGCAGCGCCTCGACGGTCCCGGAGAGGGCGGCGTCGGGCGCGCGGTGGGTGACGACGACGAGGGATGCCTCGCCGTCTCCGTCCGGTCGGCCGTGCTGGCGCACGGTGTCGATCGAGACGCCGTGCTCGGCGAAGACCGTCGCGACCTGGGCGAGGACGCCCGGCTTGTCGGCCACGTCGAGACTGATGTGGTACCGCGTCACCACGTCGCCCATGGGGCTCACGGGCAGCTGGGTGTACGCGGACTCGCCGGGGCCCGTCGCCTCGTTGAGACGGTTGCGGCAGACGGCGACGACGTCGCCGAGAACGGCCGAGGCGGTCGGCGCACCGCCGGCGCCGGGGCCGTAGAACATGAGCTGCCCGGCGGCCTCCGCCTCGACGAAGACCGCGTTGTACGCCTCGCGGACGGAGGCCAGCGGGTGGTTCAGCGGGATCATCGCCGGGTGCACGCGCGCGGTGACGGACTCGCCGTCGGCGGCCCGCTCGCAGATGGCGAGCAGCTTGATGGTGCAGCCCATCTGCCGGGCGGAGGCGAAGTCGGCGGCGGTGACCTCGGTCATGCCCTCGCGGTAGACGTCGTCGAGGCGCACGCGCGTGTGGAAGGCGATCCCGGCGAGGATGGCGGCCTTGGCGGCGGCGTCGAAGCCCTCGACGTCGGCGGTGGGGTCGGCCTCGGCGTAACCGAGCGCGGTGGCCTCGTCCAGGGCCTCCTGGTAGCCGGCGCCGGTCGAGTCCATCTTGTCGAGGATGAAGTTCGTGGTGCCGTTGACGATGCCCATCACACGGTTGATCTTGTCGCCGGCGAGGGACTCGCGCAGCGGGCGGATCAGCGGGATGGCGCCGGCGACGGCGGCCTCGTAGTACAGGTCCTGCCCGTGCTGCTCGGCGGCGGCGTAGAGGGTCGCGCCGTCCTGGGCGAGCAGCGCCTTGTTGGCGGAGACCACGGAGGCGCCGTGCTCGAAGGCGGTGGTGATGAGGGTGCGGGCGGGCTCGATCCCGCCGATCACCTCGACGACGACGTCGATGTCACCGCGTTTGACCAGGGCGGTGGCGTCGGTGGTGATCAGAGCGGGGTCGATGCCGCCGCGGACCTTGTCGGGCCGGCGGACGGCGACGCCGGCGAGCTCGACCGGCGCGCCGATGCGCGCGGCGAGGTCGTCGGCGTGCGTCGTCATGATGCGCGCCACCTCGGAGCCGACAACTCCACAGCCCAGCAGCGCCACCTTCAGCGGACGCGTACGCATCATCCGACCTCGTTTCTCGTACTTCTGATTCGTATCTCTACGGTTTTCACGGGGGGTGGGGACAAGTCTCACTCACCGGACGGCGGATTCAGCCCTCCGTCCGGATCCTGAGACATTCATTCCACCACCCGACTATTTCATCAGCCGACGTCGAGACGCAGGAGATCTTCCTCCGTCTCGCGCCGGACGACGACCCTTGCTTCGCCGTCGCGGACCGCCACGACGGGCGGCCGGAGGGCGTGGTTGTAGTTGCTCGCCATGGAGCGGCAGTAGGCGCCGGTGGCGGGCACGGCGAGCAGGTCGCCGGGGGCCAGGTCGGCGGGGAGGAAGGCGTCGCGGACGATGATGTCGCCGCTCTCGCAGTGCTTGCCGACGACGCGGGAGAGCATCGGCTCGGCGTCGCTGACGCGGGAGACGACGGCGACGCTGTACTCGGCGTCGTAGAGGGCGGTGCGGATGTTGTCCGACATGCCGCCGTCGACGCTCACGTACGTGCGCAGCCCCTCCAGGGGCTTGATCGTGCCGACCCGGTAGAGGGTGAAGGCGGTGGGGCCGACGATGGCGCGGCCCGGCTCGACGGAGATCCGGGGGGTGCGGAGCCCGGCGGCCTCGCACTCGCGGGTGACGATCTCGCCGAGCGCCTTGGCGATCTCGTGCGGCTCGCGCGGGTCGTCCTCGGAGGTGTACGCGATGCCGAGGCCGCCGCCGAGGTCGATCTCGGGCAGCTCGACGCCGTGCTCGTCGCGCACCTCGGCGAGGAGCTGGACGACGCGGCGGGCGGAGACCTCGAAGCCGGCCATGTCGAAGATCTGCGAGCCGATGTGCGAGTGGATGCCGATGAGCTCCAGGCCGTCGAGCTTGAGCGCCCGGCGCACGGCCTCGGCGGCCTGCCCGCCGGCGAGCGCGATGCCGAACTTCTGGTCCTCGTGCGCGGTGGCGATGAACTCGTGGGTGTGGGCCTCGACGCCGACGGTCACGCGGATCTGGACGCGCTGCCGCTTGCCGAGGGACTGGGCGACGTGGGCGACGCGGACGATCTCCTGGAAGGAGTCGAGGACGATCCGTCCGACGCCGGCCTCGACGGCCCGCCGGATCTCGTCCTCGCTCTTGTTGTTGCCGTGGAAGGCGATCCGCTCGGCGGGCATCCCGGCGGAGAGGGCGGTGGCGAGCTCGCCGCCGGAGCAGACGTCGAGGTTGAGCCCCTCCTCGTGCAGCCAGCGGACGATGGCCCGGGAGAGGAACGCCTTGCCGGCGTAGAAGACGTCGGCGTCGGCGCCGAACGCCTCGGCCCAGGCGCGGCAGCGGGCGCGGAAGTCGGTCTCGTCGAGGAAGTAGGCGGGGGTCCCGAACTCCTCGGCGAGGTCGGTGACGCGCAGTCCGCCGATGGTCGCGACGCCCTGCTCGTCGCGCTCCACGGTCCGCGCCCAGACCTTGGGGTCGAGGGTGTTCAGGTCGGTGGGCGGAGCGGTGTAGTGGCCCTCGGGCAGCACGTCGGCGTGGCGGGGGCCGGCGGGGTGGGCGGAACGGCTCATGTCAGGTCAGCTCTTTCAGATCCGGTCGGGTGCGCTGATGCCGAGCACGGAGAGGCCACCGGCGAGCACCGTCCCGGCGGCTTCGGCGAGCGCGAGCCGGGAGCGGTGGGCGGCCGAGGGTTTCTCGTCGCCGAGCGGCAGGACGGTGTGCTGGAAGCCGAGCAGCGCGTCGGCGACGGCTTCGAGGTGCCGTGCGACCCGGTCGGGGGCGCGGTGGCGGGCGGCGGCGAGCAGGACGTCGGGGTGGTCGCGGAGCAGCGCGGCCAGCGGGTCCTGTCCTTCGACGTCGGTCTCGTACACGGGTGGGACACCGAGCTGTGCCCCGTTGGCGAGGAGCCGCCGGGCGCGGGAGTGGGCGTACTGGACGCGGAAGAGCGGGTTGCGCTCGTGCCGTACGAGGAGCGGGGGCCCGTCGAGGGGCCGGTCGTGGGGCGCGGCGCGCAGCAGCCGCCACCGGGCGGCGTCGGTGCCGAGCCGGGCGGTCTCGTCGGCGCCGGGGTGGACGTACGGCCGCTCGCCGCCGGCGCCGACGCCAGCGTCGGCGCCCTGTCCGCGCAGCAGCCCGGTCACACAGTCGACGACGACGGCGGCGCGGGCCTCGGCCTGCGGCTCGAACCGCACGGTCTGCCCTGCGAGGGCGTCGCCGCGCCCGTAGGCGAGGCCGGCGGCCCGTACGGCCTCCACGAGCCGCGCGTCACCCTCCGGCCGGAGGGTGAAGTTCAGGAACCCGGGCCCGGTGATGTCCACGGCGAGGATCCCGGCGGCGCCGTCGAGCCGCGCCTTCAGCACGGTGGCGACGTCGAGCGCGGGGCGCCCGCTGGGCCGGGCGAGCGAGAGCGCCACATTGCTGGCGTACTCCCCCACCCCTCCGGGCCGGGCCTTCTCGACCTTCACGCGCGGGGGGACGTCGACCCGCAGCGCACCGTCGTCGACCGCACGGCGCACGGCGTGCTGCACGGTGAGGGAGAGGTCCGCGGGGGTCACGGTCCCAGCCTAGGGGAGGAGGGGGGTCCGAACGCGAACCGGTTTCGCCATCCGGGCACCTGGGAGGCCCTGGGCGAGGAATCTCCTGGTGAGGGCGGGGGTGCCGGCCGGGGCAGGGGAGCCGGGGCGGGGCTCAGCGTGTGGGGCGGATGGTTCCTGCGGGGGGTCTGTCCTGGGTGCTGTCGCCTGCGGACGGCTCCTCTCCCGCGTCGGGTCCGCCGGCCTGGCGGCGCGGGCGGGGTTCCCGGTGCAGCAGTTGCCGGACGACCCGTACGAGCTCCGCGGGCTCGAAGGGCTTGGCGAGGAACGCGTCCGCCGCCGGGGCCGCCTCGCCCTCGCCGCAGGCGCTGATGATCGCCACGGGCAGGTGCCGCGTGCGCGGATCCTCGCGGAGGCGCTGGGCGGTCTTGATCCCGTCGAGCCGCGGCATGACGACGTCGAGGGTGACGACGTCGGGCCGCACGCGGTGCACGACGTCCAGACATTCGGCACCATCGGCCGCGGTCACGACCTCGAACCCCTCAAGTTCGAGATTGACCCTGATCAACTGCCGGATGACCTTGTTGTCGTCGACAACGAGCACCCGCCCGGACACGCCTGACACGTGAACGAGAGTAGGCCGCCCCGAGGGGCTGCGTCCGGGTTTTGCCCACTTCCGACCCGTGCGAGCGAACACCCCCCTGGTGACGCCCCGGAAATACCTGTTCACAGGCACCCCACGACAACTGGTAGGGTTCTACCCGTCGCCGAAAAACGCGACAACGCCCCCGTAGCTCAGGGGATAGAGCAACGGCCTCCGGAGCCGTGTGCGCAGGTTCGAATCCTGCCGGGGGCACTTTCCGGAAAGAGGACCTGATCAGCGGAGACGCTGGTCAGGTCCTTTCTCGTATGTGCCGGGAGAGGTGCGTGCGGGGATGGCGAAACGCCCTCGGGCGGCGGGAGGCCGGGCCGAGGGCGTTTCGTCAGCGTGACTGGTGTGTCAGTCGTCCAGGCCCAGTTCGGTGCCGAAGCGGGCCTTGAGGGTCTGTTCCAGGACCGGGGCCGTCTTGACGGCGAATGCCTCGGAGATGTGGTGGCGGTCCCGGTAGACGAGGGTGTCGCCGGCCACCACGGGGCAGTTGCCGTTCGAGGAGCAGAGCCAGGGGCGCGTCTCGATGACCTCGACGCCGGTCTTCTTGCCCGCGTCGCGGACGGCCTGGGTGACGAGGGGGGCCGCGTCCGCGTTCTTGGTCGTACGGCCACAGGCGCGCAGGTTCAGCGGGTTGGCGATGACGCAGTCGAGGGCGTGCTGCGGCAGGTACGGGGTGTCGGTCAGCGCCGCCACCCGCGCGCCGCTCTTCTCCAGGTCCCGGTAGCCCTCGACGAGCCCGCGGGACCACTCCTTCCGGGGGTCCAGCTTGCTGTCGGCGAGCGGGTTGTGCACCGCGAACGAGGTGAGCACCACGTCGGGCTGGAGGGAGTCGATGTACTCGACGGCCTTGGCGCGCCACTCGTCGCACTGCTTGTACGGGCCGCCGCGGCCGGCGTGGACCGTGGTGACCTTCGCCGGCTTGCAGTGCGCCTTGGTGAGGGACACGAGCCGCCACTGGTTCTTCTTGGCGAGCGCGTCCACCGCGGGGAACCACTGCGTGATGTGCGAGTCGCCGAAGAGGACGACCAGCCGGTCGCCGTTCTTGTCGCCGTACTCACAGGGCGTCTTCAGCGCCACCGTGTCGGGCGAGGCGTGGCAGCCGTCCACGAACGGCGTGTTCGGCGTGACCGTGATCTGGTCGATCCGCGGCTGGAGGTTGGCGGGGAGCTTGTTGGGCGCGGCGTCCAGCAGTTCGGCCAGCGCCCGGTCCGGCTGCTCCGCCGTGGAGACCGCCGACGCCAGCTGGGCGCCTTCGGGGCCGGTGGCGACCTTGAGCGGGATCTGCGCGGCCACCAGGGCGATGGCCGCCGATCCCGCCGTCAGCCCGAGGCCGAGCGTCAGACCGCGCCACGAGGGGCCCTTGAAGGCGCGGTGGAACCGCACCGGGTCCTCGACGAACTTCAGGGTCAGCCAGGCCAGGTTCAGCGCGAGGACCGCCGCGAGGAGCTTGACCAGGATCCGGTTCTCGCCGAGCTCCGCCGGCAGGAGCACCATGAGCGGCCAGTGCCAGAGGTACCAGCTGTACGAGAGCCCGCCGATCCACACCATGGGCCGCAGGCCCAGCAGCGCGCCGGCGCCGTAGCGCGGCCCGCCGTCCTTCATGCCCGCCGCCAGCACGGCGGCGGCGCCGAAGACCGGCACCACGGCGTACCAGCCGGGGAACGGCGTGGCCTCGTCGAAGGCCAGCGCGCCGTACGCGATCGCCGCCAGGCCCGCCCAGCCGAGCAGCGCGGCCACGGGGCCGGGCAGGCGGGTGAACCGGGTGGCCGCGAGCGCGAGCAGCGCGCCGATCCCGAGCTCCCAGGCGCGGGCGGGGGAACCGAAGTACGCCCAGGAGGAAGAGGTCTCGATCCAGTCCAGGTTGAGGAGGAACGATCCTGCGCAAATCGCCGTGAGCAGGACGGCGAGGACGGCCCTGCGGCGGGCGGTCAGCCGCACGACCAGCAGCATCAGCAGCGGCCACACCAGGTAGAACTGCTCCTCCACGGCCAGCGACCAGAAGTGCTGGAAGGGGGAGGGCGGGGCGTCGGCGTTGAGGTACTGGGTACCGGCGTCCGCCAGGTGCAGGTTCACGAAGTAGAGGGCGCTCGCGAAGGCGTCCTTCGTGTACTCGACGAAGCGCAGCGGTCCGAGGAAGAGCCAGGCGCCGGCGAGGGTCGCGAGGACCACCACGGTGGACGCGGGGAGCAGGCGCAGCGCGCGGCGGGAGTAGAACCGGCCCAGCGATATTCGGCCGGTGGACTCGACCTCGCGCAGCATCAGCGAGGTGATGAGGAAGCCGGAGATGACGAAGAACACGTCCACGCCGACGTAGCCTCCGGCCAGGCGGCTGATGCCCGAGTGCGACAGCACCACCAGGCCCACCGCGACGGCGCGGAGCCCTTGGATGTCCAGCCGCATCCCCCCGTGCTTGGGCGCGCCCGCCGAGGCGGGTACGCCGGGTGGCGCGGGCGCCGCCGGCGTCCTTTGGGCTACATCTACGAGCTGCACTTGACGCTCTCTCCCCTCCCGGCACACCCACTCTGGTGCTGGTCGGCGAATATATCCCAAGCGCCACCTACGCCCCCCGCGCCGATGCCCGGCGTTGGACCGCCATCCGCCGCCCCTTCACACCCCGTTCACCGGCCCGGCCGCCGCGCCGTGGGGAGCCGACGGCACGTCTCTTCGCTGGTACGGGCGGCGTCTTCCCCCACCTTGCCCGTCTTGGTCCGGACCAGCATGCCCCCCGGCCGCTCGCGTCGCCCCGGCGCGCACCCCCGCGCGGGCAGTGACGCAGACCACCAGGGCGGTCAGGCCGTGCGCTTCTTCGGAGTCGCCTTCTTGGCCGCCGACTTCTTCGCTGTCGTCTCCTTTGTCGCGGCCGCCGCTTTCTTCTCCGATGTCGCCTTTGCCGGAGTCTTCTTGGCGGGAGTCCTCTTCGCCGCCGGAGCCTTCTTCGCGGCCGTCGTCTTCTTCGCGGGCGTCGACTTCCTCGGCGGGCGGCTCGTGATGTCCGTGACCTCCGCGGGCTCGCCGCGGGCCTCCTTCGCCTCGCGGACGCTCTTCTCCAGGGCCGCCATCAGGTCGATCACCTGGCCGCCGCCGCCCTCCTCGCCGGGCTCCGGGGGTGCCACGCCCTCGCCGCCGGCCGCCTTCGCCGCGATCATCTCCTCGACCGCCTCGCGGTAGTCGTCGTGGAGGGTCTCGATGTCGACCTCGCCGAGGGTGGCCATCAGGGCGTCCGCCAGGTCGAGTTCGGCGTCACGGACGGTCACCGGGGTCTCGGGGGCCATGCCCTCGGGGGCGCGGATCTCGTCGGGCCAGAGCAGACCGTGCATGGCGATGACGTCGTCGACGACGCGGAGCATGCCCAGGCGTTCACGGCCCCGCAGGGCGTACTTCGCCACCGCGACCTTGTCGCTGCGCTTGAGGGCCTCGCGGAGGAGGGTGTACGGCTTGGCGGCCGGCACCCCGTTGGCCGAGAGGTAGTACGCGGCGTCCATCTGGAGTGGGTCGATGTCCCCCGCCGGGACGAAGGCGACGATCTCGATGGTCTTGGCCGTGGGCAGCGGCAGCGCGGCCAGGTCCTCGTCGGTGATCGGGATCATGGTCCCGTCGGCGTCCTCGTACGCCTTCCCGATCTCGGCCTGCGCGACCTCCTCGCCGTCCAGTTCGCAGACCTTCCGGTAGCGGATCCGGCCGCCGTCCTCGACGTGGATCTGCCGGAAGGAGACGGACCGGCTCTCGGTGGCGTTCACGAGCTTGATCGGGATGCTGACCAGGCCGAAGGATATGGCGCCGTTCCAGATCGATCGCACGGTTCATTCCCTTCGTACCGGTTCGGCGGGAAACGTGGGAATCTCATCGTATGACGCCCATCACAGAGGTGGCGGGGCGGCGCATCACGCTCAGTAACCTCGGCAAGGTCATCCACCCCGCCACGGGCACCACCAAGGGCGAGCTGCTGCACTACTACGCCACCGTCGAGGCCGCGATCCTGCCGCATCTGCGCGACCGGCCCGTCTCCTTCCTGCGGTATCCGGACGGGCCCGGCGGGCAGCTCTTCTTCACGAAGAATCCGCCGCCCGGTACGCCCGCCTGGGTGGCCACCACGCCGGTGCCGCGCACCGAGGACCCGCGGGCCCGGCAGGTGATGGTCCAGGACCTGCCGTCGCTGGTGTGGGCGTCGAACCTGGTCGTGGAGTTCCACACCCCGCAGTGGACGGCCGCCGCCCCCGCCGTCGCCGACCGGCTCGTCCTCGACCTCGACCCGGGGCCGCCGGCGACGGTCGTCGAGTGCTGCCGGGTCGCGCTCCACCTGAGGGAGCGGCTCGCCGAGGACGGGCTGGACGCCTTCGCCAAGACCTCCGGCGCCAAGGGGCTCCATCTGCTGGTCCCCGTCGCGCCGACGCCGTCCGAGCGGGTCTCCGCGTACGCGAAGCGGCTCGCCGTCGCGGCGGAGGCGGAGCTGCCGCGGCTCGTCACCCACCGGATGGCGAAGGCCCTGCGCGCCGGGAAGGTCTTCGTCGACCACAGCCAGAACGCCGCCGCCAAGACCACCGCCACCCCCTACACCCTCCGCGCCCGCGCGCGGCCCGCCGTCTCCGCGCCGGTCACCTGGGAGGAGGTCGAGGCGTGCGCGGACCCCGCCGACCTCGCCTTCGTGATGGGCGACATCGCGCCACGTCTGGAGCGGTACGGGGAGCTGCTGGGGCCCCTGTTCGACCCGGGACGCGCCGGGGAGGTGCCGTGAGCGGCGGGCCGGGCGGGGGCGCGGGCTCCGGCACCGGGGTCGTCCTGGGGCCGCCGGTGGAGGTCATGCGGCCGCGGAACGCGGACGAGATCCCCGCGCAGGCGCCGCCGCCGCGGGAGCTCCAGTACTCCCTCAAGCTCGACGGCTTCCGCGCGCTCGCCTTCGTCCTGGAGGGCGGGCGGGTGGTGCTCCAGTCGCGGTCCCGGCGCGACCTCTCCCCCGAGTTCCCGGACATCGCGGCGGCGCTGGCCGGGCGGCTGCCGCCCGGGATCGTGCTGGACGGCGAGCTGTGCGCGTACCGCGAGGGGCGGCTCAGCTTCACCGACCTGCTGCGCTCGCACGCCGACCGGGTGCGGGCCGGGGTGCCGGTCTCGTACATCGCCTTCGACCTGCTCGCCGTGCCCGGCCGTGACGTACGGGCGCTGCCGCTGCGCGACCGGTGGGAGCTGCTCGGTACGGCCCTGAGCGAGGCGGGCCCTCCGCTCCAGCGGGTGCTGGCCACGCGGGACGAGGAGACCGCGCGCGCGTGGTTCCGCGATCTGCGGGACGCGGGGGTGGAGGGGATCGTCGCCAAGGCGCTGGACTCGGCGTACCGCTCCGGCTCCACCTGGGCCTGGCGGAAGGTCCGGCACTCCGAGACCGTCGACGCGGAGCTGATCGGACTCGTCGGTCCCGCCGCCCGCCCCCGGACCCTGCTGGTCCGGCTGCCGGACGGAACGACCCTGACGACCACCCCCCGACTCACCCCGGTCCAGGCCCGCCAGATCGCCGAGCAAGTCGCCGTGACGGACGGCGCCCTGACCCCGGACACCGACCCCGAACACGGCCCGGTACTGCGGATCGCCCGACCGCCCCGAGTGGAACTGCGCCAGGTCGCGGGTAGGCACGGCGCCGCCTCCTTCGTCCGGTTCCGGGGGGAGGGGGTGTAGGCACCCGCCGCCCGGTGGAGGCGGTGTGAGCCTCGGTCCGGTGGAAGCGGTGTGAGCCTTGGCCCGGTGGAGGCGGTGTGAGCCTCGGTCCGGTGGAGGCGGTGTGAGCTTCCGCCCGTCGCCGGCCGTGCCGTGCCCGCCCACGCGCGTGGCCTTGCCGTGCTCCCGCACGCGCGCGTGGCCCGTGCCGTGCGTGATCGTCCCAGCTCCCCGCGCGCGAGGCCGTCCCGGCTCCCCACGCACGTGGTCGCGCTGCCCTCCCGCACGCGCGCGTGGCCGTCCCGGCTCACCACGCACGCGTGGGCGCCGCGACACTCCGTGCACGCGCGCGTAGCCGCGCCGTGCTCCCGCGCGCAGCCGGCACGCTGCTCTCCACGCGCGTGCGGGTGCCGAGGTCCCCCACACGCACGCACGCGTGCGAATGCCGTGTGCGCCCTTACCCGCACGCGCGCGTAGTCGTCCCGGCTCCCCACGCACGCGTGGTCGCCGCGGACTCCGTGCACGCCCGCGTAGCCGCGCCGCGCTCCCGCGCGCGGCCGGCACGCTACTCCCCCACGCGTGCGCGGGCGCCGTGCTCCCCCATGCGCACGCGCACGTGCGAACGACGTTTCGCCATTACCTGCACGCGCGCGTGGCCATCCCGGCTCCCCACGCATACGTGGTCGCCGCCGTACCCCGTGCACGCGCGTGTAGCCGCGCCGTGCTCCCGCGCGCGGCCGGCACGCTACCCCCCTCGCGTGCGCGGGTGCCGTGCCTCCCCCATGCGCACGCGTGCGTGCGAATGCCGTGTTCGGCATTACCCGCACGCGTGCGGGTAGTCGTCCCGGCTCGCCGCGCGCGCGTGGTCGCCGCGGCACTCCGTGCACGCGCGCGTAGCCGCGCCGTGCTCCCGCGCGCGTGGGCCGCCCGCCGTTTCACGGCCACGCCCGCGCGGCCGGCACGCTGCTCGTCCACGCTTGTGCGGGTGCCGTGTTCGCCTTCCCCAGCACGCGCGCGTGCGGGTTCGGTGGTCCGCCCGCGCGGGTGCCGTGTCCGCCTTCTCCACCACGCGCGCGTGCGGGTTCCGTGGTTCGCCCACGCCCACGCCCACGCGCGCGCCGTGTTCACCTTCCCCCCAACCCCCCACGCGCGCGTACGCGTACGCGTCCCCCCGTCGCGTCCGTACCGTGCGCAACGTCCTGTCCACAGCCCGTACATGGCGCAAACCGAGCGCAACGTGGGGTGGTGGCGCGGTGGGTGGTGCGGGTTCGGGGTCGATGGGCTTTCGTTGGTGCACACTTGCTGCCTGGTAAGCGCTCACGGGGAAGGTGGCCTGGCCAATGCTGACGGGGATCGAGGAGGTCGACTGGGCCTCGTTGGGGCACGCTTACGGCCCCGCGGACGACGTGCCGGCGCTGCTGCGCGGACTCGCCTCGGCCGACCCGTCCGAGCGGGAGGCCGCCCTCGACGGCATGTACGGCGCGGTCCACCACCAGGGCGACGTGTACGACTCCACGCTCGCGTGCATCCCCTTCCTCCTGGAGCTCGTCGCCGACCCCGCCGTCCAGGACCGCGGCGGGATCGTCGAACTGCTCACCAGCATCGGCGGGATCGAGCTGGACGACGAGGACGACGACCTCGACGGGCCGGCCGGGCCGGACCCGGACGACGCCGACTTCGTCCCGGCCGCGAACTTCGCGATGGCGGCCGCCGCCGTCGCCGCCGGGGCCGACGTCTTCCTCGGTCTGGTCGACGGCCCCGACACCGAGGTGCGGCTGGCCGCGCCGGTGGCGCTGGCGTCGCTGCACCCGGACCCCGCGCGCGTGCTGACGCTGCTGCGGGAGCGGCTGACCGTGGAGCCGGACACGGAGGTGCGGCTGGCGCTGGTCGCGGCGGTGGGGCGGATCGCGCTCCGGCACGCCTCGCTGCGCGCGGAGACCGTCGACTGGCTGGCCTGGCTGGCGCGCGCGGCGCAGGACCCGGGGCTGCGGCTGGCGGCGCTGGCGCAGCTCGCGCGCTGTTCGCCGGGGCGGATCCCGGAGGACATCGTGCGGTGGGTGACGGAGCTCCTGGAGGAGATCCGGACGACGCCGCGGCCCGAGCCGGAGGACGGAGGCGGCGAGCCGGGGGCCGCGCGGATGCCGGTGACGCTCGTCGGGCAGGTGCGCGAGCTGCTCGAAGAGCATGTGGCGGGGCGGCGGACGCCGTGGACGGAGGAGCTGCTGCGGACCCTGCACGGGGCGCTGGACGACCGGGTGGACGACCGGATCGCGCTGATCCTGGCGCAGCTGCGCAGCCCCGACCCCGGTCAGCGCTCGGACGCGATCTGGCTGTGCGGAGGGCTGATACGGCTCTGGCGGGGGCGGTACGAGGAGGTCGTACGGCTCGTCGGCGCGCAGCTGGCCGATCCCGACGCCCGGCTCCGGGACGCCGCGACCTCCTTCCTGGAGCGCCTCTTCGAGCTGGGCGCCCCGGCGGCCGACGCGCTGGCGGCCGTCCTCGCCGGGGGTCCTGGCGGGGCGTCGGCGGTGTCCGGCGGGCTGGGGGACCTGACGGGCCGGACCGGGCACGACGGGGCGCTGCTCGCGCTGGCGCGGAGCGGTGACGCCCGCGCCGTGCCGCTGCTCGCGCGGGCCCTGGAGGGTCCGGGCGAGGTGCGGCGCGAGCTGCTGTACGCGGTCGACGGGCTCGGCCCGGCCGCGACCGGACTCGCCCCGCTGCTGCGGCGGCGGCTCGCGGCGGTGGAGCTGGACGAGGACCTGTACGACCGGGCGTCCCCGCTGCTGTACGCGCTGGCGGCGGTGCGCGGCGCGCAGGCGCTGCCGGAGGTGCTGCGGGTGCTGCGGGGCGCGCCGGAGCACCGGCGCGCGTGGGTGCGGGAGGCCGCGGCGCGGACCCTCGGCGCCTTCGGGCCCGCCGCTCTGGAGGCCGTACCGGATCTGCGGGAGCTGCTCGGCGCGGGCACGGCGACGGTCTCGACGACGGCGGCGCGCGCCCTGTGGACGGTCGAGGGCGACGCGGACGCGGTGGTGCCGGCCCTGGTGCGGTGGCTGCGGCCCGGCTCCTCGGGCGCCGACCGGTGCGCGGCGGCCCAGGCGCTGGGCGCGATCGGCCCGGCGGCGGCCGGGGCGGCCCGGGCGCTGCGGCCGGGGCTCACGTCTCGGGACCTGTGGGAGCGGGTGCGGTGCGCGGCGGCGCTGTGGCGGGTGTCCGGGGAGACGGACCGGACGCTGCCGGTGCTGCTCGCCGCCTGGGAGGAGAACCGGCACGCGCGCGTGGAGATCGCCGGCTGTCTCGCGGAGATGGGTCCGGCGGCGGCGGAGGCGCAGCTGACGATCCTGACCGAGCTGACCCGGCGCCGCCGGCACAACGCCCGCGAGGGCGCCTCCGGCAGCCACGACATCCACCAGGACGAGAAGCTGCTGACCCTGTGCCGGGCGGCTCTGGCCCGGATGGAGCTGAGAACTCTCTAGAGCCCGCCGTTCCGCCCACTGGAGCGCGCCGCGCCGCCCACCCACTGAACGGCAATTCAGATAATCAACCCATACGGGATTTCGCTTACTGTTCTGACCAATACGCCACAACCGGTCAGCATCCGAGGAGCAGCGTGAGACCCCGTACCGTCCGGCTCGCCGCGGCCCTCGCGCTGGGCGCGCTTCCGCTCCTCGCCGGGTGCGGGAGCGAGGGCGGGCTCAAGAGCGACGGGCGGGTGGAGGCGGCGGTGGGGCCCGTACGCCTGTGGCCCGATCTGCCGCCCGCCTCGGATCCGCCGGTCGACTACGGGGAGACCGACACCGAGCGGGTGCCGGGCATCACCGTGCGGGGCCACGACGTGCGGACCGTGGATCCGGTCGCGGTGGTCCGGGCCGAGGTGGCCGCGCATCCCGACACGTACACCGGGGGCGACGGGATGGACGACGGGACCGCGCGCGCGGTGCTCGCCTGCGACACCGCGCCCGGGAAGTGCCCGGTGCTCTCGCCGTACTACCGGGACCTCACGGGGAACGGCCGGGACGAGCTGATCGTCGGGATCCGGCTGCCCGAGCAGCAGCTCGCCGTGCGGGTGTACCTCGCCGAGGAGGGCGGGCTCACCCGGGTCATGTCCACCGTCGACCAGGTCGTCAGCGTCGAGCTGGCCGGGCGGGACCTGGTCGTGCGGGCCGCCTCGGCGGGCATCCCCGGGTACGAGTACCGCACCGCCTGGTCGTGGGACGAGCGGCAGCACAGCATGCTTCCGGCGCGCGACGAGATCGTGCCCGTACAGCCGCCACCGGGCGCTCCGCCGGACTCCCCTCCCCCGGCGTCCCCGCGGCCGTTCCCGCCCCCGCCGAAATCCCCTCCGACGGGCGTCTCCCCCACGGGCTCCCCGCGCACGGGGCCCACCTCGTGACCGCGCGCCGCTCTCGCCGGCCCCGCGCGCCCGCCTGGACCGCGACGCTCACCTGGAAGGCGGCGGTCTTCATCGCCGTGATGTGCTGCGCGCTGGCCGCCCTGCTCGGCACGCTCGTGCACGTCTCCGTGACCGCGCAGACCGTGCGCGACGCCCGGGAGAAGGCGCTGTCCCGGCTCGCCGACGTCACCCGGTCGTACGAGGCGGGCGAGCCGCTGCCGCCATTCGCCGGGCTCGACCCCGACGGGCTGCCGGACCAGCTGCGGCGGCTGACCGCGCGGGGCGAACGCGGGACGATGATCGCCGACCACGAGGACCGGCCCACCATGTGGGCGGCGGGCCCGGCGGACGGGCACGCCCTCGCCGTCCGCGTCGACCACAGCCTGGGCGCGGGCACCATCGACGCCCTGGACCGGTCGATCGTCGGCTCCTCGATCCTCGCGATCGCGGCGACCCTGGCCGTCGGCGTCGTGGCCGTCACCCGCGTCACCCGGCGGCTCCACGCCACCGCGCAGGTCGCCCGCCGGATCACCGCGGGGGACCTGGACGCGCGCGTGGACGACCCCAGGACCAAGGACCCCCGGCGGCCGCAGGACGAGGTGGCGACGGTCTCCGGGGCGCTGGACACGATGGCCTCCTCGCTCCAGCGCAAGCTCCAGAACGAGCAGCGGTTCACCGCGGACGTGGCCCATGAGCTGCGTACCCCGCTGACCGGCCTCTCCGCCGCCGCCGAACTCCTGCCGGAGGGGCGCCCGGCGGAGCTCGTACGGGACCGGGTGGTGGCCATGCGGGGGCTGACCGAGGACCTCCTGGAGATCTCCCGGCTCGATGCCCGCAACGAAACCGTCGACCTGGCGGTGCACGAACTCGGGCCGCTCGTCCGGCGGGTGGTGCGCGCCTCGGGCACGGAGACGGAGGTCCGGATCGTGCGGGACGCGTCGGTCGAGACGGACCGGCGGCGGCTCGAACGGGTGCTGGGGAACCTGGTCGCCAACGCCCACCGGCACGGCCGACCGCCGGTGGTCGTCACCGTGGACGGGGCGACGGTGACGGTACGGGACCACGGGCCGGGCTACCCCGCGTACCTGCTCACCTCGGGCCCGCAGCGCTTCCGCACCGAGAGCGGCGGCAAGGGGCACGGCCTGGGCCTGACCATCGCGGTCGGCCAGGCGGAGGTGATCGGCGCCGAGCTGGAGTTCACCCAGGGACAGGGACCCGAGGGCGGCGCCGAGGCCCGCGTGCGGCTGCCGGAGTACGTGCGGTTCGACGGCGACGCCCGGGAGGGATGAACCACCCTCACGGCACACCGTCACACAAAAGGGACATACGGCATACGGCTTGCTACGTTGCCGACCATGACCGCACCCAGGACCACGGACGCGCCCCCGGACGCGCCGCCGCCCGGTGTCCGGGTCCCGAAGCGGCGCGGGGTGGAACTGGTGCTGCTCCTCGGCGCCGTCCTGATCTCCGTCTGCGGCTACGCCGAGGTGGGCTTCGCCCACGACGGGGCCGTGCCGCCGGACGCCGCCCGGTACGGCGCGGGGCTCGGCCTCCTCGCGCTCCTCGCCCACCTCGTCGTGCGGTTCCGGGCCCCCTACGCGGACCCCCTCCTGCTCCCGATCGCCGTCCTGCTCAACGGGCTCGGTCTGGTGCTGATCTACCGGCTCGACCTGGAGACCCCCCGCGACCAGGCGGCGGCCCCCCAGCTGGTGTGGTCGACGCTCGGGGTCGCGCTCTTCATCGTGGTCGTGCTCCTGCTGCGCGACCACCGCGTCCTCCAGGGGTACGCGTACGTCTCCGTGGCGACCGCGCTGGGGCTGATGATCCTGCCGATCTTCTTCCCGGCGGTGAACGGGGCCCGGATCTGGATCCGGCTCGGCGGGCTCTCCTTCCAGCCGGGCGAGTTCGCGAAGATCCTGCTCGCGGTCTTCTTCGCGGCGTACCTCTCCGCCAACCTCAGCGCGCTCGCGTACGCCGGGCGCCGGATCTGGAGGTTCCAGTTCCCGACCTGGCGGGTGCTCGGGCCGATCGTGGCGATCTGGCTGCTGAGCGTCCTCGTCCTCGTCCTGGAGCGGGACCTCGGCACCTCGCTGCTCTTCTTCGGCCTCTTCGTGATCATGCTGTACGTGGCGACCGGCCGCACCGGCTGGATCGCGATCGGGCTGCTGCTCGCCGCCGCCGGGGCCTTCCTCATCGGTTCCGTCGAGCCGCACGTGCACAGCCGGGTCGAGGACTGGCTCGATCCGTACGCCTCCATCCGGGCCGGCGACGGGCCCGGCCAGCTCGCGCAGTCGCTCTTCGCCTTCGCCGCCGGCGGGATGCTCGGCACCGGGCTCGGGCTCGGGCAGTCGGTCCTCATCGGCTTCGCCGCCAAGTCGGACTTCATCCTGGCGACGGCCGGCGAGGAGCTGGGGCTCGTCGGGCTCACCGCGCTCTTCCTGCTGTACGCGCTCTTCGTGGCGCGCGGCTACCGGGCGGGGCTCGCCCTGCGGGACCCCTTCGGACGGCTGCTCGCCGTCGGGCTCGCCTCGATCGTGGCCCTCCAGGTCTTCGTGATCGCGGGCGGGGTGATGGGGCTGATCCCGCTGACGGGCATGGCGATGCCGTTCCTGGCGCAGGGCGGTTCGTCGGTGGTGACCAACTGGGTGATCGTCGCCCTGCTCGTCCGGGTCAGCGACTCGGCGCGGGCGCCGCAACCGGAGGACGCGGAGACCGGCGAACTCGCGCGGGTGGAGGCGGGCCGGTGATCCGGTACATCCGGCGGGCCGCCGCGCTCTGCCTCCTCCTGCTGATCGCGCTGCTGGTCAACGCGGCCCGGGTGATGCTGGTCGAGGCCGACGCGCTGGACGCGAACCCGGCCAACCGGCGCAGCGCCATCGCCCGCTGGTCCGAGCCGCGCGGCGACATCGTCGTCGACGGGAAGCCGGTGACCGGCTCCCGCGACAGCGGGCAGCAGCTCCGCTGGGAGCGGACCTACCGCCGGGGCCCGCTGTACGCGCCGGTGACCGGCTACGCCTCCCAGACGTACGGCACGACGATGGTCGAGCACGCGGGGGACTCGGTCCTCTCCGGCGAGGACCCGATGCTGGCGCCGCTGCCACTGTGGAACGACCTCACCCGCAGCCGCTCCCCCGGCGGCGACGTGGTGACGACGATCCGCGCGCCGATGCAGGAGGCGGCCTACCGCGGGCTCGACGGGAAGCGCGGCGCGGTCGTGGCGCTCGAACCGTCGAGCGGCCGCATCCTGGCGCTGGTCTCCTCCCCCTCGTACGAGCCCGGCGTGCTCTCCGGCACCGGCGCGGACGTGAAGGACGCCTGGACCCGGCTGACCACCTCGCCGAACCAGCCGATGCTCAACCGGGCGCTGCGGCAGACCTATCCGCCCGGCTCCACCTTCAAGATCGTGACGGCGGCGGCGGCGCTGGACGCGGGGGTGGTGCGGGACGTGGACGCGCCCACGGACACGCCCGACCCCTTCGTGCTGCCCGGCACCCGGCAGGTGCTGCCGAACGCGGCGCGCGGCTGCGAGGACGCCTCGCTCGCGTACGCCCTCCAGTGGTCCTGCAACACGGTGATGGCCGGGCTGGGCGTGGACGTCGGCCTGGAGGGGATGGTCGAGGCGGCGGAACGGTTCGGCTTCGACGACACCACGCTGCGGGTGCCGTCCTGGGTGGCGAAGTCCAACTTCGACCGCGACATGAGCCCCGACCAGCTGGCGCAGTCGTCGATCGGGCAGTTCAACACCACGGCGACCCCGCTCCAGATGGCGATGGTGGCGGCGGCGGTCGCCAACACCGGGGAGATCGCGCAGCCGTACCTGGTGGACCGGACGACGACCTCCGGCGGGACGACGGTGGACCGCACCCCGCGCCGCAGCTACCGGCAGGCGATGAGCCCGTCGACCGCCCTCCAGCTCCAGCGGCTGATGGTGAAGGCGGTGGAGGACGGGACGGGCACGAACGCGGCGATCCCCGGGGCGCGGGTCGGCGGCAAGACGGGCACCGCGCAGCACGGCCTCGGCAACAAGGGGACCCCGTACGCCTGGTTCATCGCCTGGGCGCAGGCCGAGGACACGGCGCGGCCGGCCGTCGCGGTGGCGGTGGTCGTGGAGGACGCCGAGGCGGCCCGTACGGACATCAGCGGGGGCGGCAGCGCGGCGCCGATCGCCCGGGACGTGATGCGGGAGGCGCTGCGGCTGGAGGCGGAGGCCCGCGCGTCCGGCGCGCCGGGTCCGCGCGGCGGACGGGCTCCGAAGGGGTCCGAGGCTCCGAAGGGGTCCGAGGCTCCGAAGGCGACGCCGCCCCGGCCCGTCGGCCCGCCCGGCGGCCGCCCGGCGGCGGGGGTGACGGCGCGCCCCGCGCGGGGGTGACGGCGCGCGCGGTGCCGTGAGAGGGTGCCGGGCGTGATCGTCCGAGTGAGCGAGGCCCGCGTCCGTCCCGAACGCTTCGACGCGTTCCGGGAGTTGATCGTCGCCGCGGTACGGGACTTCCCGGCCCGCAACCCCGGCATGGTCGGCCACGAGGTGCTCGTCGCCCCGCCGCACTCGCTGCTGTACGTGAGCCGCTGGCGGTCCGAGGAGGACCTGGTGGCGTACGCCGGGGAGAACTGGCGCGACGAGCCCGTGACGCTGCCGGGCGAGGAGGACTACCTCCTCGGCCCGCTCGAACTGCGCCACTTCACCGTCACGCCGCTGGACTGAGCCGGAGCCGGGGCCGGGGCCGGGGCCGACGCCCGGCCTGGAGCTACTCCCCCGTGCCGTCGGCGATCGCCTGTGCCACCTCGGCGACCCGCTCCCGCTCCTCCGCCGCGAAGCGCTCGGCGTCCAGCCGCTCCGCGATCTCCTCGTCCTGGGTCATGAGGAGGTCGAGGTTGGAGTCGCCGAGGTCGAAGACGCCCATGTCCAGGTACGCCTTCTGGAGGCGTTCGCCCCACAGGCCGATGTCCTTGACGCAGGGGACTATGCGGCTGAAGAGCAGTTTGCGGAAGAGGTGGAGGAATTCGTTCCGCTCGCTGAACTCCTCCGCCTCCTTCCTCGGGACGCCGAAGTTCTCCAGGACCTCGACCCCGCGCAGCCGGTCGCGCATCAGGTAGCAGCCCTCGATGACGAACTCCTCGCGCTCGCGCAGTTCGGCGTCGGTGAGCTGCCGGTAGTGGTCGCGCAGGGCCATCCGGCCGAAGGCCACGTGCCGGGCCTCGTCCTGCATGACGTACGCGAGGATCTGCTTCGGCAGCGGCTTGTCGGTGGTGTCGCGGATCATGCCGAAGGCGGCGAGGGCGAGGCCCTCGATGAGCACCTGCATGCCGAGGTAGGGCATGTCCCAGCGGGAGTCGCGCAGGGTGTCGTCGAGGAGCGACTGGAGGCTGTCGTTGATCGGATACAACATCCCGATCTTCTCGTGGAGGAAGCGGCCGTAGATCTCGGCGTGCCGTGCCTCGTCCATGGTCTGGGTGGCGGAGTAGAACTTGGCGTCCAGGTCGGGCGCGGACTCGACGATCCGGGCGGCGCAGACCATGGCGCCCTGCTCGCCGTGGAGGAACTGGCTGAAGTTCCAGGAGGCGTAGTGGCGGCGCAGCTCGCCCTTGTCCTTCTCGGTGAGCTTGGCCCAGTGGCGGGTGCCGTGGAGGGCGAGCGCCTCGTCGGGGGTGCCGAGCGGGTCGTACGGGTCGACCTCCAGGTCCCAGTCGATGCGCCGGGCGCCGTCCCACTGCTTGTCCTTGCCCTTCTGGTAGAGGGCGAGGAGCCGCTCACGGCCGGAGCCGGCCATGTCGTACTCCCAGGAGAAGCGGGCGTCCCCGGTCGCCGGGATCTCCCGGCCGGGTCCGGACGGGGGGTTCACGTAGAGCTCGTGCGTCGACATCGACCACTCCTTCCGGCCACCGGCGTCCTGCCGCCGCCAGCAGGCTCACACGTTGCTGTACGAAGCGTCAACAAGTCGCGCAGGAGGGATTGACGGGCTTGCTGACGGGCAGTCTGATAGCGAGTGACCGACGGTAACCCGAGTGCGCCGCCAGTGAGGTGTCCCCGCCATGAGTCCCTTCACCGAGCCCGACTTCACCCAGTTGCGGGACGCTCTCGGACCGCTCCGCGACCGCGAGCTGCTCGCCCGACGGCTCCTGGAGTCCTCCCGCAAGCACGCGTACGACCCCGACACCGAGCTCGACTGGGACGCGCCCTTCGAGGACGGCAAGTGGTACTGGCCGCCGGAGCTGGTCTCCCTCTACGGGACCCCGCTGTGGCGGAAGATGTCCGAGGAACAGCGGATCGACCTCTCCCGCCACGAGGCCGCCTCGCTCGCCTCGCTGGGCATCTGGTTCGAGATCATCCTCATGCAGCTGCTCGTCCGGCACATCTACGACAAGTCGCTGACCAGCCAGCACGTGCGGTACGCGCTCACCGAGATCGCGGACGAGTGCCGGCACTCCATGATGTTCGCCCGGATGATCACCAAGAGCGGCACCGGCGACTACCCGGTGCCGCGGATCTACCACAACCTCGCCCGCGTCCTGAAGACCGTCTCCACCACCCCGGGCTCCTTCGCCTCCACCCTCCTCGGCGAGGAGATCCTCGACTGGATGCAGCGGCTGACCTTCCCGGACGAGCGGGTCCAGACGCTGGTCCGCGGGGTCACCCGGATCCACGTGGTGGAGGAGGCCCGGCACGTGCGGTACGCCCGCGAGGAGCTGCGCCGCCAGATGGTGACGGCGCCGCGCTGGGAGCGGGAGTTCACCCGGATCAGCTGCGGCGAGGCGGCCCGGGTCTTCTCCACCTGCTTCGTCAACCCCGCGGTGTACGACGCGGTGGGCCTGGACCGGCGGCAGGCGGTCACCGAGGTGCGGGCGAGCGGCCACCGGCGGGAGGTCATGCAGGCGGGCGCCAAGCGTCTGACGGACTTCCTCGACGACATCGGCGTGCTGCGGGGCCCGGGACGCCGGCTCTGGCGCTCGTCCGGGCTGCTGGCCTGAGCGCGCGGCGGGCCGCCGGCGCGAGCGCGCCCGGCGGCTCCGGGACGGGGGTCCGGAGGCGGCGGTACCGGGGTTACGCTGCGGACATGACGAGCGCCGCCTCCCCCGCGTACCGCCGGCTCAGCGTCGAGGAGCGGCGCGGCCAGCTCCTGGAGGCCGCGCTGGGGCTCTTCGCGCACCGGGCCCCCGAGGACGTCTCGCTCGACGACGTCGCCGAGGCGGCCGGGGTCTCGCGGCCGCTGGTCTACCGCTACTTCCCCGGCGGCAAGCAGCAGTTGTACGAGGCCGCCCTGCGCTCCTCCGCCGACGCCCTGAACCGCTGCTTCGCGGAGCCCGAGGACGGGCCGCCCACCGAGCGGCTCGGCCGGGTCCTCGACCGCTACCTCGCCTTCGTGGACGGCCACGACGCGGGCTTCAGCGCGCTGCTGCGCGGCGGGAGCGTCGTCGAGACCTCCAACACCACGTCCATCGTGGACGAGGTGCGGCGGGCCGCGGCCGAGCAGATCTTCCTGCACCTCGGCGCCGGGCGGCCGGGCGGGCGGCTCGGGATGCTGGTCCGCACCTGGATCGCGGCCGTCGAGGCGGCCTCCCTCATCTGGCTCGACGAGGACAAGCGGCCGGACGCGGGCGAGCTGCGCGACTGGCTGGTCGACCACCTCGTCGCCCTGCTGGCGGCGAGCTCCGCGAGCGACCCGGAGACCGCGGCGGTCGTCCGGCGGCTGCTCGCCCAGGAGCGCGCCGACGGGCCCGTCGCCGCTCTCGCCCGCCGCCTGGCGCCCCTCCTCGGCGAGGCGGCCCACCTGCTGTGAGACTGGTGGGGTGAGAAGCGAGAACACCCCCTTCCGCGGCGGCCCTCTCGACGGGAGGGTGCTGCCCATCCTGCTCGGCCCGACCGGCCACCCCCCGAAGTGGTACGAGGTGCCGGTGCCGGCCCACGACGGCCGGCCCCCGACGCTCTACACGTACCGCCGCGAACCCGCCGGCCACTCCAAGCGGCTGCGCATCCAGCAGGGCTGGATCTACGCGTACGCCCCCGAGGGCCGCGAGCGGCGCGAGCTGAAGTGGCCGTGGTCCAAGCCGAGCGCGCGGCCCGAGGGTGGGCCGAACGAGTGAGCCGGAGGGGCGCGCCCTACTCCGTACGGTAATCGGATGAAATGACGCGCCATGATGCCTCCGGAGCCCGCTCTGGAGGTGGTGGTGACGTGTCGCGAAGGCTGCTGCGCACGGTCTGTACGGGAGCCCTGGCCGCCCTGACGGCCCTGACCGGCACGGCACTGGCCGCGCCGCCCCCGCCCGAACCCCCGGCGGACCCGCCCGCCGAATCCGCCCCCATCGCCTGGGCGGACCCGACGGCGGAACCGGTGGGCCCGGTGGACCCGGACGCCGAAGCCTCGGACGCGGCGGACCAGGCTGCGGCGGACCCGGAGGGCGTAACCCCGGACGCCGGTACCGACGACGCCGCCGCGCTGCCCCCTGCCGGTGGGGACTCCGTGGCGGCGCTGCTCACGCGGCTGCGCACGCTCTACCGGGAGGCGGGGGAGGCGACCGAGCGGTTCAACGCCGCCGAGGAGGCGGTACGGCTCCAGGGGGCCGACACCCGGCGGGTCGCGGCGGATCTGAGGACCGCCCGGGAGGAGCTGGCGCGCGGGCGGGCCGAGGCGGGGCGGCTGGCCCGGGAGCAGTACCAGGGGCGGACCTCCTACGCCTCGCCGCTGCGGCTGCTCTTCGCGCCCGACCCCCAGTCGGCCCTCGACGCGGGCCGTCTGCTGGACCGGACGGCCCGCGACCGGGCCTCCGCCGTCCCCCGGCTCCAGGCCGCCGAACGCCGCGCCGCCGCGCTGGCCGCCGCCTCCCGCACCGCGCTCGACAAGCAGAAGACCCTCGCCGCCACGCAGCGGACCCGGCGGGACGAGGTACGGAAGAAGCTCGCGGAGGTCGAGGGGCTGCTCGCCTCGCTCACCCCCGAACAGCTCACGCGCCTCACCGAACTGGAGCGGACCCAGACCGCGGGCGCCCAGCGCGAACTCCTCGACTCCGGCGTCCTCGACCACACCCGGACCCCCTCGGACGCGGGCGCGCGGGCGCTGCGCTTCGCGGTCGGCGAGCTCGGGAAGGCGTACGAGTGGGGCGCGGAGGGGCCGGACACCTACGACTGCTCGGGCCTCACGCAGCGGGCGTGGGCGGCGGCCGGCCGCGCGATCCCGCGCACCAGCCAGGAGCAGTGGGCGGAGCTGCCCCGGGTGCCGCTGGACGAACTGCGGCCCGGGGACCTGGTGGTGTACTTCCCGGGCGCCACCCATGTCGCGCTCTACCTGGGCGAGGGCCTCGTCGTGCAGGCGCCGCGCCCCGGCGGCCGGGTGAAGGTCTCCCCCGTCGCGGCGAACCCGCTGCTCGGGGCCGTACGGCCGGATCCCGGCGGCACCGCCCTGGAGTCGTACACCCCGCCCGTCCTCCCGGAGGACGCGCGGGAGGGCTCGGACGAGGGGTACGACCGCGGCGGTCAGGCTCCGGCGACCGAGGCCAGGTAGGCGGACGCCTTCTCCGGGTCGAAGAAGAACTCCTCGAAGTCGGCCGGGTCGTCGAAGCCGTTGGCGAAGCGGTCGGCGATCGGCTGGAGCTCGCCCGCCGCGCCGATCAGCTGGAGGACGTGCTCCGGCGGCGGCGCCAGCATCGCGTGGGTCCACTTGGTGACGGGCTCGGCCGTCCGCCAGTAGCGGTCGAAGGCGGAGCGCATCCACGCCTCGTCGAAGGGCCGGTCGCCGTGCTCGACGATCGCCGCGAGGTACGCGGCGGCGCACTTGGAGGCGGAGTTCGAACCCTGCCCGGTGATCGGGTCGTTGGCGACGACGACGTCCGCGACGCCGAGGACGAGGCCGCCGCCGGGGAGGTGGCCGACGGGGTTGCGGACGGTCGGCGCGTAGCGGCCCGCGAGGGTGCCGCCGGCGTCGGTGAGTTCGACCTTGGTGGCGCGCGCGTACTCCCAGGGCGTGAACTTCTCCATGAGCTCCAGCGTCAGCGCCAGGTGGTCGGAGGGGTCCTTGACGCCCTGGAAGACGTCGAGCGGGCCGCCGGGTATGCCCTCCCAGAAGAGGATGTCGGCGCGGCCGCCGGTGGTGAGGGTCGGCATGACGAAGAGCTCGCCGACGCCGGGCACGAGGTTGCAGCGCACCGCGTCGAACTCGGGGTGCTCGGGGCGCGGGCCGAGCCCGTGCACGTACGCGACGGCGAGCGCGCGCTGCGGCTCGGTGTGCGGGGAGCGGTCGGCGTCCCGGCCGAACATGGAGACCAGCTCGCCCTTGCCGGCGGCGACGAGCACGAGGTCGTAGCGGCGGGCGAAGAAGTCGAGGTCGCCGACGGCCGCGCCGTGGATGACGAGCTGTCCGCCGCGCTGGGCGAAGGTCTCCATCCAGCCGGCCATCTTCACACGCTGGTCGATGGACTGGGCGTACCCGTCGAGCCTGCCGACCCAGTCGATGACGCGGGCGGAGTCGGGGCCGGCGACCGAGACGCCGAGGCCCTGGATCCTCGGGGCCTGGGACTCCCAGAAGTTCAGGCCGAGGTCGCGCTCGTGCTGGAGCGCGGTGTCGAACATGCACTGCGTGGACATGACGCGTCCGGAGCGGATCTCGTCCGCCGTCCGGTTCGACATGAGGGTGACCTCGTACCCCTGGGACTGGAGGCCGAGGGCGAGCTGGAGGCCGGACTGTCCGGCGCCGACTATGAGTATCTTCCGCATGGGCGGTGCTCCTGGCGAAACGTTCTGTACGGGCGAGCTATTCGGGGGTGGCGGAGAGCGCGTGCTCGACCATGGCGAGCAGCGTCTCGACGACGCTGTAGCGCTTGCGCGCGTCCATGATCACCACGGGGACCTCGGGGGCTATCGTCAGGGCCTCCCTGACGTCCTCCGGTTCGAACCGCTCGGTGCCCTCGAAGTGGTTGACGGCGACGACGTACGGCAGACCGCAGCTCTCGAAGTAGTCGAGGGCGGGGAAGCAGTCGGTGAGGCGCCGGGTGTCGGCGAGCACGATCGCCCCGATCGCGCCGCGCACCAGGTCGTCCCACATGAACCAGAAGCGCTGCTGTCCCGGCGTACCGAAGACGTACAGGACCAGGTCGTTGTCGAGCGTGATCCGGCCGAAGTCCATCGCCACGGTGGTGGTGATCTTGTCCGGGGTGGCGGTGAGGTCGTCGGTCTCCTCGCTGGCCCGGGTCATCAGCGCCTCGGTCTGGAGCGGGGTGATCTCCGAGACCGCGCGGACGAAGGTGGTCTTGCCGACGCCGAAGCCGCCCGCGACCACGATCTTCGTGGCGATCGGGGCGCGGGAGTGGTCGAGCTGCCAGTCCTGCGCGCCGTCCTCGGGATCGGGTTCCCCGTCCGTATGCCCGGGCTGGGCGGGGATCGTCGCGGTGGGGACGGTCTGCGCCGGGGAGGCGGCGGGGGTGTCGACGGCGGTGTCGACGGCGGTGGCGTCAGAGACGACGGAGTCCACTCAGCACCCTTTCGAGGAGCGCGCGGTCGGGCTGGCCGGTGTCGTGACCGGTCCCGTACACACGGATCTTTCCCTGGTCGGCCAGGTCGCTGAGCAGCACCCGGACGACACCCAACGGCATCTTGAGGAGGGCCGAGATCTCCGCCACCGTCCGCATGCGGCGGCATATCTCGACGATGGCGCGCATCTCGGGCATGAGCCCGCGGGCGCCGGGGCCGCCGTCCGTGAGGACCTTGCGGGCGAGCGGCGCCTCCAGGGCGGCCACGAAGGTCTCGACGAGCAGCACGTGCCCGAACCGGGTGCGGCCTCCGGTCAGCGAGTACGGGCGCACGCGCGCGGGGCGCCGCCCTTCGCCCCGTACCGGCAGCCGGTGGGCGGCGGCGGACAGCGAGGTCACCGGTAGCTCTCCATCGACTTGCGCAGTTCGCTGCGGACCTCGGGGGTGAGGACGTGTCCGGCGCGGCCGACGAAGAGCGCCATGTGGTAGGCGATGACGCTCATGTCGCAGTCGGGGGTGGCGTGCACGCCGAGCAGCGAGCCGTCGCTGATCGACATGACGAAGACGCTGCCCTCCTCCATGGCGACCATGGTCTGCTTCACGCCGCCGCCGTCCATGAGCCGGGCGGCGCCGATGGTGAGGCTGCCGATGCCGGAGACGATGGTGGCCAGGTCGGCGCTGGAGCCGCGCGGGCCCCGGGGGCGGGCGTGCCCGTCGGCGACGTCGTCCGGCCGCTCGTCGGGGTCGGAGGAGAGCAGCAGGAGCCCGTCGGAGGAGACGACGGCGACCGAGCGGACGCCCGGCACCTCCTCCACGAGGTTGCCCAGCAGCCATTGCAGGTTGCGGGCCTCCGTGCTCTGTCCGTACGTGCTGGTGGTGCTCGTCGTGCTCGTTCCCGTGGCGGTCAACTGCGTGCCTCCTCGACTGTGTCCCCCGTCATCTCCTCTGTACGCGTGGTGCTCTCAGCCGCTATCTCCGCCGTCCCCGCCATCTCCGCCTCGACGTCCCGGCGCCCGGCCACGGCGCCCTGCTGGAAGCCGCCCAGGCGGCGGCGGAGTGCCTCGGCGTCGACCGCGCCCCGGCGGGGGGCGGTCGGCGCCGCGGGGGCGCGGACCACCTGGGGGGTCCGCTTGGGCAGGCCCTTGTCGGTCACCCGCTCCCACTGCGCGGGGCGCGGCCCGGGCACCTGCGCCTCGTCGGCCGGCCCGCCCTGCTCCGGCACGACCGCGATCACCGGCTCGGCGGCCCGCTCGTGACTGTCCGGCTCGGGCGCCGGGTCGGGCAGCCGCACCTGGAGCGTGGTCTCGGAGACGGACTCGGCGGGCTGGTACGGCGGCTCGGTGGGCTCGTACGCGGCTGCGGTCGGCTCGTACGCGGCCTCTGCGGGCTCGTAGGCGGGTGCGACGGGCTCGTATTCGGCTGCGGTCGGCTCGTACGCCGTCTCCGCCGGCTCGTACGCCGCTTCCGCCGGCTCGTACGCCGCTTCCGCGGGCTCGTACGTGGCTTCCGCCGGGACCGGCGCCGCCGGGGCCGGGGTCGGGTGTTCCGCCGCGCGGAAGGCGCGCTCCGCCGCGTCCACGAGGGGGTCGCGGGTGCGGGAGGGGAGGGCGTTGGAGTTGGCCTCGGCCTCGGAGCCGGGGAGGTGGAGGACGGGCACGGACCCGGTGCCCGCGACCCGTACCGGATCGGGGACGGCGGCGGACGGCGCGGTCGGCAGCAGCGGGAGCGGCAGCACCACGACCGCGGCGGTCCCGCCCGGCTTCTGCTCGCGCAGCTCGACGCCGACGCCGTGGCGGGCGGCGAGCAGCGCGACGACCCGCATGCCGAGCCCCTCGCCCTCGAACGCCTCCGGGTCGGCGGCGGCGAGGCGCGCGTTGAGGTCGGCGCGCCGGTGCTCGGGGATCCCTATGCCGGAGTCCTGGACGGAGAGCATGATCTCGCCGGTCTCCAGGAGCCAGCCGGAGAGCTGGACCTCGGCGTCCGGCGGGGAGAACGAGGTCGCGTTCTCCAGGAGTTCGGCGACGAGGTGGCTCAGGTCGTCCGCGGCGAAGCCGGCGAGCTGGGCGTGCGGCGGCAGCGACTGGATGGTGACCCGCTCGTACCGCTCGATCTCGCTGACGGCGGCGCGCAGCACGTCGACCAGCGGGACCGGGCCGGTGTGGCCGTGGACGTGCTCGTGGCCGGCGAGGACCAGCAGGTTCTCGCTGTGGCGGCGCATGACGGTCGCCATGTGGTCGAGCTTGAAGAGGGTGGCGAGGCGGTCCGGGTCCTGCTCGCGCTCCTCCAGCTTCTCGATGACGCCGAGCTGGCGGTCGACGAGGCCGAGGCTGCGCAGCGAGAGGTTGACGAAGGTGTGGTGGACCGTGCTGCGCAGCCGCTCGAAGTCGGCGGTGAGGAGGGCGATCCGGCCCTGGAGGTCGGCCCGCTGGGCGGCGAGCTCGGCCTCGGCGGTCTCCTGGGCGGCGACCAGTCCTGCGCGCTCGCCGGTGAGCCGGCCGGTGTGGGCGGCGAGGGCGGCGAGCTGTCCGTGGAGGGTGTTGAGGGAGCGGACGACCTGGGCGAACTCGTCGTTGCGCCCGGTGAAGCGGACGGCTTCCTCGGCGGCCGGGTCCGGTGCGCCGGCGAGCCGCGCGGCGCCGATGCGGAGGACGGCGAGCGGGCGGGTCAGGCTGCGGGCGACGTAGGTCGAGACGCCGACGGCGAGCAGCAGGCAGCCGCCGAGGAGGGCGAGGCGCAGTTCGAGGGCGGTGACGTCGTCGTCGCGCAGGGCGGTGAGCCGCTCGACCCGCTTGGCGGCGAGGGCGGACTCGACGCCGCGCATCTGCTCGATGCGGGCGGAGAGCGCGGAGTCCAGGCCGGACGGGGAGGTGCGGGTCTCGCCCTCGGAGAGGGTGGGCTGGTCGGTGAGCCGGCCGAGGGCCTGCTCGGCGGTCTTGACCTCGGGGCCCGTCACCGTCCCGGCGAGGGAGTCGCGGGCGGCGGGGCCCGCGGACCGGTCGAAGTCGCCGAGGGCGGCCAGCTCGCGCACCCGGGCCTGCTGGGCGGCGGCGCTGAGCTGGTCGCGGGCGCGCTCGGCCTCCTCGGCGCCCTCGGGCTCCTCGGCGACGTAGGTGCCGGTGTTCTCGTCGTAGCGGAGCTCGCCGCTGGGCTCGGGCTGTGGGACGGCGAGCGCGGCGAGGAGCAGGCCGCGGGTGGCGGACGCCTGCTCGACGGCGCGGCCGAGGTCGGCGGGGGCCCGGGTGGTGCCGGTGAGGCCGGGGTCGGCGGCGCGCGGCGGGGTCCGCTCGGCGAGGTCGTCGGCGAGCTTCTGGAGGGTGGCGATGACGTCGCTGTACGCCTTGTGGGCCTCCAGGGCGGTGCCCTCGCCGGTGACGGCGGCGCGGCGGACGGAGGCGACGCCGGCGAGCTCGCGGCGGAGCGCGTCGGAGGCGGCGGGGCGGATCTCGTCGATCTGGCGGTCGACGCGGGCCGACCGGGCGGGGGTGATCACCCGCCGCTCCTTCTTGGGGCCGGTCTGCTCCTCGCGGCCCGCGGCGACGAAGGCGACGACCTCGTCGCGCTCGTCGGAGAGGGAGTGCGCGAGGGTGACGGCCTGCCGGTCGAGCTCGGCGAGGGTGACCAGGCGCCGGGACTCGTTCAGCTCGGTGGAGGCGGTGAGGACGGCGGGGGTGCCCGCGCCGACCACGATGACGCCGACGAGGGCGACACCGGCGACGAGGCGGTTGCGGACGCGCTTGTTACGGCCTCCGGGGGTCGCCGCGGGCGCGCCGGTGCCGGCGGGGGGCGTGCTTCCCGTGCTCGGCGCGATGCCGGGGGTCGGCGCGGTGCCGGGGGTCGGCGGCTCACCGGGGGTCTGGCTCCGCGCGCCGTTCATGCTCCGAGGCCGCTTCTTCTGCACCGGTGCTCGCATTCTTGACTCGTCCGCCCACACAGCAGAGGTGACGGCCGGTCACGAGGTTCCGCCCCCACCCCTGGTACGGCTTCCGACCATTCCAGCGCTTCTCGGCAGGGGACGGGCATCGGCCGCTCCGCCACCCGAACGAGTGAACAACACTCCTGAGTTGGCGAACAACTTCCGGCGGGCGCCGCGGAGGGCCCGTCAGGGGGCCCGGCTGGATCTTCGGGGCGGGCTTTGGCAGGATGCCCGCCCGCAGCTCGCCGGAGCCGGCGATTCCGGCCCACGCAGGGGTGATGGCCGGTTGGTACAGGCCATTTTCGGCCCTTTGCAGGGGTTGTGAAGACCCCGCGCGAGCCGGGCACACTGGACATCATGCGCAGTGAAGTCGCCACCCTTCCCGGCAGCCCCGAACGCCCCAACGAGGACTGGGCCGCCGCTGCTCTGCCCGCCTCCGGCGAAGGGGGGACGCTCGTCCTCCTGGACGGCGTCACGCCACCCGCGGCCGATGTCGGTTGTGTGCACACGGTGCCGTGGTTCACCGCGCGGCTCGGTGGCGCTTTGACCGAACTGTCCGCTTCCCGGGCCGATCTGACGCTGTCCGAGATCCTGTCGCTCGCCATCCGGCGCACCGCGGAGCTCCACGCGCACACCTGTGACCTTTCTCACGTGCGTACGCCGCAGGCGACGGTGGTCCTCGCCCGCTGGGACGCGACCGCGGTCGACCACCTCGTCCTCTCCGACTCGGTCCTGCTGCTCCGGGCGCCGGACGGCGCGGTCCGGGCGGTACGGGACGACCGGCTGGACCGGATCCCGCGCGAGGCGCTCCGCTCGCACGAGGCGGCGGACCGGCTGCGGAACCGGGAGGGCGGCTTCTTCACGGCGGCGGCGGACCCCTCGGTGGCGGAGCGGGCGGTGACCGGCAGGACTCCGCTGGAGGAGGTACGGGCGCTGGCGGCGCTCACCGACGGGGCCGGCCGCTGGGTGGAGCGCTTCGGCGCCGGCGACTGGACGGAGTGCGCCGGCGTCCTGGCGAAGGAGGGCCCGGCGGGGCTGCTCCAGCGGGTCAGGACCCTGGAGACGACGGCAGCGGCGGCGGGTGAGGAGCGGCGCGGGAAGCTCCACGACGACGCGACGGCCGTGTACGTGGAGCTCTGAGGGCGCGCCCGGCGGGCTCAGCCCTCGGAGCGCTGGTTGAAGTGGTTGAGCAGCCGGGCCAGTTCGGCGACCTCGGCGCGGTCCCAGTCGGCGAGCTTGCGCACGTACCGCTCCCGGCGGGCGTCCCGGACGCGCCGGAACCGGTCGCGCCCCTCGTCGGTCAGCCGGACGAGGGAGGCGCGTCCGTCGGCGGGATCGGGATCGCGCGCGACCAGCCCGAGCTGTTCGAGCGCCCGCAACTGACGGCTCATCGTGGCCTTCCCGACCCCGAAATAGGCGGAGAGCTCGGTGGCCCGCTGCGGCCCGGCGTCGTCGAGCCGCACGAACAGCCCGTAGGCGGCGGGCTCCAACTCCGGGTGCACCTCCCGGGCCATCTCCCCCGACTGCGCCCGGGCCCGCCGCAGGAACACGGCCAACTCCCGCTCCAGCGCCAGGAACTCCCGCTCGGCGGGGGCCCTCCCTGAAGGGGTGGCGTCGGGCAGGGGGGCCGGCTCGTCCGAAGCGGCGCCGGGGGCCGGCCCGTCCGAAGCGGGCGCGGGGCCCTGGGGGCCGGCGCCTCCTGTCGGCGCGACGCCCGTCGCGTCCTCCGGGGTGTCCCCGGGGGCGGTGTCGTTCCTGCCGGGCGTACCGCCTGTGCGCACGTCCCACCTCCCACGCGTGTTTCTTCGGTTGAAAGTTTCCCGCCCCGGCGGGCATCGCCGCAGCTCCTTCAGTATTTCGCAGGAGTAGACCAACGGCGGAACCCGGTCCCTCTTCCACCCTCCCGGTCTACGTGCGTAGAGTCGCCGACGAGCACGTGACTGACATGTCCACACCACCCCCACGACCCTTCGGGAGTCACGCCATGCGTGTGCGCAGATCCGTCCCCACCTCTCTGCTCGCCGGCCTCGCGGCCGCCGCCCTCGTCCTCCCCCTCGCCGGCCAGGCCGGCGCCGCCGACCCCGGCGCCCGCACCGCCGCCGCCACCCCCGCGCGCGGCACCGCCCACATGGGCATGGGCGTCCTCAAGCACGACGGCCGGGGCGCGGCCGCCCCCGGCGGCGCCTCCGCGCTCGCCGCCCAGACGGAGGGCGTCGACGTCGCCAGCCACCAGGGCAACGTCGCCTGGTCCACCCTGTGGAACAGCGGCGTCAAGTGGGCCTACGTCAAGGCGACGGAAGGCACGTACTACAAGAACACGTACTTCACGCAGCAGTACAACGGCTCGTACAACGTCGGCATGATCCGGGGCACGTACCACTTCGCCACCCCGGACACGACGACCGGCGCCGCCCAGGCCGACTACTTCGTCAACAACGGCGGCGGCTGGTCCAAGGACGGCCGCACCCTCCCCGGCGTCCTCGACATCGAGTGGAACCCGTACGGCGCCACCTGCTACGGCAAGACCCAGTCCGGGATGGTCACCTGGATCCGCGACTTCCTCAACCGGTACAAGGCCCGCACCGGCCGGGACGCCGTCATCTACACGGCGACCAGCTGGTGGACGCAGTGCACCGGCAACTACTCCGGCTTCGCCGCCACCAACCCGCTGTGGATCGCGCGGTACGCGGCCGAGGTCGGCGAACTCCCCGCCGGCTGGCCGTACTACACGATGTGGCAGTACACCTCGTCCGGCCCCACGGTCGGCGACCACAACCGCTTCAACGGCGACCTCTCGCGGGTGCAGGCGCTCGCCAACGGCTGACGCGCCGGCTACGACAGACCGGCTCCATCGAACGGCGGCTTCCAGGGTGTGGCGGCACCAGGGAGCCGCCGTTGCGCGTGACATCGCCTGCTCAGGGGCTTTTTCCGCCCACCCCCTTGCCCATTGGTATGGACCAATGCGAGTCTCTACCCCGGTCGCACGGAATTCAACTTCCGTGTGCCCCGCGCGCGTTGCTCGTTCCGTACTCCCCCACGCACGAGAGAGAGCCCCCGCATGCCGTCCTCCCGCCGTACCGCCGCCGGCGTCGCCGCCCTGTCCGCCGCCGCCGCCCTCGTCGGCCTCACCCCCACCACCGCCGCCGCCCACGGAGCCGTCTTCAACCCCGTGAGCCGGATCGCCGCCTGTTACGCCGAGGGCCCCGAGAGCCCCGACTCGCAGGTGTGCAAGGACCTCGTCGCCGACTCCGGCACCCAGCCGCTCTACGACTGGAACGAGGTCAACATCGCCAACGCCGACGGCAACCACAAAGCCGTCATCCCCGACGGCAAGCTCTGCTCGGCGAACCGCGCCAAGTACCGGGCCCTGGACTGGGCGCGTACCGACTGGCCCGCCACCGCCGTCACCGCCGGCGCCTTCGACTTCAAGATCCGCGCCACCGCCGCCCACTCCGGCACGATGACGATGTACGTCACCAAGGCGGGCTTCGACCCCACGCAGCCGCTGAAGTGGTCCGACCTCGACACCACCCCGGTCGCGGTCTACAACACCACCCGCACCGCCACCGACGGCTACTACGCCTTCACCGGCAACCTCCCGGCCCGCTCCGGCCGCCACCTCGTCTACATGGTGTGGCAGCGCAACGACAGCCCCGAGGCGTTCTACAGCTGTTCGGACGTCACCTTCGGCACGGCCGCTGCGGCCGCCCGCTCCGGCACCGCGAAGGCCGAGGCACCCACCGAGGCCGAACTGGCCGCCGGCGCCGAGCTGTCCACCGTGAGCCACGCGGGCCACGGCGGCGACGAGCAGCCGCCCGCGCTCTCCGCCGAGGCCACCCAGGCGCCCGACTCCCCGCTGCCGCTGGCCCTCGCCGGCGCGGGCGCGCTCGCCGTCTTCGGCGCGGGCAGCCTGCTCCTGGGCGGCCGCCGCCGCGGCTCCTCCGCCTCCTCCGCCTCCTAGGCGCCGAAGGCCCGGGCGGGAGGAGGAGGGACGGGGCGGGGCCCCGCTCACCCCTCCGGCGGCCCCCAGGGAACCCGTCCCTCCCCTCCCGCCCGCCTCGCCCCCCGGACTCCGGTCCGGGGGGCGATTTCACGCCATCTGTGCGGGGACGGGTGGAAGCCGGGACGTTCGTGGACAGCCTTCGTGAAAGCTCTGTTCGAACGGCCGTCAGCGCACACCGTCCGCCCGTGAAGGAGAGCGCTCCATGCGGAACCAGCAGCGGTGGGAATACCACCGCGGTGAAGGGCTGCGCACGTTCGGGGTGGAGGAGGAGCTCCTCCTGGTCGATCCCGAGACCGGACTCCCCCAGCCCCTCGCCGGCACCGTCACCGAGATCGCCGCCTGGCACGCCGACGCCGGGCCGCGCACCGAGGGTCCGGAACCGGCGAAGCCCGAGTTGTACTCCGAACAGCTGGAGATCGGCACCGCCCCCTGCGCCACCACCTCCCAGCTCGCCGACCAGCTGCGCCGGGCCAGGCTCGCCGCCGCCGCGGCGGCCCAGGAGGCCGGAGTGGCGGTCGCGGCGCTCGCGACCGCGCCCGTGGACTTCGGTCCGCTGCTCACCCCCGACGACCGCTACCGGCGGATCCACGACCGGTACGCCCACCTCGTCGACGAGGAGTTCGCCTGCGCCTGCCACGTCCACGTCCACCTCTCCTCGCCCGAGGAGGGCGTGGGCGTCCTGGACCGGATACGGCCCTGGCTGGCGCCACTCCTCGCGCTCAGCGCCAACTCCCCCTATTTCCAGGGCGTCGACACCGGTTACGCGAGCTGGCGCCACCAGCTGTGGCAGCGCTGGCCGATGTCCGGCCCGAGCGAGCTGTACGGGGACGTGGAGGCGTACGAGCGGACCACGGACGAGATGCTCGCCAGCGACGTGCTGGTCGACGACCACATGGTCTACTTCGACGCCCGGCTCTCCCGCCGCTACCCGACGGTGGAGATCCGGGTCGGCGACGTCTGCCTGGACCTGGAGGACACGGTCCTGCTCGCGGTGCTGAGCCGCGCGCTGGTGGAGACTGCGGCGCGGGAGTGGCGGCTGGGCCGGCTCCCCGACCCGGTCTCGACGGTCGTGCTGCGGCTGGCCGCCTGGCGGGCCAGCCGGTACGGGCTCGGCGGCGAACTGCTCGACCCGCGGAGCTGGCGGCCCCTCCCCGCCGGCGAGGTGCTGTACGCCCTGCTCGACCACGTGCGCCCCGCCCTGGAGGACGCGGGCGACCGGGAGCGCGCGGAGGCGGGCGTCAAGCGGCTCCTGGCCCGCGGCACCGGCGCGGACCTCCAACGGGCCGCCCACACCGGCGACCCCTCCCTGACCTCGGTCATCGTCGACGCCGTGCGCCGTACGACTCCGCTCTAGGCATGCGGGAGGGGCGCCCCCGGCTCCGTACCGGGGGCGCCCCTCCTCGTGTCCGCGGCGTCGGGTCTCAGGCCGCCACGGCGACCGGGACCTCCGCCGGGGCCAGGGCGATCTCCAGGACCTGGCGGACGTCGGTCACCGGGTGGACCTCCAGCTTCTCCAGGACCTCGGCGGGGACGTCGTCCAGGTCGGCCTCGTTCCGCTTGGGGATGACGACGGTGGTGATGCCGGCCCGGTGGGCGGCGAGCAGCTTCTGCTTCAGGCCGCCGATGGGCAGGACCCGGCCGGTGAGGGAGACCTCGCCGGTCATGGCCACGTCGGTGCGGACCAGCCGGCCGCTGAGCAGCGAGGCCAGCGCGGTCGTCATGGTGATGCCCGCGCTCGGGCCGTCCTTCGGGACCGCGCCCGCCGGGAAGTGGATGTGCACGCCCCGGTCCTTCAGACCGGTGACGGGCAGCTCCAGCTCCGCGCCGTGCGAGCGGAGGAAGGAGAGCGCGATCTGCGCGGACTCCTTCATCACGTCGCCCAGCTGGCCGGTGAGGGTCAGCCCGGCGGCGCCGGTCTCCGGGTCGGCGAGGGACGCCTCCACGAAGAGGACGTCGCCGCCCGCGCCGGTCACCGCGAGGCCGGTGGCCACGCCGGGGACCGCGGTACGCCGCTCGGCCGGGTCCTGCGCGGACTCGGGCACGTGGTGCGGGCGTCCGATGAGGGCCCGCAGGTCCTCGGGCGTGATCGTGAACGGCAGCTCGCGGTCGCCGAGTTCGTGCTGGGCCGCGATCTTGCGGAGCAGCCGGGCGACGGCCCGCTCCAGGGTGCGGACGCCCGCCTCGCGGGTGTACTCGCCCGCCAGCTTCCGCAGCGACGCCTCCTCCAGGACGACCTCGCCGGGCTCCAGCCCGGCCCGCTCAAGCTGCCGGGGCAGCAGGTGGTCGCGGGCGATGACGACCTTCTCGTCCTCGGTGTAGCCGTCGAGGCGGACCAGCTCCATGCGGTCGAGCAGGGCCTCGGGGATGGCTTCGAGCACGTTGGCGGTGGCGAGGAACACGACGTCGGAGAGGTCGAGTTCGACCTCCAGGTAGTGGTCGCGGAAGGTGTGGTTCTGCGCCGGGTCGAGAACTTCGAGCAGGGCCGCGGCGGGGTCGCCGCGGAAGTCGGAACCGACCTTGTCGATCTCGTCGAGGAGGACGACGGGGTTCATGGACCCGGCCTCCTTGACCGCCCGCACGATCCGGCCGGGCAGGGCGCCGACGTACGTCCTCCGGTGGCCGCGGATCTCGGCCTCGTCGCGTACGCCGCCGAGGGCGACGCGCACGAACTTCCGACCCATCGCGTGGGCGACGGACTCGGCGACTGAGGTCTTGCCGACGCCGGGCGGGCCGACGAGCGCGAGCACGGCGCCGCCGCGCCGCCCGCCGACGACGCCGAGCCCGCGCTCGGAGCGCCGCTTGCGCACGGCGAGGTACTCGGTGATGCGCTCCTTCACGTCCTCAAGGCCGGCGTGCTCGGCGTCCAGGACGGCGCGGGCGTCCTGGATGTCGTACCGGTCCTCGGTCCGCTCGTTCCACGGCAGTTCGAGGACGGTGTCGAGCCAGGTCCGGATCCAGGAGCCCTCGGGCGACTGGTCGCTGGACCGCTCCAGCTTGTCGACCTCCTTGAGCGCGGCCTCGCGGACGCTCTCGGGCAGGTCGGCGGCCTCCACGCGCGCGCGGTAGTCGTCGGACTCCTCGCCGTCCTTCTCGCCGTTGAGCTCGCGCAGCTCCTTGCGTACGGCTTCGAGCTGGCGGCGCAGCAGGAACTCGCGCTGCTGCTTGTCGACGCCCTCCTGGACGTCCTTGGCGATGGTCTCGGCGACGTCCTGCTCGGCGAGGTGCTCGCGGAGCTGGGCGGTGGCGAGCCTGAGGCGGGCGACGGGGTCGGCGGTCTCCAGGAGCGCGACCTTCTGCTCGACGCCGAGGAAGGGCGAGTACCCGGAGTTGTCGGCGAGCGCGCCGACGCCGTCGATCTGCTGGACGCGGTCGACGACCTGCCAGGCGCCGCGCTTCTTCAGCCAGCTGGTGGCGAGCGCCTTGTACTCCTTGACCAGCTCGGCCACGGAGCCGGGCAGCGGATCGGGCACGGTCTCCTCGACGACGCTCCCCTCGACCCAGAGCGCCCCGCCGGGCCCGGTCGTCCCGGCCCCGATGCGCACGCGCCCGATACCCCGGATCAGCGCGCCGGGATCCCCGTCCGACAGCCGCCCGACCTGCTCGACGATCCCGAGCACCCCGATCCCCGCGTACGTCCCGTCCACCCGCGGCACCAACAACACCCGCGGCTTCCCACTCCCCCCACGAGCAGCCGCCTGAGCCGCCTCCACAGCGGCCCGCACATCGTTGTCCGACAGATCCAGCGGCACCACCATTCCAGGCAGCACGACCTCGTCATCGAGCGGCAGCACAGGCACCGTCAGCGGCACGGACACCTCGGACTCAGAAGCCATGATCTCCCCTTCGGCAGTCAAGTTGAGCTATGCCGACTCAATGCATGTGAGCGCGTGAATGTTCCCCGGGGGGTGTTCGCTGTGAGCGATCACCCGTGGAGCCGTGCGCGGCCTGGCGCGTTCCGGCTGCGCAGGGGGCTGGGGGTGGGCATGCTCGGGGGCATGGAGAGTGGTGTGGCGCGCGGGCGCGGGCGGGTGTGGGGTGCGGTGCCGGCCGTGGCGGTGGCGGTGGTCCTGGGGGTCGGCGGGTGCGCCGAGGCCGGTGTGCCGGGTTCGGCGGATCGGGGCGGCGGGGCCACGGGGACGCACGGCACGGCGACCACGGAGCCCCGGGCCGGGGCCGTACTGGTGGAGGTGGGGGTGAGCGGGGGCTTCGCCGGGGTGGACAACCGGCTCGTCGTCCGCGAGGACGGGTCCTGGACCCTCCGGTCCCGGAACAAGGAACCGCGCGACGGGCGGATGACCCCCGAAGCGCTGGCCGAACTCCGCGCGGCCCTCACGGACCCCGCCTACGCGCGCGTGCCCGACCGGCCGTCCGGCCGGCCCGTCGCCGACGGCTTCCAGTACTCCGTGACGTACGACGACCGCGTCGTGATCGCCGACGACGGCGAACGCCCCGCCGCCCTCCAACGCGTCTTCGACGCCCTCCCCGAGGGCGGCCCCCCGACCTCCCCGTGAACGGCGGGCCGGCGGGCGCGGGCTAGTCCGCCGTCGCGCGGATCGACTCGTACTGGCGTTGCAGGTAGGCCCGTACGCGGGTGGGCATGTCCATGGAGTCCGGGGCCAGGGCCCACTGGATCTGGAGGCCGTCCATGACGGCGAGGTACTCCTGGGCGATGCCCTGGCAGTCGAGGCCAGGGCGGAGTTCGCCGCGCCGGACGGCGTCCTCCAGGCGGTCGACGCTGTGGGCGAGCACGCGCGCGTACCGCTCCTTGAAGTACGCGTGGGCGGGGTGGCCGACGTTCCCGGACTCGCCGACGAGGACGTTGAACATGCGGACGATGCCGGGGCGCCGGGTGTTGTCCTCGATCAGCCGGACCAGCGCGTCGAGGAACGCCGCGTACGACTCCAGCTCGGTGCTGAAGAGGCGCTCGACGTCATGCTCCTCGCTCTGCGCCAGGACCGAGAGGAGGAGGTCCTCCTTGCTGCGGAAGTGGTGCAGCAGGCCGCCCTGGGTGATGCCGCAGTCGTGGGCGATGCGGGCGAGGGAGGAGGCGTGGAACCCCCACTTCCCGAAGTGCTCGACGGCGGTGTCCAGGATCAGCCGACGGCGGGCGTCACCGACGGCATAGCTGCCGCGACCTGCGCTTTTGGCGGTCGCGGTGACCTTCTTCTCCGGCATGCGGCCACCTTAGCCGCGCCGCGTAACCCACCCCCTCACCCTGTGATCCAGCTCACATATGACAAACCTAGTACCCACTCGGTTTTCGCGCTTAGCCTGAGCCCCGTCGAGAGCGGCGCCGCACCCGGCGGAGCCCCGCACGGGCCCCGGGAGCGCGGTACGCCGACCCCGTGAACCCGTCCGCTCGGTCACGAAAGGTCAGGTACGGACGCGATGCACCCCTATCAGGACGCCGGTCGCCCCGTGGACGAGCGCGTCGAGGACCTCCTCGCCCGGATGACTCCGGAGGAGAAGGCCGGACAGCTCTTCCACACGATCCTGACGATGAACCCGGACGGCACCCCCGTCACCGAGCCCGACGCCGCGCTCTCCCGGTTCACCACCCCGGAACTCATCGCCGGACGCGGCCTCACCCACTTCAACCTCCTCGGCAGCCACGGCGCCCGCGAGATGGCCCAGTGGCACAACGCGATCCAGGAGCTCGCGGCCGGCACCCGGCTCGGCATCCCGGTCAGCCTCTCCACCGACCCGCGCCACGCCTTCACCGACAACATCGGCGCCTCCTTCAACTCCGGCGCCTTCTCCGCCTGGCCCGAGGCCCTCGGCCTCGCCGCCGTCCGCGATCCGGAGCTGGTCTTCCGCTTCGCCGACACCGTCCGCCGCGAGTACCTCTCCGTCGGCTTCCGCACCGCGCTCCACCCGCAGATCGACCTCGCGACCGAGCCCCGCTGGTCCCGCCAGTCCGGCACCTTCGGCTCCGACGCCAAGCTGACCGGCGAGCTGGTGGAGGCGTACGTCCGCGGCCTCCAGGGCGAGACGCTCGGCCCGGACTCGGTGGCCGCGATGGTCAAGCACTTCCCGGGCGGCGGCCCGCAGAAGGACGGCGAGGACCCGCACTTCCCGCACGGCAAGGAGCAGGTCTACCCGGGCGGCCTGCGCGACCTGCACCTGGAGCCCTTCAGGGCCGCGATCGCCGCCGGCTGCTCGCAGATGATGCCGTACTACGGACAGCCGATCGGCACCGACTGGGAGGAGGTCGGATTCGGCTTCAACAAGGGCGTCATCACCGGCCTGCTCCGCGAGGAACTCGGCTTCGGCGGGATCGTCTGCGCCGACTGGGGCCTCCTCACCGACTCGGTGATCTTCGGCGAGCCGCACGAGGCCCGCGCCTGGGGCGTCGAGCACCTGAGCGTCGCCGAACGGACCGCGAAGGCGCTGGACGCGGGCGTGGACCAGTTCGGCGGCGAGCAGTGCCCCGAGGTGATCGTGGAGCTGATGGCCTCCGGCCGGATCCCCGAGGCCCGCGTCGACGCCTCCGTACGCCGCCTGCTGCGCGAGAAGTTCCTGCTCGGCCTCTTCGACGAGCGGCGGTACGTCGACCCCGACGAGGCCGCCGAGACCGTCGGCCGCACCGACTTCACCGCCGCCGGCGCCGCCGCGCAGCGCCGCTCGCTGACCGTCCTCACCAGCGGCCCCCTGCCGCTCTCCGGCCGCCCCCGGCTGTACGTCGAGGGCGTCGACCCCGAGATCGCGGCGGCGTACGGCGAGGTCGTCGCCGCCCCGGAAGAGGCCGACCTCGCCGTCCTCCGCCTCCGCACCCCCTACGAGGACCGCCCCGGCCGCTTCGAGTCCTTCTTCCACTCCGGCACCCTCGCCTTCGAGGAACCGGAACTCGGCCGCATCCTCGCCCTGCTGGCCACAGTCCCCACCGTCGTCTGCGTCAACCTGGAACGCCCCGCCGTCCTCCCCGAGATCGCCACCCAAGCCGCCGCCCTCCTCGCCGACTACGGCGCGAGCGACGCCGCCCTCCTCGATGTCGCGTTCGGCCGCGCCCGCGCGGAAGGCCGCCTCCCCTTCGAACTCCCGCGCTCGATGGACGCGGTCCGCGCGGCGCGGCCCGACGTGCCGAACGACACGGTGGATCCGGTCTTCGCGCATGGGCACGGCCTGGAGCTCTGACCCGAGAGAACCAGCCATTGGATCCCAGGCCCGAAAGCCTGGATCCAACCTTCTGGATCCAACCTGCCGGATCCAGCCACAGACCGCGGGGACCTGACGGCCCCGCACGCGATCCGGGGCCCGCCCGTGGGGGGCCGGGCCCCGGATCCACCACATCGGCACCGCCACCAACCTGTCATGCCCATGAAAGGACGCACCGCCATGCGCCGTACCCTCGCGCTGACCGCAGCAGCAGCCGTACTCGCCGGCCTGGGCGCCACCGCCTTCGCGACCACCCCCGCGGCGGACCGGGCGAAGCCCCAGCCTCAGCCCCAGTCCCACCACCAGCCCCAGCACTCGCGCCCGCTTGCCGGGTTGCGGATCCTCATCTCCAACGACGACTCCATGAGAGCCGCGAAGGCGAGCAACTCCGACGGGCTCGGGCTGTACGAGCTCCGCCGTGCGATGTGCGCCGCGGGGGCGGACGTCGTGGTGATGGCCCCCTGGCAGGTGCAGTCCGGGAAGGGCACGGCCGTGACCAACGGCGGGGCCCTCACCGCTCAGCGCCGTACCGCCCTGCCCGCCGGTTACGAGAACGACTGCGCCGGCGCGCCGTCCAAGGGCGCGGTCTTCGGCGTGTGCGTCGCCGAGGGCGCCTGCGCGCCCGACTCGCCCAGCGCGACCCCGGCGGACACCGTGAAGCTGGCCCTGCGCGGCGGGCTGGCGGCGAAGGTGGGCTGGCGGGGCGCCCCCGACCTGGTCCTCAGCGGCATCAACTCGGGCCCGAACGTCTCCGCCAACGTCAACGACTCCGGCACCGTCGGCGCAGCCGTCGCCGCGATCGACCAGGACGTCCCGGCGATCGCCTTCTCCTCCTCCGGGGATGCGAGCCAGCTGTACTTCCCGCGCGAGAACTACCGCGCGCACGCCGAGTTCGGTGCCCGCCTCGTCGCGGGCCTCACCGCGCGCGGGCTGCTGACCTCCGCCTTCGCCCTCAAGGTCGACTACCCGGACGTGAGCGCCGGCCAGAAGGCGAAGGCCCCGGTCTGGACCCGGGTCGGCGACGGGGCCGTCGCCTTCCACGCGTACGAGCAGCGCGGCTCCGGCGACACCTTCGACATCGCCCTCGGCCTGTGCACGGGCGACGCGAGCGCGGACGGCAAGAGCACGGGCGAGTGCGTCGAGAACCGCAGGGACGCCGACTCCACCTGGCTGCTCACCAAGGGGCACGTCACCATCGCCCCGATCACCTGGGACCGCACCTACGGCAGTCCGGTCGACGCCCGGCGGGAGCTGAAGGCGGTCCAGCGGTACGTGGAGCGCGAGGCGCCGCGCGCGTGACCGCCCGGCGGCGGGACCTCTGCGTCACCCTCTGACCGCGAAACGTGTTTGTCCCGGCCGTCCCCGCTCCGCGAGGATGGCCGGTACACCGCGTAGCGCACGACGAGACACGGAGTGACCGCCCATGGACAGCCCCGCCAGCATCACCGCCGGCAGCCCCGTCACCCTCGACCGCCGCGAGGGCCCGTACGGCGAGGTCGTGCTGAGACGTCGGGATGCCGGGGACCGTACCGACTTCGAGATCATCGCCAACGGGACCTTCCTGATGGACACCTCCGACGGGCGCTCCGAGCGGCTGCTCGTGGACGCGGCGATGGAGGCGCTGCCCGAGCGGGCGCGGGCCGGCGCCGCCGTCCTGATCGGCGGGCTCGGCGTCGGCTTCTCGCTCCTGCACGCCGCAGCCGACCCCCGCTGGGGGCGGATCGCGGTGGTCGAGCGCGAGGAGGCGATCATCGACTGGCACCGGAGCGGGCCGCTCGCCTCGCTCTCCGGACGCGCCCTCGCCGACGAACGGACCGTGATCCTGCACACGGACCTCGTGGCGCATCTGGAGACCTCCCCCGACACGTACGACGCTCTCTGTCTGGACATCGACAACGGCCCGGACTGGACGGTCACCGAGGACAACGAATCCCTTTACGGGCCAAGGGGGTTGGCGTCCTGCGCGGCCCGTCTGAACCCCGGCGGGGTGCTCGCCGTGTGGTCGGCGCGGCCGTCCGGCGATTTCGAAGAGTCATTGCGGAATGCCGGATTCAGCGGGGTACGGACGGAAGAGGTCCCGGTTGCCCGGGGCGTCCCGGACGTGGTCCACCTCGGCATCCGTCCTGCGTAGCCGGGACGGCGCGGGTACCTCTAGGCTGCTGCACCGACATCGGCGACGCGAGGCGGGGCAATGGAGCAGACACACACCACTCACCACGGTGCGGCGGCGACTCCGGGGGCCCAGCGGCGCGTCCTGGTCGTCGAGGACGACCCGACGATCGTGGAGGCGATCTCCGCCCGGCTGCGCGCGGAGGGCTTCCTCGTGCAGACGGCGACCGACGGACCGGCGGCCGTGGACGCCGCGGAGGCGTGGCAGCCGGACCTGATGGTCCTCGACGTGATGCTGCCCGGTTTCGACGGGCTGGAGGTCTGCCGGCGCGTGCAGGCGCAGCGCCCGGTGCCGGTGCTGATGCTCACGGCGCGGGACGACGAGACCGACATGCTGGTCGGTCTGGGGGTCGGCGCCGACGACTACATGACAAAGCCTTTCTCCATGCGCGAGCTGGCCGCCCGCGTGCACGTGCTGCTGCGCCGGGTGGAGCGGGCGGCGCTCGCCGCGGTGACCCCGCGCAGCGGGATCCTGCGCCTGGGCGAGCTGGAGATCGACCACGCGCAGCGCCGGGTCCGGGTGCGGGCGGAGGACGTGCACCTGACGCCGACCGAGTTCGACCTGCTGGTCTGTCTGGCCGGCACCCCGCGCGCGGTGCTCTCCCGTGAGCAGTTGCTGGCGGAGGTGTGGGACTGGGCGGACGCCTCCGGTACGCGGACCGTGGACAGCCACATCAAGGCGCTGCGCCGGAAGATCGGCGCCGAGCGGATCCGTACGGTGCACGGGGTCGGGTACGCGCTGGAGACCCCGGCGTCGTGAGCCGGCCGGGGCGGCGCACCGGACGGACCCGGCGCCGGATCGTGATCTCGATCAAGACGAAGCTGGGCGCGCTGGTCGTCGGCGCGGTGCTGCTGACCTCCTGCCTGGCGCTGGTGGCGATCCGGACGTCCACCGAGTTCCGGTACATCACGATCTTCGCGATGATCGCGACGCTGCTGATCACGCAGTTCGTGGCGCAGTCGCTGACGGCGCCGCTGGACGAGATGAACACGGTGGCGGGGTCGATCTCGCGCGGTGACTTCTCGCGGCGGGTGCGGGGCGCGGACCGGCGCGACGAGCTGGGCGACCTGGCCTCGACGATCAACCGGATGGCGGACGACCTGGAGGCGGTGGACCGGCACCGCAAGGAGCTGGTCGCCAATGTCTCGCACGAGCTGCGGACGCCGATCGCGGCGCTGCGCGCGGTGCTGGAGAACGTGGTCGACGGGGTCTCCCAGGCCGATCCGGAGACGATGCGTTCGGCGCTGAAGCAGACGGAGCGACTGGGCCGGCTGGTGGAGACGCTGCTCGACCTGTCGCGGCTCGACAACGGTGTCGTACAGCTGCGGGCGCGCCGTTTCGAGGTGTGGCCCTATCTGTCCGGGGTGCTGCGGGAGGCGAATCTGGCCGCCGCGCAGCGCGGTCTGCCGTCGACGTCCGGTCTGCACCGGCGTACGGACGTGCATCTGCATCTGGACGTGTCGCCGTCCGACCTGACGGCGTACGCGGACGTGGAGCGGCTGCACCAGGTGATGGCGAACCTGATCGACAACGCGGTGAAGCACTCCCCGCCGCACGGGCGCGTGACGGTACGGGCCCGGCGCGGCCCGTACCCGGAGTCGCTGGAGCTGGTGGTCGAGGACGAGGGTCCGGGCATCCCGGAGGCGGAGCGCGACCAGGTCTTCGAGCGGTTCAACCGGGGTACGGGTCCGGACCGGCAGCGTCCGGGGAGCGACGGGGGCACGGGGCTCGGTCTGGCGATCGCGCGCTGGGCGGTGGATCTGCACGGTGGCGGGATCGGCGTGGCCGAATCTTCACGCGGGTGCCGCATCCGGGTCACTCTTCCGGGCAGCCTTCCCCTGCGCGATTGACGTAGGGTTCGAACCGGAAGCGAACGTTCTGCGTGATCAGTGGCAGGACGTGGTCAGGGTGCGGCCGAAGAGGGCCGTAGCCCGCGCTTTTCCGTACCCTCACAGGTGTGGAACCACGCTTGTTTCCCGCCATTCACGGCGCCGAAACACCCCGTCAAGTGTGACTTGCGCGACGTTGGAGTGCCCGGCCTGCACGTCCCGGCCGGACAGGCGTAGCCTTTATTTCCGCTGTCCATCACCTTGCGAAGCGGAAGAGGGCGGTTGCCGCCGTGTCGTCTCAGTCCCCCAGTACCCCGAGCTCCCCGGCCGACCAAGACGGGCGTGGCGTGAGCCCCGCAGCCGCCTTCGGTGCCAATGAGTGGCTCGTCGACGAGATCTACCAGCAGTACCTCCAGGACCCGAATTCGGTCGATCGTGCCTGGTGGGACTTCTTCGCCGACTACAAGCCGGGTGCGGCGGAGACCCCGTCCGCCCCGGCCGCCACCACGAAGGCCGCGCCGTCGGCGCAGCAGGCGGGCCCCGCACAGGCCACACCTGCCGCTCCGGCCGCTCCGGCCGCCGCCGTGCCCGCTCCGGCTCAGGCCCCCGCCGCGGCCCCGGCGCAGCCCGCCGCGGCCGCTCCGGCCGCCGTGAAGCCGGCCCCGGCCGCCGCCGCTCCGGCGCCCGCCCAGGCCGCCCCGGCGCCCGCCAAGGCCGCCCCGGCCACTCCGGCGCCCGCCAAGGCCGCTCCGGCCGCCGAGGCGCCCGCCGGTCCCGAGCTGATCACGCTCCGCGGCCCGGCCGCCGCCGTCGCGAAGAACATGAACGCCTCGCTGGAGATGCCGACGGCCACGTCCGTCCGCGCCGTCCCGGTGAAGCTGCTCTTCGACAACCGGATCGTCATCAACAACCACCTGAAGCGCGCCCGGGGCGGGAAGATCTCCTTCACCCACCTCATCGGCTACGCCATGGTGCAGGCGATCAAGGCCATGCCGTCGATGAACTACTCCTTCGCGGAGAAGGACGGCAAGCCGACCCTGGTCAAGCCGGAGCACGTGAACTTCGGTCTCGCCATCGACCTGGTGAAGCCGAACGGCGACCGCCAGCTCGTCGTCGCGGGCATCAAGAAGGCCGAGACGCTCAACTTCTTCGAGTTCTGGCAGGCGTACGAGGACATCGTCAAGCGCGCCCGCGTGGGCAAGCTGACGATGGAGGACTTCACCGGCGTCACGGTCTCCCTGACCAACCCCGGCGGCCTCGGCACCGTCCACTCCGTGCCGCGTCTGATGCCCGGACAGTCCGTCATCATGGGCGTCGGCTCGATGGACTACCCGGCGGAGTTCCAGGGCACCTCCCAGGACACCCTGAACAAGCTCGGCATCTCCAAGGTCATGACCCTGACGTCGACCTACGACCACCGGGTCATCCAGGGCGCCGCCTCCGGCGAGTTCCTGCGCGTCGTCGCCAACTCCCTCCTCGGCGAGCAGGGCTTCTACGACGACATCTTCAAGTCGCTGCGGATCCCCTACGAGCCGGTCCGCTGGCTCAAGGACATCGACGCCTCGCACGACGACGACGTCACCAAGGCCGCCCGCGTCTTCGAGCTGATCCACTCCTACCGGGTCCGCGGCCACGTCATGGCCGACACCGACCCGCTGGAGTACAAGCAGCGCAAGCACCCCGACCTGGACATCACCGAGCACGGCCTCACCCTGTGGGACCTGGAGCGGGAGTTCGCGGTCGGCGGCTTCGCCGGCAAGTCGATGATGAAGCTCCGCGACATCCTCGGCGTGCTCCGCGACTCGTACTGCCGCACCACCGGCATCGAGTTCATGCACATCCAGGACCCGAAGCAGCGCAAGTGGATCCAGGACCGCGTCGAGCGTCCCCACGCGCGCGTGGAGCGCGAGGAGCAGCTCCGCATCCTCCGCCGCCTGAACTCGGCCGAGGCGTTCGAGACCTTCCTCCAGACGAAGTACGTCGGCCAGAAGCGCTTCTCCCTGGAGGGCGGCGAGTCCGTCATCCCGCTGCTCGACGCGGTCATCGACTCCGCCGCCGAGTCCCGCCTGGACGAGGTCGTCATCGGCATGGCCCACCGCGGCCGCCTGAACGTCCTCGCGAACATCGTGGGCAAGTCGTACGCGCAGATCTTCCGCGAGTTCGAGGGCAACCTCGACCCGAAGTCGATGCACGGCTCCGGCGACGTCAAGTACCACCTGGGCGCCGAGGGCACCTTCACCGGTCTCGACGGCGAGCAGATCAAGGTCTCCCTGGTCGCCAACCCCTCCCACCTGGAGGCGGTCGACCCGGTCCTGGAGGGTGTCGTCCGCGCCAAGCAGGACGTCATCAACAAGGGCGGCACGGACTTCACCGTCCTGCCGGTGGCCCTCCACGGCGACGCGGCCTTCGCGGGCCAGGGCGTGGTGGCCGAGACCCTGAACATGTCGCAGCTGCGCGGCTACCGCACCGGCGGCACGGTCCACATCGTCATCAACAACCAGGTCGGCTTCACGGCGGCTCCCGAGTCGTCCCGCTCCTCCATGTACGCCACCGACGTGGCCCGCATGATCGAGGCGCCGATCTTCCACGTGAACGGCGACGACCCGGAGGCCGTGGTCCGCGTCGCGCGGCTCGCCTTCGAGTTCCGCCAGACGTTCAACAAGGACGTCGTGATCGACCTCATCTGTTACCGCCGCCGCGGTCACAACGAGGGCGACAACCCGTCGTTCACCAACCCGCAGATGTACAACCTGATCGACAAGAAGCGTTCGGTGCGCAAGCTGTACACCGAGTCGCTCATCGGTCGCGGCGACATCACCCTGGAGGAGGCGGAGCAGTCGCTCCAGGACTTCCAGGGCCAGCTGGAGCAGGTGTTCGCGGAGGTCCGCGAGGCCACCTCCGCGCCGGCGCCGACGCACGTCCCGGACCCGCAGGCCGAGTTCCCGGTCCCGGTGATCACCGCGATCTCCCAGGAGGTCGTGAAGCGGATCGCCGAGTCGCAGGTCAACGTGCCGGAGCGGATCACGGTCCACTCCCGCCTGATGCCGCAGATGCAGCGCCGCGCCGCCTCCATCGACGACGGCACCATCGACTGGGGCTTCGGCGAGACCCTCGCCATCGGCTCCCTGCTGATGGAGGGCACCCCGGTCCGCCTGTCGGGCCAGGACACCCGCCGCGGCACCTTCGGCCAGCGCCACGCGGTCCTGGTCGACCAGGAGACCGGCGAGGACTACACCCCGCTGCTCTACCTGGCCGAGGACCAGGCCCACTTCAACGTGTACGACTCGCTGCTCAGCGAGTACGCGGCGATGGGCTTCGAGTACGGCTACTCGCTGGCCCGTCCCAGCTCCCTGGTCGTCTGGGAGGCCCAGTTCGGTGACTTCGTCAACGGCGCGCAGACCGTCGTCGACGAGTTCATCTCCTCGGCCGAGCAGAAGTGGGGCCAGACCTCCGGCGTCACCCTGCTCCTGCCGCACGGCTACGAGGGCCAGGGCCCGGACCACTCGTCCGCCCGCCCGGAGCGCTTCCTCCAGATGTGCGCCCAGGACAACATGACGGTCGCCATGCCGACGCTGCCGTCGAACTACTTCCACCTCCTGCGCTGGCAGGTGCACAACCCGCACCACAAGCCGCTCATCGTCTTCACCCCGAAGTCGATGCTGCGTCTGAAGGCCGCGGCGTCCAAGGTGGAGGAGTTCACCACCGGCGGCTTCCGCCCGGTGATCGGCGACGCGACGGTCGACCCGGCCAACGTGCGCAAGGTCGTCTTCTGCGCCGGCAAGGTCTACTACGACCTGGAGGCCGAGCGTCAGAAGCGCGGCGACACGGAGACCGCGATCATCCGTCTGGAGCGCCTGTACCCGCTGCCGGGTGCCGAGCTCCAGGCCGAGATCGCCAAGTACCCGAACGCGGCGAAGTACATCTGGGCGCAGGAGGAGCCGGCGAACCAGGGTGCGTGGCCGTTCATCGCGCTCAACCTGATCGACCACCTCGACCTGGCGGTCGGCGCGGACATCCCGGCGGGCGAGCGCCTGCGCCGGATCTCCCGCCGCCACTCCTCGTCCCCGGCGGTCGGCTCGGCCAAGCGTCACCAGGCGGAGCAGCAGCAGCTGGTCGAAGAGGTCTTCGACGCCTGACCTCGGCGGCTCGTCCGGAGGCCCGGCACCCCTGGTGGGGTGCCGGGCCTCCGGCCTGTCCGGGCGGGCCTATCCTGGATCGCATGTACTTCACCGACCGTGGCATCGAGGAACTGGAGAAGCGGCGCGGCGAGGAGGAGGTCACCTTCGAGTGGCTCGCCGAGCAGCTGCGGACCTTCGTCGATCTCAACCCCGACTTCGAGGTGCCGGTCGAGCGCCTCGCGACCTGGCTGGCCCGCCTCGACGACGAGGACGACGACGACGAGTAGGGCCGTACGCCCGCAGAGCAACGCCAAGAGGCCCCCTCCCGCGCGGGAGGGGGCC
>NZ_JBHZBB010000009.1:0-237939 GCF_042754585.1 Streptomyces sp. NPDC059201
GATGGTACTGCAGGGGGGACCCTGTGGGAGAGTAGGACGCCGCCGAACAATCTTTAGCCTCAACCCCCGGACTCTGTCCGGGGGTTGAGGCATTTTTGCGTTCTAGGCTGGGTGCATGCGCTATGACCTGGTCATCTTCGACAACGACGGCGTGCTCGTCGACAGTGAGCCGCTCTCCAACCGGTTGCTCGCCGGCTACCTCACCGAGCTCGGACACCCCACCACATACGAGGACTCCCTCCGCGACTACATGGGAGCCGCCATCCACCGGGTGCACGACCTCGTGGGCGAAAGGACCGGGCAGCGGCTGCCCGAGGACTTCGACGACGTCTTCCACTCGCGGGTCTTCGCCGCCTTCCAGGAGGAACTGGAGCCGGTGGAAGGGGCGGTGGAGGTGCTGAAGCGGCTGGTGGCCGAGCGGACTCCGTACTGCGTGGCCTCTTCCGGGAGCCACGAGCGGATCAGGGTCGGGCACCGGAAGACCGGGCTCGACGCCTGGTTCCCCGAGGAGCTCGTCTACAGCGCCGAGGACGTCGGCCGGGGCAAGCCTGCGCCGGACCTCTTCCTTCACGCGGCCGCGCGGATGGGGGTGGAGCCCGCGCGGTGCGTCGTCGTCGAGGACAGCCGGCTCGGCGTCCAGGCGGCCGTGGCCGCCGGAATGGACGTGTACGGGTTCACCGCGATGACGCCCGAGTCCCGGCTGACCGGGGCGAAGGGCTTCTTCTCGCGGATGGAGGAACTGCCCGGCATTTTGGGTCTGTGATCCATCTACCCATCGGTAGGTGGCGGGCCTACGCTGTGCCGCCATGACCGATGTGCGGCTGCGGCGGGGGCGGGGCTCCCTGGCCCTCAGTTTCCTCGTCCAGGGCGTGGCCTTCGCCCTGCTCGTGACCCGGATACCCGGGATCCAGGACCGGTACGGGATCTCCGACGGGCTGCTGCCCCTCTTCCTGGCCGCCGTGCCGATCCTCGCCGGTGTGGCGAGCGTGGCGACGGAGAAGCTGGTCGCCCGGGTGGCGCCCTCGGTGGTGCTGCGGTGGTCGCAGCCCGTCGTCCTGCTGGCCCTGCTGGGTGTGGGGGCGGGGGACGCGCTGTGGATGGCGGCCGTGGCGCTCGGCGCGTTCGGGCTCGCGGTCGGCGCGCTCGACGCGTCCATGAACATGCTGGGGGTGAGCCTCCAGCGGACGTACGGGCGGAGCATCATGCTCGGCTTCCACGCCGCGTACAGCCTCGGCGGGATCGCCGGCGCCTCGCTGGCCTGGGTGGGGGCGCACTGGCACCTGTCGCTGTTCTGGTCGTACCTGCCGGTGGTCGTCGTCCTTGCGCCGGCCGCCTTCCTCGGCAGCCGGTGGTATGTGGACGCGAAGGCGGACGCCGAGGCGGCGCCGGACGGCGGGGCGGCGGAGAAGGGCGGGGTGCTGTCGTTCCGGCTGCTGCTGCCGCTGTGCCTGGTGATGACGTTCGCGTACATCGGGGACTCGACGGTCTCCAACTGGTCGGCGAAGTACCTCCAGGACGTGCTCGGCAGCTCCGAGGCGGCGGCGACCGTCCCCTACAACGCGTACATGGTGACGACGCTGCTCGGGCGGGCCGTGGGCGACCTCGGGGTGCGGTACTTCGGGGCGGCGGTGGTCGTGCGGGCCGGGGCGGTGCTCGCGGCCTGCGGGTTCGCGCTGGTGGCGGTGGCGCCCTCGGCCTGGGTGGGCATCGCGGCCTTCACCCTGCTGGGGCTCGGGCTGAGCGTGATCGTGCCGCAGACCTTCGCGGCGGCCGGGCGGCTCTTCCCGGAGAACAGCGACGCGGCCGTCGCCCGGCTCAACGTCTTCAACTACGTCGGCTTCCTCGTCGGCTCCCCGCTCGTCGGGGCGCTCGGGGACGCGTGGAGCTACCGGGGGGCCATGGTGGTGCCGATGGTGCTCGTGCTGGTGACGGTGGTGTATGCCACGTCGTTCGGCGCGCGGGAGGCCCGATACGGTGGCGGGCATGAGCGGCCGCGCACTGTTGATGTGGGATGAAGCTGTCACGGGGTACGACTTCGGGCCCCAGCACCCGATGGACCCGGTGCGGCTCGCGCTGACCATGGGGCTGGTCCGGGCCTTCGGGCTCGACCGGGCGGTGGACGTGGTCGCCGCCAAGCCTGCCGGGGAGTCGACGCTGCGGCTCGTGCACCGCGAGGACTACGTGGACGCGGTGAAGGCGGCCTCGGCCGACCCGCGCCACGCCGACCAGGCGTACGGGCTCGGGACGGTCGACGATCCGGCGTTCGAGGGGATGCACGAGGCGTCCGCGCTGATCGCCGGGCAGTCGGTCGCGGCGGCGGAGGCCGTGTGGCGGGGCGAGGCCGAGCACGCCGTGAACTTCGCCGGCGGGCTGCACCACGCCATGCCGGGCGGGGCGGCCGGGTTCTGCATCTACAACGACGCCTCGCTGGCGATCGCCCGGCTCCTCGAACTGGGCGTCGAGCGGGTCGCGTACGTGGACGTCGACGTCCACCACGGGGACGGGGTGCAGGCCGCGTTCTGGGAGGACCCGCGCGTCCTGACCGTCTCGCTGCACGAGCACCCGCGGACGCTGTTCCCGCAGACCGGCTGGCCGGAGGAGACCGGGGCGTCCGGGCCCGGCGAGGGCGGCGCGGTGAACGTGGCGCTGCCGGCCGGGACCGGGGACGCCGGATGGGTGCGGGCCTTCCACGCGGTGGTGCCGGAGCTCCTCGCCGACTTCCGGCCGCAGGTCCTCGTGACCCAGCACGGGGCCGACACGCACTTCGACGATCCGCTCGCGCACCTGGCGGTCTCGCTGGACGCGCAGCGGGCGGTGCAGGAGGCGTGCCACGAGCTGGCGCACACGTACGCGGACGGCCGGTGGGTGGCGCTCGGCGGCGGCGGATACGCGGTCGTCGACGTCGTACCGAGGTCGTGGACGCATCTCGTGGGAATCGCGGCGCACGCGCCCGTGGCGCCGGAGACCGTGATCCCGTCCTCCTGGCGGGACGAGGTGTACGCGCGGACGCGGCAGCTCGGGCCGGGGCGGATGACCGACGGGCGGTGGCCGGTCGACTTCCGTGAGTGGGCGGCGGGATACGACCCCGCGGACCGGCTGGACCAGGCGGTGCTCGCGACCCGGAAGGCGGCCTTCCCGCTGCGGGGACTGCTCGCCTGAGTATCCGCCCTGTTACGCCAACTGTGCGGTGTACAGGGGATTTTGACGTTCCGGCAGGATGGATCCGGCAGCATCGGAAGGGTGTTGAGTACCGGGGCGCTGCGGGCGCATCTGTTGGCGGCGGGGTTGGCGGGGACCGTGGCGACCTCGCGGGAGGAGAGCCTGCGGAGCTATCGGCTCTTCGCGGCGCGGGACCCCCGGGTGACGCTGGGGCTGGTGCCCGCCGGGGGCTGGGGCGAGGCCGAGCTGCTGGGACTGATGGCGGAGAAGTGCGGGGTGTCGGGGGACCCCGCGCACCGCTCGGGGCAGGACGTGATCGATCCGGAGCGGACGCTGCGGGGCCTCGACGCCTTCGCGGGACGGCTCGCGGAGGTGGCGGCGCGGCGGGCCCCGGTGCTCTTCGGGACGGGGCATCCGCACCGGCTGCTCGGTTTCTACGTCGCCCTCGCAGACGCTTTGTCGGCGGCGGGATGTGACGTACTCACCCCGGCGCAGGGGAGATGTGTCGACATAACGACCCGGTTCGGTCTACGCACGTACGCCCTCGACCACGTACGCGGCGTCGCGTTCGTACGGGAGGCGGGGCCGTCGGAGGGCGGGCGCGAGCCGGGGGCGCACTCCCACTCGGCGCTGCCGGTACGGGCCGCGCTGGAGAGCGCGGCGGAGGCCGGCGGGCCGCTTCCCGAGCTGGTCGTGGGGGACCACGGCTGGGTCTGCGGTGCTGGTCAGCTGGGTATCGAGGCGATCGGGCTGGCCGACACGGACGACCCGGCGCTCTTCGTGGGGGAGGCCGAGGGGCAGGTCTCGGTGGCCGTTCCGCTCGATGACGGAGTGCGCTCGGTGTACTACCGTCCCCTCACGCGCTATGTACTCAATCGAGCGTGTCTGTCACGGTAAACGGGCGATAGGGGCTCCTCTTCCCCACTCGTACCACCCGCCCCTACTCTGATTCGTGAGCGTTCGACGACGAAGAGTCACCGGAGGGGAAGCCGGTGGGCGTCGCGGCGGAAGGTACAGGTGGGTCATGGCTGCTGGCGATCGGCCTCTCAACGAGGTCAAGTTCCTGACCGTGGCGGAAGTCGCCGCGGTGATGCGCGTGTCGAAGATGACCGTGTACCGCTTGGTGCACAGCGGTCATCTGCCGGCGATCCGGGTGGGCAGGTCCTTCCGGGTCCCGGAACAGGCGGTTCACGCGTACCTGAGGGAGTCGTACGTGGGGGTGGGGACCGCGTAGCGGGCGCGCGGTCGACCTGCGGCCGAACGGCCGGTGAGCCGGGCACGGCCCTCGGATTACTCGTGCGGTGCCAGGGGCGGTAGGCTAACCCCTCGTAGGTCGTGTGGGCCCAGACGCCCCGCACCAGTGAGAAGAAGTGAGCGAGGGTAGTCGTGGGCTCTGTTATCAAGAAGCGGCGCAAGCGGATGGCCAAGAAGAAGCACCGCAAGCTGCTCAAGCGCACGCGCGTTCAGCGTCGCAACAAGAAGTAAGCGGCGCCGCGCGAGCGGTTTTCCCGTGTGTGAAAAGACGTGGCCCTTCACCGGCATCGGTGAGGGGCCACGTTTTCATTGCGTCGAAATGCTCAGGCGCTACGGTGGCGGCTACGGATAGACGGACGGAAGTTCGGACGGAAGGCGCTGATCTTGGGCAAGGTCGTGCTCGTGACCGGTGCCGCCCGGCATCTGGGGGGCCGCTTCGTGCGGCGGATCCAGCGGGACCCGGAGGTGGAGCGGGTGGTGGCCGTGGACGCGGTCGAGCCCGGGCATCCACTGGGGGCCGCCGAGTTCGTCCGGGCCGACATCCGCCGGCCGGCCATCGCCAAGGTGCTCGCGGAGCACGAGGTGGACACGGTGGTGCACCTCGACGTCACGGGGACGGCGCTGGGCGCGGGCGGCCGGACGTCGGTCAAGGAGACCAACGTCATCGGCACCATGCAGCTGCTGGGAGCCTGCCAGAAGTCGCCGCGGGTCGGACGGCTCGTGGTGAAGTCCAGTACGACCGTGTACGGCTCCGCGCCCCGCGATCCGGCGGTCTTCACCGAGACGACGCCGGCGAAGTCGCTGCCGAGCGGCGGTTTCGCGAAGGACGCGGTCGAGGTCGAGGGGTATGTACGGGGCTTCGCCCGGCGGCGGCCGGACGTGGCGGTGTGCGTGCTGCGGTTCGCGAACATCCTGGGGCCCCGGGTGCAGTCGCCGCTGACCGAGTACCTGTCGCTGCCGGTGATGCCGACGGTCCTGGGCTACGACCCGCGGTTGCAGTTCGTCCACGAGGACGACGTGATCGACGTGCTGCGGCTCGTGGCGCAGGAGCCGCGCCGGGCGTCGCTGAACAGCGGGACCTTCAACGTGGCGGGCGACGGGGTGCTGCTGCTCTCGCAGTGCGCGCGGCGGCTCGGGCGCCCGACGGTGCCGGTGCTGCTGCCGGCGGTGACCTGGGTGGGTTCGGCGCTGCGGACGGTGGGGCTGACCGACTTCGCGCCCGAGCAGATCCGGCTCCTCACGCACGGGCGGGTCGTCTCGACCGCGCAGCTGCGGGAGGTCCTGGGCTTCCGGCCGCGGTATTCGACGGCGGAGACGTTCGCGGACTTCGCGGCGAGCCGGGGGCCCGGCCTCCTGCCGCCGGAGACGCTCGCGGGGGCGGTGGACCGGCTGGCCGTCCGGGTCGCCCCGGACGCGTACCCGATCCCTTCTCACGACGGTGCCTGAGGAGCAGCGACAGCGATGGCGGACGCCCAGGTGATTCCTTTCGACGACGACCGTTCGCGGGCCCGGCGGCGGCCGCCGCGGCCCGGGGAGCCGTCCGGTGCCGAGACCGCCCCGGCGGCGGTACGGGCGCTGCCGGGCGCGCGGGAGGTGCCCGAGGAGCCGCGCGAGGCGGCGTCGGCGGAGGCGCCTGCCCCGGAGGCCGTAACGGAGGCTGTTACGGACGTGACGGAGGGGGCTGGTGGGGCCGGTCGGGCGGGGTGGGAGCGGAGGCTCGCGGGGGGCCTCGCGTTTCTGCGGCGACGGGTCACGGGGGAGTACGAGGTCGACGAGTTCGGGTACGACGCCGAGCTGACCGACCAGGTGCTGATGTCGCTGCTGCGCCCGCTGTACGAGAAGTACTTCCGGGTGGAGGTGAAGGGCGTCGAGAACATCCCGGAGAAGGGCGGGGCGCTGATCGTCGCGAACCATTCCGGGACGCTGCCGCTGGACGGGCTGATGATGCAGGTCGCGGTGCACGACCACCATCCGGCGGGCCGGCATCTGCGGCTGCTCGCCGCGGACCTGGTCTTCGTGCTGCCGGTGGTCAACGAGCTGGCCCGGAAGGCGGGGCACACCCTGGCGTGCGCGGAGGACGCGGAGCGGCTGCTGCGGGCCGGTGAGGTCGTCGGGGTGATGCCGGAGGGCTTCAAGGGGATCGGGAAGCCGTTCTCGGAGCGGTACAAGCTCCAGCGGTTCGGGCGGGGCGGTTTCGTCTCGACGGCGCTGCGGGCGGGGGTGCCGATCGTGCCCTGCTCGATCGTGGGCGCCGAGGAGATCTACCCGATGATCGGGAACGCGAAGACGCTGGCGCGGCTGCTGGGTCTGCCGTACGTGCCGGTCACGCCGACCTTTCCGTGGCTGGGGCCGCTGGGGATGCTGCCGCTGCCGACGAAGTGGACGATCCAGTTCGGGGAGCCGATCCCGACGGACTCGTATCCGCCGGAGGCGGCGGAGGATCCGATGCTGATGTTCAACCTGACGGACCAGGTGCGGGAGCAGATCCAGCACACCCTCTACAAGCTGCTGGTGCAGCGGCGGTCGGTCTTCTTCTAGCCGCTCGGGCATGGAAGAAGGGGCGCCCCCCGTCCGTGGGGGCGCCCCTTCTCCTTGTCAGCGAGCGTCCTCGCTGTCGATGCCGAGGCCCGGAAGGAGGCCCGGCAGGAGTGGCGGGATGGTGACGTCCGGGGGTGTGGGGGTCGCCACCTGGCTCTCCTCGGGGGTGGTGGGGGTGCCCGTGCCCGTCGGGGACGGCAGGAGGCCGCCGGTGTTGCCGCCGAGGAGGCCGTCCTCCTCGGGGGAGGTGGTGCTGGGGTCGGCGCCCGGGCTCGGGGTGGTGCCGGTGCCGGTGTTGCCTCCGGTGCCCGCTCCCTGGGTGGTGCCGGAGGGGTGGGGCGTGGTGACGGTGTGGCTGCCCTGGGTGGGGGTGTCCTGGGCGGCCGGGGGCTGCTGCGGTTCGGTGCCCTGCCCGGTCTGCCGGGTGGTGGGGCTGCTGCTGGAGCCGCCGGGTGCGACCGCGCCCTTCTCGAGGGTGCGGGGCAGCATCGACTGGAGCGGCTCGACCTCCTGGTCTATGGCGTCGAAGACGCCGCTGACCTCTTCGCCGACGTCCGTGAGCTGGACGGGGAGGCGGTCGCGCAGCCCCTTCCAGGTGTCGCGGTGGGCCTGCGCGAAGGAGTTCAGCCGGGCCATGGGACCGATCTCGCCGTCCCGGTCGTACGCCTGGCGGAGCAGCCGGTGGCCTTCCTCGGCGTCGTGCTTCATGCCGCCGAGGGCGCGGCGGATCTCGCTGAGGGACTCGTGGTCGAGGTCGCCGGAGCGGGCGCGCTCCATGAGCCGGCGGGCCTCGCTGAGCCGGGTGGACGCCTGGTCGAGGTAGATGCCCCCGCGGTCGGCGTCGTCGTCGGCCATGCCCAGCTTGAGGTCTTCCATGCCCCGCTTGAGCCCGTAGAGCGAGTCGCCGGGGAGGGCGTCGGAGCTGGCGGCGGCGACGCCGCCGAAGGCTCCGGCGGCCACACCGACCGTGAGGCCGCCGGCGGCGAGCCCCTTGGTCCAGCGGGAGCGTGGGCGGAGCTTGCGCAGAGGGGAGGCCCGATGGGCGCCCCGGGTGCTCCGCTGCTCCGGGACGGTGGGGCCTGCGGCGGCCGTCCCCTGGGCGAACATCGCCTCCATGGCGGCGACGAGCTGGGCTCGCTGCACCACCTTGACCTCGGGATCGAGCTTCGGCTTCGGCAGGTCGCCGAGTCCGCTCGCCAAGGCCAACTGCCGTCCCTGGTCGCCGGTGTCGGCCGGGGTGTCGGGCCGGTCGGCCGCCTCACCCTCGGGCGTCCGGTCCTCCAGGGCCTGGGCGAAGGCGTTCGCCCGCCGGTGCACGTTCGCGATCACTGGCGGCACCTCCTCTCGTCATGACGGTCGACTCCCCGGGGGATCCGGAAGGTTGCCCGCCTTGAGCAGATCCACACGAACGAGTGAGGATCTGTGGGCAGGGCGGGACCACAGGGAGCCTGCATTTCGCACAACGAGCGGCGCGGCACTTGGGTTACGCGCGAAAGATGATCGGACCAGTGCGTCATCGATGCGTCACCAACTGTGATGTGGGACGGGCAGTGGTGGCGTGGGGGGAGATGTATGGATGAGGGGGACAAGTGACTTCACGGGGGGAGGGGACAGGGGGGTAGGGGATGAGGGGGTTCGGGGAGGGAGGGTGGCGGCGGTCGGCGGCCCGCGCTAGCGGGCGTCCTCGGGCAGCAGGCGGGCCAGGGTGCGGACGGCCCGGTACTGGAGCGTCTTGATGGCGCCCTCGTTCTTCCCCATGACCCGCGCGGTCTCGGCGACCGAGAGGCCCTGGAGGAAGCGGAGGGTGACGCACTCCTGCTGCTGGGGATTGAGGCGGCGGACGGCGTCGAGCAGCGCGGCGTTGGAGAGGGACTCGAGGACGGAGTCCTCCGGGCTGCGCTCGACCTCGTTGGCGTCGAGCATCTCGCCGGTGGTGACCTCCAGCCGGAAGCGGCTGGACTTGAAGTGGTCGGCGACCAGGTTGCGGGCGATGGTGACGAGCCAGGCGCCGAAGTCGCGGCCCTGCCAGGTGAAGGTGGAGATGCGGCGGAGGGCGCGGAGGAAGGTCTCGCTGGTGAGGTCCTCCGCCGTGGCCTTCCCGCCGACGCGGTAGTAGATGTAGCGGTAGACGGTGTCGCTGTACTGGTCGTACAGCCGGCCGAATGCCTCGGCCTCACCGGCCTGGGCGCGCTCGACCAGATCCATCATGCGGGCGCTGTCGCTGTCGGCGGTGGGGCGTCGGGCGGCGGTCGGGCTTCCGGCGCCGCCGCGCGCGCCCCGTCTGCCGACGGCGGCACCGCCGTCGGCCAGGGCATAGCAAGGACCGGCCGGTGCCGGTGCGGCGAAGGCGAAGGCGGGCGCAGGACCGACGTACGCGGTGGGGACGAAGCCACGCAAGTGGTCGAGGACCGTTGCGCGCAGCGTAGCCAGGCCCGAGGCGTCAACCCCGACGTGTGGGTACACGGGACTCCCAGAGGCAGAGCTTCCATCACGTGCAGTGCGGATCCGTTCACTCGTGGTAGCGATGTGAGGGTTCCGCTGTGCGTCTGAGGAGAATAACGCTTCGTACAGGCAGCGCTACACCCAGTTGCTCAAATCATCGATTACGTCGCTTCTGTTACCGCTTGCGGGCGGATCAAGTCGCAGTTCGTGACCGGTTATTGATCGAGTGGCTTCCGAGTGTGATTGCGTCGGCGTTGCGTTGTGCTCATGTGCGGTAGAGGGGAGTGATCGGGGCCGCTCCTGGGTAAGGGCGCGGGAATGCCCGGGAGTCGAGGTGTGCGGGGCTGTTCGACCACGGACGGGTGAGTCGCTTTGGTCCGCGGTTGTCGCAGATGATCGCAGCCGAAACGTATCGGCACGGGCGTGGCGCGCCGGAAACGTCCGGGAGTTCGGGTACGGGAGCGGTGATCCGCCGTGCCGCGGGCCGGGGTTCGGGGCGGGCCGGGGTTCCGGGTGGGTCAGCGGCGGCGGCGGTGCAGGGCGACCGCGGCGGCGGTGCCGCCGGCGACGGCGCCGAGGCCCGCGGCGGCCGGGATGCCGATCTTGGCGGCCTTGCGGCCGGTCCGGTAGTCGCGCAGCCGCCACTCGCGGTCCCGGGCGTGCCTGCGCAGCTTGGTGTCGGGGTTGATCGCGTACGGGTGGCCGACGAGCGAGAGCATCGGGATGTCGTTGTGCGAGTCGCTGTACGCGGCGCAGCGGGCGAGGTCCAGGCCCTCGGCGGCGGCCAGGGCCCGTACCGCCTCCGCCTTGGCCGGGCCGTGCAGCAGCTCGCCGACCAGCCGGCCCGTATAGACGCCGTCGACGGACTCGGCGACCGTGCCGAGGGCGCCGGTGAGGCCGAGGCGGCGGGCGATGATCGTGGCCGTCTCGACCGGGGCGGCCGTGACCAGCCAGACCTTCTGGCCCGCGTCGAGGTGGGCCTGGGCCAGGGCGCGGGTGCCCGGCCAGATCCGGTCGGCCATGTACTCGTCGTAGATCTCCTCGCCGATCGACATCAGTTCGGAGACGCGGTGGCCCTGCACGATGGAGAGCGCGCTGTCGCGGGCCTCCTGCATGTGGGCCGGGTCCTCGACGCCGGCCAGCCGGAACCAGATCTGGGCCCAGGCGAAGCGGGCGAGTTCGCGGCGCTGGAAGAACTTCCGCTTGTACAGGCCGCGGCCGAAGTGGAAGATCGCGGCGCCCTGCATCACGGTGTTGTCGAGATCGAAGAAGGCGGCGGCCCGCACGTCCCCGGCGACCGGGAACTCGGGCTCCTCGGGGGCGGTTTCGGAGGCCCGGGCCGCCTCGATGGCGGCGGCCTCCTCCTCCCTCTCCAGCTCCAGCTGGAGCGAGGTCTTGCGGGCCGCCTCCGCGGCGGCCTCGCCTGCGAGGACGCTGCGCGCGGTGGCGGAGCGCCTACGGGGGGTGAGCCATCCCAGAGCGGCCATGTCTGGAGCATAGCCAGTCTGTTCGGTACTTCCCGACTTGTGGGGATGCCGTCGTGTGAACAGTGCGGGTCCCCGCTGTGGCCGGGCGGGACAATGGACGGCATGTTCGGACGTACGAAGAAGAAGGACGCGGCGAAGGACCCGGCCGCGCGGACCGTGACGCTCATCGGGAAGCCGGGGTGCCACCTCTGCGACGATGCCCGGGCGGTGATCGAGGCCGTCTGCGCCGAGACGGGTGCACGCTGGGAGGAGAAGGACATCCTCCAGGACGAGGCGCTGTACAAGGAGTACTGGGAGCAGATTCCGGTCGTCCTGGTCGACGGCGAGCAGCACACCTTCTGGCGGGTGGACGCCGGGCGGCTCCGGCGCGAACTGGGTGCGTGACCGAAAGCCGGTTACCATCATGGACGTTTTGTTGGCATTCGGGGGCCACGTCGTGAGGAGTGTGTGCGGCTTTGCCCCCTTCGGGATCTCAACGCGTCGCACCGTGCGACGGTTCCACGGCGGCGAGAACCGGTCGCGTGACCCCGGTCACTTTGGCCGGACAAAACGGACACCATCTTTGTGCACGCGTTCACAAAGACATAGCCTGCATTCGACGGGGCGGTCCTGGGACATATGGCCGCCTGCAGCCCCGCTCATCCCGCAGGAGCACCGTGGCAACTGGCCGAACTCACCGACCGGCGACCCGTAGCCGAGGAATTCCCGAGGCCACCGTCGCCCGCCTTCCGCTGTATCTGCGCGCCCTGACCGCGCTGTCGGAGCGCTCCGTACCCACGGTCTCCTCGGAGGAGCTCGCGGCCGCGGCCGGCGTCAACTCCGCGAAGCTGCGCAAGGACTTCAGCTACCTCGGCTCGTACGGCACCCGCGGTGTCGGCTACGACGTCGAGTACCTCGTCTACCAGATCTCCCGCGAGCTCGGCCTGACGCAGGACTGGCCCGTCGTGATCGTCGGCATCGGTAACCTCGGCGCCGCGCTCGCCGGCTACGGCGGCTTCGCCTCCCGCGGCTTCCGCGTCGCCGCGCTGATCGACGCCGACCCCGCCATGACCGGCAAGCCGGTCGCCGGGATCCCCGTCCAGCACAGCGACGACCTGGAGAAGATCATCGCCGAGGACGGCGTCTCCATCGGCGTCATCGCGACCCCGGCGGGCGTCGCCCAGGCGGTCTGCGACCGCCTCGTCGCCGCCGGTGTCACCTCCATCCTCAACTTCGCCCCGACCGTGCTCTCCGTGCCCGACGGCGTCGACGTGCGCAAGGTGGACCTCTCCATCGAGTTGCAGATCCTCGCCTTCCACGAGCAGCGGAAGGCGGGCGAGGACACCGGCGAGGAGACCGCCGCGCCCGCCGCGCCGCCGGCCGCCACCCGTACCACCGCCGCGAGCGGCCGCAAGGGACCCGACGGGGGCGCCCCCGCGGTGATGCCGGCATGAGCCTCCTCGTCGTCGGTCTGAGCCACCGCAGCGCTCCCGTCTCCATCCTGGAGCGGGCCTCGCTGCCCTCGGACACCCAGGCCAAGCTCCTCCAGGACACCCTCGCCGCCGAACCGGCCGCCGAGGCCACCGTCCTCGCCACCTGCAACCGCATCGAGCTCTACGCCGACGTGGACAAGTTCCACGCGGGCGTCGCCGAGCTCTCCACGCTGCTCGCCCAGCACAGCGGCGTCGGCCTGGAGGAACTCACCCCCTACCTCTACGTGCACTACGAGGACCGGGCCGTCCACCACCTCTTCTCGGTGGCCTGCGGCCTGGACTCCATGGTCGTCGGCGAGGGCCAGATCCTCGGCCAGATCAAGGACGCCCTCGCCCTCGGCCAGGACCTGCACACCGCGGGCCGGCTCCTGAACGACCTCTTCCAGCAGGCCCTGCGGGTCGGCAAGCGCGCCCACAGCGAGACCGGCATCGACCGGGCCGGGCAGTCGCTCGTCACCTTCGGCCTGGAGCAGCTGGCCCAGGGCACCGACGTCGCCACCTGGGCGCGGGGCAAGCGCGCCCTCGTCATCGGCGCCGGATCCATGTCGTCGCTGGCCGCCGCGACCCTCGCCCGCGTGGGCGTCGCCGAGGTCGTCATCGCCAACCGCACCCTCGCCCGCGCCGAGCGGCTCGCCGAGATCCTCGCCGAGTCCGGTGGTACGGGCGTGGCCGCGCGCGCGGCCACGATGGTTGCCGTCGGCGACGAACTCGGCCGGGCCGACGTCGTCGTCTCCTGCACCGGCGCCACCGGACTCGTCCTCGGCGGCGACGCCGTCGAGGCCGCCGCCGCGGGCCGCGACGAGCCCCTGTACCTGCTCGACCTCGCCATGCCCCGCGACATCGACGCCGCCGCCCACCGGATCCCCGGTGTCCGGCTCGTCGACATCGAGTCGCTGGCCGACGCCTCCGCCGACGCCCCCATGGCCGCCGACGTCGACCAGGTCCGCGGTCTCGTCTCCGACGAGGTCGCCGCCTTCGGCGCCGCCCAGCGCGCCGCCCACATCACCCCCACCGTGGTCGCCCTGCGCACCATGGCCGCCGACGTGGTGGCCAGCGAGGTCGCCCGCCTCGAAGGCCGCCTCCCCGGCCTCGACGACAAGCAGCGCGCCGAGATCACCCAGACCGTGCGCCGCGTCGTCGACAAGCTCCTGCACGCGCCGACCGTGCGGGTCAAGCAGCTCGCCAGCGAGCCCGGCGGCGCCGGGTACGCGGACGCGCTGCGGACACTCTTCGACCTCGACCCGGAGACGGTGGCTTCCGTCTCCCGGGCCGACCTGAATGACGCCGACGTCAAGAACCGAGGGCGAGTATGACCGAGAGGGCACTGAGGCTCGGGACCAGGCGCAGCAAGCTCGCCATGGCCCAGTCCGGCCACGTGGCCGACGCGGTCCGGCAGCTGACCGGCCGGTCCGTCGAGCTCGTGGAGATCACCACGTACGGGGACACCTCCCGTGAGCACCTCGCGCAGATCGGCGGCACCGGCGTCTTCGTCGCCGCCCTCCGCGACGCGCTGCTCGACGGCGAGGTCGACTTCGCCGTCCACTCCCTGAAGGACCTGCCGACCGCCCAGCACCCCGGGCTGACGCTGGCCGCGATCCCGAAGCGCGAGGACCCGCGCGACGTCCTCATCGCGGGCGAGGGCCTCTCCCTCGACCGCCTCCCCAAGGGCGCCCGCGTCGGCACCGGCTCGCCGCGCCGCATGGCCCAGCTGAACGCGTACGCCCGCAGCCACGGCCTCGACCTGACCTGCGTCCCGATCCGCGGCAACGTCGACACCCGCGTCGGCTACGTCCGCAAGGGCGAGCTCGACGCCGTCGTCCTCGCCGCGGCCGGACTCAACCGCATCGGCGGCACCGAGGAACTCCTCGGCGGCCTGTCGGCCCAGCACCTGCCGGTCGACTCCGTCCTGCCCGCCCCCGGCCAGGGTGCCCTGGCCGTCGAATGCCTGGCGTCGAACACCGACCTCGTCGCCACGCTCTCCGCTCTCGACGACCCGCGGACGCGGGCCGCCGTGACCGCTGAGCGATCCCTGCTCGCCGCCCTTGAGGCCGGCTGTAGCGCACCCGTGGGCGCGCTCGCCGACATCCTCGCCGACGGTCCCGGTCACGGGCAGGTTGTCACCGAAATGCGCCTGCGCGGCGTCGTCGGCACCACCGACGGCTCGACGCTGGTGCAGCTGTCCACCACCGGTTCCGTCCCCACCTCGCACGACGAGGCGGCGGCGCTCGGACGCGAACTCGCGGCCGAGATGCTCGCCAAGGGTGCGGCCGGTCTTATGGGGGAGCGAGCACTTTGAACCCCACCCGCCCGACCACCAGCCCCGTGTCCCCCGTCTTCGCGGGCCACGGCCACGTCACCTTCCTCGGCGCAGGACCAGGCGACCCCGGACTCCTGACCCTCCGGGCCGTCGAGGCCCTGGCGGGAGCGGACGTCCTGATCGCCGAGCCGGAGGTCCTCGACGTCGTCCGCGGCCATGCGCGCGCGGGCGTGAGCACGCCTGAGCTGACGGTTGTTGACGAAGCGTCAACAGCCGCCGGTGTCCCCGTGTTGAGGGATGCGGCCAATCTTGTCATGGAGGCGGCACGCGGCGGCAGGCGGGTCGTCCGTGCGGTGACCGGCGACCCCGGCCTCGACGGCAACGCGGGCGCCGAGATGCTCGCCTGCGCCGCCGAGGGCATCCCCTTCGAGGTCGTCCCCGGCGTCGCGAACGTGGTCGGCGTTCCCGCGTACGCCGGTGTGCCGCTCCGCGACGAGCAGGGCACCGACGTCCGCTTCGTCGACGCCCGGACCGCCGACGACCGCTGCTGGGCCGAGGTCGGCGCCTCCGACGGCACCGTCGTCGTGTCGACCTCGCTCGACTCGGTGGCCGCGGCCGCCGGTGAGCTGGTGGCGGCCGGCCGCAAGCCGGACACCCCGCTCACCGTCACCGTCGGCGGCACGACCACGCGCCAGCGGACCTGGACCGCGACCCTCGGGACGATCGCCCAGGTCTTCAAGCAGGGCAAGGTGCTCCCCTCCCCCGAGGGCCACCGGCCGGTGATAGCCGTGGTCGGCGAGCGCAGCGCCCCGGCGCAGCGCGACCAGCTCTCGTGGTTCGAGTCCAAGCCGCTCTTCGGCTGGCGGGTGCTCGTGCCGCGCACCAAGGAGCAGGCCGCGTCGCTCTCCGACCAGCTGCGCTCGTACGGAGCCGTGCCGCACGAGGTGCCGACCATCGCGGTCGAGCCGCCCCGGACCCCGCAGCAGATGGAGCGGGCCGTCAAGGGACTCGTGACCGGACGGTACGAGTGGATCGCCTTCACGTCGGTCAACGCGGTCAAGGCCGTACGCGAGAAGTTCGAGGAGTACGGGCTCGACGCCCGCGCCTTCGCCGGGATCAAGGTCGCGGCGGTGGGCGAGCAGACGGCCGCCGCGCTGGTCGACTTCGGCGTGAAGCCGGATCTGGTGCCGAGCGGTGAGCAGAGCGCCGCCGGGCTGCTTGAGGACTGGCCGCCGTACGACCCGGTCTTCGACCCGATCGACCGCGTCTTCCTGCCGCGCGCCGACATCGCGACCGAGACGCTGGTCGCCGGGCTCATCGAGCTGGGCTGGGAGGTCGACGACGTCACGGCCTACCGGACCGTGCGCGCGTCGCCGCCGCCGGCGGACACGCGCGAGGCGATCAAGGGCGGCGGTTTCGACGCCGTGCTCTTCACCTCCTCGTCGACCGTGCGGAACCTGGTCGGCATCGCCGGCAAGCCGCACAACGTGACCGTCATCGCCTGTATCGGGCCGGCGACGGCCAAGACGGCGGAGGAGCACGGGCTGCGGGTGGACGTGCTGTCGCCCGAGCCGTCCGTGCACAAGCTGGCCGAGGCGCTGGCGGAGTTCGGCATGCGGCGTCGCGAGGCGGCGCTGGAGGCGGGCGACCCCGTCACGCGGCCGAGCGAGCGGCGGCCGGGGGCGCGGAGGCGGCGGACCACGTAGTAGGGCGGCCTTCGAGGCGTTCTTGTGGTGTGTTCTGGCGCGGGTCCTCTTCGAGGGCCCGCGCCTTCTTGGTGGGCTTGGTTGCTGTGCTTGGTTGCTGTGACCGGGCGGCAACAGGGTGTCGGTAAGTGGGGGTGCGGGGCGGGCGTAGCCTCGCACGTATGAACTCGTATGGAAGCTTTCCGGGGGCGCGGCCGCGGCGGCTGCGGACGACGCCTGCCATGCGGCGGATGGTGGCCGAGACCCGCCTGGACCCTGCCGACCTGATCCTGCCCGCGTTCGTACGCGAGGGTGTGAGCGAGCCCGTGCCGATCGGGGCGATGCCCGGTGTCGTCCAGCACACGCGCGACACCCTGCGGAAGGCCGCGGTGGAGGCGGTGGAGGCCGGAGTCTCCGGGATCATGCTCTTCGGCGTGCCCGAGGAGGCCAAGAAGGACGGGCTCGGCACGGCCGGGACCGACCCGGACGGGATCCTCCAGGTCGCCATCCGCGACGTGCGGGCCGAGGTCGGCGACGAGCTCGTGATCATGTCGGACCTCTGCCTCGACGAGTACACCGATCACGGTCACTGCGGTGTCCTCGCCGAGGACGGGCGCGTCGACAACGACGCCACCCTGGAGCGGTACGCCGAGATGGCGCAGGTCCAGGCCGACGCCGGCGTCCACGTCGTCGGGCCCTCCGGGATGATGGACGGCCAGGTCGGGGTGATCCGCGACGCGCTGGACACCATCGGCAAGGAGGACGTGGCGATCCTCGCGTACACCGCGAAGTACTCCTCCGCCTTCTACGGCCCCTTCCGCGAGGCCGTCGGCTCGTCCCTCCAGGGCGACCGCAAGACCTACCAGCAGGACCCGGCCAACCTCCGCGAGTCGATGCGCGAGCTGGCGCTGGACCTGGAGGAGGGCGCGGACATGGTGATGGTGAAGCCCGCCGGGCCCTACCTGGACGTGCTCGCGAAGGTCGCCGAGTCCGTGGACGTGCCCGTCGCCGCGTACCAGATCAGCGGCGAGTACGCGATGGTCGAGGCCGCCGCCGAGAAGGGCTGGATCGACCGCGACAAGGCGATCATGGAGACCCTCACCGGCATCCGCCGCGCCGGCGCGCAGATGATCCTCACCTACTGGGCCACCGAGGTCGCGCAGAAGCTCGGGTCGGCTCGCCGCTGACCGCCGGGCGGCGCACTCTGGAGAGGTACCCGACAGGTACCTCCCCGGAGGTGGTCCTCATGATGAACACGCTCGTCGGATGGCACGTCGACATGGAGTTCCAGGAGGAGGGCGACCGGACGAGGGCGGCGGCCATGGTCCGGCTCTCGGACGGCTCCGAGTTCCGGGCCCACGGCTCCGCCCACCGTCACCCCTCCGATCCGGAACAGCTGCGGGTCGGCGAGGAGATCGCCGGGGCCCGCGCCCTGATGGACCTGGCCTCGCAGCTCCTCCAGAAGGCGCACGCGGAGATCGACGAGGCGTCGGGGCGGACGTCGTATCCGATCAACCGCTAGCGGCTGGCAGACAGGCTGGGCCGCCGGCCGGGCTAGTACTGGAGGGCGTCCTCCAGTTCGCGCTGCCAGTACGAGACGGCGGCGCCGTCGTCCACGTACGTACCCTCCGGCGCCGCCAGCTTCACCATGCTGTCCACGGTCAGGTTGACCTTGATCGTGCGGATCGTCATGCCGTGGGTGTCCCCGCCCGGCTCTCCCGTGAGGATCAGGGACGCGTAGGCCGACTCGCCGGGCGCCAGCGTCACCACGGCCTGCGGCTTGCTCTCCTCCACGACCCTGATCGGCGCCTGGCTGTCGTCGAACCCGACGAGGGGCGCGCCCACGGCGTCGCAGGGGCGGCCGCCGATGTTCGTGACGGTCAGCGCCAGGTGGTTGATCGGGCGGCTGACCTTGCTCGCGACGACCTTCACGTCCTGCGCGGTGCAGGTGCGGCGCACGGGGCCGTCGTCGGTGGGCTGGGCCGTGGGGGTGGGGGTGGGGGCCTTGGTCGTCGGCTGGGCGGTCGGGGTGGGGGTGTGAGTGGTGGGTGCGGGCTTCTTCGGGGTGGTCGTGGTGGTGGTCGTCGCCGGTGCCGGTGCCGGTGCGCTGGTGGACTGTTGCGGCTTGTCCTGGGTCGGGGCTGGGGTCGGGGCCGCCGCGTCCTGGTCGGACGGCTGGCAGGCGGTGAGGGCGAGCGCCGCGGCGAGAGCTGCGGCGGGGAGGGCGAGGCGTCGGACGGTTGTGCGCATGGTGGTTCCCCCGTGGGTGGTGCGGTCGGTTGATCAGCGGCCGTCGAGCAGGGTGATCACGATCGCGGTGCAGATGATCAGCACCGTCAGTGCCAGGGCGTCGGTGACGCGGCTGTTCGGCATGACTCCATGCTGCGAGCCGGTGTGACCCGCTGTCGATCGGCGCGGGACAATGAGGGACGCTGGAACGCTTCCACCCCCTGTGACCTGGGGAGACGTACGTCGCCCGGAACGCGTTCCTGGGACGCCGGCCAGCGATGGGGGAGCGACGGATGAACACGGGGGACCGGCTCGCCGGGCGGCTACGGGAGCTGAAGGACCGGTCGGGACTGAGTTACGGGGCGCTGGCCAAGCGACTCCACGTCAGCACCTCCACCCTCCACCGGTACTGCAACGGCGACGCCGTCCCGACCGACTTCGCCCCCGTGGAACGGCTCGGGCGGCTGTGCGGCGCCTCGCGCGAGGAGCTCGTCGAGCTCCACCGCGCCTGGATCGTCGCGGACGAGACCCGGGGCCGGAGCGCCGAGCCGGTCGAGTCCGTGGTGGAGCCTGTCGTTGAGCCTGTCCTCGTCGTTACGGGGGACGGCGACGCGCCCTCCCCCAGGCGAGGGCGGTTCAAGTGGGTCCTCGCCGCCGTGGCCGTCGTCGCGCTCGCCGTGCCCGGCACCTACCTCGTGGCGCGCAACGGGGACGGGGAGCCGGGCGGGGGAGGGAAGGGCGGCTCCGGCGCGGTCGCGGCGCCCGCTCCGCTGAACGCCGGCATCAGCTCGTACAACTGGGCCGAACCCTGCGGCCAGTACTACGTCCTCGACCAGAAGCCGCAGCACGTGCCGCCCCCGCCCCCGCCGCAGGACACCCGGGGGTGGGCCCGGGCGCTCGGCGGGATCGACGGCGGGCACATGCAGCTCCAGGTCACCGTCACCGGCCGCACCCAGGAACCGGTCGTGCTGTCGCGGCTCCGCGTCCGGGTCGTCGGGCGGGACAGTCCGCCGGAGCGGACCGCGTACTCGATGGGCGACGGCTGCGGCAGCGGGATCACCCCGCAGACCTTCGACGTCGACCTCGACGCGCCCCGGCCGTACGTGAAGGCGGTCGCCGGGCAGGACGGGGACCGGGTCGTGCCGGCGAAGGACTTCCCGTACCAGGTCGCCACCGGCGACGCGGAGGTCCTCAACCTCGACGTCCACACCGAGGAGTACGCCGTCGCCTGGTACCTGGAGCTGGAGTGGAGCACCGGCGCCAGGAAGGGGACCGTACGGATCGACGACGGCGGGCAGCCGTTCCGCACCCACGCGATCGAGGGCCGTACGGTCTACGGCTACTGGCCCGACAAGGGCGAGTGGGTCGCACAGTGACCCACCCGCCCGGCGGCGTCAGAGGCGCTCGGGCGTCCGGATGCCGAGCAGGGCCATGCCCTGGTGGAGCGTGCGGGCCGTCAGGGCGCACAGGAAGAGGCGGTTCTCCACCTGCGCCGGGGTGTCCGCCTTGAGGACGGGGCACTCCGAGTAGAACGTCGTGTACAGCGAGGCCACCTGGTAGAGGTACGCGGCCAGCTTGTGCGGCGCGTACTCCGAGGCGGTCTCCGAGATCGCCTCGCCGAAGCCGTCCAGGTGCAGGCCGAGGGCCCGCTCCGACGGCGCCAGCTCCAGCTCCGCGTGGGCGGCCGGCTTCGCGTCCCCGGCCTTCCGCAGGATCGACTGGATACGGGCGTACGCGTACTGGAGGTACACGGACGTGTCGCCATTGAGCGAGACCATCTGGTCCAGGTCGAACTTGTAGTCACGGGCCGCCGAGGTCGACAGGTCCGCGTACTTCACCGCGCCGATGCCCACCTGGGCACCCCGCTCGGTGATCTCCTCTTCGGTGAGGTCCTGGGCCTTCTCGCGGACCACGGCCGAGGCGCGGTCGATCGCCTCGTCCAGCAGGTCCACCAGCCGGACCGTCTCGCCCTCACGCGTCTTGAACGGCTTGCCGTCCTTGCCGAGGACCGTGCCGAAGGCCAGCTGGACGGCCTTCACGCCGTCGTTCAGCCAGCCGGCCCGGCGGGCCGTCTCGAAGACCATCTTGAAGTGCAGCGACTGGCGGGCGTCCACCACGTACAGCAGCGTCGACGCCTTCAGGTGCTCCACCCGGTCGCGGATGGCGGACAGGTCCGTCGCCGCGTAACCGAAACCGCCGTCGGACTTCTGGACGATCAGCGGGACCAGGTTGCCGTCCGGGCCCTTGATGTCGTCGAAGAAGACGCACAGCGCGCCCTCGGAGCGGACCGCGACGCCCGACTCCTCCAGGATCCGGCACGTCTCCTGGAGCATGTCGTTGTAGCCGGACTCGCCGACGATGTCGGGGTCGCGGATGTCCATGTCGAGCTTCTCGAAGACCGAGTAGAAGTAGATCTTCGACTCGTCCACGAACCGCTGCCACAGGGCGAGGGTCTGCTCGTCCCCGGCCTGGAGGTCCACCACGCGGGCGCGTGCCCGGGTCTTGAACTCCTCGTCCGAGTCGAAGAGCACCCGGGACGCCTTGTAGAGCCGGTTCAGGTTCGACATGGCCTCCTCGCCGGAGACCTCCACGCCCTCGGCCTTGTGGTCCAGCTCGTGCGGGTGCTCGATCAGGTACTGGATGAGCATGCCGAACTGGGTGCCCCAGTCGCCGATGTGGTGCCTGCGGACCACGCTCTCGCCCGTGAACTCCAGGATCTCCACCATCGCCGCGCCGATCACTGCCGACCGGAGGTGGCCGACGTGCATCTCCTTCGCCACGTTCGGCTGCGCGTAGTCGATGACCGTCGTGCCCGCCGACTCGTTCAGCGGAACGCCGAGGCGCGCGTCGGCGGCTCGGGCCGCGAGGGTCTCCACGATCGCCGCGTCCGACACCGTGATGTTGAGGAAGCCGGGGCCCGAGACCTCGATCTCCTTCAGCACGTCGTTCGCCGGGATCGCCTCGACGACCTTCGTCGCCAGCTCACGGGGATTGCCCTTGAACCGCTTGGCCAGCGCCAGGATGCCGTTGGCCTGGAAGTCGGCCCGGTCGCTTCGTCGCAGCAGCGGGTCGGCGGCACCGGCCTCCGGCAGGGCTGCCGAGAGACCTTCCGCGAGGCGCTGCTGCACGGTCGAAGCGAGGGAAGGGACCGAGGCCATGAGCTTCCGTTCCTGTTGTGTCGTGTCCGGGTGTCCCGGTGGTCTATATCGCTTGTCAAGTGTCCCATGGGTGGGCAACGTGTTTTCCCCGCCTGTGGACAAGCCGTGCCCACGTCGTCACCGCGTCGCGCCCGAGGAGAATCCTGCCTGTGGACAACCTCGGAGTGCCCGGTTCCGTCTGGGACAATGGCTGTCGTAAGGCTTCGTGTGCATTCCCGCAAGGATCCGGAAAGAAGGACGTACCGACCGTGGCTCAGAGCAGCACCGAGACCGACTGGGTCTCCCGTTTCGCGGACGAGGTCATCACCGAGTCGGAGCGACGTGCGCCTGGCAAACCGGTCGTCGTCGCCTCCGGCCTCTCCCCCTCCGGCCCGATCCACCTCGGCAACCTCCGCGAGGTCATGACCCCGCACCTGGTCGCCGACGAGATCCGCCGCCGCGGGTACACCGTCCGCCACCTCATCTCGTGGGACGACTACGACCGCTACCGCAAGGTGCCCAACGGCATCGAGGGCATCGACGAGTCCTGGGCCGAGCACATCGGCAAGCCCCTGACCTCCGTCCCCGCCCCCGCCGGCTCGCCCCACGCCAACTGGGCCGAGCACTTCAAGGCCGCCATGGTCGAGGCCCTGGCCGAGCTCGGCGTCGAGTACGACCCGATCAGCCAGACCGAGCAGTACACGGCCGGCGTCTACCGCGAGCAGATCCTGCACGCCATGCGCCGCCGCGGCGACATCGACGCCATCCTCGACCAGTACCGGACGAAGAAGGCCCCCAAGAAGCAGTCCCAGAAGCCGGTCGACGAGGCCGAGCTGGAGGCCGCCGAGGGCTCTGGCGCGGCCGGCGAGGACGACGGCTCCGGCGGCGGCACCGGTTACTTCCCGTACAAGCCCTACTGCGGGCAGTGCGAGAAGGACTTCACCACCGTCACCGCCTACGACGACGAGACCACCGAGCTGAGCTACACCTGCTCGACCTGCGGCTTCGCCGAGACCGTCAAGCTCAGCGAGTTCAACCGCGGCAAGCTGGTGTGGAAGGTCGACTGGCCCATGCGCTGGGCCTTCGAAGGCGTCATCTTCGAGCCCTCCGGCGTCGACCACTCCTCGCCCGGCTCGTCCTTCCAGGTCGGCGGCCAGATCGTCACGATCTTCGACGGCGTCCAGCCGATCGGCCCCATGTACGCCTTCGTCGGCATCAGCGGCATGGCCAAGATGTCCTCCTCGAAGGGCGGCGTGCCCACCGCGGCCGACGCCCTGGAGATCATGGAGCCGCAGCTGCTCCGCTGGCTCTACGCCCGCCGCAAGCCCAACCAGTCCTTCAAGATCGCCTTCGACCAGGAGATCCAGCGGCTCTACGACGAGTGGGACAAGCTGGAGGCCAAGGTCGCCGACGGCACCGTCCTGCCCGCCGACGCCGCAGCACACGCGCGTGCCGCCCGCACCGCGGCCGGCGAGCTTCCGCGCACCCCGCGCCCGCTCCCGTACCGCACGCTGGCGTCCGTCGCGGACATCACCGCCGGCCACGACGAGCAGACCCTCCGGATCCTCACCGACCTGGACCCGGAGTCCCCGGTCACCTCGCTCGACGAGGTCCGGCCGCGCCTCGACCGCGCCGAGAACTGGATCACCACCCAGGTCCCGGCCGACCAGCGCACCATCGTCCGCGAGGAGCCCGACACCGAGCTCCTCGGCTCCCTGGACGACGAGGGCCGCGAGTCCCTGCGCCGCCTCCTGGAGGGCCTGGACAGCCACTGGTCCCTCGACGGCCTGACGACCCTGGTCTACGGCGTTCCGAAGGTCATGGCCGGCCTCACCCCCGAGGCCAAGCCCACCCCGGAGCTGAAGGTCGCCCAGCGCGCCTTCTTCGCCCTCCTCTACAAGCTCCTCGTGAGCCGCGAGACGGGCCCCCGTCTGCCCACCCTGCTCCTCGCCGTCGGCGCGGACCGGGTGCGCAAGCTGCTCGGCGCGTGAGCTGACCGACGTACGCCGAAGGGCCGCTCCCGTTGGACGGGGGCGGCCCTTCGACGTACGCGCGTGGTGCGGGCGGGTCAGGAGGGGTCGAACTCCTGCATCTCCTCCTGGACGCGCTTCTGCACCTCCGGGGTGACCAGCTGGAGCAGGTCGGACTGGGGCGCCGGGAGCTGCTGGAAGCCGTACGCCTCCGCCACCATCTGATCCAGCTCGAACGGGGTCGGGAAGCGCTCGTACTCCTGCACGAAGCCGTACGTCACCTTGTAGGCGATCTCCCGGAACTCCTCCATCTGCGGGTCGGGCGGCTGGAGCGGGTCGGGCTGCTGGAGCACCCCGAACAGCTCCGGGCGTGCCGTCTCGGGCTCCGGCGTAAGGGTGTTCCCGGGGATGTCCTCGGGGATGTTCGAGATATCCGGGATATCCGGGATGTCCGCGGGAGCGTTCTCCGCGATCTGCTCCTGTGCCTGATCCAGGACCTGCTCCGAGGTCTGCTCCGCCGCCTGTGCGGTGTACGCGCCCTCGTACCCCTCCGGGGTGACCTGCGGAGCGTCGAACCACGGGCTCTCGTGGTTCGGGTGCGGAGGCTCCTGAGTCCGCTGGGGCTGGGGTTGCGGCTGGGGCTGCTCGGGAGTCGGGACCGGGGCCGGAGCCGGTACGGGAGTGGGCGCGGGGGCCGGAGCGGCTGCCATGGCCACCGCCACCGGCTGGGGCTGCGGCTGCGGCTGCGTGGCCTGTGCCGGGAGGGCGGCGACCGGAGTCGGCACCGGAGCCGGCATCGGGGTCGGCACCGGGCTCGGCGGGAGGAGGACGGGTTCCACGCCCGCCGCCGCCAGGCCCGCCGGGGCCGTCTCCGAGAGCGGGACGCCGTACCGGGCGAGACGCAGCGGCATCAGCGCCTCCACGGGCGCCTTGCGCCGCCAGCCGCGCCCGAAACGGGCCTGGAGCCGGGCCTGGTAGATCAGCCGCTCCTGCTCCAGCTTGATCACCTGGTCGTACGAGCGCAGCTCCCACAGCTTCATCCGCCGCCACAGCCGGAACGTCGGCACCGGCGACAGCAGCCAGCGGGTCAGTCGCACGCCCTCCATGTGCTTGTCGGCGGTGATGTCCGCGATCCGGCCCACCGCGTGCCGCGCCGCCTCGACGGCGACCACGAAGAGCACCGGGATGACCGCGTGCATGCCGACGCCCAGCGGGTCGGGCCACGCGGCCGCGCCGTTGAACGCGATCGTCGCCGCCGTCAGGATCCACGCCGTCTGCCGCAGCAGCGGGAACGGGATCCGCAGCCACGTCAGCAGCAGGTCCAGCGCGAGCAGCACACAGATGCCCGCGTCGATGCCGATCGGGAAGAAGTACGAGAACGTACCGAAGCCCTTGAGTACGGCAAGCTCGCGCACGGCCGCGTACGAACCCGCGAAACCGATCCCCGCGATGATCACCGCGCCGCCGATGACGAGGCCGATGAGTATGCGGTGTGTGCGTGTCAGCTCCATCGCGGCCACCCGCGATCCCCTCCCGTGATTCGACGTCTCGCGGGCCCCAGAGTGGCACACGCGAGCGGAGCCCGGCCCCCTGGGGAGGGACGGGCTCCGCTCGCGCATGCCTGTCTGTGTTGATTTGTGTCACTACCCGTGCGGCAGAACGGGGTTGACCGATGCCGGAGAGGGGTACGACGACCCGTCCCGCGCCTACTTGTTCGCGGTGGCCACCGCGACGACCGCTTCCTTCGCCGCCTTCGTCGCGCCCTCGACGATCTTCTTCACCGACGGCTCCGGCGCGCCCGCGTACCCGGCGCCGTTGTACGACAGCAGCACCAGCACATTGCCCGTGCGCGCGACGACCGACGCGTAGACGAAGTCCTCGCCGGTCTTCTTGACGGTGTACGTCACCGTCTTCGCCTCGTCGCCGATACCCGCCGACGCCACGGTGCTCATCTTCTTCGCACCCGTGGTGGCCTGGATCTTCCCGAGCTCCTTCACGAAGTTCTCCTGGGCCCGCTCCTGGCCGCTGCCGAGGGAGAGCTCGGAGTCGTACCGGTAGAACGAGACGTCGAGCCAGCGGTAGTGCGAGCCCTTCACGCCCTTGTCCTCCAGGCCGTTCCACGAGCAGCCGCCGCGGTGGGACAGGTCCGTGGAGGCCGCCGCCGTCCCCTTCGCGCTCTTCGCCTTCGGCACGAGGGAGGCGGTCGTCTTCGCCGTGATCGCCTTGCAGGCCAGCGGCAGCTTCGCGAACTTCGCCGGCGCGACCGTCGGCGTCGGGGTCGGGGTGGGGGTCGGCGACGCGCTCACGGGCGCCTTCCCCTGCTCACCGGCTCCGCTTCCGCCGCTTCCGCTGCCCGAGTCCGAGGAGCAGCCGGCGACGACGAGCATCACCGGGACGGCTGCGGCGGCGAGAATGCGGGTGAGTCGCGGAGCTGATCGCTGCATGGTTCCTTCAGTCGCTTGTCGTACGGCCGGCGCCGGTCGGCGGCCCTGGCGGCCCTGGGTACGCCGACACGTTACGTGGTCCCCCCGCCGCCCGGGGCCCTCGCGGGGGACCGGGCGGGCGGCTACTCCTCCAGCCGGTCGGCCAGCAGCCTGGCCAGATTCTGCGCTCTGTCCTGCAATTCCTTGCTGTCTGGGGCCGTCGCCGCGCCGGCCGTGCGCTGCCGGTACTCGACGGTCACGATGACGTTCGATGTGCGGAACACCACGCTCACGACCCGCTGGTGACCGTCCCCGGCGGTCGGCGTGAGGGTGTCGCCGACGAAGGCGATGTCACCGAGTCCGCTCAGCAGCCGAGGCTCCAGCCCGGTCGTCGTCGGCGCGGGGGGTGTGGTGGGTGAGGTGGGCGGGGTGGGTGAGGTGGGTGTGCCGGTGCCGGTGCCGGTGGGCGACGGCGGGGCGCCGGAGGCCGCGAAGGCGGCGGTGCCGGCCGCGGTGCCGGCCGCGGCGTCGGCGGGGGGCGTACCGGTGGCGCCTGTGCCGGTGGTGGTGCCGGTCGGTGAGGGCGTCGTGGCGGTGCCGGAGGTGGCGGGGGCGGTGGTCGGGCCCGTGGGGGTGGCAGGGGTGGCGGGAGTGGCAGGAGTGGTCGGTGTGGGCGTCGGTGTCACCGGTACGGCGATCCCGGCCGCGAGCTGCTTGCGGGTGTAGACCTCCTGCGCCCGCGCGGCGTCGCTCACCGTCGGGTCGTACGAGACCACCCGCTCCACGTCGAGCACCAGCCGGTGCGCGCCGTCCTCGGTGTCCGCGTTCCAGGAGCAGCCGACGCGGCGGTCGGTGTCGTACGTGACGGCGACCGTGCCGCGGAGGGCCTTGGCCCGATCGGGGTCGGTCATGGCCGCGGTGCCGGGGAGCAGGTCGCGCAGGGTGGCCTGGGGGACGGCGCCGCAGGGCTCGAAGAGGGTGCGGTAGCGGCCGGGGGGCGCGACGGGCACGGCGGCCGCGCCCGCCTTCGCGTCGATGGCGATGTCCTCGGCGGGGTCGGCGGCCGAGCAGCCGGTCAGGGCGCCGACCGCGACGGCGAGACCGGCGCCGAGGCCGAGGAGAGTGCCGGGGACGCGGCCGGGTGAGTACCTCTTTCGCTGCACCGTCCCAGGCTCCCTTCTCCCGAAGTCTTTCCCGAAAACTGTTTGCCGCCTCCTGAAGGCGGATGGACACAATGTCTATCGCACGCACAGCCGTTGATGCCGGTCCGCCGTCACCTGTAGGGGCTTTGGCTCCGGTTTTTGCGTTATCAGACTTTTCGGGGGAATCGAGGGAGTATGTCGTACGTAGAGGTACCGGGTGCGCAGGTGCCCATCCGGATGTGGGCCGATCCTTCCACGGTGGAGGGCGGCGCGATGCAGCAGCTGCGGAACGTGGCGACGCTTCCGTGGATCAAGGGCCTCGCGGTCATGCCGGACGTGCATTACGGCAAGGGCGCGACGGTCGGCTCGGTGATCGCCATGAAGGACGCGGTGTGTCCGGCGGCGGTCGGCGTGGACATCGGCTGTGGCATGTCCGCGGTGAAGACCTCCCTCATGGCCGGCGACCTCCCCGCCGACCTCTCCCGCCTCCGCTCGAAGATCGAGCAGGCCATCCCGGTCGGCCGCGGCATGCACCGGGAAGAGGTCGACCCGAAGCGGCTCTACCAGTTCCCGACCTCGGGCTGGAACGACTTCTGGTCGCGCTTCGACGGCGTGGCGGACGCGGTGAAGTTCCGGCGGGACCGGGCGGCGTTGCAGATGGGGACGCTCGGCGCGGGCAACCACTTCGTCGAGGTCTGCATCGACACGTCGGGTTCGGTGTGGCTCATGCTGCACTCGGGCTCGCGGAACATCGGCAAGGAGCTCGCCGAGCACCACATCGGCGTGGCGCAGAAGCTGCCGCACAACCAGGGCCTCGTCGACCGGGACCTCGCGGTCTTCGTCGCGGAGACCCCGCAGATGGCGGCCTACCGGCACGACCTCTTCTGGGCGCAGGAGTACGCGAAGTACAACCGCGCGATCATGATGGCGCTCTTCCAGGAGGTCGTCCGCAGGGAGTTCCGTAAGGCGAAGGTGTCCTTCGATCCGGTGATCTCCTGCCACCACAACTACGTGGCGGAGGAGCGGTACGAGGGGATGGACCTGCTCGTGACCCGTAAGGGCGCGATCCGGGCCGGCTCCGGGGAGTTCGGGATCATCCCCGGCTCGATGGGCACGGGCTCGTACATCGTGAAGGGTCTGGGGAACGAGGCGTCGTTCAACTCGGCCTCGCACGGCGCGGGCCGGAAGATGAGCCGGAGCGCGGCGAAGCGGCGCTTCTCGACGCGTGACCTGGAGGAGCAGACGCGGGGCGTGGAGTGCCGCAAGGACTCCGGCGTCGTGGACGAGATCCCGGGCGCGTACAAGCCGATCGAGAAGGTCATCGAGCGGCAGACGGACCTCGTCGAGGTCGTCGCCAAGCTCAAGCAGGTCATCTGTGTGAAGGGCTGAGGCTGTGAAGGGCTGAGGCTGTGAGGGGCTGAGGCCGTGCACGGCTGACGCTCGCGTGGACCCTGTGGCCCCCGGCTTCCGCCGGGGGCCACAGGTCGTGGTCACGGCTCGCGGTGGAGCTTGGTGTTGGATGCCTGGGCTCGGGGGCGGACCACCAGGAGGTCGATGTTGACGTGCGGGGGGCGGGTGCAGGCCCAGGTGATGGTGTCGGCGACGTCGTCGGCGGTGAGGGGGGCGGCCACGCCGTCGTAGACCTTGGCGGCGCGGTCGGTGTCGCCGCGGAAGCGGGTGGTGGCGAACTCCTCGGTCTTGACCAGGCCGGGGGCGATCTCGATGACGCGGACCGGGGTGCCGACGATCTCCAGGCGGAGGGTCTCGGCGAGGACGCGGGCACCGTTCTTGGCGGCGACGTAGCCCGCGCCGCCCTCGTAGGTGGAGTGGCCGGCGGTGGAGGAGAGGACGACGACCGTGCCGTCGCCGCTCGCGGTGAGCGCGGGCAGGAGTGCCTGGGTCATGTGGAGGGTGCCGAGGACGTTGACGTCGTACATGCGGCGCCAGTCCTCGGGGTCGCCGGTGGCGACGGGGTCCAGGCCGAGGGCGCCACCGGCGTTGTTGACGAGGACGGCGAGGGTGCGGAAGGCGGTCGCGAACTCGTCGACGGCGGCGCGGTCGGTGACGTCGAGGGCGTACGCGGTGGCCTGGTGCCCGGCCTCGGTGATCTCGGCGGCGAGGGCCTCGATGCGGTCCTTGCGGCGGGCGGTGAGGACCACGCGGTAGCCGGCGGCGGCCAGCTGCCGGGCCGTGGCGGCGCCGATGCCGCTGCTCGCTCCGGTGATGACGGCGATGGGGGCGGACATGGCGGAGGCTCCTCGCACAGGTGGTCGGTCGATCTGGTGGCCAGGATAGGCGGCGGTTCGGCGACCGCGCGGTGGCGTGGAGGACACGCGGGCTGACGGATTGTCAGAAAGTGGGATGTTATCTGGGTATTTTTGGCTTATGCGTGTGATGTCTGAGGGTGTGCTGGGGGCCGCGCTCGCGGCGCTCGTGGTGCTGGGTGCCGGGACGGCCGCCGGGGCGGTCGGCGACGCGACGGGCGAGGTGGCCGGCGAGGCGGTCGGGGCCGAGGTGGATCTGGCCCATCACGGCCATGTGTCCCTGTGGGACGGACGGGTCGGGGTGTGGCTGGTGTCGGAGAACCACGGCCCGTCCGACGTGGCGGACGCCACCGTCCGGCTGGCCTTCTCCGCGCCCATGGCGGGCGGCCAGGAGCTGCCGCCGGGCTGTCTGTGGAGCAGCGCCCAGGTGGTGTCCTGCCGGACGGGCGCCCTGCCGGGCGGCGGCGCGGCGGGTGAGCTGGCGCTGGACCTGAAGACCCTCGGGCGGCCGCAGGAGCTGACGGTGGACGTGAGCACGGCCTGGCGGGCCGGCGGCGTCGACCGGAACTCCCTCAACGACCGACACCGCGTGCTGGTGCTCGCGACAGGGGACCCGTACGTCTTCTGAGGGCGCGGTTCCGGCCTGGGCCGGGCTCGTCGCCTCTCAGATCCTCGGCATGGCGCGCTCGTCCGTTACGTGCTCCGGCTGCCGCCTGGGCCCGGGCCCTACGAGGCTGCGGCGCCGAACTCGCGTACCGCCTCGTCGACGATCGCCTCCAGGCGGGCGTGGTGCGCGCCCCGCCAGTAGACCCGCTCGCACTCCTCGCAGCGCGCGAAGACGTCGTACGTCTTCTCGGTGCCCCGCTCCAGGCGCTCGCGCACCTCTTCCTTGCCGGTGTCCGTGAGGAGGCCGTTGCAGGCGGTGCAGCGGGTCCAGGGCGCCAGCGGCGGCGCGAAGCGCTCCAGGACGTCGCGGAGCTGGTCGTCGGGCCGGTCGCTGTACACGTACGCGCCGGCCCACAGCTCGCGGCGGCGCAGCAGCCCGCGGTCGCGGGAGAGCATGACCCGCCGCTCCCGGGCGGAGAGCGTGGCGAGCGCCGGGTCGCCGATGTCCTCGTTCTCGTACGCGGCGTCGACGCCCAGCAGCCGCAGGCGCCGGGCCAGGGTGCCCAGGTGCACGTCGAGCAGGAACCGGAGGGGCGCGCCGGGCACCGGCTGCGGGCGGACGACGTCCTCGACCTCGACGGTCTCGCCGGCGGACGGCACGTGCGCGGGGGCCACCGGGCGGCCGTCGACCAGGAGCCGTCCCGCCTCGGTCAGCGGGACGCCGAGCGATTCCACGACGTGCCCCAGCGAGGAGACGCCGTCGGTGGCCACGGCCGTGCGCCCCGAGCGCCGCTCGGCGGCGACGAAGACGGCGAGGCCGGGGGCGAAACTGATCTGGATCTCCGGTCCGTTCACGGGGACAGGATCGCACCGGGCCGGGACGGCGGGCCAGGCATTTCCCGGTCCCGGCGCGCTGCGGGCGGACCACCCGGCGGTCCCGGTGCCTGGCTGGGCTACCGTCTCCGCATGAAGATCATCGACCTCGAGCCCGGCGACCCCCGTCTGGAGAGCGACCTCCTGCCGGTCCTCGTCGAGCTCCGCCCGCACCTCACCCCCGCCCTCTTCGAGGAGGTGTACGCGCGCGGCCACGCGCAGGGCCTGCGCTTCTCGGCCGCCTACGGCGACGACGGCCGGTGCGTCGGAGCGGCCGGCTGGCGGCTCGTCTTCAACACCAGCTCGCTCAGCAAGCTGTACGTCGACGACCTGGTGACCGCCTCCTCCGTCCGCTCCACCGGCGTCGGCCACGCGCTCATCGCCCACCTGGAGGACCACGCCCGCGCGGCCGGCTGCCACGAGCTCAACCTCGACTCCGGCACCCACCGCACCGGCGCCCACCGCTTCTACCTGCGCGAGCGCTTCGACATCGCCGCCTTCCACTTCATCCGGCCGCTCACCGATCCCCGGTAGCCGACAGGTCGAGCCGCCAGTCGTTGCAGCGCGTCTGGCGACCCGGCGGGTACTCGAAGTCCTGCTCCCCGAGCAGCTCGAACCCCGCCTTGCGGCACACCGCGTTCGACGCGGCGTTCTCCACCGACGGGAAGGCGTGGAGGTGGCGGTGGAGGCCCGCGGCCCGGGCCCGCTCCGCCACCGCGCGCGTGGCCAGGGTCGCGACGCCGCGGCCCTGGAAGCCCGGCAGGACCGTCCAGCCCGTCTCGTACACCGGCTCGCCGTGCCACGCGCTCGCCCAGAAGCCGATGCTGCCCGCGATCCGCTCCTCCGGGAGCAGCACGATCCGGAACATCCGACCCGCGCCCGTGGTGTCGGCGCTCAGATCCACGTACCGCCGGTGGCGGCGGTCCAGCTGCTCCTCGGTCTCCGGTCCGCCCAGGTGCTCCATCAGCTGGGGCGCGTTCAGCGCCCGCAGCAGTCCGGCGTCCTCCTCGGACCAGGCTTCGAGACGGACGGACGCCGTGGCGGACTCGGCGGACACGGTGGTCTGGGCGGTCTGGGCGGTCTGGGCGGTCTGGGCGGTCTGGGCGGTCTGGGCGGACACGGCGGACACGGTGGTCGCCGTGGTGCTGTCGGGCTGCTCGCTCATGCGCGCACCGTATGTCACGGCACCGACAGTCCCCGGGCGTACGCGGTCGGGGAGAGGCCGACGGTCGCGGTGAAGTCCCGGACGAGGTGGGCCTGGTCGCTGTAGCCGAGCTCGGCCGCCAGGCCCGCCCAGTCCGGGGCGGCGCCCGCCTCGGCCCGCTCCAGCGCCTCGTGCAGGCGGTAGCGGAGGATGACCCACTTCGGCCCGACGCCGACGTGGGAGGCGAAGAGCCGCTGGAGGGAGCGGGCCGAGAGCCCCGACAGGCGGGCGAGCCGGGCCACCCGCCGGACCGTGCGGTCGACGCGGACCAGCTCCACCAGCTCCATCGCCTGGTCGGCGGCGGGGTCCGGGACCGGCCCGTGGGCGAGGAGGAAGGCGTCCAGCGCCGCCACGCGCGCGTGGTCGTCGTCGGGGGAGAGGACGGCCGACAGGACGGCGGGGCCGGTGGTCCCGCCAGCGAGACCCCCGCCGGGCCGTGCCTCCGCGTCCGGGAAGGCGTCGTGCAGCGGGACCCGGCGGCCGGTCCAGGCCGAGACCGGCCACGCGGGGGCGAAGGGGCGGAAGCCGCCGGGCCGGAACTGCGCCCCGCAGACCCGCCCCTCGCCCTCCAGCCGCTTGGTGAAGAGCCCCAGCCCGATCCCGGAGACCTCGCCCGCAGGGCGGGCGAGGCGGGAGGGGGCGCCGAGCGGGCCGTACCGCTGGAAGACGACGTTCACCGACGGGTGTGGGACGACATGGGTGACGTACGGCTCCGGCAGCGCCCAGTCGATCAGCCAGTAGTGCTCCAGATACGGGCGCAGCTCGGGCGCCGGGACGTGCCGGCGGAAGCGGACCCGGGACAGCAGCTCGGCGGGGGCGACGATCCCCCGGGTGTCCCGGCGAGGGGCGGGGTCGGCCATGGCTCCGATCCTAGGCACCGGGACGCTTCCGGGCAGCCGGACGACCTTTGGCCCGGGCTGCCCCTAGGGGCCGGGATCCGGGACCGGTCGGGGGTCGTGGCGCGTTTCTTCAAGACCGGGCCGGGGAGTTCTTCTAGCGTCGGAGCCATGACGTACGACGACACGCACACCGGCACCGACGGCACTCACGCTCGCATCGACGACACGCACCTTGATCTCGAGAATAGGGAATCCCGCATCAGCGATCTGCTCCGCGCCGCGGCCGACCGGGCCGTGCCCCTGATCGCGGGCACGGAGGACGACGCGCTCGGCGTGCCCACGCCCTGCGCCGAGTACGACGTCCGCGAGCTGCTCAACCACCTGTTCTCGGTCGTCGTGAACTTCCAGGCGCTGGCGGCGAAGGAGGTGCCCGACTTCTCCGAGACCCCGGACCGGCTCGCGGGGCCCGGTTGGCGGGAGGGCTTCGCGGCGGAGACCGGGAAGCTGGTGGAGGCGTGGGCGGCGCCGGGGGCCGAGGAGGGGACCTCGGGGGCGATGGGGCTGCCGGCCCGGACGGTCGGGGTGATGGTGCTGCTCGACCTCACCGTGCACGCCTGGGACCTGGCACGGGCGACCGGCCGGGCGTTCGAGCCCGCTCCGGAGGTGGTGGCCGGGCTGGCGGACGAGGTGGAGCAGATGGCGCCGATGGCCCGGAAGATGAACGTCTTCGGGGACGCGGTCGAGCTTCCGGCGGGGGCGAGCGCCTTCGAGCGGCTGCTCGCGACGACGGGCCGGGACCCGCGCGCCTGGCCGACGGCGGCCTGACAGAGCCAGGGAGAAGGGCCGGGGGGTAAGGGGCGCCGTCCGGTGGGGCCGGGCGTCAGCGCAGGCGGCCGGTGGAGGTGAGGGAGAGCCGGGAGACGACCTGGCCGAAGGCGAGCTCCTCCGCCGGGGTCAGCGGCACCGACTCCTGCGGGTGCCAGACGCGGTCCATCGGCGTGAGGGAGCGGATACGGCGGGCGCGGGCGCGCAGGCCCGTCGCGAGCCACACGCCCGTCGCGACCGCGAGCACGGCGAAGAGGGTGAGGACACGGGGGTCGGAGAACTGGCCGGGCACGGACATGACGTTCACTCCAGGGCGCAAGGGCCGGTGCACGGCGCACGCACCGGCAGGGGGCGGGCGGGCACGGCGGCACAGACGATTCCTACTGCTTCCTCCCGACCCGTTCAGTTAACACCACCGTGGGGGACTTTCGGCAGGGGGGTCCGGGACCAAAGTCCCGGACGGCGAGGGGCGGGCGGCGCGGACCGGGAGGCCCTCTTGTGCCGGACGGGGAACCGTTCGAAGGTGGCGGCGGAGGCAGATTCCGGCCGGGGAGGGAGCAGCCACATGTCCGGAACGGGTGCGCACGGATGGGGTTTCACGGACGACAGAGGGGTGGAGCTGGAGGCGCCGGCGAGACCGGTGCGGGTGCTCGCCTACGTGCGGGCGGGGGCCGCCCTGCTCGATCTGGGGGTGACGCCGGTCGCGGTGTACGGCTCCGGGCACGACGGGGCGGAGCCGGACCCGGCGAAGGACGGCGGGTTGGCGGCGGCCGGGGTCGCCTACCTGGGGCCGGGGCGGGCGCTGGACGAGGAGCGGCTGCGGGAGTTGCGGCCGGAGCTGGTGGTGGATGTCACGTACGACGGGAAGAGCCCGTACGCCGTGGACCAGGAGCTGGTGGGGCGGCTGGGGGTGCCGGTGGTGGCGCTCTCGGTCGGCAACGAGCTGAGTCTGGCCGCGATCATCGGACGGTTCGGGGAGCTGGGGGCGGCGCTCGGGGCGCCGGAGCGGGGGCCGGGCGCCGGGGTGCCGGCGGAGGCGGAGGAGGCGGTGCGGGCGGCGGCCGGGGCGGCCGGGGCCGGGCGCGGGGTGCTGGCGCTCTCCGGCGGCGGTGCCGAGCAGGTGCACCTGGCGCGTCCTGAGGCGTGGCCGGAGCTGGCGCGCCTCGCCGAGCTGGGGGTCCGGCTGCTCGACCCGGGGCCGGGGCCCGGCGCGAACTGGCTGACCACCGGCTGGGAGCGGGCCGTCGACCTCGCCCCGGCGCTGGTCCTGTACGACAGCAGGGCCCACGCGAGCCTGCCCGAAGGCCCGGAGCGACTGCCGGCCGGTGCGCGGCTGGTGCCGTGGAACCCCGAGATCCCCCCGAGCCCGGCCGCCTACGCCCGCTTGTTCCACGCCCTGGCCGAGGCCCTGGACGAAGCCCTGCCCGGCTGACCGCCCAGGCCCGGGCGGAGCCCCCCGTCTCAGTCCTGAACCCCGCCACGCCCCGGCGCGGGTGCCTCAGATCGTGAGGCGGGAGCGGAGGGAGGTGGCGAATTCCTCGGCTCGGGTGAGTTGGAGGCGGAGGTCGGCGACGCGGGCGGCGGCGGCCTCCTCGTACCGGCGGACGCGGGTGAGCAGGATCTCGCGTTCGGCCGGTTCGAGCTCGCCGTCCGTGCCGGGGAGGTCGGCGGCGAGGAGGTCGACCGAGGTGAGGAGCTCGCGGGTCTCGTCGAGGCCGAAGCCGAGGGGCTGCATGCGGCGGATCACCATCAGCCGGGACACGTCGGCGTCCGTGTAGAGCGGGAAGCCGCCCGGCGAGGCGGCCGAGGGCACGACGAGGCCGCAGTCCTCGTACTGCCGGATGGTGCGCAGGGGGAGTTCGGTGCGGGCGGCGACCTCGGAGATCTGCATGGGCTCGCCGGTGGCGGCGCGGGCTCCGGGCATGCGGGTCGCTGACGTTCGTACTCCGGTCACGACAGGGTCCTCCTCGTACGGCGCCTCTGTGAACCAACCTCCATGCATTACATCCGATTCGTCCTAATTTCATGCGCTATGACGTTCGGAAACGCGGAGAGAGCCAGCCGTCAGGGCCAGACCAGGCAGTACGGCTGGTGGCCGGCCTCGTGGAGGCGGACGGAGAAGTCCTGCCACTCGTGGAGCAGCTGGTAGACGTCGAAGGCGTCGCGCGGGCCGCCCCGGTCGGGCACGGTGGACCAGATGAAGGCGGCGGCGCCGACCGACTCCTCGCCGATCGCGCGCAGCGGGTCGACCACGGTCGTGGGGAGCTTCACCACCGCGTAGTCGGGGTGGAGGACGACCAGTTCCAGCGGGGGGACCTTGTGCAGCGGCAGGCCCTGGATGCCGGTGAGGACCATCGCCGCTATCGTCTCGGGCTTGATCTTGGAGAACATGCCGCCCATGCCGAGCTCGTCGCCGCCCAGCTCCTCCGGGCGCATCGAGATCGGGACGCGGGCCGCCGTGGCGCCGTCGGGCGCGCCGAAGTACTTGTAGGTCACCGCCAAGCTGCGGCTCCCGAGGGGCGGATCCGCCGGGGGCTGCTCGGGGGACGCGCGATTGTCCGGCGCGGACGGATCCTCGGCCCGTCGCCGCCGGTGCCTCCCCCGCCGGACAGGCTCCGGACCCAGGTCGTCCGTCCCCTCGCCCGGTCCGCCACCGCGATGCATATCTCCACCCGACTGCTTTTTCTCGGCAACACGACCCCGCCGCGCAACCCGATCATCGTGTCAGTGACCTCCCCCGCGTTCCTGCGGTGAAACACCTGTCCGCAAGAATCGCCGCGGCCTCTGACACCATGGATCGCGTGAGCCAACCCCATGAGGTCCCTGCCGCCACAGTTTCGCAGACGCGGAGGCAGGCTTCCCCGGCGTGATGCACAGGGTGCCCACACCGTCCCTCCGTACCAGACGTCGTACTCGCAGGTCAGGATCACTGTGTCGTATTCATACGAAGCCCCAGTCTCACAGACGCTTTTCGACCGCGCTTCCCTTGTGACGCCCGGCGGCGTGAACTCACCGGTGCGGGCCTTCCGGGCCGTGGGCGGTACGCCCCGGTTCATGGTGTCCGGTACCGGTCCGTACCTCACGGATGCGGATGGTCGCGAGTACGTCGACCTCGTCTGCTCCTGGGGGCCGATGATTCTCGGCCACGCCCACCCCGAGGTGACCGCCGCCGTGCAGGCCGCGGTGGCCCGCGGCACCTCCTTCGGCACGCCCGGTGAGGGCGAGGTCGCGCTCGCCGAGGAGATCGTGGCCCGGATCGAGCCGGTCGAGCAGGTGCGCCTCGTCTCCTCCGGCACCGAGGCGACGATGTCCGCGATCCGGCTGGCCCGCGGGTTCACCGGTCGCGCCAAGGTCGTCAAGTTCGCCGGCTGCTACCACGGGCACGTGGACGCGCTGCTGGCCGCCGCCGGCTCCGGGGTCGCCACCCTCGGGCTGCCCGACACGCCCGGCGTGACCGGCGCGCAGGCGGGCGACACGATCGTGCTGCCGTACAACGACCTGGAGGCCGTGCGGGCCGCGTTCGCCGCGCACCCGGGCGAGATCGCCTGTGTGATCACCGAGGCGTCGCCGGGCAACATGGGCGTCGTCCCGCCGATGCCGGGCTTCAACCAGGGGCTCGCGGACCTGTGCCGGGAGAACGGCGCGCTGTACATCTCCGACGAGGTCATGACCGGTTTCCGTACCAGCCGCGCGGGCTGGTACGGCGTGGACGGCGTCAAGGCCGACCTGCTGACCTTCGGCAAGGTCATGGGCGGCGGCTTCCCGGCCGCGGCCTTCGGCGGCCGTGCCGACGTCATGGGCCACCTCGCCCCGGCCGGCCCGGTCTACCAGGCGGGCACCCTCTCCGGTAACCCGATCGCCACCGCCGCCGGGCTCGCGCAGCTACGGCTGCTCGACGACGCCGCGTACGAGAAGGTGAACGCGGTCTCGAAGGAGATCCAGGGGCTGGTCAGCGGCGCGCTCGCCAAGGAGGGCGTGGCGCACCGGCTCCAGACCGCGTCCAACATGTTCTCGGTCTTCTTCACCGCCGACGAGGTGCGGAACTACGACGAGGCGAAGACGCAGGAAGCCTTCCGCTTCAACGCCTTCTTCCACTCGATGCTGGCGGACGGGGTCTACCTGCCGCCGTCGGCCTTCGAGTCGTGGTTCGTGTCCGCCTCGCACGACGAGCGCGCCGTCGAGCGGATCGCCGCCGCGCTGCCGGCCGCCGCCCGCGCCGCCGCGGAGGCCACCGCATGAGCGGGGACGTGAGGGGCGACCAGGACATCACCGTCGTCCACCTCATGCGCCACGGCGAGGTGCACAACCCGGACGGCGTGCTCTACGGGCGCCGGGCCGGCTACCACCTGTCCGAGCTGGGCCGGAAGATGGCCGACCGGGTGGCCGAGGCGCTGGCCGAGCGGGACGTCACCCACGTCGTCGCCTCCCCGCTGGAGCGGGCGCAGGAGACGGCCACCCCGATCGCCAAGTCGCACGGCGTGGACCTGGCCACCGACGAGCGGCTGATCGAGGCGGCGAACGTCTTCGAGGGCAAGACCTTCGGCGTCGGCGACGGGGCGCTGCGCCGCCCGGCGAACTGGAAGCACCTCACCAACCCGTTCCAGCCGTCCTGGGGCGAGCCGTACATCGAGCAGGTCGTACGGATGATGGGGGCGCTGGACGCGGCGAAGGACGCGGCGCGCGGGCACGAGGCGGTGCTGGTCAGCCACCAGCTGCCGATCTGGATCGTCCGGTCCTTCGTGGAGCGGCGCCGGCTGTGGCACGACCCGCGGCGGCGCCAGTGCACGCTGGCCTCGCTGACCTCGTTCACGTACAAGGGCGACAAGATCGTCTCGGTCGGATACAGCGAGCCGGCGATCGATCTGGTGCCGGTGCACCTGCGGGCCGGCGCCAAGCCGGTGAAGGGCAAGCAGAAGGCGTTCGGGGCGTAGCCCCCGGGCCCGGGGTACGGCCCCGGCCCGTCGCACGCGCCCACTGGACAAGGGGCGCTTGACGGGACATCGTCAGGGCGGTCGGAGGCGGTTCTTCCGGCCGCCCTGAAATTTTTGTGCGAGTGACCGGAACCTCCGTGTTCCTCCCCGCATCTCACTCATTGTCGGTTTGGATGACGTTTCGGGTCATAACAAGAGCGCGAATGGGGATGACATGCGCGGGATCAGTCGAAGGGGCCTTCTCGGGGCGGGTGTCGGAGCGGCGGCGGCGCTCGGGATCGCCGGGTGCAGCGACAAGGGGCAGGGCGACCAGGGCAGTTCCGGGCCCGACAAGGGAGGCGCTCCCTCCACCGGCACCGAGCCCACCACCCCGGCTCCGACCAAGGACGACGTCCGGCTCATCGGCGACGGTTCCACCGCCGACACCGGCAAGCAGCCGCACCAGCCCGACACCCCCGTCCCGCTCGAACCGGGCCAGACCCCGCCGCAGTTCGTGGTCTTCTCCTGGGACGGCGCCGGCGAGGTCGGCAACGGCCTCTTCCCGCGCTTCCTCGAACTGGCCCGCAACCACGACGCGGCCATGACGTTCTTCCTCTCCGGCATCTACCTCCTGCCCGAGTCCAAGAAGAACCTCTACCGGCCGCCGAACAACCGCGTCGGCGCCTCCGACATCGGCTACCTCACCGACGAGCACATCAAGGACACCCTGAAGCACGTCCGCCAGGCGTGGCTCGACGGGCACGAGATCGGCACCCACTTCAACGGGCACTTCTGCGGCGGCTCCGGCTCGGTCGGCAACTGGACCCCGGCCCAGTGGCAGAGCGAGATCGACCAGGCCGTGAAGTTCGTCACCGAGTGGAAGACCAACAGCGGCTGGACCGACCTCGATCCGCTGCCCTTCGACTACTCCAAGGAGCTCGTCGGCGGCCGTACCCCCTGCCTCCTCGGCCAGGACAACCTGCTGCCCACCGCCAAGCGCCTCGGCTGGCGCTACGACGCCAGCTCGCCCGGCGGCCGCCAGACCTGGCCCGTCAAGCGCAAGGGGATCTGGGACTTCCCGCTCCAGGCCGTGCCCTTCCCCGGGCACTCCTTCGAGGTCCTGTCCATGGACTACAACATGCTCGCCAACCAGTCGAAGAACTCGACCAAGGGCATGCCCTCCCGCTATCCCGGCTGGCGCAAGCAGGCCACCGACGCGCTGATCGGCGGCTTCACGCGCGCGTACGAGTCGAACCGCGCGCCCTTCTTCGTCGGCAACCACTTCGAGCAGTGGAACGGCGGCATCTACATGGACGCCGTCGAGGACGCGCTCAAGGCGATGGCCGGGAAGAAGGACGTCCGGCTCGTGTCGTTCCGCCAGTTCACGGACTGGATGGACGTCCAGGACCCCCGTATCCTCGACCGTCTCCGCGGGCTCGACGTCGGCCAGAAGCCGGCCGGCGGCTGGGCCGGCTATCTCAAAGCCGCTTAGGCGATCTTGACAAGGGGCGTTACGGGCACGTAGGGGGGCGCCCAAGATCCCCCAAACGCCCATGCGAAACTTTTCACATGAGCCTTAGCCGTGGCCTCCGTCCTGCCCCGCGACGCGCCCTCGTCGCCGTCGGCGTGCTGTCCGCCGCCCTCGCGCTCTCCGCCTGCGGCGGCGACGGCGACGACGTCTCCGGTGGAGGCGCCAACAACTTCGTCACCAGCAAGGGCGGCATCTCCACCGTCCCCAAGGGCGAGCGCGCCGACATCAACACGATCGCGGGCGAGACGCTGGAGGGCGAGAAGCTCGACGTCGCCGACCTCAAGGGCAAGGTCGTCGTCCTCAACGTCTGGGGCTCCTGGTGCGGCCCCTGCCGCGCCGAGGCCCCCCACTTCGTGAAGGCCGCCAACGACCTCAAGGGCCAGGACGTCGCCTTCGTCGGCCTCAACACCCGCGACGCCAACAAGCAGCAGGCGCTCGCCTTCGAGGCCGACTACAAGGTCCCGTACCCGAGCCTCTACGACCCGCAGGGCGAGGCCATCCTCTTCGGCTTCCCCAAGGGCACCCTCAGCCCCAAGGGCATCCCCTCCACCGTCGTCCTCGACAAGGAGGGCAAGATCGCCGCCCGCGCACTCATGGCCATCGACGAGACCAAGCTGCGCTCCATGATCGACCCGCTTCTCAAGGAGAAGTGAGCCGGTGAACGAGACCGTCACCAGCGGAGCCCTCCTGCTCGCGTTCCCCGTCGCCCTCCTGGCCGGCCTGGTCTCCTTCTTCTCGCCCTGCGTGCTCCCGCTCGTCCCCGGCTACCTCAGCTACGTCACCGGCGTCTCCGGCACCGACCTCGCCGAGAGCCGCCGCGGCCGGATGACCGCCGGCGCCCTCCTCTTCGTCGCCGGCTTCACCGCCGTCTTCGTCTCCGGCGGCGCCCTCTTCGGCTACTTCGGCGCCACGCTCCAGCAGTACAGCTCCACGCTGAGCACGATCCTCGGCGTCTTCATGATCCTCATGGGGCTCTTCTTCGCCGGGCTGATGCCCTGGTTCACCCAGCGCGAGTTCCGCTTCCACCGGAAGCCCGTCGCCGGCCTCCTCGGCGCGCCCGTCCTCGGCGCGCTCTTCGGCATCGGCTGGACCCCGTGCATCGGCCCGACCCTCGCCTCGGTCAACGCGCTCGCCCTCGAACAGGCCAGCGCCGGACGCGGGGCCATACTGGCCCTCGCGTACTGCCTCGGCCTCGGCGTCCCCTTCGTCCTCGCCGCCATCGCCTTCCGCAAGGCCCTCGGAGCGTTCGGCTGGGTCAAGAAGCACTACGTGTGGGTCATGCGGATCGGCGGCGGCATGATGATCGTCACCGGTGTCCTGCTCCTCACAGGCGTCTGGGACGGCATGGTCTCCACGATGCAGGGCTGGTCCAGCGGTTTCACGGTGGGAATCTGATGAGCAAGACCGACACGACGGAAACGAGCCACGCGGCCGGTGACGAGGCCGCGGGCGCGGACCTCTCCACCGCGCCCCAGGAGGAGTCCGGCACCCTCGGCGGCCCCACCCTCGGGGTCGTCGGCTGGATCCGCTGGTTCTGGCGCCAGCTCACCTCGATGCGGGTGGCGCTGATCCTGCTCTTCCTGCTCTCCCTCGGCGCCGTCCCCGGCTCCCTCATCCCGCAGACCAGCGCGGACGAGATGAAGGTCGCCGACTTCAAGCAGGCGCACGAGACCCTCACCCCGCTCTACGAGAAGCTCCAGCTCTTCGACGTCTACAGCTCGGTGTGGTTCTCCGCGATCTACATCCTGCTCTTCGTCTCCCTCATCGGCTGCATCGTGCCGCGCACCTGGCAGTTCGTCGGCCAGCTCCGCGGCCTGCCGCCCGGCGCGCCCAAGCGGCTCACCCGCCTCCCCGCGTACACGACGTGGCGCACCGAGGCCGACCCCGAGGAGGTCCGCGAGGCGGCCCTCGCCGTCCTCAAGGGCCGCCGCTTCCGGGCCCGTACCGCGGACGACGCCGTCGCCGCCGAGAAGGGCTACCTCCGCGAGGCCGGCAACCTGCTCTTCCACATCGCGCTCATCGTGATGCTGGTGGCCTTCGCCTGGGGCCAGCTCTTCAAGTCCGAGGGCGGCAAGCTGATCGTCGAGGGCGACGGCTTCTCCAACACCCTCACCCAGTACGACGACTTCAAGTCCGGCTCCCAGTTCGGCGTCGACGAGCTGGAACCGTTCAGCTTCAAGCTGGACACCTTCACCGGTACGTACGAGAAGAGCGGCCCGCAGCGCGGCACCCCCCGCACCTTCGAGGCGGGCGTCACGTACACGCGGGGCGGCGGCGAGAAGGAGAAGGCCGTCATCCGGGTCAACGAGCCGCTGAAGATCGGCGACTCCAAGATCTACCTGATCGCCCACGGCTACGCGCCGGTCGTCACCGTCAGGGACGGCAAGGGGAACGTCGTCTTCAACGGCGCCGTCCCGCTGCTGCCCATCGACAACAACATCACCTCCACCGGCGCGATCAAGGTGATGGACGGCTACCGCGACAAGAACGGCAAGCGGGAACAGCTCGGCTTCAAGGCGTTCTTCGTGCCGACCTTCGCGGGCGCGGGGAAGGGCGACATGTTCTCCCAGTTCCCCGCCCTCGACTTCCCCGTCATGGCCCTCACCGGCTACTACGGCAGCCTGGGCGTCGACTCCGGCCTGCCGCAGAACGTGTACCAGCTCGACACCACCAAGATGGTCCAGTTCAAGGTCGAGGGAGGCACCGGCGTCGCCTCCCGCCTGGTGCCCGGCGAGACGATGAAGCTGCCCGACGGCGCCGGCTCGATCACCTTCGAGAAGGACATCAAGGAATGGGCGAGCTTCCAGGTCTCCCAGCAGCCGGGCAACGGCCTCGCCCTCGGCGGCGCGGTCGCCGCGATCGCCGGACTCACCGGCTCGCTCTTCATCCAGCGGCGCCGGATCTGGGTCCGCGCCGTCCGCGGTGAGGACGGCGTGACCGTCGTCGAGATGGCGGGCCTCGGCCGCAGCGAGTCCGCCAAGCTGCCCGAGGAGCTGGCCGAACTCGCGGTCGAGCTCACCGCCCAGGCGCCCCAGGCGCCGGAACCTGCCGAAGCCGAAGCAGAAGCATCAGAAGGGGTCGAGAAGTGATCCTCGCCGCCGAGACCAACGAGAGCCTGGCGCAGATGAGCAACACGCTCGTCTACTCCTCGATGGCCGTCTACACCCTGGCCTTCCTCGCCCACATCGCCGAATGGGTGTTCGGCAGCCGCAGCAAGGTCGGCCGCACCGCCGCCGCGCTGACGGGCCGGAAGGACGCGGCCGCGCCCGCCGCGGTGACGGTCCAGGTCAAGGGGGCCGGCGGCACCGCCGTCCTCGACCGTCCGAAGGTCGTCACCCGGTCCGCCGCCGGCGCCCGCGACGTCCCCGACGGCCCCGGCGCGGCCGGCGGCACCGTCAAGGGCGACCTCTACGGCCGGATCGCCGTCTCGCTCACGGTCCTCGCCTTCGCCGTCGAGGCGGCGGGCGTGATCTCCCGCGCCATCGCCGTGCAGCGCGCCCCCTGGGGCAACATGTACGAGTTCTCCACCACCTTCTCCACGGTGGCGGTCGGCACCTACCTCGGCTTCCTGCTCGCCAAGAAGAACGTCCGCTGGATCGGCCTCCCGCTGGTGACCACGGTCCTGCTCGACCTGGGCCTCGCCACCACCTGGCTGTACACCGAGAGCGACCAGCTCGTCCCGGCGCTCGACTCGTACTGGCTGTGGATCCACGTCTCCACCGCGATCTTCTGCGGCGCCGTCTTCTACCTCGGCGCCGTCGCGACCCTGCTCTACCTCTTCCGCGACTCGTACGAGAACAAGCTCGCGAGCGGCGGACAGCCGGGCGCCTTCGCCCGCTCCGTCCTGGAGCGGCTGCCCTCCGCCGCCTCCCTCGACAAGTTCTCGTACCGGGTCAACGCGGCGGTCTTCCCGCTCTGGACCTTCACGATCATCGCGGGCGCCATCTGGGCCGGCGACGCGTGGGGCCGCTACTGGGGCTGGGACGCCAAGGAGGTCTGGTCCTTCATCACGTGGGTCGGCTACGCCGCCTACCTGCACGCCCGCGCCACGGCCGGCTGGAAGGGCCGCAAGGCCGCCTACATCGCGCTCATCGCCTTCGGCTGCTTCCTCTTCAACTACTACGGCGTGAACATCTTCGTCAGCAGCAAGCACTCCTACGCCGGCGTCTGAGCTGGCACGGCCCCCCTCGGGGGGCCACGCTGGAGGTATGACCGAGATACCCCGGGGCAGGAGCGAGACCCACGGCGGCGACACGCACCTGCTGCGGTACGCGATCGACCTGCCGCACGCGCAGGCGGTGGTCTGGGAGCGGGTCGCCTCCCCCGAGGGGCTCCCGTCCTGGCTCTGCGCGGCGGACCCGCTGGAGCCGAGGCTCGATGGACGGGTCACCCTCCGCTGGCTGAACGGCGACACGGAGGTCTCCGGGCGGGTGACCGCCTGGGACCCCGACCACGTGGCCGAGTACACGGTCGGTGCCCCGCACGGACGGATCCGGTTCCATCTGGAACCGGCCGCCGGCGGGGCGTCGACCGTGCTGCGTTTCACCAACGAGTTCCGGGGCGACCAGGAACTGCTCCTCGACTGCCTGGCCGGCTGGCACGACCACTTCGAGCGGCTCCGGGACGCGCTGGACGGCCGGCCGACGGACTGGCGCGACTGGACACCCGATCGCTGGCGCGAGCTGCGGGAGCTGTACGAGCGGGACGCCGCGCCCTGGCCGAAGTGGGTGCCGTAGGCGGGGCGCGCCCACGGCACCCGGCTCAGCCGCGCTTCGGCGGCAGGCAGCTCGTCGCCGGGGGTGAGCCCTCGGGCCAGGCCATCTCGACGAAGCGCTGGGTGCCGTCGGGGGCCAGTTCCACGATGGGGACGGCCTTGTTGTACGGGTTCCCGTGGTTGTCGAGGCAGATCCAGCCGCTCGCGCCCTGGACCCGCAGCGAGCCCTTGACCTGCGGCCACTGGGTGCCGACGTCGGCCAGCGCCGGGTAGGGGGCGTCGGCGGGAGTGGCCTGGCGGATCGCGTGGACGGCCGTCGCCATCGCGTCGTACGCGACGATCGCCTGCCCGTCCCGGAGCGGTATCGGCTTCGGGTCGGCGCGGGCGATGTCCGTCAGGAAGGTCTGGAAGGCGACGACCGAGCCGCCGGTCGTCGGCACCGGCCGGCCCGGCGCGGGCTTCCAGGCGTCCGGGTGGGCGAGGGCCGCGTACCGGACGGTCAGTTTCTTGCCGAGGGCCGCGCGGTTCAGCTTGGTGTCGGCGCCGAGGTACGAGCCCTCGTCGCCGGTCAGGACGGTGAAGGCGCGGTCGGCGCAGCCTCGGGAGCCGAGCGCGTTGATGAACTGGCGCAGCTGGGTGTGGCGGCCGGCGAAGAAGACGGTCTCGGCGCGGGTGTCGCAGATCAGGTGGGTGATCTGGCGGAAGGTGTTGGCGGTGGTGCCCTCTTCGGTGTTGTTCTTCGGCGAGGTGTAGAGCTGAGGCTCGTAGGGCGCGCCCTTGAGAGAGGCGGCGAAGGCCGTCCGCAGGGTGTCGATGTAGTGGTCGCCGGTGCGGGAGTCCTGGACGAGGATCGCGCGGGCGGCGTCGACCTCGCCGAAGTGGGCGAGGGCCTTCGCCTCGTCGCTGTTGGTGGGGGAGACCCGGGCGAGGCCGGGGAAGCGGTCGCGGCCGGGCCCGTTGGCGAGGTCGTCGGCGGTGATGGTGGTGCCGACGACGGCGATCCCGGCGCCCGTGAGGGCGGTGACCGCCTCCCGTACCTCGGCGGAGGAGGTGGCGACGCCGGAGACGGCGCGGAGCCGGTCGGGGGCGCCGGTCATGGTGAGAAGCCGGTCGACGGCGGTGCGCCAGTGGGCGTTGCGGTTGCCGGTGTTGGCGAGGACGAGCCGGATCTTGGGGGTCTCGCTGTTGGACTCGTGGTTCGCCCGGTACTGGTAGGCGTACGCGCCCTGGAGTTCGCGGAGGATCTTCTCGCGGGTGCCGGAGTCGGTGGCGGTGATCGGGAGCAGGACGGCGACGGTGGCGTACTCGCCGGCCTTGAGGGTCGCGTTCTCGCGCCCGATGGCGCCGGTGATCGCGGTGAGCGAGGCGACGCGGAAGTCGTGTCCGGTCCCGTTGACGCCGACGCACTCGTCGCTGTTCGCGGGCTTGGTGACTCCGGTGGCGCAGGAACGGTCCTCCGGCTCGAAGAGCTTGTAGAGGCCCCAGCCGCCGAGGCCGAGGACGAGGGAGGTGGCGACGAGGGTGCTGAGGAGCTTCTGCCGGGGTGTCCAGAAGAAGCGGCGGCGCAGCCGGTCGAACATGGCGTCAGACTCCGTCCTCGCGTCCGGGCGGCAGCGACAGCTCCCGCCAGGCGCGGATGTCGCGCGGCCAGTGGCCTGCCGCGTCCCACAGTGGACCGCTGCCGGTGAGGTGGCGGCCGGAGAGCCGGCGCAGTTCGTGCGCCAGCCGGTCGGCGACCTCCTCGTCGGGCAGCGCGAGCGGATCGGTGAGCAGCCATACGGCGTGCAGCAGCCGCCGTAGGGAGAGGTGGAGTTCGGCGGCGTCGGGGCCGAGCCCGTCGGGGAGCGCCGGGTCGGGCTCCTGCCCGAGGGCGACGGCCCGGCGCGGGTCGGGCCCGGTGCGGCCCCGCTCGCGCGGGTGGGGCGCGGAGGCGACGAACCGCAGCAGGCCGAGCCAGCCGAGGACGTCGGGGCCGGGGAAGGTGAGCCGGAGGTGGGCGACGGCCTCGGCGGTGTCGCCGAGCGCCAGGTCGTGGTGGAGCCGGTACGGGCCCGGCTGCGGCCCGTAGTGGCGGCGGAGGGTCTCGTGGACGGCCCGCCAGGCGGAGTAGCCGGGGTCGTCGTCCTCGAAGCGGAGCCGGTGCAGCAGCAGGGCGCGCAGCAGCGGGTCGCCGACGAAGTGGCCGGGGTGGTCGGACCAGTGCTCGGCGCGGAGCCGGTCGCGGACGCGGAGCGCGACGTCGCCCTCGACGGATTCGCCGGGCAGCCGGGCCTGGGCGAGGCGCCGGGCGGACTCCTCGTCGTGGGCGGCGGCGAGGACCGCGTACGGGCCGGGTCTGGGGACCGGCAGGAGGGCGCCGAGCAGGGCGGGGGCGACCGGCACGGGCGCGGAGTCCTCGCGGAGCTCGACGGTGAGGTCGAGGAGGCGGCCGGGGGTGAGCGCGGCGCGCTCGGCGGGCGGGGTCTCGCCGGCGGCGCGGGCGAGCAGGTCGACGCCGAGCGGGCGGCCGCCGGTGAGCCGGTGGACGGCCCGCGAGAGCGCGGCGGGGGTGCGGCCGCCGGGGTCGTTCTGGTCGAAGGCGGCGCGGGTCTGGGTGGGCGTGAGCGGGGTGAGGTCGACGGCGAGGAGACCGGAGCCGACCCGGCTGGTGCGGGGGCACGGGGCCTGGTGGGCGGTCTCGGGCAGCCGGATGCGGGTGGCGTGGCGGAGGACCTCGTGCTCGCGGAGCCGGGAGGCGGCGAGGACGACGGTGTGGTCCCTGCGCCCGTCGGCGCGGGCGCGCAGAATCGGTTCGGCGAGGGCGCGGCCGACCGGTTCGTGGGCGTTGTCGAGGAGCAGCAGGGGCCGGCCGACGCGGCTGCCGCGCCGCAGTCCGGTGTAGGCGCGGAGCAGGTCCTCGGTGAGGGTGACGGCGAGGAACGCCTCGGCCTCCTCGCGGCGCGGCCCGCCCTGCGCGAAGTCGACGGCGAGCTGCTGGAGTCCGGCGAGACCGCGCCCGCCGGCGTTGCGGTAGCCGCCGAACCAGTCGTCGGGGGCCTGCCGGAAGCGGTTGAAGAACACCTCGACGACGGTCTCGACGGTCGCCTCCGCGACCAGCCCGGCGAACGGCGCGCCGGTGTCGGCGGCGGTGCCCGCGAGCTTGGCGAGCACCCTGCCGACCCAGGCGGCGGCGGCGGTCCGGCCGGAGTCCACGGTGGCGAGCAGCGGCCCGAGCCGCAGCAGGTCGCGGCGGGCCCGCTCGTCGTCGTCCCGCGTCCAGCCGACCGAGGTGACGGCGACGAGCCCGAGCGAGAGCCGGGGGAAGGGCACGGGCCTGACCGCGTCGCCGCGCCGGCCGAGCTGCACGGCGAGCTCGGCGAGGGCGCCGGTGACCGGGGACCAGCCGGCCCCGTGGTCGGCCGGCTCCTCGATCGCGGCGCAGTCGAGGAGGGCGAGCGGGGTCAGGCCGAGGTAGCGGTTGCGGATCTCCTTGAGCAGCACGGTCTTGCCCATGCCGCGCCCGCCGGTGAAGACGGTCACCGGCGGGTCCTCGCCGTGTTCGAAGGGCACCCGCCCCTGGCCGTACGGTCCGAGCCCGATGAGGCGCGCGGCGAGCCCCCGTGGATCGAGGACCGCCTCGCGGCCGTACAGCTCTCTTCGCACCCGCCACCCCCGTCGCAGTCAACTCAAGGATATCGACGGCGTGTTGGGAACTGGAGAGGAAATTCGAGTCTGTTGCCGAGGTGTTGTCAGGCTGTGGTGTCGTCGGGCTGATTGGTTGTCGGGCTGTGGGGATTCGGTCCGTGGCGATTCAGTCCGTGGCGATGGCGTCGAGCTGTGCCCGCAGGTACGCGTGCGACTCGATGCCGTGGATCGTGGTGCCGGGCGCGCACTCGTAGAAGTACACGAGCGACATCAGCTCCTCGGTGGGTACGTCGGCGGGCGGCGGGAGCACCCGGTGGCGGCCCGACCGCCACCGGCCGCCCGTCCAACCCGCCATCAGATCCCCGATGTTGACGGTGAACGCGGCCGGGTCGTACGGCGCGTCCCGCCAGCCGTCGGTGTCCGTGAAGACCTGGAGCCCGCCCTTCCCCGCCTCCCGGTCGAGGACGGTGACCGTGCCGAAGTCCGTGTGCGGGCCGATCCGGAACTGGCCCGGCTCCGGCACGCCGGTCCGCTCGCGCCCCGGGTACCAGTTGATGTTGAAGCCGAAGGTGGGGTGGCCGGTGTGCCGCGTGAAGAAGTCCCGCTCCTCGCCGAGCGCCACCCCGAGGAGGTCCAGCACCCGGTCCGACAGCGCCTTCATCTGTGCCAGGTACGTCTCCACCAGCGGGCGCAGTCCGGGCACCTCGGCGGGCCAGGTGTTCGGCAGGAACCATTCGGCGTCCACCGCCGGGTCGCCGGTGGGCTCCTCCGCCGCGAAGGACAGCGACTCCTTCAGGTCGGGCGGCGTCGCGGTGCCCTCCGCGTACCCGTTGGCCTCCGCGCCGGGCCCGAGCCACCCCCGCCCGCCGACCCGCACGGCGTACGGCTCCTTGAGGGCGGCCGGCAGGTGGAAGAAGGCGCGCGCGGTCTCGCGGATGGCGGCGCGCAGTCCGGGGTCGACGCCGTGCCCGCGCACGAGCAGGAACCCGGCCTCGCGCAGGGCGCGGTCGACGGCGGGCAGTTGCGGGCCCGGGTCGCGGGCCAGGTCGATGGTCGGGAGCCGCGCCTCGTCACGCATCGCCTCGTCACGCATCGCCGATGTCCTCGTTCCACAGGGCCGGGTTCTCGGCGATGAAGCCGCGCATGAGGTCGACGCAGGCGGGGTCGTCGAGCACGACGACCTCGACGCCGTGTTGCTCCAGCCAGTCGTGCCCGCCGTGGAAGGTCCGCGCCTCGCCGACGACCACCCGCGAGATCCCGAACTGCCTTACGAGGCCGGAGCAGTACCAGCACGGCGAGAGCGTCGTGACCATCGTCGTCCCCCGGTACGAGCGCTGCCGCCCGGCCGCGCGGAAGGCGTCGGTCTCCGCGTGCGCCGAAGGGTCCCCGTCCTGCACCCGCCGGTTCCGCCCCCGCCCGAGCAGCCCCCCGTCCGCGCCGTAGAGGGCGGCCCCGATGGGGACACCGCCCTCGGCGAGCCCGGCCCGAGCCTCGGCGAGGGCGGTGCGGAGCCACCGGCGTGCTTGTTCCTGGTCCATGCGGGGACTCTTCCCCGCCGGACAGGGAGGGTCACACCTGGTGCCGGTTCCCGTCCGCCGGAAGGGGGTCGGCGACGAAGGTGCCCTTGCCGTGAACGGTCAGGATCAGCCCCCGCTCCCGCAGAACCTGTGCCGCGCGGCGGACGGTGAGGTACGCGACCCCGTACTCCGTGGCGAGCTCCCGCTCGGCCGGCAGCCGCGCACCGGGCGCCAGCTCACCGGCCGCAATGCGCGCGGCGACGTGATCGGCCACCGCGACGTAGACCAGCTGGGGGCCCTGCGGGTTGAACTCGGGGATGGGGATCTGGCTGTGGTCGGTCACACGACCAACGTAAGCATCGAAGACCTGTGCGAACCATTGATGAGCTATGCAGAGCTATACATGCCTTATAGGGTCGTGTGACGCGAAGACCCCGGCGAGGTGGCTAGACCTCCCGGGGCATGGCCACCAACTATCAACGGAGTTGATGACGTGCGGAACCCTATCGTGCCTGCCTTGATCCCGTTCCTCCCCTTCCTCCCTCTCCTGCTCTGGCAGCTCGTGCCCGGGGTGCAGCGGCGCCGTCGCTGGACGTTGTGGCTGGCCACGGTCGGCGTGGACCTCGACCGCCGGAACATCCACGCCGGGGCCACCCGATGAGTCGCTGCGGGGCCCGGCGCTCCGTCCTCGCCGTCTCGGAGGTGGTCCGCCCGGTGTGGGGCGGCTCGGTCTGCGTCCTGGGCGTGGGCCACGACGGCCTGCACCGCGACCGCGCGGGCGACGGCTGGTGGGTGACACCGGAGATCGCGGACGCGGTGAGCCTGACCCTCCTGACCCACGCCCTGAAGACGCGGCCGCACCCCGAGCCGGAGTTCCGCTCACCCCGCTGCGTCGTCGGCCGCCACACCCACTGCCGCGACCACACCCCCCGCGACAGCGGCGTACCGGGCGTCCGCTACCTCGTGTGCGACTGCCCATGCCATACGACGGCCGGCGGCCTGCCGTGAGGGGGCGGTTCACGCGGGTCTGACTCCTCGGACGAGGAGGGTTCCCGTTCGTTTGCCCGTCGGGGGTGCGATCACCTCGGACGATACGTCGGTGAAGCCGTGTCGGCGGAGGAGGGTTGCCCAGGCATCGGCCTCGTAGTCCCACCGCTTCACGAACAGGGGCTCCGAGCCCTTCTCCGGTGGCTGCATCTGGGACGCCTGCGGGCCGTAGCAGCCTTCCAGGGCTGGCGGGTTGTGGGAGAACGCGTAGATTCCGCCCGGCGCCAGGCGTGCGTGGACCAGGGGCAGCAGGACGGCGGGATCGGTGAACCAGGCGGCTCCGAAGACCGAGCAGACGGCCGCGAACTCGTACGTGTCCGCCGCGAGGAACTCCTCGGCCGGCCGCTGCCTCACATCGAGGTGCGGCCATCGGTCGCGCGCCTTAGCCACCTGGACGGGCGAGACGTCCACGCCGACCGCTTCGGCACCCAGCGCGACCAGGTGAGCGAGGTTGCCGCCGCTGCCGCAGCCGAGGTCGAGGACCCGGGCGGCGGAGAGGTCGCCGAGGATCCTCTCGTCGGGGCCGTGGTCGGGCCACTGCGTCCAGTTGAACCACGTAGCGGCCCCGACCGCGTTCGTCTCCTGGCGCCCTGGCCTGGCCGCGCCCCACACATCCCACGCACCGGCGTCCTGCTCGCGCACCCTTGTCCTTTCCCATGCTGAGAGCCCGCCCGCCGACCCGAGGGCCGAGGGGCGGGCGACATCGGCGTGACTACTTCTTGCCGCCCACCGGGCTGTCCGTGCAGCCAGCGTGGCACTGCGTGCAGTCGGCGGCGGTCGGCCACAGCTCCTGGTCCACGGCGAAGCCTGCCGCACGGATGGCGGCCACGGTGCGATTCCGGGCCGCCTCGGGGCCGCCCGCCTCGGTCGCGCCGGGAACGCCGGGGTGATGGTGGATGAACCGGCCCGCGTGGCGGTCGCAGAACTCCTGGTACGCCCGGGTGCGCAGCAGGAAGGCGTGCCAGCCCCGGTCCACCTGCTCGGAGGGCGCCAGAGGCGCGTCCGTCGTCGTCCCCGCGATCAGGAACGCGATGATCCGCTCGGCCAGGACGCGGCTGGTGCCGGGATGCGCCTTGATCACGTCGGCGGTCAGGGCCTGCCACACCTCGCGGGGCAGGAGCGTGCGGGGCTCGGTGCGGTGAAGCGGGGGATGCTCAAGCGCGATGGTCACCTGGATGTCCCTTTCCTCTCGGCGGAGAGCCGCGGGCCGCAGCGTAGGCAATCTGCGGATCGGCATGGCATCCATCGTCCCCACGGGGCCAGGTCATCGCGGCGGCGGACAGGGCGTCATCCCGGCGTCACTCCTGGGCGTCAAATCGGTGTCATTCGACTGCCGTTGGGGCTACCGTCGAAGCCATGACGACCGCCGCGACGAACGATGTCCTGCGGGCCGTGCGGATCGGCCTTCGCATGAGTCAGGACGACTTGGCGAAGGCGCTCCGTGCTGCCGGCGAGCAGCTGGGCGAACCGAACGAAGCGAGCAAGCGTCTCGTCCAGCGCTGGGAATCCGGTACCAGCCGCGCTCCGCGCCCCGTGTACGCCCGCGCTCTGGAGCACGTGACGGGGCGCCCCGTCGAAGCCTTGGGCTTCACCCTGCCCGTACCGCGGGCACGCGTCCATCCCGATTCCGCAGGAGGCCACGACATGGACCTCGGCCCCGAAGGCATTCGGCCGGCCTCGGCCGCACAGCAACCACCGGACGGCATGAACTACTCGGGCATCTGGCTGTCGCGGTACGAGTTCTTCAGCTCATCGCGGGACGAGACGTTCGAGGCCCAGCACTACGTCGTACTGCTCCAGCACGGTGTCCGGCTGACCGGCCAGAGCCTGCCCGGAGCGTCCAGCAACCCGGACAGCCCGCTCACCCTGGACCTGACCGTCGACCGCAGCGTGGTCACCGGCTCATGGACCGAGCAGACCGCCGCGGAAGGCTACTACCAGGGCGCTCGCTACCACGGTGCGATCCAGATGCTCGTGGAGCCCACCGGCCGTCGCATGGCAGGGAAATGGGTCGGCTTCGGCAAGGACTTCGACGTCAACACAGGCCCGTGGGAGCTGAGGCTCGTCGACACCTCCACGTCGAAGGCAGCGCTCCAGAAGTACGCCCGGGCCCCCGAGTAGGCCGTGAGGGACGCCGCGTCTCAGTACCGGATCGTTCCGACTCTGTAGCGGAGCTTGTAGTGGGAGTCCGGGCCTATGAGGTCGCGGGTGTGGGGGCCTGTGCCGGCTTCTGTGGCGGGGATTTTTATGGTGGCCAGGTCGTCGTCGGTGGCGAGTTCGTCGTGGTCGCGGAGGGTGAGGGGGAGTTCGGCGAAGTCGTGGAAGAGGAGTTCTCGGGACATGGCCAGTTCTTCGCCGGTCGACAGGACGTAGGTGCGGTCGTCGGTGTCGGGCCAGACCTGGCGGCCGTGGGAGTGGAGGGTTATCTCGTCGCCCGTGGCCTCGCTGGAGCGTTCGCAGAGGAGGCTGTCGATTCTCAGGATCGCTTCGCTCATCACGAGCCTCCTTCGGGGCGGGGGAGACCCCTTCGTCATTGTCTCCCCCGCGGCGGCGCCGCGCGCTCATACGGCGACGGCGGGCTCCTCGTAGGGGAAGCGGGCGAAGGGGGTCTCGCGGGTGAAGAAGGTTCGGGCTTCGGTGAGCGCGCGGGCGTCGGCGCGGACGCGGCCGGGGCGGGAGCCCGTACCCGTCAGGACGCCGCCGAAGCGCATGCGGAGGTAGGCCGCCGACAGGCTCAGGCCGGTGACCAGGCCGTCCGCGACGGCGTGGTCGTCGTCGGCCATCGCCGTGACGCCCCAGAGGGTGCCGCCGGCCATGCGCTCCTTGAAGTCGGAGTCCGGCAGGTTCAGCCAGCCCGACCAGTAGTCGAGGTAGCGCTTGGTCTGCGCGGAGAGGCTGTACCAGTAGAGGGGGGAGACGATGACTATGTCTGTGGCCTCTGTCGTGGCCCGTCGCAGGTTCTCTTCCGTCTCGCCTCGCGCGTGGCCCGCCGTCTCGTGCCTGCCGTCCTGGAAGTCCGGGAGCGCGAGGTTGTTCAGGTCTACCCAGCGCTGCGGGATGCCCGCGGGCAGGTGGGCGGCGGCCTCGCGGGCCAGGATCTCGGAGTTGCCGTCGGCGCGGGAGCTGCCGAGGACGAAGAGGAACGAGCGGTCCGAGCGGTCCGAGCCGGGGGTCGTGTCGAGGGACATGGGTGCTCCTGGTTCGTGGGGCCTGTCTTCCTCCGGCAACTAGCCGTCGTGCGCGGGTATTCCGCTCTCGCCGATCGGTTTTCGTGATGGGGGGCATCGGCAGGACGCCCCAGTGGGGCGTGGACCCGCCCCCGGTCCCGTTCGTAGCGTCGGCGGCATGAGAAACGAGAGTGGGAACGACGCCAGGGGAACCCTCGAACTGACCCTCGCCATGGTGCTCTCCGGCACCCTCGGCGTCTTCGTCGTCGAGTCCGGGGCCTCGCCCTTCGAAGTGGTCTTCTTCCGCTGCCTCTTCGGGGCCATCGCGCTCGGCCTGTACAGCCTGGCCCGCGGCTACCTCACCGGGCACGGGTTCACCGCGCGGACGCTCGGACTCGCCGTCCTCGGCGGGGTGTTCATCGTCTTCAACTGGGTTTTTCTTTTTGAGGCTTACGCCGCCAGCTCCATCTCGCTCGCCACCGTCGTCTACCACACCCAGCCGTTCTTCCTCGTGCTGCTCAGCGCGCTCTTCCTCCGGGAGCGGATCCCCGCCGGGAAGCTGGGCTGGCTCGCCGTCGCCTTCGCCGGGCTGGTCCTCGTCTCCGGGGTGCGGCCGGGCGACACCGCCTCCCTCGCCGGGCTCGGGTACGCGCTCGCCGCCGCCGTCCTGTACGCCCTCGCCACCTTCGTGACCAAGCGCATCGGAGGCGTACGACCCCACCTCATCGCCCTCGTGCAGGTGGCCGCCGGCCTACCGCTGCTGCTGCCCTTCGCCGACCTCGGCGCGGTCGCCGGTCTCGGCGGCGGGTGGGGGTGGCTGGTCGGCCTCGGGCTGATCCACACCGGGCTGATGTACGTCCTCATGTACGCGGCGTACGCCAAGCTGCCCACCCCGAAGATCGCGGTGCTCGCCTTCACCTACCCGGCGGTCGCGATGCTCGTCGACTGGGCGGTGTACGGGCACCACATCGGGCTCGTACAGGCCCTCGGCGTCCCGCTGATCGTCCTCGCGAGCCTGAAGGTCACTCTCGCGCGAGCCGCCGCGCCTGCTCCACGAACAGCCGCACGTGCGCCGGAAGCCGCTTCCCCCGTCGCCACGCGAGCTGCGTGAAGAGGGTGAAGGGGGCCTCCCAGTCCAGCGCCACCAGCTCCCCGGACGCCAGCTCCTCCTGGACGGTGATCCGGGGCAGCAGCGCGATCCCGAGCCCGGACGCCACCGCCCGCTTGCTCGCCTCGATCGTGCCGAACTCCAGGAAGTCCGCCCCGGAGCCCGCCAGCTCCGCCTCGAACAGGTCCCGGTAGGGGCAGCCCGGCTCGGTGCCGATCAGGCCGGTGGTGGTGAGGTCGGTGGTGGTCAGGTCCGTGCGGGCCGCCAGGGGGTGTCCCGGGGCGGCGACCAGCGTCAGTGGCTCGGGTGCCAGGACCTCCGACTCCAGGCCCTCGTGGTCGGTGCCGGCCTCCATGAGGAAACCGAGGTCGTACGTGCCCTGCCGCAGCGCCTGCCGGGTCGCCTCGCCGCCCAGCGTGGGGCGCAGGGCGAGCCTGACGGCCGGGTGGCGGTGGTGGACGTACTCCAGGAGCGGCGGGAGCCGGTAGGTCGTGAGGGACTCCATCGTGCCGATGGTGATCGTCCCGGCGGGCTCACCCGCCGCCACCGCCGCCCGCGCCTCCTCGGCCAGCTCGGCCATGCGGCGCGCGTACGGCAGCAGCCGCTCGCCCGCCTCCGTGAGGCGGATACGGCCGCCGAGCCGCTCGAACAGCTCCGTGCCGAGGGCCGTCTCCAGCGCCTTGACCTGGGAGGTCACGCTGGACTGGGCGTATCCGAGCTCGGCGGCGGCGCGGGTGAAGGAGAGGACCTCCGCGACCTTCTCGAAGGTCGCGAGGAGCCGCAGCTCCATCAGGCGACCGTGGTGGGGGCGGGGAGGAAGCGCGGAACCCTCACGCGTCCTTCTCCTTGCCGCCCTCTTCGCGGCCCTCCTCGCGGCCCTCGCGCCGCTTCGGCTCGTCCTCGCCGCGCTTGAGGTCCGCCTCCCAGTCCTCGAACAGCGCCTCGTCCCGGCGCCCGTCCTCCTCGGACCTCGAGTCGGGCTTCGAGTCGGACTTTCCATCGGGCTTCGCGTCGGACTTCGCCTCGGACTTCCCGTCGGGCTTCGCGTCGGACGGCTCACCGGCCTTCTCACCGGCGCCGGGCTTCCCACCGGACCTCTCGTCGCCCAGCGACTTCAGGAACTCCGGGTTGTCGTCGGGCGCGACCCAGACGCCACGCCCACCGCGCCCGCCCCGCCCGGCGAAGCCGCCGATGCCGCCGATTCCGCCGCCCGCCGTCGTCTGCCGGGCCTTGCCCGCGAAGAGCCACACCACCGGGCCGACGACCCAGAACAGCAGGATGATGATGACCCAGACCACCTTGGGCAGGTGCTTGACCTCGTCCTCGGGGGTGTTCAGGCAGTCGATGAAGGCATAGATCGTCAGCGCCAGCGGCAGAAGGATCATCAGTGCCCTGAGCATGTGGAACAGCCCCCTGGAAACGGTGGCGGGGGCGCGTCGTGTCGGCCCCGGTGACAAGTCCAGCCTAGCCGGTGACCGATACTTGCCCGTATGGCTTACGACGATCTCCGCTCGCTGCTCAGGGCGCTGGAGCGCGAAGGCGACCTCAAGCGCATCAAGGCCGAAGTCGATCCGTACCTGGAGGTCGGGGAGATCGTCGACCGGGTGAACAAGGCAGGAGGGCCCGCGCTTCTCTTCGAGAACGTGAAGGGCTCCTCCATGCCGCTCGCGATGAACGTGTTCGGCACCGACCGCCGGCTCCTCAAGGCCCTCGGCCTGAAGTCCTACGAGGAGATCAGCGAGAAGATCGGCGGGCTGCTCAAGCCCGAGCTGCCGCAGGGCTTCGTCGGCGTCCGGGAGGCGTTCGGCAAGCTGGGCTCGATGGTCCACGTGCCGCCGAAGAAGGTGAAGTCCGGGGACGCTCCCGTGCAGGAGGTGGTCCTGACCGGCGACGACGTCGACCTCGACCTCCTCCCCGCGCTCTTCACCTGGCCGAAGGACGGCGGCTCCTTCTTCAACCTCGGCCTCACCCACACCAAGCACCCCGAGACCGGCGTGCGGAACCTCGGGCTCTACCGGCTCCAGCGGCACGACAAGCGCACCATCGGCATGCACTGGCAGATCCACAAGGACAGCCGGAACCACTACGCCGTCGCGGCGGCGAAGGGCGAGCGGCTGCCGGTCGCCATCGCCTTCGGCTGCCCGCCGGCCGTCACGTACGCCTCCACCGCGCCGCTGCCGGGCGACATCGACGAGTACCTCTTCGCCGGCTTCGTGCAGGGCAAGCGGATCGAGATGGTCGACTGCAAGACCGTCCCGCTCCAGGTCCCGGCGAACGCCGAGGTCGTGATCGAGGGCTGGCTGGAGCCGGGCGAGATGCTGCCGGAGGGCCCTTTCGGCGACCACACCGGCTTCTACACCCCGCAGGAACCGTTCCCCGCGCTGAAGATCGACTGCGTCACCATGCGGAAGCGTCCGCTGCTCCAGTCGATCGTGGTCGGCCGGCCGCCGACCGAGGACGGGCCGCTGGGGCGGGCGACGGAGCGTTTCTTCCTGCCGCTCCTCAAGATCATCGTGCCGGACATCGTCGACTACCACCTGCCGGAGTCGGGCGGCTTCCACAACTGCGCGATCGTCTCGATCGACAAGAAGTACCCGAAGCACGCGCAGAAGGTCATGCACGCCATCTGGGGCGCGCACATGATGTCGCTGACCAAGCTGATCATCGTGGTCGACAAGGACTGCGACGTCCACGACCTGCACGAGGTGTCCTGGCGCGCTCTCGGCAACACGGACTACGCCCGCGACTTGACGGTCGTGGAGGGCCCGGTGGACCACCTGGACCACGCCTCGTACCAGCAGTTCTGGGGCGGCAAGGCGGGCATCGACGCCACGAAGAAGCTGCCGGAGGAGGGCTACACCCGGGACGGCGGCTGGCCGGACATGGTGGAGTCGGACCCGGCGACGGCGGCCCTGGTCGACCGCCGCTGGAAGGAGTACGGGCTGTGACCACGGCCGCCGTTCCGGGCGCGCAGCCGGGGCGTACGAGAGCGTTCCTGCGGCTCGTGATGATCGAGCACTCGGTCTTCGCGCTGCCCTTCGCCTACATCGCCTCGCTCACCGCGATGTTCCAGCTGGACCGGAAGATCCACTGGTGGACGCTGTTCCTGGTGACGGTGTGCATGGTGGGGCTGCGGACCTTCGCGATGGCCTGCAACCGGATCATCGACCGGGAGATCGACGCCCGTAATCCGCGCACGGCCAACCGGGAGCTGGTCACGGGCGCGGTGTCGGTGCGCTCGGCGTGGACCGGGGCCGGGATCGCGGTCGTCGTCTTCCTCGGCGCGGCCGCGCTGCTGAACCCGCTCTGCCTGGCGCTCGCGCCGCTGGCCGTCATCCCGATGGTGGTCTACCCGTACGGCAAGCGGTTCACGAACTTCCCGCACGCGATCCTGGGCCTCGCCCAGGCCATAGGGCCCGTCGGCGCGTGGATCGCGGTGACCGGGGAGTGGTCGTGGGACGCGGTGATCCTCGGTCTCGCGGTCGGCATCTGGATCGGCGGCTTCGACCTGATCTTCGCCTGCCAGGACGTGCAGGCGGACCGGGCGCACGGCGTGATGTCGGTACCGGCCCGCTTCGGCATCCCGGCGGCGCTGTGGGGCGCCCGCGCCTCCGCGGTCGTCACCACCGGCCTGCTGGTCTGGTACGCGCTGGCGACCGACGCGGGGATCTTCTTCTGGGTCGGCCTGGTGATCGTGGTCGCGGCCTTCTGCTACGAGCACTCCATCGTGAAGCCGCACGACCTGTCCCGCCTGAACCGGGCGTTCTTCACGACGAACGGCTTCATCGGGATCAGCCTCTTCGTGTGCGCCCTGCTCGACCTGCTGGTCCGCGGGCTCACGCTCTGACCGGGCGGCGGCGCAGCAGGAAGGCGGCGCCCGCGCCCGCGAGGAGTCCGAAGAGGTGGCCCAGCCAGCTGATGCCGGCCTGGGGGACCAGGCCGGCCAGCATGCTGCCGCCCCAGAGGGCGGCGACCGCGAGGCCGACGGCCACCTCCAGCGGGCGCCGGTTCACGAAGCCGCGGGTCACGAGGTAGCCGAACAGGCCGAAGACGACGCCGGAGGCGCCGGCCGTGTTGCTGTCCGAGGGGGAGAAGAGCCAGACCCCGAGCCCGTCGGCGACCACGATCAGCGCCACGACGCCGAGGAAGCGCCGGATCCCGCCGAGTGCGGCGAGGAGGCCGAGGACCAGCAGCGGGACGCTGTTCGAGGCGACGTGGCCGAAGCCGAAGTGGAGGAAGGCGGCGGGCACGACGTGCGCGAGCTCGGAGGTCTCGCGCGGGACGATGCCGTACGTGTCGAGGGCGCCCCCGGTGGCGAAGTCGACGCCCTCCAGGACCCACAGCAGCGCCACCCACCCGGCCATCAGCCCGAGGGCGGCCTTCGCCCGGTCGGCCCGACTCCGCTCCGGTATCCCCGAGCCGCCGCCGGTCGCGGTTCCGTTCCAGGTCATCGCAGCCCCCCTGCGCGTCGCGCGTGCCCCCTGCGGCAGACGTCGGGGGCACCTTACCGACTGCCCTGTCCGCCCCGCCGGATAGGCTCGTCGGCGTGGAGCCGAACAACAGTCAGCAGCGTCGACCCTGGGTGGTAGGGGTGTCCGGGGCGTCGGGGACGCCGTACGCCGCTTCCGTGCTGAGGGGGCTGCTCGCGGCGGGGGAGAGCGTCGACCTGGTCGTGTCGCGGGCCTCGCGGCTCACGCTGCTCGACGAGACGGGGATCTCGTTCCGGGACGCGCACTGGCGCGAGGACCTGGCGGCGTGGCTGGCGCGGGGCGCGGACGGGAAGCCGGACGCGTACGAGGGCGTGGACGTCGGCGACGTGACGTACTGGCCGGCCGGCGACCTGGCGGCGGGGCCGTCCTCGGGGTCGTACCCGGCGAAGGGGATGCTGATCGTGCCGGCCTCGACCGCCGCGGTGGCGGGAGTGGCGCTCGGTCTGTCGAAGGACCTGTTGCAGCGGGTGGCGAGCGTGACGCTCAAGGAGCGGCGTCCGCTGGTCGTCGCGGTGCGGGAGACCCCGCTGAGCGGGCAGACGCTGAAGCAGATGGTGGCGCTGGACGAGGCGGGCGCCGTGGTGCTGCCCGCCTCTCCGGCGTTCTACGCGGGGGCGACGCACATCCAGGATCTGGTGGACTTCGTCGCCGGGCGGGTGCTCGACGCGGCGGGAGTGCCGCATGAGCTGTACCGCCGGTGGCGGGGAGAGCTCGGGGGAGGGGGTACCTCCCAGCGAACCGAGGGGGTCTCCCGTGCCGGTTAGCGCTTCTTCGCGGCCTTCTTCGGGGCGCGCTTCGAGGCGGCGGTGGGCTGGTGGGCACGCGAGCGGTTGGCCAGGTCCTGTAGCTCGCGCATACGGGCGTAGGCCATCTCGATCGTGTACACGGTGTCTTCACTCCTGAAAGATCGTCTTTGATCTGCTGAAAGATTCGCAGGGCTGCGACCCTGCATGCCTTAGATTCTACACCTAAACTTGCGGTATCGCTGGACAATGGAAGGTCGTATACCTATGGACGCCGTGGACAGGCAGCTCATCCAGGCCCTGCGCGAGAACGGCCGCGCCTCGTACGCCGAGCTGGGCCGGCTCGTCGGGCTCTCCGGCCCCTCCGTCACCGACCGCATCAACCGCCTGGAGGCGGCCGGGGTCATCACCGGCTACCGCGCCACCGTGGACGCCGCCTCCCTGGGCCTCGGCGTCACCGCCCTCATCGGCATCTCCCTCTCCGACGCCGCCGACCACGAGGACGTGGCCCGCCGGCTGAAGGACCTCGCCGAGATCGAGGACTGCTGGTTCATCGCCGGCGACGACTCCTTCATGCTCAAGGTCCGCGTCAGTGACGTCGACGGGCTGGAGAAGACGATCCGCCGCCTGAGCGGGACGAAGGGCGTCTCCCGTACGCGGACGACGATCGTGCTGTCCACGAAGTGGGAGAACCGGGTCGGGGACCTGCCGGAAGAGGGCTGAGAGTACGGTGGGGTGAAGCCTGATTCACGGAGAAATGCACGGAGACATGGGAGGCGACCGTATGGACGCGGGGCTCAAGCGTGAGCTGGAGCAGAAGGTCCGGGACGGTGAGCGGCTGAGCCGTGAGGACGGCATCGCCCTCTATGACTCCGACGACCTCGCCTGGCTCGGCGGGCTGGCCCACGAGGTCAGGACCCGCAAGAACGGCGACGTGGTCCACTTCAATGTCAACCGGCATCTGAACATGACCAACGTCTGCACCGCCTCCTGCGCCTACTGCTCCTTCCAGCGCAAGCCGGGCGAGAAGGACGCGTACACGATGCGCATCGAGGAGGCCGTCCGCCTCGCCAAGGCGATGGAGAACGAGAACCTCACCGAGCTGCACATCGTCAACGGGCTCCACCCCAACCTGCCCTGGCGGTACTACCCGCGCTCGCTCTCCGAGCTGAAGAAGGCCCTCCCGAACGTCTCGCTGAAGGCGTTCACGGCCACCGAGATCCACCACTTCGAGACCATCTCGGGCATGTCGGCCTCCGACATCCTCGACGAGCTCATCGAGGCGGGTCTGGAGTCGCTGACCGGCGGCGGCGCCGAGATCTTCGACTGGGAGGTCCGGCAGCACATCGTGGACCACCGCACCCACTGGGAGGACTGGTCCCGGATCCACCGCCTCGCGCACTCCAAGGGCCTGAAGACCCCCTCGACGATGCTGTACGGGCACATCGAGGAGCCGCGCCACCGCGTCGACCACGTGCTGCGGCTGAGGGAGCTCCAGGACGAGACCGGCGGCTTCCAGGTCTTCATCCCGCTGCGCTACCAGCACGACTTCGTGGACATGCAGGACGGCAAGATCCGCAACAAGCTCCAGGCGCGGACGACGATGGCGACCGGCGCGGAGGCGCTGAAGACCTTCGCGGTCTCGCGGCTGCTCTTCGACAACGTGCCGCACGTCAAGGTCTTCTGGGTCATGCACGGCGTCCAGACCGCGCAGCTGGCGCTCCAGCACGGCGCGGACGACATGGACGGCTCGGTGGTCGAGTACAAGATCACGCACGACGCCGACAACTACGGCACGCCGAACAAGCTGGGCCGCGAGGACCTGCTGGAGCTGATCCGCGACGCGGGCTTCCGGCCGGTGGAGCGGAACACGCGGTACGAGATCATCCGTGAGTACCCGGGGCCGGACGCGGACCGGCGCGAGACGCCGCAGGCGATGCGGGTCTGAGGCGTTCGCAGGTGACGGTGAGGCCCGGTGGGGGATGCCCCCGCCGGGCCTTTCGCGTGCCCGCTCGTCCTCAGGTCAGGGGCAGGAGCATGGTGATGTCGTCGCGGTCGTCGCCGGGGGCCACGCGGATCGCGCCGGGGACGCGGCCGACCTCCTTGTAGCCGGCCTTGGCGTAGAAGGTGTCGACGCCGGTGCCGCCGCGGACGCCGAGCCGGACGGCCTCGATCGTCTCGAAGCCGGGGGCGGTACGGGCGGTGCGCTCGACGGCCGCCATCAGGTCGCGGCCGTACCCCTTGCCCTGGTGCTTCGGGTGCACCATCACCGTGTACAGCCAGACCCAGTGGGTCATGAGGCGGTGGCTGTTGAAGGTGAGGAAGGTGGTGGCGGCGACCTCGCCGTCCTCGTCCCGGCCGACCAGCAGCCGGGTGGTGCCCTGGACCATGCCGGCGAGGTGCTTGAGCAGGGAGGGGCGGATGTCCTCCGGGGTGACGGGCGGGACGAAGCCGACGGCGCCGCCGGCGTTGGAGACGTCGGCCCAGAGGGCGAGGATGCCGTCGGTCAGGGACTGGTCGACCGTCGGATCGACCTCAAAGGTAAGGGTCATAGGGCAATGGTAACTATTACTTCACGCGATGCTCAAGCCTTCCCGCCCCGCCCCGCCCAGCCCCCGCCTCCGGCGGGCCCCCTCCGCCGTGCTTCACTGGGGGACGCTCGTCCCGTAATGGGAAGGTTCGGCACCCGGAACCCGGGAACCTCGGAAGCCCGGAACCTCGGAACGAAAGAGTGGGTCATGCTCCGCTACTCGCTGATGCGCCTCGGCATCTTCGCCGGGTGTTTCCTCGCCCTGTGGGGCCTCGTCTACGTCGGCGCGCTGCCGCGCGGCCTCGGCGACTCCAACCTCCTGTGGGTCCTCCTCCTCTCCATCGTCATCTCCGCCCCCCTGAGCTTCGTCCTGCTCCGCAAGCAGCGCGACAACATGAGCGTCGAGATCGTCGAGAAGGTGGACCGAGCCAAGGGCCGCCTCCAGGACAACCGCACCCGCGAGGACGCGCTCTAAGACGGGCGTCATTCCCCGGAGAGCAGGGCCTTCACCACTGAGGGCCCCGTGAAGTCGGCCGCGAGGGCGTCCATCAGCACCTCGTCGCAGACCTCCCCGAGCCAGTAGCCGGATTCCCGCAGGCGGCCGGCGGGCCGGAACCCGGCCCGCTCGTACGCCGCGACGGCCGCCCTGTTGGGGGCGAGAACCTTCAGCCAGACCATGCGCAGGGCCGACACGTGGAACGCGTAGTCGAGGGTGAGGCGCGTCGCCTCCGTACCCAGGCCACGTCCGCGGGCCTCCTTGGCGAGCATGATGACGAACTCCGCCGTGCGGACGGCGTCGTCGGGCAGCAGCGTGGTCACGCCCACGGGGACGGGCTCACCGTCGGCCGGGTCGTAGACCGTGAAGCGGATATTGGACCCCCGGAGTTGGTGCGCCATGCCCTCGGTGCGGGCTTCCAGGGACTCGGGCACCTGACGGCCGTATCCGACCATCAGCGTCGGGTCCTGCTCCCAGCGCCAGTAGGTCTCGGCGAGGTCCGCCCGGTAGGGGCCGAGCGCGCAGGCCGGGGTGGAGATCCAGAGGTCAGGCACGAGGGGCTCCGATCACGAGGGCGGTGGTGTAGGCGCTGGTGGACGGGGGCTCGGCGGCGGGAGTGCCGTCGTGGGTGGTGATCCAGGCGTGGAGGCGCACGGGGTCGGGGGCGACGCCGTGGTGCCAGACGACAGCGCGACGGCGCAGGGCGAGGAGCAGGACGGCGGCGGCCGATTCTTCCAGGCAGGCGGTGCGCGCGGGGGAGGTCCAGGCGGCGCGTCGTACGGCGTCGACGGCTGCCGTCGCCTGCTGGGCGGTGGCGGGTCCGGCGGTGGCCGCATGGGCCACGCGTACGGCGCGGAGGACGCGGCGCATGGCGGTCCGCCGCCGTCCCGCGTGCTTCACGGCGAGGACGAGGACGAGAGCCGCGGCTGCCAAGGGGGTCCACGGGCCGGGCGGGCGGGTCAGCCCGGCGGGGTGTTCCGTGCTGCCCCAGCTCGCGGCGGGGGCGGTCGTCGGGCCGGGCTTCGCCGGGAGCGCGCAGCGGACGCGGCCGGTGTCGTAGTCGATGAGGACGCGGATGTGTCCGAAGTCGACGGTGGTGTCCATCAGAACTCCCTTCCGGGTACGGGCACGGGCACGGGGACGGCCCATTGCGGAGGGGGCGTCCGGCCGACCGCGTGCAGCCAGGCATCCGTGGTGAGTGCCTGCTCGATCGTGGCGAGTGGCATGGGTACTCCGGCGGCGGCCCGGCGCAGGACGGCCCGGAAGCGAGGAAGGTGGAGGAGGCCGAGGGCGGCCAGGTGCAGCCCCGCCGAATCGAGCAGTTCAGGCAGGGCCGTGCGCATCCCGCTGTAGTGGTCGGCCTCGAAGCTGCCCTTCGTCGTGCGGGCGCGGACCTCGGCAGGCAGCACGTCCGCGAATGCCGTGGCCAGCGTCGGTTTGTAGGCGTGGACCGGAGGCCGGCCGCGGAGCGGGGTCCGCAGGATCGCGTCCACCACCCGGGCGTCCAGGAACGGGTTGTGCAGGCCGATCCCTTCGCTCGCCGCCAGTCCGGCGTCCGCGACGGCCGTGCGCGCCACCTCCCGGATCTCGTCCACGAGGATGCGTACCGAGGCGTCCAGTCCTGGCAGGTCGTCGGGCCGGACAGCGGCTCGCTCGGTGGCGCGTGCGAGGAGACCGAGGGCGTCCGGTGTGGCCCAGAGCGGCACGGGCGGAGTGGGGAACCAGCGGACGTCGCCCGCGTTCTCCCATCCGCCGCCGGAGCCCGTGGCGAGGTGCGCGAGGGCCTGGGCGCGGGAGGTCCGCGCCATGGCCGTGGCGTCCCGGAGCAGGGGTGCGACGGGGGTGCGGCGGAGGCGGGCCCAGCCGACGGCCTCGCTCGTCGCCTGTCGGTAGTGGCCGTGGCGTACGAGATCGGAAAGACGGGCGGGCGGCTGGAACAGGACGCTGTCCCCGCCGTCGCCGGTCAGGTGGGTACGGCTCCCCAGGGTCCGGCGCATCCACCGGAGCTGTCCGAGGAGGCGGGCGTGCGTCAGGGTGGACGGGGCGGGCTCGTCCGTCACGGGTACCTCCCGCAGGCGGGTGTACGGCCGGTGCTCGGCGGTCAGGGGAAGCAGCCGGTGTGCGATGCGCCCCTGCGAGGCGGTGGCGGTGAGCCGGGCGTACGAGAGGTCGGCGCCGTCCAGCAGCCCCTCCGGGTGGACGGTGACGGCATCGAGCGGACCGTCGAGCGCGGCGGCGGCGACGACGGCGACCGTGGTGGAGTCCAGCCCGCCGGACAGGTCGCTGGAGAGTGCCGGATCGGTAGTGGTGCGGAGGCGTACGGCAGAGGTCAGGGCGTCGCGGAGCCGCAGGTGCGGTGATCCGCCGACTGGGTCCGGACACCAGACGACGGAGGAGGCGTACGGACGGCCGTCGTGGGAAAGCGTCACACGGCAGCCCGGCGGGAGCTGTTCGACCCCGTCGAAGAAGCTCCGGCCTTCGGCCAGTACCGGGAGGGACGGGGCGAGGACGGCACAGGCCAGTCGCTCGGAGTCGAGCCGGGCACTGGTCAGGGCCGCGAGGAACCGCGCGGACGTGGACCAGGCCCATGTCCCGTTCCACGCGACCGCGTACACGGGCAGCGCGCTCGCCGGGTCGGTGTGCACCACCACACGGCCCGCCGCTTCCTCCACCACCGCGTACGCGCCCGACCACCGCCAGGTGACGGACGCGGGCACCGGCCGGCAGGCCAGGGACCGGACCTCGTCGTCATCCGCCGCGCACGGCCCGACGACGAGCACGCGCCGGTCCATGTGCTGTGCGCCGCGCACGGGGATCTCGCCCAGCCGCCAGGCGGACGTCAGCGGGAGGGCGTGCGCGCCGACCGGGCGGGGCAGACCGGGCCGGGGCGTACTGAATCCTCCGACAGGCATTCGTTCACTCCTTCGCTCCGGGGATCGGGGTGTGGCCCCGGCGAAAGGCCGGGGCCACGGGGGTGTGTGTCAGCAGTTGTAGGCGCGCCGCTTGTCCTCGCTCTGGCCGCCGCCCTGGCCCTCGGTCAGTTCGGCGGCGTCGCCGATGTCGAACACCTCCGGCTCGGCGGGGGTGTCCTCCGTGCGCGGCAGATCGGTCATGTCCGTTCCTTTCCGTGGTCGGTCCCTACAGATCCCGTTCGTCGGAACGGGACGGTTGCCCTCCCCCTCCTCGGGGGCGTCGCGGTGGAAGACGGCGGGCCGGATGTTGTCGGCCGCCGTGGTCCAGGCGACTCCCGTGGTGGGCTGGAGGTGGGCGATGCGGAGGAGTCGGCCGTCGTGCCGCTCGCGGACGACGGCCGTCAGCATCCCTTCGCCTCCGTTCGCGATGTCACGGACCCTTCGGTGAAGGAGGGGGTGGCCCTCCGGGCCTTCGGTGTCCGGCTCGGAACACCGTCTTGCGGTGCGTCAGGATCCGTCGTCTCCATGAGGAGAACCTTAAGTGCATAGCGCTTTAAGGGGCAAGCCCTTAAGGCTGCGCGCGGTTCACCGGAGGCGAGGAAGTAGGGTCGCTGGCAACAGTGAGCTGGAGGTAGGAACATGTCGGGCGATGCGTGGATCAGTGAGACCGCGCCCTACCTGGCCCCGCGTGAGCCCGGTCGGAGCGACGCGTGGACCGAAGAGGCCGCCCGTCGCGGGCGCCGTGGTGGCCAGCGACTGCTCGACGCGGGCGAGGTGGAGGCCCCGGAAGCCGTGCGCGTCGCTCTCGGGCTCGCCGCCGGCGCGCCGGTGATCGTCAGACGCCGCCTGATCCTGCTGGACGGTCACCCCGTCGAACTGGCCGACTCCTACTACCCCGTGGCCATCGCCGGCGGTACGCCCCTGGCGGAACCGCGCAAGGTGCCCGGCGGAGCCGTCACGCTGCTCAAGGAGCTGGGGTACGTCGGTGCCGGGGTCGTCGAGGACGTGAGCGCCGACCGGGCCACCGCGGAGGAGTGCGGGCGCCTGGAACTGGCCGAGGGGAGTGCCGTTCTCCGTCTGCTCCGGCTGACGCGGACCGCCGACGGGACGCCGATGGAGGCGTCCCTGATGACCATGCCGGCCGGCAGACACCTTACGTATCGGCTCGGGGAGCGGGGCGCGTAATGGCGAAGGAGTTCAAGGACCCGAGATCGCCGCACCAGAAGATCGCGGCGGAGCTCCGGCGGCGGATCACCCGCGGAGACCTGCCTCCGGGCAGCAAGCTGGGATCGACGGCCGAGCTGATGGAGCAGTACGGCGGCGTGGCCAACACGACCGTCCAGAAGGCGCTCCAGATGCTGAAGGCCGAGGGGCTTCTCGAAGGTCTGCCGGGCAAGGGCGTGTACGTACGGCCGCATGCCCAGGAATCCGTCGAGCCGATCGCGTACATGAGGCCGGCCGGGCCGGGAGAGCCCTACCCCTGGGTGTCCGAGGCCGCGAAGCGGCGGCAGGCCGGACGGATTCAGCTCCTCGGCGTCGAGGTCGTCGTCCCGCCCGCCGAGGTGGCCGCGGCCCTGCGGCTGGAGGACGGTGAGCGGGCCGTGCTCCGCAGGCAGCTCCTCCTCCTGGACGAGGAGCCGACCGAACTCACGCGGTCGTACTACCCGCTGAGCCTGGTCGAGGGCACGGCCGTGCTGGAGAACAAGCGGATCCGGGGCGGCACGCCGGCGCTGCTCGACTCGCTGGGCTTTCCCCCACGGGAGTTCGTGGACGAGCTGTCGTCCGAGATCCCGACGGAGGAAGAGGTCGTCGCGCTGGAGCTGCCGAAGGACATGCCCGTGCTCGTCGCCTTCCGGGTCGTCCACTCCGACGGCGGGCGCCCCATCGAGGCCACGCTGATGACGAAGGCCGCGCACCGGTACCGGATGCGCTACCGGATGCCCGTGACCTAGGGCCCTGTCGTGGTGTCTTGGGCGTGGGGGAAGGGTGTAGGGGGAGCGTAAGGTTCCTCACACGGGGTGGGCCTCTGGTGTGAGCTGTATGGCTCTCATCAGGGGTTTTTTGGGTTTTGGGTGGGGGTGGCTGGATCTCGATCTCAAAGAACAGCTTTGAGGTTCTCAAAGTTCAAGTGTTAACGTATCGGCCATGACGACAGCAGTGCGCCCCGTTCACGCCGCGAGCATCCCGCTCGTGGCGCGCCTGCACGTCGATCTCTGCCGCTGTATGTCCGCGGCCTGTTGTCGCCGCGAGTCCTGAGGCCCCGGCCTCCCCGGCAGCATGCAGCGGCGCCCCGCGCGAGAGCGCGTAGAGAGTGCCGCACCCCCGTCCCGTATTCCCCGATACGCATCAGTGGAGTGTGTCCGTGTCCGCGTCCGCGTCCGCCACCGAGGCCAAGCCCTCGTCCCGGATACCCAAGGTCCCCTTCTGGGCCCAGATCGTCGCCGGTCTCGTGCTCGGCGTGCTGCTCGGCTGGATCGCCCGCAGCCAGGACGTCTCCTGGCTGAAGGAGACCCTCGGGCAGGTCGGTGACATCTTCGTCCAGCTGCTGAAGCTGGCCGTCGCACCGCTCGTCTTCTTCGCGATCCTGGTCTCGATCACCAACCTGCGGAAGGTGAACAACGCCGCCCGGCTCGCCACCCGCACCCTCCTCTGGTTCATGATCACCTCGCTGATCGCCGTCGCCATCGGCCTCGCGATCGGTCTGATCACCAACCCGGGCGCCGGCACCGGCCTCACCCCGCAGGACGGCAAGCTGCCGAAGCGCGAGGGCTCCTGGATCGACTTCCTCACCGGCATCATCCCGTCGGACGTCATCACGCCCTTCACCGAGCTGAACGTCCTCCAGATCGTCTTCATGGCCGCCGTCGCCGGCATCGCCGCCCTCAAGCTCGGCGACAAGGCCCAGCCGATCCTCACCCTCTCCGAGTCGGTCCTGGAGCTCCTCCAGAAGGCCCTCTGGTGGGTCATCCGCCTCGCCCCGCTCGGCACCGTCGGCCTCATCGGCTTCGCCATCGCCGACTACGGCTGGGAGCTGATCGGCAAGTACGCGACCTTCACCGCCGACGTCTACATCGGCTGCGCCCTGGTCCTCTTCGGCGTCTACCCGCTGCTGCTCGCGACGGTCGCCAAGGTCAACCCGATCCAGTTCTTCAAGGGCGCCTGGCCCGCGATCCAGCTGGCCTTCGTCTCCCGCTCCTCGGTCGGCACCATGCCGGTCACCCAGAAGGTCACCGAGCGCCTCGGCGTCCCGAAGGAGTACGCCTCCTTCGCCGTCCCGTTCGGCGCCACCACCAAGATGGACGGCTGCGCCGCGATCTACCCGGCGCTCGCCGCGATCTTCATCGCGCAGATCTTCGACGTGCAGCTCGGCATCGGCGACTACCTGCTGATCGCCTTCGTCTCGGTCATCGGCTCGGCCGCCACCGCCGGTCTCACCGGCGCCACGGTCATGCTGACCCTGACCCTCTCCACCCTGGGCCTCCCCCTGGAGGGCGTCGGCCTCCTCATGGCGATCGACCCGATCCTGGACATGATGCGCACGGCGACGAACGTGGCCGGCCAGGCGCTGGTCCCGGTGATCGTCTCCGCCCGCGAGAAGATCCTCGACCTCACCGCGTACGAGAACGCCTCCTCGTCCCCGATCGACGAGCTGAGCGACTCCCGCGAGGCCGAGCCGAAGCAGGCGGTCGCCGCCGCGGCCTGACCCCGTCGCGTACACCTCGGTACACCTTCGTACGCCCCGTACGCCTCCGTGCCCCTCGCCCCCGTCCGGGCGGGGGGCACGTAGGCTTCACGGGGCGTTCGGGCGATCATGGGAACGAGACGGGCGCAGGGCGGAGAGGGACGTGGCGGGGACCAAGAGACTGCCGCGGGCCGTGCGGGAGCGGCAGATGATGGACGCCGCCGTGGCGTGTTTCGCCCGGCAGGGGTACCAGGCGGCGTCGATGGACGACATCGCCGAGCTGGCCGGCGTGTCGAAGCCGCTGGTCTATCTGTATCTGCACTCCAAGGAGGAGCTCTTCACCGCCTGCATCCGGCGGGAGGCGCAGGCGCTGCTCGCGGCGGTCGCCGAGGTCGTGGGCGATGCCTCCGTGCCGCCGGACGAGCGGTTGTGGGCGGGACTGCTCGCCTTCTTCGGGCACGCCGCCGACCATCCGGACGCCTGGGCGGTGCTCAGCCGGCACGCGCGGACGCAGGGGGAGCCGTTCGCGACCGAGGCGGCGCGGATGCGGGAGGAGATCGCGGCGTTCGTGACCGGGCTGATCGGGGAGGCGGCGCGGGCGGCGCACGGGCCGGTCGAGATCGGCGAGCGGGACGTGGCGGCGCTGGCGCAGGCGCTGGTGGGGTCGGCCGAGTCGCTGGCTACCTGGGCGAACGAAACGCCCGGGGCGACGGCGCGGGAGGCGGCGGCCACGCTGATGAACTTCGCCTGGTCCGGGCTCGGGAACCTCATGAAAAACGAACGCTGGTCTCCCCGTTGAGCCTTACCGCGCAGTAAGGTTACCCGCTGGTCAATTCTGTTGGCCCGTTGACCTGTTGGATACCTGTACGGCCCGTACCTCCGCTTCACGACGCACGACGCACGACCCTTCGTTCATCGCGCAGACCGAGGAGCCGCCCGTGTCGACCGACCTCGCCCTCATCCGCGTCGACGGGCGGGTGCGGGAGGTCTCCGCCCCCGCCCTCGTGCCCCGGGTGGACCGCGGCTCGCTCGCCGACCTTCCGTACGACAACGCCCGCCAGGCCCCCGACGACGTCGTCTTCTCCCGGAAGGACGAGGACGGCGGGTGGCGGGACGTCACCGCCGCCCGGTTCGCCGCCGAGGTGCACTCCGTCGCCAAGGGGCTCATCGCCCACGGGCTGCGGCCCGGCGACCGGCTCGCGCTGATGGCGCGTACCACCTACGAGTGGACGCTGCTCGACTTCGCCGCCTGGGCCGCCGGGCTCGTCACCGTCCCCGTCTACCCGACCTCCTCCGCCTTCCAGACCCGCTGGATCCTCCAGGACTCCGGCGCCGTCGCCTGCGTCGTCGAGGACGTGGGCCAGGCGCGGCTCGTCTCCGCCGAACGCCGCCAACTGCCCGGCCTCACCCACCTCTGGGTCCTCGACGGCGGGGCGGTCGAGCAACTGCGCAAGGCGGGCGCGCGGGTGCCGGACGAGACGGTGACCGCCCGGCGGGGGCTGCTCACCCCGGACGCCCTCGCCACCCTCGTCTACACCTCGGGCACCACCGGCCGGCCCAAGGGCTGCGCCCTCACCCACGCCAACTTCTTCGCCGAGGTCGACAACGCGGTCAAGCTCCTGCGCCCCGTCTTCGCCCCCGAGGGCGGCGAGCCGGCGTCCACGCTGCTCTTCCTGCCGCTCTCGCACGTCTTCGGGCGGATGGTGGCGATCGGCTGCGTCCGGGCGCGGGTACGGGTCGGGCACGCGCCGTCGGTGGAGGGCGAGGACCTCCTCCACGACCTGGCCTCCTTCCGGCCGACCTTCCTGCTCGCGATCCCGTACGTGATGGAGAAGGTCTACAACCGGGCCCGGGCCACCGCCGAACGCGCCGGGAAGGGCGCCGCCTTCGACCGGGCCGCGCGGGCCGCCCGCCGCTTCGGGGGGACCGACGAGCCCTCGCTCTCCGTGCGGGCCGCGCGCGCTCTGTACGACCCGCTGGTCTACCGCCGGATCCGGGCGGCGCTGGGCGGCCGGGTGCGGTACGTGATCTGCGGCGGCTCGCCGCTGGGGGTGCGGCTCGCGGAGTTCTTCCGGGGCGCGGGCGTCGAGGTCTTCGAGGGGTACGGCCTGACGGAGACCACGGCCGCGTCCACCGTCACCCCGCCGCTCGCGCCGCGCACCGGCACGGTGGGACTGCCGCTGCCCGGCACGGGGGTGCGGATCGCGGACGACGGGGAGGTGTGGCTGAGCGGGGCGCACGTCTTCGCCGGGTACTGGGACGCGCAGCGCGGGCAGGCGGTGCCGTACACGGACGGGGGCTGGTTCCCCACCGGCGACATCGGCGCGCTCGACGAGGACGGCTATCTGACGATCACCGGCCGGAAGAAGGACCTGCTGATCACCTCGGCGGGGAAGAACGTCGCCCCGGCGCCGCTGGAGGACTGGCTGCGGGCGCATCCGCTGGTCGCCCAATGCATGGTCGTCGGGGACAACCGGCCGTTCGTCTCCGCGCTGATCACCCTGGACCACGAGGGGCTGACGCACTGGCGGCGGATGCGGCAGAAGGACCACCTGGCGCTGTGGGAGCTGACGCGGGATCCGGAGCTGCTGGAGGTGGTGCAGAAGGCGGTGGACGACGCGAACCGGCTGGTCTCGCGGGCGGAGTCGATCCGCGCCTTCCGCGTGCTGACCACGGAGTTCTCGGAGACCTCGGGGCACCTCACGCCGTCGCTGAAGCTGCGGCGGGCGGCGGTGCTGCGGGACTTCGCGCGGGAGATCGAGGAGATGTACGGAGCGGGGTCGTACGGAGCGGGCGGGGAGTAGTCAGGGCCAGAGGAGTTCGCGGGTCCAGCCGTCGGGGGTGCGGCGGTAGCGGAGGCGGAGGTGGCGGCGGCGGGCGTCGCCCTGGAAGAACTCGACCTCGGCCGGCTCGACGAGGTAGAGCGTCCAGGTGGGGGCGTCGGCCGCCGGGTCGGCCTCGGCGCGGGCCCAGGCGGCGTCGCTCGCCGCGGCGAGGGTCTCCGGGGAGTCCAGGACCTCGCTCTGCCGGCCGGTCAGGGCGGCGGCGAGGGCGCCGGTGGTGCGGGCGTGCAGGTCCGCGTACGCCTCCTGGGGGCTCGCGGTGGTGACGTGGCCCCTGACGCGGACCTGGCGGCCCTGCACCGGCCAGTAGAACCCGAGCGCGGCCTCGGGGCGGGCGGCGAGCTGACGGCCCTTGGCACTGGTGGAGTGCGAGCCGAAGTGCCAGCCGCGGGCGTCGGCGTCGTGCAGCATCACCGTGCGGACGTCGGGGCGGCCGTCCGTGTCGGTGGTGGCGAGGGAGAGGGTGTGGGGCTCCGGCTGTCCGGCCGCGACGGCGGCGAGGAACCAGGTGTGGAAGAGGGGGAGGGGGGTGGGTGGGGCGGTTTTCGTGTCGAAGGTGGGCAGCTCGGTGTCCCACACGCGGAGGCTGCGCAGGGTGTGGTGGAAGTCGCTCATGGGGCGAGCGTAGGGGGCGGCACCTTTCAGGCGGGACCGGCACCGGCGCGGGGCGCTGCGCTTGTACGGGCTGCGCCTGCCGTGGGCCGCTCCCTCCGGGCCTGCTCGGCCCGTCCCGTGCGGGCTGCACTGTCCCGCCACCATGCGGGCCTTCCGCCCGCGCCCGTGCGGGCTGCGCCCAGCCTGTCCGGCACCGCCCGGGCCTCCGCCCCGCCCGTACGGGCCGCACCGGCCTCGCCACCGTGTGGGCAGGTGTTCCGCAGGGCGGAACGGGTGGGCACACCCACGGTGCGGCCGCACATGTGCGGGGCGTTCAGGCGCGGGAACCTAGGCCCGGTGAAGGGCGCCGTTCCGTTGTGCCCACCCGTTCCGCCCCAGCGGAACGATTGCCCACAACGAAACGGCGGGGCACAGCCCTTGGCGGGGTGGGCGCCGCCCCAGCGGAACGATTGCCCACAACGGGGTGCGGCAGGGTGGGCGCCGCTCCAGCGGAACGGTTGCCCGCAACGGAACGGCGGGGCGCAGCCCTTGGCGGGGTGGGCGCCGCCCCGGCGGAACGGTTGCCCGCAACGGGGTGCGGCAGGGTGGGCGCCGTCCCGGCGGAAACGGCTGCCCGCAACGGAACGGGGTGCGGCGTGAGGTTGGCCCGCTACGGGGCGGGCGGAGTCAGTCGCGGCTCAGGATGAGCGTGCCTGAGGTGCAGAACCAGCCGCCTGTGGCTGAGGTTAGGGCTAGGCGGGGGAGGGAGTTGTCGGGGCGGCGGATCTGGAGGCCGGGGGCTTCGCCTCGGAGTTGGCGGACGGCTTCTACCAGGAGGAAGAGGCCGCGCATGCCGGGGTGGCAGGCGGAGAGGCCGCCGCCGTCGGTGTTGACCGGGACCGCATCCTTCTGCGCGAAGTACGCGCCGGCTTCGCCTTTGGGGCAGAAGCCCAGGTCTTCCAGGGTCACCAGGGTCATGTAGGTGAAGGCGTCGTAGATCTCGGCCACGTCGATGTCTGCGGGGGTGACGCCGGCGCGTTCGAAGGCGAGGCGGCCGCTGACGGCGGCGGGGGAGACGGTGAAGTCCTCCCACTCGGACATCGTCGTGTGCGAGACGTGCTCGCCGGTGCCGAGGACCCAGACCGGTGCCTTCGCCGTATCGGGGACGTACTCCTCCGCTACGAGCAGCACCGCGCACCCGCCGTCGCTGCGGATGCAGCAGTGCAGCTTGGTGAAGGGGTCGGCGATCATCGGGCCGGAGAGCACCTCGTCGACGGTGATCGGCGTGCGGAACATCGCCTCGGGGTTGAGCGACGCGTTCGCCCGGGCGCGTACGGCGACCTCGGCGAGCTGCTCCAGGGTGGTGCCGTACTGGTGCATGTGGCGGCGCGCGGCCATCGCGTACTTGGCGATCAGGGTGTGCCCGTACGGGACCTCGAACTGGAGCGGGCCCCGCGCCCCGAAGGAGAGGTTCGAGGTGCGGCGGCGGGCCTTGATGTCGGCGCGCGCGGTGGAGCCGTACACGAGCAGCACCGCGTTGGCGTGCCCCGCGGCGATGGCGTCGGCGGCGTGGGCGGCCATGACCTCCCAGGTGGCGCCGCCGACCGTGGTGGAGTCCACCCACGTGGGGCGCAGGCCCAGGTACTCGGCGACCTCGACCGGGGCGAGGGTGCCGAGACCGGCGGAGGCGAGGCCGTCGACGACGGAGCGGTCGAGTCCGCTGTCGGCGAGGGCGCGGCGGGCGGCCTGCGCGTGCAGCGCGTACGGGGTGGCCTCGTCGACCCGGCCGCAGTCGGAGAGCGCGACGCCGGCGACGGCGACCCGGCGCCGGCCGGGGGGAGCGGTGCGCGTGGAAGCGGTCATGAATCTGACGGTACATCAGATCCGTGCGATCGGAACCCGCGCCTCTCTGGGCAACCATCCCTCCCCCGCCCTAGCATGACGCACCGTCAGATACGGAGGGAGCCCCATGGAGACCGCCGACGGCGCGGACCTCGCCGCGCTCACCGAGCAACAGCGGGAGATCCGCCGCACCCTGCGGGACCTGCTCGACCAGCACACCACCCCCCTCACCGAAGCCACCCCCACCACGACATCCCCCGAGGGGTACGACCCCGCCCTCTGGGCCCGCATGTCCGGCGAGCTCGGACTCGCCCGGCTCGCCCTCCCCGAGGAGTACGGAGGCACCGGCCGCGGCACCGCCGACCTCGCCCTCGCCTGCGAGGAGACCGGCCGGGCCCTCGCGCCCTCCCCGCTCCTCGCCACCAGCGTCCTCACCGCCCCCCTCGTCGCCGCCCTCGGCACCCCCGCCCAGCGCGCCGACCTGCTGCCCCGCATCGCCGACGGCAGCCTCACCTGCGCGCTCGCCGCCCCCGGCGGCTCCCTCGCCCACGCCCTCGGCCTCACCGGCGACAACACCACCGGTGCCTGGTCGGGCGACGGCCGGGCCGGCGGCGTCCAGGCCCGCCCCGCCCCCGGCGGCGACGGCTGGCTCCTCTACGGCGAGGCCGAGCAGGTTCTCGACGGGCACAGCGCCGGACTCCTCCTCGTCGCCGCCCACACCGGCGGCTTCGCCCGCAGCCGCACCCTCCTCCTGCTCGTCCGCGCCGAGGACGCGGGCCCCGGCCTCGTCCGCACCCGCGGGGCCTCCCTCGACCCCACCCGCTCCCCGGCCCTCGTCCAGCTCCGCGACGTCCCGGCCGAGCTCCTCGGCGAGGACCCCGCCGACCCGGCCGACATCACCCGCGCCCTCGACGCCGCCGGCCGCACCGCCGCCGTCCTCCTCGCCGCCGAGGCCACCGGAGCCGCCCGCGGCGCCCTGGAGCGCACCCTCGGGCACGTCACCGCCCGCGAGCACTCCGGCCGGGCCGAGGGCTCCCTCCAGGGCGTCCGGCACCGCCTCGCCGACCTGTACGTCCAGGTGGAGGCCGCGCGCTCGATGACGTACTGCGCCGCCCGCGAGCCGGGACCCGGCCCCGCGAGCGGCCCCCTCGCCCTCGCCCAGGCCCTCGAAGCGCTCCGGGCCGCCGCGGGCGAGGCCGTCCAGCTGCACGGCGGCACCGGCGCGGCCCGGGAGCGTGACGCCCGGCTCTACTTCCAGCGCGCCGCCGCCGACGAACTCCTCTTCGGCCCCGCCGGACGCCTCCGCGCCCGCGCCGCCGAACGCACCGGCCTCCTCGGAGAGGCGGCCGCCTGATGCCCACCGGACTCCCAGGAGAGGCGGTCACCCGATGCCCGGTCGCCAGACGCCCCTAGGGGTGAAGCTCGTCCAGAAGGTCTCCTCGACCCGGACCTTCGCGAAGATCGCGCCCCATGTGATCCCGGCGCTCGACAAGGCCGTGCACCGGCTGAGCAGGGGGAAAGCGCTGCTCAGCACCCAGATGCTGCCCGGAGTCGTGCTCACCGCCACGGGGGCGAGAAGCGGGCGGGAGCGGACCACGCCCCTCGCCTGCATGCCGGAGCCGGACCGGGGGACCTGGCTGCTCATCGGCTCCAACTTCGGCCGCCCCGGCCACCCCTCCTGGACGGCCAACCTGCTCGCCCACCCGGACGCCACGATCAGCTGGAAGGGCGAGCTCATCCCCGTACGGGCCGAGAGGCTGACGGGGGAGGAGCGGGCGGCCGCGTGGACGGCGGCCCTCGCGTTCTGGCCGCCGTACGCCTCCTACCAGGCCCGGGTCGACCGCGAGATCCGGCTCTTCCGGCTCACCCGCAGGTGACCCGGCCCGCACACGACGACGCCGACGGCGGTACCGCCCCTGGGGGAGGGCGGCGACCGGCGTCGGCGTCGACGACAGGACGGGTGAAGGAAGGGTTCCGGGACGGGGCCCGGCGCTATCTGACCGGCTTCTTGCCGGTGATGCCCAGATGCACCAACAGGGCCAGGTTCGGCTTGAGTTCGGCCTGCTTCACGCCCCAGGTGGTGAAGCCCTTCTGGTGGCCGGCGACCGAGGCGAGCATCGCCACGAGCGAGCCCGCCATCGCGGCCGCGCTGACCTCCTTGTCGACCTTGCCCTTGGCCTGGAGCTCCTTCACCGCGTCCGTCAGGGAGTTGGTGACCGAGTTCAGGATCTTCATGCGGATCTTGTAGAACCGCTTGTCGCCCTCCGCGGCGCCGAGGTCCACCACCCGCAGGATGGCGTCGTGCCGCCGCCAGAAGTCGAGGAAGCCGTCGACGAGTTCCTCGGAGGTCTGCCAGGCGGCCTTGCCGACCCAGGAGCGGCCGGAGACCAGCTCGGTCAACCCGGCGCCCTCCTTCGCCATTTCCTCCGCGATCTCCAGGACGGCGCCCTCGACGTCCGGGAAGTACTGATAGAACGTCGCGGGTGAAGTACCCGCCTTCCGGGCCACGTCGATCACCTTGACGTCCCGGTACGGCGAGGAGCTGAGCATCTCACCGAGGCAGTCGAGCAGCTTCTGCCGCGTCGCCTGGCCGCGTCGTCCGGCCACGCGGCCGTCGACGGTGCGTACTTGTCCTGTCATGCCGTCAGCTTACCGAGGGGCGATCAGCGCGCGATTCGGCCGACTGCAAATGGGGTGCGGACCGTTCCCCGAGGTCGGCGGGGGTGCCCTCGGCGCGTCGCGGGGACGGGATCGCGCCACCGCGACGGCGGCCCTCCGGACCGGGCCCGCTTTATGAACAGGCTGTGGACAACTTTCGTGGACAACGCCTGGGGGCGACCCGGGGGCGACCCCCGGGGCGGCCTCCCTGGCTCCCCTCCCCGGACGGCGCACACGGAGCGCGCCCCCGCCCCCGCCGTCCTAGCGTGGAGGCATGGCCGTATACGCAGAGGGCACCCCGTGCTGGGTGGACGCGCAGCTCCCCGACCTGGAGGCGGGCAAGCGCTTCTACGGCGAGCTCTTCGGCTGGACCTTCGACGACGACCGCGACGAGGCGCTGCTCGACGGCCGCCGGGTCGCCGGGCTCCTCCCCAAGCGGGACGGCCGCATGCCCACCACCTGGACCGTCTACCTCGCCACCAAGGACGCCGGCACCGTCGCCGCCCGCGTCAAGGCGGCCGGGGGCCAGATGGTCATGGAGCCGTACCCCGTCGGCCCCTTCGGCGTCCTCGCCCTCGCCGCCGACCCCGGCGGCGCCGTCCTCGGCCTGCGCCAGTCCGGCGAGGACGACGGCTTCGAGGTCATCAACGAGCCCGGCTCCTTCTGCTGGATGGAGGTCTACACCCGCCGCCCCGGCCCGGTGGACACCTTCTACGCCTCCGTCTTCGGCTGGCTCGGCCGCCAGGCCGACCCCGAGGAGGAGGGCAAGGACCCCGGCTTCGACTACCGCGTCTGGTCCCCGCCCGGCTCCCGCGCCGGCGACGACACCTCCTTCGGCGGCCGGGCCGTCATCACCGACGCCTTCCCCGCCGAGATGCCCGGCCACGTCCTCGTCTACTTCGCCGTCCGCGACTGCGACGAGGCGTGCGCCACCACCGTCCGGCTCGGCGGACGGGTCGCCGAACCGCCCGTGGACACCCCCTACGGCCGGATCGCCGTCCTCCACGACAACCAGGGCGCCCGCTTCGCCGTCCTCGCCGAGCCCGGCACCGGGGAGTCAGGACCCGCCGACACCGGCGCCGCCGAGGCCGTCCCCACCGGCCCGCTCGTCTCCGAACCCGTGTCCGGCCCCCTCTCCGAGCCGGGGTCCGGCGGTCTCGCCGCCCCCGGGGAGCCGCCCGTCGCCCCCTCCCTGCCGGGCCCGCCGCCCGCCGGTCCCGCCCTCTCGGAGCCGCCCGCCGGGACGTGAGCGATCCGCTCCGTATGAGGTGTGACACCCCGATCCGCCCCCGGGTTCGCAACCAGGGCTCCGGACAGGAACAATCAGGGGTCGGGCCGTACCGTCATGGCCCGTACGGGGAGGTGGCAGGCAAGTGGAACAGCTGACGCAGCACGACCCGAGACGCATCGGGCCCTTCGAAGTGCTGGGCCGGCTCGGCGCGGGCGGCATGGGCCTGGTCTATCTCGCGCGCTCGGCGTCCGGCCGGCGAGTGGCGATCAAGACCGTGCGCACGGAGCTCGCGGAGGACCAGCTGTTCCGGGTGCGGTTCACCCGCGAGGTGGAGGCCGCCCGGGCGGTGTCCGGGTTCTACACGGCCGCCGTGGTCGACGCCGATCCCCGGGCCGCCGTGCCCTGGCTCGCCACCGCGTACGTCCCGGCGCCCTCGCTGGAAGAGATAGTGAACGAGTGCGGGCCGCTCCCGGCCCAGGCCGTCCGCTGGCTCGCCGCGGGCGTCGCCGAGGCCCTCCAGTCCATCCACGGCGCCGGGCTCGTCCACCGCGACCTCAAGCCGTCCAACGTCCTCGTCGTCGAGGACGGCCCCCGGGTGATCGACTTCGGCATCGCGTCGGGCGTCTCCAACACGCGCCTGACCATGACCAACGTCGCCGTCGGCACCCCCGCCTACATGTCGCCCGAGCAGGCCCGCGACTCGCGCAGCGTCACCGGCGCCAGCGACGTCTTCTCGCTCGGCTCCATGCTGGTCTTCGCCGCCACCGGCCACGCGCCCTTCCACGGCGCCAATCCGGTCGAGACGGTCTTCATGCTGCTGCGCGACGGGCCGGACCTGGAGGGCCTGCCGGACGAGCTGCGGCCCCTGATCGACGCGTGCATGCAGATGGACGTGGCCCAGCGGCCCACCCCGGCCGACCTCCAGGCCATGCTCGCCCCGCACCTCTTCGGCCCGGGCAGCGACGACAGCGGCACCGCCTCCGCGTGGCTGCCCGAGAGCGCCGTCACCATGATCGAGACCCGGCGCGGCGGCCGTCCCGCCCCGCCGCCGCCGGTCACCCCGCCGCCGATGCCGCCGCGCCCGCCGCACCCCGACCGCTGGGCCGGGGACCCGCGCTCGCCCGAGCCCGCCCCGGTGGGCGGCCGGCACGCGGGGCCCGCGGAGGAGTCCGGTGGTCCGGTGCGGCTCGGCGGCGCCACGGTGCCGATCGGGCCCGGCCCCCGGGTCGCCGACACCCGGGCCGCGCTCGCCCTCGGGCAGGCCGCCGACCCGCACGCCACCGGCTGGGTCCGGCCCCCCGGCGGGGAGGCGGCACCGGCGCCCGCGCCCGTTCCCGTACCGCAGCAGGCGCAGCCGCAGGCCCCGCAGCCCGAGCCCGGTCCGGGCCCGTGGCGGCCGTGGCGCTTCCGCATGTCCAACGACGTGTGGGGGACGCCGGTCGTCGACGGCGACCTGCTCTACGTGACCTCCTTCGAGGTGCACGCGCTGGACACCGCGTCCGGCCGGCGCCAGTTCAAGACCCGGGACGTGGCCTGGTCGATGGCCGTGGCCGGAGGCCGTATCCACGCCTCCGACGGGCCGACCCTGTACGCGCTCGACGCCACCGACGGCGGCGAGCGCTGGCGGCTGGGCACCGACGCCTGGGTGTACTCCCTCCAGGTGGACCGGGGCACCGTCGTCACCGGCACCCGGGGCGGCGGCGTCCAGGGCTGGGAGGCGTCCAACGGCGCCAAGCTGTGGGAGGTCACCGGCTGCCAGACGGACTTCGAGACCCCGGACGCGGGCCCGGCCGTGCACGGCGACACCGTGTACGTGTGGCGGGACGCCCGGCTCCAGGCCCTCGACGCCCGCACGGGCACCGAGCGCTGGTCGTACCCGATCGGAGACGCCGCCTCCTGCGGGCACGTGCCGGTCCGGGTCGCCCCGGCCGAGGACGGGTACGTGTACGTCTCCGCCGGCACCCGCGTCCTGTCGATCGACATCGCGTCGGGGCGCGTGCGCTGGCACTTCGAGGCGCCCGCCGTCTTCCTCTCGCCGCCCGCCTTCGCGCCCGGCCCGGCCGTCACCGGCGGCGGGGTGTACCTCGCCGACCACCTCGGCACGGTGTACGCCATCGACGCCTCCACCGGCCAGGACCGCTGGCGGATCGCGACCGAGCAGCGCCAGTCGTCCGAGCCGGTGCTCGTCGCGGACGGGAACGTGCACGTCGGCAGCGGCAGCGCGCTCTACACCCTGGACGCGGTCACCGGCACCCCCCGGTGGCGGTTCGCGGCCGGCGCGGAGCTGGTCGGCAGCCCCGTCGTCGCCGACGGGCGGGTCCACTTCGGCTCGGCCGACCACGTCCTCTACACCCTGGACGCGACCGGCGGGCAGCTCCGCTGGAAGCTCGCCACGGGCGGCGAGATCACCGGCTCGCCGGTGGCGAAGGGCGGGGTCGTGTACGCGTGCAGCAAGGACCGCTGCGTGTACGCGCTCGACGCGGCGAAGGGCACGGCGACCGGCCGGGGCTCGGCCCGCTAGGACCCCAGGACCCTAGGGCCTCGGGTGGTCGTCCCGGTCGCGCGGTGGCTCGACCGGGACGTCGAAGCGGCCCGGGGCGGCGTACGGCATGGCCCGCGTCTCGGAGTCGTAGGGCTGGTCGTACGGCTGCCCGGCCCGCGTCTCGGAGTCGTACGGCTGCCCGGTCTGGGGCTGTCCCTCGGGCGGCGGGCCGTCCAGCGTCGGGTGGGTGGGCGGCGGGGCGGCCGGGGTCAGGCGGTGGGCCTTGGGGCGGCCCGACATGACGAGCGCGCCGAGCAGGAGCAGCACACCGCCGCCGAAGGCGTTGGCGACGCCGTCGCCGAGTCCGCGCCCGTCCCCGGAGACGACGAGGCTGCCCTCGGCCTGCCCGACCCGGACCATCCACAGGACGGTGAAGCCGAGGACCACGAGTCCGGCGAGGGCGACGAGCAGCCGGGAGCGCAGCACCACCCCGAGCAGGGCGACGAGTGCGGCGAAGGCGAACGGCAGCAGGATCGAGCCGATGACCTCGGCCTTGGCGTCGGTGATGCCGGTGAAGAGGTCCCCGATCGCGTAGTCGCTGCCGTGACGGCCGTCGTACCAGGCACGGAAGGGGCTCCAGACGGCGGCCGTCGCTCCGACGAGAGCCAGTACCGAGCCGACGACGTTGCGAATCATCGATCGGCCTCCTCGGGGGGACTGCGCGGTCCGGCTCTCTCGCTGTCGACGCTACGCCCGGTGCCGGAGCCCCGCCATGCGGGCTCCCCGACCCCCGCTAGGGTGTGGCGCGCACATGACGGGACGGACGGGGAGACGGTGACGGTGGTACGGACCCGGCTGAAGATGGCGGCCACGCTGACGGTGGTGGTACTGGCCCTGACGGGCTTCCAGTCGAGCACCAGCAGCGGCGGAAGCGGCGGCGGCAGCGGCAAGAGCAGGAGCGGCGACGGGGGCGGCTGCTCCAGCTCGGACAAGAAGAACGACGACTACTCCGGCTCCTCCGGGAGCACGTCCTCCGGCTCCTCCGGCTCCTCGGACGCCACGGAGGATCCGTACACCGAGGACCCGTACACCGAGGATCCGTACGCAGAGGACACGGAGGAGCCGACGGCCGACGGCGGTACGGAGCCCGCCGTCGGTGTGGAGGTCGTGGTGCTGGACTGCGTGAAGCCCGCGCGGAAGAAGTCCAAGGGCCGGCCGGCCCGCGAGGCCGACACGTCCGCCACCCTGAAGATCACCCCGTACGACTGGAGGGTCCAGGGCACGTTCGAGATCGCGGTGCACTTCGAGGACGCGAACGGCAAGAGGATCGAGACGGACCTCGTCGAGGTGTCCGTCGAGGGCGTGGCGAAGGAGGCCGAGGCGTTCCTGGCCCGCCCGGAGACGGCCGCCCGGGTGAAGCACTGCACGATCGGCTGGGTGCGCCGGAGCTGACCGGCGTCCGGCGGATCCGGTCCGGGCTCAGCGCACGCGGTGACCGCCCGACCCCCTCCCCGTGAACAGCTCCGCCTGCCGGTCCGCCGGGAGGTTGCCGAGGGTGACGAGGTGGGGGGCCTGGGCCAGGGCCTGGGACCGGACGGCCTCCTTGGCGGACCAGAGGGCGCGGACGGTGCCCTGGACGGCCTCGGTCGGGTAGGAGGCGATGACGGCGGCCGCCTCCCGCGCGGCGGCCAGCGCTCCGCCCGCCTCCGTCACCTCGCTGACCAGGCCGGTCTCGTACGCCCGCCGGGCGGAGACGCGTTCGGCGGAGCCCATGAGGGCCATCCGGGCGACCTCCCCGAAGGGCATCCGCTGCGCCATGTGGATGGTCTCGAAGGCGCTGACCATGCCGTAGGTGGTGTGCGGGTCGAAGAAGGCCGCGGTCTCGCCGGCGATCAGGAACTCGGCCTCGCCGAGCAGGTAGAAGGCGCCGCCGCAGGCCATCCCCTCCACCGCGGCGATCACCGGTTTCCACAGGTCGTTGGCCTTCGGACCGATCGCGACCAGCGGATCGTCGATCGTGTACGGGGACGAGGGCTGCGGCACCCGGCCCGCGTCGTCGCGGTCGATGCCGGTGCAGAAGGCCCGCCCGCCGGCGCCGGTGACGACGACGGCCCGGACGTCGTCCTCGTACCGGAACCCGCGCCAGACCTCGCCGAGCCCGCGGGCCATCGCGAGGGTGATCGCGTTGAGCCGTTCGGGCCGGTCGAGCGTGACGACGGCGACCCCGCTCTCCTTGTCCCGCTCGACCGTGACGCCGGGGAGACCAGGGGCGCCAGGGAGACCAGGGGCACCGGGGGCGCCGGGGGTCGTCATCCGCGCTCCAGGAGCCAGCGGGGGACGGCGAGCCCGTCGATCTCGGTGAAGGCGATGCGGACGGCGGCGCCGATGCGGAGGCGCGCCGGGTCGACGGAGTCGAGGCGGGCGTCGGGGGCGGCGACGACGTTGCCGGCGAGGCGGATGCGTGGGGCGTCGGCGAGTTCGACGAGGACCGCGTTGTACGGGGCCTGGTCGGCGTAGTCGGGCAGCAGCGGCGGGTGCGGGAGCACGTACGACCAGATCCGGCCGCGCCCGGACATGAGCCGCCACTCGGTGGCGAAGGACTGGCAGTGGGGGCAGCAGGGGCGGGGCGGGAAGCGCAGCTCGCCGCACTCCTTCTCGGCGCACGCCTGGATCCGGAGTTCGCCGCGGGCGGTGAACTCCCAGAAGGGGGCGCCGTCTTCGTCGATGACGGGGTTCAGCACGGGATCAGCTCCTCGGACTCAGGCGCGCAGCAGGATGGCGGAGGTGGGGACGCCCTCACCGGCGGTGACGAGGCAGGTGGCGGCGTTCGGCACCTGGGCGGTGGAGGTGCCGCGGAGCTGCTTCACGCCCTCGTTGATGAGGTTGAAGCCGTGCACGTACGCCTCGGAGAGGCCGCCGCCGCCGGTGTTGAGGGGGAGCCTGCCGCCGAGTTCGAGCGCGCCGCCCTCGGTGAAGGCGGCGCCCTCGCCGCGCCCGCAGAAGCCGTAGCCCTCCAGGGAGAGCGGGACGAGGGGGGTGAAGGCGTCGTAGATCTGGGCGACGTCGACGTCCTGGGGGCCGAAGTCGGCGCTCTTCCACAGGTGGCGGGCGGCGGTCCAGGCGGGCCCGGAGAGCGGGTCGTCGTTCCAGTAGTTGACCATGCCGTGGTGCTGGGCGGGCAGGCCCTGGGCGGCGGAGTGGACGTACACCGGCTTCTGGCGGCAGTCGCGGGCGCGCTCGGCGGAGACGATGACGCAGGCGAGGGCGCCGTCGGTCTCCAGGCAGTTGTCGAAGAGGCAGAGCGGGTCGCTGATCCAGCGGGAGGTCATGTACATCTCGCGGGTCAGCGGGCGCTCGTACATGATCGCGGCCGGGTTCTGGTTGGCGCGGTTGCGGCAGGCCAGGGCGACGTTGAAGAGGTGGTCGCGGGTGGCGCCGTACTCGTGCATGTAGCGGCGGGCGAGCATGCCGATCTCGTCGGCGGGGCGGAGCAGCCCGTAGGGGCGGGTCCACTGGCCGGGGGTGGGGAGCTGGACGGCGGTGTTCTTCCACGGGCGCGGTCCGCTGCCCCGTTTCCGGGAGCGCCAGGCGACGCCGACGCTCGCCTGGCCGGTGGCGACGGCGGCGGCGAGGTGGCCGACGGTGGCGCAGGAGCCGCCGCCGCCGTAGCCGACCTTGGAGAAGAAGGTGACGTCGCCGGCGCCGATGGCCTTGGCGACCTCGACCTCGTCGGTCTCCTCCATGGTGTAGGAGGCGAAGCCGTCGACCTCGGACGGGGCGATGCCGGCGTCGTCGAGGGCGGCGAGGATCGCCCGGCAGGCGAGCGTCTTCTCGGTCTCGGGGAGCTGTTTCGCGAAGGCGGTCTGTCCAATGCCGACGATGGCGGTGGCGTCCTTGAGCACCGAACCTCCTCTGGGAGCCTCTCACTGCTGACAGCGCGTCAGGCTACAACTAATCTGACGGATAGTCAGCTACGGTGCGACGCGGGAACGGTGGAGGCATCAGATGCGCGGTGACCTGGAGTGGGGCACGATCCCGGGACTCGTCCGCTCGGCGGGGGAGCGGTGGGGGGAGCGGGAGGCGGTCGTCGACGGCCGCACCCGGATCTCGTACGCCGAACTCGCCGCCCGCGTCGGCCGGTCCGCCGCCGCCTGCCTGGCCACCGGGGTACGGGCCGGGGACCGGGTCGCGATCTGGGCGCCCAACAGCCTCGACTGGATCGTCGCGGCGCTCGGCGCGGTGACCGCCGGCGCCGTCCTCGTCCCGCTCAACACCCGCTTCAAGGGCACCGAGGCGGCCGACGTCCTCGCCCGCTCCCGCGCCCGCCTCCTCTTCGTCACCGGCACCTTCCTCGGCACCTCGTACGTCGCCTCGCTGCGCCGCGCCGGGGTGCCCCTGCCGGACCTGGAGCGGGTCGTCGTCCTCGGCGACACCGCGCCCGACGAGGCCGAGTGGACCACCTGGAAGGCGTTCCTCGCCGAGGGCGACCGGATCCCCGCCGCGCGCGTCCGCGCCCGGGCCGACGCCATCGACCCCGAGGCCCCCTCCGACATCATCTACACCTCCGGCACCACCGGCCGCCCCAAGGGCGCGGTCATCAGCCACGCCCAGACCCTGCGCTGCTACGAGGAGTGGGCGTCGCTCGCCGGGCTCGCCGAGGGCGACCGCTACCTGGTGGTGAACCCGTTCTTCCACACCTTCGGCTACAAGGCGGGCGTCCTCGCCTGCCTGATGCGCGGGGCGGTGATCGTGCCGCAGTCCGTCTTCACCGCCGACACCGTCCTCGCCAACATCGCCGCCGAGCGGATCAGCGTGCTGCCCGGCCCGCCCACCCTCCACCAGTCGCTCCTCGACCACCCGGCCCGCGCCGCCCACGACCTCACCAGCCTGCGCCTGGTCGTCACCGGCGCCGCCGTCGTCCCGCTGCTGCTCGTCGAGCGCCTCCGCTCCGAACTGGGCGTCGGCACCGTCCTCACCGCGTACGGGCTCTCTGAGGCGAGCGGCCTCGTCACCATGTGCCACCGCGACGACTCCGACGAGACCATCGCCACCACCTCCGGCCGCCCCGTCCCCGGCACCGAGGTCCGGCTCACCGACACCGGCGAGGTGCTGGTCAGAGGGCACAACGTGATGCGCGGCTACTTCGAGGACGAGGCGGCGACGGCCGCCGCGATCGACCCGGACGGCTGGCTGCGCACCGGCGACATCGGGGTCCTCGACGAGGCCGGCAACCTGCGGATCACCGACCGGCTCAAGGACATGTTCATCGTCGGCGGCTTCAACGCCTACCCCGCCGAGATCGAGCAGCTCCTCGGCCTCCACCCGGACATCGCCGACGTCGCCGTCATCGGCGTCCCCGACCCCCGGCTCGGCGAGGTCGGCAAGGCGTTCGCGGTCCGCAGGCCGGGCGCCCGGGTCACGGCCGACGACCTGATCGCCTGGTCGCGCCGGGAGATGGCGAACTACAAGGTGCCCCGGCAGGTCGAGTTCGTGGCGGAACTGCCGAGGAACGCGGGCGGGAAGGTGGTCAAGGGGGAGCTGAGGAAGCGGGGTTGAGGGATGAATGGTTCCGGAAGATTGGAATCCGTTTATGGAAATAGGGCGGGGGAGGCCCGGAAAGCGCAACCGCTCTACAGCGTGTCCACGTCATAAGGGCAACGCGCGCCCCCTCCGTCCCCCTCCGTCCCCGTTCCGCATCCCTCATCGAGGAGCAGCAGGTGTCCACGCAGGAGATCCCCCTCACGCTCACCCCGCAGCAGGCCGCCACCGGAGTCGTCATCCCGGTCAACATGCCGAGCAACGTCGGGGGCGGCCCGACCCAGCTCCACGTCCCGCCCTGCCGCCACGGCGACGTCGTCCCGGTCCAGTTCGCCGGCACGACCGTCCTCCTCCGCATCACCGTCGCGGGCGGCCAGACCCCGCAGCGGCGCAGGTCCGGCGTGGCCGGCTGCCTGGTGCCGCTCCTCGTCATCGGCGCGATCGTCGGCGGCTCGTACCTCTTCAGCACCAACGACAAGAACGAGCCGTCCGACTCCCGGCCGACGATCCCCACCTTCTCGGTCTCGCCCTTCCCCAGCCTGGACCTGGACCTCCCCACCGACCCGGCCGCCACCCCCACGGAGGAGGAGCCCGACCCGTACGACAAGGGCACCTGCCTCAACGGCACCCTGCCGGACTCGGAGACGGCGCAGTCCGTCAGCGGCGTCGAGGAGGTCTCCTGCTCGGCCTCGGACGCCCACTACAAGGTCATCCAGACCTTCCCCTTCACCTCCGACATGAACAAGTGCAACGCCAACCCCAAGACCCAGTACGCCTTCTCGCACCGCTACACCATGAACGGCACCACCATCAGCGAGTACGTCTACTGCCTGGTCGGCCTGGGGTCGTACGCGCGCGGCTGATCCCCGTCACCGGACCCGGCTCAGGAGCACGATCCCGGCCTCCTCCCGCACCACCCGCCACCCCGGATCCGCGGCCGCCTCCCGCAGGGTGCCGTCCACCGCGCCCGCCGGGAAGCCGTCCGCCCGGTCCACCACCAGCCACTCCACGCCCGGCGCCCGGTCGAGCAGCCCCGGGGCGGCGAGCCGTACCACCGTCCGGTCCGTGAGGTGCGGGGCGAGCGTGTTGCTCGCCGCCACCCGCACCCCGTCCGGCACCAGCGCCACCGCCGCCCGCGCCGCCGCCTCGCGCGGGCTCTCCCGCCAGAACCCGGGGGTGGCGAGCTGCGCGGTCGGCTGGAACGGAAGCAGCAGGAGTACGGCCCCGAGCGGGACGAGCAGCGCGGCCCGGAACCCGCGCAGCCCCGGCACCAGCCCCGGCACCGGCAGCCGCGCCCCGCGCCGCACCGCGTCCACCAGCGCGGCGAACGCCACCGGCACCAGCACCGCCGAGTAGTGCAGTCCCGGCTCCCAGTGCGACGGCACCGACGAGACGAACCGCCAGGCCAGCGTGGGCAGCAGCAGCCACGCCAGCGGACTGCGCACCACCAGACCCCCGGTGACGGCCAGCAGGGCCAGGACGGTGAGCGCCTTCACGGGCCAGCCGTCGAGGAGCCCGTACGCGCCCCCCACCTGCCCCGCGTACAGATACCGCCCGTCCGGCGCGAACGCGGGGATCACGACCTTGAGTACGAGCAGCGCGGCGAGGACGGACCCGCCGGCGAGCACCCACCCCACCCGCCGCTCCCGCCGCCCCCGCCCGTCCCGCCGGTTTCGCGCCCGGTGGACGATCAGCAGCCCGAAGACCGCCGCCGTCGCCCCCAGGTCCTCCTTCACGAGGAGCAGTCCCGCCGCCCACCAGGCCGCCGCCCGCAGCCGCCCGTCGAGATACGCCCGGCAGGCCAGCGCGAGCGGCGGCAGCGCGAACGCCACCTCGTGGAAGTCGAAGCCGACCAGCGCCTGCGTGCCCCAGGCGAGCCCGCAGGCCGCGGCGACCACCGGCCCGGCCGACTCCCAGCGGGGCAGGTGCCGCTGCGCCGTGCGCCCGGTCACGTACACCGCCACCGACACCAGCGCCGCCTGCGCCACCAACAGCACCTCCACATGCGGCACCAGCCGGTACACCGGACCGAGCAGCGCCAGGACGGGATGGAAGTGGTCCCCGAGCAGGGGCAGGGCCTCGTCCTCGAAGCCGGGCGGCGCGGTCGCCGTCCGGATCGCGGAGGACGGCAGCCGCCCGGCCGCCCACTCCCGCACCCCCTGCCCGAAGATCCCCAGGTCGTAGCCGGTGGTCCGGAACCGGGCGTGGTTCCGCAGCGCGAACGCGGTGTGCAGGACGAAGAGGACGGCGGCGACGAGCGCGGGCCCGGTCCGGGACGGCGGGAGGCCGCCCCGGCGGAGCGCCGGAGCCTCGGGAGCGGTGATCATGAGCATGGCCGCAGCCTCGGGCGGACCGCCTGAAGGGCCCCTGAAGCCCCCTGAGGATTTCCTCAGGGGCCCCGGGGGCGGCCGGGCGATACTCGGGGCCATGCGCATCCTGGTGATCGAGGACGAGGTACGGATAGCCGCCTCGCTGCGGCGCGGCCTCACCGCCGTCGGCTACACCGTCGACGTGACCCACGACGGCGTCACCGGCCTCCACCTGGCCCGCGAACACCGCTACGCCGCGGTCCTCCTCGACCTCATGCTGCCGGGCCTCAGCGGCTACCAGGTCTGCGCGCGGCTCCGCGCCGAGGGCAACGAGGTGCCGGTCCTGATGCTGACGGCGAAGAACGGCGAGTACGACGAGGCCGAGGGCCTGGACACCGGCGCCGACGACTACCTCGCGAAACCCTTCTCGTACGTCGTCCTGGAGGCCCGCCTCCGCGCCCTCGTCCGCCGCGGCGGCGCCCGCCTCCCCACCCTCCTGGAGGCCGGCGACCTCTGGCTCGACCCCGCCCGCCGCACCTGCGGCCGCGCGGACGACCCGATCCCCCTCACCCCGAAGGAGTTCGCCGTCCTGCACTGCCTCCTGGCCCGCCTCGACGAGGTGGTCCCCGTCGTCGACCTCCTCGACGAGGTGTGGTCGGCGGACTTCACCGGCGACCCGAACATCGTGCACGTCTACATCAGCGCCGTGAGAAAGAAGATCGACGCCCCCTTCGGACGGGAGACGATCGAGACGGTCCGGGGGGCGGGGTACCGGGTGAGTGGCCGTGGGTGACCCCGTGCGCCCCGTGTGGGCGACCCGCCCGGTGTGGGCGTCCGGCCTCGCCGCCGCGCTCGTCGTCGGCTGTGCCGTGGCCTGGCTCCAGTACGCGGACCGGGCCGCCGGCCTGCGCTCCACCTGGCCCGCGGTCCACATCAACAGCGACCGGGTCGGCCCGCAGATCGAGCAGATCACCACGTGGGGCACCTGGGCCGGAGCGCTGTACGTGGCCGCCGTCTGCCTCCTCGCGGGCAAGGGCGGTCCGTGGTGGGTACGGCTCCGGGGCGCGGCGGTCGCCGCCGCCGTGACGGCCACCCTGTACGCCACCTACGGCAGCTGGCTCGTCCGCGAGAACGAGGAGCACAAAGTCGATGTCGCGGAGAAGGCGTTCCGCTGGGGCATCGCCTGTGTCGGCCCCTCCGCGGGCCTCATCACTGCGGCGGCGGTCGCGGTCGCCGTGGGCCGGGGCGGCGCCCGGATCTCCTTCCGGGGCCGGGTGGCGCTCACCGCCGGGGCGGTCACGGGGACGCTCTTCCTCGCGGCCGTCCGCACCTTCCAGTCGCTGAACGACGCCTACGACACCCTCGACACGATCTACTGGATCGCCCTCACCACCGGGGTCCCGCTGGTGGCCCTCCTGACGGGCTTCCTGGTGCACCGCATGGTCGCACGGGCGCTCAAGCCGGTGGAGGCGATCCGCCGTGAACTCGCCGACATCACCGGCCAGTCGCTGGACCGCCGGGTCCCCGTCCCGCCGACGGCCGACGTCATCGCGGACCTCGCCCGCACCACGAACGCGACGCTCGACCGGCTGGAGACAGCCTCCGCGCGGCAGCGCGAGTTCACGGCGGACGCGGCGCACGAACTCCGCAGCCCACTGGCGGCGTTGCGCGCCCAGCTGGAGTCAGCCCTGCGGCACCCGGAGTCGGTGGGGGACTGGCGGGAGGTGGTGACGGAGGCGGCGGCGGACGTCGTCCGGCTCCAGCACCTCGCCGACGACCTGCTCCTGCTGGCGTCCCACGGCTCGGTCCCCCCGGTACGCGAACCGGTCGACCTGTCGGCCCTCGCGGAGGACCTGGTCCGCGAGCACCAGCACCTCACGGAAGCGGCGGCCCTGCGGATCCGCTGCGAGGCCCCGGCCCCGGCGGTCCTCCTGGCCAACCCGACCCACCTGGACCGCCTGCTCCGCAACCTTCTGACGAACGCCTGCCGCCACGCGCGGACCCGCGTCGACGTCACGGTCACGGCCGACGCGGACGCCGTCACCCTCACGGTCCACGACGACGGCCCCGGCATCCCACCCCCCGACCGCGCCCGCGTCTTCGACCGCTTCACCCGCCTGGACGAAGCCCGCACCCGCGCCACCGGCGGCGCCGGCCTGGGCCTCCCCATAGCAAGAGACCTGGCCACCACCCACGACGGCACCCTCACCATCGAAGACTCGGACCGGGGCGCCTTGCTGGTGGCCCGGTTCCAGGTCCGAGATGCGCCGTGACCCGGAGGAGGTGCAACACCAAGGGGCCCGAGCCTGTGTGCGGCTCGGGCCCCTTGGCGATGACGCGCTGATCAGGTGATGTGGACGTTCTCGGTCTTGTCGCTCGTGATGTGGACGTTCTCGGTCTTGTCGCTCGTGACGTGGACGTTCTCGGTCTTGTCACTTGTGACGTGCACGTTGGCGAGCGCCGGCGATGCGGTGCCGGCGGAAACGGCGGCGGCGAGGAACACACCGGCCAGGAAACGCTTGCTGCGGGTCATGTCCAACTTCCTGGGTCGTGCGGGCTCTAGACAGGAAGATTCTGCTTGATCCCGAATGTCAGTTCGAAGCGGAATGCGGTACTTCGTCAGGTCTGGGCCGATTCACCAACGAGAGGGGGCCGGGCAGATGCCCGGCCCCCTCGTGATGGCGGTCCGATCGCGTTGCGCGCGGTCCCTGCCGGACGAATCCCCCCTGGTTCCGTCCGGAGTCCCCCGGGACCGTGTGCTCCCCCGTCGACCGGGCCCCCTGTGGATGGCACCGGCAGCTCCCCCGAAGTCGCCGCCGGTGCCGTCGTCCCCGTGGGGAGTGGTCTACTTGGCCGGCTCCGTGGTGACGTGGAGGTTGTCGGTCGAGGCGTCGCCGCCGTCGCCGAGGACCTTGTCCGCGATGGCGTCCGCCGGCTCCGAGGTGACGTGCAGGTTCTTGGTGCCGATCTGGTCCGCGTCGCCGCCGGTGACGTGCAGGTTGTTCGGCTTGACGGTCGGCTCGGTGGCGTCGATCTCGGCCATGGTGTTCCCCTCCTGGTGGATGGCGTGAGGTGCGGTGGGGAGCCCGTCCGGCTCGTTCCCCCGTGGACGGTCGGACGGGCTCCCAGTGGCCGCTCACCCTAGTGCGTAGGGGTGACAGCCTCTGCGGCGACCCGTCTGCCCCCCGACGCGACGGATCGTTGAGGACAACTCTGACGCGGGGCGATAAACGAATGATGAACGCCCGCCGGGGGACCGGGGATCAGGCCGCTGCCGCCGGGGAGAGCAGCCCTCTGACCTCGGCGGCTTCCGCCGCGCCCAGTTCCTCGTAGATGTCGAGCGCCTCCTGCCAGCAGACCTGGGCCCGCCCCGACTGGCCGATGGCGTCGAGCGCCCGGCCGAGCACGGTCAGCACATTGCCCCGCCGCCATTCGCCGCCGATGCCCCTCAGGACCGACAGGGCCTTCTCGGCTCCGGCGGCGGCGGCTCCGTACCGGCGGGCGGCGATGTCGACCTCGGCCAGGCGGAAGAGGGTCATGCCCTCCCACAGCCGCTGCCGGCTCTCCGCGAAGACGGTGAGGGCTTCGCGGAGTTGTTCGCCCGCGGCGTCGAGCTGTCCGTTCGCGGTGAGGGCGAGTCCGAGCGCGTATCGGCCGTTCGCCCCCTTCAGGGAGTGCCCCATTCCGTCGTACATGGCCGCACCCTGCTGTGCCATGCGGACGGCGTCCTCGCGCTGTCCGGCGGCCAGGCGGAGCCGGGAGAGGTTGCAGAGGGCGGACGCCTCGCCCGCCCGGTCGCCGACGCTGCGGAACTCGGCGATGGCCAGGGAGAAGTGGTGGTCCCCGTCGTGGTGCCGCCCCTGGTACAGGGCGACGGCGCCCCGCACGTTCAGCGCCCAGCACATGGGCAGGCGGTCGTCGACGGAGCCGGAGAGCTCGGTCACCTCCGCCGCCTCACGATCCGCCTGGTCGAAGCGGCCCTGGTAGTGGTGGACGTACGCCAGGGTGTTGGCCGCGCGGCCCTCCGCGCGGGTGTCGGCCGTCTTCGCCGCCGCTCCGCGGAGGACCGTCGCGACCGCCTCGTACTCCTTGGAGTTGGCGCCGGATTCGGCGAGGTCTAGGGAGGCCCAGAGGAGGTCTACGGCTCGGCGGAGGGTGGTGGGGGTGGTGGCGGACTGGCGGACGCAGGCGAGGAGGCAGTGGGACTCGGCGTAGAGCCAGTCCTGGGCGTCGTGGCGGTCGGTGAAGGACAGGCCCTCGTAGTCGGTGGGTTCGAGGTGGTCGACGAGGCGGTCGCCGGGGCGCTCGATGGCGTACACGCGGGCGGCCGTCGAGAGGTAGAAGTCGAGGAGGCGCGAGAGCGCGGCCTCCTTCTCCGTCGGCGGGTGCTCGTCGCGGTCGGCGCAGGCGCGGGCGTAGAGGCGGACCAGGTCGTGGTAGCGGTAGCGGCCGGGCGCGGCGGACTCCAGGAGGGAGGTGTCGACCAGCGCCTCCAGGAGGTCCTCGGCGTCCTGGAGCGGCAGGTCGAGCACGGCGGCGGCCGCCGCGAGCGAGATGTCGGGGCCGTCGGCGAGGCCGAGGAGGCGGAAGGCGCGGGCCTGGGCCGGCTCCAGCTGGCCGTAGCCCAGCTCGAAGGTCGCCTTGACCGCGAGGTCGCCCGCCTGGAGCTCGTCGAGGCGGCGCCGCTCGTCGGCCAGCTTCGCCGCGAGGACGGAGACCGTCCAGGTGCGGCGCGACGCCAGGCGCGAGGCGGCGATGCGGATCGCCAGGGGGAGGAAGCCGCAGGCCGCGACGACGTCGAGCGCGGCTTCGCGCTCGGCCTGTACGCGCTCCTCGCCGACGATCCGGGTGAAGAGCTGGAGCGCCTCCTCGGGGGACATCACGTCGAGGTCCACCAGGTGCGCGCCCGCGAGGTCGAGCATGCGGATGCGGCTGGTGACGAGCGCGGCGCAGCCGGCGGTGCCGGGGAGCAGGGGGCGGATCTGGGCGGCGTCGCGGGCGTTGTCGAGGAGGACGAGGACGCGGCGCCCGTCCAGCGTCGAGCGGTAGAGGGCCGCCCGGTCCGCCAGGGAGTCGGGGATGGCCGAGTCGGGGGTGCCGAGGGCGCGGAGGAAGGACCCGAGGACGGTCTCCGGCGCCGCCGCGCTGGCTCCGGCGCCCTGGAGGTCGACGTACAGCTGCCCGTCGGGGAAGTGCGGGCGCGCCTCGTGGGCCACGTGCACGGCGAGCGTCGTCTTGCCGACGCCGCCGATGCCCGCGAGCGCGGAGACGGCCATGACGGAGCCCTCGGCGGTCGAGAGCCGGGCCCCGAGCTCCCGTACGAAGGCGGCGCGGCCCGTGAAGTCGGGGACGGTCGCCGGGAGTTGGGCGGGGCGCGCGACGGGCGCGGCGGCCGGGGCCTGTTCCTCGACGGGGCGGGCCAGTTCGGCGTCGCCCTGGAGGATGCGCTGCTGGAGGCGGGCGAGTTCGGGGGTGGGGTCGACGCCGAGCTCGTCGGCGAGGAGGCGGCGGGTGTCGGCGTACACGGCGAGCGCCTCGGCCTGCCGTCCGCCGCGGTAGAGCGCGAGCATCAGCAGTTCGCGCAGCCGCTCGCGCAGCGGGTGGGCGGCGGTGAGCGCGGTGAGTTCGGAGACGGCCTCGGCGTGGGCGCCGATCTCCAGGTCGACGTCGAGGCGGGACTCCAGGAGGGTGAGCCGCCACTCCTCCAGGCGGGTCCGCTGCGCGTCGGCGTGTGGCCCGGGGACGGAGGCCAGGACCTCGCCGTCCCACAGGTCCAGCGCCTCGGCGAGCCGGGCCCTCGCGGCGGCCCGGTCGCCGCCCGCCCGCAGCTTCTCCGCCTCGGCGGCGAGTTCCCGGGCGCGGGTGAGGTCGAGCGCGGCGGTCTTGAGCGCGTACCCCCCGGACTCGCTGACCAGCACCTCGGCACCGAGGACCTTGCGGAGCCGGGACGCGTAGGTGCGGAGCGCGGCGAGCGCCTGCGAGGGCGGTTCCTCGCCCCACAGCGCGTCGATCAGCTCGGAGGCGGTGGCGGTCCGCCCGCCCCGCAGCAACAGCGCCGCGAGCAGCGCCCGCTGCTGCGGCGACCCGGTGGCCAACGCCTCCCCACCCCGCCACGCCCGCACGGGCCCAAGCACCCCGAACCGAAGCCCGCCTCCGCTGCCGGGTCCCGTCGAAGCCCCGGGTCCCGCCGTAGCCCCAGGTCCCCCCGCAGCCCCGGGTGTCGTAGGTGCCCCAGGTCCCCCCGTACCCCCAGTTCCCCCCACAGCCCCCGCTGCCCCGCGTCCCCCCGGCCGCTGTCGGGGTACGCCGACGTCCGCCCCGGCCTCGTTCCCGCCGGGGCCCTGCGCCGGGACGCGCGGTCCGTTGTCCTGCCCCATGGCTCCCCCTGCCCCTACCGGTGGTATCGCCCCGGACAGTCTGCCTTGTCCGGAGGGAGCGCGTCAGCATCGGGGCGACGTTGTGGGGGAGCTGTGACCGGGAGTGGCCGTCACGATAGCTGACGGTTCGTCAGATCAGCGCTACCGTGAAGGGCATGGAGACCCAGGAGACCTTCCCCAGGATCATCTCGGTGGACGACCACACCGTGGAGCCCCCGCACGTCTGGCGGGACCGGCTCCCGGCCCGGTACCACGACACCGGGCCGCGGATCGTCCGTGCGCCGCTGAAGGAGATGACCTTCCTCGGCGGCAAGTTCGCGCCCGTCATGGGCGCACCCGGCGACGAGGGCCCGATCGGCGACTGGTGGGTCTACGAGGACCTTCACCGTCCCCTCACCCGTCTCGACACGGCCGTCGGCTACGACCGGGACGAGATACGCCTCGAAGTCATCACCTACGAGCAGATGCGGCCGGGTTCCTTCTCCGTGCCCGACCGGCTCGCCGACATGGACGTCAACCACGTCCAGTCCGCGCTCTGCTTCCCGACCTTCCCGCGCTTCTGCGGCCAGACCTTCACCGAGGCGTCCGACCGCGAGCTGGGCCTGCTCTGCGTGCGCGCGTACAACGACTGGATGGTCGAGGAGTGGTGCGGGCCCGAGGCGCAGGGCCGGCTCATCCCGCTCACCCTCATCCCGCTGTGGGACCCGGAGCTGGCCGCCGCCGAGGTGCGGCGGAACGCCGCGCGCGGGGTCCGGGCCGTCGCCTTCTCCGAGATCCCGCCGCACCTGGGGCTGCCCTCGGTCCACACGGACCACTGGGACCCCTTCTTCCGCGCCTGCGACGAGACGGGCACGGTCATCGCCATGCACATCGGCTCGTCCAGCCGGATGCCGTCGACCTCGGCGGACGCCCCGCCGGCGGTCGGCTCCACGATCACCTTCGCCAACTGCTGCTTCTCGATGGTCGACTGGCTGATGAGCGGCAAGTTCGAGCGCTTCCCGAACCTGCGGATCATGTACGCGGAGGGGCAGATCGGCTGGATCCCGTACATCCTGGAGCGGGCGGACGTGGTGTGGGAGGAGAACCGCGCGTGGGGCGGGGTCGCCGACAAGGTCACCCGGCCGCCGTCGGAGCTCTTCGCCGGGCACGTCTTCGGCTGCTTCTTCGACGACGCCTTCGGGCTGCGCAACCTGGACGCGATCGGCGCGGCGAACGTCCTCTACGAGACGGACTACCCGCACTCCGACTCGACCTGGCCCAAGTCCAAGGAGGTCGGCGAGGCGCAGATGGGCCACCTGGCGCCGGACGTCGTCGACCGCATCGTCCGCGGCAACGCCATCGACCTCCTGGGCCTCACCCCGGAGGGCCTCTGGCGCCCGTGACGCGGGCGCGGGGCGGTGGCTCCCGGGTGGACCTCCGCCTCGCGCCGCCTACGGCAGGACGTCCCGGACGCCGTGCTCGCTCAGGTCGGGCGCGTGCCGGGCGACGGTCCGGTAGTCGTCATCGTCGTGGAGGACGGTCAACCCGTGGTGGGCCGCCGTGGCCGCGATGATCAGATCGACGGCCGAGGCGCTGCGGTGCTCCCCGGCCCTCGCCATCCGGCGCTGGACCGAGTCGATCCAGCGTCCGGCGTTCTTCGGCACCGCGACATCGGGGTAGAGGTCGGCGAACATCTCGGCGATCTCGTCGTACTCGCGGCCGTTCCGGGCGCTGTGCAGGAATTCGGCGCGCTGCGGGTAGCACGACGCGATCGCCTCGGCGTCGATCGCGTCGTGCCAGGCGGACTGGAGTGCCGGGTCGCTGAGAAGCCGGACGAGGCCGGAGGTGTCGAGGAGGTAGATCACCCTGCGTCCTTCTCGGCCCGATGACGCCGCTCGGCGTCCTCGACCGCCCCCCAGTGGCGGGCTCGCTCGAAGTGGCGCCCGATGCGCGCCGCGCGCTCCTGCCGGTCGGCGTAGAAGCGCAGGGCGAGGTTGACGGCCTCCTTCTTGGTCCGTGCCTTGGAGAGGTTCATGGCCCGCTCCAGCGCGTCCTCGTCTATGTCGATCTGGGTCACAGCCATGCCGAGTCCTCCATCCTGTGGGTCATGTACATAGAATTGTACGCCTTCCACATCGAGTCCGCACGGCGATACCGCACCCCCTTGCCTGATGGCCCGTCAGCCGCCAGCATGGCCCCGTCGCCGTAACTGACGAAGCGTCAGATGAGGGGGTCCCCATGGTGGTCTACGGGATGCAGCTGCCCGTCCAGTCCCAGTCCGCGATCTACGCCGAGCCCTGGGAGGCCGCCGCCGGGCCCGCCGACCTGCTCGCCGTCGCCCGCGCCGCCGACGCGCACGGCTTCGACTACGTCGCCTGCTGCGACCACGTGGCCATCCCGCGCCGGCTCGCCGCCGCGATGAGCACCGTCTGGTACGACCCGGTCGCCACGCTCTCCTTCCTGGCCGCCGCCACCGAGCGGGTCCGGCTGCTCTCGCACGTCGCCGTCGTCGGGCTGCGGCACCCGCTGGCCACGGCCAAGGCGTACGCGACCGTCGACCACCTCTCCGGCGGCCGGCTGGTCCTCGGGGTGGGCGCCGGGCACGTGCAGGAGGAGTTCGAGGCGGTCGGGGCGGACTTCGCGGGGCGCGGCGGGGTGCTCGACGAGACGGTCGACGCGCTGCGGGCGGCGCTCGGCCCGGAGGAGTACCCGGAGCACCTCGGGGAGCGGTTCGCCTTCAAGGACCTCGGGCAGCGGCCCCGGCCCGCGCAGGAGCGGGTCCCGGTCTGGGTGGGCGGCTCCTCGCCCGCGGCGGTGCGGCGGGCCGCGCTCAAGGGCGACGGCTGGCTGCCGCAGGGCGACCCCCGGGACGTGCTGGCGCGCCGGATCGGGCGGATCCGGCGGCTGCGCGAGGAGGCCGGGATCGCGAAGCCCTTCGTCTTCGGCGCGATCGCCGAGCCGCTGTACGTCGGCACCCCCGGCTGGGAGGTCGGGCGGCGCACGCTGGCCGGCCGGCCGGAGGAGCTGGCGGCCTCGCTCCGGGAGTACGGGGCGATGGGCGTCGGCCAGATCCAGGTGCGGTTCCGCAGCCGGAGCCGTACCGAACTCATCGACCAGATGGCGGCCTTCGGCTCGGAGGTCGCCCCCCACCTTCAGTGACCGGTAGGGAGTACGCGCATGGGCAAGCTGGACGGGCGGGTCGTGATCGTCACGGGCGCGGCGCGCGGGCAGGGCGAGCGGGAGGCGCGGCTCTTCGCCGCCGAGGGGGCGAGGGTCGTCCTCGCGGACGTGCTGGACGGCCCCGGGGAGGCCCTCGCCAAGGAGCTGGGGGAGGAGCGGGCCGCGTACGTCCACCTGGACGTGACCAGCGAGGAGGGGTGGACGGCCGCGGTGGCGGCGGCGAAGGAGCGGTTCGGGCGGATCGACGGCCTGGTGAACAACGCCGGCATCCTCCGCTTCAACGAACTGCTCTCGACCCCGCTGGAGGAGTTCCAGGCGATCGTCTCGGTCAACCAGACCGGCTGCTTCCTGGGGATCAGGGCCGTGGCGCCCGAGATCGCGGCGGCCGGCGGCGGCACGATCGTCAACACCGCCTCGTACACCGGGCTGACCGGGATGGCCGGGGTCGGCGCCTACGCGGCCTCCAAGCACGCGGTGCTCGGGCTGACCCGGGTGGCGGCGCTGGAGCTGGCCCCGAGGGGGATCCGGGTGAACGCGGTCTGTCCGGGCGCGATCGACACCGCCATGAGCAATCCGGAGGGGGTGGACCCGGCCGCCACCGGCGAGCTGTACCGCAAGCTGGTGCCGCTCGGCCGGATCGGCCGCCCGGAGGAGGTGGCGACCCTCGCCCTCTTCCTGACCTCGGACGACTCCTCGTACGTGACGGGCCAGCCGTTCGTCGTCGACGGCGGCTGGCTGGCCGGCGTCTCCCTCTTCTAGCCCCACCCGCAGGTGACCTGACGAGTCGTCAGGTATTGACACGACGCAGTGCATCCAAGAATCTGACGACACGTCAGAAACTCACGAGGACGGTGACTTCCGTGGAATTCGGGATCTTCGTACAGGGATACGTCGGCAAGCGCGCCGAGACCGATCCCGAAGCCGAGCACAAGGCCCTCATGGAGGAGACCGAGTACGTCATCCAGGCGGACAAGCACAACTTCAAGTACGCCTGGGCCTCCGAACACCACTTCCTGGAGGAGTACTCGCACCTCTCGGCCAACGACGTCTACCTGGGCTACCTCGCCCACGCCACCGAGCGCATCCACCTCGGCTCCGGCATCTTCAACCCGCTCGCCCAGGTCAACCACCCGGTGAAGGTCGCGGAGAAGGTCGCCATGCTCGACCACCTCTCCGGCGGCCGCTTCGAGTTCGGCTCCGGCCGCGGCGCCGGTTCCCACGAGATCCTCGGCTTCTTCCCGGGCATCACGGACATGAACCACACCAAGGAGATCTGGGAAGAGACCATCGCCGAGTTCCCCAAGATGTGGCTCCAGGAGGAGTACCAGGGCTTCCAGGGCAAGCACTGGTCCCTGCCGCCCCGCAAGATCCTCCCCAAGCCGTACGGCAAGTCCCACCCCGCCATGTGGTACGCCGCCGGCTCCCCGTCCTCCTACGCCATGGCCGGGAAGATGGGCCTCGGCGTCCTCGGCTTCAGCGTCCAGAAGGTCTCCGACATGGAGTGGGTCGTCGAGTCCTACAAGAACGCGGTCAAGGAGGCCAAGGCCGTCGGCGACTTCGTCAACGACAACGTCATGGTCACCTCCACCGCCATCTGCGCCGAGACCCACGACAAGGCCGTCGAGATCGCCGTCAACGGCGGCCTCAACTACCTCCAGTCGCTCCTCTTCCGCTACCACGACACCTTCCCCCGCCCCGAGGGCATCCCCGAGTGGCCCGAGCTGCTCCCCGAGTACTCGGCCGAGATCATCGAACTCCTCATCGCCGAGGAGCTGATGATCTGCGGAGACCCCTCCGAGGTCCTCGCCCAGTGCAAGCGCTGGGAGCAGGCCGGCGCCGACCAGCTCTCCTTCGGCCTCCCGATCGGGATCTCCTACGAGGACACGATGAACTCGATCCGGCTGATCGGCGAGCACGTGATCCCCGAGATCGACACCGACCCCGTCCACCGCACCACCCGCTTCCGCCAGGCGGCCGGCCAGTAGCGGACCCGAGCGCGGGCGTCGTCTTCCCGGACCGCCGCCCGCACTGCCCCGGCCGGAGCCCCCGCGGCGGCCCCGGTCCGGGGCGTACCCGCGTCCACGCCGCGTCCGCGCGCAGAGAGGCATGCCATGCTCGACCACCTGATCAAGGGCGCCACCGTCGTGGACGGCACCGGCGCCCCCGCCTTCACCGCCGACATCGGCATACGCGGCGACCGCATCGCCGTGATCGCCGAACCCGGCACCGTCGCCGAGCCCGCCACGACCACCGAGGACGCCACCGGACTCGTCCTCGCCCCCGGCTTCGTCGACCCCCACACCCACTACGACGCCCAGCTCTTCTGGGACCCGTACGCGACCCCCTCCATGAACCACGGCGTCACCACCGTCGCCGGCGGCAACTGCGGCTTCACCCTCGCCCCGCTCCACCCCGACCGGCCCGAGGACGCCGACTACACCCGCCGCATGATGTCCAAGGTCGAGGGCATGGCCCTCACCGCCCTCGAAGAGGGCGTCGACTGGAGCTGGTCCTCCTTCGCCGAGTACCTCGACGCCCTGGAGGGCCGGATCGCCGTCAACGCCGGCTTCATGGTCGGCCACTGCGCCCTGCGCCGGTACGTGATGGGCGAGGACGCCGTCGGCGGACAGCCCACCGACGAACAGCTCGCGCGGATGACCACCCTCCTCAAGGAGGCCATGGCCGCCGGCGCCTGGGGCCTGTCCACCACCCAGTCCTCCACCCACTCCGACGGCGACGGCGCCCCCGTCGCCTCCCGGCACGCCGCCCCCGCCGAGCTGATCGCCCTGTCGAAGGCCGTCGGCGAGCACGAGGGCACCCAGCTGGAGGCGATCCTCGCCGGCTGCCTCGACCAGTTCTCCGACGCCGAGATCGACCTCTTCGTCGAGATGACGGCCGCCGCCGGACGCCCCCTCAACTGGAACGTCCTCACCATCGACGCCGCCGTCCCCGAACGCGTCCCCCGCCAGCTCACCGCCTCCGAACGGGCCCGCAAGTCCGGCGGCCGGATCGTCGCCCTCACCATGCCGATCCTCACCCCCATGAACATGTCCCTCGGCACCTTCTGCGCCCTCAACCTCATCCCCGGCTGGGGCGAGATCCTGGGCCTGCCCGTGCCCGAGCGGATCGAGCGGCTCCGCGACCCGGACGTCCGCGCCGAGATGCTGCGCCGCGCCGACTCCAAGGAGGCCGGCGTCTTCCGGCGCCTCGCCCACTTCGGCCGGTACGTCATCGGCGACACGTACAGCCGGGAGAACGAGGGCCTGACCGGCCGGGTCGTGCAGGACATCGCCGCCGAACGCGGCCAGGACCCCTTCCAGTGCCTCGTCGAGATCTGCGCCAACGACGACCTCAGGACCGTCCTGTGGCCGATGCCGAGCGACAACGACCCGGCCTCCTGGGCGCTGCGCGCCGAGACCTGGCAGCACGAGGACGTCATGCTCGGCGGCTCCGACGCCGGCGCCCACCTGGACCGGATGTGCGGAGCCCCGTACACCACCCGCTTCCTCGGCGACTGCCTGCGCGGCCGGAAACTGGTGCCGCTGGAGCAGGCCGTGAAGATGCTCAGCGACGACCCGGCCCGCCTCTTCGGACTCCGCGAGCGCGGCCGGATCGCCGAGGGCTTCCACGCCGACCTCGTCCTCTTCGACCCCGACCGCATCGACGCCGGCCCCGCCACCCTCGTCCACGACCTCCCCGGCGACAGCCCCCGCCTGGACTCACGCGCGGTCGGCATCGTCTCCGTACGCGTCAACGGGGTCGAGACGATCAGGGACGACGAGGTCACCGGCGCGATCCCCGGCCGCGTCCTGCGCTCGGGCCGCGACACGAGGACGGTGGGCACCCGATGAGCGACATCACCGAGCGGCTGTACATAGGAGGGGAGTGGACCGAGCCCGACGGCGGTCACTACGAGGTGGTGAATCCGGCCACCGAGGAGCTCGTCGGGCTCGCACCCGAGGCGTCCCGGGCCCAGGTGTACGAGGCTGCCGCCGCCGCCCGCGACGCCTTCGGGGCCTGGTCCCGGACGAAGCCGGAGGAGCGGGCCGCGATCCTCGACCGGGCCGCCGCGATCATGGCCCGCGACGCCGACGCGCACACCGTGCTCGCCCGCGCCGAGACCGGCGCCACCACCGCCACGGCGCGCGGCATGCAGGTCGCCGTCGGGTCCTCCCGCTTCCGGCGGTACGCGAAGGGGGCCCTGGAACCGGTCGAGGAGGCGCTGCCGCCGCAGATCAACGAGGCCGGCCCGATGGGGCGGGCGGGCGTCTTCGGGGCGGTCGCGGTCCGCCGCCCGGTCGGCGTCGTCACCTGCATCACCTCGTACAACAACCCCTGGGCCAACCCGGCGGGCAAGATCGCCCCCGCGCTCGCCATGGGCAACACCGTCCTCGTGAAGCCGGCCCCGCAGGACCCGCTGTCGGTCTTCGCCATGGTCCGCGCCCTGGAGGAGGCCGGTGTCCCGCCGGGCGTCGTCAACCTGGTCACCGGCTCGGCGCCCGCCGTGGGCGAGGCGGCCGTCGACTCCCCGGACGTCGACATGGTCTCCTTCACCGGCTCCACCGCCGTCGGCCAGGCGATCGGCGAGGTCTGCGGCCGGTCGATGAAGCGGCAGCTGATGGAGCTCGGCGGCAAGGGCGCGGCGCTGGTCCTCGACGACGCCGACCTCGACTCGGCGGTCATGGGCATCGGGACGACCTTCTCCTTCTACAGCGGCCAGATCTGCACCGCCCCGACCCGGGTCCTCGCCCAGCGCGGGATCTACGAGCGGCTCGTCGAGAAGCTCGCCGCCTACACCGGCTACCTGACCGTGGGGGACCCGGCCGCGAAGGGCACGGTCGTCGGCCCGGTGATCTCGGCGGCCCACCGCGACCGGGTGGAGTCGTACGTGGAGCTGGGGCGCAAGGAGGGGGCGCGGGTCGTCGCCGGGGGAGTCCGGCCGGACCTGGAGCGCGGCTTCTACGTGGCGCCGACGCTGCTCGCCGACTGCACCAACGAGATGCGGGTGGTGCGGGAGGAGATCTTCGGCCCGGTCGTCGTGGTCGTCCCCTTCGACGACGAGGAGGAGGGGATCGCGCTCGCCAACGACAGCGACTACGGCCTGCTCGACTACGTGTGGTCGGGCGACGTCGCCCGCGCCTTCCGGATCGCCGCCCGGCTGCGGGCCGGCGGGGTCGGGATCAACACCATCGGCCGGAACATGGAGGCGCCCTTCGGCGGCTTCAAGAAGAGCGGGGTGGGGCGGGACGTCGGCTCGTACGCGCTCCACGCCTACAGCGAGCTCCAGGCGGTGGTCTGGCCCGGCTGAGAAGGCGGTGGTCTGGCCCGGCCGAGGAGGCGGTGGTCTGGCCCGGCCGAGGAGGCGGTGGTCCGGCCCGGCCGAGGCGGAAACCTCGTGCGGTGATCGCGCGGGAAAAACTCGTACGGGAAAATTTGGAACCGGACATTTCGGGCCTCGCTACGGTTCCCGCATATCGGACACCCGGCGGCCGACCTACCAGTTGGTCGGTCCGCCGGGTTGGTCGATCTTTCAATCATTGGCGAGGGTCGCCCTCGCCCTCGCAATGCAAGGCGATGATCGATCAAACGAGCGGAGTCCACTGCTCCGGATAAGGAAACCGCAGCATTTAACGTCCTGTTCATGACTCAGGTGGACGTACGGCCCCAGGCCGGAGACACGGTAAGGGGCGCCACCGCCCCGGGCGGCGCCCACGGCGTGCGCAAGAAGGGCCTCGGTGGCAACTCCGTCGGCCTCTTCGGCAACGCGGTGATCGGCATATCCACCGTCGCCCCGGTGTACTGCCTGACCTCCACCCTCGGCTCCACCGCCGGCGAGGTCGGCCTCCAGATGCCCGCCGTGTTCCTCGCGGGCTTCCTCCCGATGCTCCTCGTCGCCTTCGCGTACCGGGAGCTCAACCGGGCCATGCCCGACTGCGGCACCTCCTTCACGTGGACCGTGAAGGCGTTCGGCCCGAAGATCGGCTGGATGTGCGGCTGGGGCCTGGTGATCGCCACGATCATCGTGCTCTCCAACCTGGCCGGCGTCGCCACCTCGTACTTCTGGCTCCTGGCGGGCGAGATCACCGGCAGCGAGTCGATCGCCGCCCTGGACGGCAACAAGGCCGTCCACATCCTCACCTGCCTCGCCCTCATCGCCACCGCCACCGCGATCAGCTACCGCGGCATGACGGCCACCAAGGGCGTCCAGTACACCCTCGTCGCCCTCCAGCTCGTCGTCCTCGCCGTCTTCGTCGCCCTGGCCCTCTCCAAGGCCGGCTCCTTCGAGACCTCGGTCGACTTCTCCTGGTCCTGGATGAACCCCTTCGCGGTCCAGTCCTTCGCCGCCTTCACCGCGGGCCTCTCCCTCTCGATCTTCATGTACTGGGGCTGGGACGCCTGCATGGCGAGCAACGAGGAGACCGTCGGCAGCGACAAGACCCCCGGCCGCGCCGCGCTCGTCGCGATGGTCGTCCTGGTCGGCTCCTACCTCGCCACCGGCATCGCCGCGCAGATGGCCGTCGGCTCCGGCGAGGAGGGTCTCGGCCTCGCCAACCCGGAGACCTCCGACAACGTCTTCGCCGCCCTCGCCGGCCCGGTCATGGGCCCGGTCCTCGGCGTCTTCCTCTTCGTCGCCGTCCTGGCCTCCGCCGCCGCGAGCCTCCAGACCACGTTCATCCCGGTCGCCCGCACGGTCCTCGCCATGTCCACGTACGAGGCCCTGCCGAAGTCCTTCACCAAGGTCCACCCGGTCTTCAAGACCCCCGGCAAGGCCACCGTCGTCGCGGGTGTCGCCACCGGCGCCTTCTACACCGTGATGACCCTGGTCAGCGAGCACGTCCTGGTCGACACCATCTACGCGCTCGGCCTCATGATCTGCTTCTACTACGGGATCACCGCCTTCGCCTGCGTCTGGTACTTCCGCGCCGAGCTCTTCCGCTCCTTCCGCGACTTCGCCTTCAAGGGCCTCATGCCGGCCCTCGGCGGCACGATGCTCACGGCGGTCTTCGGCAAGACCCTCTACGACATGTGGGACCCGGCCTACGGCTCCGGCTCCGCCGTCTTCGGCGTCGGCTCCGTCTTCGTCATCGCCGTCGGCCTCCTCCTCCTCGGCGCCGTCATCATGCTGATCATGCAGCGCCGCAGCCCCGCCTTCTTCAAGGGTGAGGTCCTGACGAAGGAGACCCCGTCGCTGGTGGTCGCCGACTGACCGGGCGCACACGCACCTGAGTCACCGAGAACGCGAAGGCGACGGTCCCGTGGGGGGTACCGTCGCCTTCGTGCGCGGAGACGGGGATCGGCGTGATCGCCGTGGATCCGGCCTATACCTCCAGGTGGGGTGCGGAGCACTGGCAGAAGCGGTACCGCCATCTTCGTTCTTACGCGGCTGTGGTGTGGGTGAAGCCGAGGGAGGCGAGTCCTTCGGACTGGCACAGCCGGTCGGAGGGGCCGTCGACCTCGGTCTGGAGGAGTTGGTAGGCGGCTCCGTGGGTCTGGCCCCAGTGCATGGCGGCCCTCCAAAGAACGCGTCCGAGGCCCTGGCCACGGGCCTCAGGGAGGACCGCGAAGTATGGGGGCATGAGCTGGGGGCGGCCGATCGCGTCGGGCTGGATCTCCATGGGGCCGATCGCGCCCACGGCACGGCCTCCGATGGCGGCGCACAGGACCGGCCCGCACCGACCCGCCCTCATCCGGGAGTGGAGGAAGAACAGGCCGTCGCCCGCCATGGTCTCGGCGAACGGGGCGAAGGTCTCCTGTACGGCGACCGGCCAGTCGGTGACGGGGCGGACCGGACCGTCCGGAGCGGGACAGAGGTCTGCGGTGAAGTCCTTCAGTTGGATGCGGGTGCCCCGCGGGTCGGTGGTGCCGGGGCCGAGGGGGCGTACGATCCGGGCGGCGGCCGCGTCGTGCGTGGCCGCGAGCTTGGCGGCCAGCTCGGCGGCCTCGTCCACGTCGCCGGCGCGGAGCCCGTAGGCGAAGACCTTCACCGTGCCGCGTCCGCGCCGGGTCAAGGTGGGGACGAGGGTGTGGCCGGGCTGGTGGACCACGCTGTCGCGGAGGATCGTCTCGTCCTTCTCGCCGCCCCAGCGCCGGTCCTTGTCGTAGGGCAGGAAGCCCCCGGTGGCGGCCGCGCGCAGAACGTCCTCGAAGAGGTCGACGGTCAGGGCGTCGGGATGGACGGGGCCGAGGGTCGGCACGACCGGCGCGGTCAGTTGGGGCCGGAGCCAGTCCCAGCGGAAGAACATGGCGGCACCCTAGCGGTGGTCCGGGCCGGCCCGGACCACCGCAAGGGCGGGTCGGTCAGTGGGGGTTGTCGTCACCGGCGTCGCAGGAGCACTCCGCGCTCTCCACGACGTCGTCCAGGTCCATGACGGCGGTCACCGAGAGGACGGCGACGGGCGGGGCGGCGCGGCGGGCCGAGGCCGGTGGGCCGGGGAGGATGGTCACCGGTACGGGCGGGGTCATGAGGCGGTCTCCTTGTCTCCGTGCTGGCAGTAGCTGTGCAGCGGCGCCTTGGCCTCCTGGTAGTGCTTGGCCAGGGGGCGGCAGACCCGGCAGGTGCCGGACAGGGCGCAGCCCTCGCACCCACCGGTGCGAAGCATGAGGCGGTCGGCGATGGCGCCGAGCCGGGTGAGGCCGTCGATGCCTTCGGCCATGAGGTCGATCTGGTCGTCGCGCCCGACCTTGCAGATCGACACCTTGGCGTGCGGGTCGGCGTGGAAGAACGTGTGTCCTGCGTTGCAGCCGGCGAACGGCTTGCGCTGTCGCAGATGGGCTGCGGACTGGGCGAGCAGCGGCTCACCGCCGCCGTAGATCGTGGGCGTCATGTTCGTGTACGCGTGGTTCTCGACGTTCCACTCGTCGGCGAGGGCGGCCATCTCGTCGGCCTCGGAGGCGTTGTCCTCGGTCACCACGACGTTGATGCGCAGCGGCAGGCCAGCCTCACGTGCGGCGTCCATGCCGCGCCGGAACGCCTTCCACGCCCCGCGGCGCTGGGTGAGCGTGTCGAAGGACTCCTCGCTCGCCCCGTACATGCTGACCACCAGCCGGTACGGCGGGCAGTCCCGGAAGAGCTTGAGGAGATCCGGCCGCCAGAGCAGCGAGCCGTTGGTGGAGATGGTGAGCATCATCCCGGCCTGCCAGGCATACCGGTAGGCCCTCTGAAAGTGGGGGTCCATGGTGGGCTCGCCGCCGGTGATCTGGAGCCACAGGACGCCGGCCTCGCGCATGATGTCCAGCAGCCGCACCTTGTCGTCCCAGCTGAGGCCGGAGAAGGGTCGCTCGCCGAGGTAGCAGTGCTTGCAGCCGAAGTTGCAGCCGAGGTTGATCTCCCAGGACGCCCGGCAGTAGCCGTACGGGGACGGCTCGCGCACCAGCACCGTGCCCTGCGCGGATCGGCTGCCCAAGTCCAGGTCCCACACCCCGGCGGCGGTCTGCACCGCCCAGGCGGGAAGCGACTCACCGGCGGCGGCAGCCTGGCGCAGGCCCTCGAAGTGGGCGGCTGAGATTCGGGCGCCGGCTCGTGCTCCCGGCTTGAGGAGGAGATGTCCGTCGAGGAACGGGGAGGCGATCAGAGCGTGGGCCATCGGTGGCCCTCCTTCCGGATCACGGAGCGGGACAGCACGCGGAACTCCTGGCGGCCGATGCGGCAGTGGATCTCGCCCAAGCCGTTGCAGGTGCCGCAGGTGTGGCCGGACGAGTTGGCGCCGCTGCCACCGCAGTCCCCGCACTGTTCGTTGCGAGGCGAGCGAGGGCGCCGGGGCTTGTGCGGGCTCGCGATCAGCTGGTGCACGCGACCTCCTCCATGGCGTCTTCCCAGGTGTGCTGTTTGGCGTGGTCGGCGAACAGACAGCAGCCCTCGCCGTCGGGCTCCGGGCCGGCCACCGGGCAGTCCGGCAGCACGACGAGTTCCGTCTCGTCCGTCCCGTGCCAGCGGAGCCACAGCGCGGTCCCGTACGTGCCGGCGTCGGTGAGGAGACCGAAGTGCTCACCGTCGTCGTGCGTGGACAGTTGGCACTGCACCGCCCTGTCGATGCACTTCGCGGCCGACTTCTCCCTTGCTTCCCGCGCCAGGTCGAGGGGCACCCGGCGCCAGTGCGCGCACCGCATCACGACACCATCCGGAAGGTAGCGACGGCATTCCGTTCCCGCGTCGCGCACCGGGGGCAGACGCACGGCGGGTAGCGGCCCGGGTTCTCCGGAACCACCGGGTCCTCGCCCACCCGTACCTCTGTACGAGGCCCCCACGTCTGCCCGGAGTCGCGGGAGACCCGTAACGTCATCCGTACGTCGTCCTGTCCGTTCTCCATGGCCAGGAGCATCGCGATTCGCGGGACCGGTCAGAAAGGCCAAGCGGATTACCCAACTTGGGTAGCATCACCCTCGGTTGACCAAGCGCAGCGATCCGTAGTCCTCATGCCGGAGCGTGCCCGATGCCCGAGCCATCTCGCTCGAAGGAACTCCCGGTCAGCCTGCTCACGGACCCAGTGATGATCGAGGCATGCCAGGCCAGAGACTTCGGCCGCATCTTTCAGCTGGTCAAGGCACGAGCAGGCATCTATCCGTCGATGGTCGCGCGTCGCTGCGACCTGACCCCTAGCCGCGTGGGCGAGGTGATCGCCGGACGGCGGCAGCTGCTGCACATGGACGTGATCGAACGGATCTCTGACGGGCTGCGCATCCCCGGACGCATGCTCGGACTTGCCCGACGCTCCTGGGAGACGCCGCCCAGCCTGACGGTCACGCCGCGCGAACCGGCCGAGGTGCCGGTCTCGGTCGTCGAGCCGCTGGTCGCCGGACTACCGGGGGCGGACGTCGACAGCATCCTCGCCCTGGCGGCCGAGCGGGATCTCAGCGCGTCGACTCTGGACGCTCTGCACTCGTCGATCGCGGACTACTGGCGCCGGGACGACGAGCACGGCGGCGAGACCTTACGGCCGGCGGTCGTCGGCCAGCTCCGCTACGTCGTCGATCTCCTCAAGGAGCAGCGTCCGGACCCTCTCCGGGACGGCCTGCGCAGCATCGCGGCCGAGCTGGCCCGGCTCACCGGGTGGACCTACTTCGACGCCCGCCAGTACAACCAAGCACGCGCCTACTTCACCGAATCGCTCAGCCTGGCCAAGGCAGTCGACGACCGCCAGTTCATGGCCAACGTCCTCGCCTGCATGAGCCTCCAGGCCACCTACCAGGACAAGCCCGGCGACGCCCTCGCGTTCGTCACGGCCGCCCAGGACCAGGCCCGAACGGCCGCAGGGACGACACCGCGTGTGCTGGCCATGCTCGCGATGCGTGAAGCCTTCGCCCACGCCACCCTCGGCAACCACGGCGCGACCCACACCGCGATCTCGGAAGCGCACACCCACTTCGGGCGGATCAGCACCGGTGATCCGGAGCCGGCCTGGGTCGCCTACTTCGACGAGACGAAGCTGATCGTGGACACCGGTATCGCGCACGGCCGCCTGGGCGAAGCCGCCCTCGCCGAACCCCTCATCGCGGACGCCCTCCGCCGAGAACACCAGTCGAACCACCGAGGCCGCGCCTTCCACGCCTTGTGGCTCGCCCGCACGCAGCTCCAGCGCGGCAGACTCGACGAGGCGTGCCACACGGCAATGGACGCCCTCGCCCCGGCAGCGGCCGTCAGCTCGCAACGAGTCGCCGGCCACCTCCGGGAGTTCTACGAGGAGTTGGAGCCCTTCCGCCGTGAACCGGCCGCGGTGGCCTTCGAGTCCCGGCTCCGGGAGGTACTGCCCCGCCAGGTCAGCGGATCGTCTCGTCCATGAGGACGTAGAGCAGTCCGACCAGGGAGCCGCTGCTGACGATCTCGCGGCGGTCGATCATGGCCCGCACGTCGGCCAGCGGGATCCACTCGATCCGGTCCGACTCGTTCTTCTCGGTCGGCGGACCCTCGTACGTCGCCCCGTCGGCCCGGAAGACGTGGTGCTGGGAGTCGGTGATGCCGTTGGCCGGCTCGGCGTAGATCAGCGGCTTGACCGGACCGGGGCGCCAGCCGGTCTCCTCCAGCACCTCCCGGGCCGCGGCTTCCGCCGGACTCTCGCCCTCCTCGACCAGTCCCATGGGCAGCTCCCACGCCCACGCGTTCGTGATGAAGCGGTGCCGCCACATCATCAGCACCTCGCGCCGCTCGTTGACGACGGCGGCCACGGCGAGGTGCCGGAGCTTGACGACGTGGTGCTCCCAGCGGTTCCCGTCCGGCGTCTCGACGTCGGTGAGCCACAGGTTCACCCAGCTGTTCTCGTAGATCGGACGTTCCCCGTGGATCTTCCACTGCATCGCTGCGGCCCCTCTCGATCGACCTTCAGCATCGCAGAACGAGGGTGGAAGGCAGCGCGGTTCGCCGAATTAGCGTCGATCTGACGAATAAAAGGCGGCGCTTCCTGTGGCTGACGCATGCTCCACAGGAAGCGCCGGAGGGCTTTCTTACTCGGCTCCGCTAGCTGCGTCCGGGCAGCAGCTTGTTCACGGTCTGGTTGGCGGCGGGGAGGTCGGACCCCTGGGCGGGGAGGGGCTTGGGGTTCAGGACGCCGCTGAGGGGGACGACCGACGGGAGGTTCATGCCGGCCGTGTCGGCGGCGGCGGTGCCGGCGGAGGCGAGGCCCCCGGTGGCGGCGAAGGCGGTCAGGGCGGCGGCGGTGAGGAGCTTCTTCATGCCCGCTCCAACGGGGGGCGGGCGCGGGCGGTTACGACCGGATCCCTACCATCGCGCCATGGACGAGGAGAGCGGCTGGTCCCTGCGGGCGGGCCGGGCGGAGGACGTCGAGCCGGTCGCCGAGCTGCGGGCGGTCGTCCTGCGCGACGACCTGGAGCGGCTCGGGCGGTACGACGAGCACCGGGTCCGGCAGCGGCTGCGGGACGGGTTCTCGCCCGCGTACACCTCGATCGTCGAGACCGCCGGCGGGGACCTCGCCGGCTGCGTCACGCTCCGCCTCGACGCCCGCGGCGACGGCTTCCACCTGGAGCACTTCTACCTCTCCCCGGACGTCCAGGGGCGGGGCTGGGGCACGGAGGTCCTGCGCCGCCTCCTGGACCGCGCCGACGCGGCGCCCGCCCCCGTCCGCCTCACCGTCCTCCAGGGCAGCCCGGCCCGCCGCCTCTACGACCGGGTCGGCTTCACCATCGAGTCCGAGGACCCGGTCGACGTGCGGATGGTGCGGTTCCCGCCTCCGCCTCCGCGATGAGGGCGGTCGCGACCGTGCGGAAGGCGAGACGGGCGTAGGGGCGTTCCGGGTCGGCTTCCGAGGGCCGTCAGGAAGACCAGCCCCGTCCCGCGCGCCCGGGCCGCAGGATCACCCGCGGTGCTCCGCTCCCCTGCGAGCCGCCGCGGGGACGACGTACGGCCCCCCCGTACGCTCCCCGCACGCCCCCCCCGTGTCGTACCCCTCGGAAAGCACGGCCGGAGCCCCTACCGTGCCCTCATGCGGATCTCGACCACGATCTTCCTGACCGACGAGACCATCTCGCCCGTGCGGCTCGCCCGCGAGCTGGAGGGGCGCGGCTTCGCCGGGCTGTACCTGCCCGAGCACACCCACATCCCCGTCTCCCGGGACACGCCCTACCCGGGCGGCGGGGAGCTGCCGCGCGAGTACGCGCGGACCCTGGACGCCTTCGTCGCGCTCGCGCAGGCCGCCGCCGTCACCGAGCGGCTCGGGCTCGGGACCGGCATCACGCTGCTCGCGCAGCACGATCCGATCGCGCTGGCCAAGCAGATCGCGACCCTCGACCACCTCTCCGGCGGCCGCCTCACCCTCGGCCTCGGGTACGGCTGGAACCGCGAGGAGGCCGCCGACCACGGCGTCGCCTGGTCCACCCGCCGGGAGCTCGTCCGCGACCGCCTGGCGCTGATGCGCGCCCTGTGGGCGCCGGAGCCGACGGCGTACGAGGGGGAGTCCGGCTTCTCCGTGCGCGCCTCCGAGGTCTGGCCGAAGCCGGCAGGCGGGGCCCCGCGGATCCTGCTGGGCGGCGCCGCGGGACCGAAGCTGTTCGCGGCCGTCGCCGGCCAGACCGACGGCTGGATGCCGATCGGCGGCCGCGGCCTCTCCGACTCCCTGCCGGTCCTCCGCGCCGAGTGGGAGCGCGCGGGCCGCGACCCGAAGGCCCTCCACATCGTCCCCTACGCCGTCCTCCCCACCCCCGGCAAACTCGCCCACTACGCCGAACTCGGCTGCGAGGAGACCGTCCTCCAACTCCCCCCGTCCACCGAGTCCGAGGTCCTCCGCGTCCTCGACACGTACGCGCCGTACCTGACGTGACGGCGCTGTGTCGGGCTCCGATTGACTTCTGAATACATTCCGAAGTAGTGTCGGGGTATGGCGACCCCCACTGTGCCTTTCTCGGAGCTGTCCAGAAACTCGAAGCAGGTCGCGGAACGGCTGGACCGGCTGCGTCGCATGCGCATCACGCGACGGGACGGGCAGGATCTGTGCCTGACGACGCTCTCCTACGAGCAGGAGCGGGAGGAGACGGCCGATGTCACGGCGCGACTCCTCGCCTCCCTGCTTGCCGCCGACGACGGCGTGCGGGTGATAGGGCGCGCCCTGCCGTCGGTCTTCCCCTGGGTGCGTCATCTTTCCGCGGAGGAGGTTCGCGAGTTCGTCGGGGACCTGGTCGACGCGACGCATGACGCGGCTCAGCTGGATGTGCACGCCACCCTCCACCGCACGATCGCGGAGTGGAGGGCGACGGCCAGAGTGCTCGCCGACCCCGCGCTCACGGCGGAGTTGACCCGGCCGCTCCCGGCCGAGGATCACGGAGAGGTGACCGCTCCGTGACGCCGAAGCGAGGCGACGACGTCGCCCCGCCCTCGGTCGGCGAGGAATGGCACCTCCGGTTCGCCACGAACGAGGCGGCCAAAGGCTGGTGCGAACTGGTCGCGTCGGCGCCGGTGAACGCCCGCCGGTGCTTCGACGACCTGCGCGGGGACCCGCTCCGCCGGGACAACCCGAACCGGCAGCACCGGCTGCGGGGGCGGCTGTCCACCCGCGCCCACGGAAGGCGCGTGCTGCCTCAGTGGGAGTACGAGGTCACCTCGGGCGGACGCGTTCGCTACCTCGTCGACGAGGAGTGCCGGACGGTGTACTTCGTGTACGCCTCTCCCCGGCATCCGAAGGACACCGAGTAGCGGCCGACCTGAGGCGGGCGGGCCCCTCCGGCGGCCGCCGCTCGTATGCTCGGGGTATGACGGACCAGCAGGCCGGCGAGCGGGCCGAGCAGCAGAGCGGTGGACAGGCCGCGCCCCCGACCAGGAACGCGATGCGCCGGGCGCTGCGGCGGGCGCGGGACGGCGTCGCGCTCGACGTCGGCGAGGCGGCGGTGCTGCTCCGGGCGCGCGGCGAGGACCTGGCGGAACTGGTGGGCGTCGCGGGGCGGGTCCGGGACGCGGGGCTCGAAGCGGCCGGGCGGCCGGGGGTGATCACGTACTCGAAGAGCGTGTTCATACCCCTCACGCGGCTCTGCCGGGACAAGTGCCACTACTGCACCTTCGTCACCGTGCCCGGCAAGCTGCGGCGCGAGGGCCACGGCATGTTCCTGTCGCCGGACGAGGTCCTGGACATCGCGCGCAAGGGCGCCGCACTCGGCTGCAAGGAAGCGCTGATCACGCTCGGCGACAAGCCGGAGGACCGGTGGCCCGAGGCGCGCGAGTGGCTGGACGCGCACGGCTACGACGACACCCTCGCCTACGTACGGGCGATGTCGGTGCGGATCCTCGAGGAGACCGGCCTCCTGCCGCACCTCAACCCGGGCGTCATGTCGTGGACGGACTTCCAGCGGCTGAAGCCGGTCGCCCCCTCGATGGGCATGATGCTGGAGACCACCGCCACCCGCCTGTGGTCCGAGCCCGGCGGCCCGCACTTCGGCTCCCCGGACAAGGAACCGGCCGTGCGGCTGCGGGTCCTGGAGGACGCCGGACGCTCCTCCGTCCCCTTCACCTCGGGGCTCCTCCTCGGCATCGGGGAGACGTACGAGGAGCGGGCGGAGTCGCTCTTCGCGCTGCGCCGCGTCGCCCGCGCCTACCACGGCATCCAGGAACTGATCATCCAGAACTTCCGGGCCAAGCCGGACACGGCCATGCGCTCGATGCCCGACGCCGAACTCGACGACCTGGTCGCCGCCGTCGCCGTCGCCCGCCTCATCATGGGCCCGTCCGCCTGCCTCCAGGCGCCGCCGAACCTGGTGGACGCCGAGTACGAGCGGCTGATCGCGGCCGGCATCGACGACTGGGGCGGGGTCTCCCCGCTCACCATCGACCACGTCAACCCCGAGCGCCCCTGGCCCCGGATCGACGAGCTCGCCGAGCGCTCCGCCGCCGCCGGCTTCGAGCTGCGCGAACGGCTCTGCGTCTACCCGGAGTTCGTGCGCCGCGGCGAGCCCTGGCTCGATCCGCGGATCATGCCGCACGTCCGCGCCCTCGCCGACCCGGAGACCGGCCTCGCGAACCCGGACGCGGTGGTGCGCGGCCTGCCGTGGCAGGAGCCGGACGAGACCTTCACGGCCTCGGGCCGTACCGACCTCTTCACGACCATCGACTCCGAGGGCCGCACGAGCGACCGGCGCGACGACTTCGACGACGTGTACGGCGACTGGGAGGCCCTGCGGGAGGCCGCCGCGCCCGGCATGGTGCCCGACGCGGTCCCCGAGCGGATCGACGCCGACGTGCGGGAGGCGCTGGCCGTCGCCGCCGACGACCCGACGAAGCTGACCGACCCGCAGGCCCTGGCGCTGCTGCACGCCGACGGCCCGGCGCTCGACGCGCTGTGCGCGGTCGCGGACGACGTGCGGAAGTCGGTCTCCGGCGACGAGGTGACGTACATCGTCACCAGGAACATCAACTTCACCAACGTCTGCTACACCGGCTGCCGCTTCTGCGCCTTCGCCCAGCGCCGCACCGACGCCGACGCGTACACCCTCTCCCTCGACCAGGTCGCCGACCGCGCGCAGCAGGCGTGGGACGTCGGCGCGGTGGAGGTCTGCATGCAGGGCGGCATCCACCCCGACCTGCCCGGCACGGCCTACTTCGACATCGCGCGGGCGGTGAAGGAGCGCGTCCCCGGCATGCACGTGCACGCCTTCTCCCCGATGGAGGTCGTCAACGGCGCGACCCGCACCGGCCTGTCGATCCGCGAGTGGCTGACCGCCGCGAAGGAGGCCGGGCTCGACTCGATCCCCGGCACGGCCGCCGAGATCCTCGACGACGAGGTCCGCTGGGTGCTGACCAAGGGCAAGCTGCCCACCGCCACCTGGATCGAGGTGATCACCACCGCGCACGAGCTGGGCCTGCGGTCGAGCTCGACGATGATGTACGGGCACGTCGACCAGCCCCGCCACTGGCTCGGCCACCTCCGCACGCTGGCCTCGATCCAGCGGCGGACGGGCGGCTTCACGGAGTTCGTCACGCTCCCCTTCATCCACACCAACGCGCCCGTCTACCTCGCGGGCATCGCCCGCCCCGGCCCGACGATCCGCGACAACCGCGCGGTGACGGCGATGGCCCGCCTCCTGCTCCACCCGCACATCCCCAACATCCAGACCAGTTGGGTGAAGCTGGGCACGGAGGGCGCGGCGGAGATGCTCCGCTCCGGCGCCAACGACCTCGGCGGGACCCTGATGGAGGAGACCATCTCCCGGATGGCGGGGTCGAGTTACGGCTCGTACCGCTCCATCCGCGACCTGGAGGCCATCGCGGAGGCGGCGGGCCGCCCGTCCCGCCCCCGGACGACCCTCTACGGCGAGGTCCCGGCCGAGCGGCAGGCCGCCGCCCGCGCCTCGGACGGGCACCTGCCGGAGCTGCTGCCGGTGATCGAGGGCTGAGCCCGCTCAGCCGACGAGCAGCCGCCGCTTGAGGGACTTCAGCTCGTGGGCGTCGAGGTCGACGCCCTCGCGGAGGTAGGCGCGGAAGGAGCCGAAGTCCTTGCCGACCTGCTCGAAGGAGGCGTTGAGGTACTGCGGGCGGACGTCCAGGAGCGGCTTGTAGACGGCGGCCTGGGCGGGCGGGAGGTGGGAGAGGATGGCCTCGTTGGCGGCGGCCCGGTAGGTGTTGCTGGCGAGGTAGTCGGCCATGACCGTCTCCTCGGGGACGCCGAGGGCGGTGAGGAGCGCGGCCTCGGCCCAGCCGGTGCGGTCCTTGCCGGCCGTGCAGTGGAAGAGGACGCCGCCGCCATCGGCCAGCTCGTCCAGGACGGTGGCGTACGCGGCCTGCGCCGTGTCCCCGCTCACCATGAAGCGGTTGCCCTCCACCATCATCGCCTCGGCCTCCGCCGGGGACTTCGGCATCGCGGTGAAGGTGCCGCTGCCCGCCAGGACGTCGGCGACGACGTGCGTCGCGCCCGCCGGGACGCGGTCGGGGGCGGCGGCCCGCTCGGACTCCATCCGCAGGTCGAGGACGGTGCGCAGGCCGAGGCGGCGCAGCTTGGCGAGGTCGGCGTCGGTGAGCTTGTCGAGCGCGTCGGAGCGGTAGACCTCGCCCATCCGCACCCACTGCCCGTCACGGGTGCGGAACCCGCCCGCGTCCCGGAGGTTGGCCGTGCCCTGGAGCCGTATCAGGCGGTCGGCGAGGCGGAGCGACGCACCCCGGTCGGGCACGAGCTCGAACCAGTGCCGGTCGGCCCCCGCCCGCGTCGGCACGGTCACCGTCCCGGACGCGCCGCCGCGCGCGACGGTACGCCCCTCGGAGCGGATGGTCACCCGGTGCGTGCCGGGCGCGTCCCAGGAGATGGTGGAGGTGCCGTCGGGGTGGTCGGTGACGCTCGCGGCGGTGAAGGGGACGCGGTGCGCGTGGTGACCGGGGGAGTGCGCCGGGGCGTGCGCGGAGGCGGCCGGAGTGCCGAGGCCGACCAGGAGGGCGGCGGCGAGCGCGGCGGAGGAGTACTTGACTCGTGTCACGGGGGTCATGCGGCGGATGGTTCAGGCCAACGGCGAACCTCGGGTGAACTGTGGTCAAAAGCGGCCTGAAGGGCGTCCGATCACATAAGTCTCCGACCCCCGAACGGGCACACCCGGTCGATTAGAGTGCTGCGAAGACCGGTGAGAGAACGGGACCTCGGACGGGGGAGGGCACGTCGTGACCACCACTGCCGCGGCCGTGTGGGGCCGCACCGAACAGCAGGACTTCCGCTCGCGCGTGCGCGGCTGTCTGCTCGGCGCCGCCGTCGGCGACGCGTTCGGCGCGGGCGTGCACGAGCGGGCGCTCAAGGAGATCCGTACGGCGCACGGTGAGGCGGGTCTCGCCGAACCGCCCGACGGCGTCCTGCCGGTCACCGCCGCCACCCAGATGAGCCTCTTCACCGTCGACGGCCTCATCCGCGCGCACGTGCGCCGCGACAGCGGTGTCTGGCATCCGCCCACCGAGGTCCACCGGGCCCTTCTGCGCTGGGCCGCCACCCAGCGCGACTGGGGCCCGGACGAGCGGCGCCACGACAACGGCTGGCTCGGCCGCCAGGAGTGGCTGTACGCCCGCCGCCGGCCGCCCCGCGCCTGCCTCACCGGCCTCGGCGACGAGCGGCTCGGCACCCTGGACGAGCCCAAGAACCCCGACGCCGGCGACTCCGGCGCGCTCGCCCGCTCCGCGCCCTTCGGCCTGCTCGTCGGCTGGGAGCCCGCGCTCGTCTGCCAGCTCGCCGTCGAGTGCGCCGCCCAGACGCACGGCGCGCCCGCCGCGACGCTCGCGGCCGGCGCGCTCGCCGTCACCGTCCACGGCGTGGCCCGCGGCGCCTCCGTCGAAGCCGCCGCCGGTACGGCCCTGAGCCTGCTGGCCGCCCGCCCCGGCCACGAACCGGTGACCGAGGCGCTGACCCGCGCCCTCGGAGCCGTACGCGAGGGCGTCCCCGACGCGGATCGGGTGGCGGCGCTCGGGGCGGACGAGGACCGTGCGGAGGGGCAGCTGGCGGCCGCCGTCTACTGCGCCCTCGTCGGCGAGGACGTCCGCCACGGGCTGCGGCTGGCCGTCAACCACGACGGCCCGTCGGCGGTCACGGCGTCGGTCACCGGCGCGCTCCTGGGCGCCCAGCACGGCGAGACGGCCCTCCCGCCGTCCTGGCTGGCGGCGCTGGAGGGCCGCGCGACGCTCCTGGAACTCTCCGACGACCTGGCCCTAGAACTCACCCAAGCCGCCACCCTCCACACCCCCACCTGGCACACCCGCTACCCGACCCCGTAACCCCCGAGCCCGGGTTGCGGGCTGCGCCCCGCCCGGCCGGGCCACGCGACTGCGGGCCGCGCCCCGTTCCGTTGCGGGCTGCGCCCGTGCCGCACCTCGTTCCGTTGCGGGCTGCGCCCCGCCACCCCGTTTCGTTGTGGGCAATCGTTCCGCTGGGGCGGAACGGGTGGGCACAACGGAACGGCGCCCTGCACCGGGCCTAGGTTCCCGCGCCTGAACGCCCCGCACACGCGAGGCCGCACCGTGGGTGTGCCCACCCGTTCCGCCCTGCGGAACACCTGCCCACACGGTGGTGGGCGAGGCCGGTGCGGCCCGCACGGGCGTGGACGGAGGCCCGCGCGGCGGCGGGACGGTGCAGCCCGCACGGGCGTGGACGGAGGCCCGCACGGTAGCGGTACGGTGCAGCCCGTACGGGCACGGACCTGGTGGGTGCAGCCCGTACGGGCACGGGCCAGGCAGGCGCAGCCCGTACGGGCACGGACCTGGTGGGCGCAGCCCGTACGGGTGCGGGCCAGGTGGGCGCAGCCCGTACGGGCTCGGGCCTGGTGGGCGGAGCATGCGGGGGCACGGGCGGAACGCTCGTACAGGGGTGGGCCCGCAAGGTGTGGGGCTCGTCCCGGAGGGTCACCTCATTAGTTCGCCCGCGTTGACCAGCAGCGACTGCCCCGTGATCGCGCGGGCACGCGCCGACGCGAGGAAGGCGACCGCGTCGGCGACGTCGCCGTCGGTCGCCAGCTCCGGCAGGGCCATGCGCGACGTGAGCCGCGCCAGCACCTCCTCCTCCGACACCCCCTCCGCCGCCGCGCTGAAGCGCACGAACGCCTCGACCGGCGGCCCCCACATCCACCCCGGCAGCACCGTGTTGACCCGGATCCGGTCCGGCCCCAGCTCCCGCGCCAGCGAGTACATCGCCGAGGTCAGCGCCCCCTTGGACGCCGCGTACGCCGCCTGCTGCACCTGCGTCGGCGCGGCGACCGCCGACTGCGTACCGATGAAGACGACCGACCCGCCGCCCGCCGCCCGCAGCGCCGGCAGGCACGCCCGCGTCATCCGCAGCGTCCCGAGCAGATTGACGTCCAGCACCCCCTGCCACGTCGCGAAGTCCGCGTCGGCGAGCCCGCCGAAGTACGAGTCCCACGCGGCGACCTGCACCACCGCGTCCACCCCGCCGAACCGCTCGACCGCCAGCGCGGCCAGCGCCTCGCACTGCGCCTCGTCGGTGATGTCGGTCGGAAGGTGGGCGGTCCGCCGCCCGCCCGGGTCGATCGCGGCCGCCGACTTGACGAGGTTCGCCTCGGTCCGCGCGCCGAGCACCGCGTTGCCGCCGTCGCGCACCACCGCCTCCGCGACGCGGTGACCGAGTCCGGTCCCGACGCCCGACACGACGACCGTCTTCCCCTGGAGCAGCATCCGGGTGTCTCCCGCCTCTGGTCACTGATCTGACGGTCCGTCAGAGTAGGTCCCCCGAGCCGCACTGGGAAGGGAGACGGCGATGAGTGACGACGACGACCGTTCAGCCGACACGTACGGGGAACTGGCCGCGACCGGCCCGTACGGGGTCCGCCCCGGCCACGCCCTGATCACCATGGTGGAGCCGCACCCGGGCCACGAGTACGCGTACAACCGCTGGTACGAGGACGACCACTACTACGCCGGCGCGATGGCGATGCCCTGGATGTACGCGGGCCGCCGCTGGGTCGCCACCCGCGACCTCCAGGGGCTCCGGACGCCCGAGAAGTCCGCCGTCGCCCAGCCGGTCACCTCCGGCTGCTACCTCTCCACGTACTGGATCACCGACGGCCGCTACGACGAGCACATGAAGTGGACCGTCGCCATCAACAAGCGGCTCAACCGCGACGCCCGCGTCTACCACGACCGCACCCACGTCTTCACGTCCTTCCAGGACCACGAGACGACCGTGTACCGGGACGGGGCGGCCGGTCCGCGCGACTTCCACGCCCTCGACCACCCCTACGCGGGCCTGATCCTCCAGGTCGTCGACTGCGCCGGCCCGGAGGAGCGCGCCGCCCTCCTCGAACGCCTCGTCTCCCGCGAACTCCCGCGCCGGCTCGCCGGTTCCCCGGCGGCGATGGTGACCGTCTTCCGCCCGACGCCACTGCCCGGCGACCGCATGACGTACGTGAAGCAGGTGGAGGGCGTCGACACCCGCCTCACCCTGCTCTGGTTCCTGGAGCGGGACCCGCGCGACTGCTGGACCGAGCACTTCGCGGACCTCGGCACTCTCGGGGGAGAGCAAGGTAGGGGTGAGCTGGTCGCGCCTTTCGTCCCGACCGTCCCGGGCACGGACCGGTACGTGGACCAGCTGAGGTGACAGGCCCCACTGAGGGTCCCGCCGAGCCCCGGACATGAGCGTGCCCTCTCGGCCAGGTCGGCGGACCGGACGAGAGGGCGGCTCTACGGGTGATGCGGGTGATGCGGGCGGCTCTGCGGACCTCAGAGGGCCCCGTTGCTCACCTGGCCGACGAAGGCGTTCCACGAGCCCGGTCCGAAAGAGATCGACGGACCCTGCGGAGCCTTGGAGTCGCGGACGTCGATGGCGGCGACGGCCGGGGACTTCACCTCGACGCAGGCGCCGTTGCCGCCGGAGTAGGAGGACTTGGTCCAGTTGTCGGTGGCACCCTGGATGATGGCCATGATGTGCTCGCTCCGGTTCTGCCCGAGGGGCGTCAGGATCGTTGCCGGGGTGATCTCCACCGGCCTGATCGACGCTACTCGCCGGTCCCGAGCGGTGGGACCGGCGTTCACACGACCGGGTGGCATATTCCAACTGAGCTTCCGTCGGGCCGAGTCGGGGGTGTACGGTGCCTGCCCCTCAGTGGTTCAGACCTGCCCGACCCGCCCCACACCCGCCGGAACCGCCCCGATGACCGGCTCTGTCAGCCCTGCGCGTACTTCTTCGCGATGTCGGCCACGAAGTCCCGCGTCTGCTCCACGCCCAGCGCCTGCGCCCGCAGGTGCTCGTACATGTAGCTGTACTTCGACACGTCAGGCCCCTTCTCCAGATACAGGTCGCTCGTCACGCCCTCGATGTAGACGACGCTGGAGTCGGAGGCGTCCGGGAACTCCAGGATCGAGTACTGGCCGCTGATGCCCGGGTGCGCGCCCGTGTCGAAGGGCAGCACCTGCACGGTCACGTGCGGCAGGTGCGACTGCTCGACCAGGTGCTCCAACTGCTCGACCATCACCTGCCGGTTGCCGACGACCCGGTGCAGCGCGGCCTCGTCGATGACCGCCCACAGGCGCAGCGGGCGCTCGTCGTCGCGGATCCGGTCCTGGCGGCGGGTGCGGACGGTGGCCCGCTTCTCGATGTCCGCCGGCGTCGACTCGGGCAGCGCGCCGGAGATGACGGCGGTGGCGTACGCGCGGGTCTGGAGGAGACCGGGAATGATCTGCGGCTCGTAGACGCGCAGGCTCTGCGCGTCCGTCTCCAGACCGATGTAGACGCTGTACGGGATGTCGCCGAAGGCGTGCCACCAGCCCTGCTGGCGCGAGTCCTTGGCCATCTGCATGAGGGAGTTGACCATGGCCTCGTCCTCGACCTCGTACACCCCGCACAGGTCGCGCACATCGCGCTGGCTGATGGAGCGGCGGCCGTTCTCGAGACGGCTGATCTTGGACTGGGAGACGAGGAGGCGCTCGGCGACCTGCTCGGCCGTCATGCCCTTGCCCTCGCGGAGCTTGCGCAGCTCCTGGCCCAATCGGCGTCGCCTGACGGTGGGGTTGACACTGGACGCCACGGAAACTGCACCTCCGGCTGCTGTCTGCGATGCGTAGCTGTGAGTATCTACTGCTTGGCAGACTGCCACCAATGGTGCCGCGTGCGCTGGGAAAACCCGACAACGCGGTGCGGGGGACGCGGATGTGCGGGGCGCCCGAAGGCACCCCGCACTCCTTGTGCGGCTCCCGGAAGGGGTATGTGGTGCGGTGGAACGGCGATGCGGTGGTGCGGTCTTACGTGGTGCGGCGGTGCGTGGTGCGCCGTGGCCTCAGTGGGCCGCGGCGCGGGCCATGCTGCCGCGCGGCTGGGCGGGTACGCCCGGGCCGTTGCGGCGCGGCTGTGCGGCCGCGCCGTTCTGGACGTCCATGACGGCGTGCGCCACGAGACCGCCCATCGGGTCGTGCCGGATCAGGTCGCGCAGTCGGGACCGCGACGACCGTCCTTCGTTGCCGGGGTACAGGTGCTTGCCGAGTCCGACCGCGTGGGCCAGTGCGGCGAGCGCCGCGGTCCGCGGGTCCGGCGGTACGCCGGTGCGGATCGCACTGTCCAGCCGGGTTCTGATCTCCCGGCTGATCGCCGTGTCCGTCGCCTGGTAGCGAGTCGTCGGCAGCACCCCGCACATCTGGCCCTCCACGGCATGCACCATGCCGCATCGCTCCAGATGCGAGAGATACGTCTGGCGGAGCCCCAGTCGGGGCCCGCCGATCCAATGGACGGCCCGTACCGGACTGCCGCGCCTGCGCAGCAGTTCCAGTGCGGAGTCCAGAGTCGGATCTCCGGTCGGCCGTGGCATCACCACGGCGATACGATCCCCGTCAGGGGCTATCCGTCCTGCCAGGGCCAGCTCTACTAGCTGTGCTCCGGCCAGGCCCAGATCGAGCGACTGCGGCTGCGCTGTGGTACCCGTGGTCGGGTCCAGAGCGAGCAGCAGAAGCTCCTCCGGAAGTGTTCTGCGGCTCCTGCCCATCCATGCCTCCCCGCGTGGATGAATGACAGGGTGACCCCTCTCACATTCATCTGTCGAGAGTGCCTGGGTGGTTCGTCCGGGAACCAGTAGGTATGTCGTTCTCGTCTAGCACGGGAGCCAAGGGGTTCACACAGGACACTGGTAGACGGTTCGGACGTACGCATGACGCATGGAGGAGGCACGGTGGCGGGCGAGTCCCCCGACAGGGCGGAGCAGCAGGGGTCGTCGGAGGGCAAGACGTCGGCGGCGTCGTCGACGGTTGCGTCGTCGGTTCCTCCGGCGTCCGCGGTGTCCGCGCCGGATCGGGTGGACCAGCCGACGGCGGTCTTCAAGACCCTGGCACCGCGCACACCGGAGGACGACGCGGAGAAGCCGGCTGAGGAATCGATTCCGGAGCCGGCGGAGTCCGAGGAGTCCACGGAGTCGGCGCCCGAGGGTGAGCCCGAGGGTGATCGTCTGAAGCAGGCCGTGGCGGCGTGGGTCGCGACGGCGGCGAAGACGGACGAGGACGGGGACGAGGCCGACGGCGAGGCCGAGGACGGCGATGAGTCCGGGGACGAGCCCGAGGGCCGCGCCGACACTGAGGCGCCTGAGACGCCTGAGACGGCCGAGGCGCCTGAGGCCGTAGAGGCGCCCGTCGAGCCCGAGGAGCCCTCCGGGGCCGCCGGGGCGGCGGAGGACGCCGAGGAGCCCGTGAAGGCCCCTGAGGCGCCCGTCGAGGCACCGAAGGCGCCGGAGCCGTCGTGGTTCGCCGCGAAGAAGACCGCGGAGCCTGCGGCTGAGGCCAAGCCCGAGCCGGAGGAGAAGGCCGCCGCACCGCGCGCCGAGAGCCCGGTCGACCAGCCCACCACGATGTTTCGGGCCGTACGTCCTCCGGCTCCGGCCGCGCCCGCCGTGGACCAGCCGACGACCGCGCTCAAGCTGCCGCGCGACCTGGCCGGCCCCGGCGCCGAATCCGACAGCGAGCGGACGAGCACCTTCGTACCGCTGCGTCCGGACATCCCCGCCGAGCAGAAGGCGGCGAAGACCCCGGCGCAGACCCCGGCCCCCACCGCCAAGCCGACGCCGACCCCGACCCCGGCATCGACCCCGAAGCAGGCCCCGAAGCCGACCCCGGCGAAGGCCACCGTGCCCGCCCCCGCCCCCGCTCCCGCGCTCGGGGAGCCCGAGCGGACGCGGCAGCAGCCGCTTCCGCCGCTGCCTCCGCTCGACCTGCTCGCGGAGCTGACGAACACCCCGCCCCCGCCGCCGAACGCCTGGCGTACGACGCTGCGCCGGGTCCGGATCTGGACCCCGCTGGTCCTGCTCCTCCTGATCGTCTTTGCGATCGCGCAGATGGTCCGCCCGCTGCCGGCGCCCGTCCTGAAGCTCTCCGGCACCCCGGCGTACACCTTCGGCGGCGGCGCGCTCCAGATGCCGTGGCCCGGCGAGGGCCAGGGCGCGGTGGAGGTCGAGGGCGTCGGCTCCATGGGGACGTACGGGGCGCAGAAGCCGGCTCCGATCGCGTCCGTGACGAAGACGATGACCGCGTACGTGATCCTCCGCGACCACCCGATCAAGGGGAAGCAGAAGGGCCCCGAGATCACGATCGACAAGAAGGCGGCCGACCAGGCGAAGGCCGTGCACGAGTCGACGGCGGCCGTGAAGGAGGGGCAGACCTACACGGAGAAGGAGCTGCTCCAGCTCCTGATGATCCCGTCGGCCAACAACGTGGCCCGGCTGCTCGCGCGCTGGGACGCCGGTTCGGAGCAGGCGTTCGTCGACAAGATGAACGCGGCCGCCAAGGACCTGGGGATGACCCAGACCCGCTACACCGACCCGTCCGGCCTGCTCGACTCCACGGTCTCGACCCCGAAGGACCAGCTCAAGCTGGCGAAGGCGGTCATGCAGTACGACGTGTTCCGCGAGATCGTGGACATGCCGAACGCGACCATCGAGGGCGTCGGCTACATCGAGAACAACAACAGCCGGCTCCTGCTCAAGCCGGGTGTGAGCGGCATCAAGACCGGCTCCTCCACCCCCGCCGGCGGCAACCTGCTCTGGTCGGCCAACACGGTCGTCGACGGCAAGACCCGCCGCATCCTGGGCATCGTGATGGGCGCGCAGAACGCCGAGCAGCTCAGCAAGAAGCTCGAACTGTCGCTGGACTACAGCTACGAGCTGATCAAGAAGGCGCAGGACGACGTGACCTCCGCGTCCGTGGTGAAGAAGGGCCAGGTCGTCGGCTACGTCGACGACGGCCTGGGCGGCCAGACGCCGGTCGTGGCGACGAAGGAGATCAAGGCGGTCGGCTGGCCGGGCCTCAAGGTCAAGCTGGCGCTGACCGACGGCGGCAAGGCCGTCCCGCACTCCGGCAAGGCCGGGGACGTCGTCGGCACGGTCTCGATCGGCGAGGGCGCCGGGAAGGTCAGCGCCCCGGTGGCGCTCCAGGCCGACCTGGTGGAACCCGGCTTCGACAAGAAGCTGACGCGCGTGAGCTGACGCGCGCCGGCCGACCGGTCGCGCGTACGGCCAGCAGGGCGCCCCGGACGGCCGGGGCGCCCTGCTGTTAGCGTCTTCGGGGGCTTTGTGCGCCACACGAAGCAGTACGCGAAGCAGTACGGGACGCAGTACGAGAAGCAGTACGCGGAGCAGTACGAGAAGCACCACGGGAAGCAGCAGGGGAAAGGGCCGCAGTGACCACCGTCGAGCCGACACGCGCGAGCCGCAGCACGGCCGCCGCGCCCCTCCCCGAGCAGGACACAGGGCGGGACGCAGGACGGGAAGCAGGGCGCGACACCGGGCCGGACTCAGGCTCGGGCACCATACCGCCCGCCGGGGGTACGCGCTCCCCGCAGGACGCAGAGGCGGACGTCACGCAGGATGGCACTCAGGAGGAGGCCACGGTCACCCAGACCGCGTCCCCCGCCTCCCCCGTGTCTCCCACCCCTCCCACACCCCCTCCCGGTTCACCTTCGCGAATAGTGCTCCCGAACCAGCGCTCCGCCCCCGAGCGGACCTCGCCCCAGCCGCAGACCCCGTCCGCGCCCGCGCCGCGGCGGCGCAAGCGCCGCTACCCGGTGATGGTGGCGACGGGCGTCGCCGCGCTGCTCCACGTGCTGTGGTTCTTCTACTTCGCGAACAGCGGCGGCGACCTCGCGGCGCAGGACGCCTGGGCCGAGTTCGTCGGGCGGCACCCCGACTCCGCGTACAACCTGGCCTGGTACGGCGGCATGCACCCGGTCTCGTACAGCGTGATCTCGCCGTACGTGATGTCGGTGCTCGGCGTCCGGTCGACGATGATGATCGCGGGGACGCTCTCCGCCGCCCTGACCGCGCTGATCCTGGTGCGGGTGCCGGCGGTCCGGAACCCGATGGCCTGCGCGCTCGCGGGCGTCTTCGCCTTCCTCTGCAACGCGCTGTCGGGCCGGGTGACCTTCGGCCTCGGCATGATGTTCGCGGTCGGCGCGGTCGCCGCCGTCTTCTGCTGGCCGCACCGCTGGCGCCGCAAGCGCTGGGCGAAGGCCGCGGTGGCGGCTCCGCTGGCCGGGCTCGCGACGGCGTGCAGCCCGGTCGCGGGCCTGTTCCTCGGGGTCGTGGCCGGCGCGCTCTTCCTCAACAAGCGGAGGCCGGGCGCGTACGCCATCGGCCTCGCCCCCGTAGCGGTTGTCGCGGTCTCCTCCTGGCTCTTCCCCTTCTCGGGCACGCAGCCGATGGCCTTCGGCTCGACGGCGCTGCCGCTGCTCTTCGGGCTCCTCGTGCTCGTCCTCGTACCGAGGGACTGGCGGACGGTCCGCACGGCCGCCGCCTGCTACACGGTCGGCACCTTCCTGACCTGGCTGATCGACTCGCAGATCGGCTCGAACATCTCGCGGCTCCCGATGCTCTTCGCGGGCGTGGTGCTGCTGGCGGCGCTGCCGTACACGCGCCCGCGCTCGCGGCGCTGGTACGCACTCGTCGTCGCCATCCTCGGCCTGAACTCCTGGATCGGCTTCAAGGGCGTCGACGACGTGATCCGCACCCGCCCGGACGCCTCCTGGGCCTTCGAGGTGGCCCCGCTGATCAACCAGCTCCAGGTGCGCGAGGCCCGCAAGGCGCGCGTGGAGGTCGTCCCGGCCTCCAGCCACCGCGAGTCCTCGGCGCTCAGCCCGTACATCAACCTGGCGCGCGGCTGGAACCGCCAGGCGGACATGGAGCGCAACCCGCTCTTCTACGACGACACCCTCAACGCCGTGAACTACCGCGAGTGGCTCCACCGCTGGGCCGTGCGGTACGTCGTCCTCCCGACCGGCGCCCCCGACTCGGGCGCGGAGCGCGAGGCGGAGCTCGTGGCGAAGGGCCTGCCGTACCTGAACCAGGTGTGGGCGGACGCGAACTGGCGGCTGTACGAGGTCACCGACGCGACGCCGCTCGCCGACGCGCCGGCCCAGGTCGAGCGCGCCGCCGAGAACGAGGTGGTCCTCCACCTCGACCGCCCGGCCCGGGTGAAGATCCGTGTCCCCTACTCGCCGTGGCTGGCGCTGATGGACGGGAACGGCGGCAAGGTGGAGCCCCCGCAGGAGACGGAGGCGTCGAAGCTGGCCCGGGAGGAGCCGGGGGCGGAGGAGCTCCCGAAGGTCTTCGCCAACGAGAACGGCTGCCTGGTGAAGGCGGAGCCGGACGAGGAGGGCGACGAGTGGACGGAACTGGTCGCCCCCAAGGCGGGCACGTACCGCCTGGCGGCCCCGTACAAGATGTTCCCGCGCGGCACGGCCTGCCCGCAGGAACTCCGCTGACGCCCCTGACGGTCACTCATAAGGAGGGCGCGGGCGGCGGAGGACTGCTCAGGCGGGCGCCGGGGCCCTAGGGTCGTCCCATGCGGCAGGAACCAATTGAATCGGGGTCGGCGGACGTGACGGACGCGGGAGACGTGGCGACGGAACCGAGGCCGGACCCCGAGGCGCCGGAGGCGGCCGGCCCGCCCGCGCCGCGCAGGCGCCGCCTCTCCCCGTGGGTGGAGTACCCGCTTCTGGCCGTGGTGGCCCTGGGCCTGGCCTTCCTGATCAAGACCTTCCTGGTGCAGGCGTTCCTGATCCCCTCGGGCTCCATGCAGAACACCCTCCAGGAGGACGACCGCGTCCTGGTCGACAAGCTCACCCCCTGGTTCGGCTCGGAGGCCGAACGCGGCGAGGTGGTCGTCTTCCGCGACCCCGCCGACTGGCTGGCCGGGCACGAGATGGAGCCGCCCAGCTCCGTCCAGAAGGCCCTCGGCTTCGTGGGCCTGATGCCCGCGGCGGGCGAGCAGCACCTGATCAAGCGGGTGATCGGCGTCGCGGGCGACACGGTCGAGTGCGAGGGCACGGGCCCCCTGAAGCTGAACGGCGTCCCCCTGGACGAGCCGTACGTCTACGCCGGCAACACCCCGTGCAGCAACGACGCGGGCGGCCAGTTCAAGGTCACCGTCCCCGCCGGCCACCTCTGGGTCATGGGCGACCACCGCCAGGAGTCCCAGGACTCCCGCTACCACCAGAACGACGGCCAGGGCGGCATGCTCCCCCAGAAGGAGGTAGTAGGCCGAGCGATCGTAGTGGCCTGGCCACTCCCGCACTGGTCAACGCTGCCGATCCCGGACACGTTCAAGACCCCCGAAAACTGACGCGACTAGGCACAACGCACGGCGAGGAGCCAGCCCCCCATGCCCATCATCGTCACCTTCGACCTCCCAGGCGCCGGCCAGGACCTCTACGAAGAGGTCATCGCCCAAGTGACCAAAGGCCAAGGCTTCACCCGCTTCGCCGACCTCCCGAACCCGGGCCTCATCTCCCACGCGGCGGGCCCGGTCGACGGCGGCTTCCGGGTGACGGAAGTCTGGGAAACCCCAGAAGCCCTGGAAACCCACGCCCAGACCTTCGCCCCCATCCTCGCCGCCCTAGGCCACCCCAACCTCCACCCCACCATCACCCCAGCCCACAACGTGGTGGTCCACTAGCCCCCCCCCCCCGAGCCGCCCGAGAACACGGAAGGACCCCCGCCAAACCCGGCAGGGGTCCTTCACACATGTGCCCCCGGCAGGATTCGAACCTGCGACACCCGCTTTAGGAGAGCGGTGCTCTATCCCCTGAGCTACGGAGGCGGGGCGGGGACAGCCTAGCGGATGGGGGGTGGTGGGGTGGGGTTGTGGGTGGGGGTGGGGGGCGCATAGCTTCGCGGGGGTGGGTTGGGGGTGAGGTTGGAGGGTTTGTGGGGCGTTGTGGGGATGTTGGGCAGCTGACTTGTGGTGGGGCTCCGTTTGAGGTGGGGGGTGGGGTGTATGTGAGGGGGCCTCGGACGTTGCGGGAGTTCGTCGAGGTCGTTTGGGGGTTTGGGGAGCGGGCTTTTCTGGTGTCGGAGGGGGAGGTCCTTACCTATCGGGGGTTCTTCGATGCCGCTTGTGGGCTGGCTCGGCGGCTCGTTAGGGAGTACGGGCTTGTGCCGGGGGATCGGGTCGTCGTGGCGATGCGGAATCTGCCGGAGTGGCAGGTCGCCTTCTGGGGGGCTCAGCTGGCGGGGCTGGTGGTGGTGCCGCTGAACGCCTGGTGGAGCGAGGAGGAGTTCGCGTACGCGCTGGAGGATTGTTCGCCGGGCGTGTTGCTGGTGGATGGGGAGCGGGTGGCTCGGGTGCGGGCCTGGGCGCGTCGTGCCGGGGTGCCGGGGATCGTGTTCCGGGGGGAGGCGGAGGGCGGGTTCACCGCGTACGAGGTCGACGACGATCCGCTGCTCGGGCCGCCCGATGTCGAGGTGGCCCCCGAGGACGACGCGACGATCTTCTACACGTCGGGGACGACCGGGCGGCCCAAGGGGGCCGTCGCCACGCATCTCGCGCAGGTCGGGGCCGCGACCCATCCGCGGTACTTCGCCGCCGCGGCCGCCCTCGCGCGCGGGGAGCGGCCGGGGGGCGGGGCGCCGATCGTGTCCTTGACGACGTTTCCGTTCTTTCATGTCGCCGCCTTCACCTCGCTCTACGCCGTCATGGCGGGGGGCGGGACGCTCGTCATGATGCGGAAGTGGGATCCCGCGCGGGCGCTGGAGCTCATCCGGGAGCACCGCGTCACCCATTACGCGGGGGTGCCCACCACCGCGCTCCAGCTGCTCGCGCTCGCGCGGGAGGCCGGGGATCCGCTGGAGAGCCTCGTGCTGCTGAGTACGGGCGGGGCCGCGGCGCCGCCCGGGATCACCCGGGGGCTCGCGGAGGGGTACGGGGAGCGGATCGAGCCGCGGAACGGGTACGGGCTCACCGAGACCTGCGGCGGGGTCCTCGCCAATGTCGGGGCCGAGTACCGGGACCATCCGGGGAGCGTCGGGCGGCCCTCGCCCGCCACCGAGGTGCGGATCGAGGCGCCCGGGGAGGACGGGGTCGGCGAGCTGTGGCTGCGCGGGCAGTCGCTGTTCCGCGGGTACTGGGGGGACCCGGAGGCGACCCTCGCCGCCTTCGCGCCCGGCGGGTGGTTCCGTACCGGTGATCTCGCCCGCGTGGACGAGGCGGGGCGCGTCTTCATCGTCGACCGGCTCACCGACATGGTGATCCGGGGCGGCGAGAACGTGTACTGCGTCGAGGTCGAGGGGGTGCTCCAGGCACACCCGGACGTCCTCGACGCGGCCGTGGTCGGGGTGCCCCACCCCCTGCTGGGCGAGGAGGTCGGGGCCGTCGTACGGCTCCGGGCGGGCGCCTCGGCCGGCGCGGACGAGCTGCGGGCGCACGTCGCCGCGCGCCTCGCCGGCTTCAAGGTGCCCGTGCACGTCCTCGTACGGGAGGGAGAGCTGCCCCGGAACCCGGCCGGGAAGCTGCTCAAGGGGCCGCTGCGGGAGTTGCTGGAGGCGGCCGTCGTCGGCCTCGGTTGACGGGGAAGTCGGTGGTGCCGGGGGGCGTTGTCAGTTTCGGGTTATGCGGATGCGGTAGTTGCCTGTCGTGTCTTCGTCCAGGACCGCTATGCGGATGCCGTGGGTGCGGTCGGTGAACGTCTCGCCGGGGCGGAAGGGGGCGTCGGAGAGTTCGGCGTGGACGTTGGGGCGGCGGGTGCAGCCGCCGCTCGCGCGGTCGCTGTCGGCGACCGTCACCGGGCCGTGGCCGGTGTCCACGTCCGACTCCACGCGGTAGACGAGGACGCCCGGTTCGCAGACCGCCTCGTCGTTGCCCTCGCGGGTGCGCACCTCGACGGCGTAGCCGGTGGTGTCGGAGAGCGGGACGAAGACGAGCTTGGGGCCGCCGGGGACGGCCAGCGGGGTGATCAGGTGCTCGCTGGTGCCGGTGGCGGAGGCGCAGCGGATCTGGTCGTTGTCGAGCCAGCCGAGCTTCCACTTGTGCCAGCCGAGCAGGTCGTTGTTGGCCCCCCAGTCCTCGGACATGATGTCCCAGTGCCCGACCGTGCCGCCGCCCTCGGCGGTGTAGAGGTCGGGCAGGCCGAAGACGTGTCCGTTCTCGTGGGGGAGGACGCGGTAGCCGGTCTCGGCGTAGCTGCCGGAGCCGTCGTCCTGGCGGCTGTAGACGAAGGACGTGTTGGCGAGCGGGACGCCGTCGGCGTAGGGCGCGTCGTCGTTGCCGGAGAAGGTCACGGACAGGACGGTGTCGAGGGCGGAGGGGCCCGCGTTCGGCGTGACCAGGACGTTGACCAGGTCGTAGGCGCTGAAGTCGACCTTCGGGTCGGCCGCCTTCACGATGTCCTCGACGAAGGAGCGGTAGCCCGGCTCGTACGGGGCGCCGCGCTCGATCCCGTACGAGGAGAACGGCCGCGGCATCCGCAGCCAGTCGGGTATCGGGGTCTCCGACTTGTACTGGAGCCGGCCGTAGGAGCTGACCCGGAACCAGTCGGAGGTCTGCGGGAAGAACTCCCGGAAGCGGGACATCGCCGTGCCCTCGCCGCGCGCGTCGGGGAAGTCGACCATGAGGGTGAGGGCGCGGACCAGGCCCGTGGAGCGGGCGTACCCGGGGGCGGTCGGCAGCCCTTCCGACATCTGCACACCCATGGTGGTGGCGATGCGGCACGGTCCGAGCCGGGTCGTGTCCGGCGCGGCGGCCACCGGGCCCGCCGAGGCCGGGGCGGGCCCGGGGAGCGTGGTGCTCGCCGAGACGAGCACGGTGAGCAGAAGGGCCGAGGTCGCCGCGAGGGCGACCGGTCCGCGTATCCGCCGGCGGGTGTGCTGCATGCGGTCGCCTCTCCGGTCGGGGCCAGGTCAGCGGCGTGGGGCGCCGTGCGATCAGCCTGTGCGGAGTGGCGCGGGGGCGCGCGCCGGGTGGACCGATCGTGGGTATGCGCCCCCGGCGGGTCGAACGTGACCCAGGTCACAGTCGGGGTCGAAATAAGCGGGGACTCCCTCCCCGTTTAGGAGAGAGTTCGATGAAGTGGGGAGTGTTTCCCCGGATCCCCTGGAGTGCCGGATTCCCGGAGTTCCTTCATGGATCCGAAGGCTGAGGAGGTGGTCGTGGCGTGATCCGCACCGACGGAGAAGTGTCCGTGGAGGGCGTGGAGCCGGCGATGTCGGCGGCTCAGGCGACGGCGCCCGCGACGCCCGCGGCGCCCGCGACGCCCGCGACGCCCGCCGCGCCCGCGCGCCGCGTGCCCCGACCCCGTGCCGACGCGCTGCGCAATCGTGAGCGGCTGGTGACGGCGGCCCGCGAGATGTTCGTGGAGTTCGGCTGCTCCGTGCCGTACGACGAGATCGCGCGGCGGGCCGGAGTAGGTAACGCCACTCTCTATCGGAACTTCCCCGAGCGGCCCGAGCTCGTCCACGAGGTCGTCCTCTCGCTCCTCGCCCGGCTCACCGAGCGGGCCGAGCGGGCGGCCGCCGAGGAGACCGACACCTTCGGCGCCGTGCGCCGCTTCGCGCTCGCCGCGGCCGACGAGCGGGTCGGCGCGCTGTGCCCGATGCTCGACGGCACCTTCGACAAGGACCACCCCGACCTGGTCGTCGAGCGCGAACGCCTGGAGGAGGCCGTCGAGGGCCTCGTCCGGCGGGCGCAGGAGGCCGGCCGGCTCCGCGCCGACGTCGGCGTCGGCGACCTGATGGTCGGTGTCTCCCAGCTGACCCGGCCGCTGCCGGGCACCGGCTGCGAGGACTTCGCCCCCTTCGTCCACCGTCATCTCCAGCTCTTCCTCGACGGCCTGGAGGCGCCCGCCCGCTCCGTACTGCCGGGGGCGGCGGCGACCCTGGGGGACCTGAGACGCGACGCGTGACGGCCCCCGGCCTGCCCCGATCTCCCGATTTTCCTGATCGCTGATTCACCTTCTCCTTTCCCGGGACGTCCCTTTTCTTCCCGTACGCACCAAGAGGTGGCTACACCCATGCCCAAAACAGCCGAGACCGAGACCGCACGGTCGACGGCCGGCCTCCAGCCCGACCCCGGTCGCTGGAAGGCCCTCGTCTTCATCGCCCTCGCCCAGCTGATGGTCGTGCTCGACGCGACCATCGTGAACATCGCCCTCCCCTCCGCCCAGCAGGACCTCGGCATATCGGACGGCAACCGGCAGTGGGTCATCACCGCCTACGCCCTCGCCTTCGGCGGTCTGCTGCTCTTCGGCGGCCGCATCGCCGACCTCTGGGGCCGTAAGCGCACCTTCGTCGTCGGCCTGATCGGCTTCGCCGCCGCCTCCGCCCTCGGCGGTGCCGCCACCGGCGAGGCCACGATGCTCGGGGCCCGCGCGCTCCAGGGCGCCTTCGGCGCGCTCCTCGCGCCCGCCGCGCTCTCGCTGCTCGCCGTGACCTTCACCGACGCCAAGGAGCGCGCCAAGGCGTTCGGCATCTACGGCGCGATCGCCGGTGGCGGCGGCGCCGTGGGCCTGATCCTCGGCGGCTTCCTCACCGAGTACCTGAACTGGCGCTGGACCTTCTTCGTCAACATCCCGTTCGCGATCGTCGCCGCCGTCGGCGCGTACTTCGTGATCCGCGAGCCGGCCGGCGGCCGCAACCGCTCCGCGCTCGACATCCCCGGCGTGATCCTCTCCACCCTGGGTCTGGTCGCGCTCGTCTACGGCTTCACCCGTGCCGAGTCCGAGGGCTGGAGCGACGCCGGCACGATCGGCATGTTCGTCGGCTCGGTGGTGCTGCTCGGCGCCTTCGTGCTCGTCGAGGCGAAGGTGAAGAACCCGCTGCTGCCGCTCCGCGTCCTCACCGAGCGCAACCGCGGCGGCGTCTACCTCTCCCTCGGCCTCGCCGTCATCGCGATGTTCGGCCTCTTCCTCTTCCTGACGTACTACCTCCAGGTCGTGAAGGGGTACTCGCCGGTCAAGACGGGCTTCGCGTTCCTGCCCATGATCGCGGGCATGATCATCGGCTCGACGCAGATCGGTACGCGGCTGATGACGCGGGTCCCGCCGCGGCTGCTCATGGCCCCCGGCTTCCTGACCGCCGCCGTCGGCATGCTGCTCCTGACGCAGCTCGCGGTGGACACCTCGTACGCCGGGCTGATCCTGCCCGCGCAGCTGCTGCTCGGCCTCGGCATGGGCACCGCCTTCATGCCGGCCATGTCCCTCTCCACGCACGGCGTGGACCCGAAGGACGCGGGTGTGGCCTCCGCGATGGTCAACACCTCGCAGCAGGTCGGCGGCGCCATCGGCACGGCCCTGCTGAACACGATCGCCGCCTCGGCGACGACCGCGTACCTCGTCGACCACGCGGCCGGCGCGACCACCCCGGCCGCCCAGAAGCTGGTCCAGCTCCAGGGCATGGTCGAGGGCTACGCCGCCGCGATCTGGTGGGCGGTGGGCATCCTGGCCGTCTCCGCCGCCATCGCGGCCGTGCTGATCACGACCGGGAAGCCGGAGACCGGTGTGGTCGCCGGATCCGGATCCGGTTCCGGTTCCGGCGCGGGCGCCGAGGACGAGGTGAAGGTGCCGGTCATCGCGCACTGAGCCTTCGGACGGCAACCACAACCTGCCCTGGCTCCGCTCAGCGACTCGCTCAGCGGAGCCAGGGCAGGTCCGCGTCCGGGTCCGTCGGCTCCAGGCCCTCCGCCATCACCCGCATGATCGTGCCGAGCTGCTCGACCTGCTCGGGGCTGAGCCGGTCGAACATCGCCTGGCGCACCGCCGCCACGTGTCCGGGCGCGGTGCGCCGCAGCACCTCCACGCCCTCCTCCGTGAGGAGGGCGAACTGGCCGCGCTTGTCGGAGGGGCACTCCTCGCGCCGGACCCAGCCGTTCTTCTCCAGGCGTGCGACGGCGTGCGAGAGCCGGGAGCGGGTGATCTTGGCGCTCTTCGCGAGCTCGGTCATGCGGAGCCGGCGGTGCGGGGCCTGGGAGAGCTGGACGAGCAGGCCGTAGTACACGTGCGGCATGCCCGCGTCGCGCTGCAACTGGCGGTCGAGGTGATCCTCCAGGAGCGTGGTGGCGTGGAGGTACGAGCGCCAGACGTGCTGTTCGCCGTCGCTGAGCCAGCGCGGTTCGGTCGTGTCTCCCATGGCACCCATCTCTCCCATGCCACCCATCGTACGACCCGTTCTTGAAAGTTGAACTATGTAGGTTTAGGCTGCATGCATCAGCTTGAAGTTTCAAGAACTTCTCACACGTCTGCCGGAGGAGGAGGCGTCACCATGGTCGCCACGCAGGAACGGATGCCCGCGCTCTACCTGTCCCACGGCGCCCCGCCGCTCGCCGACGACCCCGTCTGGCCCGGCGAGCTCGCCGCCTGGTCGGCGGACCTGCCCCGCCCCAAGGCGATCCTCATGGTCTCCGCCCACTGGGAGGAGGCCCCGCTCGCCCTCGGCGCCACCGAGACGATCCCCCTCGTCTACGACTTCTGGGGCTTCCCCGAGCACTACTACCGGGTCCAGTACGGCGCCCCGGGCGCGCCCGTCCTCGCCGAGGCCGTCCGCAAGCTGCTCCGCTCGCCCGGCACCCCCGTGCAGGACATCCCCGACCGGGGCCTCGACCACGGCGCGTACGTGCCGCTCGTCGAGATGTACCCCGGCGCCGACATCCCGGTCCTCCAGATCTCCATGCCCACCCTCGACCCGCGCCGCCTCATGGACATCGGCCGCAGGCTCGCCCCGCTGCGCGACGAGGGCGTGCTGATCGTCGGCAGCGGCTTCTTCACCCACAACCTCGCCGCCCTCCGCCACACCGGCGGCGGCGTGCCGGGCTGGTCGGCCGAGTTCGACGCCTGGGGGTACGAGGCCCTCGCCGCCCAGGACGTGGACGCCCTGCTCGACTTCGAGCACAAGTCCCCGGCCGGCCGCCTCGCCCACCCCCGTACGGAACACTTCGCCCCGCTCTTCGTCACCATGGGCGCGGCGGACGCGGCCGGCGACCTCGACGCCGAGCGCTCCGTGATCGACGGCTTCTGGATGGGCCTGGCGAAGCGATCCATCCAGTTCGGCTGAGCCCCCCGCAGGGGCCCGGGGCAGCCTTTACAACTTCGGCGGGTTCAGCTCCACCGAGCGGAGCGCGGCCGCCAGCGCGAGCTCGCCACCCACGTCCAGCGCGGTGTCCGTGAACTTGATCGTGTGGTCGTCGCCGTGCGCCGCCGCCCGCGCGAAGACCTCCGCCGGATCGAGCCCGGTCGGCGTGTACGCGGCGGCCTCCCGTGGCGTGTACGCGGCCGTCACCGCCGCCGAGGCCGACCAGGCCGCCGCGAGGCTCGGCGCCCACAGGGCGCGGGGCAGCGCCGGCAGGGCGCGCAGGACGGCGTTGGGCGCGGTCGCCGCGTGCACCAGCATGATCGGCTCGCCGTGCCCGTGCGTCGCGTACCGGTGCACGGCCGCCGTCACCAGCTCCGCCAGCCGCTCCCGCGCCGTCTCGGGCTCCGTCTCCGTGCCCCAGACGGGCACGGCCGTCAGCTGCGCCAGCCGCTCCCGGATCCCGCCCTCCTGGTCCGGTACCAGCGGTACGGCGGCGAGCGCGGCGGCCGCGTCCGGCGCGGCGGCCAGCGGGGCGAGCCGCGGCAGCGGCTGGTGGCGGGCGGCCCAGTAGCCGAGCGCGTGCGCCAGCTCGGCCCGCCGGGGCGCCGTCTCCGCGCCGGGCGAGAGCAGGGTCCGTACGGCGTGCCCGGTGCGGATCACCGGATGCGTGGCCCCGCCCGCGATGCCGGGCAGCAGTCGGGGCCACCACTCCGCGAGGACCTCCCGCCACGGCCGGTCCGCCAGCTCGCGGGCGAAGTACCGGGTCCAGTCGGTGATCCGGACCGGATCGCCGAGCGCCTCCCGCCAGTTCGCGGCGGTGACCGGGGCGTACGGCGCGGGCGCCTCCTCCAGCTTCGGCGCGTACACGTCCAGCCAGCGGTGCACGGCGGCGGAGTGCCCGTGCCGGGCCAGCGCCTCTACGGCCATGGGCGCGTGGTTGGTGAGCCAGCCGTTCCGCTCGGGGCCGCTGGCGTGGAGCCGTTCGAGGGCTTCGTCGAGGATGCCGGTGGTGTCCATGGCAGGGACGGTAGGGCGCCGGGCAGCCGCCCCGTAACGGCCTCGGGACCTACACCCGGGGGCGGAGGGCCCCTCCGCCGGTGGTCGCGCACTCGCCGGAAGGATCAGTGGACTCGGCGGAAGGATCAGTGGACTCGACAGGCGAGGCAACTTCCCGCCGCCGCCCCGCGTCGTAAGAGGAGAAAGGGGCAGACGGTCGGGGATGTGACGACCGTCTCACCGACAGAGCGGTCGGGGAAGGCTCCGGAGTGCCACTCGTGGGCCCTGACCTGCGGATCCGTGCGGACGGCGGGCCGCCGGGCGGGGCGATGGCCGCGCAGGATACTGCATGATCGCGAAAATCCTGAGCCTCCTGGGAATTCTGTCCCGATTCCGGTCGTTGTTTCCGTCGGATGCAGGGCACCCGCAAGGGTGTCGCGACCTACTCAGCAAGGGAGCACGCATGGCAACCCGTGCCGTCGCCCGTCGTCAGTCCGCCGCCAAGAGCGGGGACGGCCGGGCAAGCAGCGTTCGCGCCGTGGGCGGGGAGATCGCCGACCGCGACCTGGTCGGCATGTACCTCGACGAGATCGCGCGCACGCCCCTGCTCGACGCCGCCAAGGAGGTCGAGCTCTCCCAGACCATCGAGGCGGGCGTCTACGCCCAGCAGATCCTCGACGGCGAGGTGGAGGCCGAGGCGGGCGGGGCGACCCGCGAGGAGCTCGAGGCGCTGGCCGCCGAGGGCGAGCGTGCCAAGGACCTCTTCATCAAGTCCAACCTGCGGCTCGTCGTGGCCGTGGCCCGGCGCTACCCGCGCAGCGGCCTGCCCCTGCTCGACCTGATCCAGGAGGGGAACGCGGGCCTGGTGCGCGCCGTCGAGAAGTTCGACTACGCGAAGGGCTTCAAGTTCTCCACGTACGCCACGTGGTGGATCCGCCAGGCCATCACCCGGTCCATCGCCGACCAGTCCCGCACCATCCGCCTGCCCGTCCACCTGGTGGAGGAGCTGGGCCGGATCCGGCGGGTCCAGCGCGAGTTCAACCGCGAGCACGGGCGGGAGCCCGAGGCCGCCGAGGTCGCGGAGGAGCTGGGCTCGACGCCGGCGCGGGTCACGGACGTCCTGGACTGGGCGCGCGACCCGGTCTCGCTCAACATGTCGGTCGACGACGCGGGCGAGACGCAGTTCGGCGACCTCCTGGAGGACACGTCGGCGATCTCGCCGGAGCAGTCCGTCCTCACCCTCCTCCGCAGCGAGGAGCTCGACGACCTGATCGACAAGCTCGACAACCGGACGGCCTCCATCATCCGGATGCGGTACGGCATCGAGGACGGGCGCGAGCGCACGCTGACCGAGGTCGGCAAGGAGCACGGCCTCACCCGCGAGCGCATCCGGCAGATCGAGAAGCACGCGCTGCTGGAGCTGAAGAAGATGGCACGGGACACGGGCTTCGACGCGGTGGCGTAGCGCGTGTCCGGCAAGGACGAGGGGAGGGATCCCGTACACCGGTACAAGGGATCCCTCCCCTCGCCATAGGGTCCCTCCCCTCATCGCCGCCCCGGGTCAGTCCACGGCGGCCGTGAGCCGGCCCGTCAGGTCCTGGATGTACGTGCGCAGGGACTCGGGCGCCCGGACCTTGAAGGGGGCGTCCATCACCGCCAGCCGGATGGCGATCCACTCGACGGAGTCGGTGACGCGGGCGCGCAGCCGGCAGCTGTCGGGGCCGGTCGCGACCGGGGCGAGGTGCGCGGGGAGGCGGGCCACCACGAACTCCGCCGGCGCGGCGAACTCGACGTCCAGGTCCACCTCGCCCTGCGCCCGCGTCATCGAGCGCACGAGGTAGGCCGCCTCGTCCCCCTCCGGCAGCTCCCGGGGCGTGAAGCGCGCCCCCGTCGCCAGCGGGTCGGTCACGCGGTCGACGCGGAAAGTGCGCCAGTCCTCGCGCCCGAGGTCGTACGCCACCAGGTACCAGCGGCTTCCCGTCGACACCAGCCGGTACGGCTCCACCAGCCGCTTCGACTCCGCGCCGTCGCCCGCCCGGTAGCTGAACCGGAGCCGTTCGCGGCCGGTCACCGTGCCCGCGAGGGCCGTCAGGGTGGAGGGCGCGACGGTGGCGCCGTCGCCCCGGGTCAGCGGCAGGGTCGCGTTCTGGAGGGTGGAGACCCGGTGCCGCAGCCGGGCCGGCAGCACCTGCTCCAGCTTGGCCAGGGCCCGTACGGACGCCTCGTCGACGCCCTCGATGGCGTGGCCGGCACCGGCCCGGAGGCCGACGGCGATGGCGACGGCCTCCTCGTCGTCGAGGAGCAGCGGAGGCATGGCCGTACCGGCGACGAGCCGGTAGCCGCCGATCGCGCCCTTGGTCGCCTCGACGGGATAGCCGAGGTCCCGGAGCCGGTCGATGTCGCGGCGGATCGTGCGCGGGGAGACCGAGAGCCGGTCGGCGAGCTCGCTTCCGGGCCACTCGCGCGGGGTCTGGAGGAGCGAGAGCAGATTCAGGAGTCGTGCCGGGGTGTCCGTCATGTCACCAGCATGAGACCGAATTAGGACTCCATCTGACCTAGATGGCTTTTATGGTCCTCCTATGAACGCACACGAGACCGACGCCGCCACGGGGGCGGACAGCACCACGGGGGACAGCACCACGGGGGACAGCAGGCGCTGGATCGCCCTGGCCATCGTCATGACGGCCGCCTTCATGGACCTGGTCGACGCCACGATCGTGAACATCGCGATCCCCAGCATCGAGCACGACCTCGGCGCCGGCTTCGGCGCGATCCAGTGGATCACCGCCGGCTACGCGCTCGCCTTCGCCGCCGGTCTCATCACCGGCGGACGCCTCGGCGACATCTACGGCCGCAAGCGGCTCTTCCTCCTCGGCACCGCCGGCTTCACGATCGCCTCCGCGCTCTGCGGCTTCGCCGCCAACCCGGAGATGCTGGTCGCCTCCCGCCTCCTCCAGGGCGCGGCGGCGGCGATGATGGTGCCGCAGGTGCTGTCGATCGTGCACGTCACCTTCCCGGCGCACGAGCGCGGCAAGGTCTTCGGCCTGTTCGGTGCGATCGTCGGTCTGGGCGCGGTCTCCGGCCCGCTGCTCGGCGCGCTCCTCACGGAGTGGAACATCGCGGGTCTGGAGTGGCGGCCGATCTTCCTGATCAACCTGCCGGTCGGCATCGCCGCCCTGCTGCTGGGCCGCAAGTACATCACCGAGTCGAAGGCGCCGAAGGCGCTCCGGCTCGACCTGGTCGGCGTCCTGCTCGTCACCGCCGCGCTGCTCCTGCTGATCTACCCGCTGACCCGCGGCCGTGAGCTGGACTGGCCGCTGTGGGGCCACCTGATGATGGCGGCCAGCCCGGTCGTCTTCGGTGTCCTCGTCGCCTACGAGCGGTACAAGACGAAGAAGGACGGCTCCCCGCTGGTCGAGCTGTCGCTGTTCCGCGTGAAGTCCTTCGCGGCGGGCATCGCCGTGCAGCTGACCTTCGGCATCGTGCTCGGCATCTTCTTCCTGGTGTGGACGCTCTACATGCAGATCGGCCTCGGCTGGACCGCCCTCAAGGCGGGTCTGACCGGCGTGCCGTTCTCGATCGCCGTCTCCATGGCCGCCGGCATGTCCGTCCAGCTGCTCGTGCCGCGCTTCGGCCGCAAGGTGCTCCAGGCGGGCGCGCTGACGATGGCCGCGGGCATCCTGCTCTACTTCTTCCTCGCGGGACGGTACGGGGCGGAGATCTCGCCCTGGCAGATGGTCCCCGCGCTGGTCGTGATGGGTCTCGGCATGGGCCTGATCGTGGCGCCGCTGACCGACGCGGTGCTCTCGGAGGTCCCGAAGGAGCACGCGGGCTCGGCGTCCGGCCTGATCAACACGACGGGCCAGATGGGCAACGCGATCGGTCTGGGCCTGGTGTCGGTGGTCTTCTTCGGCATCGTCGACGACCGGGGTCCGCTGCGGGCCCCGGCGCAGGTGGCGGACGCCTTCGCCGACGCCTTCCGCAACTCCCTCGGCTGGGCCGCGGTGGTCCTCGCCGGCATCTTCCTGGTGATGTTCGCCCTGCCCGCCAAGCCCAAGCAGCACCTGGAGGGCGGCGTGGACGAGGACGAGGACGGGGACGAGCCGGGCACGGTGGAGAAGGAGCCCGCGCTCACCCGCTGAGTGCCGCTGAGTGCCGCGGAGTGCCGCGCGAAGGGCCCCGGTCGCGCGACCGGGGCCCTTCGTCATGCCGCTAGCGGTTGACCGCGCCGCGGTGGCGGAGGTCGCCCTTGAACTCCGCCGCGCGCATCACGTCGGGCATCGGGGTCGACTGCTGGACCCAGCCCTCGTCCCAGACGAAGGTGTTGCCCATGATGTCGCCGTGGGTCTGCCAGACGGCCCCGGACGGGGTGATCACCTTGACGAAGGCGTCGTTGCCCTGCGCCTCGATGGCGATGCCGCAGGCGTCCGCCGGGTAGTTGGGGTTCACCGGGTCCACGTCCGGGTTGGACGCCGTCGTGTTCGTCAGGTCCTGCCACTCGATCCCGCCACCAGGCACGTTCGCCTTGCCGACGTACGCCCTGCCGCCGTAGAGCGCGGCCTGGAAGTCCTCGGAGTTGGACGGGCTGTAGGTGTCGATGTCGACACAGGGGCCGGTGGGGCCGGTGGGGCCGGTGGGACCGGTTGCGCCGGTCGCTCCTGTGGCGCCGGTTGCTCCTGTGGCGCCGGTGGCGCCGGTTTCACCTGCGGGGCCTGCGGGGCCTGCGGGGCCGTCGGGGCCGGTGGCTCCTGTTGCTCCGGTCGCTCCCGTGGCTCCTGTGGCGCCGGTGGCGCCTGTGGCGCCGGTTTCACCTGCGGGGCCCGCCGGGCCGTCGGCACCCGTCGCACCCGTCGCACCCGTCGCACCAGTCGCACCCGTGGCGCCCGTCGCCCCAGTGGCTCCCGTCGCGCCCTTCGGGCCCGTCGCCCCCGTCGCGCCCTTCGGGCCCGTCGGGCCGGTCGCTCCGGTCGCGCCGGTGTTGCCCTTCGGGCCCTTGGGGCCGGGCGGGCCCTTGGGGCCGGTGGGACCGGTGGGGCCCGTCGGGCCCTTGCAGCCGCCGCCGCCCGTCCTCGGGTCCTCCGTCACGGCCTGCTGTGCCAGGAAGTCCTCCAGGGCGGAGGTCGACGGGGAGCCGGGCAGGGCCCGGGGCTTGCAGCCCGTCATCGGGTTCGACACCGCCGCGTCCGGGGCCGGAGCCTGCGGGGTGCCCCACGCCGAGGCGGTGGGCGCGAAGCCGGTGAGGACGAGCGCGACCGAGGCGAGCGCGCCGCCGCCGACCCAGGCGCGCCGCCGGGGCAGCGGGCCGAGCGGGGACCGGGTCCTGGGGTCAGGACGCATGAGAGGGCTCCTTCCTCCGCCGGCGCCGGGCGGCGCCGGCGCGAGTGCCGGTGGGGGGATCCGTACGGGAACATCGCCCGGCTCGGGATCATGGGATGAACTTCCCATCGGTTCATCGGGTCGCTTCCGCGAAGCCTTGATGGGTTCGGGGGCGCTCTCAGCGCCATGGCGTAGCGGCTCAAGCCGAATGGATGCGTACGCGATGGCGAACGTGGAACCCCCTGACGGCGCGCCGCCCACCGGCCCCCACCGGGCCGTGCCTACCGTCGCCCCCCGACCGAACCGCGAGAAGTGGTGTTGCCATGCGGCCGTCCCTCTGCTTGTGCATGATCGTCAAGAACGAGTCCTCGGTCATCGAGCGGTGCCTCGCCTCCGTCCGAGACCTCGTGGACACCTGGGTCATCTCCGACACCGGTTCCACCGACGGCACCCAGGACCTCGTCAGGAAGGCCCTCGCGGGGGTCCCGGGGGAGCTGGTCGAGGAGCCCTGGGTGGACTTCGGGCACAACCGCAGCCTGAACATCGCGCGCGCCCGGGCCCGCGGGGCCGACTTCCTGCTGCTCCTCGACGCCGACCACGTCCTGCGCCAGGACGGGCCGCTGCCGGAGCTGACGGCCGACGCGTACATGCTGCGCCACGAGGGCGCGCTGGAGTACCGGATCAAGCGCCTGGTACGGGCGGGGCTGCCGTGGCGGTACGAGGGCGTCACGCACGAGTACCTGACCGCCGACCGCGACCACGAGCAGCGGAACCTGGACGCACTGGTCATCGAGGACCACGCCGACGGCGGCTCCCGGCACGACAAGTTCGAGCGCGACGCCCGGCTGCTCGGCGCCGAGCTCGTCCGCGACCCGGGCAATCCGCGGACGGTCTTCTACCTCGCCCAGACCATGCGGGACATGGGCCGTACGAGGGAGGCGATCAGGCTCTACGAGCGGCGCGCGGCCATGGGCGGCTGGGGCGAGGAGGTGTACTACGCGCTGCTCCAGGCCGGGGTGCTGGCCGCCGAGGCCGGCGACTGGGCGGCCGGACAGGACGCGCTGGTACGCGCCTGGGAGGCCCGCCCGGAGCGCCTGGAGGCGGTGTACGAACTGGCCTCACGGCTCCGCAGGGACGGCCGGCACCACGCCGCGCACGCCCTGGTGTCGGCCGTCCTCGACCGGCCCGCGCCCGCCGACGACCTGCTCTTCCTCCAGCCGTGGGTGTACCGCTGGGGGCTGCTCTTCGAGTACTCGATCACCGCCTACTGGGTCGGCGACCACACGGCCTCTCTCGCCGCCTGCGACCGCCTCCTCGGCCTGCCGGACCTGCCCGCGCCGTACCGCGAGCAGACCCTGGCCAACCGCGAGTTCGCGGTACGCGTGCTGGGCGTGCCGGCCCAGGTCTGAGCCGGCACGCCCGGCGGCGGCCGTCCCCCGTGACGGGGGCTCAGCGGACCCGCGAGCGGGCCTCCATCGCCCCGCGGGCCGCCGCCTCCGACTCGTACACCTCGCACATGTGCCGGCCGTCCGGGGTGGCCGTGTGCTCGACCTCCCAGAGGCTCAGCTCGGCGCCGTCGAGCAGCAGGAACTGGTGCTCGTAGAGGGTGAAGCCGGCGTCCCGGCCGCCCTCCACCGGGCAGTTGCGGCCGAAGACCTGCGTGATGTGGTGGGCGAAGGCGATCCGCAGCCGGCGGGCGGTCCGCTCGGCGGGCCGGTCCGCGTTCTCCGCGCGGCGCAGGACGCGGCGGGCGTGGTCCGCCGAGTTGTCCGGCACGTACATCCGGGGCTGGGCGGGTATCGGACGGGCCAGCAGCGCGCTGAGCGCCGCCAGGTCGTCGTCCTCCTCCAGAGGGCGCCCGTCGGCGCGCTCCACGGTCCACTCCGGCAGCGGGCCCGCGGGCAGCCGGGACGCGGCGAGCCGCACCTCCGCCTCCTCCGCGTACAGCTCGTGCTGCTCCGCGCCGTCCCGGCCCGCGTTGTGCGCGAGCTCCCAGAGGACGAGGGCGCTGCCGTCGGACAGCAGGTAGGTGTGGCGGTAGGTGCTGCGGTTGAGCGAAGAGCTGTGGTGCGAGGAGTGCAGCGCGGTGGAGTGGGCGAGCGCCGACTCCAGGCGCTCCACCATCGCGTCGGGCAGGTCGAAGGAGTTGAGCGCCCGGCCGAGAAGCCGCTCGACGTGCGTCTCGGTCGTCTCGTACGGATCGTGGTGATCCCGCGGATCGTTCAAGAGGGTCTCCAGGCCGTCGCCGCATGTCACTTGGTGCTTGCTTAACGTAGTCCCTGGGTCCGACAACGGGGTCGGGGTTACGGAAAACGAGGGGCCCGCGACGGAAGTTCCCGCCCACCGCCGACTTCTCAACTCCCTTGCTGTTACCGGGAGTACCAGTCGCCGGCGGGGTCGTACAGCTCCCCGTACGAGGGGAAGTCGCCGCCCGGGCCGCGCTGCCCGGCGGGCGCCGCCAGGACCGCGCGGACGATCGCGCGGGTCACCAGGTCGGCGCCGGCCGCCAGGACCTCGTTCAGCGCGAGCGGCCCCGGTTCGGCGGGCAGCTCGCGGGCGCCGGTGGCGAGCGCGAAGACCGTGTCGCCGTCGTTCATCAGATGCACCGGCCGGATCGCGCGGGCGATGCCGTCGTGCGCCGTCCCCGCCACCTTCTGGGCCTGGGCGCGGGTCAGGACCGCGTCCGTGGCGACCACCGCGAGGGTGGTGTTCAGCGGGGGCCGCCCGGAGGCGGTACGGGCTTCCGCGAGCCGCCGGGCCGCCGCCTCGTGCACCGCGCGCGGCGGGCGGGCGGGCAGACCCTCGGCGAAGGCGCCGTCCTCGAAGAGACCGCCGTACAGGACGCCGGTCGCCGGGTCGAGGGCCGAGCCGACCGCGTTCACCACCACCAGCGCGCCGACCGTGATCCCCGACTCCAGACGGGCGCTCGCCGTGCCGACGCCACCGCGCAGCCCGCCCACCACCGCCCCGGTGCCCGCGCCGACCGCGCCCGTCGCCACGCGCGCGTGGTCCCCGGACGCCGCCGCGGCCTCCACCGCGGCCCGGCCGGTGGCCGCGTCCGGGCGGGCCGAGAAGTCGCCGCCCCGGCCCAGGTCGAAGACGCACGCGGCGGGCACGACCGGCACCACGTGCGCCGGGTCGGGGCCCACCCGCACCCCCCGGCGGCGCTCCTCCAGCCACGCCATCACCCCGGCGGCGGACTCCAGGCCGTAGGCGCTGCCGCCGGTCAGGACGAGGGCGTCGATCCGCTGGACCACGTTCCTCGGGTCGAGAGCGTCCGTCTCGCGCGTGCCGGGGCCCCCGCCGCGTACGTCCACGGCGGCCACCGCGCCGCCCTCGGGCGCGAGGACGACCGTCGTGCCCGACAGGGCCCCCGGCCCCGCCACGCGCGCGTGGCCCACCCGGACACCGGGCACGTCGGTGAGACCGTCGGGGGAGAACGCAGGAGCTGTCATGTCCCCTTCCTACCTCAGGAGTCCGGTTCCTACCTCAGGAGCGGCGGGCCTGCTGAGGAGCGGCGGGGCGGCCTGGTAGGTCCGGGTCGGGGTGCTCGTCACGCCGCGCGGAGCGGCACCGGCACCGGCAGCGGGGGCGCGGCCTCGTAGCGGGCCGCCACCAGCCGGGCCAGCCGCGGGTGGTCCGCGAGCGGCGCCGACACGGCGTACGCGTCCGGGAGCCCGTCCAGGGCCCGGGTGAAGCGGCCCGGCGCCAGCAGGTGCGCCGCCACGGCGACCCGCCGGAATCCCGCCGCACGCGCGCGTGCGACCGCCTCCGCGGGTGCGGGGGAGGCCGCCGAGCAGTACGCGACGGTCACCGGGACCGGGAGGAGGCGCCCGAGCTGCTCCGCCGCGGCGAGGGTCCCGTCGTTCCCGCCCGGCCGGGACGAGCCGGCGCCCGCGACGACGACCGCGTCCGCGGGCCCGCCCGCCGCCCGCTCGGTAGCGCGCAGCCGCTCGTACAGCGCCAGCGACACGGCGGACTCACCGCGCAGCCCCGGCGTCACGGCGCACGCGAAGCGCCGGGCGACGGCCGGGACGTCCACGGTCCGGTGGTAGCCGTCGCCCAGCAGCAGCGGCACCACGACGGCGCCGGGCCGGCCGGCGAGCACGTCCGGCAGCGACGGCGCCTGGTGGTCGAGGTGGCCCACGAGGACCGGCGCGCCCGTCAGCCGCCGTACCCTCCCGGCCAGCCGCTCGACGACGGCACCGGCCCCGGGCAGCGCGCTCCCGTGCACCGCCAGCACCAGCGCACGCTCCCGCTCACCCGCCCGCTCCCGCTCCCACATCCCGCACCTCGCTTCCGAGCGCCCAGCGTCTCTGGATCCGCCCGCCGTTCCGCCGTGGCTCCCGGGGGTGCACCGGCCCCGGGAGACCCGGCGGGAGGGTCCGCGCCGCGGTGTCGTACGCCGCCCGGACCCGTACCACCACGCTAGGGCCCGCGCCCCCGCCCCCACCCCCGCCGTTCGGCCCCGCCGCGAGGGCCACAAGTCCCCTCTCCTCGGGCCTTTCCCGGGGCGGAGGCCACCCCCGGCCGTCCTAACGTCGAAGGTGCGGAGTTCCCATCAGCCCCCACCCCCGGAGCCACCATGTCCTCCAGCCCGTCCCTCGTCCTCGTCGGCCACGGCATGGTCGGTCACCGGCTCCTGGAGGCGCTGGCCGAGCGCGGCGCGCTGGCCGGTCCGGCGGAGCCCGGGGCGCCGGGATGGCGGGTCACCGTCCTGGCGGAGGAGGACGTCCCCGCGTACGATCGGGTGCACCTCTCCTCCGTGTTCGCCGGGACCGAACCGGACCAGCTGAGCCTGTCCACCCCCGAGTTCCTCGCCGCGCACGGCATCGACCTGCGGCTCGGCGACCCGGCGGAGCACGTGGACACCGCCGCCCGGACCGTCACCACCACCTCCGGCGCGGTCGTCGCCTACGACGCGCTCGTGCTCGCCACCGGCTCGTACCCCTTCGTGCCGCCGATCCCCGGCGCCGACGCCCTCGGCTGCTTCACGTACCGCACCCTCTACGACGTGGACGCGCTCACCGCGTACGCCGAACACGCCTCGACCGGCGTCGTCATCGGCGGCGGGCTGCTCGGCCTGGAGGCGGCGGGTGCGCTGCGTACCCTCGGACTCACCACGCACGTCGTGGAGTTCGCGCCCCGGCTGATGCCGCTCCAGGTGGACGACGGCGGCGCGGCCGCCCTGCGGGCCACCATCGAGTCGATGGGCGTGGCCGTGCACACCGGCGTCGGCGCGACCGAGGTGGAGACCGGCCCCGACGGCCTGACCAGCGCGCTCAGGCTCTCGGACGGCGAGCGGATCCCCACCGACCTGGTCGTCTTCTCGGCCGGCGTCCGCCCCCGCGACCGGCTGGCCCGCGAGGCCGGGCTCGCGGTCGGCGACCGCGGCGGCGTGGCGGTCGACGCCCACTGCCGGACCACCGACCCGTACGTGTACGCGATCGGAGAGTGCGCCCAGACCTCCGACGGGCGCGTCTACGGCCTGGTCGCCCCCGGCTACCAGATGGCCGAGGCCGTCGCCGACCAGCTCGCGGGCGACGGCACGACCGAGTTCACCGGCGCCGACACCTCCACCAAGCTGAAGCTGATGGGCGCCGACGTGGCCTCCTTCGGCGACCCGTTCGCGGGCGGCGGGGAAGCGACCGAGATCGTCTTCTCGGACGGCCGCGAGGGCGTCTACAAGAAGCTCCTCCTGGGCCCGGAAGGGCAGCTCCTCGGCGGCATCCTGGTCGGCGACGCCGAGGCGTACGGCTCCCTGAAGCCGCACGCGGGGCGCCGGCTGCCCGCCCCGCCCGAGGCGTTCATCCTGCCCGCGACGGCCGGCGGCGCCGCGCTCCCCGGCGCGGACGCCCTCCCCGACGACGCCGTCGTCTGCTCCTGCCACAACGTGACCAAGGGCGCGGTCAGCGCGGCGATCGCCGAGCACGGCCTCACCGACATCGGCGGCGTCAAGCGCTGCACCAAGGCGGGCACGGGCTGCGGCGGCTGCGTCAACACCCTCCAGGCCGTCCTCGACGCGGCCGGCGTGGAGAAGCGGCGCGGCCTGTGCGAGCACTTCCCCGAGCTGACCCGCCCGGAGCTGTACGAACTGGTCCGCACCGAGCACATCCGCTCCTTCACCGAACTGATGGAGCGGTACGGGGCCGGGGGCTCCGGTTCCGGCTCCGGCTCCGGCTCCGGCTCCGTGACGTCCGGCTGCACCGTCTGCAAGCCCGTCGTCGCCAACGTCCTCGGCGCCCTCGCCCCCGAACTGGGCCTGCGGCACGTCCTGGAGGGGGAGCAGGCCGCGCTCCAGGACTCCAACGACCTCTTCCTCGCCAACCTCCAGAAGGACGGCACGTACTCCGTCGTCCCGCGCGTCCCCGGCGGCGAGATCACCGCCGAACAGCTCATCGTCATCGGCGAGGTGGCCCGCGACCACGGCCTCTACAGCAAGATCACCGGCGGTCAGCGGATCGACCTCTTCGGCGCCCGCAAGGAGGACCTCCCCGCCATCTGGCGCCGGCTGATCGCGGCCGGCTTCGAGTCCGGGCAGGCGTACGGCAAGTCCCTGCGGACCGTGAAGTCCTGCGTGGGCGCCAAGTTCTGCCGCTTCGGGCAGGGCGACTCGGTGCAGCTCGCCATCGACCTGGAGCTCCGCTACCGGGGCCTGCGCGCCCCGCACAAGATCAAGGGCGGGGTCTCGGGCTGCCTGCGCGAGTGCGCGGAGGCCCGCGGCAAGGACATCGGCGTCATCGCCACCGCCGGCGGCTGGAACCTCTACGTCTGCGGCAACGGCGGTGCCACCCCGCGCCACGCCGACCTGCTCGCCTCCGACCTGTCGGCGGCCGAGCTCTTCGCCCTGATCGACCGCTTCCTCATGTACTACCTCCGGACCGGCGAGCGCCTGGAGCGCACCTCGGCCTGGCTGGAGCGGCTCGGCGGCTCCGGCGACGGGATCGCGCACCTCAAGGAGGTGCTGATCGAGGACTCGCTCGGCATCGGCGCGGAGCTGGAGGCGCAGATGGACCGGCACGTGGCCGCGTACCGCGACGAGTGGGCGGCCGTCCTGGCCGACCCGGAGGCGCTCGCCCGCTTCGAACGGCACGTGGCCGGCGTCGAGTTCCTGGAGCCGGGCCGCGGCCGGGCGGCGGTGCTGCCGGACGGGACGGAGGCCGCGCTGTTCAAGGACGCGGAGGGCGCGGTGTACGCGGTGGGCAACCGGGACCCGTACTCGGGCGCCGACGTCATCGCGAACGGCATCATGGGCCGCCGCGACGGCGTGCCGGTGGTGGCCTCCCCGATGCACAAGCAGGAGTTCGACCTGCGGACCGGCGCGAGCCTCGACGACCCGGACGTCTCCCTCCCGCTGCTGCCGGTGCCGGAGCTGCCGGGCGCGCCGGAGCGGCCGGGCGCCTGACACGCGCGCGTACACCGTCCCGTACGACCTCGTCCCCCCTCTCGTACGACCTCCGGTACGCCCCCAGACTGCCCCCGGCCCGAGTCCGACGGCCCCACACCCCTTCCAGGGGTCGCCGTACCGGCCCGGGGGCACCCCCCTTCCCCTTCCCCGCACACACGCACGCGCGCGCGTGCGATGGCCCGACCGGCCCGCCCCCACCGGGACCAATGGCCGCCCCGGGACCCGACCTAGGCCCGCCCGCGGTCGCGACCATCGGCACTGACGACACCCCGACCCCGAGGCGCAGCCTGGAAAGGCAAGGAAGAAGCCTCGAACAGGCTCGTAAACGTCAGGGAAGTCAGGGAAGCGCCATGAGTTCCGTAGTCCAGGACAGCAGAACCACGGGCGGGACACCCGCCTCGTACGACACGGAGCAGTACCGCCCCGGCCGGGCGATCACCGACTGGGAGCCGGAGAACGAGCTCTTCTGGAAGTCGATCGGCAAGAAGGTCGCCAACCGCAACCTGTGGATCGCGGTCCCGGCGCTGCTCGTCGCCTTCGTCGTCTGGCAGGTCTGGTCCGTCACGGCGACCAATCTGAAGGACGTCGGCTTCGGCTTCTCGACCTCGCAGCTGTTCTGGCTGACGGCCATCCCCGGTCTGACCGGCGGCACGGCCCGGATCCTCTACACCTTCCTCGGCCCGATGATCGGCCAGCGGCGGTTCACCGCCCTGTCGACGGTCGTCCTGATCGTCCCGCTGATCTGGCTGGGCATCGCCATCCAGGACCCGACCACCCCGTACACGGTGATGGTCGTCATCGCCGCGCTCTGCGGCATCGGCGGCGCCAACTTCGCCTCCTCCCTCGCCAACATCGGCTTCTTCTTCCCCAAGGCGAAGAAGGGCAGCGCGACCGGCATCAACGGCGGTCTCGGCAACCTCGGCGTCTCCGTCGTGCAGCTGCTGACCCCGATCGTCATCACCTGGTCGACGATCGCGATCGGCTCCGCCCAGCACAAGGCCGACGGCACCCCCGTCTACCTCCAGAACGCCGCCTTCGTCTGGGTCCCCGTCGTGCTGGTCCTGGCCGCCGTGGCCTGGTTCGGCCAGAACGACCTGAAGGTCGCCTCCACCCCGTTCAAGCAGCAGAAGATCATCTTCAAGCGCAAGCACAACTGGCTGATGACCTGGCTGTACGTCGGCACCTTCGGCTCCTTCATCGGCTTCGCCGCGGCCCTGCCGATGCTGATCAAGACCACCTTCCCGGACTACTCGGTCGCCACCTACGCCTGGATGGGCCCCGCCGTGGGCGCGCTCGCCCGCTGGGCCGGCGGCTGGATCGCCGACAAGTGGGGCGGCGCCCGGGTCACCATCCTGTCCTTCGTCGGCATGGCCGTCTCGATCATCGGCGTGATCAACTTCCTGCCCTCGGGCGGTGACGGCGGCAACTTCTACGGCTTCTTCTTCTGCTTCCTCGCCGCGTTCTTCTTCTCCGGCATCGGCAACGGCTCGACCTTCCGCCAGATCCCGGTCATCTTCCGCGGCACCCACCTGAAGGGTCTCACCGAAGGCACCCCCGAATACACCAAGGCCCTCAAGCAGGCCGAGATGGAATCGGGCGCGGTCACCGGCTTCACCTCCGCGATCGCCGCCTACGGATTCTTCTTCATCCCGGCGCTCTTCGGCTCGGTCGCCGTCACCAGCGCGATGTGGGGCTTCGTCGCCTTCTACGTCAGCTGCATGGTCGTGACCTGGTGGTTCTACGCCCGCAAGAGCGCCGAGGCCCCCAGCTGACCCACCCCGACGACCCGCGCGAAAGGTCCCGCCACGGCGGGGCCTTTCCGCATGCCCGGAAAAGGGACCTAGGGCCCGCCGCCGGTGACCAATGCCGCCGCAAATGATCGATCAAAGGGGGTGAAATGGAGGTAAGCAACGACGCGATCGAATGATTCGAAGAAGGCGGTGCGGGAAGTGACTGCGACCCCTGCGGAGACGACGGTGACCGAGCGGGCCTGGAAGGGCTTCAAGGGCGGACTGTGGCGGGACGCCATCGACGTCCGCGACTTCATCCAGCAGAACTACACCCCGTACGAGGGCGACGACTCCTTCCTCGCCGGCCCCACCGAGCGGACCACCGCCGTGTGGAAGGCGATCACGGACAAGTTCCCGGAGGAGCGGGCCAAGGGCGTCTACGACGTCTCGTACGACATCCCCTCCACCATCACCGCCCACGCCCCCGGCTACATCGACCGCGACAAGGACCTGATCGTCGGCCTCCAGACCGACGCCCCGCTCAAGCGGGCGATCATGCCCTACGGCGGCTGGCGGATGGTCGCCGGCGCCCTGGAGACGTACGGCTACCCGGTCTCCGAGGAGCTGGAGCAGGTCTTCACCGAGTACCGCAAGACCCACAACGCCGGCGTCTTCGACGCGTACACCCCCGAGATCCGCGCCGCCCGCAAGGCCGGCATCGTCACCGGCCTCCCCGACGCCTACGGCCGCGGCCGCATCATCGGCGACTACCGCCGCGTCGCCCTCTACGGCGTCGACCGCCTCATCGCGGTGAAGAAGGAGGAGAAGGCCGAGCTCGACGTCCTCCCGGCCGGCAACCGCTCCCTGGAGGAGACCATCCGGCTCCGCGAGGAGCTGTCCGAGCAGATGCGCGCCCTCGGCGAGCTGAAGGCCATGGCCGCCGCGTACGGGCACGACATCTCCGGCCCCGCCACCACCGGCCGCGAGGCGATCCAGTGGCTGTACTTCGCCTACCTGGCCGCGGTGAAGGAGCAGAACGGCGCCGCGATGTCGCTCGGCCGCACCTCCACCTTCGTCGACGTCTACCTCCAGCGGGACATCGAGGCCGGCCTCCTCACCGAGGAGCAGGCCCAGGAGCTGGTCGACGACTTCATCATCAAGCTCCGCATCGTGCGCTTCCTGCGCACCCCCGAGTACGACGAGCTGTTCTCCGGCGACCCGACCTGGGTCACCGAGTCCATCGCCGGCATGGGCGAGGACGGGCGTCCGCTGGTCACGAAGACCTCCTTCCGCTATCTCCAGACCCTGTACAACCTCGGCCCGGCGCCCGAGCCGAACATGACCGTCTTCTGGTCGCCGCAGCTCCCGCAGGGCTTCAAGGAGTTCTGCGCCCGCGTCTCCATCGACACCTCGTCCGTGCAGTACGAGTCCGACGAGCTGATGCGCCCGCGCTTCGGCGACGACACGGCCATCGCCTGCTGCGTCTCGGCGATGCCCGTCGGCAAGCAGATGCAGTTCTTCGGCGCCCGCGTGAACCTCGCCAAGACCCTGCTGTACGCGATCAACGGCGGCCGCGACGAGAAGTCCGGCGCCCAGGTCGGCCCCGCCACCGGCGCCCTGACCGCCGAGGTCCTCGACTACGACGAGGTCATGGCCAAGTTCGACGAGCAGATGGAATGGCTCGCGAACGTCTACGTCCACGCCCTGAACGTCATCCACTACATGCACGACCGGTACGCCTACGAGCGCGTCGAGATGGCGCTCCACGACCGCGACGTCCGCCGCACCATGGCCTGCGGCATCGCCGGCCTCTCGGTCGCCGCCGACTCGCTCGCCGCCATCAAGTACGCCAAGGTCTCCCCGGTCCGCGACGAGACCGGCCTCGCCACCGACTACGCCATCGAGGGCGACTTCCCGGCCTACGGCAACAACGACGAGCGGGCCGACGAGATCGCCGTCTGGCTGGTCGAGGAGTTCATGCGGAAGGTGCGCAAGCACCCGACGTACCGCGACGCCGAGCACACCCAGTCCGTCCTGACCATCACCTCGAACGTCGTCTACGGCAAGAAGACCGGCAACACCCCCGACGGGCGCCGCGCCGGCGAGCCGTTCTCCCCGGGCGCCAACCCGATGAACGGCCGCGACACCCACGGCTACGTGGCCTCCGCCCTGTCGGTCGCCAAGCTGCCGTACGAGGACGCCGAGGACGGCATCTCGCTCACCAACACCGTCACCCCCGACGGCCTGGGCCGCACCCCCGAGGAGCGGATCAAGAACCTGGCCGGCGTGCTCGACGGCTACATGGCGAGCGACGGCTTCCACATGAACGTCAACGTCCTCAACCGCGACGTGCTGATGGACGCCATGGAGCACCCGGAGAACTACCCCCAGCTCACCATCCGGGTCTCCGGCTACGCGGTGAACTTCGTCCGCCTCACCCGCGAACAGCAGCTCGACGTCCTCAACCGCACCTTCCACGGCGCGCTCTGAGACCCGAGGCACCACGCGAAAAGGGCGGAGAGGGGGGAGGGGGCCCCTCCCCCCTCCCCCCTCCCCCTCCCCGCCCCACCCCCACCCGCCCTTCCTCCCTCAGGAGGCCCTGCCATGGCCACGCTCCTCGGCCCGGACGTTCCCGTCCGTCCCGCCACCCCGGTCCAGGCGGCCACTCCGGCCGCAGCGGCGACCCATCGGCCCTCCGAGGGTTCGGTGCACTCCTGGGACCTCTCGACCGGGGTCGACGGGCCCGGCACCCGCTTCGTCACCTTTCTCTCCGGCTGCCCGCTGACCTGCCTCTACTGCCACAACCCCGACACGTGGAAGATGCGCAACGGGAAGCGGACCTCCGCCGACGACGTGATCGCCGAGGCGTCCAAGTACGTCCGCTTCATCTCCGCCTCGGGCGGCGGCGCCACCGTCTCCGGCGGCGAACCGCTCCTCCAGCCGGTCTTCACCGGCGAGCTGCTGCACCGCATGAAGCACGAGCTGGGCCTGCACACCGCCCTCGACACCTCCGGCTTCCTGGGCGTCCGCGCCACCGACGCCCTGCTGCGCGACACCGACCTGGTCCTCCTCGACATCAAGTCCTGGGACCCGGAGACGTACAAGAAGGTCACCGGCCGCCCGCTGCGGCCCACCCTGGACTTCGCCCGCCGGCTCGCCGACCTCGGCCAGGACGTGCACGTCCGCTTCGTCCTCGTCCCCGGCCTGACCGACGACCCCGCCAACATCGAGGGCGTCGCCGCCTTCGCCGGTGGCCTCGGCAACGTCTCCCGTGTCGACGTCCTCCCCTTCCACAAGCTGGGCGAGGCGAAGTGGCAGGCGCTGGACATGCCCTTCACGCTCCACGACACCCCGTCGCCCACCCCCGAGCAGGTCACGGCCGCCCGCGAGATCTTCCAGGCCCACGGCCTGAACGCCGTCTGACGCTCCCTCCACCCCGCTTCCGGCGACACGTTCACCCTTACGCCGGGCATAACGGGCCCAAAGGGTACATACGTCCTACCGTGGCCCCGTGACCGAGCCACCGAAGACCGCCGAGCCCCCCACCCCCGAGCCGGAGGCCGCGCCCGCACCGGCCGCGGACGGCCGCGCGCCCCAGACCCCCGCCGCCGTCCGCCGCCGCGCCGTCCTCGCCGGCACCGCAGTCTCCGTCCTGCTGATCCTCGCGATCGTCTTCGGCAGCCGGCTGCTCCGCGACTTCGACTCGGCCCTGCTGCCCTACGCCGTCGCCACCGTCTTCCTCGCCTTCGGCATCGCCTACCGCTACACCGTCTGGATCTCCGCCCCCGGCGCCCGGCGCCTCTTCCGCCAGGGCTGGCGCTCCTTCTTCTCCGCCGCGAACTTCCGCAAGGCGCCCACCGCCCTGCCGAAGATGATCGCCACGTACCTCGGCTTCCAGAAGTTCCTCGGCGCCCGCTCGCACGCCCGCTGGGCCGCTCACCAGCTCCTCTTCTGGGGCTGCATCCTCGCCGCGCTCATCACCTTCCCGCTGACCTGGGGCTGGTTCACCTTCACCTCGGACAGCGGCGACGGACCCGGCTACGAGATGCGGATCTGGGGCATCAAGGTCCTCGGATTCAACGCGCTGAACATCCTCGGCTGGCTCATGTTCCACGGCCTGGACATCGCCGCCGTCCTCGTCATCGCCGGCGCCTCCTACTTCCTGTGGCGGCGCATGAAGGACCGCGGCGCCAGCACCGGCCAGCGCTTCGCCTACGACCTGATCCCGCTGATCGCCCTCATCGTCATCTCGGTCACCGGCCTGCTGCTCACCTTCTCGTCGATCTTCCTGCACGGCGGCGGCTACGAGTTCCTGGCGATCCTCCACATGGTCTCGGTCGTCTTCACCCTCATCTACATCCCCTTCGGGAAGTTCTTCCACATCGTCCAGCGGCCCGCCGCCGTCGGCATGCAGCTCTTCAAGTACACCTCCCGCCGCAAGGACGAGGAACTCCAGACCTGCCGCCGCTGCCACGAGCCCATCGACACCCCCGACTACGTCGAGAACCTCCGCGGCACCATGAAGGACCTCAAGCTCGACTTCGACGAATGGGCCGAGTACTGCCCCCGCTGCAAACGCGTCCTCCGCGGCAACGCCTACCTCACCCACGTCAAGAAGGGCTTCAAGTAAGTGACCGCGACCGACCCCTCCCGGGCGCTGCCGCTCGATCCCTCCGTCGCTCCGCCCGGTACGCGGAACTTCCGGGACGCCGGGGGGATCCCCGCCGACCGGTGGCACGCCGACCAGAACGGGGAGACCCTGGTCCCCACCCACTGCTGCTTCTGCGGCGTGCAGTGCGGGATGTACCTGCGGGTGGACCGCGGGGGCATGGTCTTCGGCGTCGAACCCCGCAACCACGACATCAACCGGATGCGGCTCTGCCCCAAGGGCATCAACGCCTACCAGCAGGTCAACCACCCCGACCGGCTCACCTCCCCGCTCATGCGCCGCAACCGCGACGAGGAGTTCCGCGAGGTCAGCTGGGACGAGGCCCTTGACCACACCGTCGCCGAGATCCGCCGCATCCAGGCGGAGTACGGGAACGACGCCTTCGGGCTGCTCGGCGGAGCCAGCCTCTACTCCGAGAAGACCTACCTCGTCGGCAAGTTCGCCCGGGTCGCCCTCAAGAGCAAGCACGTCGACTACAACGGGCGCCTCTGCATGGTGTCCGCCGCCGGCGCCAACAAGCTCGCCTTCGGCATCGACCGGGCCGGCAACCCCTTCTCCGACATCCTCCTCACCGACTGCCTCCTCATCGCCGGCTCCAACGTCGGCGAGTGCTTCCCGGTGATGACCCAGTACCTGTGGGGGGCCCGCGACCGTGGCGCCTCCCTCATCGTGATCGACCCCCGGCAGACCGCCATCGCCCGCACCGCCGACGTCCACGTCGCCCTCAAGCCCGGCACCGACTCGGCCTTCTTCAACGCCGTCCTGAACGTCATCGTCGCCGAGGGACTCACCGACGAGGCGTACCTCGCCGCCCACACCACCGGCTGGGACGAGGTCCGCGCCACCGTCGCCGAGTACCCGCCGTCCCGCTCGGCCCGGATCTGCGGTGTCCCCGAGGAGCAGATCGTCCAGGTCGCCCGCATGTTCGCGGGCGCGGGCAGGGCCATGGCCTGGCACGCCCGCGGCGTCGAGCACCACTCCCAGGGCGTCGAGAACTGCCTCACCATCATCAACCTCTGCGTCGCCACCGGGAACATCGGCAAGCCCGGCGCCGGCTACGGCACCATCACCGGCCAGGGCAACGGCCAGGGAGGCCGCGAACACGGCCAGAAGTCCGACCTCCTGCCCGGCGGCCGCTCCATCTCCAACCCCGAGCACCGCCGCCAGATCTGCGAGATCTGGGGCATCGAGGAGTCCGAACTCCCCGCCGCCGGCACCTCCATGATGGAGATGGTCTGGCAGATGCAGCGCGCCGAGATCCGCGGCCTCATCGGCATCTGCAACAACCCCTTCGTCTCCCTCCCGAACTACGCCACGGTCAAGGAGGGCTACGACACCCTCCAGTTCCACGCCCAGTTCGACTTCTTCCTCTCCGAGACCGCCGCCAACGCCCACGTCGTCTTCCCCGTCACCGTCTGGGCCGAGGACGAGGGCGTCATGGCCAACGCCGAGGCCCGGGTCGTCAAGCACAACAAGGCCCAGGAACCCCCGGCCGGCGTCCGCACCGACACCTGGGTCATGTGCGAACTCGCCAAGCGCCTCGGCGCCGGCGACAAGTTCGCCTTCCCCGACTCCCGCTCCGTCTTCGAGGAGCTGAGGATCGCCTCCGCCGGCACCGTCAACGACTACTACGGCATCACCTACGAGCGCCTGGAGGAGACCGGCGGCATCGCCTGGCCCTGCCCGACCACCGAGCACCCCGGCACCCCCCGCCTCTTCGAGGACGGGCGCAGCTACCACCCCGACGGCAGGATCCACATGCAGGTCGTCGAGTGGCACCCGCCGATGGACCCCTACAGCGAGGAGTACCCGCTCTCGCTCACCACCGGCCGCACCGTCGCCCACTTCCTCTCCGGCAACCAGACCCGCCGGCTCGGCGCCCTCGTCGAACAGACCCCCCGCCCCTGGGTCGAGGTCCACCCCTCCCACGGCTTCCGCAACGGCGATCCGGTACGGGTCGTGACCCGCCGCGGCAGCGAGGTCTTCCCCGCCCTGGTCACCGAGGCCATCCGCCCCGACACCGTCTTCATCCCCTACCACTGGCCCGTCCCCACCGCCGCGAACGCCCTCACCATCGACGCCCTCGACCCCCGCTCCAAGATCCCCGAGTACAAGGTCTGCGCCGCCCGCATCGAGGCCGCCGAACGCGTCGACGACGTCCCCGCGCCCCCGACCGGGCCCGGGCAGCTCGCCTACCCCGAGACCCAGGTCTCCCGCACCGACCCCCTGCCGCCCACGTCCCCACAGGGCCGGGGCACCGCGGAGAGGAGCTGACCGCACATGATGGGCCGCACGATCTTCATCGACCCGGGCCGCTGCATCGGCTGCCAGGCATGCGTCTCCGCCTGCCGCGAGTGCGACTCGCACCGCGGCAAGTCGATGATCCATCTCGACTACACCGACGAAGGTCACTCCGTCGCCTCCCTTCCCACCGTCTGTATGCACTGCGAGGACCCCGTCGCCCCCTGCGCCGAGGTCTGCCCCGCCGACGCGATCCTCGTGACCGCCGACGGAGTCGTGCAGCAGGCCGACACCACCCGCTGCATCGGCTGCGCCAACTGCGTCAACGCCTGCCCCTTCGGCGTCCCGAAGATCGACCTCCAGGCGAAGCTCCAGATGAAGTGCAACCTCTGCTACGACCGCACCGCCTACGGCCTCGCCCCCATGTGCGCGACCGTCTGCCCCACCGGCGCCCTTTTTTACGGCACCATCGACGAGCTCCGCGCCGAGCGCCCCGGCGTCCAGGTCGCCGACTCCTTCACCTTCGGGGACGTCGTCGTCCAGACCGGCGTGGCGATGGTCGTCCCCGCCGACAAGGTGCAGTGGCCCGTCCCGGGCGGCCTGCCCGTCGTCGAGATCAACGGAAGGGACGTCCGATGAGCGTCACCGACCCGCAGCCGCCCGCACCGGACGCCGGCCACGACGCGGCCCAGGAGGCGCTCCACGACCGGATCGCCGCCGACTCCCTCACCACCCGCCGCGACTACCTGCGGATCGTCGCCACCGTCTCCGGCGGCCTCGCCGTCGGCGGCGTCGCCGTCGCCTCGGGCATCCTCCACCGGCACGGCGACAGCGACGGGGCACCCGAGCCGAAGAAGGTCGCCGACCAGATCTTGCCCGGAGAATCCCTCGCCTTCCGCTACCCCGGCGACGAGGACCGGGCCATCGCCGTCCGCATGGACGACGGCACCCTCGCCGGCTACTCCGCCGTCTGCACCCACCTGGCCTGCGCCGTCCTGTGGCGCAAGGACCGCGGCAGCGAGGGCGAGCTGTACTGCCCCTGCCACGAGGGCATCTTCGACGCCCGCACGGGAGAGGTCACCGCCGGCCCGCCGCCGCGCGGCCTGCCCAAGGTCGTGCTGATCGAGCAGGTCGACGGCAGCGTCTGGGCCATCGGCACCGCCCGCTCCGGCGAGAGCCTCCAGGAGGGCCTCTGCCGCCAGCAGGGCGACGCCCTGCGCCTGTGCCGCGAGCGGGCAGGAGCCGGACCGGAGAGGAGCGAACGCTCATGACGGACACGCCGTTCCCGCCCGACCCGGAGGCCCCGCGCCCGCAGGCCACCCCGCCGGCGACCACCCAGCCGCCCGCGTACCACCCGGGCAGCGCGCAGCCGCGGCTCAACCGTCCCGTGCGCGAGCGCTATCCGCAGATCCGGCCCACGAGCGGGTACGGCGACCCCCGGATCCGGCACACGGGACCGGGCCCCGGGGCGGGCACGGAGCAGGAACCGGAGCGCTCCTCGAAGCTGTCGGCGCGGCTGGCGCTGGCGCTCACGGTGGTGATCGGCCAGCTCTGGGGGCTGACCATCGTGGTGGACGAGTGGATGACCGGCGACACCGGCACCGCGTGGTGGGGCGCGGGATTCCTCGTCCTGTCGTTCCTGGTGGTCCTCGGCCTGTGGGCGGTGGACCCGAAGGACCGGTGACCGGAGGACCGCTGATCAGGCGGGTCCGGGGCGGGGGAGCGGGCGTACCCTGAAGACATGAGCACCGCCCCCGCCCACGGACCGCGAGACGCGAAGCCGAACGGCATTCGGCCGCATTCCGAGAACCCTCCGAAGCCGGCCATCGTCTTCGACGATCCGCTGGACGCGCAGTCCGCGGACGACACGGACCGCGGGTGGGGAGAGCGGCCTCCGGCCGGCGGCGGCGCCGCCGACCTCGCGCGCTTCCTCGACGAGAAGCCGCCGCACCACCTCTGACGCCGGAGCGTCCCTCCGGTCAGGAGGTGGAGTGCGTCCCCTGCCCGTTGCCGGAGCCGCGCTGCGCGACCAGGTGGTCGCGGATCTCCTTGAGCACCTCCAGCTCGCTGACCTCCATCGTCTCCTGGACGCCTTCCTTCGCCTTGTCGTGCGCGGCGCGCTTGGCGAGGACCTTGGCCATCGGCAGGACCATCAGGAAGTAGACGACGGCCGCGGTGATGATGAAGCTGAGGATGGCGCTCAGGACCAGGCCCCACTGGAGCTGGATGCCCTGCATCTCGCCGTTGACGATCCGGCACGGGTCCTTGATGCAGCTCGTGTAGCTTTCGAGGTCCTTCGTGCCGAAGGCGCCCACGATCGGGTTGATGATGCCCTTGACCACCGAGTTCACGATGTTGGTGAACGCGGCACCGATGACGACCGCCACCGCGAGGTCGATCACGTTTCCGCGCATCAGGAAGGCCTTGAAGCCCGCCATCACGCTTTCCTTCTTCTCGGCCACCAAGGTGCCTTTCTAGGGGTGTGCTGCTGTCTGCGGAGCCATTAGGCCGTGAAGCGCGCGAGGCCGTCCAATCCGTACACACGGGGCGGTGACTTGACAGTGTGTCAGTGCGAATCAGCACAGAGTCACCGCCAGTTGGGACGTGACACCGGCCCCTGCCAGCGCCGTCGCGGTCGCCCGGGGCACGGATAGGACGATCAGCGCCCCTCCGTCCGAACGAGTCTCACCCGGGCGCGGGACTTCGGCCACTCGGGCGGACCGCGCCACCACCCGCACCGCGCTACCGCCGCCCCCGAGCGGGGAGTTGGCGACCGGTGCGGCGATGACGTCCACCCGGTCGCCGGCGCGCAGGAGCCGTACGGCCTCCGCGTCCGCGATCCGCACCGGCGCGGAGACGAGCCGGACGGGAGCGGGCGAGCGGGCCGCGGGTGCGGAGAGAGGGCGCGGCCCGGGGTCGTACCGGCCCGGCGCTTCGAGCAGCGCCGCGTGCAGGGCGAGCGCGACGGCCGTCAGGACGAGGAGCGTGCCGGATACGCGGCGCAGCCGCGGCCGGAACCGCCCTCCGCGAACCCGCAGCGGCGGGAAGTCCGGCACCTCGGAGGGCGGCGGGACGGGACTCGCGGCGGAAAGCCGGTCGGCCACGGGAACGGGAACAGGGACAGGAACGGGAACAGGAACAGGAACGGAGACGGGGACAGGGACGGGAATGGTGGTGCGGGTCGTGTTCATGCGGTCACTGTCCCGCTCGACCCGCGATCCCGCTCCGGCCTGTGGACGATCCACGGTCTGTGGACAACTCGCCCACCCCTGCGAGGGGTTTACGGACTTTTACGGCAGCTCGATGCCGAGGTCCCAGCCGTCGTGGGCATACGTGCAGAGACAGTCGCGGTCCGCCGTGGCCGGGAGGGTGGCGATCGCGTCGAAGAGGACGTCGCGGAGCCGGCCGATGTTCTCGCCGAAGACGCGCAGGACTTCGGTGTGGGAGACGCCCTCGCCGGTCTCGGTGCCCGCGTCGAGGTCGGTGACGAGGGCGAGGGAGGTGTAGCAGAGGCCGAGTTCGCGGGCGAGGACGGCTTCGGGGTGGCCGGTCATGCCGACGACGGACCAGCCGTTGGCGGCGTGCCAGCGGGACTCGGCGCGGGTGGAGAAGCGGGGGCCCTCGATGACGACGAGGGTGCCGCCGTCCACGGCCTGCCAGTCCCGGCCGCGGGCGGCCTTGAGCGCGGCCTGCCGCCCGTCAGGGCAGTAGGGGTCGGCGAAGGTGACGTGGACGACGTTCGGGACGGCGCCGTCGGGGCGGGGTTCGCCGTCGAAGTAGGTCTGGGCGCGGCTCTTCGTCCGGTCGATCAGCTGGTCGGGGACGAGGAGGGTGCCGGGGCCGTACTCGGGGCGCAGTCCGCCGACGGCGCAGGGGCCGAGGACCTGGCGGACGCCGACGGAGCGGAGGGCCCAGAGGTTGGCGCGGTAGTCGATGCGGTGCGGGGGGATGCGGTGGTCACGGCCGTGACGGGGGAGGAAGGCGACGCGCCGGCCGGCGACCTCGCCGAGGAAGAGGGAGTCGCTGGGGTCGCCGTAGGGGGTGGTGACGGGCACTTCGCGGACGTCGTCGAGGAAGGAGTAGAAGCCGGAGCCGCCGATCACGCCGATCTCGGCGTAATCGCGCTCGCGGTCGCCGAGGCCCTCGCGGTCGCCGAGGCCCTCGCGGGCGTCGGAGCCGGGGGCGGAGCCGGACCCAGACCCGGAGCCGGAGTGGGGGACCGAGTCGTCGTCGGGAGCGGGGCCGGTGCCTGGGGTTGTCGTCGCCATGGCGTCACCCTACGCAGCCGTCGCGGACATGCCGAGGCCCCGGCTCCCTCGTGGGGGGCCGGGGCCGGGGCGGTGCTGTGCGGGTGGCGCCTCAGGCGGCCGGGGTCGAGGACGACGCCGAGGACGTCGAGGTGGACGTCGTCGAGGCCGGCTTCGAGTCGGACGAGGCCGAGGAGGTGGACGTCGTGGAGGACGTCGAGCTCTTCGGGGCCGGGGAGCTGCTGGACGAGGCGCCGCGGCTGTCGTTCCGGTAGAAGCCGGAGCCCTTGAAGACGATGCCGACGGCGGAGAACACCTTCTTGAGGCGGCCGTGGCAGGCGGGGCACTCGGTCAGCGCGTCGTCCGTGAACTTCTGGACCGCCTCAAGGCCCTCGCCGCACTCGGTGCACTGGTACTGGTAGGTCGGCACTAGTCTTCCTCCTGGCACTCACACTCATCGAGTGCTAACGACGTTCCATAGTGACGTATTCCGCGGGATCAGTCCACCGCCACCGGCACGCGGTGACCGATACCACGTGCCGCGACCCGGCTCGCCTCGCGCGGCCTGAGCTTTCCGCGCAGGGCGATCAGCGTGACGAAGGCGAGCGCGGTGCCGACGGCCGGGACGAGGAATCCGGCGCTGGAACCGTGGGCGTCGGCGAGCTGTCCGGCGACCGTGACGGCCAGGGCCTGGCCGAGGGCGACGGCTCCGGTGAGCCAGGTGAACGCCTCGGTGCGGGCGGACGCCGGGATCAGGGTCTCGACGATGGTGTAGCCGGTGATCAGGGCCGGGGCGATGCAGAGGCCGACGACGAGGCCGAGGGCGCCGAGCAGCACCACCGAGTGCGCGGTCCACAGCAGGGCGGCGGCGATGGTGAGGCCGGTGTAGCCGAGGATCAGGCGGCGGCGGGGGCCGGTCTTCCAGGCGATGGCGCCCATGGCGATGCCGGCGAGCATGTTGCCGGCCGCGAAGACGCCGTAGAGCAGGCCGTTGGCGCCGGGGTTGCCGATCTCCTCGCTGAAGGCGGTGAGCGAGACCTGCATGCCGCCGAAGACGGCGCCGATGCCGAGGAAGGCGACGATCAGGACGCGGACGCCGGGGACGGAGAGCGCGGAGCGGTGCGGCTCGGAGTCGGCGCGGCCGGCGGCGGCGAGCAGGCCGTACGGCGGCTGGGTGGCGCGCTGGGCGGCGAAGAAGAGGCCGCCGACGAGGGTGAGGGCGGCTTCGGTGATCAGGCCGGCGGCCGGGTGGATGCCGGTGCACAGGGCGGTGGCGAGGACCGGTCCGACGACGAAGGTGAACTCGTCGGTGACCGACTCGAAGGCCGCGGCGGTCGGCATCAGCGGGGTGCCGTCGAGCTTGGCCGCCCAGCGGGCCCGGACCATCGGGCCGACCTGCGGGACGGAGGCGCCGGCGGGCACGGCGGCGAGGAACAGCGCCCACATCGGGGCGCCGGCCAGTGCGAGCACGACGAGCAGCGTGACGGAGGCGGAGTGGACGAGGACGCCGGGGAGGAGGACGGCGCGCTGCCCGAAGCGGTCGGCGAGCTTGCCGCTCTGCGGGGCGAAGAGCGCCATGGAGACACCGGTGACGGCGGCGACGGCGCCGGCGCTGCCGTAGGAACCGGTGGTGTGCTGGACGAGCAGGACGATGCCGATGGTCAGCATCGCGAAGGGCTGCCGTGCGGCGAACCCGGGGATCAGGTAGGAGAGCGCACCGGGGGTGCGCAGCAGCTGCCCGTAGCCGGGCCGCTTCTCGGAGACGACCGTGGACGCCACGGTCCTGGCCTTTCTGCCGCCTGGTAGCGCGCGGGCACGGTGGTGCCGGTCTCGCCGAGAGCTGTCCTCTTGCGCGGAACTGCGGTAGATACCGGGAGGGCCCCCACTGCGGGAGGGTGCACCGCGGCCGCCATACGGTCGCGCCAGCTCTGCGTCAGGCAGAGTTGGTTCGATCAAGTGTGCCTTCATCGTACAGGGAGGAGCGCTCTCCCGCCTGTGATTCCACTGGGGAGAACGCTCCTGACCTCGAAATAATGCCCGCGATTAACGTCCCGTCGGCGGTCCGTTCACCGGCCCCTTCACTGGTCCGGCCGCTTGGGCTTCCCGGTCACCGACGCCGGGCGGTGGAAGCGGGTCGACGTCGTCGTGACCGTCTGCCGCCCGTCGCCGGTGCCGAGCCAGCCCGCGAGCTTGCCGCCCTGGCCGACCGCGCGCAGCCGGCGCTCGGTGGCGTCGCGCACCGGATCGGTGGCGACGACGAGCAGCTCGTCGCCCCTGCGCAGCACGGTCGCGGGACCCGGTACGAAGCTGGCGTCGTCGCGTACGACGAGGGTGACGGCGGCGCCGGCCGGGAGGCGCAGCTCCGCGACCTCGACGCCGTGCATCCGGGAGCCCGCGGGGATGGCGACGGAGAGCAGGTGGCCGCGGAGCCGTTCCAGCGGGGCGGACTCGACGCCGAGGTCGGCGGCCTCGCTGGAGTCGCCGAGCTTCAGCGCCTTCGCCAGGTAGGGCAGGGTCGGGCCCTGGACGAGGGTGTAGACGACGACCAGCACGAAGACGATGTTGAAGATCCGCTCGCTGCCCTCGATCTGCCCCACCATCGGGATGGTGGCGAGGATGATGGGGACGGCTCCGCGCAGGCCGGCCCAGGACATGAGGGCCTGCTCCTGCCAGGGGATGCGGAAGGGCGCCAGGCTGACCAGCACTTCCATGGGCCGGGCGACCATGGTGAGGACGAGGCCGATGACGACGGCCGGCCAGAAGTCGTTGCCGAGCTCGTGCGGGGTGACGAGCAGGCCGAGCAGGACGAACATGCCGATCTGGGCGATCCAGCCGAGTCCCTCGGCGAAGCCGCGGTTGGCGGGGGAGTGCGGCAGCTTGGCGTTGCCGAGGACCATCGAGGCCAGGTAGACGGCGAGGAAGCCGGAGCCGTGGGCGATGGCGCCGGCCGCGTAGGCGGTGACGGCGATGGCCATGACGGCGATCGGGTAGAGGCCGGAGGCGGGCAGGGCGACGTGGCGGAGCCCGTACGCGCCGACGAAGCCGACCGCGAGGCCGATGGCGGCGCCGATGGCGAGCTCCAGCGCGATCTTGCCGACGAGCAGGTACCACTCGTCGACGGGTCCCGCGGAGGAGAAGGCGACGACGAGGATGACGACGGGGGCGTCGTTGAAGCCGGACTCGGCCTCCAGGACGCCGGTGACGCGGGACGGCAGCGGCACCTTGCGCAGGACGGAGAAGACGGCGGCGGCGTCGGTGGAGGAGACGACGGCGCCGATGATCAGCGCCTGCCGCCATTCCAGGCCGACGAGGTAGTGGGCGCCGGCGGCGGTGATGCCGACGGAGACGGCGACGCCGACGGTGGAGAGGACGACCGCGGCCGGCAGGGCCGGCTTGATCTCCTTCCACTTCGTGCCGAGACCGCCCTCGGCGAGGATGACGACGAGCGCCGCGTAGCCGATGACCTGGGTGAGCTCGGCGTTGTCGAAGGCGACGTTGCCGATGCCGTCCTGCCCGATGGCGACGCCGATGCCGAGGTACAGCAGAAGGCTGGGGAGCCCGCTCCGGGACGAGATCCGCACGGCGGCGACCGCGATCAGCAGCACGAGTGAGCTGATCAGCAGGAGTTCGTTGAGCTCGTGGACAGTCAGTGCGCCGTTCCTTCCCCTCGCACGCGCCGGATCGTTCCTCCAGCAGCGGGTACTTCGTTACCTTACCTAATCTTTAACGTTTTCTTGACGCCTTCTTTGCGCTCCATGGTTCTTCGATACGGTCATCAGTCCGGTTCCTCCCTGACACCGAGTCCAGGGCGCCCAGGCGCTGCGCCTAAGGTGGCTCCCGTACTCCAGGACCACCCTGCCCCTCGAAGGACAGCGATGCCCTCCAACACGACCGCGCCCCCCGCCAAGAAGAAAGGCAGGCGCGCCCGCCTGATCGTCCTGCTCCTGGTCCTTGCGCTGGTCGGGGCCGTCGCCTTCGGCGGCTGGTGGGGCGTCGGCACCGTCCGGGCCTCGTTCCCGCAGACCACCGGCGAGGTCAGGATCGACTCGCTCTCCGGCGACGTCGAGGTCAAGCGGGACGCCAACGGCATCCCGCAGATCTACGCGGACAACGAGACCGACCTCTTCCGCGCGCAGGGCTACGTCCAGGCGCAGGACCGCTTCTACGAGATGGACGTCCGCCGGCACCTCACCGCCGGCCGCCTCTCCGAGATGTTCGGCGAGGGCCAGGTCGAGACCGACGCCTTCCTGCGCACCCTCGGCTGGCGCCAGGTCGCGCAGCAGGAGTACGACAAGGTCCTGACGCCGGAGACGAAGAAGTACCTCCAGGCGTACGCGGAGGGCGTCAACGCCTACCTGAAGGACCGGACCGCGAAGGACGTCTCCGTCGAGTACGCGGCCCTGGCCCTCACCAACGACTACACGATCGAGCCGTGGACCCCGGTCGACTCGGTCGCCTGGCTCAAGGCCATGGCCTGGGACCTGCGCGGCAACATGCAGGACGAGATCGACCGCTCGCTGCTCACCAGCCGGCTGACCCCGGCGCAGATCGAGCAGCTGTACCCGGAGTACCCGTACGACCTCCACCAGCCGATCCTCGACCGCGGCACGGTCGACCCGGTGACGAAGAAGTTCGACCCGAAGGCCGGCAAGGACGGCGAGGGCTCCGAGGACGGCGGCACCGGCTCCGGCGACGGCTCCGGCGGCGCGAGCGCCCAGCTCGCCGCCCTCTCCGGCCTCTCGGACGTCCTCGACCAGGTCCCCGCGCTCCTCGGCCCCAACGGCAACGGCATCGGCTCCAACTCCTGGGTCGTCTCCGGAGACCTCACCACCTCCGGCAAGCCGCTGCTCGCCAACGACCCGCACCTCGCGCCGATGCTGCCGTCCCTCTGGTACCAGATGGGCCTGCACTGCCGCTCCGTCTCGGCGACCTGCCGCTACGACGTCGCCGGCTACACCTTCTCCGGCATGCCCGGCGTGATCATCGGCCACAACGACTCGATCGCCTGGGGCCTCACCAACCTCGGCGCCGACGTCACCGACCTCTACCTGGAGAAGGTCAGCCCCGAGGGCTACCTCGTCGACGGCAAGGTCAAGCCCTTCGACACCCGTGAGGAGACCATCAAGGTCGCCGGCGGCAGCGACCGGAAGATCACCGTCCGCTCCACCGAGCACGGCCCGCTCGTCTCCGACCGCTCCGCCGAACTGGAGAAGGTCGGTCAGAAGGCCCCCGTCGGCAACTCCGCCCCCGACCGCGCCGACGGCTACGGCGTCTCCCTCCAGTGGACCGCCCTCCAGCCCGGCAAGTCGATGGACGCGATCTTCGCGCTCAACCGCGCCCAGGACTTCAAGCAGTTCCGGGCCGCCGCGAAGAACTTCGAGGTCCCCTCGCAGAACCTCGTCTACGCCGACACCAAGGGCCACATCGGCTACCAGTCCCCGGGCAAGATCCCGCGCCGCGGCACCGGCGACGGCACCCTGCCCGCCCCCGGCTGGGACTCCCGCTACCGCTGGAAGGGATACATCCCCTTCGAGCAGCTGCCGTACGAGTACGACCCGGAGCGCGGCTACATCGTCACCGCCAACCAGGCCGTGATCTCCCCGGAGCAGTACCCCGACCTGCTGACGAAGGACTGGGGCTACGGCTCCCGCAGCCAGCGGATCAACGACCTCATCGAGTCGAAGACCAAGGACGGCGGGAAGATCTCGCCGGACGACATGCGGACCATGCAGACCGACAACCGCAGCGAGATCGCCACCCTGCTCAACCCGCTGCTGCTCAAGGTCGACATCTCCGACCCGTACGTCCGCGAGGCGCAGAAGCTCCTGGAGGGCTGGGACTACACCCAGGAGCCCGACTCGGCCGCCGCCGCCTACTTCAACGCGGTCTGGCGCAACGTCCTCAAGCTCTCCTTCGGCGACAAGCTGCCCAAGGAGGTCCGCGCCGAGGGCGACTGCGTCAACGTGCGCCCGGTCGACGCCACCGGCCCGGTCGACGAGCAGAACAAGCTGGTCCGCGAGTGTGGCGAGCGCGACCCCGACTCGGCGCAGCCGGACGGCGGCGACCGCTGGTACGAGGTGGTCCGCCCGCTCCTCAAGCAGGAGAAGAGCGAGTGGTGGAACACCCCCGCCACCCGCACCGACCCGGCCACCGAGACCCGCGACCAGCTGCTCGCCCGGGCCATGAAGGACGCCCGCTGGGAGCTGACCGCCAAGCTCGGCAAGGACGTCTCGACCTGGAGCTGGGGCCGGCTGCACCAGCTGACCCTGAAGAACCAGACCCTCGGCACCGCCGGGCCGGGCGTGGTGCAGCACCTGCTGAACCGCGGCCCGTGGAACCTCGGCGGCGGCGAGGCGGCCGTCGACGCGACCGGCTGGAACGCGGCCGGCGGCTACGAGGTCATCTGGGTGCCGTCGATGCGGATGGTCGTCAACGTGGGCGACTGGGACAGGTCCCGGTGGATCAACCTGACCGGTGCCTCCGGTCACGCCTACCACGACAACTACACGGACCAGACCGACGCCTGGGCCAACGGCGAGCTGTACGACTGGGCCTACGGCAGGGCGGCGGTCGACGCGGCGGCGAAGGACACGCTGACGCTCAAGCCGTAGCGCCTGGGAAACGGGTGATCCCCTCGGGGGTCACCACCGCCTGCACGGGGTGGTCGTGCGGTTCCTCCGGGACCCGCGCGACCACCTCGTTCGCGTGCAGGAGCACCACCAGGGCCGGGTCCACGCGCGCGCGTGCGAGCCGGGCGAGGACCCGGTCGTACGAGCCTCCACCGCGGCCGAGCCGCATGCCGCGCGCGTCCACCGCGAGCCCCGGCAGCAGCACCGCGTCCGCCGTGCACACGGCGTCCGGGCCGAGCCGGGGGCCGGTCGGCTCCAGGAGGCCGCGGCCGGCCTTCGCCAGCGCCTCCCGCCCCTCGTAGACCGCCCAGTCCAGGTCGTTGTCGGGCAGCAGCACCGGCAGCAGGACCCGTACCCCGCGCGCGTGCAGGGCGTCGAGGAGCACGCGCGTGCCGGGTTCGCGGCCGACCGAGACGTACGCGGCGACGGTGGCGGCCCCGGCCAGCTCCGGGAGTTCGAGACCGTGCCCGGCCAGCGCCTCGGCGGTCTCGGCGAGGAAGTCGGGGGTGAGCGCGGCGCGCGCGTCGAGCAGCCGGCGCCGCAACAGGGCCTTTTCGGACACGTCGGGATTCTCTTTCTGCACAGCGGATCCTCAGGAAACTCTCGTAACTGTCTTTATGCGGAGAAAGTTAATCGGAGCCACATCTTTCTCACATTCCCTAGCGGTTAAGGTGCCTGCATGAATCAGTCGTTCCCCCGGCTCGGCCGGATCAGCAAGGCTGTCATCCCGGCCGCCGGCCTCGGCACCCGCTTCCTGCCGGCGACGAAGGCGACCCCCAAGGAGATGCTCCCGGTCGTCGACAAGCCGGCGATCCAGTACGTCGTCGAGGAGGCGGTCGCGGCCGGGCTCTCCGACGTGCTCATGATCACCGGTCGGAACAAGCGTCCGCTGGAGGACCACTTCGACCGGAACTACGAGCTGGAGGAGGCGCTGAGCCGCAAGGGCGACGACGAACGCCTCTCCAAGGTCCAGGAGTCGAGCGACCTCGCCACCATGCACTACGTGCGCCAGGGCGCCCCCCGCGGCCTCGGCCACGCGGTGCTGTGCGCGGCCCCGCACGTCGGCGACCAGCCCTTCGCGGTCCTCCTCGGCGACGACCTGATCGACCCGCGCGACCCCCTCCTCGCGCGCATGGTCGAGATTCAGGAGCGCGAGGGCGGCAGCGTCATCGCGCTCATGGAGGTCGAGCCCTCCCAGATCCACCTGTACGGCTGCGCGGCGGTCGAGCCGACCGGCGACGGCGACGTGGTGCGCGTGACGGACCTGGTGGAGAAGCCCGAGCCGGCCGAGGCGCCCAGCAACTACGCGGTGATCGGCCGCTATGTGCTCGACCCGGCCGTCTTCGACATGCTGCGGGAGACCGAGCCCGGCCGGGGCGGCGAGATCCAGCTGACCGACGCCCTCCAGAAGCTGGCGAGCGACGAGAAGCTCGGCGGTCCGGTGCACGGAGTCGTCTTCAAGGGACGCCGTTATGACACCGGTGACCGGGGTGACTATCTGCGTGCCATTGTCAGACTCGCGTGCGAACGTGAAGATCTGGGACCGGACTTCCGGGCCTGGCTCCGGAGATATGTCAGCGAGGAGATGTAGCACCTTGAGCAGCGACACGGCACCGTCCGAGGACGCCCGGGACCCCCAGGACCACGGCACCGGCGACGCCCACGGCACCGACCACGGCGCCGGAGCCGGCCACGGTCACGACCACGGCCCGGCCGACCCCTGCGCAGGACCGGCCCAGGCCGGGACGCGCCTGTGGTCGGTCGACGAGCACCTGGCCGACATCCTGGCGACCGTCCGCCCCCTCGACCCGATCGAGCTCCAGCTGCTCGACGCCCAGGGCTGCGTCCTGGTCGAGGACGTGACGGTGCCGGCGGCGCTGCCGCCCTTCGACAACAGCTCCATGGACGGGTACGCGGTCCGCGTCGCCGACGTCGCGGGCGCGACCGGGGAGTACCCCGCGGTCCTCACCGTCGTCGGCGACGTCGCCGCGGGCGCGGACGGCCTGCCCGAGGTCGGCCCCGGACAGGCCGCCCGGATCATGACCGGCGCCCCGCTGCCGCCCGGCGCCGAGGCCGTCGTCCCGGTCGAGTGGACCGACGGCGGCGCGGGCGGCGGCGCGGCCACCGGCATGCGGGCCGCCAGCACCGCCCCGGAGGGCGCCGCGGGCGAGGTGCGGGTGCACCGCGGCGCGGAGGCGGGCGCGCATGTCCGCCGGGCGGGCAGCGACGTGAGCGCCGGCGAGCTCGCCCTCGCCTCCGGCACCGTCCTCGGGCCGCCGCAGATCGGCCTGCTCGCCGCGATCGGCCGCGGCACCGTCAAGGTCAGGCCGCGCCCCCGCGTGGTCGTCCTCTCCACGGGCAGCGAACTCGTCCAGCCCGGTGAGGAACTGGGCCCCGGTCAGATCCACGACTCCAACAGCTTCGCGCTCGCCGCCGCCGCCCGGGACGCGGGCGCCCTGGCCTACCGGGTCGGCGCCGTCGCCGACGACGCCGAGTCGCTCCGCGCCACCATCGAGGACCAGCTCATCCGCGCCGACCTCGTCGTCACCACGGGCGGCGTCAGCGTCGGCGCCTACGACGTGGTGAAGGAGGCCCTGACCACCGACGGGCAGGTCGACTTCCGCAAGCTCGCCATGCAGCCCGGCAAGCCGCAGGGCTTCGGCGCGATCGGCACCGAGCAGATCCCGCTGCTCGCGCTGCCGGGCAACCCGGTCTCCTCGTACGTCTCCTTCGAGCTCTTCGTCCGGCCCGCGATCCGCGCCCTGATGGGCCTCGACGACCTGCACCGCCCGGTCGTCCGCGCCATCCTGAAGACGGACGCCCCGCTCTCCTCCCCGCCCGGCCGCCGCCAGTACCTCCGGGGGACGTACGACCCCGAGTCCGGCACCGTCACCCCCGTGGGCGGAGCCGGGTCCCACCTGATCGCGGCCCTCGCCCACGCGGACGCCCTGCTCGTCGTCCCCGAGGACCGGGACTCGGCGGCGCCGGGCGAGGAGCTGGACGTGGTCCTCCTCGGCTGAGGGGCGGCGGGTGGGGGTACGGTGCAGTCCCACACAGCGACCGGGAGTATCACGGCCATGAGCACGCAGCAAGGTCTCACCCACATCGACGAGGCGGGCGCCGCCCGCATGGTCGACGTATCGGCGAAGGACGTCACGTCCCGCACGGCGCGCGCCAGCGGACGGGTGCTCGTCTCGCCGCGCGTGATCGAGCTGCTGCGCGGCGAGGGCGTGCCGAAGGGCGACGCGCTGGCCACCGCGCGGATCGCCGGGATCATGGGCGCGAAGCGGACGCCGGACCTCATCCCGCTCTGCCACCCGCTGGCCGTCTCCGGCGTGACGCTGGACCTCTCGGTCACGGACGACGCGGTCGAGATCCTCGCGACCGTGAAGACCACCGACCGCACGGGCGTCGAGATGGAGGCCCTGACGGCCGTGTCCGTGGCGGCGCTGACCGTCGTGGACATGGTCAAGGCGGTCGACAAGGGCGCGGTCATCTCCGACGTGAGGGTGGAGGAGAAGACCGGCGGCAAGTCGGGCCACTGGACCCGGGACGACGCGTGACGCGCGCCGACCGGGCCGCGAGCACGCCCGAGACCCACGGCGGCCCGCCCGTCGCGTCCCCGCCGGCGGAGCCCGCGTCGGCGGAGCCCGTGCCCGCGGAGCCCGTGCCCGCGGAGCCCGCGTCGGCGGAGCCCGTGCCCGCCGAGCCCGCGCGCGCCGAGCCCGCGTCGGCGGAGCCCGCGTCCGCCGAGCCCGCGTCCGCCGAGCCCGCGCCCGCCGAGCCCGCGTCCGCCGAGCCCGCGTCCGCCGAGCCCGCGCCCGCGGAGCCCGTGCCCGCCGAGCCCGCGTCGGCGGCGCTCGGCGCGGGCGTCGGAGGCGCCCTGGCCGGGGCCTACGCGGCGCTCGTCGTCACCGCCTCCAACCGGGCCTCCGCCGGGGTCTACGAGGACAAGGGCGGGCCGCTCATCGCCGCGGGGCTGCGCGGGATGGGCTTCGCGGTCGACGGGCCGCAGGTCGTCCCGGACGGGGCGCCCGTCGAGGCGGCGCTGCGCGCCGGGATCGCGGCCGGGTACGACGTGATCCTCACGACCGGCGGCACCGGCATCTCGCCGACCGACGAGACGCCCGAGGCCACCGCCCGCGTCCTGGACCGCGCGATCCCCGGCATCCCGGAGGCGATCCGCGCGTACGGCCGGGAGAAGGTGCCCACCGCCGCGCTCTCGCGCGGCCTCGCCGGGGTCGCGGGCGGCACGCTGATCGTGAACCTGCCGGGCTCGCCCGGCGGGGTACGGGACGGGCTCGCCGTCCTGGAGCCGCTGCTGCGGCACGCCGTGGACCAGATCCGCGGCGGCGACCACCCGAGACCGGCGGAAGCGGGCCCTGCGTCATGACCACGGCCTGGCCGGCCGTCCTCGTCGACGGAGACGTGGTGCTCCGCCCGATAAGGATGCGCGACCAGCGGGAATGGCGGGAGGTGAACCGTCGCAACCGCGAGTGGCTGCGCCCCTGGGAGGCGACGGTGCCGCCGCCCGCGCCCGGCATGCCGCCCGCGCAGCGCCCCACGTACCGTCAGATGGTGCGCCATCTGCGGTCGGAGGCGCACGCGGGGCGGATGCTGCCGTTCGTCATCGAGTACCGGGGCCGGATGGCCGGGCAGCTGACCGTCGCCGGGATCACCTGGGGCTCGATGTGCTCGGGGCACGTGGGCTACTGGGTGGACAGCGAGGTCGCCGGGCGCGGGGTGATGCCGACGGCGGTCGCGCTCGCCACCGACCACTGCTTTCGCGCGGTGGGTCTGCACCGCATGGAGGTGTGCATCCGGCCGGAGAACGGCCCCTCGCGCCGGGTGGTGGAGAAACTCGGCTTCCGGGAAGAGGGGTTGAGGCCGCGCTATCTGCACATCGACGGCGCCTGGCGGGACCATCTGGTGTTCGCGCTGACGGCGGAGGAGATCCCGGAGGGGCTGCTCGCCCGCTGGCACCGCGCCCGGCGCAGAGACGCCGCGTAGCCGACCCTCCGCTGGGTCTCCCCGAACCCGCAATTCATATAACTGTTCGAATTCCGCAGGCATATGAACACCGATCGATCTGAACAATCACAAAAAAGTTCAGTGATATCAGCCAGATCGTGCGACACACCGGGCCAATTGGCCGATGCCCCGTCACGAACCCCTCTACCGTGTGAGGCGTGAGCAGCAGCGGCCTCATCTACGCAGTCATCGTCGGGGCCTGGGCCGCCTACCTGGTGCCGATGTGGCTCCGCAGGCAGGACGAGCTGAACGAGGCCCGTCCGACGGAACGCTTCAGTACCGCCATCCGGCTGCTGTCCGGACGGGCGGGCATGGAGCGCCGGTACGCCAAGGAGCTCCGCGAGCGGGACCGTACGGCCCTGGAGGCGGCGACCGACGTGGACCCGGACGCGGCGACCGAGCATCTGAGCTCGGTCGACGTCCGGGCCTTCTCCGCGCCCGCGGCCAGGACCGAGGCGCGCCTCGAACTCCCGGAGCCCGCGCCGGAACGCCCGCCCGCGCCCGAGCGGGAACCCGCCCCCGCACCCGCCCGCCCGGCCCCGGCCGGCGCCGCCGAGCGGGCCCGGCGCGGCAAGGCGCTGGCGCGCCGCCGGCGCACCACGATCGTGCTCTTCTCGGCCTTCACCCTCGGGGCCGTGGTCGCCGCCGTCGGCGGCGTCGCCTTCCTGTGGGCGCCCGGCGTCCCGGCCGTGCTGCTCAGCGCGTACATCGTGCACCTGCGCGGGCAGGAGCGCCGCCGCTTCGTCTACGTGATGGACCGGCGCCGCGCCGAGGCCGCCGCCGCCCGGCTCCGCGAGAGCCGCCGGGCGGCCGCTCCGGCGCCCGAGCCCGAGCCGTCGCCCGCCCCGCCGGTCTCCCCGCAGGAGGCCGACCGGCGCGCGCTGGTCGAGCAGACCGACCACGCGGAGTGGGTGGACCAGCAGCGCGAGCGCGGCCCCGCCCGCGGCGACAGCTGGGACCCGGTGCCGGTGCCGCTGCCGACGTACGTCACCGCGCCGGTCGCCCCGCGTGCCTCCAACGGCGTGGACGTCACCGACCCGGAGACCTGGAGCGCGGCCCGCTCCTCCACCGCCGAGCAGCCCCCGGCCGCCTCGCCGCCCCCGCGCCGCCGCCCGGCCCCGCCGCGCCGCGGCCGGGACCACGGCCGCACCCCGCTCTTCGACCAGTACGCGGAGGAGGACCGCCCCCGCGCCGCCAACGAATGAGGCGGCCGGGCGGTCCTCGCCTGACCTGCGGTGGAAGCGATTTTTCTTCTCACCGACCGGGATGCTAATGTTTCACACGTCGCAGGGGCCTGTGGCGCAGTCCGGTAGCGCACCTCGTTCGCATCGAGGGGGTCAGGGGTTCGAATCCCCTCAGGTCCACCAGCGGATGACGAGATCCCGTCCGATCGCAAGATCGGGCGGGATCTTCGTCGTTCACGGGACGGCTCGGCGGCTTTCTCTGTCTTTGGGCGCAATGGGGAACCCGCGAGGATGGTGTGGGGCGGTCCGTGGCTCGATTTCCCGTCAAGTCGGAGAAGACGTGAGGCATCACCAGCATCCTTTCGTGAGGTCGGTGTCGGTCGCCGTCGCGGGCTGCCTCGTTCTCGCCGCCTGCGGCACGGAGGGGGCGGGGCCAGGTGGCGCCGCCTCCCCGCGGGGCCCGTCGGCTTCGAGTCCTTCCGGGCCCTCCGCGGTGGAACGGGCGGGGGCCGCGATGGTCGAGCAGGCCCGGAAGAAGGGGCAGGGGCCCGACGGCTCCGGCCTCAGCAGGATCGAGACGCCGCAGGCCGTGGCCTTCCTCTGGGAGACGGCCGGGGACCGGCTGTGCCTCGGGGAGTCGGTGCTCGACGGCGGGCTGACGTCGTTCAAGTGCGTCCGGTCCCTGGTGGCAGGGCCGCCGGACTCCCCGGCGGCCTCCCTCCTGTTCGGTCCCGGAGCGCTGGGCGGGGGAGGGCGGGTCGTGCTGGCCGGCCCTCCCGGCGGGACGATCGCCTCGGTCGCGTACCGGGGCGCGAAGGCGGAGACGACGTTCGTCAGGTCGCTCGCGTCCGGCTGGGCCGGACGCGGCCTGTACTACGTCGTGCTGCCCGAGATCCCGAAGGGTCCGCTCGACGTGACCCTCCGGTCCGGAGGGAAGGAGAACGTCGCGCACCTGCCGATGACCGGGTGACCGGCTGAGGCGGGAGAAGGAGCCGCGTTCCGGCGCCGAGGTTGCCGGAGCGCGGCTCCAGCGCGTTCGTTAGGGCTCAGGCCAGCGGCTTTGCGAAGCAGCGGCTGGTTTCGTAGTGGCGGTAGTGGCCGAACTTGGGGCAGGGGGCGTAGCCGCTGGAGGTGTAGAGGGCGATGGCTTCGGGCTGGGCGGTGCCGGTCTCCAGGACCATGCGGGTGCGGCCGGCGGCGCGGGCGTCGTCCTCCAGGAGGGCCAGGACGCGGCGGGCCAGGCCCAGGCCGCGCGCCTCGGGTATGACGTACATCCGCTTCAGCTCCGCGTCCCCGTCCGCGTACCCCTCGTCGTTCTCGTCCTGGCGGCGCCAGGCGCCGCTCGCGACCGGCCGGCCCTCGGGGTCGTACGCGAGGAGGTAGAGGCCGTGCGGCGGGACGAACATCGACGGGTCGAGCGGTGTGGCGTCGCCCTCGCTGTCGTAGCGGACGGCGTACTCGGCCTGCACCGCGTCCTGGAGTTTCACGGCGTCGGGGTGGTCGTAGGGGGTCGGCTGGATGTGCATGACTGGAGATCGTACGTGGAGGTCAGGGGAGGGTGTCGGTATTCTCCCGGGATGTTCACTGTCACGTCCGCGAACGTCAACGGTCTCCGCGCCGCCGCCAAGAAGGGCTTCGTCGAGTGGCTGGCGGAGACCTCCGCCGACGCCGTCTGCCTCCAGGAAGTACGCGCCGAGGAGGCGCAGCTGCCCGAGGCGGTCCGGAGCCCCGAGGGCTGGTTCACCGCCCACGCCCCCGCCGCCGCCAAGGGCCGCGCCGGCGTCTCCCTCTACCTGCGGCGCGAGCCCGACGCCCTCCGCGTCGGCTTCGGGTCGAGCGAGTTCGACGGCTCCGGCCGCTACATCGAGGCCGACCTGCCCGGCGTCACCGTCGCCAGCCTCTACCTCCCCTCCGGCGAGGCGGAGACCGAGAAGCAGGACGAGAAGTACCGCTTCATGGGCGAGTTCCTGCCCTACCTCAAGGAGCTGCGCGTCCGCGCCGCCGCCGACGGGCGCGAGGTCGTCGTCTGCGGCGACTGGAACATCGCCCACCAGGAGGCCGACCTCAAGAACTGGAAGGCCAACCGCAAGAACGCCGGCTTCCTCCCCGAGGAGCGCGAGTGGCTCACCCGGGTCCTGGAGGAGACCGACGGCGGGTACGTGGACGTGGTGCGGGCCCTCCACCCCGAGCAGGAGGGGCCGTACTCCTGGTGGTCCTACCGCGGCCGGGCCTTCGACAACGACGCGGGCTGGCGGATCGACTACCAGATGACCACGCCGGGGCTGGCCGCGAAGGCGGTCAAGGCGTACGTCGAGCGGGCGGCCACCCACGCCGAGCGGTGGAGCGACCACGCGCCGGTGACGGCGGTGTACGCGCTGTAGGCGCCGCCGTCAGGCCCCCGGGCCGTGCAGGCGGCGGTCGAGGGCCAGCGAGAGCTCGGCCTCCACGACGGCCTTGGCCAGGGGGCGCAGGCGCTGGATGTCGGCGTCCTTCACGTGGGGGCCGAGGGCCTCGGTGAAGAGCTCGGCGAGGGCCTCGGCGTGCTCGCGGACGCGCGCGCCGGCCTTCAGGACCTCGGCGAGGGGGACGCCCTCGCGGACCAGAGCGGCCGAGACGTCGAGCAGCCGGCGGCTGATGTGGACGATCTCCTCGCCGTCGGTCGCCAGGTAGCCGAGGTCCAGGGCGGCCGCGAGGTTCTCCGGGGTGACCTCGCCGTCGAAGTGGTCGGCGAGTTCCTCGGGGGTGAGGCGGACCGGCTCCTCCTCGGTGGGGGAGCCGAGTTCCAGGACCTCGCCGACGTCCCGGCCCGATTCGAAGGCCGTGGTGAGGTCGGCGATGCCGGTGAGGGTGTGGCCGCGCTCCAGCAGGGCGGCGATGGTGCGCAGGCGGGCCAGGTGGCGGTCGTCGTACCAGGCGATGCGTCCCTCGCGGCGGGGCGGCGGGATCAGGCCGCGCTCGCGGTAGAAGCGGAGCGTGCGGACGGTGATGCCGGCCGCCTCGGCCAGCTCCGTCATCCGGTACTCGTGGGGTGGGTTCCCTGATCGTTCTGCCACACCGGCCAGCCTATGTTGTACCGCCGGTAACTTTCCCTCGCCGGACCCCTACCGCTCGGTATGGAGCTGCTCTACAGTCCCGACTGTGCCAGTGATTGCTGGCGGAATCTTGGCCGGGCGCACGGGAGGCGGCATGGCGAAGCACGAGCACGTTCGGGTGGCGGTGATCGGATCGGGGTTCGGAGGACTCGGGGCCGCCGTCCGGCTGCGCCGCGAGGGGATCACCGACTTCGTCGTCCTGGAGCGGGCCGACTCCGTGGGCGGCACCTGGCGGGACAACAGCTACCCCGGGTGCGCCTGCGACGTGCCCTCGCACCTCTACTCCTTCTCCTTCGCGCCCAACCCCGACTGGCCGCGCACCTTCTCCGGCCAGCGGCACATCCGGGCGTACCTGGAGCACGTCGCCGACACCTTCGGGCTCCGGCCGCACCTGCGGCTGAACCACGAGGTGCTGCGGATGGAGTGGGACGCCGACGAGCTGCGGTGGCGCGTCGAGACCAGCTCCGGCTCCTTCAGCGCCGACGTCGTCGTCTCCGCCACCGGGCCGCTCTCCGACCCGAAGATCCCCGACATCCCGGGGCTCGACGGCTTCACCGGCAAGGTCTTCCACTCGGCCCGCTGGGACCACGACTACGACCTGCGGGGCAAGCGCGTCGCCATGGTCGGCACCGGCGCCTCCGCCATCCAGATCGTGCCCGCGATCCAGCCCGACGTCGCCAAGCTGACGCTCTTCCAGCGCACGCCCCCCTGGGTGATGCCCCGCATGGACCGCGCCATCAGCGGCCCCGAGCGCTGGCTGCACCGCAAGCTGCCGGTCACCGCCGCCCTGCGCCGAGGCATCCTCTGGGGCATCCGCGAACTCCAGGTCGGCGCCTTCACCAAGCACCCCGGCGAGCTGGGCCTGGTCGAGAGGCTGGCCAAGGCCAACATCGCCAAGTCGGTCAAGGACCCGGCGCTGCGGGCGAAGCTCACGCCCTCGTACCGCATCGGCTGCAAGCGGATCCTGCTCTCCAACGCCTACTACCCGGCCCTCGCCCAGCCCAACGTCGACGTCGTCGCCGGCGGGCTGAAGGAGGTCCGCGGCGAGGTCGTCGTCGGCTCCGACGGCACCGAGACCGAGGTCGACGCGATCATCTTCGGCACCGGCTTCCACGTCACCGACATGCCGATCGCCCCGCGCGTCATCGGCGCCGACGGACGCTCGCTCGCCGACGCCTGGAAGGGCGGCATGGAGTCGCTGCGCGGCGCCACCGCCGCCGGCTTCCCCAACTGGATGACGATCATCGGGCCCAACACCGGCCTCGGGAACTCCTCCATGATCCTCATGATCGAGTCCCAGCTGAACTACATGGCCGACTACCTCCGCCAGCTCGACGTCCTCGGAGGCAGGTCCGCGCTCGCCGCCCGGCCCTCCGCCGTCCACGCCTGGAACCGCAAGGTCCAGAACCGCATGGAGCGGACCGTCTGGAAGGCCGGCGGCTGCGACAGCTGGTACCTCGACGCCAACGGGCGCAACACCACCCTCTGGCCGGGCACCACCGGCGAGTTCCGCCGCGAGACCCGGCAGGTCGACCTCTCCGAGTACGAGGTCCTCCGCGCCCCCAAGCCGGTCAAGGCCACCCCCGAGCCCGCCGCCCGCCGCGCCGCCCGCAAGAAGGAGGCCACCCCGTGATCCGCCTCCCCGAGCCCCGCACGCTCACCGTCCGGTCCGCCGACGGCGCCGAGCTGCACACCGAGGTGTACGGCCCCGAGGGCGCGCCCGCCGTCGTCCTCGCCCACGGCTGGACCTGCTCCGTCGGCTTCTGGGCCGAGCAGATCCGGGCGCTCGCCGCCGACCACCGGGTCGTCGCCTACGACCAGCGCGGCCACGGCCGCTCCCCGGTCCCCGCGTCCGGCGGCTACTCGACCACCGCGCTCGCCGACGACCTGGAGGCGGTGCTCGCCGCCACCCTCGGGCCCGGCGAGCGGGCCGTCGTCGCGGGCCACTCCATGGGCGGCATGACGATCATGGCCGCGGCCGGCCGCCCCGGCTTCGTCCAGCACGCGGCCGCCGTCCTGCTCTGCTCCACCGGCCCGTCCCGGCTCACCGCCGAGGCGACCGTGGTGCCGCTCGGGCCCGGCGGCCTTCGGACCCGGCTGACCGGCGCCGTCCTCGGCTCCAAGGCGCCGCTCGGACCGGTCACCGGGATATCGAGGAAGGTCCTGAAGTACGCGACGATGGGACCGGGCTCGGCGCCGGAGCGGGTCGACGCCTGCGCCCGCATCGTGCACGCCTGCCCGCGCCCCTCCCGGTACGGCTGGTCGCGGGTGCTCGCCGGGCTCGACCTGGAGGCGGGCCTGCGGGACCTGCTGGTCCCGGCCGCCGTCCTCGTCGGCACCGCCGACCGGCTCACCCCGCCGGTCCACTCCCGGGCCATGGCCGAGGCGCTGCCGCACTGCACCGGCCTCACCGAACTGGCCGGCGTGGGCCACATGACGCCGGTGGAGGCCCCGGAGGCCGTCACCGCGCAGATCCGCGAACTGACGCTCACGTATCTCGGAGCGCACCCGACCGGCAAGGAGGCAGGGGTATGAGCAGGGTCAGCCTGGAAGGACAGGTCGCGGTCGTCACCGGCGGCGCCCGCGGCGTCGGCGAGCTGCTCGCCCGCAAGCTCTCCGCGCGCGGCGCGAAGATCGCCCTCGTCGGCCTGGAGCCCGAGCTCCTCAAGGAGGTCGCCGGCCGGCTGCACACCGAGGCCGACTGGTGGGAGGCCGACGTCACCGACCACGAGGCGATGGCCAAGGTCGCCGCCGGGGTCAAGGAACGGTTCGGCAAGGTCGACATCGTCGTCGCCAACGCGGGCGTCGCCGCCGGAGGCCCGTTCGTCGAGTCCGACCCGGTCGCCTGGCGCCGGGTCATCGAGGTCAACCTCATCGGCGGGGCGGTCACCGGCCGCGCCTTCCTGCCGGTCCTCATGGAGTCCCGGGGGTACTTCCTCCAGATCGCCTCGCTCGCCGCGATCACCCCGGCGCCGATGATGACCGCGTACTGCGCCTCCAAGTCGGGCGTCGAGGCGTTCGCGCACAGCCTGCGGGCCGAGGTCGCGTACAAGGGCGTGAAGGTCGGCGTCGGCTACCTCTCCTGGACCGACACCGACATGGTGCGGGGCGCGGACCAGGACGACGTGATGAAGGAGCTGCGGCAGCGGCTGCCGTGGCCGTCGAACCGCACCTACCCGCTCGGCCCGGCCGTGGACCGGATCGTCGAGGGCATCGAGCGCCGCTCGCCGCACGTGTACGCACAGTGGTGGCTGCGCGGGATGCAGTCGATCCGCGGCTACCTGCCCGGCCTCGTCGCCACCGTCGGCAAGCGCGAGGTGGCCCGCTTCGAACCCCGTCTCTCCACGGTCTCCAAGGGCCTGGTGGGCGCGGGCGGCGCGGCGGACGAGCAGGCGCGCACGGGGAAGGCGTGAGCGCCCGCGGTACGGACCGTAACTGATCGAAATGCGTGGAATGTTCGCTCGTGCAAGGCTGGTCGAGGCCCAGGGGCAAGCCGCCCCGTCCCCCTCACACCCTTCCTAGGAGTGACCTTCATGGGCAGCAAGGACCGGTTCGGTGAAATGAAGGACAAGGCGCAGGAGCTTCAGGAGCGCGCCAAGCAGGCCATGGGCAACGCCAAGGACGAGGCGTCCGAGCGCGCCAAGCAGGGGCGCGAGAACTCGCCGGAGGCGAAGGAGCGCGCCCAGCAGGAGCTGCGGGAGCGCACCGGCCGCGACGACGCCTGACGCCCGTCCTGAGACGGAGGCGCACCCGGGACGCCGGGTGCGCCTTCCGCGCGTCCGGACGCCCCGGCTCGCGCCCTGGCTCGCGCTCCGGATCCGGCTTGCGCCCCGGCCCGCGCCCCGGCTCGCGTGGTGTGCGCTGCGCCGAGGGCGTAACTCGTGCGCGCCCGCGCGGAGATCTTCGTACGCTCCCTCCATGTCCGTCGTACTCGAACGCCTGCGCCTCGACCACGCGCCCGCCCTGCTCGTCTTCGAGCGGGAGAACCGGGCCTACTTCGCCGCCACCGTGGCCGACCGGGGGGACGCGTACTTCGCCGAGTTCGACGCCCGCCACCGGGCCCTGCTCGACGAGCAGGAGGAGGGGACGATCCGCTTCCACGTCCTGGTCGCGGAGGACGGCGCGATCCTCGGCCGGATCAACCTCGTCGACCTCGCCGACGGCGGGGCCGAGCTCGGCTACCGGATCGCCGAGTCGGCCACCGGCCGCGGGCTCGCCACCCGTGGCGTCCTGGAGGTCTGCCGGCTCGCCGTGGAGGAGTACGGGCTGCGCCGGCTGACCGCCGGGGCGGGGAAGGACAACGCCGCGTCCCGGGCGGTGCTCGCCCGGGTCGGTTTCGGGGCGGTCGGCAGCGTGGTGATGGACGACGGGGAGACCGGGATCTCCTACGAGCTGGACCTCGGCGGCAGCTTCGGGCGGGAGCGGTCCGGCACGGACTCGTAGCCGGGCGGGCTCGCGGCGGGCTCCTCGTCCAGCAGCGCGAGGGCCCGGTGGACGGCGTCGTCGAGCTGGGCGTGCCGGCCCTCGGCCCAGTCGAGGGGGGTGCGCAGGACGGCGAGGTCGGGGACGACGCCGTGGTTCTCCACCGACCAGCCCCACTCGGTGAACCAGGCGGCGTTCATGGGGACGGTGATCTGGGTGCCGTCGCCGAGCTTGTGGCGGCCGGTCATGCCGACGACCCCGCCCCAGGTGCGCTGTCCGACGACCGGGCCGAGGCCGAGCAGCTTGAACGCGGCGGTGATCATGTCGCCGTCGGAGGAGGTCGCTTCGTCGGCGAGGGCGACGACGGGGCCGCGCGGGGCGTTCGAGGCGTAACTGACGGGCTGGGCGTTGCGCGTGAGGTCCCAGCCGATGATCTTCCGGGTGAGGGTCTCCACGACGAGTTCGCTGATGTGGCCGCCCGCGTTGCCCCGCACGTCGACGATGAGGGCGGGCCGGGAGACCTCCATCCGCAGGTCGCGGTTGAACTGGGCCCAGCCGGAGCCGCCCATGTCGGGGATGTGGAGGTAGCCGCAGCGCCCGCCGCTGAGCTCGCGGACGACGGCCCGGCGCTTGGCGACCCAGTCCTGGTAGCGGAGCGGGCGTTCGTCGACGAGCGGGACGACGGCGACGCGGCGGGCGCGGCCCTCGCCGCCCGCCGGGGTGAAGGTGAGCTCGACGGTGGTGCCGCCGGTGCCGGCGAGCAGCGGGTAGGGGCCGGTGACGGGGTCGACGGGCCGCCCGTCGACGTGGGTGAGGACGGCGCCCTCGCGGATGCCGGTGCCGCCGAGCGGGGAGCGGGCCTTGGAGTCCGAGGACTCGCCGGGCAGGATCCGCTTCACCACCCAGCCGCCGTCCCGGGGCACGAGGTTGGCGCCGAGCAGGCCCTGGGGGCGCTGGTAGTGCGCCGGTCCCTCGTTGCGCCGGGCGGGGGTGACGTACGCGTGGGAGGTGCCGAGTTCGCCCATGACCTCGCGCAGCAGGTCGGCGAACTCGTCGGGGGAGGCGACCCGTTCGAGGAGCGGCCGGTACTGGTCGAGGATCGCCGTCCAGTCGACGCCGCCCATGCCGGGCTCCCAGAAGTAGGCGCGGACGATCCGCCCGGCCTCGTCGTAGGACTGGCGCCACTCGGCGCCGGGGTCGACGTCGTGGAGGATGCGGCGCAGGTCGAGGTAGACGGTGGAGTCGCCGTCGCCGGGTTCGGTGGCGGGGACGGCCCGCAGCTCGCCCTCGTCGAAGACGACGAGCCGGGTGCCGTCGCCGCTGACCGCGAACCAGTCGAGGTCGCGGGCGAGTTCGGTGCGGCGGGCCTTGACGACGGAGAAGTGCTCCAGGGTGGGGCGGCCCGAGGTGTCGGCGGGGTTGGCGAAGGTCTCGCCGAGGGCGCCGGAGATGGGCCAGCGCAGCCAGACGAGCCCGCCGCCGGAGACGGGGGCGAGCGCCGAGTACTTGGAGGCGGCGACGGGGAAGGGGGTGACCCGGTCGGGCAGGCCCTCGATCTCGACGGTGACCGTGCCGTCGCCGCTGTCGGCGCCGTCGTCGGCCGGGTCGAGTCCGCCGGCCGCCGGGCGACCGTCGGGGAGGAGCGCGAAGGGGGAGGGGGTCGCGGAGGAGAGCGGCACCAGGTAGGGGCGGCAGCCGAGCGGGAACGACAGGTCGCCGGTGTGGACGTCGTACACCGGGTCGAAGCCGCGCCAGGAGAGGAAGGCGAGGTAGCGCCCGTCGCTGGTGAAGACCGGGTTCTCGTCCTCGAAGCGCCCGTTGGTGACGTCGATGACCGTGCGCGGGCCGGGGCCGGAGATGCGGACGAGCTTGATGGAGCGCAGGGAGCGGCCGATGCCGGGGTGGGACCAGGTGAGCCAGGCGCCGTCGGGGGAGAAGGCGAGGTCGCGGACGGGGCCGTTGACGGAGCGGATGAGCTCGGTGACCTCGCCGTTGGAGTCCTCCGTGGCGTCGATGAGGAGGAGGCGGCCGTCGTGCGAGGCGATGGCGAGCCGTTCGCCGTCGGGGTCGGCGACGAGTTCCTCGACCCGGCCGAGCTCCCCGGCGGCGAGCCGGCGCGGGGGCCGGTCGCCGGTGGCCCGGGGGAGGTAGGCGATCTCGACGGCGTCGTCGCCCTCGGCGTCGGTGACGTACGCGATCTGCCCGCCGCTGCCGAGCATCTCGGGGAGCCGGACGCGGACGCCGGGGGTGTCGGTGAGGGCGCGGGCGGGCCCGTCGCGGTGCGTGAGCCAGTACAGGCTGCCGCGCACGCCGACGGCGCTGGCCCGGCCGGTCTCGTCGACGGAGAGCGCGTCGACGTGCTGGGCGGCGGGCACCTGGTAGGGGCGGCGGCCGGCCCGCTGGCCGCCGAGGCGGACCTCCAGGCGGCGCGGCGCGGCGCCGGCGCTCAGGTCGTCGACGATCCACAGCTCGCCGGCGCACTGGTAGACGATCCGGCGGCCGTCGGAGGAGGCGTGCCGGGCGTAGAAGTCGGCGTGGTCGGTGTGGCGGCGCGGGTCGGTGCCGTCGGGGCGGCAGGAGTAGAGGTTGCCGATGCCCTCGTGGTCGGAGAGGAAGGCGATCCGGTACCCGTCCTCGCCGGGCGGGGCGGCGACGAACATCGGGTCGGCGAGGTGGCCGCCGATGTCGGGCAGGAGCCGTTCGCCGTGCAGCCAGAGGCGGCCGGTGGCGCCGCCCCGGTACCGCTTCCAGGCGGCGGGCTCGTGCGGCGGGGTGCCGGTGAGGAGGAGGGTGCGGCGCTCGCCGCCGAGGTCCCGGACGGCGATGTCGGAGACCGGGCCCCAGGGCATCCGGCCGCCGGGCGAGCCGTCGGTGGCGACCGTGTAGGCCCAGGAGAAGTACGAGAAGGGCTGGCCCTGCGAGGAGACGGCGAGGATGTCGGAGTGCCCGTCCTCGCCGGGAGGGGACCAGCCGCAGACGCGCGTGTCGGTGGAGCCCCAGTGGGTGAGCTGGCGGGCGTGGCCGCCGTCGACGGGCACGAGGTGGATCTCCGGATCGAGGCTGCGCCAGTTCGTGTACGCGATGTGGCGCCCGTCGGGGGAGAAGCGGGGGTGTCCGGCCCGGGTGCGGTCGACCGTGAGCCGCCAGGCGCGGCCGGGGCGATGGCCCTCGGGCACGAGCGGGGCGAGCCAGAGGTCGTCCTCGGCCGTGAAGCACAGCAGGTCGTCGTGGAGGTGCGGGAAGCGGAGGTAGGCCACGTCGTCACTCACCCGTTCATGCTTTCCGCGCGGAGGGGGTGCGGCAACTCGTACGGGCGTACGGAAGTGGGCGGGGGGTGTGTCCCAGGACACGTACGAAACGGTTTCGTTTCGCTGGGCGCCGGGGTACCTTCGTACCGTACGAAGAGTACGAAACCGTTTCGTTCGGTCCGGAGGTACGGCATGGCCAGCAGACTCACCCCCGAGCGTGAGTCCGAGCTGTACGCCGCCGTGCTCGACCTCCTCCGCGAGGTCGGCTACGACGCCCTCACCATGGACGCCGTCGCCGCCCGCACCCACTCCAGCAAGGCCACCCTCTACCGCCAGTGGGGGAGCAAGCCGGAGCTGGTCGCCCGGGCTCTGCGCCACAACAAGCCCGTCAGTCTCACCGAGATCGACACCGGCTCGCTGCGCGGCGACTTCCAGGCCCTCATGGAACTGACCGACGACTGTCAGATGGAGAAGGACACCGCGCTGATGCGGGGTCTGGCCCATGCCGTCCACGACAACCCGGACCTGCACCGCGCCCTGCGCGAGCTGCTCATCGAACCCGAGCTCAACGGCTTCGACGAGGTCCTCGCCCGAGCGGTCCGGCGCGGCGAGATCGACCCGGACAACCCGGCGCTCAAGCTCGTCCCGCACATGCTGATCGGAGCGTTCGTCGCCCGTCCCCTGGTCGACGACCAGCCGGTCGACCGCGCCTTCCTCAGCGCCTACGTCGACGCCGTCGTGCTCCCCTCACTCGGCGTCTGACCCGCACCACCCGAAAGTCTTCACCCGCAAGTCCCCTGCTCCACCTGACTGCGCACCGCTCACGCCGTCGGGCCGGCTCCCCATGCCCTGTCCCACCCCACAATGGGAGTACGCACCCGTGGCCACCTTCCTGTACAAGCTGGGCCGCACCGCCTTCCGGCGCCGACGGCTCGTCGCCCTCCTCTGGGTGGCGCTCCTCGCGCTCGCCGGAGTCGGCGCCGCCACCGCGCCCGCCGCGACCTCCAGCTCCTTCTCCATCCCCGGCACCGAGGCCCAGCGCGCCTTCGACCTGCTCGAAGAGCGCTTCCCCGGCGCCGGCGCCGACGGCGCCACCGCCCGTGTCGTCTTCAAGGCCCCCCAGGGCGAGAAGATGACCGACGCCGGCCACAAGGCCGTCGTCGAGGAGACCGTCGCCGCGCTGAAGTCCGGCTCCGACCAGATCGTCTCCGTCACCGACCCGTACACCGGGCGGGCCGTCTCCCAGGACGGCTCGACCGCCTACGTCTCCGTCGCCTACAAGGTGAACGGGATGGAGCTGACCGACGCGACCCGGGAAGCCCTCGAACAGGCCGGACACGCGGCCCAGGGCAAGGGCCTGACCGTCGAGCTCGGCGGTGACGCCCTCCAGACCATGCCCGAGACCGGCGTCGGCGAGATCATCGGCGTCGTCATCGCCGGCTTCGTCCTCGTCGTCACCTTCGGCTCGCTCGTCGCGGCCGGACTGCCGCTGCTCACCGCGATCATCGGCGTCGGCATCGGCGTCTCCGCGATCACCGCGCTCGCCAACGTCCTGGACCTCGGCAGCACCACCTCCACCCTCGCGATGATGATCGGCCTCGCCGTCGGCATCGACTACGCCCTCTTCATCGTCTCCCGCTACTGCGCCGAACTGGCCGAGGGGCGGACCAAGGAGGAGGCCGCGGGCCGCGCCACCGGCACCGCCGGATCGGCCGTGGTCTTCGCCGGACTCACCGTCGTCATCGCCCTCGTCGGCCTCGCCGTCGTCAACATCCCCATGCTGACGAAGATGGGCTTCGCCGCCGCCGGCACCGTCGTCATCGCCGTCCTCATCGCCCTCACCCTCATCCCGGCGCTGCTGGGCTTCGCCGGCGACAAGGTCATCGGGCGCAAGCAGCGCAAGGGCGCCGCCGCCGAGACCCCGGAGAAGGCCGGGGAGTCCCTGGAGAAGGAGGCCAAGCCGAACGCGGGCACCCGCTGGGCCCGCTTCGTCATCCGCCGCCCCGTCTTCGTCCTCCTGGCCGGTGTCATCGGCCTCGGCGCCATCGCGATCCCGGCCGCCTCGCTGGAGATGGGCCTTCCCGACGACGGCGTGAAGCCGGTCTCCGCGACCGAGCGCCGCGCCTACGACCTGCTCTCCGACGGCTTCGGCCCCGGCTTCAACGGCCCGCTGCTCGTCGTCGTCGACGGCGACAAGGCCGCCGCGGACAAGACGGTCGACACGATCAAGGGCCTCGACGGCATCGCCGCCGTCACCCCGGCCACGCCCAACAAGGCCGGCGACGCCGCGATGATCACCGTGGTCCCGAAGGACCGCCCGTCCTCCGGCGCCACCGAGACCCTGGTCCACGACATCCGCGACGCCACCGGCGACGACGTCCTCGTCACCGGCGCCACCGCGATGAACATCGACTTCTCGCAGAAGATGAACGACGCCCTCGTGCCCTACCTGGCACTCGTCGTCGGCCTCGCCTTCCTCCTCCTGACCGTGGTCTTCCGCTCGGTCCTGGTGCCGCTCAAGGCGGCCCTCGGCTTCCTGCTCTCGGTGGTCGCCGCCCTCGGCGCCGTCGTCGCGGTCTTCCAGTGGGGCTGGCTGGGCGGCCTGTTCGGCGTCGAGCAGACCGGCCCGATCATGTCGATGATGCCGATCTTCATGGTGGGCGTCGTCTTCGGCCTCGCGATGGACTACGAGGTCTTCCTCGTGACCCGCATGCGCGAGGCGTACGTCCACGGGGAGCGGCCCGGCGAGGCGATCGTGACCGGCTTCCGGCACAGCGCCCGGGTGGTCACCGCCGCCGCGGTGATCATGATCGCGGTATTCTCCGGCTTCATCGGGATGAGCGACCAGATGATCAAGATGATCGGCTTCGGTCTCGCCGTCGCCGTCCTCTTCGACGCCTTCGTCGTCCGCATGGCCATCGTCCCGGCCGTCCTCGCCCTCCTCGGCCACCGCGCCTGGTGGCTGCCGAAGTGGCTGGACCGGGCGCTGCCGAACGTCGACGTGGAGGGCGAGGGCCTGACGGCCCACGACGCGCCCGCCGACCGGAAGCCGGACCTCGTGAAGGCGTGACACCCCCGTAGTCCCCGGGGCGGCCCCTGAGCGGGGGGCGCGCCCCGGACCGCGCCGGGACCTGTGGGGACGGGGAAGCCGACGCGGCCGTACGCCGTCAGCGTGTCGTGAGCGACGACGCGCCGGCGGCGTACGTGTGCTCCAGGAACCGCATCAGGGCGGTGCTGTCGAACTGCACGACGGCGACCCCGTCCGCGCCGTGGAACTCGACCACGGTCTGCACCCGCCCGCACGGCCAGACCGCGATGTCGCCGCGGTGCGCCGGCTCCCGCAGCCCGTCCTCCAGGAGGGCGCGGGGGAAGGACCACTCGATGCCGCCGGGCAGTCCGAAGCGGACGGTGGCGGGGGAGAAGCCGGGGTCGTAGCGGAGGGTCACGGGTACGGCCCGGGAGACCGGGGCGTCGCCGATCAGCCGGCCTCGGGCACGGTCCTCGACGGCGGGCATCGGGGGGCTCCTCACCTCGTAGGGGTCCTCTGGGGGATCCTCGTAGGCTCATCGCGGGGGTGCGATTTGCTCCTTAATTCCGGATTCTTCCCCGCAGGTGACCGACTCACTCCCCGACGTGTCCGGGCTCACATGCCCATCTCATGCCCATCTTGTGATGTGGGCGCTCTTGCAAGTGATTTGCAGGAGCGCTCATCATTCGGGTCGTGCATGTACCTGACGGATTCATCAACGCCCCCGTATCGGTCGTCGCCGGTGTCGTCGCCGCCGGCGCGGTCGCCGTGAGCCTGCGCGGCGCGCGGAAGGAACTCGACGAGCGGGTCGCCCCGCTCGCGGGCCTCGTCGCGGCCTTCGTCTTCGCCGTCCAGATGCTCAACTTCCCGGTCGCCGCGGGCACCAGCGGCCACCTCCTCGGCGGCGCGCTCGCCGCCCTCCTCGTCGGGCCCTGGACAGGCGTCCTGTGCATCGCCGTCGTCCTGCTCATGCAGGGCGTCCTCTTCGCCGACGGCGGCCTCACCGCCCTCGGCGTCAACATCGTCGTCATGGGCGTGGTGACCGTCGTCGTCGCCCACTTCCTCTTCCGCGGCCTGCGGGCGGTGCTGCCCCGCACCCGGGGCGGCGTGACCGCCGCGACCTTCGTCGCCGCGCTCGTCTCCGTACCGGCCTCGGCCGCCGCCTTCACCCTGCTCTACGCGGTCGGCGGCACCACGGACGTGCCGATCGGCAAGGTCCTCACCGCCATGCTCGGCGTCCACGTCCTCATCGGCATCGGCGAGGCCGTCATCACCGCCCTCACCGTCGGCGCCGTCCTCGCCGTCCGCCCCGACCTCGTGCACGGCGCCCGCGGCCTGGCCGCCCCGCTGAAGCTGCGGGTCGGCGGCGAGCTCGTCGACGCGGCCCCGGCCGAGGCCCCGGCCCCGGTTGCGAAGAGCCCGAAGAAGGTGTGGATCGGCGGCGTCGTCACCGCCCTCGTCCTCGCCGGCGTCGTCTCCTTCTACGCCTCCGCCAGCCCCGACGGCCTGGAGAAGGTCGCCGCCGACCAGGGCATCGACGCCAAGGCCGAGGAGTACGAGCACGCCACCGCCGACTCCCCGCTCGCCGACTACGGCGTCAAGGGCGTCGAGTCCGCCCGTCTTTCCGGCGGTCTCGCCGGCGTCATCGGCGTCGGCCTCACCCTGGCCGCCGGCACCGGCGCCTTCTGGGCCGTCCGCCGCCGCCGCGCCGCGAGCGGGACCGGCGCCCAGGTCTGACGATGGGAGCGGGGCACGCGCACAAGCTGTACCGGCGGGGAGACTCGCCGGTGCACGGCCTGCCCCCGCACACCAAGCTCGTCGCCGTCCTCGGCTTCGTCCTGGTCGTCGTCACCACCCCCCGCGAGGCCGTCTGGGCCTTCGCCCTGTACGCGGCCCTGCTCGGCACGGTCGCCGCGCTCGCCCGCGTACCGGCCGGCTTCCTGCTCCGGCGGCTCGCGATCGAGATCCCCTTCGTCGCCTTCGCCCTGCTCATGCCCTTCGTGGTCCCCGGCGCGCAGACGGAGGTCCTGGGCGTCTCCCTCAGCGTCCCCGGCCTGTGGGGCGCCTGGAACATCCTCGCCAAGGGCACCCTCGGCGTCGCCACCTCCGTGCTCCTCGCCGCCACCACCGAACTGCGCGCCCTGATCCTCGGCCTCCAGCGCCTCGGCCTGCCGTCGCTGCTCGTCCAGATCGCCTCGTTCATGATCCGGTACGGCGACGTCATCACCGACGAGATGCGCCGGATGTCCATCGCCCGCCGCTCCCGCGGCTTCGAGGCGCGCGGCGTCCGCCAGTGGGGCGTCCTCGCCAAGTCGGCCGGGGCGCTCTTCATCCGCTCGTACGAGCGCGGCGAACGCGTCCACCTCGCCATGGTCAGCCGCGGCTACACCGGCACCATGCCGGTCCTCGACGAGCGCCCCACCGCCCGCGCCCAGTGGGCGACGGCCCTGGCGCTGCCCCTCGCCGCCCTCCCGATCTGCCTTCTCGCCCTCCTGGGATGACCGCCATGACCGCTTCGCCCTCGCTTCCGCCCTCGCTTCCTGCCTCCCTTGACGTGCGCGGCCTCGCCTACGCCTACCCCGACGGCCACCAGGCGCTCTTCGGCGTGAACCTGACCATCGGGCGCGGCGAGCGGGTCGCCCTCCTCGGCCCCAACGGCGCCGGCAAGACCACCCTCGTCCTGCACCTGAACGGCATCCTCGCGGCCGGCGCGGGCAGCGTCACCGTCGCCGGGCTGCCCGTCGGCAGGAAGCACATGGCGGAGATCCGGCGGAAGGTCGGCATCGTCTTCCAGGACCCCGACGACCAGCTCTTCATGCCGTCCGTCCGCGAGGACGTCGCCTTCGGCCCCGCCGCGGCCGGTCTGCGCGGCGCCGAGCTGGACGCGGTCGTGGAGCGGGCGCTGGCCCGGGTCGGGATGGCCGAGTACGCCGACCGGCCCCCGCACCACCTCTCCTTCGGGCAGCGGCGCCGGGTCGCCGTCGCGACCGTCCTCGCCACCGAGCCGGAGATCCTCGTGCTCGACGAGCCGTCCTCCAACCTGGACCCGGCCTCCCGCCGCGAACTCGCCGACGTGCTGCGCTCGCTGGACGTCACCGTCCTCATGGTCACCCACGACCTGCCGTACGCCCTGGAGCTCTGCCCGCGCGCGCTCGTCCTCAGCGAGGGCGTGATCGCCGCCGACGGCCCGACCCGCGAGATCCTCTCCGACGAGGCGCTCATGACCCGCCACCGGCTCGAACTACCCTTCGGATTCGTTCCGGGTTCCGTCGCCTGAGACCATGGGACCCGTTCGTACGAAAGGGTGAAGGTGGGTCGGGTGGACGTCCAGGGCACGGTGGCGCCGGGCTGGGAGCCGGTGCGGGACGCGTTCCTGCGCAACTTCGAGCAGCGGGGCGAGAAGGGCGCGGCGGTCGCCGTCCACCACGACGGCGCGAAGGTCGTCGACCTGTGGGCGGGCACGAAGGACGCGGACGGTACGGAACCCTGGGAAGAGGGCACCGCCCAGGTGGTCCGCTCGGCCACCAAGGGCGTCGCCGCCGCCGTCCCCCTCCTCCTCCACCAGCGCGGCCGGATCGACCTGGACGCCCCGGTGGCCACGTACTGGCCGGAGTTCAAGGCGGCGGGCAAGGACCGCGTGACGGTACGGCAGCTCCTCGCCCACCAGGCGGGCGTCCCCGTCCTCGACCGCCCCCTCGTCCTCGCCGAGGCCACCGACCTGGAGGCGTCCACCGCGGCCATCGCCGCCCAGGCCCCCGCCTGGGAACCCGGCACCGCCCACGGCTACCACGCCCTCACGTTCAGCTGGCTCCTCTCCGGGCTCGTCCACCGCGTCACGGGCCGCACGATCGGCCGCTGGGTCGCGGACGAGATAGCCGGCCCTCTCGCCCTCGACCTCTGGATCGGCCTCCCGGAGACGGAGGCCCACCGCGTCGGGCGTCTCGCCCCGGTCGAGGCCCCCGAGGACACCGGCGCCCTCCGCCTGCGCCCCAAGCGCGCGGTCACCGCGGCGTGGGAGGACCCGGACTCGCTCACCCGCCGCGCCTTCGAGGTCATCACCCCCAGGCCCGACGAGAACGACCCGGCCTACCGCGCCGCCGAACTCCCCGGCGCGGCGGGCGTCGCCACCGCCCGCGCCCTCTCCCGCTTCTACGCCGCCACCCTCGGCCCCCTCGCCGACGGCACCCCCCGCCTCTTCGCCCCCGCCACCCTCGCCCTGGCCCGCACCGAGGAGACGGCCGGCCCCGACCGCGTCCTCCTCGTCTCCACCCGCTTCGGCCTCGGCCACATGCTCCACGGCCCCGCCTCCCCCCTCCTCGGCCCCACCTCCTTCGGCCACCCCGGCCGCGGCGGCTCCCTGGCCTTCGCCGACCCCGCGTCCACCACCGCCTTCGCCTACGTCACCAACGGCATGCGCAAGACGGTCACCTCGGACCCGCGCGCCCAGGCCCTGGTGAGGGCGGTCAAGTCCCTGCTCTGATAGGCCCCATGAACCGCTTCGAGGGACAGACGGCACTGATCACGGGCGCGGGCAGCGGCATCGGCGCGGCGACGGCCCGACGGCTGGCGGCGGAGGGCGCGTACGTCCTGGTCACGGACATCGACGAGGAGGCGGCGCGCAAGGTCGCGGCGGACCTCCCGCACGCGACCCCCCTCCGCCTGGACATCACCGACCGGGAAGGCATCGACCGCCTGATCGGCGAACTCCCCGCCCTCCACGTCCTGGTCAACAACGCCTTCGTCCCCTTCGTCGACGACCCCGACGAGAACTGGCGCCGCCAGCTCGACGGCACCCTCCTCGGCGCCGTCCACTGCTCCCGGGCCGCGCTCCCGCACCTGACGGCGACCGCCGGCGCGATCGTCACGATCGGCTCGGTCAACGCGGAGGCGGACTTCGGCGACCACGCCTACAGCGCCGCGAAGGCCGCCCTGGGCTCCTTCACCCGCACCCTGGCCGGCGAGGCGGCCCCCCGGGGCGTCCGCGTCAACCAGATCAACCCCGGCACCATCGCCACCCCCTCCTGGTCCGGCCGCGAACCCGCCCTGACCGCCCTGGCCACCCGCGCCTACCCCCTGCGCCGCGTAGGCACCCCCGAGGACATCGCCGCCGCCGTAGCCTTCCTCGCCTCCCCCGACGCCGCCTGGATCACCGGCACCACCCTCCGCGTCGACGGCGGCCTCCTGGCGGTCAACCGCCACTTCCGGGAGATCCTGGGCGACGGCTGATCAGGCCGTGGCCACCAGCCGTCCGACGAACCCCCGGTCCCGCAGCCGTGCGTAGGCGGCCACGACCGGAGGCGGGACGGGGAGCTCGATCATGAAGCCCTGGGCGGGGTAGACCAGGAGTCGCTGTACGGCTCCGACGAGCATGTCCAGGACGAGCCGGGGGTCCCCGATCGAGTCCGCGTACTCGGGCAGGTCCAGCGGTGCCGACGCGCAGACGAACTCCGCCTCGGGCCAGATCCGGCGCGCGGTCGCGTACGCCCGCCGCTCCTCGTACGGCTTGCCGACGAGCAGGACGGAGTCCACCTGCGTGCCCCGCTCCGCGAGGAGCGCGCGGGAGAAGCGGATGTTCTCGCCGGTGTTGCGCGCCCGGGGTTCCACCAGCACCACGTCCCCGGGGACGCCCAGCTCCACGGCCCGCTCCCGGTAGTGCACGGCCTCGCCCCGGGGCATCCGTTCCCGGGTCGTCGGGCTGGTGGCCCCGGTGAAGACGACGAGCGGCACGAGCCCCCGCCGGTACGCGTCCACCATGGCGTCGGCGACGCCGAGGTCATGGCTCCCGAGCCCGACCCCGACGGAGCACGCCCGGGGCTCGTGTCCCATCCGCTGGAAGTCCCAGAGGATCCGGGCGTCCTGCCAGTCCTGTGCGGTGATCACGGCGTGCCCTCCGCTCGCGCGCTGTCGGGTACCTGGAAGTCGTACGTCCAGGCGAAGCGGGTGGCCGCGTGGACCCCGACCGCGAACTCCACGACCGTCCCGTCGGCGGTGTACGCGACGCGGTGCAACTCCACCACCCACTCGCCGGAGGCCAGTTGAAGCCGTGCGGCCTCCTCCGGCGTCGCGGCACGGGCCCGCAGTTCCTCGCGCAGGTGGTCGACCTCGTGGCCCGCGTCGTAGAGCACGCGGAAGCCTCCGCCCCGGCCGGCCGGACCCGGAGACGCATCGGCGAGCCGGGTCCCCTCGACGTGTTCGGGGCGGTAGTAGCTGGTGAGCGTGTGCGTCGGCCGGCCCTCCTCCTTCACCAGGCGGGCGCGGGCGTACACCTCCGAGCCCTCGGCCACGCCGAGCACGGCGGCCACGAGCGGTGGCGCGGGCATCCGTTCCACGGTCTGGGTCTGATCGCCGCGCCGGTACGCGCGACCGGAGGCGATCCGGTCCGCCGCGAACGCGACCTCGTCGCCGTCGCGCCACTTCGCCTTGTCGTACCGCGCGACACCGAGCCGCTTCAGCGGTACGTGCTCCCGCACGACAGTGCCATGGCCCCGCGAGGACGTGACCAGCCCTTCCGCCTCCAGTGCCTTGTAGGCGGCGTGCACGGTGGACTTCGAACCCTCGCCCGCCTCCACGAGCTCCCGAATGTGCGGCAACTGCTGGCCGGCGACCCACTCGCCCCCACGGATCCGCTCCGCCAGCCTGTCTGCCAGTTCCCGCCACTTGGGTGCCACACCAGCTCCTCTCGCTGACCGCAGTCAAACACAGTCCTAGGACTGTTGCCCGTCGGTTCGTGGGTGAGGAGCATCGGAGTGACGGAAGCGCATGTGGTGTCCCCAGGTGACGAGACCGTGGTGCTGCGCTGGCGGTACGTCGCGAGGAGCGTTCCGGTGGCCCGCCGCGAACTGCGCCTCACCCTGGAGCGGTGGAAGTGGGGTGCCGTGGCGGACGTCGCGGCACTGCTGCTGTCCGAGCTGCTGACCAATGCGGTGCGGCACGCGCGGGTCCCCGGAAGGGAGATCGAGACCCGTTTCTCGCGAGTGGGGCGGCTGTTGCGTATCGAGGTGCACGACGCCTCGGAGACGCGACCGCTGATGGGCCTTCCGGAGGAGGGGGTCGAGGGCGGCTGGGGTCTGCCCCTCGTGGACTCCTTGGCGGCCGGCTGGGGCATCGGCGACCGCCGGGGGCCTGGCAAGGTCGTCTGGGTGGAGGTGGCCGTGGGTGGCGACGCGCGCAGCGGCGCCGACGGCTGACTCCGGCTCAGGTCACGCGGAGCATCAGGCCGATGCCCGCGACCATGAGGCCGGCGGCGGCGATTCTCGGGGCGCCGAAGCGTTCCTTGAAGAAGAGGGCGCCGATGGCGGCGCCGACGATGATGGAGGACTCGCGGAGGGCGGCGATGGGGGCGAGGGGGGCCTGGGTCTGGGCCCAGAGGACGAGGGCGTAGGCGGCGACCGAGAGGGCCGCGCCGAGGAGGCCGCGCGCCGCGTGGGGGCGGAGCGCGGGCAGGAGGGTGCGGCGGCGGACCGCGAGGGCGTACGCGGGGATGACCAGGCCCTCCAGGAGCATCAGCCACGCGATGTAGCCGAGCGTGGTGCCGGAGGCGCGGACGCCGATGCCGTCGACGACCGTGTACAGGGCGATCGAGAGGCCGGTGGCGAGCGCGGCGAGGAGCGCCGGCCAGTGCGCGCCCTTGCCGCGGACGCCCCACAGGGCCAGGCCCGTCAGGCCCGCGCACGCCACCGCCACGCCGAGGAGCTGGCGGCTGTCCGGGATCTCGTGGACGAAGACCGCCGCCAGGAGCGTCACGACCAGCGGGGCCGTGCCGCGCGCGATCGGGTACATCTGCCCGAAGTCGCCCAGGGTGAAGGACTTCATCAGGAGCAGGTAGTACGCGACGTGCAGGACCGCCGAGGCGATCAGGTACGGCCACGCCCCGGCGGCCGGGACGGGTACGAAGGGGACGAGCGCCAGGCCGATCAGCGCCCCGCCGCCCGCGATGAGCGTGAAGGAGAGCAGCTGGTCCCGGATGTGGTGGGCCAGGGCGTTCCAGGACGCGTGCGTGACCGCCGCGACCAGCACCACGCACGCGACCAGCGGCGTCACGCCGTACGCTCGCGCACGTCCGCGAGGGTCGCGCCCGCGTGGGCGACGAGCTCCTTCGGCGGCAGGGCGAAGACGGAGTGCGGGGTGCCGGCCGCCGCCCACACCAGCGCGTGGTCGAGGAGGCCCTCGTCGGCCAGGACGCGGGTCCGGGTGAGGTGCCCGAAGGGCGGTACGCCTCCGATCGCGTACCCGGTCGTCTCCCGGACCACGCGCGCGTCCGCCCGCGTGACCTTCCCGGCGCCGAGCGCCTCCCGCACCCGCTCGACGTCGACCCGCGAGGCCCCGTCCATCAGGACCAGGACGGGGACCCCGTCGGCGGCGAAGATCAGCGACTTCACGATCTCGGAGACCTGGCAGCCGATGGCGTCGGCGGCCTGCTGGGCGGTGCGCGTCTCGTCGGGGAAGCGGCGGACCTCGACGTCGAGGCCCAGCGCGGCGAGGGCGGCGGCGAAGCGGGGGTGGGCGGAGGAGGTGGCGTCGGTCGTCATGCCCGCACGGTAGCGGTAGGTGTACGGGACACGCGACGCCGTTTCACCACCCGGTCCGGCCGCCTCGGCCCGCCGTCAGCCGCCTGGGTCCGCCGCGGGTCCGCCGTCAGCCGCCTCGGTCCGCCGTCAGCCCCCCAGCCCGAGTCAGCCCGCCGTCGGTCCTCCTTCAGCCGCCTCGGTCCGCCTTCAGCCCCCTCGATCCACCGTCAGCCGCCTCGGCCCGCCTTCAGCCCCTCGGCCCGCCGTCAGCCGCCTCACTCCGCCTTCAGCCGCCTCAGCCCGCCTTCGGCCCGGCCTCGGCCCGCCTTCGGCCCGCCCTCGGCCCGGCCGTCAGCCCCCTCAGCCCGCCTTCAGCACCTCCGCCACCACCGGGCCCGCCGCGTCGCTGCCGTGGCCGCCGGCCTCGACGACGGCCGCGGCGGCGAGGTCGCCGGAGTAGCCGGTGAACCAGCTGTTGGCGTTCTGGTCGGCGACCTCCGCCGAGCCCGTCTTCGCGCCCTTCGGGCCCGGCACGCCGGTCATCGCCTCCCGCGCGGTGCCGTTCGAGGCGGTGGCGGCGGCGCGCATCATCTTCCGCAGTCCCTCCGCGACCTGGCCCGGCAGCCGCTCGGCCTCGGCGAACTCCCGCCCGTCCATGTCCTTCGGGACGAGGTACGGCTGGAGGAAGCCGCCGTTCTTCACGGTGGCGGAGATGGACGCCATGTTGAGCGCGTTCATGGTGATCTTGCCCTGGCCGATGTACGAGGCGGCGGTCTCGGTGCCGCTCGACTCGGGCACGGACCCGTCGGAGGTCTGCACGCCGACCGACCACAGCTCGCCGATGCCGAACCACTTGCGGGCGGTGTCGCCGAGGGCGGTGTTGTGGACGCCCTTGCCGTTCAGCGGGGTGATCGCCTTGATGAAGGCGGTGTTGCAGGACCTGGCGAACGCGTTGGTCAGGTCGCCGTCGGTGGTGAAGCGGTCGAGGTTCTCGAACTCGGCCCCGTCCCACTTCACACTCGCCGGACACTCCACCGCCGATCCCGGCTCGGCGATCCCGTACCGCATCATCATCGCCGCCGTCACGATCTTCATCGTGGAGCCGGGGGCCTGCTCGCCCTGGAAGGCGGTGTTGAAGCCCGAGGCGGGGTTGTTGGCGACCGCCCGTATCGCGCCCGTCGACGGCTCGACGGCGGCGACGGCCGCCGTCGGGAACCGCTTCACCGCCTTCTCGGCCGCCGCCTGCACGCCCGCGTCGATCGTCGTCCGCAGCTCGCCGGGCTTGCCGGCGGAGAGCACGAGGAGCGTGCTGCTCGGCACCCCCTCCGCGTTCTCGATCCAGGTCTCGATCCCCGCCTTGCCGCCCGCCTTCCCGCCGTACCGCTGCCGCAGCGCGTCGAGGACGGGCACGAGCGACGGGTACTTCGCGGGCGACAGCTCGACGCCCTCGTGGTCGAGCGCCTTCACCGCGGGTGTCTTCGCCGTGCCGGTCCGCAGCGTGGCGCCGACGGTGAGCTTCGGGTGCAGCACGGCCGGCGTCCACCGCACCAGCGGCCGCCCGGTGGACTCGCCCCGGACGACGCTGAGCTTCGAGGTGTACGTCCAGGGCTTCGACACCCCGTCGTACGTCACCGTCGCCGCGACCGTGAACGGCACCGTCGCGCCGGTGGGCGTACCCGGAGTGATCACGGCCTCCGAGACGCCGACCCCCTCCCGGTACGAGGCGACGGCCGGGCCCGCCGTCACCGGATCGTTCGTCAGCTGGCCGGCCCGGTCGGCCTCACCCGCGGCCCAGGCGGCGAGGAACTCCCGCGCGGTGGCGGTGACCTCCTCGGCCGTCACGGGCCCGGTCCTGGGCGCCGACTGCGGCCCGACGTCGTTCGCCGTCCCTCCGGTGACCCCGTTCCAGAGGTTGTAGCCCCCGTACCCGACCCCGCCGGCGACGACGAGGAACACTCCCCCGACGATTCCCACCTTGGCTCCACTGCGCATGACTTGGGTTCCCCTCCCCGTGTGGACCATCGAGTCAAGCAGCCGCCACTGACAACTGTCGAGCAAGGCCAGGTCACACCTGTCACATCGATCGCCTCTCAGCCATCGCAAACGGAATTCTCCCTTGCGAAGGATCTGTGAAGGCTCCCGAACCCCCGTCCCAGCCGTAGCGCCGCTCGTGTCCCTCAATAGGATGCCGTCGGGCGTTGCTACCGCATCGACGGGTCGAAGGGGAGGAGTCACCATGGCATGGGACGAATGGAACCAGCTCAAAGCGGACGCTGCCGGAGCGTCCTCGACCCGGATGCAGCTGAACCGGGTGCCGGACGAGCCGGACGGCAAGTCGCTGTCCTCGAACAGCCAGGGCGACCTCAAGGTCGTCAACGAGCACCTCGCCAAGATCGGCGACCACGCCTTCGGGCTCTACAACCGCCTGTGGCGCGAGGGCCGGGTCGCCGAGACCACCAGCGACTCCGCCGCCTCCGACCTGTCCGGCCAGGGCTTCGAGCTCGGCGGCGCGCTGAGCCACGTCTCCGTCAAGTGGGCGTCCGCGCTGGCGGACCTCATGGACGCCTGCGCGCACATCTCGAACCACATGGACTACACGAAGAACGCCCACGCGGGCGACGAGATCTTCATCCAGCGGCGCATGAGCGGCATCGCCACCCTCGACTCGGGCTTCGACGAGCGGGCGTCCGAGCCCGGCAAGCCCAACGAGGTCTACGGCGAGAAGGACGACAAGGGCGACAAGGGCGACAAGAAGGACGGCGAGTGATGGACTTCGACACCCTGCTGCACGCCAAGTTCGGCACGCTCGACGCGGCGCTGACCGACTGGAACACCCTGGTCACCAACCTGGAGAAGCTGGAGAAGGACGCGAGCGAGGGCCTCAAGGGGGCCGCCGCCAAGGCCGACTGGCAGGGCGTGAACTCGCAGGTCGGCCGGAAGTTCATCGACAAGACCGCGGGTGAGTTCGGCGACGCGCACACCCAGGCCACGTCCATCCGCAACATCCTCCGCGACACCCTCGGCGAGCTGAAGAAGTTCAAGGGCGACCTGGAGCAGGCCATCGAGTCGGCCAGGACGCAGAAGGTGTCCGTCGTCCCCTCGGGGAAGAACTTCATGGCCAAGGCCATGGACGGCGATGCCGGCAAGGACGTCCAGCAGAGCACCGTCGACGGCGTGCGCGACCGGATCGACGGGATCATCAAGAGCGCCGCCGAGAGCGACAGCTCCGCCGCCAAGGTGCTGCGCGCCCTCGTCGACCAGGCCGAGAAGGGCTTCGGCGACGCGAAGTACGGCGACCGGGACCAGGCGGCCGACGCCATGAAGACGGCGGAGGACCTGGCGGCGCTGGCGAAGAAGGACCCCAGCAAGCTGTCGGAGGCCGAGTTCGACCGGCTGCTCGCGGGCCTGACCAAGTACCACGGCGACGACCTCTTCTCCTCCACCTTCGCCCAGCGCCTCGGCGCCCAGGGCACCCTCGACTTCTGGGCCGGCCTCAACGACGCGAACAGCCGGGACCAGCCCGCCGACGGCAAGCGCCTCGACCAGTACAAGGACCTCCAGAAGCACCTCGGTCTGACGCTCGCCAACGCGACGCAGAGCGGGAGCACGGACATGTCCCGGTGGAAGTTCGACATGCTCCAGGCCGTCGAGAAGCCGATCGGCCCCGGCACCGGCATCTCCGGCTACGTCGTGATGAGCAACCTCATGCGCTGGGGCGACTACGACGACGACTTCCTGACCAGCTACGGCGGCAACATGCTCGCCAAGGAGCAGGAGGGCGTACGCGACGGCCGCCGCCCCGAGCAGATCTGGGGCTACCACGGCGGCGGCCTCTGGCCCCACCTGAACGCCACCGGCACGGACTTCGGCTTCGACCCGATGACCGGCTACATGAAGGCCCTCTCCAACAGCCCCGACGCGGCAACCGAGTTCTTCAGCTCGGAGTTCATCGGCAAGGACGCCGAGAACAACCCCTTCAAGCGGGACCCCGACGGCGACGGCGACGCGAAGGAGGCACCGGTCGGCCTCTCCAACTTCCAGTACCTCTTCGAGGAGCGGGAGTGGATGCAGGACCAGGACTCGGAGGGCGAGGACAGCATCTCCGGCAAGAACTACCTCGCCGCGGCCCTGGAGGCCGCCACCACCGGCCACCCGGCCGGCGAACTCCCCACCCCGGCGACCGCCGCCCACACCGAGGAACAGGCCAAGCTCTACGGCGACATCGTCAAGTCCGTCTCCCAGGTCCCCTCCCGCCTCACCGACAACGGCTTCATGTCGGACAGCCTGGGCCAGATCTCGGCGGAGTACATGGCGGACATCCACCGGGGTCTGAGCCCGGTCAACGAGAACAAGGACTTGCTCTACCCCGTGCAGGGTGCGGCGGCGAAGCTCGGCGAGCAGGACCTCACCCGCTTCATGTACGCGGTCGGGCAGAACCCCGAGGGGTACGCGGCGCTGACTGTGGGACAGCACGCCTACACGGCATCGGCGATGGAGTACCACTTCGCCCACCCCGAGGCGTTCGTGAAGGACGCCCGTTACTCGTCCACGCAGAACATGGAAGTCGCCATCATGGACATCGCCCGCAACGCGGGCGAGATCCAGGGAACCCTGGGCGCGGGCCGCGCGTACGCCGCCGAGCTGGACGCGGGCAACAAGGACGCCGAGTTCAACGACGCCATCACGAAGGCGGGCGAGCTCGGCGAGTCCCTCGTCGGCATCGGCGTCGGCGCCGCCACGGCCTCGGCCGTCGGCCCGGGCGCGGTCGTCGCCGGCGGCGCCGCGGAGACCGTGGCGGGCGAGATCATCGGCAGCCTCACCGAGGGGCTGATGCGTGACAGCTCGGACGAAGTCATCTACCGCAACGGCGAGGAGATCGAAGCCACCCGCGACTCCACCTTCCGCCTGGTGGAGAAGGCCGCGCAGGAGGCCGGAGACAAGACCGGGTCCCCCTCCCCACACATCGTGGCGCTGGTCGGCCGGGAGACCGAGATCGGGTTCGGCGACGCACAGGACAGGATCAAGGACTTCGTCGATGGCGTGGGCGTGCCGAAGGCCCTGGAGAAGGACAAGTGACCATGAAGTCGACGAAGAAGCGCGGCATCGTCGCGCTCGTCCTCCTCGTACTAGTCGCGGCCTGGGCGGGCATCAGCTACGCCACCAACACGCCGCCTTTCAAGAAGCCGAAGGGGACGATCGAGGCGGGCGAACTCTGCCCGTCGTTCGGGGACTCGCAGGAAGCCGCCGACATCCTGAACCGGCTGCTGCCCTACGCCACCTCCTACCGGATCCCCCTGGAGGGGGGCACTCCCCGCAGCCCGCGCCCCACGGACCTGCGCCACACGTCGAGCTGCACTATCAGTGGCGACGGCCGCCGGCTGCTCCTGGCGCGCACGGAAATGGCGGGGTGGAGCAGTGAGGAAAGCTGGCGGGAAGAGGTGCTCGGCAACACGAACGGCCGGCGGCCGGAGTCCTTCGACGCCGGGCGCTGGGCCTTCACCACGACCCCGGAGATCCTGCGGGTCGGGGCCGTCTTCTCCGCGTGTCTGCCGTACGGGGACTCCGGCCTGAGCACTTATGTCGAGCTCCGCGGCCCCGCCCCCGCCGACCGCATCGACGACCTCCGCCGCCTCGCCGCCATCGCCGCTGAAGAAGCCCACAAGGCGGCGAGCTGCACCCTCCCCGCGAACGCCCCGGCCGGCGGGTAGCGGCGTGGCGATCACACGGAAGCGCGCGGGGATCACGGCGGCCGTCCTGGCCGTCATGGTCGCCGCCTGGGCGGGCATCAGCTACGCCACCAACACCCCACCCTTCAAGAAGCCGAGGGGGACGGTCGAGGCGACCGAACTCTGCCCGTCGCTCGGGAACGCGCAGGAGGCGGCGGACATCCTGAACAGGCTCCTTCCCTACGCGGTCGCCTACCGCGTTCCCTACGAGAGCTCCCGGCGACGCGGCTCCAGCGAGACCGATCTCCTGCACTACTCGCTGTGTTTCGTGAACGGCGACGGCGATCGGCTGCTCACCGTGAAATCGGAACTCGAATCGGGCGAGTCCCGGGAGGTGTGGCAGGAGCGGGTCCTGGCCAACACCGTCGATGGCGAGGCGCAGTCCTTCCAGGGCGGCCGTTGGGCGTTCACGAGCGTCAACCGAAGGGTGGCGGCCGTGTACTCCGCGTGCCTGCCCTCCTCGGACTCGGGCCTGACCACCTACGTCAAACTGACCCGTCCCGCCCCCGCCGACCGCCTCGACGACCTCCGCCGTCTCGCCGAGATCGCCGCCGAGCAGGCCCACGAGGCGGCCCGGTGCACGATCCCGGCGGACACTCCCCGGACGTAGGTAGAGGGCGCGACCACCGGTCGCGCCCTCTACCTACGTCCGCCCTGCTAGACCCACGTGTCCAGCCACATCCTCGCCCGCCATTGGTCTATCAGGATCGGCGTCGCCGTGTAGATCGGCCAGAAGTAGATGAAGCCTCGCGAATCCCGGCCCGCACGGCCCTGACCAGTGACTTCTTCGGCGTCTGGGGCCGCCATGCCGAGGCTGGGCCGTCCCTGGGCCGTGACGGTCGCAAACAGGGCGACCTCGGCGACCTTCGGGGCGGCTCACGGGGTACTTCCGGGGAGGCTCCCGGACCGTCGGGAGTTCGTCTGCCGGGGCGGGGATCAGGCGCGTTGGAAGCCGTCGACGGCCAGGGAGATGGTGAGGGCCAGGAAGGCGAGACCGACGGCGGTGATGACCAGGAAGACGAGCGTGCCCGCCGCCTTGGCAATCCACGATTTCGCATGGACCGGGTCGGCGGGGTTCCTCGGGTGGTAGGCGACCTTGATGGTCGGCGCGCTGCCGGAGATGTACGCGCCGCGGACCACGCCGTGCAGGTCGGTGTAGGCGTAGTCCTTGGGGCCTCGGCGCACCGCCTCGACAGTGATGCCGTACCGGGGGTAGGTCCACTCGCGGTACTGCATGGACAGGGCCGCGCCCCCGAACGCGACGATGCTCACGGCGATGGGGGTGAACACCAGGAACGCGAGCGCGCGGCTCGCCGACTCCACGATGCCCAGGGGTACGGCCACCCCGACCGCCACCAGGCCGGTGACCCACGCCGTGAGCCTGAACGCGCGCGTGTACCAGTCGTCATCGGACCCCGCCGGCGCGCTGTCGGTGACGAGAGCCGTGCCGTCGGCCGCCCGCTCCTCCGGCAGGAGCGCGGTGACGGCGTCGGCGAACGCGGTGGCCGCCACCTCACTCACGCCCCGGACCTCGTACGTGACCGGGTTCCTCCCGACCGGGGCGGTCAACTCCACGGCAAGGGCCCGGCCCTCGGCGTCGACTCGGCGGACGGCCTGGAGCGGGATCCGCTTCTCCTTGCGCCGCCGGCTCAGGACGAGCACGTCGTCCTGAGCCTGGAGGGTGATACCAGCGCGGCCTCGGAGGACGGGTATCGGTGAGGTGGTGGTGGACATGAGCGTTGATAGTAGGGCGGGGACGTCTTTCAGGCGTGGGGTTACCTGTACAGAGCCTCCACAGCCTTCCGAGTTCGCCCCTCACTGCTCGGCATGAGGTGGGTGTACGTCCGGAGCGTGAACCCGGGGTCGGCGTGGCCGAGGTACTGGCTCAGGGCCCGGATGTTCTCGCCGGCGTCCAGGAGCACGGACGCGTAGAAGTGCCTCAGGGCGTGCATGCCGTGCTCCGGGGCGGACGCGTACCGCTCGCCATCCTGCGGCTCCGGGATGATGCCCGCGGCAGCGAGGGCGGGCTTCCACATGAAGTCGTTGAAGTAGCTCACGCGGACGTGGTCGCCTCCCGACCCGGAGAAGATGAGCGTCTTGGTCACGGGCGGACCGTCCGGGGTGCGCCAGGGGAGCGTGATGGTGACCGGCGGGCGCCTCTCCGAGTGTGCCTTGATGGCAGCGACCACGGACGGAGGCAGGGGAACGTCGCGAACCTTGCCACCCTTCGGGGGTACGAAAGCGAACTTCCCTCGGATGCGCTTGAGTTGGTGGCTCACGGAGAGCCATCCGCCCTCGTGGTCCACCTCCTCCTCGAAGAGCCCGAACACTTCACCTTGGCGCAGCCCGCACCCGCCGGCCACGTCGACCGAGAAGAGAGGCTTTCAGGGAATGGCGGACTCTTCCGGGGCATCCGCGCGAGCCGCAGTCGCCCGCCCGCCGCTCGTGTGCTTTGGGCGGGCGCCTGGAAGTCGTCCGCCGACGGTCACCAACAGCCACCGGCGACAACCAAGAGGGCGCGACCACCGGTCGCGCCCTCTACTCACATTCACGCAGCTAGACCCACGTGTCCAGCCACATCCTCGCCCGCCATTGGTCTATCGGGATCGGTGTCGCCGTGTAGATCGGCCAGAAGTAGATGAAGTTCCAGACGATCAGGAGGACCAGGCAGCCGGCGGCTACCGCGCCGAAGGTGCGGCGTTTTTCGGTGGAGCCCTTGGGGCCGATGATCGCGCCGATCATCATGGCTACGGCGAGGCACAGGTAGGGGATGAAGACGACGGCGTAGAAGAGGAAGATCGTGCGTTCCTGGTAGAGGAACCAGGGGACCCAGCCCGCGGCGACCGCGCAGGCGATCGCGCCGGCGCGCCAGTCTCGGCGGAAGGCCCAGCGCCAGAGGACGTACACGAGGGCGAAGCAGGCGGCCCACCAGAGGAGGGGCGTGCCGAGGGCCAGGATCTCCTGGGCGCACTTCTCCTTCGCGGAGGCGGGGCAGCCGGCGGTGCCGGGGGCGGGGGACTCGTAGAAGTAGGAGACCGGGCGGCCGAGGACGATCCAGGACCAGGGGTTCGACTCGTAGGTGTGGGGCGAGGTGAGGCCCACGTGGAAGCTGTAGACCTCGGTCTCGTAGTGCCACAGGCTCCGCAGCCAGTCCGGCAGCCAGGACCAGGTGCCTCCGCCGTTCGGGAGCTTGTCCTGCTTCTCGGCCCAGTCGCGGAAGTAGCCCTTGTCGGTGACGAGCCAGCCCGTCCAGGTCGCCAGGTACGTCACCAGCGCCACCGGCACCACCGACACGAACGCCGGCACCACGTCCTTCTTGACGACCGCGAGGTACGGGCGGACCGCGCCGGCCGTGCGGCGGGCGCCGACGTCCCACAGGACCGTCATCAGGCCGAAGCCGACCATCACGTAGAGGCCGTTCCACTTGGTGGCCGCGGCGAGGCCCAGCATCACGCCGGCCGCGATCCGCCACGGGCGCCAGCCCAGGCGCAGGGTCTCGGCGATCTCCGCGTCGGGGCGGAGCACCCCCTCCTCGTCCTCGGGGAGCGCGGCGGCGAGCCGTTTCCGCGACCGGTCCCGGTCGAGGATCAGGCAGCCGAAGGCGGCCAGCACGAAGAACATCAGGACCTGGTCGAGGAGCGCGGTGCGGCTCATCACGAAGTGCAGGCCGTCGACGGCGAGCAGCAGGCCGGCGAGGCAGCCGAGGAAGGTGGAGCGGAAGAGGCGGCGGCCGATCCGGCACAGCATCAGGACGGACAGCGTCCCGAGCAGCGCGACCATGAACCGCCAGCCGAACGGCTCGAAGCCGAAGATCTTCTCGCCGAGGCCGATGACCCACTTGCCCATCGGCGGGTGGACGACGTAGCCGGGATCGGTCGGGACGAGGACCGAGCCGGGGTCGGTCAGGATCGTCTTGTCGATGTCCTTGGGCCAGGCCCCCTCGTACCCCTGGTTGATCAGGGCCCACGAGTCCTTGGCGTAGTACGTCTCGTCGAATATCACCGCGTGCGGCTTGCCCAGGTTCCAGAACCGGAGCACGCCCGCGACGGCCGCGACCAGCAGCGGGCCGCCCCACGCGGAGAGCCGCCACAGCCGGTCGGCCGCCGCCGGGCCGAGCCCGAGCAGGGACGTGACCCGCGGCGAGGGCCGGGTGTACGGCGGGTCGAGCCGGTCCCTCGTGCCGATGGAGAGCGTGCCGGCGGCCGGCGGGCGGTAGCCGAAGCGCCGCAGCCGGAGCTGCCACGAAGAGGGCTCGGCCACGGGTGTCGCCATGGTGTGCTGGCCCTCCAGGGCCTCGGGTGCGGTACGGGTCACCGCGCCATCGTAGGGACTGCGTCTGTGCGCGTCGCCTGTCCGGGGGCACGGGGCGTGCCTCCACGCCCGGTGAGGGCTGGGAGGATGGGTGGGTGACTGGAACGCTGGTACTCGCAGGGACCCCCATCGGTGACATCGCGGACGCGCCGCCGCGGCTCGTCGCCGAGCTGGAGGGGGCGGACATCGTCGCCGCCGAGGACACCCGCCGGCTGCGCGGGCTGACCCGGGCGCTGGGCGTGCACACGACGGGACGCGTCGTCTCCTACTTCGAGGGGAACGAGTCGGCCCGTACGCCGGAGCTGGTCGAGGCGCTGGAGGGCGGCGCCCGGGTGCTCCTGGTGACCGACGCGGGCATGCCGTCCGTCTCCGACCCCGGCTACCGGCTGGTCGCCGCCGCCGTCGAGGCGGACATCAAGGTGACGGCCGTCCCCGGCCCGTCCGCCGTGCTCACCGCGCTCGCGCTCTCCGGGCTGCCGGTCGACCGGTTCTGCTTCGAGGGCTTCCTGCCGCGGAAGGCGGGCGAGCGGCTCGGTCGCCTGAAGGAGGTCGCGGCCGAGCGCCGCACCCTCGTCTACTTCGAGGCCCCGCACCGGCTCGACGACACCCTCGACGCGATGGCCGAGGTGTTCGGCGCGGACCGCCGCGCCGCCGTCTGCCGCGAGCTGACCAAGACGTACGAGGAGGTCAAGCGGGGCCCGCTGGGCGAGCTGGCGGCCTGGGCGAAGGAAGGGGTACGGGGCGAGATCACGGTCGTCGTCGAGGGCGCCCCGGAGACCGGCCCGGAGGAGCTGGACGCGGCCGAGCTGGTACGCAGGGTGCGGGTGCGCGAGGAGGCGGGGGAGCGGCGCAAGGAGGCGATCGCCGCCGTCGCCGCCGACGCGGGGCTGCCCAAGCGGGAGGTCTTCGACGCCGTCGTGGCGGCAAAGAACGCGTCCTGAAAAACGCCTGCGAGCCCTGGAAACGGTAAAGGACTAACCTGAAAGGCAAAGCCGAAACCGGCGCCGGGAAGCTTCGCAGGGCGCTTGGCAAGGGAACGCCAAAATCCGCTCCACGGTCCTTCCATGGTTTCTTCCGTGCTGATGCGCTCCGGGCCGAAAAGGCGTCCACTGGACCCAGTGGAGAGGAGCTGGCATGAGCGAGACCACCGGCACCGGAACGCCCGTCGTCCATGAGGCGTACGCCTTCGCCTGCATGAGGTGCGGGTACGGCTGGGAGCAGTCCTACGAGATCGAGCACCACACGGACGCGCGCGGTGAGGCGTTCGTCGTGTACAAGGCGGACGGGGAGCGGGTTCCCTCCCCGCTGTCGAGTCCGACCTGCATGAACTGCGGCGGCCACGTGGTGCGCATCATGCGCGCCGGCCAGGTGTCCACCGTGCTCGACCTGATCGCGTCGATGGAGCGCCACGGGCGCGGGGAGAAGGAGACCGGCCCCGTCTCGCCGGCCGGACCCGTGGGCCAGGAGCCGGCCGAGGGCGAGGAGCCCCCGCCGGTCCCGCACCACTGGCACCTCTCCGACCTGCTCCACCCCTTCCGCTCCCGTCACTGAAACCGCCGCGCGGACCCGCTCATGGCCCTCGTACGATCGGGGCCATGAGTTCCAAGGACGCCCCGCCGCCGCTGCCCGAACCCCTCCTCGTGGAGGTCGCGGACTCGCACACCCACCTGGACATGCAGTCCGGCACGGTCGAGGAGGCGCTGGCCAGGGCCGCGGCCGTCGGCGTGACGACGGTCGTGCAGGTCGGCTGCGACGTGAAGGGCTCCCAGTGGGCCGCCGAGACGGCCGAGCGGCACGCGCGCGTGCACGCGGCCGTCGCGCTGCACCCCAACGAGGCGCCCAGGATCGTCCTGGGGGACCCCGACGGCTGGTCGCGGCAGGGGGCGCGCGAGGGCGGCGGCGACGCGGCGCTGGACGACGCGCTGGCCGAGATCGACCGGCTCGCCGGGCTCCCGCACGTCCTGGGCGTCGGCGAGACCGGCCTCGACTTCTTCCGTACGGGCCCCGAGGGCATGGCCGCGCAGGAGCGTTCCTTCCGCGCCCACATCGAGATCGCCAAGCGGCACGGCAAGACGCTCGTCATCCACGACCGGGAGGCGCACGCCGACGTCCTGCGCGTCCTCGACGAGGAGGGCGCCCCCGAGCGGACCGTCTTCCACTGCTACTCCGGCGACGCGGCGATGGCGGAGATCTGCGCGGCCAAGGGCTACTACATGTCCTTCGCGGGCAACGTCACCTTCAAGAACGCCCAGCCGCTGCGGGACGCGCTCGCCGTCGCCCCGCTGGACCTCGTCCTCGTCGAGACCGACGCGCCCTTCCTCACCCCGGCGCCCTTCCGCGGCCGCCCGAACGCCCCGTACCTGATCCCGGTCACCGTCCGGGCGATGGCGGCGGTGCGGGGGATCGACGAGAACGCGATGGCGGAGGCGCTGGCGGTGAACACGGCCCGCGCCTTCGATTACTGATCCATAACGGTTACATATCGTAGCCGGGTCGCTTTGGAGAGTGACGGGTGCCGGGGCTAGGGTCCCGGCCTCGTGAGCACTTCCCAGGGCAGTCACCGCGCCGGACGGCGGGGCGCGACGGCCACGCTGCCCGTCCACGAGCAGCCCACCCAGGCAGCCCAGCCGGCCGTTCCGCCCGTCGTTCCGCCCGTCGTGCCCGCGCAGGGCCGGGCCGCCGCCCGGCGCGGGGCGCGGCGCCGCAAGACCGCACGCCCGGCCGGTGACGGGCTGCGGCGGCTCGTCCCGCAGGCCCTCGTCGTCGCCTTCCTCGCCGGCGGCACCAGTGCCTTCGTCGCCGACGACAAGGCCGTGCGGCTCTCCGTCGACGGCGTCCCGCGCACCCTGCACACCTTCTCCGACGACGTGCGGGAGCTCCTCGCCGACGAGGGCCTGGAGGTCGGCGAGCACGACCTCGTCGCCCCCGCGGCCGGGGAGCCGCTGGCCAGCGGCGACGAGATCGTCCTCCGGTACGGCCGGCCGGTCTCCCTCACCCTCGACGGGCACCGCCGCCAGGTGTGGACCACGGCCCGCACCGTCGACGGCGCCCTGCGCCAGCTCGGCGTCCGCGCCGAGGGCGCCTATCTGTCGGTCTCCCGCGCCGCCGCGATCTCCCGGACCGGCCTCGCCCTCGACGTCCGCACCGAACGCGCGGTGACCTTCCTCTCCGACGGGCGCGAGCGGACCGTCCGCACCAACGCGGCCACCGTCGGCGAGGCGCTCGCCGAGGCCGGGATCACCCTCGGCGGCGAGGACACCACCTCCGTGCCCCGCGACACCTTCCCCCGCGACGGGCAGACCGTCACCGTGCTGCGGATCACCGGCTCCACCCAGACCCGCGAGGAGGCCGTGCCGTACGCCGTCGAGCGGGTCCGCGACCCGGAGCTCTTCGCGGGCACCGAGGTCGTCGAACGGCAGGGCGTCCCGGGCCTGCGCCGGGTCACGTACCACCTGCGCTCCGTCAACGGGGTCAAGCAGAAGCCCCGCCGCACCGGCGAGGAGATCGTCCGAGACCCCGTCTCCCGCAAGGTCCGCGTCGGCACCCGCTCGCTGCCCACCTCCGTCGCCGGCGCCGACGGGCTCGACTGGGGCGCGCTCGCCGCCTGCGAGTCCGGCGGCCGGCCGACCGCGGTCGACCCCTCGGGGACGTACGGCGGCCTCTACCAGTTCGACCCCGGTACGTGGCGCTCCCTCGGCGGCAGCGGCGTCGCCCAGGACGCGCCCGCCGCCGAGCAGACCTTCCGCGCCAAGAAGCTCTACGTGCAGCGCGGCGCCGGGCCCTGGCCGCACTGCGGCCGCAGGCTCTTCGGATGAGACCCGCCCCTCCGGACAGGGCCTAGGCTGTACCGGTGAGCACCACCACCGGCCCCGACGGCCCCGACGCCCTCCTCGGCCCCGCCGACATCCGTGAGCTGGCCGCCGCCCTCGGCGTGCGCCCCACGAAGCAGAAGGGCCAGAACTTCGTCATCGACGCCAACACCGTCCGGCGCATCGTCCGCACCGCGGGCGTGCGCCCGGACGACGTGGTCGTCGAGGTGGGACCCGGACTCGGCTCCCTCACCCTGGCGCTCCTGGAGGCCGCCGACCGGGTGACCGCCGTCGAGATCGACGACATCCTCGCCGCCGCGCTGCCGTCGACGATCGCCGCGCGGATGCCGGGGCGGCAGGACCGCTTCGCGCTGGTCCACTCCGACGCCATGCTCGTCCAGGAGCTGCCGGGCCCGGCGCCGACCGCGCTCGTCGCCAACCTCCCGTACAACGTGGCCGTGCCCGTCCTGCTGCACATGCTCGACCGCTTCCCGAGCATCGAGCGGACCCTCGTCATGGTCCAGGCCGAGGTCGCGGACCGGCTCGCCGCCGGACCGGGCAACAAGGTGTACGGGGTCCCCTCCGTCAAGGCGAACTGGTACGCGGAGGTCAAGCGGGCCGGGTCGATCGGGCGCAACGTCTTCTGGCCCGCGCCCAACGTCGACTCCGGCCTCGTCTCGCTGGTCCGGCGCGCCGAGCCGGTCGCGACGAGCGCCAGCAAGGCGGAGGTCTTCGCCGTCGTCGACGCGGCCTTCGCGCAGCGCCGCAAGACCCTGCGGGCCGCCCTCGCGACGTGGGCGGGCTCGCCCGCCGCGGCGGAGGAGGCGCTGGTGAAGGCCGGGATCTCGCCGCAGGCGCGCGGCGAGGCGCTGACGGTGGAGGAGTTCGCGCGGATCGCGGAGGCGAAGGCATGAGCGGTGGGGTGAGCGGTGGCGTGACGGTACGGGTCCCGGCCAAGGTCAATGTGCAGCTCGCGGTCGGCGCCGCCCGCCCCGACGGCTTCCACGACCTCGCCAACGTCTTCCTCGCGGTCTCCCTCTACGACGAGGTGACGGCGACGCCCGCCGAGACGCTGACGATCACCTGCGAGGGTCCCGACGCGGACAAGGTGCCCCTCGACCGCACCAACCTCGCGGCGCGCGCCGCGGAACTCCTCGCGGCGCGGCACGGGCTCTCCCCGGACGTCCACCTCCACATCGCCAAGGCGATCCCGGTGGCCGGCGGCATGGCCGGCGGCAGCGCGGACGGCGCGGGCGCGCTGCTCGCCTGCGACGCGCTGTGGGGCCTGAACTCCTCGCGCGCCGAACTCCTGGAGATCTGCGCGGAGCTCGGCTCCGACGTCCCCTTCAGCCTCGTCGGCGGGGCGGCGCTCGGCACCGGGCGCGGCGAGAAGCTGACGGAGCTGCCGGTCGGCGGCGCCTTCCACTGGGTCTTCGCGGTGGCGGACGGCGGGCTGTCGACCCCGGCGGTGTACGGAGAGTTCGACCGCCTCGCGTCGGGCGCCGAGATCCCGGAGCCGGCGGCCTCGCAGGCCCTCCTGGAGGCGCTGGCCTCCGGCGACACGGCGGCGCTGGCGGAGGCCCTGTCCAACGACCTCCAGCCCGCGGCGCTCTCCCTCCGCCCGGGCCTGGCGGCGACGCTGCGGGTGGGCACGGAAGCGGGCGCCCTTGCAGCCCTGGTCTCCGGCTCGGGCCCCACGACGGCCTTCCTGGTCAAGGACCCGGACTCAGCCGCGACGGTAGCGGCAGCCCTAAAGTCCACCACCCCCACCCAAACCACCCACTACGCCACCTCCCCAACCCCAGGCGCCACCCTCCTCTAACGAGGGCCCGCCAAGGGCTGCGCCCCGCCGCACCCCGTTCCGCTGCGGGCAATCGCTCCGCTGGAGCGGCGCCCACCCCCGTTGCGGGCTGCGCCCAGCCGTTTCGTTGTGGCCAACCGTTCCGCTGGGCCGGCGCCCACCCTGCCGCACCCCGTTGTGGGCAATCGTTCCGCTGGGGCGGAACGGGTGGGCACAACGGAACGGCGCCCTGCACCGGGCCTAGGTTCCCGCGCCTGAACGCCCCGCACATGTGCGGCCGCACCGGGGGTGTGCCCACCCGTTCCGCCCTGCGGAACACCTGCCCACACGGTGGTGGGGGCGGACAGGGCAGGCGCAGCCCGTACGGCGCGGGCGGAAGGCCCGCACGGTGCCGGACCAGGCGCACGCGGGCGGCCCACGTGCGTGGCGGACCAAGCGGGCGTGGCCCCGCACGGGGGTGCGGACAGGCCGGGCGCTGCCCGCACGGGCGCTGCCCGCACGGTGGCGGGCCAGGCGGGCGCAGGCCGTACGGGCGCTGGCCAGGCGGGTGCGGGCCGCCACCGGCGCAGCCCGTACGGGCGTGGGCGGAAGGCCCGCACGGGCGCTGCCCCGCACGGTGGCGGGCCAGGCGGGCGCTGGCCGTGCGGGTGTGGGTACTCAGTGGGGGTGAGTACCGGTGCTCTGGTGGGGCTCGGCGGGGCTGCGGGAGGTTGGGGGGATGGGACATCGTGTGCGGGAGCTTGTGGGTGGGACGCCGGCTGGGCGGGATCGGTATGTGGATCTGCTGAGGGTCGTCTCGTTGGGGGTCGTCGTGCTCGGGCACTGGCTCATGGCCGCCGTCACCCCCACCTCCGTCGGCAACCTCCTCGCCGAGGTGCCGCAGCTCCAGCCGGTGACCTGGGCCCTCCAGGTGATGCCCGTCTTCTTCTTCGTGGGCGGGTTCGCGCACGCCCTCGCGTACCGCTCCCGCCCCCACTACGCGGACTTCCTCCGCGCCCGGCTCCGCCGCCTCCTGCGCCCGACGATGGTGTTCGTCGGCGTGTGGGGCGCCGCCGCGCTGCTGCTCCAGTGGACCGGCGCGGACGGCGGACTGACCGGGGTCGCGCTGCGCCTCGTCACGCAGCCGCTCTGGTTCATCGGCATCTACCTCGCGATGGTCGCCTTCACCCCGCCGCTGCTGAGGGCGCACGAGCGCCACGGCTGGGCCGCCTTCGGGGCGCTCGCCGCCGCCGCCGTCCTCGTCGACGTGCTCCGCTTCGCCGCGGGCGTCCCGTACGTCGCGTTCCTGAACTTCGCCTTCGTGTGGCTGGCCGTCCACCAGCTCGGCTTCCTCCGCGCCGACGGCATGATCCGGCGCCCGGCCCTGCTTGCCGGTGCGGGGCTCGCGGGCGCGGGCCTGCTCGTGGCCCTCGGCCCGTATCCGCTGTCCATGGTGGGGATGCCCGGCGAGAAGGTGTCGAACATGGCTCCGCCGACCCTCGCCCTGCTCTGCCACGGCCTGTGGCTGATCGGCGCGGTGGAGCTGCTGAAGGGCCCGGGGGCGCGGTTCGCGGCCCGGGCGCGGGTCTGGCACGCGGTGGTCGCCGCGAACGGGATCGCGATGACCGCGTTCCTGTGGCATCTGACCGCGATGCTCGGCGTCTACGGGGCGATGCTCGGCCTCGGCGTACGCCTCCCGGAGCCCGCGACGGCCGCCTGGTGGGCCCAGCTCCCGCCGCGGCTCGTGGCGGCGGCCCTCCTGACGGCCCTCCTCGTCGCGCTCTTCCGCCGCTTCGAGGCCCCCTCGCCCGTCCCCCGCACCGGCGGCTCCGTCCCGCTCGCCGCCCTCGGCGTCGCCCTCGCCCTCTTCGGCGTCCTCGGCCTGTCGATGACGGGCTTCGGCGGCCTCCTGGAGGGCCACACGGCGACCCTGGTGGCCGTCAGGGTGACCGCCCCGGCGACGGTCGCCATGGCCCTGGTGGGCTGGCTCCTGGTGGACCGGCCGGGCAGGCCCCGGCCCTGACGGCGGCGGCCCGGGCCGCCGCCGGGCGCGGGGACGTACCCTGGGACGTCGATCGATCACCCCGCACTGGAGTCAACGTGGCCGTCAACCTGGTCAATGTCGAGAACGTCAGCAAGGTGTACGGCACCCGTGCCCTGCTCGACGGCGTCTCGCTCGGCGTCTCCGAAGGGGAGCGGATCGGGGTGGTCGGGCGCAACGGCGACGGCAAGACCACGCTGATCCGGATGCTCGCGCGGCTGGAGGAGGCCGACACCGGCCGGGTCACGCACAGCGGCGGGCTGCGGCTCGGCGTCCTCACCCAGCACGACTCGCTCGACCCGAAGGCCACCATCCGGCACGAGGTCATCGGCGACATGGCCGACCACGAGTGGGCCGGCAGCGCCAAGATCCGCGACGTGCTCACCGGGCTCTTCGGCGGCCTCGGCCTGCCCGGCTTCGAGCACGGCCTCGACACCGTCATCGGCCCGCTCTCCGGCGGCGAGCGCCGCCGCATCGCGCTCGCCAAGCTGCTCATCGAGGACCAGGACCTGCTCATCCTCGACGAGCCCACCAACCACCTCGACGTCGAGGGCATCGCCTGGCTCGCCGCCCACCTCCAGACCCGCCGCTCGGCGCTCGTCTGCGTCACCCACGACCGCTGGTTCCTCGACCAGGTCTGCACCCGCATGTGGGACGTGCAGCGCGGTGACGTGTACGAGTACGAGGGCGGCTACTCCGACTACGTCTTCGCCCGCGCCGAGCGGGAGCGGATCGCCGCCACCGAGGAGGTCAAGCGGCAGAACCTGGTCCGCAAGGAGCTCGCCTGGCTGCGCCGCGGCGCCCCCGCCCGCACCTCCAAGCCCCGGTTCCGCATCGAGGCCGCCAACGCGCTCATCGCGGACGTCCCGGAGCCCCGCGACGCGAGCGAGCTGATGAAGTTCGCCAACGCGCGCCTGGGCAAGACGGTCTTCGACCTGGAGGACGTGACCGTCACCGCCGGGCCCAAGACGCTGCTCCAGCACCTCACCTGGCAGCTCGGCCCCGGCGACCGCGTCGGCCTCGTCGGCGTCAACGGCGCCGGCAAGACCTCACTCCTGCGGGCGCTCGCGGACGCCGCCGTCTCCCAGGGCGAGAAGCAGCCCCCGGCCGGCAAGGTCGTCGTCGGCAAGACCGTGCGCCTCGCCTACCTCTCGCAGGACGTCACCGAACTCCCCGCGCAGCTCCGCGTCCTGGAGGCCGTCCAGCAGATCCGCGACCGCGTCGACCTCGGCAAGGGCCGCGAGATGACCGCCGGGCAGCTCTGCGAGCAGTTCGGCTTCGGCAAGGAGAAGCAGTGGACGCCGGTCGGCGACCTCTCCGGCGGTGAGCGCCGCCGCCTCCAGCTGCTGCGCCTCCTCATGGACGAGCCCAACGTCCTCTTCCTCGACGAGCCCACCAACGACCTCGACATCGAGACCCTGACCCAGCTGGAGGACCTCCTCGACGGCTGGCCGGGCTCCATGGTCGTCATCTCCCACGACCGCTTCTTCCTGGAGCGCACCACCGACCGCACCTTCGCCCTGCTCGGCGACCGCGCCCTGCGGATGCTGCCGCGCGGCATCGACGAGTACCTGGAGCGGCGCCGGCGGATGATCGAGGAGGCCGTACCCGCTGCCGCCGCCGCGCCCGCGCAGCAGCCGAAGGCCGGCGTCTCCGCCGCGGACGCGCGCGCCGCGAAGAAGGAACTCCAGAAGGTCGAGCGGCAGCTCGACAAGATCTCCGAGCGGGAGACGAGGCTGCACGCGCAGATCGCGGAGAACGCGACGGATTTCGCGAAGGTCGCGAAGCTCGACACCGAGTTGCGCGAACTCGCGGGAGAACGTGAAGAACTGGAGATGCGCTGGCTCGAACTCGCCGAGAACGCATAACGACGGCATCACGGACCGGTCCTCCCTTGGGCACAAGGGATGGACCGGTCGCTTTTGCGCCAGCGCCCGAGTGGTAGAAAGAAAACCCGCTCACAGCCAAGGGGGAAGCGCTGATGACCCAGCCGCCCAGCAACCAGCCGCCGGGGGGCTTCGGAGCTCCCCAGGATCCGAACGCGAACCCGGGCGGTGTGCCGCCCGTTCCGCCGCAGATGCCCGGCCAGCCGCCGCAGATGCCGCCGACCCCGGCGCAGCCTCCGGCCCAGCCGCCCGCCCAGCCTCCGGCCGCGCCGCCGCAGCCCGGCGCCCAGCCCGGCCCGCAGCCCGGGTACGGCTACCCGCAGCAGGCCCCGCAGCCGGGCCCGTACGGCTATCCGCAGCAGCCGCAGCAGGGCGGCCCGTACGGCCAGCCGCCGCAGCAGCAGCCGGGGCCGTACGGCCAGCAGCCCGGCCCGTACGGGCAGCAGGGCAACCCCTACGGCGGTTACCCGGGTCAGACCCAGCCGATGTACCAGTCCGCGCCCGCCCCGGCGCCCGGCGGTTCCGGCGGGGGTCCGTTCAAGGGCCGTACCGGGATCGTCGCGGCCGTCGCGGCCGCCGCCGTCGTCGTCGCGGCCGTCACCACCTGGGCCGTCGTCGGCAAGGGCGACGACGAACAGCCGCCCGTCGCCCAGGCGCCGACCAGCTCCTCCTCCGCCACCACGGACCCGACGCCGACCGAGTCCGCCGACCAGGGCGACGGCTCCGGCGACAGCGGCGGCGACAAGGGAAGCGGCCAGGACGACCTCAACGCCGCCCGCCAGGAAGGCGAGGCGAAGGTCAACTTCCTGACCGCCAACGACGTCGACCTGCCCCGCAACGGCTCCGAGGTCTTCGGCCCCTGGATCGTCGGAGACACCGTCATCAAGGCGATGTACAAGGGCGTCTCCGGCTACAGCCTCGCCGACGGCGCCAAGAAGTGGCAGGTCGACCTGCCCTTCAAGCTGTGCGCGGCCCCGGCCCAGCCCGGCGCCAACGGCCTGATGGTCTTCGGGTACGAGGAGAGCGCCAAGGACGGCGCCAAGTGCACGATGCTCCAGCAGATCGACCTCAAGTCCGGCAAGGCGGGCTGGAAGAAGGCGGTCCCGAAGCCGACGGGCCTCTTCGCCTTCTCCGACAACACCCTCGCCATCGGCGGCAACACCGTGACCGCGGCGGGCAGCAGCAGCGCCTACGGCTTCTCGCTCACCGACGGCCGCCAGGTCTTCACCGGCCCGACCGGCGACTGCAAGCCGTACGCGTACGCCGGCGGCGCCACGAAGCTGATCGCGGCCAACCAGTGCCGTACGGCCGACGTGAACAAGGAACAGCACACGGTCAGCGAGGTCGACCCCAACACGGGCAAGCCCAAGTGGACCTACCGCCTGGCCGCCACCTGGGAGGTCGACAAGGTCTACTCGGTGGACCCGCTGGTCGTCTCCGCCTTCCAGCGCGAGCAGAAGAAGTGGTCGATCGTCGCGCTCAACCCGAACGGCACGGTGCGCTCGCGGATCCAGGGCGGCGCCACGGACAAGTTCGCCCCGCGCTGCGGCGGCGGTCTGGTCATCTTCGGCCGCAACCTCCAGGGCTGCACCGGCGTCGCCGCCGCGGGCGACACCTTCTACATGTCGACGGACACCGACTACGGCACCGCCAACGAGGTCGTCGCCTTCGACCTCAAGAACGGCAAGCCCAAGTGGCGTTCCAAAGCGCCCGAGGAGCAGCAGATGACGCCGCTGCGCATGGAGGGCGGCGAGGTCCTGGTCTACGTCGCGCCGAAGTACGACAAGGGCGGCGCGGTCGCGACGATCGCCCCGGCCGGCGGCGCGCCGAAGATCCTCCTCAAGCACCCGGTGTCGGTCGCGCAGATCGAGAGCGGCTTCTTCAGCGCGGGCTACGCCTACGGCAACGGCACGTTCGTGGTGGCGGCGGGTCGCGTCTCGGCGACCAGCGACGCCGAGGAGAAGGAGACCAAGACGATGATGGGCTTCAGCAAGTGAGGGACGCGGACCGATGACCCAGCCACCCCCGCCGCCGAACCAGCCGCCGGGCCCGCCGCCGAACCAGCCCCCTGGCGGCTACCCGCCGCCGGGCGGTTTCGGCGCGCCGACGCCCCCGCCGCCGCAGCAGCCGCAGGGTCAGCCTGGCTACGGCTACCCGACCCCGCCGGCGAACCCGCAGCCCGGCTACGGCTACCCGCAGCAGCAGCCACAGCAGCCCCCGCAGCAGCAGCCGTACCAGCAGCCTCAGCAGCAGCCCGGGTACCAGCAGCCGGTGCCGCCGCCGTACGGCTACCCGAACCAGCCGCAGCAGCCCCAGCAGCCGTACGGCTACCCGACCGCGCCGCAGCAGCAGGTTCCGGCCGCCGCGCCGGGCGGCGGCCGGAAGATGTCCGCGCAGACGCAGATCATCGTCGCGGCCGTCGTGGCCGTCGCCCTGATCGTCGGCGGCGGCATCTGGTACGCCAACTCCGGCTCGGACGCACCCCCGGACGCCAAGCCCCCGGGCACGAGCCAGTCCCCGAACGGGGGCGGTGACGGCGGCGCGGGCGGCGGTGACGGCGGCGGCTCCGGCAGCGGTCTGGGCGGCGACGGCAAGGAGAAGCCGGGCGGGAAGACCAACTCCCGTCTGGCGTTCCGCATCGACGTGCCGAAGGTGCCCGACACCACGCCCGTCGACGGCTCCTGGCTCACCGACAAGACCTTCGTGAAGACCGGCGTCAACTCGATCGTCGGCTACGACATCGACAAGGGCACGGTCTCCTGGACCCTCCCGCTGGCCGGCCAGGTCTGCGGCGCGTCCCGGCACAAGACCGCCGACAACAAGGTGCCGGTCCTCTTCGAGGAGTCCAAGCGCGTCGCGCCCCGCTACTACCAGAGCTGCAACCAGGTCGGCATGGTCGACCTGAACACCGGCAAGCTGCTCTGGTCCGCCTCGGTCAGCGGCGGCGGCGACGAGAAGGCCCGCTTCAGCGAGGTGACGCTCAGCGGCGGGACCGTCGCGGCCGGCGGCACCGACGGCGGCGCCGCCTTCGACGCGGCGACCGGCAAGGTGCGCTGGAAGCCGCAGTCCAACGACCAGAACTGCTACGACATGGGGTACGGCGGCGGCGCCGGCCTCGTCGCGGTCCGCAAGTGCGGTTCGTACGGCGCCGAGTCCGTCCTCGTCCAGAACCTGGACCCGGTCTCGGGCAAGCCGCTCTCGCAGTTCAAGATGCCGCAGGGCGTGAAGTACGCGGCGGTCGTCTCGACCAAGCCGCTGGTGGTCGCGGCCAACGTCGGCGACGCCGCCGACGACGGCAGCGGCATCTCGGACTTCTTCTCGATCGACGAGAAGACCGGGAAGCTGCGGACGAAGATCGCGGCCAACGCGGACCGCTACGCGGCCCGTTGCGGCTCGACCTCGGTGGAGGACTGCTCGCAGGTCCTCGTCGGCGACGACCGGCTCTACGTCCCGACCGAGGAGCACGAGGGCTCGACCGGCGAGTACGGCGACGAGACCAACGAGATCATCGCCTTCGACCTCGCCAACGGCCGGACGGCGCCCGAGAAGGCCGACGCGGGCGACGGCTACACGCTGATGCCGCTGCGCATGGACGGCGGCGACCTCATCGCGTACAAGGTCCCGCCGTACTCCAAGGGCGGGCAGCTCGTCTCCGTCAACGCGGGGACGATGAAGGAGACCCTGCTCCTGGAGAACCCGTCGGACAAGGGCAACCGGGACATCGAGACCAGCTTCTCGATCACCGGCGCCGAACTCCTCTACGGCGACGGCCGCTTCTTCATCTCGGCCACCTACGCGAGCAAGACCCGCGAGTCCGACGCCTCCTTCGGCAAGAAGTACCTGGCGGTCTCGTTCAGCACCAAGAACTGACCCCACGCGCGCGCGAAGGGCCTCCCCGGCCGGCCGGGGAGGCCCTTCGCGCATGTGCGGACGAGACATCCTCCCTTCGTGGGACCGAGGTTGACGGACCGTGAGGCGGGGGAGCGTGTAGCTTGCCGGGTCAGAGGTGCCGGGGACGGCACGCCCGGGGGATGGGGGATGACGGGATGGGCGTTCGGCTCGTGGTCGTGGACGATCACCGCCTGCTCGCGGAGGCGCTCGCCTCGGCACTGAAGCTGCGCGGGCACCGGGTGCTCGCGGCGGCCGCGCCGACGGCGGGGGCGGCGGAGGTCGTGGTGGGCCGGGCACCGGAGGTCTGCCTCTTCGGCACGGCCGCGCCGGCCGCGCCCGGCGCCTTCGAGCCGATCGCGCGGATCAAGCGGGAGCGGCCGCAGGTGGCCGTGGTGGTGCTGGGTCCCGTGCCGTCGCCGCGCGGGATCGCGGCGGCCTTCGCGGCCGGGGCGTCGGGGTACGTCCGGCACGACGAGCGGATCGAGGGCGTCGAGCGGGCGCTGCTGAAGGCCCGGGCGGGGGAGGCGGCGGTGGCGCCGCAGCTGCTCGCGGGCGCCTTCGCCGAGCTGCTGAACCCGGCGGCGCAGCCGGACGACGAGGGGCAGCGGCTGCTGCGGCTGCTGACCCACCGGGAGGTGGAGGTCCTGGTGCGGGTCGCGGAGGGGGAGGACACCCGGCTGATCGCGGCGGGGATGGGGATCGCGCCGAGCACGGCGCGGACGCACGTGCAGCGGGTGCTGATGAAGCTGGGCGTCGGATCCCGGCTGGAGGCGGCGGCGCTGGCGGCCCGCACGGGCCTCCTGGAGCGGGCGGTACCGGGGCAGCGCAGGCCGTACTGAGCCATGGAGGCGCGGGGCGGCTGGTTCCGCCCTTGACCTCGATGTTCGGTTGTGGTTCTTTGTGCGTGGTTCTGTTTGATCGCGCCCGGAGGGCACCCCCGTGAAGAAGACCGTCACCACGCTCGCCGACGGGCGCGAGCTGATCTACTACGACAGCCGCGACGACGTCGTCCGCACCGCCGTCGACCCGCGCCCCCTCACCCCCGTCACCTCCCGCTCCGAGATCCGGTACGACGAGCTGACCGGCGACCACGTCGTCGTCGCCTCCCACCGGCAGGGCCGCACCTACCTCCCGCCCGCCGACGCCTGCCCGCTCTGCCCGGCCCGCGACGGGCGCGAGAGCGAGATCCCCGAGGAGGGCTACGAGGTCGCGGTCTTCGAGAACCGCTTCCCCTCCCTCTCCGGCGGCGCCGGCCGCTGCGAGGTCGTCTGCTTCACCGACGACCACACCGCCTCCTTCGCCGACCTCACCGAGGAGCGGGCCCGCCTCGTCCTCGACGCCTGGACCGACCGCACCGCCGAACTCTCCGCCCTCCCCGGCGTCCAGCAGGTCTACTGCTTCGAGAACCGGGGCCAGGAGATCGGCGTCACCCTGCCCCACGCGCACGGCCAGATCTACGCCTTCCCGTACGTCACCCCCCGCACCGCCCACACGCGGCGCCGGATCGACGAGCACCGCCGCGCCACCGGCCGGAACCTCTTCGACGACCTCGTCGCCCGCGAGCGCGCCGACGGCGAGCGGGTGGTCCTGGAGACCGAGCACTGGATCGCCTTCGTGCCGTACGCCGCCAAGTGGCCGTACGAGGTCCATCTCCACCCCCAGCGGCGGGTGCCCGACCTGCTCGCCCTCGACGAGGCCGCGCGGACGGAGTTCCCACAGGTCCATCTGGAACTCTTGAGGCGCTTCGACCGGATCTTCGGCCCGGCGGAGCCGCCCACGCCCTACATCGCCGCCTGGCACCAGGCGCCGTTCACGGACGAGCGGCGGGAGGACTTCGGACTGCACCTGGAGCTGTTCACCGTCCGGCGCGCCTCCGGCAAGCTGAAGTTCCTCGCGGGCACCGAGTCCGGCATGGGCGCGTTCATGAACGACATCCGGCCGGAGGACGCGGCCCGGCGCATCCGAGAGGTGGCAAGCGCATGACGACTTCCAGGAAGTACCTGGTCACGGGCGGGGCGGGCTATGTGGGCGGCGTGGTCGCCGCCCACCTCCTGGAGCGGGGCCACCGGGTCACCGTCCTCGACGACCTCTCCACCGGCTTCCGCGAGGGCGTCCCGGCCGGCGCCGAGTTCATCGAGGGCCGCGTCCAGGACGCCGCCCGGTGGCTCGACGGCTCCTACGACGGCGTCCTGCACTTCGCCGCGTTCTCCCAGGTCGGCGAGTCCGTCGCCAAGCCGGAGAAGTACTGGGAGAACAACGTCGGCGGCACCATGGCGCTGCTCGCCGCGATGCGTACGGCCGGCGTCCGCAAGCTCGTCTTCTCCTCCACCGCCGCCACCTACGGCGAGCCGGAGACCGTGCCGATCACCGAGTCCGCGCCGACCGCCCCCACCAGCCCCTACGGGGCGAGCAAGCTGGCCGTCGACCACATGATCACCGGCGAGTGCGCGGCCCACGGCCTCGCCGCCGCCTCCCTGCGCTACTTCAACGTCGCGGGGGCGTACGGCGGACTCGGCGAGCGCCACGAGCCCGAGTCGCACCTGATCCCGCTCGTCCTCCAGGTCGCCCTCGGCCGCCGAGAGTCCATCTCGGTCTACGGCGAGGACTACCCGACCCCCGACGGCACCTGCGTCCGCGACTACATCCACGTCGCCGACCTCGCCGAGGCCCACGTCCTCGCGCTCGACGCGATGACGGAGGGCTCCGTCCCGGCGGGCGAGCACCTCGTCTGCAACCTCGGCAACGGCAACGGCTTCTCCGTCCGCGAGGTGATCGAGACCGTCCGCAAGGTCACCGGCCACCCGGTCCCGGAGCTCGCCGCCCCCCGCCGCCCCGGCGACCCGGCCGTCCTAGTCGCCTCCGCCGACGCCGCCCGCGAGCGGCTCGGCTGGACGCCGTCCCGCCCCGACCTCGCGGACGTCGTCGCCGACGCCTGGGCCTTCGCCCGGCAGCGGGAAGGAGACCGCGCGTGAGCGTCGCCGCCGACTTCGAGGCGCTGTACGGCGCCGCGCCCGACGGTGTGTGGGCCGCCCCCGGGCGGGTCAACCTCATCGGGGAGTACACCGACTTCAACGACGGCTTCGTGCTGCCGCTGGCCCTGCCGCACACCACCGTCGCCGCCGTCTCCCGCCGCGACGACGGCGTCCTGCGCCTGCACTCGGCCGACATCGACGGCGGCATCGTCCAGCTCGGCGTCGACGCCCTCGAACCGCTCTCCGGCGGCGGCTGGGCCGCCTACCCGGCGGGCGTCGTCTGGGCGCTGCGCGCGGCCGGGCACCCGGTGACCGGCGCCGACATCCACCTCACCTCCACCGTGCCGACCGGCGCCGGGCTCTCCTCCTCGGCCGCCCTGGAGGTCGTCACCGCGCTCGCCCTGAACGACCTCTTCGGCCTCGGGCTCGCCCGGCCCGAGCTGGCCCGGATCGCCCAGCGGGCCGAGAACGCCTTCGTCGGCGTGCCCTGCGGGGTCATGGACCAGATGGCCTCCGCCTGCGCCGAGGAGGGCCACGCCCTCCACCTGGACACCCGGGACCTGTCGTACCGGCAGGTGCCCTTCGACCTCGCCGCCGAGGGGCTGGCCCTGCTGGTCGTCGACACCCGGGTGAAGCACGCGCTCGGGGACGGCGCGTACGCGGAGCGGCGCGCCGGTTGTGAGGCGGGCGCGCGGGCGCTCGGGGTGCGCGCCCTGCGCGACGTGGACGCCGCGCATCTGCCCGCCGCGCTCGACCGGCTGAGCGACGGGACGATTCTGCGGTACGTCCGGCACGTGGTCTCGGACAACGACCGGGTGGTCCGGGTGATCGCCCTGCTCGACGCCGGGGAGACCCGCGCGGTCGGCCCGGTCCTCACCGAGGGCCACGCCTCGCTCCGGGACGACCTCCGGGTCTCCTGCCCGGAGCTGGACCTGGTCGTCGAGGCGGCGAACGCGGCCGGGGCGCTCGGCGCCCGGATGACCGGCGGCGGCTTCGGCGGCTCGGCGGTGGTCCTGGCCGAGGCGGACCGGACCGAGGAGATCGCGGCGGCTGTGCGGAAGGCGTTCGCCGGGGCCGGGTACGCGGAGCCGGGGATCTTCCCGGCCGTCCCCTCGGCGGGCGCCCGCCGCCTCTGACGTCGTTCAGATGTGGTCCCCAGGCCACACGGACGGTCGACTTCGGACACTTCCGCCAATCGGCCCCCACGGTGCCTTCCCGCCCCTACTCTGTGGGGCAGCGCCGGTGGGGGCCGGTGCCGTTCAGGGGGCGAGACCCGTCGGGTACGGCGCCGGGGCAGCGGGGTAAGCAGTCAGGGCACGGCGGCGGCCGTGCGCCGGACGGACCCGCCCCCGGCGCCGTACCGCGCCGGTCTCTCCTCGACTCTTGGGGGTTGTCCGTGGCACGAATCCGGGTCCTGGTGGTGGACGACCACCGCGTCTTCGCCGAGTCGCTGGCCGCCGCGCTCGCGGCCGAGCCGGACGTCGACGTCGCCGCGGCGGGCAGCGGTCCCGCCGCCATGCGCTGTCTGGACCGGGGGCTCGCGGAGGGGCGCCGGTTCGACGTGCTGCTCGTCGACGCCGATCTGGGCGCGGTGCCCTCGGCCCCGGCGGCCGTACCGTCTGGGCCGGACGGGGAGCCCGTCGTGGACGGGATCTCGCTGGTCGCGGGGGTGCGCAAGGTGCAGCCCGCGGTCCGTACGGTGGTGCTCGCCGAGCGGGACGACGCGCGCCGCGCGGCGCTGGCGCTCCAGGCGGGGGCCTGTGGCTGGGTGGCGAAGGACTGCTCGCTCCAGCGGCTCCTCGCGGTCGTCCGCGGGGTCCTGCGGGACGAGACGCATCTGCCGCCGGCGCTGCTGACGGGGGTGCTGCGGGAGCTGACCGCGGCGCGGAGGCACCGGACGGAGAGCGAGCGCCTGGTGGAGTCGCTGACCCCGCGCGAGCGGGAGGTGCTGCGCTGCATGGTGGCGGGTCTGGGCCGCAAGGCGGTCGCCGAGCGGCTCTTCCTCTCCCCGCACACCGTGCGGACGCACATGCAGAACGTGCTGGGGAAGCTGGGCGTCCACTCGACCCTGGCGGCGGTGGCGCTGGCCCGGCGGGCGGGCGTGGGCCCCGCGGCCCTGCCGGAGCTAGCCGGGGACGTTGTCGAACGGGGCGGTCAGCCGGCGTAGCAGGGCGGCGAGCTCGGCGCGCTGCGGGCGGGAGAGCTGGGCGAGGATGGCGCGCTCCTGGGCGAGCAGACCGGCGAGCGCCTCGTCGGCGCGGTCGCGTCCCTCGGGGGTGAGGCGGACCAGGACCCCGCGCCGGTCGCTGGGGTCGGGCAGCCGCTCGACCAGGCCCTTCTTGGTGAGCCGGTCGATGCGGTTGGTCATGGTGCCGGAGGTGACCAGGGTCTGGGTGAGGAGCTGGCCGGGGGAGAGCTGGTACGGGGCTCCGGCGCGGCGCAGCGAGGTGAGGACGTCGAACTCCCACGGCTCCAGGTGGTGCTCGGAGAAGGCGAGCCGGCGGGCGCGGTCGAGGTGCCGGGCCAGCCGGGAGACGCGGCTGAGGACCTCCAACGGTTCCACGTCGAGGTCCGGGCGCTCACGGCGCCATGCAGCGACCAGTCGGTCGACCTCGTCCTCCATGTGATCAGTGTAGTGGGTCTGTTGACATAAAGTCTCTTGCATTCGAGTTTCTCGATGTGATGAATCTTGGCATCAAGATATAGTTGGCGGGGCAGGGGGGAAGGGACCCGGCCGGAAGCCGGTTCCGCTTCGCCGCCTCACGCCTGCAAGGGAGCTTCGAACATGCATTCCGTGCATTCCGTGGAATCCGCCGCACCGGTCTGGGACCCGCGGCAGTACCTCCGCCACTCCACCCACCGCACCCGCCCCTTCCTCGACCTCCTCCACCGAATACCGCGGCTCCCGGAGCACGGCCGGCCCGCCCGCGTCGCCGACCTCGGCTGCGGGCCCGGCAACGTCACGGCCCTCCTCGCCGAGCGCTGGCCCGACGCGCACATCACCGGCTTCGACCTCTCGCCCGAGATGCTCGAACGCGCCGAGAAGGACTGGGCCGGCACCACGTCGGGCGGCGGCTGGCTCGACTTCCGCGCCGCCGACGCGGCGCACTGGACCCCCACCGAGCCCTACGACCTGATCGTCTCCAACGCGGCGCTCCAGTGGGTCCCCAACCACCCCGAGTCCTTCGCCGGCTGGATCGACGGGCTCCGGCCCGGCGGCACCCTCGCCTTCCAGGTCCCCGGCAACTTCACCGCCCCCAGCCACGCCCTCCTCGGCGAGCTCTGCGCCCGCCCCGAGTGGCGCGGGCGCCTCGGCGAGCAGGGGCGGCGCTTCGTCCACATCCTCGACCCGGCGGAGTACCTCACGCGGCTCACGGCGCTCGGCTGCGAGACGGACGTCTGGGAGACGGTCTACTGCCAGCTCCTCCCCGGCGAGGACCCCGTCCTCGACTGGGTCAAGGGCACGGCGCTGCGCCCCGTCCTCACCACCCTCGCCGACGACCGGGAGGCGACCGAAGCCTTCCTCGCCGACTACCGCACCCTCCTCCGCGAGGCATACCCCCCGGGCCCCACCGGCACGGTCTTCCCCTTCCGCCGCGTCTTCGCCGTAGCCCGCAAACCCGACTGACCCCACGCCCGGCCGCCAACACGACCGCCCCACACCGGAGGGATCCGGTGCGGGGCGGTCGTGTCGTGGTGCGGGGCGGGGTGGGTCAGCCGATCTGGTTGTAGATCTGGAAGCCGCCGCCGAAGCGCGCCTTGGTGGAGAACTTGTTCGGGGTCGTGGCCAGGTAGGTGAACAGCTCTCCGCCGGAGGTGATGCCGACGATGTCGCCCTTGCCGTCCGCGTTCAGGTCGCCGGCGGCGGCCAGGTGCTTGTAGGCGCCCCAGCCGGAACCGATCTTGACGCGGGGCTTGAACGGCGAGGCGGCGTTGCCGGTGCCCGGGTGCACGTACAGGTCGCCGCCGGTCGTGCGGCCCAGCAGGTCGCTGAGGCCGTCACCGGTGTAGTCGCCGGCGCCGAAGATCCGGTTGTAGGCGCCCCAGCCCGTGCCGACCCGGATGCGGGTGGCGAACTTGTCGCCCTCGCCGTTGCCCTTGTACAGGTAGAGGACGCCGGAGCGGTCGCGGGCGAGCAGGTCGCCCTTGCCGTCGCCGCTCAGGTCGCCGGGGCCGGCGAAGGCGTTGTAGGCGCCCCAGCCGAGACCGATCGGGTACATGCCGTCGATCCACAGCTCACCGTCGAGGACCTGGACGGTGTCCTGCACGTTGTCGGGGTTCAGCGAGGAGATGGCCGTCCAGACGGCGTTCTTCCACTCGCCCGCGTCGCTGACGGACTGGCGCGGGGTGACCGTGCCCGTCGTCGAGGGGCTGTACTGGAACAGCGTGCCGGCCGTGTCGCGGGCGAGGAAGCCGTCCTTGCCCGTGTACGGGATGTTGCCGGCGAGGGCGAACTGCTCGATGCCCGCGAAGTCGCCGGTGGCGCCGACCTTCTGGCGCGTGTTCAGGGTGCCGTTGCCCCTGCCGACGTACAGGTAGAACGTGCCCTGGTTGTCCCGGGCCCACAGGTTGCCGTTGCCGGCGGGCAGGATCTGGTTGTAGGCGCCCCAGCCGCCGCCGATGGACTTGCGGGTCGAGAACGGCTTGTTCGCGTCGCCGGTGCCGTAGTAGAACCACAGCGTTCCGGTGGTGTCGCGGGCGTACAGGTCGGCGAGGCCGTCGCCGGTGGCGTCGCCGAGGCCGACGAGCTGGTCGTACGCGCCCCAGCCGGAGCCCACGAGGATGCGGGTGCCGAGCGGCTTGGTCAGGTCGCGGGTGGCGAGGTACACGTACAGCTGACCGGCCGGGGTGCGGGCGATCACGTCGGCCCGGCCGTCGCCGTTCACGTCGCCGGGGGAGGTGATCTTGTTGTACACCTGCCAGCCGCCGCCGACCAAGTGCTCGTACGGGGTGCCATAGTCGGCGACGTCCTTGTACAGCGTCAGGGTGCCGTTCTCGGACAGCACCAGCATCTCGGGCTCGGCCTCGCCGCCCTGGTTGCCGATCGGGATGATGTCCTTGGCGACGTCGACGCGGCCCAGCACGACCTCCTGGCCACCGCCGGCGGTCGTGTAGATGCCGTCACCGGCGCGGAAGACCAGGTCCTCGACGCCGTCGAGGTCGAGGTCCGACAGGAGCGGCGACGTGGAGTCGGCCGCCTGGGCGGAGGCGCGGGCACCGCTCTGGTCCGGGCGGACCAGCTTCGGCGGAGTGAAGGACGGGGACTGCTGCTCGGCCGTGGCGCGCGGCGCCGGGGTGTCGGCCGACGCCGGGGTCGTCAGGAGCATGCCGGCGGAGAGGGCGAGAGCGGTGCAGGCGGCTACGCGGCGGCCGCGCCCGGTGAAGACGGAACGCAAAGGATCCCCCCCTGGGGAAACGAAGAAAATGGGGTCCGGAGAGGTTCGCGACGCCTTCGCACGCGTACTGACGTGCGAGGGGCGAACGTCCCCCCGGATGTGTGCGTGAGTGTAACCCGCCCCGCCGACAACGAGACGAACGGACGGCGAACGGGGTGCCCCGCTCCGGAACTCCGGCGCGGGACACCCCGTTCGGGCCCGGAGGCCGGAGGCGTCAGGAGATCCGGTCGTAGACCTGGAAGCCCGTCGCGAGCTTCGTGCGCCCCGCGAACTTCCCGGGCGCCGTGCTCATGTGACGGTAGAGCGTGCCGCCGAACGTCACGCCCAGCACGTCCGCCTTGCCGTCGGAGTTCAGGTCGCCGGGCGCGGAGAGGTGCTTGTACGCGCCCCAGCCGCCGCCGACCTTCTTCCGGACCGCGAACGGCGCGCTCGCCCTGCCCGTACCGGCGTACACGTACAGGTCGCCGGCCCGGCTGCGGGCCAGCAGGTCCGCGCGGCCGTCGCCCGTGTAGTCGCCGGCGCCGACGAGCTTGTTGTACGCGCTCCACCCGTCACCGACCCGGATCCGGGAGGAGAACGCGGTGCCGTACCCGTTGCCGCGGTACAGGTACAGGACGCCGCTGCGGTCGCGGGCCAGCAGGTCGCCCCTGCCGTCGCCGGTCAGGTCGCCGGTGCCGACGAGGCTGTTGTAGACGTCCCAGCCGCCGCCGATGTCCTGGCTCCCGATCCACAGCCTGCCCCGGTGGACGACGGCCATCTCGGACGAGCCGTCCCCGTCCAGGTCGGAGAAGTGGTGGTAGTCGATGTTCGCGAAGACGCCCGGGTCCTCGATCTGGTCCCGGGGGCCGAGGACGCCACGGCTGGTGGCGCCGTACCAGAACAGCGTGCCCTGGTTCGTACGGGCGAGGAGGCCCCCCTTGCCGGTGTACGGGACGCTGCCGGAGTTGGCGAACTGGTCGACGCCCCGCCAGCCGCCGACCCGGCCGGACTGCTGCGGCGCGGACAGCACGCCGCCGCCCCGCGGGCGGTACAGGAAGACCGTGCCGGCGTTGTTCCGGGCCGCGAGCACGCCGTTGCCCGCGGCGACGAGCTGGTTGTAGACGCCCCAGCCGCCGCCGATGTACTTGCGCGTGGCGAACGGCCGGGTGCTGTTGCCGGTGCCCGCGTAGAACCACAGGCGGCCGGTGAAGTCACGGGCGTACAGGTCCGCGACGCCGTCGCCGTTGGTGTCGCCGACACCGGCGATCTGGTCGTAGGCGGCCCAGCCGCCGCCGATCCGCTTCCGGGTGGAGAGCGGGACGTTCATCCGGCCGGTGCCCGTGTAGAGGAACAGCTCGCCGGAGTGGGTGCGGGCGAGCACGTCGGCCCGCCCGTCACGGTTCAGGTCACCGGGCGAGGTGACCTTGTTGTAGACCTGCCAGCCGCTGCCGACGACGGACTCGTTGTACGAGCCGCTGTACGTGGAGTCCTGGTACAGCCGCAGCGTGCCGGTCTCGTTGAGGACCAGCACCTCGGGGCCGCCCCCGCCGTTCTGCTCGCCGATCGTGACGAGGTCCTTCGCGAGCTCCGTGTTGTTGCGGTAGAAGGTCCCGTCGTACCCCGTGTTCGTGGTCGTGGCGACGTAGACCTCGTCGTTGAGCGTCCGGAAGAGGGTGTCCTCGTAACCGTCGCCGTCGAAGTCGGACAGGAGCGGGTTGGCGGCCGAGACGGCGGCCGCGCCCGCGCGGCCGGCGGCCGGCGCCGGAGCGAGCGGCTGGGACGGCAGGACCTCCGCGGGCGCCTGCCGCGGCAGCACCGGAGCCGGCGTCGGCGCGTCGGCCGACGCGGGGGTGGCCAGCAGCATGCCGGCGGAGAGGGCGAGCGCGGTGCAGGCGGCGACGCGACGGCCGCGCAGGGAGAAGGCGGTACGCAAAGTGATCCCCCCCTGGGGAACGTGAGAACAGGTACCGGGACAGGCTCCGCAACGCCTCCGCGCGGCAAATTAGGGCACGCGCGGAGGGCGAACACCCCCCGGATGTGGGGGGATCATAGCCTTGACCGTTGATACGGCAACGAATCTTTTCACGATCCGTCAGGTCGGGCCCTGTCCCGGCCGCCCCGCCCCCGGCTCAGTTCTTCCGGTGCCCTATCAGCCGCGGCTTCTGCTCCAGGCCGTCCAGGCCGTGCCATGCCAGGTTCACCAGGTGCGCCGCGACCTCCGCCTTCTTCGGCTTGCGGACGTCCAGCCACCACTGGCCGGTCAGGGCCACGCTGCCGACCAGGGCCTGGGCGTAGAGGGGCGCCAGCTTCGGGTCGAAGCCGCGCGCCTTGAACTCCAGGCCCAGGATGTCCTCCACCTGGGTGGCGATGTCGCTGATCAGCGACGCGAAGGTGCCCGTCGACTGCGCCACCGGCGAGTCCCGGACCAGGATCCGGAAGCCGTCCGTGTAGTTCTCGATGTAGTCGAGCAGTGCGAAGGCCGCCTGTTCGAGGAGCTCACGCGGATGGCCGGCGGTCAGCGCGCCCGTCACCCCGTCGAGGAGCTGGCGCATCTCCCGGTCGACCACGACCGCGTACAGGCCCTCCTTGCCGCCGAAGTGCTCGTACACCACCGGCTTCGAGACCCCGGCCTTCGCCGCGATCTCCTCCACCGACGTGCCCTCGAAGCCCTTCGCGGCGAAGAGCGTCCGGCCGATGTCCAGAAGCTGCTCCCGGCGCTCGGCACCGGTCATCCTCACCCGGCGGCCCCGCCGGGGCTTCTGCGCTCCGGTACCGCCCGTACCGCTGGTGCTGCTGGAACTGCCGTCGATCGCCACGTCCTCCATCATGCCGCGTCGGAGGAGGCCGTCTGGCGCCGGGCGTCGATACGGGACGCCGCCGGCCACCGCACGTCGGACGCCCAGCCCGCCAGCTCGAACCAGCGGATCAGCCGCGCGCTGGAGTCGATCTGGCCCTTCAGGACGCCGTGGCGCGCCGAGGTCGGGTCCGCGTGGTGCAGGTTGTGCCAGGACTCGCCGCAGGACAGCACCGCCAGCCACCACACGTTCCCCGAGCGGTCGCGCGACTTGAACGGGCGCTTGCCCACCGCGTGACAGATCGAGTTGATCGACCAGGTCACGTGGTGCAGCAGCGAGACCCGGACCAGTGAGCCCCAGAAGAAGGCCGTGAAGGCGCCCCACCACGACCACGTCACCAGACCGCCGACCAGCGGCGGGATCGCCAGCGAGACCAGCGTCCACAGCACGAACTGGCGCGAGATCCGCCGGATCGCCGGGTCCTTGATCAGATCGGGCGCGTACTTGTGCTGCGGCGTCCGCTCCTCGTCGAACATCCAGCCGATGTGCGCCCACCACAGGCCCTTCATGAGCGCCGGGACCGTCTCGCCGAACCGCCACGGCGAGTGAGGGTCGCCCTCCGCGTCCGAGAACTTGTGGTGCTTGCGGTGGTCCGCCACCCAGCGCACCAGCGGCCCCTCCACCGCCAGCGAGCCCATGATCGCCAGCGCGATCCGCAGCGGCCGCTTCGCCTTGAACGAGCCGTGGGTGAAGTAGCGGTGGAAGCCGATCGTGATGCCGTGGCAGCCGATGAAGTACATCGCCGTCATCAGCCCCAGGTCCAGCCAGCTCACCCCCCAGCCCCAGGCCAGCGGCACCGCCGCCACCAGCGCCGCGAACGGCACCACGATGAACAGCAGCAGCGCGAACTGCTCGACGGAGCCCTTGCTGTCCCCGCCGAGCGTGGCGGAGGGCAGGGCCTGGCCCGGGTCGGCCGTCTCGGACGCCGGGGTCACCTCGGGGGTGATGGTCATGCGTGTCCCCTGGGGGGTGAGGGTGAGGGTGTGTACGGAAAAGATCCGGCCGAGGCTACGCCTGCGTAACCTACGGCGACGTAAGTATGGCAGCGCGGCGGCGCGCGGCAAGAGGGCACAAGCGGGGGGCTGCCCCGCGTCCAAGGAATGGACACCTATCCTGGGAACGTCGGACAGCGCGGTCCGCAAGCCTCCAGAACCCTCCAGACGTGCTTGAACACTGCAAGGAGCCTCACCTGTGAGCAGTGCCGACCAGACCCCCACCACCAACGCCGAGCTGCGCGCCGACATCCGCCGACTGGGCGACCTCCTCGGCGAGACACTCGTGCGCCAGGAGGGCCACGAGCTCCTCGACCTCGTCGAGAAGGTCCGCCGCCTCACCCGTGAGGACGGGGACGCCGCCGCCGAGCTGCTGCGGGGCGTCGAGCTGGAGACGGCCGCCAAGCTCGTCCGCGCCTTCTCCACCTACTTCCACCTCGCCAACGTCACCGAGCAGGTCCACCGCGGCCGCGAGCTCCGGGAGAAGCGCGCCGCCGAGGGCGGGCTCCTGGCCCGTACCGCCGACATGCTCAAGGACGGCGACCCCGCCCACGTACGCGAGACGGTCAAGAACCTCAACGTGCGCCCGGTCTTCACGGCGCACCCCACCGAGGCCGCCCGCCGCTCGGTCCTCAACAAGCTCCGCCGCATCGGCGCCCTGCTTGAGACCCCGGTCATCGAGGCCGACCGGCGCCGTCACGACCTCCGGCTGGCCGAGAACATCGACCTGATCTGGCAGACCGACGAGCTCCGCGTCGTCCGCCCGGAGCCCGCCGACGAGGCCCGCAACGCCATCTACTACCTCGACGAGCTGCACGGCAACGCCGTCGGCGACGTCCTGGAGGACCTCGCCGCCGAGCTGGAGCGCGTCGGCTACGAGCTGCCCGCCGGCACCCGCCCGCTGACCTTCGGCACCTGGATCGGCGGCGACCGCGACGGCAACCCGAACGTGACCCCGCAGGTCACCTGGGACGTCCTGATCCTCCAGCACGAGCACGGCATCACCGACGCCCTGGAGCTCATCGACTTCCTGCGCGGCCTGCTCTCGAACTCCATCCGCTACACCGGAGCCACCCAGGAACTCCTGGACTCGCTCCAGCGCGACCTGGACCTCCTCCCCGAGATCAGCCCCCGCTACAAGCGGCTCAACGCCGAGGAGCCGTACCGCCTCAAGGCGACCTGCGTCCGGCAGAAGCTCCTCAACACCCGCGAGCGCCTCGCCCACGGCACCCCGCACCAGGACGGCCGCGACTACCTCGGCACCGCCGAGCTGATCCGCGACCTCGCCCTCATCCAGACCTCCCTGCGCGAGCACCGCGGCGGCCTCTTCGCCGACGGGCGGATGGACCGCACCATCCGCACGCTCTCCGCGTTCGGCCTCCAGCTCGCCACCATGGACGTCCGCGAGCACGCCGACGCCCACCACCACGCCCTCGGCCAGCTCTTCGACCGCCTCGGCGAGGAGTCCTGGCGGTACGCGGACATGCCCCGCGACTACCGGCAGCGGCTGCTCGCCAAGGAGCTGCGCTCGCGCCGCCCGCTGGCCCCGACCCCGGCACCGCTCGACGCGGACGGCCAGAAGACCCTCGGCGTCTTCCACACCATCAAGGAAGCCTTCGAGCGCTTCGGCCCCGAGGTCATCGAGTCGTACATCATCTCGATGTGCCAGGGCGCCGACGACGTCTTCGCCGCCACCGTCCTCGCCCGCGAGGCCGGCCTGATCGACCTGCACGCCGGCTGGGCCAAGATCGGCATCGTGCCGCTCCTGGAGACCACCGACGAGCTGCGCGCCGCCGACGTCATCCTCAACGACATGCTGGCCGACCCCTCCTACCGACGCCTCGTCGCGCTCCGCGGCGACGTCCAGGAGGTCATGCTCGGCTACTCGGACTCCTCCAAGTTCGGCGGCATCACCACCTCCCAGTGGGAGATCCACCGCGCCCAGCGGCGGCTGCGCGACGTCGCCCACCGGTACGGCGTCCGCCTGCGCCTCTTCCACGGCCGCGGCGGCACCGTCGGCCGCGGCGGCGGCCCCTCGCACGACGCGATCCTCGCCCAGCCCTGGGGCACCCTGGAGGGCGAGATCAAGGTCACCGAGCAGGGCGAGGTCATCTCCGACAAGTACCTCATCCCCTCGCTGGCCCGGGAGAACCTGGAGCTGACCGTCGCGGCCACCCTCCAGGCGTCCGCGCTGCACACCGCGCCCCGCCAGTCCGACGAGGCCCTGGCCCGCTGGGACGCGGCGATGGACGTCGTCTCCGAAGCGGCCCACGCCGCCTACCGCGCCTTCGTCGAGGACCCCGACCTCCCGACGTACTTCCTCGCCTCCACGCCGGTCGACCAGCTCGCCGACCTGCACCTGGGCTCGCGGCCCGCCCGCCGCCCCGGCTCGGGCGTCTCGCTCGACGGCCTGCGCGCCATCCCGTGGGTCTTCGGCTGGACCCAGTCCCGCCAGATCGTCCCCGGCTGGTTCGGCGTCGGCTCCGGCCTCAAGGCGCTGCGCGAGGCGGGTCTCGACGCGGTCCTCGGCGAGATGCACGAGCGCTGGCACTTCTTCCGCAACTTCCTCTCCAACGTGGAGATGACGCTCGCGAAGACGGACCTGCGGATCGCCCGCCACTACGTCGACACCCTCGTCCCCGACGAGCTCAAGCACGTCTTCGAGACCATCGAGGCCGAGCACGAGCTCACCGTGGCGGAGGTCCTCAAGATCACCGGCGGCGAGAAGCTGCTCGACTCCCACCCGGCCCTCCAGCAGACCTTCGCCATCCGCGACGCCTACCTGGACCCGATCTCCTACCTCCAGGTCGCCCTCCTCGACCGCCAGCGCGCGGCCGTCGAGGCCGGCCAGGACCCGGACCCGCTGCTCGCGCGGGCCCTGCTCCTGACCGTCAACGGCGTGGCGGCGGGCCTCCGCAACACCGGCTGACACCGGCGGAAAGAAGGGAAGTGGCCCCCCCCCCCTCCGGGGGGGGCCGGCCCCGGGCCGGGGGGGGGGGGGGCGGCGCACGCGGGCCAACGCCCCCCCCCCCCCCCCCCCCCCCCCC